>NZ_RPEM01000009.1 GCF_004745575.1 Pseudotabrizicola sediminis | reverse complement strand
GCGCTTGGCGTGCCAATCGCGGCGGGTTTGCTTTACCCGGTCACAGGGATGTTGCTGTCACCGATGATCGCAGCAGCGGCGATGAGCCTGTCATCGGTTTCGGTGATCACCAACGCGCTGCGGTTGCGGCGCGTAGATCTGTGAAGGAGGGGCCGCATGGAATTGAACCGCTGGGAAGGCGTCTATCGCAGCAAGGAAGATATCGAGACAAGTTGGTTCGAGGAGCGCCCGCAGGTCTCGCTCGACCTGATCTCTGCGACGAACAGCGGACCGGATGCCGCGATTGTCGATGTCGGGGCAGGGGCCTCACGTCTGGTGGATTGCCTGTTGGAACAGGGGTTCCACCGGATCACCGTGCTCGATCTGTCGGAAACGGCGCTTGCAAGGGCCCGTGCGCGTCTGCCCGCAGCGGCACCGGCTGAGTGGGTGGTGGCGAATGTGCTGGACTGGCGCCCCTCGCGGCGCTTTGACCTCTGGCATGACCGGGCCGCGTTTCATTTTCTGACCGACGCCGCCGATCAGGATGCCTATCTGCGGGTGATGGATTTCGCTTTGCTACCCGGTGGCCATGCAATCATCGGCACATTCGCGCTGGACGGGCCAGACAAGTGCAGCGGCCTGCCGGTGGCCCGCTACGATGCCGCGCTTCTGTCTGAGCGGTTGGGTGCGCGTTACACCTTGGTCCAGTCGCTAATCCACGATCACACGACACCCGGGGGAAGTGTGCAGCGGTTCCACTTCGGGCTGCTCCGAAAGGCATGATCCCGAACGAAGTGCGATCTGGCCAATGGCCTTGTTTCCAGCCCAACGGAACCAAGTCACAGCCAGGACGTTGTGGTGGTGAAGCCTGAAACAGGACCATGATTATGAAACTCGCTCCCAGCCTGCTTGCCGTTGCCCTGATGGCCTTTGCGCCCGTGATGACCGCAAGCGCGGCTTTCGCAGACGCCAAGGCATGCCCTCCGGGACTGGCCAAGAAAGACCCGCCATGCGTGCCACCGGGGCAGGCCAAGAAGGGCGTCACCACCGATCAGTGGTTGAACCGCGACCGGACCGGGGATGTGGTTCAAAGCACCGATCTGGTCTATCTGGATGACTTTGCACTCTATGACCTGCCTGCGTTGCCTTACGGCCAACGCTACGCGGTTGTCGACGACCGCATCGTGGTGATCGACCCCGAAAGCTACAAGATCCTGCAACTGATCCGCGTTTTTACCGAATTGGGCAACTGAGCGGGATCGATTTCCAATCGCCAGAAACCGTTCGTTACCGGTCGGCCTGAGCCCAGCGAATGGGTTCAGGCCGTCCCCATTTGATGTGGTCGGGGATCGCCCCGAATTCTGCTTCCTCCAGCATAGCTCCGAATCCCGGCATGCGCGACGCGAGCCTAACCCCCATGTCGTCCAGAATGGCCTGACCGCCGCGCATTTGATCGTCGGTCAGCACAGTGTCATTATGGTGCCAGGTATGGCTGGTGTCATCATGTGGTGGCACGGGGAAGGGGCCCTTGGTCATCTGGGCTGCGCCGGTCTGGCTGACCTTGGCGGGCTGCCTGTGCTGCATGTCGCCAACCGATCGCCGGTTGATCCTCCTGCAGGCGCTGAAAAATGAAATTGGGGTGCCCTGCCGCCCGGTCGATTGCATCGTTTTCGCTGTTGCGACCTCCCTCAGCGCAACAGTCCTTCGCGTGATGATCTCTAGGGTCTCTCGCTAACAGACTTGCATCCCTGCGGATCATTTAGGTCATGGCGTCTGAGAACGGGCAAAGGCGTAAGCCGCGCTATGCGCTTGCGACCACTGGTCGGTCTGAAGCGCGCCTTGTCGTGGCGCGGCCTGCGGGCTAGGTCGAGACCGGGTAGAGCAGGAGGTGCATCGTGACGCGTTGGGGCAACTTTGTGATCGGCGTGCTGGCGCTTGGGATCATCGTCCTGTCGGCCTTCATGCTGGAGCGGGGACGGGCTGGGCTGCTGATCACCGATCTGGCGGTGGGAACGACGCCTGCGACGCTATACCAGCAGCCTGGGTCCGCGGGGCCCTTGGTGGTGGTGGCACATGGCTTCGCCGGATCGCGGCAGTTGATGCAGGCCTATTCCTTGACGCTCGCGCAGTCGGGCTATGCGGTTCTGGCCTTTGATTTCGAAGGTCACGGCCGCAACCCGGTTCCGATGTCGGGGGATGTGGACGCCATCGAAGGCACCACGCAGCGGCTGGTGGATCAGACGCTGCAGGTGCTGGCCGCAGGGCGGGACTTGCCCGGCGTGGGGCCGGGCGTGGCGCTTTTAGGGCACTCGATGGCGACAGATATCATCGCGCGCGCAGCGATTGCCGATGGCGCGGTGGGTGCGGTGGTGGGCATCTCGATGTTCTCAAAGGCGGTGACGGCTGACCAGCCTACCCAACTGTTGGTGATCTCGGGCCAGTGGGAGGGGATGTTGCGGACGGCAGCCCTGCAGATGGCGCGGCTGGTCGATCCCGCGGCGGTCGAGGGGGCAACCGTGACGGCTGGGGATGTGACGCGCCGCGTGGTGGTTGCCCCGGGGGTGGAGCATGTGGGCGTGCTGTATAGCGGAACCGGCCTGCGCGAGGCGCGTGACTGGCTGGATGCGACCTTCGGGCGGGACAGTGCCGGGCCAGTGGTCAAGCCAGGGCTGTGGATCTTGCTGCTGCTGGCAGGGATCGTGGTGCTGTTCCGGCCTTTGGCGGGGCTGTTGCCAATGGGCCCGGCCCGCCCGGTCGTGCCGGTGCGGCGGTTCTGGGCGGCCGCTTTGCTGCCTGCGGTGGTGGTGCCTGTGGTCGCGGTGCTGGTCTATCGGCCGTTTCTGCCGGTGCTGGTGGCAGACTACCTGATGATTCACCTGGCGCTTTATGGTGCTGTGCAACTGGCGATCCTGCGGGTCTGGCCGCTGCCCCGCATGGTCTGGGTCGCGGCGCTGGCGCTTGTGGTCTGGGGGCTGGCGGTGTTCGGGTTCGCCATCGACCGGTATGCCGCGTCGTTTGTGCCGACGCTTGAGCGGGTGGGGATCATTGCCGCGCTCGCCTTGGGGACAGTTCCGTTCATGCTGGCCGACAGCATGGTGGCAGTGGGCGGCTGGCGGCGGCTGGTGGGGCGGCTGCTGTTCCTGGCATCGCTGACGGTGGCCGCCTTGATGGATCTGGACCGGTTGTTGATCGTGCTGATCATCCTGCCCGTGATCGTGCTGTTTTTCCTTGTGCTGGGGCCACTGGGCCGCTGGGTGGCGCGTGTCAGTGGTGCGGGGGCTGCGGGGCTAGGGCTGGGGATCATTCTGGCGTGGGCGCTGGGGGTAAGTTTCCCGCTGTTCGTCGCGGGTTAGGGACGGTGGTTGCGTTTGGCGATTATCAGATTTTACTTTTGCCGCGCCATGCAAGCGACTGCTGGTTCAGTACTCTCAGGTCCGCCGCATCCGCAATGATCTGCTCGCAAAGCTGCACGGCAAGCGTCGCCTGCGCCGGGCTTAGGTGCTTGTAGGCCGGGCGCGCGATGTGGTCGTACCACACCCCGCCGCAGATGGTGTCCAGCACGATCCGCTGAAAGCAGTGGTCGTTGCGCACCGGCCAGTGGCGTTTGCTGGTCTGCGCCAGTGTGGGCATGACCGTGCGCGTCAGGTGCAGATACTGCGCGACAGGTTCAAGGCGCGTCGGGGGCGGAAAATCGAAACTGGGCTGCATCGTGTCTTTCGGGGAAAGGTCCGCTCGCATGGCATCGACCTCAAGGACGAATACGACCTTTGGCCATGTCTGAGATATGGCTTTCTGGCCGCGAAATCCAACGGTGAAACTGAAACGGCCCCGGGTCAGTGCAGCGCCGGAAACTTGACTTGTGGCGCGGAAACGTCACCTTGCGGCAGATGACAAGCAATCTTTCTGATCCAGCGACCCTTGGCGAAATCATCGAGATGGCGCTGAGTGATGATACCAGTTTTGACCAGATCCGCGCCTTGCACGGCTTTGGTCCGGACGAGGTAAAGGCGCTGATGCGGAAAAATCTGAAATCCGGCAGCTACCGCGCCTGGTGCAGACGGGTGCGCGCTTTTGCCGACCGCCGCGAGGTTTACAAGTGAAATCCGATCCCCACCCCTGGGCCAGTGATCTGGCACTGTTGCATGCCGAGGCCTGGCTGCGCCTCACGCGCGGTGTCCACGACCGGCACGCCCCGGCCCGGCATCCGACGTTGGCGACTGTCAGCCCGGACGGCAGGCCGCAGGTCAGAACGGTCGTGCTGCGCGCGGCCGACAAAACAGCGGGCACGCTGGATATTCACACCGATTTGCGATCGGCCAAAGTCACGGATTTGCGCGCGATTCCTTTTGCGGCGCTGCATGTCTGGGATACCTCGGCCCATCTGCAATTGCGGCTTGAAGCCCGCGTCACACTTCTGACTGGCCGTGATGTGGCCGCGATCTGGGAGGGCGTGCCCGAGACGTCACGGGTGGCCTACGGCAGCACCCCGGCTCCCGGCCAGCCGATCGCACAGGCGCTGGACTACACGAAAGTCGCCGACCCGGCGTCCTTTGTTGTCCTGCGGCTTAGGGTATCAACCGTCGACGCGCTGCATCTTGGCCCAAATCACCGCCGCGCACGGTTTGATCGCGAGAACGATTGGGCAGGGACATGGCTTGCACCCTGACGTGTGAACCGCTTGCAGTGATGGCTTTGACTGCGCGGTTCAGGCTGCAGCGCGGCCATCCTTTCGGCATAAACGATCAAACGCACGTCCAGCGTGCTTATTTTCGATGGCACCGGCCGCTGGCGCAGACAGGTATCCGGCACCTCAATTTGTGAATATCCGGCGCAGGCTTCGACACTGTACGTGGGTTCCTGAAGTTCGCAGGGCATCCTGCGCACCTGAGGTCAGGCAAGTTTCGGCGGTTGCGCGTGCCCGCGATCAAAGTCCACGATACAGGCCAAAGCAAAATTCGACAGACGGACGACGTCTGTGTGCAAGAGCAGTCGGGTACAAGTCAAAGGTGGTGATATCGTCCTGGTGCCAGGCGGTCATCACCCCTGTCCGATTGCAGCAATGCTGGATGTCTTCCATCTTTCGCTTCGGCCAATCGTGACATCGACAGGGATCAACGCCCCGTCACTCGGGCGCTTCTGGGTGCGGCCACGCTGTCGCGTTCAACCAGCAGGACTGGCAAGATGGTCTCCACCGGCACATCCTCGCCTTGGCCGGCCAGGATTGCGGCCATCAGCCTTGCCGCTGCGGCCCCCGCTTCGAACTGCTGGATGCGCACGGTGGTCAGGCGTGGCGGAATGAGCTCCAACAATGGCATGTCGTTGAAGCCGGTGATCGAAATGTCAGTGGGGCAGTTTAGCCCGACCTTGCGGCAGTGATCGATGGCCCCCAGCGCGAGGCGGTCATTCGCGCACAAGATCGCTGTAGTTTCCGGTGCCCTGAGCAGAATTTCGGAGGCACTTCGACGACCATCCGTTTCGTGAAACTGCGCGGCTTCGACAATGGTCATGGCCTTGGTATCCAGCCTGCGGTCGGCAGCGGCGGCGCGAAAGGCGTTCAGCCGCAATTGCCCGGTTGAAAGCAGTTGGGGGCCCGCAAGATGGGCGATGTGTCGATGGCCAAGATCGTACAGCAGATTGAAAACGGCGCTGATGCCAGCCGCCTCGTCGTTGATGATGTAGGGAATGTGTGTGCCTTCGATCCGTCGGTTCAGCGTGACCACCGGCAGACCGGCCCCGGCCGCCCTCTCGATGGTCGGGTCCTCCAGCAGCACTGCGGTGTGGATGATACCGTCCACACCACGGTCCTGCAGGATCTCTACCAGTCTCTGCTCCCGGCCGCGCTGGCTGTCGGTGTTCACAATGATCGAGGCATAGCCCAAAGGCTCCATCACGCTTTCGATGCCGCGAACGATCGGGGGAAAGATCATGTTCGTGATATCGGGGATCATGACCCCGATCGTCATTGTCCGTTGCGTCCGCAAGCTCGAGGCGATGCGATTCGGACGGTAGCCCAGTTTTTCTGCCGCTTGCCGGATTCTCAGTACGACGTCATCCGTCAGGGGCGTGTCACGCTTGGGATCAAGCGCCCGGGAAACGGTCGAGACATGCACACCCGTTGCATGGGCTATGTCTTTGAGCGTAACGCGCTTATTCATCAAGTCACCCAGTTTTTGCATGATCAATGTAGCTGCAAAAAGGAGAGCGTGCAAACGATTGCGTGTTTGTGGTTGACGTGGCGTTTGCGTGGCTCTAGCGTTCATGCAATCGATTGCGTGATTTTCCTGGTTTGGGACAGACATGCCTTTCAGGGTCAGGGAGAAGCGCGGGAGGCGTGGCTCACTGTCCGCCGGGCAGTCTGGGTCAATGAGGGTGTCTATCGGGTGTCTCGCGGGAGGCAAACCCATCGAGGAGAGGAGGAGGTGGCCGCAAAGGGAACGCGAATGCACGAGAGACTGCATCAAGGCTGCACCAAGGGAGGAAGACATGAGAACCGAACAATTGCGCGGTGCCACCGCGCTGACGGCCGTAATGGCCATCTTGGCCATGCCGGTCTGGGCACAGGACGGCCCAATAAAGATCGGCGCGTCGTTGCCGTTGACCGGAAACTTTTCCGTTTCCGGCACAAAACATCAGCAGGGCTATGAGCTGTGCATCCGCCAGATCAACGAACGCGGCGGCGTCTTGGGGCGCCAGCTTGAGCTGATTGTGTCTGACAACCGGTCGGACCCGGCGACGGCAATCAATCAGTATGAGCGTTTCATCAACGTCGATGGAGTCGAGGCTGTTTATGGCACCTTCTCGTCGCGACTGAGCTTCCCTGTTGCCAGCATTCTGGCCAAGAACGGTTTTGTGCATCCGCTTCCGGCCGGCGGGGCGCTGCGCATCTATACTCAGGGCCATAAGAACATTTTCTATTTCCAGCCCAACGCAGCCGAGTATGTCGGTGCGTCGCTGGCCGACGTTCTGGAAAATCTGGTTCCTGCAGATGGCGCCCCAAAGACGGCTGCGATCATCTCGGCGGATGATTTTTTTGCAAATGGCGTGTGGGCCGGACTTCTGGGTGAAAAGGTCATGGACCCTGCTGATGGCAGCGAAGTGGCCGATCTTGCGCCTGGCTATCTGGCCGAACGCGGGATCGAGGTGGTGTTCTCAGAACGCTGGCCCGAGGAAGGATTCAACGACTGGCTGAACCTGGCCAATCAGGTCAAGCAGGCTGACGCCGATCTGATCATCGGGCTGACTGCATCCGCAGAGGAGGCGGTGCAGCTGACCCGCGCCTTCAAGACCGTGCAGGCCACGGCAGAGATGGTCTATCTGAGCCAGGGCACCCAGACCGAGTTTCTGGAAGGCACCAGCGAAAGCAGCAATGGCATTCTGGTCCATACCTCTTGGCACAAGGATGCACCGTTCGAGTCAGTTCTGGGCGGCGAGCCCTATTCGAATGCCGATTTCGTCGCGACTTACGAGGCGGCCTATGGCGTTGTTCCGGACGAAGACGCCGCCATTCCCTTTGCCGTCTGTCAGGGCATCGAGCAGGCGATGATCGGCGCGGGCACCACCGACAACCCGGCGATGGGCGACTGGCTGCATGCGCGCACCAAGGAAGACCCGGTCCGCACCATCCTTGGTCGTTTCAACTGGGATGACATCGGCCTGCCCGCCGACAAGCCATTCCTGATGACCCAGTGGAATGACGGGGAGTTGCAGTTCGTCTACCCCACTGACGAATTCGAAGGCGTCAGCCCGATGTCCTATCCGAAGGGCAGTTTTTGACGGCATGAACTTTTTCGGGTCCGGCAGGTCCGGACCCGCATATCTCCACCACGAAAAGGACGGGCCATGCTCCAGGTCAAAGAGCTTTGCAAATATTTTGGCGGCATAAAAGCGGTGGATGGCTGTTCGTTCAACGTGGAACGCGGCACCATCACGGCGCTGATCGGGCCAAACGGGGCGGGCAAGACCACGGCCTTCAACTGCATCAGCCGCACTGCCCAGCCAACCAGCGGTGAGGTCTGGCTGGATGGTGAACGTATCGACCAGCTTCGCCCGCACAAGATCACCCGGCGTGGCCTAAGCCGCACCTTCCAGATCAGCCGTAACCTGGCCGACATGACCGTGCTGGAAAACGTTATCTGCCAATCGCAGATCGGTGGCTGGCGCGATCTTCTGAAACCGGCCATGAGTCCGGAAGAAATCGACAAAGCAATGCATTTACTCGATTTTCTTGGCATTTCGCGTATCGCACACGAAGATGGGTCGAACCTGTCCTACGGGCAGAAAAAGCTGATGGATCTTGCCGCGCTGCTGATGAGCGACCCCAAGATCATCTTGCTGGACGAACCTGCGGGCGGCGTGAACCCGACCCTGCTGGAGGAGATCGTCGGTCATATCCGGAAGCTGAACGAGCAGGGCATGACCATCCTGATCGTCGAGCACAACATGAATCTGATCATGCGGCTTAGCCACCGGATCGTGGTCATGGCGCAGGGCAGGGTGATCGCCGAAGGCACGCCCGCAGAAATCCGCGAGAACCCTGCCGTGCTGGATGCGTATCTGGGCGGCACTTTGGAGGATGCAGCCTGATGGGCGAACTGCTGGAAGTTACCAACCTGACTGCAGGCTATGGCGATGGCCCCTCCATCCTGGATGGTGCGCATCTCAGTGTGGAGCCTGGGAAGGTGCATTGCATCATCGGGCCCAACGGGGCGGGTAAATCCACACTGCTCAAGGCGATTTGTGGCATGCTGAAGATCCGGCAGGGTGATGTGAAGTTCAACGGGCAAAGCCTGAAGGGCCTGCGACCCGACCAGATCCTGCGCAAGGGTATTTGCTTTGTCCCGCAGGAACGCGCGCTGTTTCCCAAGATGACGGTGCGCGAAAACCTGCGGATGGGCGGATATTCGTTGGATGACCGCAGCGGCCTGGAGCGTTCCATCGACGAGATCGAGGAAAGGTTTCCGATCCTGAAGGAACGCCGCGACCAGCATGCAGGCACCATGTCAGGCGGCCAGCAGCAGACGCTGTCGATGGCGCGCACCCTGATTATCAAGCCCGCCATCGTGATGCTGGACGAACCCTCGCTGGGGCTGGCACCCAAGATCGTTCAGGAAATGTTCGACATCATGAAGATGATGGCCAGTGAAGGCATCACCATTCTGCTTGTCGAACAGAACGCGCTGATGGGGCTCAAGAATTCTGATTGGGGTGTCGTGCTGGACCTGGGCCGCACCCTGTTCAAGGGGCCAGCCCCCGAGGTTCTGGCCGACCCGCGCATTCAGGAACTTTACCTTGGTGGCAAGAAGGCCGCCTAAGCCGGAGAGACGAATTTGGAACAGATCATCCAGACCCTGATCCTGGGCATCGCGTTGGGCGGCGTCTTTGCGCTGATGGGCTCGGGCCTCAGCCTTGTGTTCGGCGTCATGCGCATCGTCAATCTGGCGCACCCCTCACTTATCATCGCCGGGGCCTATGTCACCTATTGGGGCTTTCGGCTCTGGGGGATCGACCCTCTGGTGATGTTGCCGGTGGCGGCCGTGGTTCTGGCCGGGATCGGTGTCCTTCTCTACAAACTGGTGTTCGAGCGCGAGGCGCGGTCGGCCAAATATTCTGAAATGACCGTGCTGCTCACATTCGCCACCGCGATGATCGTCGAAGGTGCGCTGGGCTTCATGTTCACCAACACCCAACGTGTGACGTCGCCCGGCTATGCGACCGACGCCATCTTCATCGGCAATGTCTTCATCCCCATGGGTCAGCTTTACGCCGGCATCGTGTCGCTGGTGATCATTGGCGCGCTGGCGGCCTTTCTGAAATACTCGCGCTTTGGCAATGCCATCCGCGCCACCACCCAGAACCGTGACGCGGCTGAACTGCTGGGCGTCAACGTGAACCTCGTCGGGATCATGAGCTTTGCCATCGGCATCGGCCTTGCGGGGGCCGCAGGTGCGCTGGTGTCGTTTGTCTTTTCCTTTTTCCCGGCAAAGCACTGGGAGTGGGTCGCCGTGCTGATGTCGCTGGTCGTGCTGGGCGGCATGGGGTCGATCCTTGGCACCGTGCTGGCGTCGTTCCTGCTCAGCATCATCGCGGCTTTTGTCGGGGTCTGGTTCGGCTCGACCTGGTCGACAATGACCTTCTTTCTGGCCCTCTTCCTGATCCTGCTCGTTCGCCCCCAGGGGTTGTTCGGCGAAAAACCGGAGCTTGCATGATGACCGTCGCAACAAAATCCGATGCTTCCGAAGGCGTCTCTGCCGTGCTGGAGGCTCGTAAGGCTTACAATATCAAGCTCGCTGCTAGCGCCGACAAGGCCCGCAGCATCTGGTTTCCGCTGGTCCTGATGGCCGTGCTGTTGGCTTTGCCGGCGCTGCAATTCGTGGGCAATTACAACTATGTCCTGCACCTTGTTCTGTTCACCGCCTGCTACGCAGCCATGGCATCGGGCTGGAACATCCTTGGCGGTTTCACGGGCTACATCAGTCTGGGGCATAACGTGTTCTTTGCCATCGGCGGCTACTTTGCCGGGATGATCTTTGCCCGCTACGGGGTATCCACCATCCTCATGGCACCCATGGCAGGGATCTTGTGCGCCGCCGTCGGCTATCTGATCGGCAGCATCACGCTCAAGACCCGTGGCCCCAGCTTCATCATCTCGTCGCTGGCGCTGGTGATGATCGCACGTATCCTCTTTGACCACTGGACCTTTGTCGGCGGTGCCAACGGGGTGGCGCTGAAAGCCAATGACCTTCCGGTCCTGTGGTCCAAGCTGCCCTATTACTACGCCTTCGTCATTCTGGCTGCCTTTTCGGTCTGGGCGTCTTACCGGATAAAGCATTCAAAATTCGGGCTCGGCCTTCGCGCGATTTCCAAAGACGAGATCAAGGCCGAAAGTGCCGGGATCGACACCCGCACCTACAAGGTGCTCGCATTCGCGATCTCTGCTGCCTTTGTCGGCATGGCGGGGGCGGTCTGGGGTGAATACCTTACCTACATCCGGCCAAACATCTTTCTGGTCATTCTGGTCAGCGTCAACCTGGTGCTGATGTGCATTCTCGGTGGCAAGGGCACCATCGCAGGGCCCGTGATCGGCGCCATCCTGATCACCGCTTTCAACGAGGTCTTTGTCGCCACCCTGGGTGCGTCCGAACTCAACATCTTGGCAACGGGCGTGCTGATGGTGGTCGTGTTGTTGTTCTTCCCTCTGGGCATTGTCGGCACGCTGGCCCGCAACCACCGCCTGCCGCGCATTCTGAACTGGGACTAGAATCATGGATACTTCGTCGAAACACGACCACCTGATCGCCAACGAGTCCGATGTCACCCCCTATGTCCTGAAGGCGATGGAAGACACCACCGACCCCCGGCTTCGCCAGATCATGGCGGCGATGGTTCGCCACCTGCACGCCTTTTTCATCGAGGTGCGACCGACGGAACAGGAATATGAGGCCGGGTTGCAGTTTCTGAACGACATCGGCAAGGCGACCAATGCTGCGCATAATGAGGCTGTGCTGTTCTGCGACGTGATCGGTCTGTCAACACTGGTGGACCTGATCAACAACGACGGCATGCAGGGCGAAACCATGTCGGCGCTGCTGGGTCCGTTCTACCGTGGTTCTGCCCCCGACTGTGCGCCGGGCGAAAGCATGGCCCGAAACGATACGGTGGGCGAGCCGCTTCTGATGTCGGGGCGGGTGCTTGATACCGCGGGCCAGCCGATCGCCGGGGCACGCCTCGATGTCTGGCAGGCCGATCCCAAGGGGCTTTATGAGAATCAGGACCCCGACCAGCCCGATTACAACCTGCGCGCGGTCTATACGACCGATGGAGCGGGCCGGTATCACCTGCATACCATCCGGCCAGCAGGCTATCCGGTGCCGACCCACACCTCGCCCACCGGGCCGCTTCTGGCAGCGCAAAACCGCAGCCCGATGCGCCCTGCGCATATCCATTTCATCGTTTCAGCCCCGGCTCACAAGACGCTGATCACACAGATTTTTGTCGATACAAAGGCCGCAATGCTTGATGATGTGGTGTTCGGTGCCAAGGAACAGATCGCGGTCGCGCTGCAGACCAGCGAGTTGCCCCTGCCCGGATTTCCCGCTGTCGAGCCGCCGTTCATGACCTGCCAATACGATTTCGTGTTGAAGCCCGGCACACCCAATTTCCCCCTTCCGCCGATTTCTGGAAAAGCAGCATGAGCGGGCAACTTGCAGGCAAGATCGCCGTCGTCGTCGGCGGGTCGGGTGGGATCGGGGCGGCAACCTGCGAAAAGCTGGCGGCGGCGGGGGCGACTGTCGTCATCGGCTACCGCTCGGGGCAGGACCGAGCCAGGGCGCTGGCGTCGACGCTGCCCGGTCAGAACCACTCCGCACTGTCGGTCAGCGTCACTGACAGCGCCAGCATCACCGCCTTTCGTGATGCGGTGCAGGACCGCCATGGCCGCACCGACATTTTGGTGAACGCGGCGGGCACCACGACGCCGGTGCCGCATGGTGATCTGGACAGTCTGACCGATACGATCATAGACGAGGTCTTTGCCTCGAACTGGCGCGGGGTGTTCGCGACCATCCGCGCCTTTGCGCCGATGCTGCGGGCCAGCAGACCCGCCGTCATCATCAACGTCTCCTCCATCGCCGCCTATAAGGGGTTCGGCTCCTCGGTCGCCTATTGCGGGGCCAAGGCGGCACTGGATTCGATGACCCATACCCTTGCGCTGGCACTGGCACCGGATGTCCGGGTGCTGTCCGTGTCGCCCGGCATGGTCGCCACCGGATTTGTCCCCGGACGCACGGCGGAACAGATCGAAAAAGCAGGCTCTGCCACCCCTCTGGGGCTGACGGCCCAGCCGTCGGATGTGGCAGACACCATCTACGCCGCCATCGCCCATATGCCGCTGTCCACTGGCATCAGAATCGCGGTCGATGCAGGGCGGGCTCTATGATGCTGCCAAAGGTCATCATCACCTGCGCCGTAACCGGCAACCTTGCCACCCGCGCTCAGCACCCCGGCCTGCCCGCCACGCCCGAGGAAATCGCGCAGGCCTGCCTTGACGCCGCGGATGCGGGGGCATCCATTGCGCATATCCATGTGCGCGCCCCGGTGACCGCTGCTCCGTCGATGGATCTGGAGCTTTACGCCCGGGTGGTCGCGCTGATCCGCGCGCGCAATTCCGCGCTGATCCTGAACCTGACGACCGGCCCGGGGGGGCGATATGTTCCGTCCGACGACAACCCCGCCATCGCCGGACCCGGCACAACCCTGTTGCCGCCGGAAAAGCGCGTCGAACATATCACGGCGCTGAAGCCCGAAATCTGCACGCTGGACCTAAACACCATGAATTCTGGCGGACAGGTCGTGATCAACACACCCCGCTCGGCCCGGATCATGGCCGCAATCATCCGCGAGGCTGGTGTGAAACCCGAGATCGAACTGTTCGACACCGGCGACATCGGTCTTGCCCAAGACATGCTGCAGGATGGCTCGATTGCGGGGCCGATGCTTTGTTCCATCGTCACGGGCGTGAAATACGGGCTGCCCTCTACGCCCGATGCCATGGCCACTGCCGCGCGGATGCTGCCGCCCGGCAGTATCTGGACAGGCTTTGGCATCGGACGGATGGCGTTTCCGATGCTGGTGCAGTCCTGGCTTCTGGGCGGACACGTCCGCATCGGCATGGAAGACACCAGCTATATTTCCAAAGGCCAGTTGACCGCAGGCAATGGCGAGTTGACCGAGCGCGCCCGCGACCTGATCGAAAAGCTGGGCGGCCAGATCGCCACTCCGGATGAGGCACGCGCAATGCTGGGCCTGCAGACATAGCAGATTTAGAAAGGAGATTTCACCTATGAACGTTCAGACCAGAGCCAAGACCGGGCCCGCATTGCGGGTTGACGAGAAGTCTTCCGATCTCGACAACCTGAAGATCAATCTGATCGAGTCCGAAACGCCAGTGCCCGGCCCCGGTCAGGTTCTGGTTGAAATCATCGCCGCCGGGGTGAATCCGTCGGACGTCAAGGCTGCTCTGGGCCACATGCCCCACGCCACGTGGCCCCGAACTCCGGGCCGTGACTTTGGCGGCATTGTCCGCGAGGGTCCGGCGCATCTGGTGGGCACCGAAGTCTGGGGGGGCGGGGGTGAACTGGGGATCACCCAGAACGGTAGCCATGCGAAATGGATGGTGCTGCCGCAAGCCGCCGTCCGCGCCAAACCTGAGTCGATGAGCTTTGAAGAGGCAGGCTCGATCGGGGTGCCCTTTATCACCGCGTTTGAAGGTCTGCGCGAAGCCGGGGGCGTGCAACCCTGGGAAACCGTGCTGGTGTGCGGTGCCAACGGCAAGGTTGGTCAGGCGGCGATCCAACTGGCCACGCTTGCCGGGGCGCGTGTTTTTGGCGCGGTGCACAGGCCCGTGGGCTATCTCGGCCATGCCAATGCCGAAGTCGAGATGTTCGACAGCTCTTCGCAGGATGTGGCGGCTCTGGTGCGCGACCGGACCGGCGGTTCCGGTGTCGATATCGTCTTCAACGTCGTCGGCAGCCCGTTCTTTGACATAGCCAACAAGTCGATGGCCAAGGGCGCGCGGCAGATCTTCATCTCGACCTTTGACCGGGCGGTGGATTTCGATATTTTCACCTTCTTCCGCGGCCGCCACAAGTACATCGGCATCGACTCGCTGGGACTGGACAGCACCTATTGCGCGCGCATTTTTGACAAGCTGAAGCCCAGCTTCGAGTCCGGGCGGCTGAGGCCCTTTCCGATCAAACCCGCCGCGATCTATGGACTGCAGGACGCAGCCATAGCCTATGCCTCGGTCCTGCGCTCCACCTCGGACCGCGTCATTCTGAGGCCATAAGGTGCAGATCACCCGGATCACAGACGCGCGCCGCTACGATGCGCCCGAGCATTTCGACATGGCCTGCTTGCGTCTTCAGGGCAAAGAGGCGACGGCGACGCAGTCGATGTGGATGGGTATGTCGACGCTGCTACCCGGCGGGCATACCTCGCTGAAGGCTTCGCCGCAGGAAAAGTTGTACATTGTCATCTCTGGTCACGTGACGCTTGGAAACGGCAAAGAAGATGCCGTTCTTGGCCCCTTGGACTCCTGCGCATTCGCTCCGGGCGAGGCCCGCGCCCTGCGCAATGACACAGATCTGCCCGCGACAGTCCTTCTGATCATGCAAGAAGGCCTGTGACATGACTTGCACCTCAGCCCGAACACTGAGCGATCCGGACCACATGTGCAGCCGACATGAGCCCATCGCGCGGGTCAAGGAATGACTGTGCAAGCGTCTGATTTATTGCGATATATGTTCCGACGTCAGCTGGACCTCGCAGGTAACACAGCGCACCACAGTTAAGGCAGGCTGCGGCGGCTGCCTGCCCTTGAAGCTGAGAAAATTCATATACATCAATAACCTGAGAGGCGCACCCTGGGGCGGACTACGCCTGACTTTCACGGGTTTGGGGACACACCCATCACTGTGCTGTGCAGACCAAACGCCACCGCCCATGTTACCGCCGCAATGGCCAGACGCCATGTCAAATCGCGACCGTTTGCCTTCAGCCAATTCGGGTCAGTCAGTGTCTCGAATGACAGCAGCGGCGCCGATTGAAACCACCGCGCGGTGTCGCCTGTTGCAAGCGCGGCCTTTGCCCTGCGGTCAAACATCGGCATTGCGGCAAGGCTCATGAGGGCAAATCCGCCAAACAGGAGCACATGCGCAAAGTCGCCGTTTGGTGGCAGATGTGCTGCCGACCAAAGCGCCAAGCCCCACAGCAGCGGGTGCCGGGTCAGTGCGGCCAGACCGGGTTTTGCCGGGTCGAACGCCGTGGCCTCCTTGCCGCCAAGGGTAAAGGGCCACCGGGTTCCAATACCGATCACGGCGAGGACCATCGCAAAGGGCATAACGACAGCGGGCACTTTGCGGGTCCATTCAGACGCGGCCCAGATCTCCACATAGGGTGCCCGGCTCGCGGACCCGATCAGCCAGACCAGCACCACCAACGATGTGATGCCATAGCCTGCAAAATATGCGCGCCGACCGATCTTGCCGATCAGGGTTTCGCGCAGGCCGCCCACTCGGGGCAGGAAATGCGACCCCATGAACACAACCAGCGCCAGCGCGAATTCTGCCCAGCCCGACAGGATCACGGGTCGGCCTTTTCCATCAAGTTTCTGATGTGGCGGGCGAAGGCCCAAGTTGCGGGCACGCCCAGCACAGCGCCGCCCAGCACCGATTGCGCAGGCGTCAGCACTGGCCAACCGATCCACGACCAGATCAGGGATGCAAAGAACACATTTACCGCCATCGCCCCTGCGCCGAATGGGTAGAGGTACAGGAACAGACGCCCCATGCTGGTGTGTGAGGTCATCTGCGGCTGACCAGCCACTGCACCGCGACCAGCGCCGCAAGGAAAACCAATGAGGCGGCGAGATAGGCCAATTCAGCCTCGGCCGTTTGCGGCTGCGGAATCGGGCGTTGGAAGGCTTCGGCAGTGGCAAGGGCGGGTGTCAGGATCGCGAAAAGGATCAGGGGCAGGCGCATGTCAGCTCTCCAGGGTCAGGGATCGGTAGATATCGGGCAGGGCGCGGCCAAGGCGGGCGGGGTCAGGCAGCAGGGTGAACCCGGCGCGGCCAAAGATGCGGGCGAACCAGTCTTGCCCGTCGGCATCCACGATCACGCCATGCACCGCGTGGCCTAGGCGGCGGGCCTCGCGCACGGCCATGTGGCTGTCCTCGATGCCGTGGGTGCCCTCATAATGGTCAAGGTCA
Organism: Pseudotabrizicola sediminis; assembly: GCF_004745575.1. GTDB lineage: Bacteria > Pseudomonadota > Alphaproteobacteria > Rhodobacterales > Rhodobacteraceae > Pseudotabrizicola > Pseudotabrizicola sediminis. The sequence continues at coordinate 180,862 of NZ_RPEM01000009.1, read as the reverse complement.
TTCGGTTTACCATCGGTCAGCACCACAAGCAGTTTGCGCGCCGAAGGCTCTGCCGCCAATTGCGTCGTCGCATGACGGATCGCCGCCCCAAGGCGGGTATAGTGGCCGGGGATCAGGCCGCCGATGCGGGCGGTGACATCGGGTGTCACGCGACCGTCAAACCCCTTGCAGCGGGTCAGGAACACCCGGTCGCGGCGCAGGGACGAAAAGCCCCAGATCGCCAGCCGGTCGCCAGCCGCGTCGATGCCGCCTGCGAGCGCTGCCAACGCCTCGCGCATGGTGTCGATGATGCTGCGGCTGCCCACCACGGATTCGGTCGAACGTGAGCAGTCCATCAGGATCGCCACCGAAAGGTCGCGTTCCACAGTGCGCAGGTTGCGGAAGATGCGGTCGCTGCCTTGGCCCGTGGCGCGGATTGCAACTTGGGCTGCAATCAGCGCGTCAAGGTCAAGCTCTGCCCCGTCCACCTGCCGGGGCAACAGGATACGGCGGGGGTGCATCGCCTGAAATTGCGCGCGGACGCGGGCCATCAGGCGCGGGTCGGGGGCAAAGCGTTCGCCGGGGGTTGCCTCGGCCTCCAGCACGCGGGTGTGGTCGGGCATGTAGGCGCGGGCGCGGTGGTTCCATTCTGGGTAGGTGAATATATCGGACAGACGCTCGTGGTCGGCGTCCTGCGGAGCAAGGTCCAGATGCAGGCGCAGGCGGGTTGCGGCGCGTTTGTGGTGTTTGGTCAGCGCGATATGGTCCTGATCCTCGGCAGCCTTCTGCGCGTTTTCAAGATCGTCGTCATCGGTCGCGCGGTTCAGGCCCATGCTTTCAACCCATGAGAAGATGGATTCGAACCGGTGCATGATGAAACTGTCAGTGCGGTTGGCCTGATCGTTGTCCTCGCGCATCGCCTGCTTGCGGGTTGCGGTGGCAAGGCCCGGCGGGGCGCTGATCGCTTCCTCTGCCGGTGTGGCAGGCGTGCCACGCGCCGCGCGGTCCAGCCGTATCCAGATCGGCAGAGGCGGAAGCGGAGCATAGCTGCGCGGGGCCGGGCCGGGGCCGACCTCGGGCGGTAGCTCGCCCGACAACAGCGCGCGGGCGTGGTATCCTGCCGCGCGTTCGGCGGCGGAGGCGGCGAAATCCGGCAGGGTTTTCAGCAGATGTGCGCAAAAATCGGCGTGCGGCGCGCGCAGACCGGGGCAAAGCGCGAGGGCGCATACGGTTGCCGCTGACATCGCGGCAAGGTGGGTCATGTCGGCGTCACAGGCATCGTCGGGAACCGGATAGGGTTCCGCCCCCGCCGCCAAGGCCGCCAGCCACAGATAGGCCACGCGGTTCAAGTCAGCAGTTGGGAAAGCATCCATCACCGGCGGCAGGCGCAGGGTGGTGCCGTCAAACGTTGCCACGTGTTCCATCACCCGCGCTTCGGCAAGCTGTGCGCCAAGCCCGCGGCGGTGGCGCGAGGCGGTGGCAGGGCAGGGCGCAATCTCGACGCCCGCCGCGCCACCAAGCGCGCGGAACAGCAGCGCCACACCGGGACGCACCGCCTCCAGCGCGACCGCGCTGTCGGCATATCCCGCAACGGGGGCCAGACGCTGCGCCACCCCGTGCCAGAGGTTGCCCATCGTCTCTTCGGGCTCCATCAGGTCTTTTGCGTGCAGGGCCATGGCTCAGCCGTAAACCGATGCGATCACATCGCGCAGGGCCTGGGCGACGTCGGGCTCGTCGGTCAGAGGCTCGATCACGGCGGCCTGCAGGGCGCGGTCAATCGGCATGCCCCCGGCGATCAGGGTGGCGGCGTAGATCAGCAGCCGGGTGGAAACGCCTTCCTCCAGATCCATGCCCGATAGCGCCCGGATATGGCCTGCCAGCCGCACCAGCGGCACCACGCGGGCGGCATCAAGGCCGCTTTCACGGGCGACCACGGCTGTTTCCGTCACCGCATCGGGAAAGCCAAAGGTGATCGACAGGAACCGCTGCCGGGTGGATGGCTTCAGCCGCTTCAGGATGTTCTGGTAGCCGGGGTTGTAGCTGGCCACCAGCATGAAGGCGGGTGGGGCCACCAGTTCCTCGCCGGTGCGGTCGATCATCAGGGTGCGGCGGTTGTCGGTCAGAGGGTGAAGCACCACCGTCACGTCCTTCCTTGCCTCGATCACCTCATCAAGGTAGCAGATCGCCCCTTCCCGCACAGCGCGGGTCAGGGGGCCATCGACCCATTCTGTGGCACCGCCGCGCAGAAGGTAGCGCCCGATCAGATCGGCGGCCGACAGGTCATCGTGGCAGGCGACGGTATAAAGCGGGCGGTTCAGCCGGGCCGCCATATGCTCTACGAACCGTGTCTTGCCGCAACCGGTCGGCCCCTTCAGAAGAAGGGGCAGACCGTTGGCATGGGCCGCCTCGAACAGGGCGACTTCCTGTGCGACAGGGCGGTAGAAGGGGGCTTCGGCCCCCGTCCGTTCCGGGGAAAGTGCGTTCATGCCACGTTCCCTTCGGGTTCAGGCATCGTGTCCGGCGTGATGACCTCGCGCCGCACGACGACCTGGCTGTAGATGAACAGGATCGCGCCCAGAACGACCGCAATCCCGGCCCCGAAGCGCATGACGTAGAAGAGGCCAAGCTGGTCCTGCACGTCCATGTAGTAATCACCGACGATGCGTTGCATGTGGGTCTGGATCGTACCGGCAAAGGTCAGCACAAAGGTCATGAACGCCATGCCCCCGGTCATCAGCCAGAACGACACCATGTTGAGCACCTGGTTGTAAGGTGCACGGCCCCGCAGCAGAGGCATGGCATAGGTGATGATGGCCAGATTCATCGCGACGTAGGCACCGTAAAAGGCAAGGTGACCGTGGGCTGCAGTGATCTGCGTTCCGTGGGTATAGAAGTTCACACCGTGGAATGTGTGCAGAAAGCCCCAGACGCCCGCCCCAAAGAACGCCACCGTTGCCGAGCCCAAGGCCCAGAGCAGGGCCGCCTTGTTAGGATGGTTGCGCCGCCCCTTCCAGACCATGATGAAGGCAAAGGCCATCATCGCAAAAAACGGCACAACCTCGAAGGCCGAGAAGATCGAGCCGGTCCACTGCCAGTATGCCGGCAGGCCGATCCAGTAGAAGTGGTGGCCGGTGCCAAGGATTCCCGAGAAAAGCGCTGTGGCGACGATGACATACAGCCACTTTTCCACCACCTCGCGGTCAACACCGGTCAGTTTCAGCATCAGGAAGGCAAGGATCGCAGCCATCACCAGTTCCCATGTCCCTTCGACCCACAGGTGGATGACGAACCACCAGTACATCTTGTCGAGGCTGAGGTTGTCGGGGTTTATGAAGGCAAAGATCCACAACAGCGACAAGAGCCACAGGCCGGTCAGCAAAACGCCGGTGATGGCGGTCTTGCGCCCCGCCAGAACGGTCATCGAGATGTTCAGCAGGAAGATCACCGCGGCGACTAGGATGCCGAACTTGACCCACAGGGGTTGTTCCAGAAACTCGCGCCCGCCGTGAATGCGAAAAACGTAGCCGATGACGGCGCCCAGAGTGCCGACGACAAGGATGACGAGTTGCAGGTAGGCCAGCTTGACCGACCAGATTTCACGCTCGGCCTCTTCGGGCACCAGAAAGTACGCCGCGCCGAAAAAGCCGAGCAGCAGCCAGACGATCAGGGCGTTGGTATGGATCATCCGGATGATGTGGAACGGCAGCAGTTCCGACAGGGTGTTGGGAGATATGTAGACCCAGCCCGCCAGCAACCCGCCCAGCACCTGAATGCCGAACAGGCCCATGGCGACAAGGAAATAGGCGTATGCCACTTTTTGTGATTGATATTTCATGGTTTTCTCCTAGCCCGCATCCGTGGGCGGCCAGCCTTGGGTGTCTGTCTGGTCAGCCCAGCGTAAAAACTCTGCCAGACCGCGCATTTCTTCCGGCGTGATCTCGAAATGCGGCATCTGGCGACGCCCTTCGATGCCGCTGGGCTGGGCGGCCATCCAGCCGTCTAGCGTGATGTAAGCGTCTTCGGCGTTGTCCAGCACGCCCCAGCGGGTCATCACATTGCCCAGTTCAGGCGCGAAATACGCCCCCTCGCCATGCAGCGTGTGGCAGTTGATGCAGCTGTGGCGTTCCCAGACATGCTTGCCCAGGATTACCTCTGGCGACAGCGGCATCCCGGCGGTGGAAACTTTCACAACATAGTTGTGCGAATGGATGGTCATGAGCACGAATACGACGATGAAAAACATGGACCCACCGTAGAAAATGTTTCTGGCCCGTGACTTCGTAAGGATCTCTGACATGCGGACGGTCCCTGGAATCGTTGCGGATCAGATGCTTTTACGGGCGGTGGCGGGGGCGGACGTTGTTCCAGCACAACGACGCGGGGCAATGGTGCGGGCACTTTGCACAAGCGGCACCCCTGCCGCTGCGGAGGCACCATGCCCGGCCCAAGGATGGACGATCCCGATCTGCCGCTGGCACTGCTGTTTGACACCTGGCCCGCGACGGCGACGGTTTTCCTGTCGCGCCAAATGTTCTGCTTTGGCTGCCCGATCGCGCCGTTTCACACCGTGATCGACGCCTGCGCCGAATACGGGTTGGACGAAGCGCTGTTCCGGGCAGAGCTACATGCGGCGGTGATCAGGGCACTGGTATAGGGCTGCAGATCCGGGACGCGGGTGTTTCCGCCCTCCGGCGCGCCCCCGACCACAGTACCGCTCAGCATGACAAGCCGGTGCGGGTCCCGCACCATGATCAGGCAGCGGGTGCTTTTCAGGATGCCCTGGCGTTCCCCCATCGACAGAATCCGGCTGACGGTGTGCAAGGTGGTGCCGGTCATGTCGGCAATGTTCTGGCGGGTGACAGGAAAGCCGATCTCTACCCCGCCCGCCACCTTGCGCCCGGATTGGCCGATCATCCGCAGCAAGGCGCAGGCGATCCGCTGTTCCACCAGTTTGGTCGACTGCTCGACAATCCGCGTGCTCATTTCATCGGCGCGCGCACCAAAGGCCCGAAGCGTCTCGGCGACAAAGCCATCATATCGGGCCGAAAAGGCTGGCCAAAGGCTGTTTGGTCAGGACAGGACAAGGCATCGATCGGCGGTGATCGCGGTTGTCTGATGCGTTGCCTGCGACAGTACGGTGCCGATCCCGAACATGTGGCCAGCCTGAACATGAAGAACGATGATCTGGTCGCCTTGTGCTGTCAGCCGGACAAAGCGGATGTGCCGGGACAGGTGGAGGTGAAAACGCCGGACCTCGGCCAGACCAAGGGCCTCGCGCAATTGCTCGGTGCCAAGTCGGTGAAACGGCATCATCTGCCGGCAAAAGGTTGTGGTGGGGAATTTCATTGGCGTGTCCTGAGGTTGTGCCAGAACAACGACGCTGGCTGCCCTGATGGAGCAGACTCCGGGGTACATGACGGCGACAGATCAGGTCAGATAGCGTCTTCATTTCGGTTGCAATTCCAACAACCTGCCAGTCAGCCGTTCGTTCCGGGCGGGCATCGCGGTTGCGGACGTACACTCCAGAGGACAGTCGCATCGACATGCAAAAACAGATAAGCGCGCCCTACATCGGCCCCGCCGTCTTCAGCTATGGTTTCCGCCCGCTGTTCCTGATGGCGGGCGTTTTTGCGGCGCTGATCGTGCCTTTGTGGATGATGGTCTGGTCAGGCGATATCGTGCTGGGTGGCCCGTTTTCACCGCTGGACTGGCACATCCACGAGCTGCTGTTCGGCTACACCTCGGCGGTGATCGCGGGGTTTTTGTTCACCGCGATTCCGAACTGGACCGGACGCATGCCCACGCGCGGCTGGCCCCTGATGGTGCTAACGGCGCTGTGGCTGCTGGGGCGTCTGGCGGTGGCCGGGGGGCTTGGGCTTGGGCCGGTCGGGGTGATGGTCATCGACTGTGCCTTCATGGCAGCGATCGGGGCGATGGTCACGATCGAAATCGTGGCGGGGCGCAACTGGAGCAACCTCAAGGTTGTGGTGCCGGTGCTGTTGTATCTGGCGGCCAATGTAACCTTTCATCTTGAGGCGACGCTGCTGGGCAGCGCGGATTATGGCCGTCGGCTGGGGTTTGTGATGGTGGTGCTGCTGATCTTGCTGATCGGCGGGCGGATCATCCCCAGTTTTACGCGCAACTGGCTGGCCAAGCAGTCGCCCGAGCCGGGCCCGCTGCCGGTGCCGTTCGGGCGGTTTGATGCGGTCAGTCTTGGCGGGGTGCTGCTTGCCCTGTTGGTCTGGGTGATCTGGCCGATATGGCTGCTGACAGGCGTCTTGCTGGTGGTGGCGGGTGTGGGGCAGGGGGTGCGTATGCTGCGCTGGCGGGGGTGGCGGGTCTGGTCCGCGCCGCTGGTGTTGATGCTGCATCTGGCCTTTGGCTTTGTGCCGGCGGGGCTGTTGGCACTGGGCCTTGGCGCGCTGGAGGTCTTGCCCGCGGCGACCGGGTTTCATCTGCTGGGGATCGGTGGCTTTGGCGGCATGACGGTTGCGGTGATGATGCGCGCCTCGCTTGGTCATACGGGGCGGGCGTTGGATGCAGGTGCTGCCTTGACGCTGGCCTTTGCCTGTGTGGCGCTGGCGGCGGTTGCGCGCGTGGCAGTTCCCGGATTGGCGGGGCTGTGGATCGCGGCAACGCTGTGGACGGCTGGGTTTGGCTTGTTCGTCTGGCACTTTGCCCCGGTGCTGACCCTGCCCAACCCGGCCCGCCGTCAGCCGAATGGCCGCTGAGGCTCAGACGGTCGCGCCACTGAGGATCACCAACTGATGCGGTGCTGTCACCGTGATCTTGCGCCGTTCCGACATCACGATGCCGTCGCGCTCCCACCCGCTGAGCAAGCGGCTGACGGTGTGCAGCGTGGTGCCGGTCATGTCGGATATGTTCTGCCGGGTGATCGGCAGGCCGATCTCGATCCCGCCCTCGACCTTGCGGCCGGTCTGGGTGATCAGCCGCAGGATGGCGCAGGCCACGCGCTGTTCCACCGCTTGGGTTGCCAGCTCGACGATGCGGTTGTTCATTTCGCCGACGCGGTCTCCGACAACCTTGTAGGATTCGGTGCCAAAACCGTCATAGCGTTCGGTGAATGTGGCCCACAGCCGGTTGGGCCACGCCAGCGCCAGACATTCATCCGCCGTCATCGCCGTCGCCGGATAGGAGGTCCGCCCAAGCGCCACCCCGATGCCGAACAACTGCCCCGGCGCGATGTGCAGCGCGATTATCTGATCGCCGCCGGGCGTTGTGCGGATCACCCGGATATGGCCGTCGAGCAGCAAAAAGAACCGCTCGATCGGCAGGCCTTCGCTGAATACCGCGACCCCGGCATCAAACCGCAACGGCGTTGCCGCATCCAGGATCTCGCGGATTTGCGGGCGTGACAGTTTGCGAAACGGCGGCAGATCGGTCAGCAGACTTTCGTCAAGTTTCTTTAACACAAAGCCTCCGATGTTGTGGCAGCACAACGAGCCGCGGGTGACCTTAGCCTAGAACAGAGGCAAGACCAATCGCTACTGTTCCACGAAAGGACAAGCCATGTTCCCGAAATTGATCGCCGCCAGTCTTGCCGCGCTGCTGCTGGCGCCCGCTGCATATGCGGAAAACTTTGATGTGATGATGCTGAACAAAGGTGCCGAGGGTGCCATGGTGTTCGAGCCCGCCTACGTCAAAGCGGCTGTCGGTGACACCATCACCTTCATTTCCACCGACAAGGGCCACAATGCCGAGAACATCAAGGACATGCTGCCCGAAGGCGTGGAGCCGTTCAAAAGCAAACTGGGCGATGACTTTGTCCTGACGCTTACGGCCGAGGGCCTTTATGGTATCAAATGCACCCCGCATTACACGATGGGCATGGTGGCGCTGATTCAGGTCGGTGCTCCGGTCAACCTGGATGCGGCGACGGCTGTGGTCCATAAAGGCAAGGCGAAGGCGCGGTTCGAGCCGCTGTTTACACAAATCGCTGAATAACGCAGTAATTTAAGCAAAGAGGGCGGCCCCGGTTATGGGGCCGCCCTTTGTTTTTTGTGCCGGATGCCGCGCCAAAGATGATCTGATCCGTCAGGTCGCGCCGTCCCGCACCAGACGAAATCCCAGATAATCAGGCGGTACGCCGGCCGCGCATCCGCCAGACCGCGCATCGCGGATGAAGTCGATCACGAAAGCGCGGTGTTTGCCCTGTACGGCACGCACGCCGCAATAGTCTGATTGTGTCAGGATCGCCGCTCCGTCTGGCGACAGCGTTCCATTCTTGAAGCAGGTTTCGGTCCATTCCCAGATGTTGCCGGCCATGTCGGCCACGCCGACGAGGTTGACCCCGTAGTGCCCCACCGGATGCGCGTCGTAATCGGCCTCGCCGCGCAACTCGACCTCTCGCAAATAGCTTGCGATCCAGCGACGTGAGGGGTCTGTGCCATTGGCCGCTTCGGAAAAGCCGTCGTCGCTGCCGCGTTCTGCCGCCGCGCGCAGCCATTCGGCGTCGGTCGGCAGGCGCCAGTGCTGCCCGGTGCGCGTGGTCAGCCACGCGGCATAGGACGTGGCGTCCGCATGGTTGATCCCGGTCTGTGCGAAATTTGTCCGCCCGGCAGAGGGTACGGGTGGGCAGGCATTTTCGGCCACGCACAGCGCGTATTCGGCTTCGGTCACGTGGTATTTCATGACATCCACCGCAGGCACGTCTTGTCGTTGTTTTGGCGCGTCGACGACGCGGGTGCCCTGGCGGAAATCACCCGCCGGGCGATAGTCCTGCTGCGTGTCTGCAAGGCGGATGGTTTCGGGCAGTTTCAGAGGATCGGTCTGATCGGGCCAAAGCGCGACGGTGGCGCCCACGGTGACCACGACCAGCGATGCAAGTGCGATGCGACGTTTCATGACTGCCCTCCGGATAGAAAAAGGCAGCCCCAGACACGGGGCTGCCCATTGGCGTTGGTGGCCCGCGTTACGGCAGTGCGGTCCGGCCCTCGTGGGCCACGTCGTATTCGACCGGGGCCACCACCTGTTCCATCAGGTCGTTGTTCCAGTCACCGCCGACGATCACATGCGCCGTTGCCCCCAGATTGACCGCCTCGATCAGGTTGTGGTTGACGTAGGCATAAACGCCGGGCTGCAGGAAGGTATAGAGCGCCGCCCCGGCAGATCCGCCGCGAATGAACCACGTCTCCAGATCACGCTCTGGTGCGTTGTTGAACTTGCCGGTTTCCCAGACCAGATCGCCATGCCCACCAATCAGGTGCGGGCGGCTGTCGCGGTTGGCCTGAGAGTGGATGAACAAGACGGCTTCGCCCTGTTCCGCGGTCAGCGCATTGGTGCCGGTCAGCGCGCCGACCCGGCCGTTGAACACCACATGCGACGGGATCAGTCGGTTCATCACTTCCAGCGTGTCGGGATAGCTCTCGCCAGCGTCCGTAAAGCGCTTGTAGGCACCATCTTCGCCGCGCGGAATGTAGAAATCATTCTCGCCGACGTAATAGACCCGGTCATACGACACCGGTTGGCCCAGATGATCCTTCAGCCCGTCACGAGGCAGCACCATGATCGCACCCGACATGCCCGACACCACATGCCACGGGATCATCGGACCACCTGGCGCGCAGTGATAGACAAACACGCCCGGCCGCGTCGCCTTGAACCGAAGCACCGCCTTTTCGCCGGGGTTCACCAGCGTCAGCGACCCGCCGCCCAAGGCGCCTGTGGCAGCATGAAAGTCGATATTGTGCTGCATCATGTTTTCGGGCGGGTTGAACAACGTAAGTTCGACATAGTCTCCCTCGTGCACCACCATCAGCGGGCCGGGAACCGAGCCATTGAAGGTCATCGCCTGTATCCAGGCGTCCTCATCCACCTGCATTTCCTTCTCGATGATCTTCATCTCGAATTCAACGATTTGCGGGCCAACCGTCGCCACCTGTTCGTGATCATGCACGAACGGCGGGGCGACCAGTTTCACCTTGCGCCGCGTCATGGCCGACAGATCGACCGGGGCGGCACCAGAGGTGTCCATCACCTCTTCCGCCGCGACGGAGGTTTTCAGAACATAGGGCGAGGCCGCAACCAAGGCGGCCCCCATGAGTGCAGCGCGTCTGGTCAGCATCTTGTTTCCTTTCGAGAGCAGGTGGTTTCCCGAAATCTAGCCTGATGGCTGCGTCCCTTCGTTGTGCCGCAACAACGTTTCGGCCGATGTGAAGGTTGTCAGGTGTCGTCTTTGGAAAGGTCGATCTGGCTCATTCCATGCGAACGGTTCAGGTCAGGGACCACATCAGGATCACGCGCGGCATCTTCGATGGCAAAGTACAGCGACCGGGCGATACGTTCTGCGCGGGTGATAACATGGGCGGCACCGGCGGGTGGGCAAACCTGATCTGCGGTTGCGCGGAACAGCACCAGCCAGCGCTCGAAATGCGCCCATGTCACCGGCAGGTCGGCATGTCTGGCCACTGGCGAGCCGTGATAGCACCCGGTCATCAGCGCGACCGAGCCCCAGAATTCGACCATCCGCGCAAGGTGCGGCTCCCAGTCGGTGATGCGGGCGGCAAAGATCGGGCCCAGCACGGGGTCGGCGCGGACCTTGTCGTAGAACCGGTGCACCAGCGCGGTCAGGATCGCCTCATTCAGCCCGGTCTCGGCCATCAATGCGGCGGTCATTGCAGGCCGGGCGGACCGGATAGGGTGTGCAGCGGCATCGGGGTGCATGATCGGCTCCGGTCATTCAGGGTTGTGTTCTGGTCTAGGGCTGCTAATAGGTATTGTAAATACCGATTCAATGGAACCCTTTCGATCATGCGCCTGACCTCTTTCACCGACTACGGCCTGCGGATGCTGATGCGGCTGGCCAGCGCGCCGGACCGCGCGTTTTCCACCGCCGAACTGGCCGATGAATTCGGTCTGTCACGCAATCACCTGACCAAGATCATGCAGCGGTTGGCGCTGGGCGGCATCGTGACCACCCGGCGCGGCGGCGGCGGGGGGGCGATGCTGGCCCGAGACCCGCAAGAGGTAACCGTGGGCGCAATCGTGCGCCTGCTGGAAGAAGGGCAGCCGCTGGTCGAATGTTTTGCGGCCAAGGGGGGCGATTGCACGCTCACGGGCTGCTGCCGCCTGAAATCCCGCCTGCGCAGTGCCGAGGCGGCGTTTCTGGCCGATCTTGATCGGTCCACGCTTGCCGACATTGCCTTGCCCGCTGCGCCCGGTGTTCGAGCGATGGCAGGCACCGGGGTTTGAATCGCTTGCAGGCTGATCTGCAGCAACGAAACGGCGCTTCCCGGGTTCTATCAGCACCACACTGGCCGCGCCCACAAAGGACTGTTGAATGATTGCCCAACTGACCCGCACAGAGCGCAACGTGGCGATGACGTTAGCGGCACTTCTGGCCCTGCTGGGCCTGACCATGGCGGCGGTGGGAAATCACGACCCCATGGCAGTGCATGGGTTCATGGCGCTTGCCCTTGGTCTTGTTCTGGTCTTTGCGGTGGGGGGCGTGCTGGAAGAGCCAACCCCGAGCCCTGCGCGACTGCTGCAGTATTACGATGACCCGATCAAGGTGGGCATCGTGCTGGCGATGATCTGGGGCGTCTTTGCCATGGCCATCGGGCTGTGGGTCGCGGCGCTGATGGTCTGGCCTGACGCCACCTTCGGGCAGGCGTGGTCCAGCTATGGCCGTCTGCGCCCAGTGCATACGACGGGGGTGGTCTTTGCCTTTGGCGGCAATGCGCTGATCGCCACCTCGTTTCATGTCATGCAACGCACCTGCCGTGCGCGGTTGGCCGATCAGCTTAGCCCATGGTTCGTGCTGATTGGCTATAACCTGTTCTGCCTGTGGGCGGTCAGCGGCTATTTCATGGGGATCACCCAGTCCAAGGAATATGCCGAGCCCGAATGGTATGCCGACATCTGGCTGGTGATCGTGTGGGTGGCCTATCTGGTGCTGTACCTGCGCACGCTCAAGCGCCGGGCCGAGCCGCATATCTATGTCGCCAACTGGTATTACCTCGCCTTCATCGTGGTGGTGGCGATGCTGCATATCGTGAATGCCGCCGCCCTGCCGGTCAGTTGGACAGGCGCGAAAAGCTATCCGGCGTTTTCGGGCGTGCAGGATGCGATGGTTCAGTGGTGGTACGGCCACAACGCGGTGGCGTTCTTCATGACCTCGGGCTTTCTGGGGATGCTGTATTACTACCTGCCGGTGCGGGCGCAGCGGCCGATTTTTTCCTACCGCCTGTCCATCCTGTCATTCTGGGGGATCACGTTTTTCTACCTGTGGGTCGGCTCGCACCACCTGCATTACACGGCGCTGCCGCATTGGGTGCAGACGCTTGGCATGACGTTTTCGGTCATGCTTCTGGTGCCAAGCTGGGCCTCGGCGGGCAATGCGCTTCTGACACTGAACGGCGCATGGCACCGGGTGCGCGATGATGCGACGCTGCGCTTCATGTTCGTGGCGGCGGTGTTTTATGGGCTGTCGACATTCGAGGGGTCGTTTCTAGCGATCCGCCCGGTCAATGCGCTGTCGCATTACACCGACTGGACGGTGGGGCATGTCCATTCCGGTGCCTTGGGCTGGCTGGCAATGGTGACCTTTGGAGCGTTCTACTCGGTCATCCCGCAAATCTGGGGACGACCCGCGATGTATTCGCCCAAGCTGGTGGAGTGGCACTTCTGGTTGGCATTGACCGGGCTGCTGACCTACGTTTTCGCCCTTTGGAACGCGGGCATCACCCAAGGGCTGATGTGGCGCACCTATAACGACGCGGGCACGCTGAACTATTCCTTCATCGACAGCATGGAGGCGATGCGCCCCTATTACATCGCCCGCGTGGTGGGGGGCTCGCTCTTCCTGGCAGGCATCTGTGTGGGCGCGGTGAACATCTGGCTGACGGTGCGGGGCGCGCGCAATGCGGCCGCCGACCGCCCCCTGTCCCCCCAACCGGCGGAGTAGCCCATGGCCCTGTTCAAAGCCCACTACAATCTGGAAAAGAACTCGATTGCGCTGGTGATCGGGATCATTCTGGCGGCCAGCGTTGGTGGCATCGTGGAGATCGCGCCGCTGTTCACCATAGACGAGACGGTGGAAACCCTGCCCGACATGCGGGTCTACACGCCCCTGGAGCTGGCGGGCCGCAACATCTATATCCGCGAAGGCTGCTATGCCTGCCACAGCCAGATGATCCGCACCCTGCGCGACGAGGTCGAACGCTATGGCCCCTATTCGCTGGCGGCGGAATCGCAATACGATCACCCGATGCTGTGGGGGTCAAAGCGTACCGGGCCGGACATCGCACGGCTGGGGGGCAAGTATTCCGACGACTGGCATGTGGCACATCTGATCAATCCGCGTGCGGTGGTGCCGACCTCGATCATGCCGGCCTATCCATGGCTGGCGACGGCACCTTTGGCGGTGGATGACCTGGGCGCACATCTGGCGGCGCTGCGCACTCTGGGCGTGCCCTACACCGATGAGATGATCGCCAACGCCCCGCGCGACGCCGAAGCGCAGGCAAACCCGGACTCGGCCGGTGCCGCAGGTGTAACCGAACGCTACGGCGAGGCGACCACCCTGCGCCGGTTCTCAGGCACACCGCGCCTGACGGAAATGGATGCAGTCGTGGCCTACCTGCAAGTTCTGGGCCAGTTGACCCAAGCCCCCTATGCCCCCGATGCCATGCTGGAGCAGCCATGACCCATGAAACCTATGTCATCATCGCCAAGACCTTTGGACTGATTTACCTGATGGTCTTCTTCCTGATCGTGGTTTTTCAGACCTACCGCCCGTCGCGCCGCGCCAGCGCCGACCATGCGGCCCAGTCTATCCTGACCGCGGAGGATCGCCCATGTCCATAGAAGAGCGTGATCCTGTCTCGGGGTATCTGACCACCGGGCATGTCTGGAACGGCATCACGGAGCTGAACTCCCCCGTTCCGCGCATCGTGTTCGCGTTCATGGTGGTGACCCATCTTTACGCGTTGGTCGCCTGGTTTCTGCTGCCCGCCTGGCCGTTGGGTCAGACCTTTACCAAGGGGCTTTTGGGCATCGACCAGAAGACAGCGGTTGCGGCTGACATCGCAGCCGCCAACGCAGATCGGGCCGGATGGATGAACGCGCTCGCGACACATGATTTCGATGCGATCCGTGCCGACCCCGACCTGATGGCGCGGGCACTGGCGACGGCCGAACCGTTGTTCGGGCAGAACTGCCAGGTGTGTCACGGTGCGAACGGCATCGGCGGGCCGGGCTATCCGCGTCTGAATGATGACATCTGGGTCTGGGGCGGCACGGCGGACGAGATTGCCACCACTCTGCGCGTTGGCATCAATGCCGACCACCCTGACACCCATTTCGCGCAGATGCCGGCCTTTGGTCGTGATGGTCTGCTGACAGGCGCAGAGATTTCCGTTCTGACCGATTATGTCCAGACGTTGGGCGCGGGCGTAATGGCGGACGATCCGTCTGATGGTGCACTGCTGTTCCAGACAAACTGCGCCGGTTGCCACGGCGAGGATGCCCGTGGCATTTCAGGCAGCGGCGCGCCAAATCTGACGGATGGCGACTGGCTCTATGGCGGGGATGCCGCCAACCTGCGTCACGGCCTTGTTGCCGGCCGGCAGGGGCAGATGCCCAGCTGGCAATCGCGCCTGACCGAAGCCGAGATCCGCGCGATGGCGCTGTATGTCGAGGGTCTGTCGGGGACAGCCCCATGACCGCAGCGCGCCACTGGGCAATTCTTGCGGCCTGCGCCGGGCTGGCGCTGGTCATCGCGGCCAACTGGCAATTCGTACGGCTGGCGTTCGACACCGCCCCCGGCTGCGTGCCGGTGGACGCCGCCCGCCCCGCTGCAAAACCCGCCTGCTGAGGAAAGGACACCATGCTTGAACCCCTTCCCGCCATCGCCCCAAGGGTCCGCCCCGACACCGGCTTCGCGCGCTACCTTCCGCGTCAGGCCGCGCTGGAATGGCTGGGTGCCGGATGGTCTGATCTGCGCGCCAGTCCGGTACAAAGCCTGGCTTATGGTCTGGCCGTCTTTGCGCTTTCCATCCTGGTGATCTGGGGGCTGATTGCGGTTGGCCTGCCTTCGCTGATCCTGCCTGCGCTGTCGGGCTTTCTGGTGGTGGGTCCGCTGCTGGCGATCGGCCTTTATGAGAAAAGCCGTCGTTTGCAGGCGGGGCAGCCGGTGACATTGGCAAACATGATCGTGACGCATCCGCGGTCTGGGGGGCAGCTGGTGTTCGCGGGGCTGCTGCTGTGCCTGCTGGTCATGCTGTGGCTGCGCGCGGCGGACCTTTTGTATGCGTTGTTTTACGGGCTGTTGCCGTTTCCGGGATATGACCAGATCCTTGGCCAGGTGCTGACCACGCAGCGGGGCTGGGCGCTGATCGCGGCGGGGTCTGCGGTTGGTGGGTTGTTTGCCGCCTTCGCCATGGCGATCAGCCTGTTTTCCATTCCGATGCTGCTCGAACGCCGGGTCGATGCGCTGACCGCCCTTGGCACCAGCTTTGCCCTGACCACCCAAAACCTGCGCGCCGTGCTGCCATGGGGCGCTATCGTGGTTACAGGCTTCGCGCTGGCCGCATTGACGGGCCTGCTGGGCCTGATCGTGATCTTTCCGCTATTGGGGCACGGCACCTGGCACGCGTGGGTCGCGCTGCGGCCCGCGGTCGGAGAGTCAGAAGAATGAGCTATCTCTTTCTGATCCCGGTCTCTATCACCCTCGGCCTGACCGGGCTTGGTGCCTTTTTCTGGGCCATGCGCCACAATCAGTATGAGGATCTGGATGGCGCAGCGGCGCGTATCCTGACGACACCCGATCAGCCACTTTCACCACCAGAATCGTTGAGAAATAGCCATGATAAAACAGATGCTGATTGAAACATGACCGCCGTCACCATCACGACGGCTGGCTTCGAGGTGGATGCAACGCTAATCGCCGCAGCCTTTGCCATTGATCCCGCCACCCTTCAGGCGCGGATGCGCGCGGGCGAGGTCACCAGTGTTTGCGAGGCTGGTGTCGACGCTGACCTCGGCCGGTTCCGGTTGACCTTCCGCCATGCAGGACGGGCCCTTCGGTTGACCGTAAACGCAGACGGCGAGGTGCTGGCGCGGGCGATGTTTCCCGTAGGTGTGGCCAAGGCCAATCACACCAGCAGCACGCGGCGCGGGAAATAGTCCTTGACCGTCAGGATCAGCCCCAACCCCAACGTCCCCAGAGCCAGCGATTGCTGCACGAAGATCACGCGGTCCGGTGCGCCAATCAGTTTCAGCGTGGCAATCTGTTTCAGTTTTTCCAGCGTCATGACGTGGATGATCAACGCGATCACAACGGCGGACACCGTCAGCAGGATGCCAAGGGCTACCGGATGTTTGCGACCCACCCGCTGGTCAGGGTCAAGTCTATCGTAAGCCACGAATATCTGGACCGGCCGCCCCCAGAGCCGATCCTGCGCCTGCGCGAGGAGATGGGCTTTGACTTTGGCAAGTTCGACTATGTTGTTCACGATGGTCAGGCGATCCTGCTGGATGCCAACAAGACGCCCAGCCTTGTCCGCAGCGCGCGAAGCGAACGCGTGATGCGTTTGGCGCGCGGTGTGCAACCCTTTCTGAAGTAGTATTGCCATGGCCAATCCGCTGACGCCGATCGATGTTTTCTTGCCCCATGACGCGGCCTTCATGGCGCGCACCGAACTGTCGCAGATGCGCCGCCTTGGCATGAACGCGATGAACCTTGATACCGTCACAGGCCATGCGTTGGGCGTGATCGGGCGGCGTCTTTCGGTGCGCCATCAGGCCTGCGTCACTGACGAGATCCTGGCCCTCGCATGTGTTTCATTGCAGCGGACGGCCGCTCAAAAACTTCAAACCACGAACTGTCTCGCCTGTTCGCGCAGTGTGAACTTCTGAATCTTTCCCGTCGATGTTCGAGGGATTTGCGTCATCACAAACCTGCGGGGCACCTTGTAGGCTGCCAGATGGCTTCGACACCAGGCCCGCAACTCATCGGGATCTGGTAGCCAGCCGTCAGCAAGTTCGACAAATGCGCACGGTGTTTCCCCCCATTTTTCGTCGGGCATCGCGACCACGGCGACGACCGCGACGGCGGGGTGGCGGTAAAGCACCTCTTCCACCTCGATCGACGAAATGTTCTCGCCGCCCGAAATGATGATGTCTTTCGATCGGTCCTTCAGCTGCAGATAGCCATCCGGGTACATCACGGCCAGATCGCCGGAATGGAACCAGCCGCCGGCAAACGCCTCGGCGGTGGCTTTGGGGTTGCGGAAATAGCCTTTCATCACGACATTGCCGCGAAACATCACCTCGCCCATGGTTTGGCCGTCGCGGGGCACAGGCTGCATGGTTTCGGGGTCGAGCACATCCACGCGCTCCAAGGGCAGATAGCGCACGCCTTGGCGGGCCTTCAGCGCGGCTTGTCGGGCTGCGGGCAAAAGCGACCAGCTGTCGTGCCAGTCATTCACAATGGCCGGGCCGTAGGTTTCGGTGAGCCCATATAGATGCGTCACCTCGAACCCCGCCTCGCGCATCTCTGCCAGCAGTTTTTCGGGCGGCGGGGCCGCGGCAGTGAAGAACTGCACAGTCCGGTCCAGATCCTTTTTTTCCGCCGCCGGCGCCGACAGCATCAAAGACATCACGATGGGTGCGCCGCACAGATGGGTCACCCCAGCCGTCGCCAGCGCCTTCCAGATCGGTTCGGCCCGGACCTGACGCAGGCAGACATGGGTGCCGACGATGGCCGACATCGTCCACGGAAAACACCAGCCGTTGCAGTGAAACATCGGCAGCGTCCACAGATAGACCGCGTGCTTGCGCATGGATGTGGTCAGCGCATTGCCTTGCGCCAGCAGATAGGCGCCGCGATGATGCGACACCACGCCTTTCGGGTCTCCTGTGGTGCCGGAGGTGTAGTTGATGGAAATCGCGTCCCATTCATCCTCGGGCATCAGCCAGTCGAATTCGGGATCGCCGCTTGCCAAAAACGTCTCGTAATCCTGCGCATCGGTTGCCGTCAGCGTGCCGTCATATTCCGGGTCGTCATACTGGATCACGCGCGGCGTCACCTTGCACAAGGCCAAAGCGCCCTCCATCAGCGGCAGAAATTCGCGGTCCACGATGACCACAGCTGCCATGGCGTGATCCAGCTGAAATGCGATGATCGCCGCATCCAGCCGGATGTTGACCGAATGAAGCACGGCTCCGCACATTGGCACGCCGTAATGGCATTCCAGCATGGCGGGCGTATTTGCCAGCACCACCGAGACGGTATCTCCCCGTCCCACCCCCACCCGTTGAAGGGCCGAGCCAAGCTGGCGTGCGCGGGTGTAAAAGCTGGCGTAGTTGCGCCTCAGGTCACCGTGCACGATCGCCGTGTGATCGGGGAATACGCTGGCCGCGCGTTCCAGAAAGGTCAGCGGCGTGAGCGGCTGAAAATTGGCCGCATTGCGATCAAGGTCGGTGTTGTAGGGGTTTTGCGCCATGGTCTTAGCGGTCGTGCCACTGGGGCGCGCGCTTGGCGATGAAGGCGCCAATACCTTCTTCTGCGTCGTGCGCAAGCATGTTGTCCACCATCACCGCCGAGGCATGGTCATAGGCGGCCGCCAAAGCCATCTCGCGCTGTTCGTAAAAGGCGCGCTTGCCGGTCGCCAGCGTCATGCTGGATTTCGAGGCGATCTTGCGCGCCATATCCAGCGTGGCGGCGTGCAGCGCCTCGGGCGCCACGACCCGGTTGACCAGCCCGATCTCTGCGGCCCGCGCGGCCGAAGTCATGTCGCCGGTCAGCAGCATTTCCATCGCGTGTTTGCTGGACACATTGCGCGACAGGGCGACCATTGGGGTGGAACAAAACAGCCCGATATGGACGCCGGGCGTGCTGAATTGCGCGGTGGTGGCCGCAATTGCCAGATCACAGCTGGCAACCAGTTGGCAGCCTGCGGCAGTGGCGATGCCGGTGACTTCGGCAATCACCGGCTTGGGGCAATTCACTATTCCCTGCATCACACCTGAACACTGCGCCATGATCCGGGCGAAATAGGCGCGGCCGCCATCCGGGGCGGCCCGGCCTGCGGTCAGTTCCTTCAGATCGTGGCCCGCACAAAAAGCCGGACCATGGCCGGCCAGAACCACCACCCGCACGCCTGCATCCGCGCCCGCTTTGGCAAAGGCAGCATCCAGCCGGGCCAACATCGCCTCGGACAGGGCATTGCGCCGACGCGTGTCATTCAGGGTCAGACGCAGGATGCCGCTTGCATCCAGATCAGACAGAAGGATGTCGTCGTGTTCCGGGGTGTCTTGCATGGGGGTGGGCCTCCTGCCGTGGTCAAAGGATGTTGACTTGCACGCTGTCAGACAGCGCGTTCGCGACGAAGCAGGAGCGGTGCGCGACTGGCAAATCGTAACGGTCGTTAAACTCGGGCTGAGTGTTCAAATGCGCGCGGGTCTTCACCTCAGCCTCCGCGCGTTGCCAGTGAAGATTGATCGAAAGTTCAGTCATGTCTTGATGTCCATCCTGGCCAAGTTGTTCAGGCAGCGGCAAGCGTTTTCTTTGGGTCGTAAAACGGGCGGTCCACGACTGTGGCGCGCATCGGGCCCTGTGCCGTCGTCACTTCAACCACAGTACCAATCACTGCATGATCGGTGGCAAGCATCGCCAACGCAATGTTTTGCTTCAGACGGGGCGAGTGGATAGCCGAGGTTACCTTGCCAATAGCCGCTCCATCCCTGGTGATCGCCCAGAAGGTGGTGTTCGGCCCCACCAGCGGCGCGCCCTCGATCACCAGACCCACCTGCTTGCGGCTGACGCCGGTGTCCTTGATCTGCTGCAAGGCCGCCTTGCCGATGAAATCGGCCCCGCTGTCCAGGTTCACCAGCCGGTCCAGCCCAAGTTCATAGGGGTTGGTGTTGATATCGGCATCAGCATGATACGACAGCATCCCCCCTTCGATCCGCCGGATCGACGAGGTGTGGCCCGGCTTCAGCCCCAATGGCTGGCCCACGGCCATGATCCTTTCCCACAGCGCATCGCCATGGACCGAATCCTGCAGATAAAGCTCATAACCCAGCTCGCTGGACCAGCCGGTGCGTGACACGATCAGCGGGATGCCGTCCAGTTCGACCCGGCGCAGCCAGTAGTATTTCAGATCCATGATGCTGTCGCCAAACAGAGCCCGCATCACCTCGCCTGATTTGGGCCCTTGCAGCTGCAACGGCGACACATCGGGTTCCCGGATGGTGACATCAAGGCCGGAGTGCACGGCAACACCCTGCGCCCACAGCAGAATGTCGCTGTCGGCCAACGACAGCCAGAAATGGTTCTCCTCCAGCCGCAGCAGGATGGGGTCGTTCAGAATGCACCCTTGCGCATTGGTGATCAGCACATATTTGCACTGCCCGACCGCCAGCTTGGACAGATCGCGCGGGGTCAGCATCTGCACAAAGCGCGCAGCATCCGGGCCAGTAATCTCGACCTGACGTTCAACCGCTACATCGCACAGGATCGCATCGTTGATCAGGTTCCAGAAATTCTGTTCCGGGTTCCCGAAGTCGCGCGGAATATACATGTGATTGTAGACCGAAAACCCGGTCGCCCCCCAGCGCACCGTGGCATCGAAATAGGGAGATTTGCGTATTTGCGTGCCGAAGCCAAAGTTTTGCGCCGTTGTCATCCTGCTTGCCCTTGCTGGCGGGTCTGTCCTGAGACCGCGCGACGGTTTGTCGATGGCAAGACGTTAGGCAAGGCTGGCTGGATGATCGGGCCAAAGACGGTGCCAGGCCGGACCGATCAGACCAAAGATTTCAAAAGGTCAGTCCGTTCAGACTTTCGTTTCCGGCTCAGCCTTTGGCGACTGCGCGGCGACCAGGCGGGCAAGGTCGGGGCGGGCCGATTTGATCTGGCGCGTGACAATATAGGTCATGTATCGCTCAATCCCCAAGTCGGCATCCAGCATCGCCTCCATCAAGGTCTGGAAGTCCGGTAAGCTGGTAGTGACCACCGTCATCACATAATCCATCCCGCCACCCGTCGAGATGCAGTCCGTCACCTCGGGGGTGTTGAGAATGTGGGTCTCGAACCGTTCGAAGTCAGATTTCCGATGTCTTTTGAGGGATACTGTCACCACCACCTTGGCCAGGTTTGTGATGATTTGAGAAAGCGCAATGTCAGCGTGATAGCCCCGGATCAGCCCGGCCTTCTTCAACCGTGTCACCCGTGCCCAGCACGGCGTCGCCGACAGACCTGCTATTTCGGCCAGCTTCGATTTGCTCAGTTGCCCATGGCCCTGCAGCGCGCTGAGAATCCGGATATCTGCGGCGTCCAGCTCGATTGGTTTCATTCGGGGAAATGCCGCATGGTTGAGGGATTTCATAAGTCTGTGAGCGCCGCCGTCTATGCGCTTGCGTGCTTTTACCCCGCGCCGCGTTCAAATGCCAGCGCGTGAAGGTCGGCACCTTTTGCGGCTGTCGGTCTGGCCACCTTGGTCGCCCACAATGACTGTGGGCGATACCAAAGCCCCGGATCATCCGGATTTGGCCGCCGCCCGGTGACGGCCAGCAGATGGCTGCCCGTCAGGGCGGCAGCGCCGCGCGATAGGCCCGATCAAACCAAGTCTATTAGTTTCCGCGCGGTCTCTTCCGACGACGCCGGGTTCTGACCGGTGACCAGCTTGCCGTCAGTCACCACGAACGACGCCCAGTCGGCACCCTTTTCGTAATTGCCGCCGTTGGCTTTCAGCATGTCCTCGACCAGAAACGGCACCACATCAGTCAGGCCGGCACCCTCTTCTTCGGTATTGGTGAAACCGGTCACCGTCTTGCCTGATACCAGCGGTTTGCCATCTGCGCCTTTGGGGTGCTTGAACACTGCGGGGGCATGGCAGACGGCGGCAATCGGGCGGTCGGTGCGGGCAAAGGTCTCGATCAGTTTGATGCTGTCGGCGTCCTCGGCAAGATCCCACAGCGGGCCGTGACCGCCAGGATAGAAAACCGCGTCGAAGCCATCCGGCGATACCGTCGCAAGAACGACCGTGTTTGCCAGATCGGTTTGGGCCGCCTTGTCGCCCTTGAAGCGCTTGGTTGCCTCCGTTTGTGCGTCGTCCGCGTCGCTGGTGGGGTCAAGCGGCGGCTGGCCGCCCTTGGGCGAGGCCAGGGTGACGTCGCACCCCGCGTCCTTGAATACGTAGTAGGGTGCGGCGAATTCCTCGAGCCAGAATCCGGTTTTCTTGCCGGTGTCACCGAGTTTGTCGTGCGATGTCAGAACCATGAGGATTTTCATCGGGAAGGGACCTTTCAAAGTATGAGTGTTTCAGACAGCCAGCTTTACGACACGTTTGCCGAATGCCTCGCCGCGCAGCAAGCCAACGAACGCCGCCGGGGCAAGTTCCAGACCGTCGATCATTTCCTCGCGGTACTGGACTTTTCCTGCCTTGACCCACTCGCCCATCTGCTTCGCAAACTCAGGGTAAAGGTGACCAAAGTCATCAAAGACGATGAAGCCGCGCAGGGTCATCCGCTTGCGCAGGATCGTGCCCAGCAACAGGTTCAACCGGTCGGGGCCGTCCGGCAGTGCGGTTGCGTTGTATTGCGAGATCAGGCCGCACACAGGGATGCGCGCCTTGGGGTTCAGCAGCGGCAGAACCGCGTCGAAAACGGCGCCGCCGACATTTTCGAAGTAGATGTCGATGCCGTCCGGCACTGCCGCTTTAAGGGCACCGGGGAACCCGCCAGCCTTGTAATCAATGCAGGCATCAAAGCCGAGAGTGTCGACCACATGGGCACATTTCGCAGCCCCGCCTGCGATACCGACAACATGCAGGCCGAGGATCTTGCCGATCTGCCCGACAGTGGCCCCCACCGGGCCACTGGCCCCGGCAACGACCAGCGTCTCTCCCGCTTTCGGCTGGCCGATCTGGGTCAGACCCGCCCACGCCGTCAAGCCCGGCATCCCCAGCACACCCAACGCCCAGGACGGGTTTTCGGGCGATTTGCCCATGTTGATCACACCGGTGCCGTCGGACAGGGCGTAATCTTGCCAGCCGCCGAAGGCCTGCACCCAGTCGCCTACCGCGAAGCCTGCCACGTCTGATGACAAAACCTGCGCGACGGTGCCACCGATCATGACGGCACCGATCGCGACCGGGGCGGCATAGGACGGCGCATCGCTCATCCGGCCGCGCATGTAGGGGTCCAGCGAGAGATATGCGTTGCGCAAGAGCATCTGACCCTTGCCGGGGACCGGTACATCTTCGGTTTCCAGCCGAAGGGTACTGGCGTCAGGCTCGCCCGTTGGACGCTGGGCCAGGACAAACTTGCGGTTCCTGGTGTCGGATTGTGTCATGGACGCTATTCCTTTAGCAAATCATGGGTGCCGGAAAGGTTCGGATGTTTGCCACCCTGCACGTCTGACATGTCCTGCGCAGACTGCAAGAGCTGTACAATTCCGTCGAAGCGGCCGGAAACAGCGGCATCGGCCAGAACATGGGCCACATCCGCGCGCGAGGCGGTCGCAGATGGGTCGACCTTGTCGCCCAAGATCACGGCAGCGCTGCGGCCGTCGTTGGTCAGGGCCACCGGGCGCAGGATCGAGAAGGTCATCCCCGACGTCTTGAGGTGTTCATCCGCCTCGTGCTTGGCCTTCAGGTAATGGGCCAGCGCGCCCCTCGGGGCAGCCTGATCTGCCCCGACAGAGCTGAGCATCACGAACCGCTTTACACCTGCGGCGTGCGCCAGATCGATCAGGCGCTTGGCGCCGTCTCGATCGACCTTATCGGTCATCTCCGGGCCGGTGGACCCGCCCGAGCCTGCCGCGAAAATGACCGCATCCATCCCGTTGCACACGCCGTCCTGCAAGTTGGTCAGATCGCCGTGGCGCAGGTCAACCCCCTCGGGTAGCGCGCTGGTATCAGAGCTTTCGCGGACAAGCGCTGTCGGGTTTTGACCAAGATCGATCAGTTCCCGGACCAGATGCAGGCCGGTTTTGCCGGTTGCCCCGGCGACAAGGATATTCATGCTCATTAAGTGCTCCTTCGTGGTTGCCGAGTTAAGTGAAAGCCTTGAATCGGGCCGGTCACGGCAGGAAGATCGCCTTCACTTTGCGGAAGTCATTCACCCCAAAGCCGCCATGTTCGCGCCCGTGGGGAAAATCCTTGGCCCCGCCGAGCGAAGTGATGCGATTCTGCCGGTGTCGAAACGATTTCGGGCCAGATTGGGGGCGCGCTTTTCGTCCTTGGAAAACACCCCGCTGCCCAAGCCATAGCGGCTTTCATCTGCCAGACGCTTGGTGCCCTTGTCGTCCTTTGCCCTGATAGCCGAAATGCGGGTTTCGCCGTTGTTGCAGAGCCGCCCCCTGACCGACATGTGGCCGCCGTCTCGATATTGGCACCTTCCAGCAGGTGGTAAGCGTCATTGGAGGCCTCGAACCGGTTTGTTGCCTCATGTTTTGTTATGCGGGTGTAAGTCAGGATCTCTTCCTTGGTCGCAGGACTGATCGTGGTGACCGCCGACATGCGCCCCTCTTGAATTCCCTTTACCAACGCGTGGAGTGTGCATGCGTTCCTTTCCTGCTTTCTGCAGCGGTGCAACTCGTTCGCTGTTGCAGCCGATACATAGTGGCAAACTCGCTCGTGGCAGTGCTGTTCATCAAGCATGACACGGGCGTTGTGGCCGAACTCGACGGCCGGGTGGCGGTGATGTTGCAGGGACGCAGTGTTGATGAAGGCAGAGCGGGGCGCATCTTCGACCAGCCATTGCATGACTACACCCGGCGGCTTTTGGCTGCCGCACCGAAATTCCACGAGGCGCAGGCCAGACACCCGTCTGCGCCGCCACAGGCTGCGCCAGTGCTCTCGGTCAGCCATCTCGGCGCCCCCTTTTCCGTGCGCACGGGTCTGTTGCGGCGGCACACCGCCAACCTGCATGCCGTCGAAGATGTCAGCTTTGATCTGCACCCCGGCCAAACCGTCGCCCTGATCGGAGAAAGCGGCTGCGGCAAATCCTCGCTGGCCAAGTGCCTGCTGCGTCTGGTGACCGCCCAGACCGGTCGCGCGCTGCTGGCGGGAAAAGACTTCCTGTCGCTGATCGGCCCTGATCTGCGGCTTGCCCGCAATGACATCCGGACGGTGTTTCAAGACCCCTATGCCGCGCTGGACCCGCGCATGTCAGTGCGCCAGCGTCTCACAGAGCCCCTGCGCATCCGGGGCCAGCACCGCACAGAAAAGGCAAGTAACGCAAGCCTTGTCTCGCTGATTGCACGGGAGGGTCTGCCCGAAGACGGTTTCGACCGTTTCTCGCATCAGTTTTCTGGCGGCCGGTGCCAGCGGATCGGCATTGCGCGCGCCCTCATCTTGCGCCTCAGGGTGCTGATCGCTGAGGAACCCGTCTCAGCGCTTGATGTAGCGGTGCAGGAGCAGGTGCTGACCGTGCTGGAGCGTTTGACCCGAGAGGAGGGCACGGGCCTTCTCTTCATCTCGCACGACATGGCGGTGGTCGACCGTATCGCGGCGCAGAAACTGCGCGTTGCCGAGGTGCTTTGGGGTTTCTCTGGCGTCCGACCGGCTGAGCCGGTGTTCGGGCGCAACCATGTGATGCCAGCTTTACGAGGGCAGGCGCGTGGGCAATGGCTCCAGCCGCGCCACTTCGCGGCGAAAGGCGGGGGTGTCGCCGCGGTCATCGGGCTGGTCCAGCTCTTCGGCAAAGCGGCGACCGGCATAGGTGGCCCAGGCAACCGGACCGGGGGCAGCAGCATCGCCAACCAGCTTGACCGAAAGGATGCCAGCGCCGGCCCATTCCTGATGGCGGGCGCGCAGGTCGTGATAGAGCTGATCGTGCGGGATGCGCGAGGTGACCATGACCACGGCATCGGCTTTAAGTGCGCTTTGCGCTCTGGTCCAGGTGCAGCCCAGCATGACGTCGGTTGCGGTGATGACCTCGGGCGCTTTGCTGGTGTGGATTGTGACGCCCAACGCCAGCAGGCGGCGCATGATGATGGCCTGTTCCAGCGTGTTTTCGGCCCATTCGGCGACTTTCGTCGCGGGAGTGATGAAATCCACCGCACAGCCGCGCGCCACAAGCACCTCGGCGATGACCGAGCCCATGTAGAAATGGTCGTCATCATAAAGCGTGACGCGCCCACCCGTCGGACCGTTACCCTCCATGATGTCATCAGGGGAAAACACCGGCATTACGGGATCGGTGGGGATGGGGTGCAGGTGCAGACGGGCCACCGCGTCGCGTCGCCAGTGCGCGCCGGTGGCGATGGCCACATGCTGCGCGCCCATGGCCAGCACGTCATCTGCCGTCAATCGGCTGTCGCGGTAAATTTCGGCATTGGTCAGGGGGGCAAGCTGCCCGGTGCGGAAATCGGCGACCCGGCCCCAGGCGGACAGGCCGGGCAAGGTGCGTTCGCGGGCGACCCGGCCGCCAAGCGTGGTTGTCGCCTCGGCCAGTGTGACGTGATAGCCGCGTTTGGCGGCCTGCATCGCCGCCTCCAGCCCGGTCGGGCCGGCCCCGACGATCAGCACCGTGTCGGAGCGGCCCTTTGGCCGGGCGCGTTCGGGGTGCCAGCCTTTGCGCCATTCTTCCATGAACGCGGTGTTCTGGGTGCAGCGGCTGATACCACCGGTCATGTCGCCCGAAACGCAGATGTTGCAGCCGATGCATTCGCGGATGTCGTCGAACCGGCCCTCTTCGATCTTTTTCGGCAGGAACGGATCGGCAATGGAGGGCCGCGCCGCGCCGATGAAATCGAGGATACCGGAGCGGATCTGCCGGACCATGGCATCGGCAGAGGTGAAGCGGCCAACGCCGACGACGGGTTTGCTGGTCAGCGCCTTGATGCCGCGCACCAACTCTTCCTGTGCCGCTTCGGGTTTGAAGCGCGAGGTGCCCGAACACGCCTCCCATGTGCCATGCGCCAGATCCCAGATGTCGGGCAGATCGCCGTGCATTTCGATGAAATCGCGCAACTCGGCGTTGGAAAAACCGAAAGCACCTGCTTCGTGCAGCGACAGGCGCAGCGAGATGGCCAGCTCGCCTTTGGTTTCCTCACGCGCCTCGTCCACGATCTCGCGCAGAAAGCGGGCGCGGTTTTCCAAAGAACCGCCGTATTCATCGGTGCGGTGGTTGGTGGCGCGGGACAGGAAATGTTGCAAGATGCCAAAGCCATGCGCGCCATAAAGGCAGATCAGGTCAAAGCCCGCCGTCTGGCTGCGGCGGAAGGCATTGCGAAACCAGCGGCGCAGGTCGCGGATATCGGTCCGGTCCATGGTGCGGGCCTGCACCGGGTCGGAGGTGAAGGTGAGGATCGGGCCGCCGGAAACCGCCAGCGGCACCTCGCGGCTGTAGAGATTGGGACCATTGATGCCGGAGTAAGCCAGCTGGATGCCTGCCAGCGCGCCGTGCGACTTCATTGCATCGGCCATCGCGGCAAGCGCGGGAATATCCTTATCCTCCCACAGATGCTGTTCGATGAAAGGGGTGATCTCGGATGTCGGGTGGATCTCGGTCTGTTCGGTGAAGATGACGCCCCAGCCGCCTTCGGCCTTGGTGCGGCGCATCTCGGCCACGGCGGACGGGTCGCGATAGCCGCCACCATTGCAGTGGGGCACCTGATAAAAGCGGTTTTTGGCGGTTTTCGGGCCGATCCGCAGCGGCTCGAACAGGATATCATAGCGGTTGTCGCGGGCGTCTTTTGGCATGGTCAGATGACCCTGAAATCGGCGGATTGGGTGGACAGCCGGGCCGGATCGCGGGCAGGCAGATCGGCGATCAGCAGAGCGGGATGTTCACCCGCCAGCGCGAGGATTTCGCCATGTGGGCCGGTGATCTGGCTGCCGCCGGTATAGGTCAGATCGCCCTCGGAGCCGCAGTAATTGGCATAGGCGATGGCGATGCCGTGATTGGCGGCCATGGCGGGCACGGTGACGCGCGGCACATGGGTGAAGGGGTGCATATTGGCGGTGGGACACAGGATCAGACTGACGCCCCGAGCGGCCAGTGCCTTGATATGCGGCGCGAATTCGATGTCATAGCAGATCAGCAGGGCGAGTGTGTGCCCGGCCAGGTCAAAGGTGACATAGTCCGTGCCGGGGGTGTAGAGCGCCTGTTCGCGCGGGCCATAGAGTTGGATCTTGCGGTAGTTGGCAAGGATGGTGCCATCGGGGCCGATGCACAGCGCAGCATTGTAGAGAGCCTCGCCGGAGCGTTCCGCATAGCCGATCGCAAGCGCACAGCCTGCGTCACGTGCGGCGGCGGCGAGCTGCGCCAGTTCTGGCCCATCGGTTGCAAGGCCTCGTTCCGGGATATCGGGTTGATTGTAGCCCGGCAGCCAGACCTCGGGGAGGACAAGAACAGAGGCATTCATCAGGCCTGCGGCGGCAAGGGCCGCTTTGGCCTGTGAAAGGCCGGCTTCCAGATCGGCGGCGGGGGACGGGCCCTGCCAGACAGCGATGCGCATGGTGCAAACACCGGGGGCGCTGCCCCCGGACCCCCGGGATATTTGGAAACAGATGAAAGGGGGCCGGAATGCCCGGCCCCCGGCGGGTTCATTTTTTCAGGTTGATCCAGATCGCGTCGTACAGTTTCTGGGTTTCTTCATCGCAGACTTGGGCAAAGGCGCCGGGTGCCGCGCCTGCGGGCGGGTTGTTTTCCGGGCTGGTGCGGATCGCCTCATCAAGGAACGATTCCACCCCTGACACGCCCGAGGTATAGGCCGCGTAATTCGTCACGGCGGCGGCGTTTTCCGGTTCCAGCAGGAAGTTCATGAAGGCGATGGCATTGGCGCGGTTCGGCGCATCTTTCAGGAGCACCACATTGTCCATCCACAGCACATGCCCCTCGGTTGGGTAGCTGTATTCGACATTGGCGCCTTCGGCACGGGCTTTGGCGGAAAAGCCGTTGTAGATCATGCCTGCTGCCGCATCACCGGACACCATGACATCCTTGGCGGTGTCCGAGCCGAAGCTGGCCCAGTGCTGCTTTGCCGCCACCAGCATATCGGACAGCGCGCGCAACTGGTCGCGGTCGGTCGAGCATTGCGGAATGCCGAGGTAGAGGGAGCCCAGGATCAGCACCTCGTTCTGGCTGTCGAGCACGTTGATCTTGCCCCGCAACTCCTCTGGCGGGTCGAAGATCACACCGAGGCTGGAGATGTCGCCGGCATAGACATCGCGGTTCACCGCAAAGGAGGTGGAGCCCCATTGATAGGGGATCGACGAGGTGCGGCCCGGGTCGAACGGCACGTCGAGCCATTGCGGCGCGATATTGGGCAGATTTGGCATCTCTTCCGCCGTGAAAGTGTCGAGCATGCCGGTCTCGGCCATGATTTCCACCATGAAATCGGCGGGCACCGCCACATCGTACTGGCCCAGCCGTCCTGCCTTGAGGCTGGCAAGCATGGCTTCGTTGCTGTCATAGGTGTCGATGGTCACGGCGATGCCGGTCTCGGCGGTGAATTTGTCGACCAGTTCCTGCGGGATGTATTCAAACCAGTGATAGACCGACAGCGTGCCCTCGGCTTGGGCGGCCCCTGCGAGCAGGCACAGGGCGGAGGTGGTGGTTATCAGGCGTGTCATGGCGGGCTCCTTGTTGGGTGGTATGGTTTCACGGGCTCTGGCGGCCCTTGCGGTTGATCAGGTAGGACAGCGTGACGAAGAGGATCGAGACGCCCAGCATCAGGGTGGAAATCGCCATGATATTGGGTTTGATCCCCTGTTTGACCGAACCGAAGATGGCGGTTGGCAGGGTTTCCATGCCGGCGCCCTTGACGAAATTGGTGATGATGAAATCATCAAGGCTGATGATGAAGGCCAAGAGGTAGCCCGAGATCACGCCGGGGGCCATCAGCGGCAGCAGCACCAGCCAGAACGACTGCGCGCGGGTGGCGTAGAGGTCGCGGGCGGCAGCCTCATAGCTGCCGTCGATGCCCTGCAGCCGGGCGGCGATGGGCAGGTAGGCAAAGGGGATGCAGAAGGTGATATGCGCGATCAGGATGGTCAGATAACCGGTGGTAAAGCCGATCATGGTGAAAAAGATCAGCGTGGCCACAGCGATCACGATTTCGGGCACCATCAGCGGCAGGTTGATCAGGGCGAAGGTCAGCGACCGGCCCTTGAACTTGCCCGCCCGCAGCATGGCCAGCGCGGCGGCGGTGGCAATGGCGGTGGCGATGGTTGCGGCCAAAACGGCGATGGTCAGCGAGTTCCACGCGGCGGCGCGGAAGCGCGGGGCCTCTGGCCCGGTGAACACATCAAAGTACCAGCGCAGCGACAGCCCGCCCCAGTTGGTGATCGAAGGCGAGTCGTTGAACGAATAGACCATGACCACGATCAGCGGCGCATAAAGGATGATCAGGCACAGCATGGCGATGCTGAAAAAGCTGGGGTAATGCCGGACAGAGCGCAGGGCCATCAGCGTGCCTCCGTCTTTGCCATGCTGCGGGCGTAGAGCATGAGCAGGATCAGCACGAGGCTCATCAAAATCATCGACACCGCCGCGCCAAAGGGCCAGTTGCCGAGCGAGCGTTTGAACTGTTCTTCGATCAGCGAGCCGATCATGAAGTTCTTGGCCCCTCCCAGCAGGTTGGGGGCCAGAAAGGCACCCATCGACGGGATGAAGACCAGCAGGCAGCCGGCGATGATGCCCGGTTTGACGATGGGCAGCACGATTTCCCGCAAGATGACCCAGCGGCTGGCGTACAGGTCGGCGGCGGCTTCAGAGAGGGTGAAGTTATAGCGTTCCACCGCCGCATAGATCGGCAGCACCATGAAGGGCAGATAGCTGTAGAACAGGCCCAGCTGTACGGCGAAATTGGTGTTGATCATGGCGAGGGGTTCCGAGATCAGGCCGGTGCCCAGCAGCGCGTCATTCAGCGGGCCGTTTTCACGGATCAGAAAGCGCAGGCTGACAGTGCGGATCAACAGGTTCACCCAATAGGGCACCGTGATCAGGAACAGCCAGACGCCGCGGGTAGCGGGGGGGCGGGTGGCGATGAACCATGCGGTGGGAAAGCCGATCAGCAGGCACAGGGTGGTGGCGGTGGCGGCCTGTGCGATCGAGCGGCCAAAGACGCTGATGTAGGTCCATTCAAGGCTGGGCGGCTCGTCGCCGAACAGGCCGCGGTTGATGAAGAACTGGTCATAGGCGGCCAGCGAGAATTCCCAGATCACCCCGCCACGCATTTCCTTGGTCAGGAAAGAATAGACCGCCATCAGCGCGACGGGAAGGATCAGGAAAATCCCGATCACCAGCCATGTCGGCAACAGCAAGGGCACGCGGGCGCTGCGATAGGTCGTCTCGGCGCTGGTGCCGCTGTCGGGGGCTGCTCCGGCCATCAGTCGGCCAGAAGGCGCGCGGCACCTTCCTCCAGATGCAGGCCGATGCGGCTGCCGGGGGCGGGTACTTGGGTCCGCGCCGCGTTCTGGATGCGGACCTGCAGCGGCGTGCCGCCATCCAGCCGGACCAGAACCTGCAGATCGGTGCCAAGGTAGATCACCTGATCCACCACAGCCTCCATTCCCGCGCCCAATGGCACAAGCGTCAGCCGCTCCGGCCGGATCGACAGGTGGTGGCGACCGGCGTCGTGGGTGGCGGTGGAGCAGGTGATGGCATGGCCGCCGGGCAGGATCACCTGCGCCCGGTCGCCCGCGATGCTGGCAACGTCCACCTCAAGCAGGTTGGTCTCGCCGATGAAATCGGCGACGAAGCGGTTGACCGGGGTTTCGTAAATGTCTCGCGGAGTGCCGATCTGCTGCACATGCCCCGCGCTCATCACCGCGATGCGGTTCGACATGGTCAGGGCTTCTTCCTGATCATGGGTCACGAAAATGAAGGTGATGCCGGTATCCTGTTGCAGCTGTTTCAGCTCCATCCGCATGGCCTGACGCAGCTTGAGGTCGAGCGCCGACAAAGGTTCGTCCAGCAGCAGCACCTTGGGCTGCGGGGCAAGCGCCCGCGCCAGTGCCACGCGCTGTTGCTGGCCACCGGAAAGCTGCGCGGGCAGGCGGTCGGCAAAGCTGGACAGATGCACCATTTCCAGCATCTCGCCCGCGCGTGCGGTGCGTGTGGGCAGGTCGAGACCCTTCATCTTCAACCCGAAAGCCACATTGTCGATCACCGACATATGCGGGAACAGTGCGTATTGCTGAAACACCGTGTTGACCGGGCGCAGATTGGGGTCGAGCGTCGCGATGTTCTGACCAAACAGCAAGATGTCGCCTTGTGTCACATCCTCGAACCCGGCGATCATCCGCAGCAGCGTGGTCTTGCCACAGCCCGAGGGCCCGAGCAGCGTAAAGAACTCGTTGTCCATGATCGACAGCGATACAGCCTTCAGCGCGGTGACGGTGCCATAGGTCTTTGTCACCATGCGGATGTCGATGGCATTGTTCATTCGAGCAGGCTCATCTGGCTGGTCCATACCCCCGGAATATGCGATCGAAGGCTAATCACAGGATTTTTCGGGGTATATACCCCCAACGAGGTATGACACCGCGATGCAGCCGCTGCCCAATCTGGCCGAGGCGCAACTGGCCGAGACCATCCGCCTGCGCGGGCAGCCGGGGTTTGAACAGACACTGGCGTCTTTCTTCCGCGCGATCTGTGCGCCCGATAACCTGATTATTCTGGCTTATCGCAGCGCGGGGCCGCCGCTGGTGCTGTACCAGCAAACCGATCATCCGCAGGTGTTTGCCGAGCTTGACCGCACCTATCTGGCCGGGGCCTACCGGCTGGACCCGTTCTATGACCTTCATCTGCGCCGTGCGTCCGCCGGGGCCTACCGCATCGCCGATATTGCGCCCGATGCCTTTCAGCGCAGCCGGTACTTCATCGAATATTACGAGCAGACCACGCTGATCGACGAGATCGCCTTTGTTGCCTACCCCTCGCCCTGGGTCACGCTGAACATCTGTATCGGGCGCGATGCCTCTTCTGGCCGGGTGTTTGCGATGCGCGAGGTTGAAACCTGCAGCCGGATCGCTCCGGTTGTGCTGGCGCTGGTCGAGGCGCATTGGGCCAATATCGCGCGGGCGACAGGGCCGGTGGAGGATACCCCCGCGCTGCTGGCCGATGCCGCGCGGACCGGGCATGGCATTCACCTGTCGCCAAGACAGGCCGAGGTGGCGCTGCTGATTTTGCGCGGGCATTCCACGGTGTCGATCGGCTTGCGGCTGGGCCTGTCGGCGCAGACGGTCAAGGTGTTCCGCAAGCAGCTTTATGCCCGCTGCAGGATCTCGTCACAGGCAGAGCTGTTCGCGCTGATGCTTCCGCTACTGAAAGACCGGGCAGAGCCGGGTCAAGGCACCTGATGGCTGATGCGCCCGCCGCAGATGGTCATGGCCCTGATCGTGGCCAAACGCATGACCGCCTTCCAGCCGTTCGTGGCGCAGTCATGTTCCAGTCGAAAATCGCTGCTCCCCCTTCGTTGTGCATGCATATCCGTTGCAGCCCATACCCCGAAGCCTCAGCCCTCGGTCGCGTCTGCGCCTTTGACGAACGGCCGGGCGATATTGGCCATCAAAGTCTTTTTGCTGCGGCGTCACCAGCCGCTGGCCTGAACCCTGCACTGAACCCCGACCATCGCCGCCACTGCCCGGCGCGACCGTCTGTCAGCGGCCGCCCTCAATCCGGTTGATACCCGCTGATCAACTGATGCAGCCCGAACAGCGCGCCAGCAATGATCGCCATCAGCGTCACCGGGCCGGACCAGGCCAACGCGGCAAAGGCAGTCACGCCTTGCCCTATTGAACAGCCCATGGCCACAACGCCGCCAATGCCCATCAGCACCGCGCCGCCGACCTGGCGCCCCAGCTCGCGCGGATCTTCGCAGGCTTCCCAGCGGAACAGGCCGCGGGTCATTGACCCGATCAATGCCCCCACCATCACGCCGACGACCGCACCGACGGAAAAGGTGATGCCACCGGCAGTCGAGGTCATCAGGAAGATCAGCGTGCGACCGACAGGGGCGGTGAACGATGGGCCTTCGACCGCAATTGCACCCAGGCTGCTTTCGCTGACCCATGTCGTTCCGGCAAAACACCACACCACTGCCAACCCTGCCGCCACCCCCCAGAACAGCGTCCGCGGCGCGTGGCGCAAGGGCGCATGGGACAATGCCCAGATCAGGCAGCCAAAGCCGATAGCGACGATGATCAGACTGGCGGGAAGGCCCGTCAATGTTCCCACATCGTACACAATGCCCTGTGGCTGCGTTGCATCTGGCTGCGGAAACAGCAAGAGTCGCAACGGGGCCAAGGGCCCCGACAGGGCAACAAATCCAAAAATCCCCATCACCACGACCACCACAAGCGACCGCAAATCGCCGCCGCCGAACCGCACCAGCGCCCCAAAGCCGCAGTTGCCGGCCATCGCCATACCATAGCCAAACACCAGCCCGCCAAGGATCGAACCAAGCGGATTCCATGCAATCGAGTGATAAAAGGTGCTGCCCAGATCGACCCAGCCTGCCAGCGCGCCAAACTGCGTCCCAAGAATTGCCACTCCCAGGACGATCCCCCACAGCCGCAGCCGCTTTTGGTCTTTGCCGTAAACGGCCGATTCCAGGGCACCCAGGGTGCAGAAATCCCCCAGCCGCGCGGCCAGCCCCAGCACCATCCCGCCAGCCAGCCCGACGAGGGCTGCCAACAGACCGTATGGAATCGTTTCCATAGCCATCCTCCCTTTGCCGTCTCCCGCAGCACCAGCAGCGGGTCATGATGTCTGCGGGTTTCAGTCCCGCTTGCAGAACAGCCTTGCCAGAAGCCCGATCATCTCGGACACCTTGGGATCAAGGATGGAATAGAAAATCGCCTGCCCCTCCCGGCGGGCGCTGACCAGACCCTCCAGCCGAAGCCGCGCCAGCTGCTGGCTGACCACAGCCTGTCGGGCCGACAACAGGTTTTCAAGTTCGGTCACACTTTTGGGCCCGGTTTCCAGATGACACAGGATCAGCAACCGGCCATCGTGACCCAACGCCTTCAGAAAAGTCGCTGCGTCATTGGCGCTTGCGACCAGCCCGTCCATATCCAATGGCGGGTGCGGGTTCTGATCCATCTCTTCCGTGTCGCCCAGTGGCATCTTTCTGCTGACCCTTTTGCCCCCCGCCTTCATGGAAGAGACTGTCGGCGGGGGCAACCAAAACCCGCAGTTGCGGCGCAGGCAAAGGCAACCTGATGTGGCGTTGCGTCACTGCTCTGTCGTGTTGCCCGCCTGTTCCAGCAGCCCTGCCAGCAGCGGCCAAAAGAAATCCTCTCCCGGATAGCCTTCGATGCGCCCGGTCTCCACCCCATTGTGCAGCAGGATAAACGTCGGCGTGAACACCGGTGGTCTGTGCAGCACCACCCCATCGGGCAGTGCTGCGCGCAACTGCTGCCGGGCCAGCGGCGCGGCCTTGCCCTCATCGGTCAGCGGATATTGCGGCGCGATCTCGGCGTCCCATGCCGCACAATAGATGCAGCCGGGTTGCTCGATCATCAGCAATTCAAGCTCTGACGCCACCGCAGGGAAAGGGCCCCAAAGCCCCGTCGCAATCGTCAGCGCAAAGAGCGTTCGCAACATATTGACAGTCCTATTTTCACATACGAATATGTTAATATGTATTGCCCTGCAAGGCAAGGCGGCGCTTCGGGAGGGGCAATGCTCGACATAAGCTATACCGGCGCGGCGATTGCCGGGCTCTTGTCCTTTTTGTCGCCCTGCATCCTGCCGATGGTGCCGTTCTACCTGTCTTACATGGCCGGGCAATCGGTCAGGGAGTTGCGCGACGGTGGCACCATCGCACCTGGCGCGCAGCGGCGGCTGGTGGGGCAGGCGCTGGCCTTTGCCTTTGGTGTCACGTCCGTGTTCGTGATGCTGGGGCTGGGGGCCACCGCCCTTGGCCGGGTGTTTCTGCAGTGGCGCGAGACGCTGTCCTGGGTCGCCGGGGGCGTGCTGATCCTGTTCGGGCTGCACTTTCTGGGCATTCTGAAAATCGGCCTGTTCTACCGAGAGGCCCGCGTGCAGACCGATGCCACGCCCACGACCCTGATCGGTGCCTATGTCATGGGCCTTGCCTTCGGCTTTGGCTGGACTCCTTGCGTCGGCCCCGTACTTGCCGCCATCCTGATGGTCGCCAGCGGCATGGGCGATCTGTGGCGCGGTGGCCTTTTGCTGCTGGTCTACGGCCTTGCCATGACGCTGCCCTTTGTCCTTGCGGCCTTGTTCGCCGGCCCCTTCCTTGGCTTCATCGCCCGCCACCGCGCGATGATGGGGCATGTGGAAAAGGCCATGGGGGTGATGCTGATCGTCTTTGGCATCCTGATCGCCACCAATTCCGTCAATCTGATCGCCGACTGGATGATCCGCAATTTCGACTGGACCGCCACCCTCAGATAAGGACACGCCCCATGCGCCGCTTTCTGCTGTTTGCCACGCTGGCCCTCTGGCCCATCCTCGCGCCTGCCGCCGAATTGGGCGACGACGGGCTGCACAAACCCGGTTGGATGCGCGAAACCTTCAAGGATCTGCGTGACGATCTGGCCGAGGCGAATGCTTCAGGCAAACGCCTGCTCCTGATGGTCGAACAGCGTGGCTGCATTTACTGCACCCAGATGCACGCCGAGGTTTATCCCGCCCCAGCCATCGACACCCTGATCCGCGACCATTTCTTCGTCGTCCAGATCAACCTGTTCGGCGACATCAATGTTACCGATCTTGACGGCACTACCCTGTCTGAAAAGGAAATGGCGGTGCGTTGGGGTGTCATGTTCACCCCCACAATGATCTTTCTGCCCGAAGAGGGTCCGGCGGGCGCAACTGCAGCAGAATCGGCCGTGGCCATGATGCCCGGGGCCTTTGACATCGGCACCACCGAAGCGCTTCTGACCTGGGTCCGCGATCACGGATACGACTCGGGCGACCACTTTCAAAAGTACCTCGCCAACCGGATCAACGCGCAGAACGGCGGCTAAGCCGTTGATGGGCCTTTAAATATATCTATATTCATAGATGCATATATTTATATTGCGCACCATGGTATGCCGGGGCTATCATCAAATGGAGAGAGATCTGGGAGGATCGTATGACACGCCAATTCTGGATGGCCGCAGTGGCAGCACTGTGCCTGACAACACCCGTTCTTGGTGAAACGGCACCGACAGCCGTTGCCTATGTGGATGGTGCCATCGAAGCGTCACTGACCGGTGGTCCCGGTGATGTGGCAGCTGGCAAGAAGGTGATGACCACCGCATCGCTGGGCAACTGCGTGGCCTGCCACCAGATCGGCACCATCCCCGAAGCGGATTTTCAGGGCGACATCGCACCGCCGCTGGACGGCGTGGCCGACCGCTATTCCGAAGCGCAGCTTCGCGGCCTCGTGGCCAATGCAAAGATGACGTTCGAAGGCAGCTTCATGCCCGCCTTCTACAAGACCGAAGGCTTCATCCGTCCGGGTGCGGCCTACAGCGGCAAGGCCCCGACCGAGGCTTTGCCACCGATCCTGACCGCCCAGCAAGTCGAAGATGTCGTGGCCTACCTGATGACGATGACAGAGTGATCACGCCACGCGACCAGAGGAGATGACAAAAATGAACCTTTCCAGAAGAGACGCCCTGTGGGCTGGCCTTGGCGGCATCGCCGCCGCGACGCTTGCGAACCCCGTGTTCGCCGCCACGGTGGAAGAACTGACCTCCACCTTCACCGGCGGTACCGCAGTGGGGGCAGGGGGCATCACCATCACCGCCCCGGAAATCGCCGAAAACGGCAACACTGTTCCGGTCTCGGTCAGTGCGCCCGGTGCCGTCGCGATCATGCTGCTGGCAGCAGGAAACCCGACGCCAGCCGTCGCCACCTTTACCTTTGGCCCCGGCGCCGGCAGCCAGACAGCCGCCACCCGCATCCGGCTTGCCGCCACGCAAGACGTGATCGCGCTCGCCAAAATGGCGGATGGCAGCATCGTTCAGGCGGCCACAACGGTCAAAGTCACCATCGGCGGCTGCGGCGGCTGAGTTCAGGAACAGGAGAATATCATGGCAGAAGACGCAAAACCCCGTGTCAAAGTCCCCAAGTCGGCCAAGCCCGGCGAGGTCGTGAACATCAAGGCCCTGATCAGCCACAAGATGGAATCCGGTCAGCGCAAGGATGCCGAAGGCAAGCTGATCCCGCGCTCGATCATCAACCGCTTCACCTGCGATCTGGGCGGCGTCAACGTGATCGATGTGGCGATTGATCCGGCGGTGTCCACCAACCCCTATTTCGAGTTCGATGCCCTGATGGCCGACTCGGGCGAGATCAAGTTCACCTGGTATGACGACGACGGCTCTGTCTACGAAGACGTCAAAACCATCGAACTCGCCTGATCGCCGCAGATGTTCAAGGGAGGAGACATCATGCACCGCGGAACCTGGCGACTGGCCACGACCCTGGCCCTCGGCCTTGCCCTGTCGGGCGCGGCCTTTGCTGACCCGGTCGAAGACAGCCTGAGCATCGACACCGATGACGGCACGCTCGACATCGTCACCACCACCGCCGCACCGCCGCATCTGTCAGATGTGATGGATACGATCTATTCCGGCTGGCACTTCCGCGAAACCGAAACCCGTGATCTGCAACGCGATGATTTCGACAATCCGGGAATGGTCTATGTCGACCGCGCGCTGGACAGCTGGAACAAGGCGCAGGGCGCAAAGGGCGAAAGCTGCGCCGGATGCCATGAGGGCCCCGAAAGCATGAAGGGTCTGCGCGCGGTTACCCCGCGTGTCGATGCGACAACCGGCAAACTGATGACGGTGGAAAACTACGTCAACGGCTGCGTGACCGACCGCATGGGACTGGAGCCATGGGGCATGACCGGCGACAAGATGAAGGACATGATGGCGCTGATCTCGATGCAGTCGCGCGGCGAATTGGTGAATGTCGCCATCGACGGACCGGCCGCGCCGTTCTGGGAAGCGGGCAAGGAAATCTACTACACCCGCTTTGGTCAGCTCGAAATGTCCTGTGCCAACTGCCACGAGGACAATCAGGGCCTCTTCATCCGCGCCGACCACCTCAGCCAGGGCCAGATCAACGGCTTCCCGGTCTACCGGCTCAAGGATGCGGGCATCCTGTCGGCGCAGCAGCGCTTTGTCGGCTGCGTCCGTGACACGCGGGCAGAAACCTTCAAGCCGGACTCGGCAGAGTTCAAGGCGCTGGAACTTTATGTCGCCTCGCGCGGCAATGGTCTCGCAGTCGAAGGCGTCTCGGTCCGCCACTGAACACCAGCCCCCGCCTATGGCGGGGGCTATCACCCAACCCGAAAAGACCGGCATAGCTGATCGCGCCTGCGCGACCACCCCCGCCATGCCAAAAGACAAGGATTAACCGATGATCAGCCGCCGCGAATTTTTGCAAGCCAGTCTCGCCGCCACGGCCATCGTTGGGGTGTCAGGCTTTGGCAACTGGTCGCGGCTTGCCGCACAACAGGCGCTGACGCAGGATCAGCTGTTGCAGTTCGACGATTTCGGCAATGTGACGCTGATCCACATCACCGACATCCACGCCCAGCTCAAACCGATCTGGTTCCGCGAACCGGAATGGAACATCGGTGTGGGCGAGGCCACCGGCAAGCCGCCGCATGTGGTGGGCCGCGCGTTTCTGGAAATGTTCAACATCGCCCCCGGCACCCCCGAGGCCTATGCGCTGACGCATGAGGATTTCGTGGCGCTGGGCAAGACCTATGGCAGGATGGGCGGCATGGACCGCGTGGCCACGGTCATCAAATCCATCCGCGCCGCCCGCCCCGATGCCCTGCTGCTCGACGGCGGCGACACCTGGCACGGCTCGATGACCAGTCTTGCGACCAAGGGTCAGGACATGGTCAACGTGATGAATGCGCTGACCCCGGACGCCATGACCAGCCATTGGGAATGGACCTTCGGCACCGCGCGCGTGCAGGAAATTGTCGAAAACCTGCCCTTCGCCTTCCTTGGTGCCAATATTTTCGATGCCGAATGGGATGAACCCGCGTTCGAGCCCTACAAGATCTTTGAACGCGCAGGCACCCGCATCGCGGTGATCGGTCAGGCCTTCCCCTACATGCCCATCGCCAATCCGCGCTGGATGTTCCCTGAATATTCGTTCGGCATCCGCGAAGAGCGGATGCAAGCGGTGGTGAACGAGGTCCGCGAAGCGGGCGTCGATCTGGTGGTGGTGCTGTCGCACAACGGCTTTGACGTCGATCAGAAAATGGCCGCTCGCGTGCAGGGCATCGACGTGATCCTGACCGGCCACACCCATGACGCCATTCCTGAACCGGTGATTGTGGGTCAGACCATCCTGATCGCCTCCGGCTCCAACGGCAAATTCGTGTCTCGCGTCGATCTGGATGTGCGGGATGGCAAGATGCTGGGATTCCGCCACAAGCTGATCCCGATTTTCTCT
Source organism: Pseudotabrizicola sediminis (assembly GCF_004745575.1). Classification (GTDB taxonomy): domain Bacteria; phylum Pseudomonadota; class Alphaproteobacteria; order Rhodobacterales; family Rhodobacteraceae; genus Pseudotabrizicola; species Pseudotabrizicola sediminis. Next base: position 140,515 of record NZ_RPEM01000009.1, on the reverse strand, counting down.
GACGTGATCACCCCCGATGCCGACATGGCCGCGCTGATCGACGCCGAACGCGCGCCGTTCAAGGATCAGCTTGAGGAAAAGATCGGCACCACCGAGTCGCTCCTCTACCGGCGCGGCAATTTTCAGGGCACCTGGGATGACCTGATCTGCGACGCGGTGCGCTCTGAACGGGACGCCCAGATCGCGCTGTCGCCCGGCGTGCGCTGGGGGCCGTCGCTGCTGCCCGGCGACGACATCACCCGCGAAGATATCCACAACGTCACCTCGATGACCTATGGCCAAGTCTACCGCACCGAAATGACCGGCGAGATGCTGCATACCGTGCTTGAAGACGTCGCCGACAACCTGTTCAACACCGACCCTTATTACCAGCAGGGCGGCGACATGGTCCGCATCGGCGGCATGGGCTTTGCCATTGATGTCTCAAAACCCATCGGCAGCCGCATCTCGAACCTTGCCCTAACCGACACGGGCGAGGCGATCGACGCCGCCAGATCCTACACCGTCGCCGGCTGGGCTTCGGTGAACGAAGGCACCCAAGGCCCGCAAATCTGGGAAGTGGTCGAAGCCCATATCCGCAAGCTGGGCACCGTCCGGCTGGACCCCAACACCTCGGTCTCTGTGACCGGTCTATAGAACAACAGGAGCGTTCGCCACATGACCGACGAACCCATTACCCAATCGCGCCGCACATTCCTGCGCGGCACCGCCGCCGCGGGGGCCGGGCTGATGGCCACTGCCGCCCATGCCCAAACCGCCGATCCGCTGATCACCCAAGTGCAGGATTACGCCTCAGGCTTTGGCGATCCGGTCGATGCCGCGCCCTACGGCACTCCGATCAGCCATGAGGCGCATGTCGTGCGCCGCAATGTCGAATGGCTGACCGAAAGCCCGGTCAGTTCCATCAACTTCACCCCGATCCACGCGCTGGAAGGCACGATCACCCCGCAGGGCTGTGCGTTTGAGCGCCACCATTCGGGCGCAATCGACATGACCAAACAAGACTACCGCCTGATGATCAACGGGCTGGTCGACCGCCCGCTGGTCTTCACTTTTGAAGACCTGATGCGCTTTCCCCGCCATATCACCACCGCGTTTTGCGAATGCGCGGCCAACGGCGGCATGGAATGGGGCGGCGCACAGCTTGAAGGTGTCCAGTTCACCCAAGGCATGATCCACAACATGGAATACACCGGCGTCATGCTGCGTGACCTGTTGGCCGAGGCGGGTGTGCAGACGGCGGGAAAATGGGTCTATGTCGAAGGCCATGACGCATCGTCCAACGGGCGCTCGATCCCGCTGGAAAAGGCGCTTGATGATGTGATGGTCGCCTTTTTTGCCAACGGCGAGGCGCTGCGCAAGGAGCACGGCTATCCGGTCCGGCTGGTCGTGCCGGGTTGGGAAGGCAACATGTGGGTCAAATGGATCCGCCGCATTGCCGTTTACGATCAGGCCGTGCAAAGCCGCGAGGAAACCTCGAAATACACTGATCTGATGCCAGACGGGCGCGCCCGCAAATGGACATGGGTGATGGATGCCAAATCCGTCATCACCTCGCCCAGCCCGCAGGCCCCGATCCGCCATGGCGCTGGCCCGCTGGTCATCACCGGGCTGGCGTGGAGCGGCAATGGCCGCGTCACCCGCGTCGACGTGTCAACCGATGGTGGCAACAGCTGGGCCCCCGCCCGTATTTCCGGCGATGCGAAAACCAAGGCGCTGACCCGGTTCCACTACGACATGAACTGGGACGGGTCCGAGATGTTCATCCTGTCCCGCGCGGTGGATGAAACCGGCTATGTCCAGCCCACCAAGCAGGCGCTGCGCGATATTCGCGGCACCAACAACGTTTACCACAACAACGCCATCCAGGTCTGGTGGGTGCGCGCTGACGGAGAGGTCGAGAATGTCGAAATCGCTTGAGTTCCCGACCATCCTTCTGGTGACAAGCTGGGCCTCGGTCGCCACAGTCGCCGCCGTTCTGATGGCCACCACCGGCCACGCCCCCGGCGAAGCCGTCGGCCAGCCGATGGGTGCCGCCAGTGCCGAAACCCCGGCCCAGGCTGAAACAGCGGCCCCCCAAGTCGCCCAAGCCGCGCCGGTTGAACCGGCCCCAGCGCCGGCACAGGTGGTTCCTGCCGCCATGACCGGCACCCCCCTTGGTCTTGGCCGCGCCGCCCTGACCGAAGAGATCGACGCCTGGGATGTCGCCGTGCTGCCCGATGGCACCGGCCTGCCTGTCGGCTCGGGCGATGTCGAAACCGGGGATGAGGTGTTCAGCACCGCCTGCGCTTCGTGCCACGGTGACTTTGCCGAAGGGCTCGACAGTTGGCCCGTGCTGGCAGGGGGCAACAACTCCCTGACCGATCCCCGCCCGGTCAAGACCGTGGGCAGCTACTGGCCCTACCTCTCGACCGTGTTCGACTATGTTCACCGCTCTATGCCCTTTGGCGGGGCACAGACCCTGACACCGGACGACACCTACGCGATCACGGCGTTCCTGCTTTATTCGAACGGTATCGTCGAAGACGACTTCGTTCTGACGAACGAGAATTTCACGTCGATCGTGATGCCGAACGCCGATGGCTTTTACGAAGACGACCGGGCGCAGGCAGAGTATCCGCTCTTCACCGATGAGCCCTGCATGGAAAACTGCCTGCCTGCCACGCCGCAGGTGACCAAACGCGCCATCGACCTGAAGGTGACGCCAATGGATGAAACCGGTAAACCCGCCGGAACTCTGCCAGCTCTGGCGGCCAGCACAGCTGGCGCAGCCGCACCGCCGATGACCCAGACAGCGGCAGTGCCCGCCGAGGCCGTTGTTGCCGAGGCACCTGCCGCTGCCGAACCCACCGCCGAGGCGGTTGCCGAGGCACCGGCACAGGCCGCAGAACCTGCCGCAGAACCCGCCGCCGTGCCAGAGGCGATCATCTCTGCCGCAGCAGACCCGGCCCTGATCGCCGCAGGCGAGACGGTGTTCAAAAAATGCTCTTCCTGCCACAAGGTCGGCGAAGACGCCAAGAACGCCGTTGGCCCCACGCTCAACGGCATCGTCGGCGACAAGGCTGGGGTGGTGGATGGCTTCAAATACTCCAAACCCCTGCTGACAATGGCCGAAGCCGGTTTGGTCTGGGACGAGGCAAACCTCGACGCCTTCCTCGAAAACCCACGCAGCTTCATGAAAGGCACCCGAATGGCCTTCGCCGGTCTGAAATCCGCCGAGGAGCGCGCGGCGGTCATCGCCTATCTGGCAAGCCTCGGGGGCTGAGTTGGCATGGCGCGGCACTGGTTCCTCGCCCTGACGCTCCTTGCGGCCCCCGCCGCCCCCCTTGCCGCCGACAGCATCGGCGACCCCGCCCGCGGTGCCACGCTGTTTGACCACCAGTGCAAGGCCTGCCACCAGATCGGCGCGGGGGCGACAAACCGCGTCGGCCCCACCCTGAGCAATATCTTTGGCCGCAGGGCAGGGACCGTCCCCGGTTTCAAATATTCGAAATCCATCATCCGCATGGGCAATGACGGCCTGACGTGGACGCTGCAAACGCTTGATGCCTATGTCGAAAACCCAAATGCCCTCGTTTCCGGCACCCGGATGAACTATCGCGGCCTGGCCGATGCCACTGCCCGCGCCGACCTGATGGCGTTCTTGCGCAACTATTCCGACCAACCGGCCAATATCCCCGAATCCGAACCAACGGCGCGCAAGACCGAACCCGGCCTCGACCCTGCCATCCTCGCCATTCAGGGCGACCCGGACTACGGTGCTTACCTTTCGTCCGAATGCGCAACCTGTCACCGCACAGACGGCACCGATGCGGGCATCCCATCGATCACCCAGTGGCCCGCCGAAGATTTCGTCGTCGCCATGCACGCCTACAAATCAAAACTGCGCCCGCACCCCGTTATGCAAATGATGGCCAGCCGCCTGTCCAACGACGAAATCGCCGCTCTCGCCGCCTATTTCGCGACACTTGAATGACCAGAGGAGCGGCCGAACCGCCCCCTTCACATCACATGGGAGGATTTCACATGACCCTGAACAGACGCCACTTCATCGGCACTGGTCTCTCCACCGCCGCGTTCCTGTCGGCCCCCATGGTCTGGGGGCAGGCCAAACCGCGCGTTGTCGTCATCGGCGGCGGGGCAGGTGGGGCCACCGCCGCGCGCTATCTGGCCAAGGACAGCGCGGGCGCACTTGACGTTACCCTGATCGAGGCCAATCCGGTCTACACCACCTGCTTTTTCTCGAACCTCTACCTCGGCGGCTTCCGTGATTTTGAAAGTCTCCAGCACGGCTATGACACCATCGCCGCAGGCGGCGTCACCGTCATCACCGACATGGCCACCGGCGTTGACCGCACCGCCAAGACCGTCACGCTGGCGGGCGGGCAGACCGTGCCCTATGACCGGCTGATCCTGTCGCCCGGCATCGACTTCCGTGATGGGGCCGTCCCCGGCTGGACCGCAGAAGACCATGCCGAGATCATGCCGCACGCCTACAAGGCGGGGCCGCAGACCCAGCTTCTGAAATCCATGGTCGAGTCGATGCCGCAGGGCGGCACATTCGCCATGATCGCGCCGCCAAACCCCTACCGCTGCCCGCCCGGCCCCTATGAAAGGGTCAGCATGGTCGCGCATCTGCTGAAACAGACCAACCCCACCGCCAAGATCCTTGTTCTTGATCCGAAAGAGAATTTCTCGAAGAAGGCGCTGTTCGAGGAAGGCTGGGGCAAGCATTATGACGGTATGATCAGCTGGGTTGGCCCCGAATTTGGCGGCGGCGCGGTCGAGGTGCGCCCCGACACCATGGAAATCGTGGTTGAGGGCGAGGTGCAAAAGGTCGATGTCTGCAACGTCATTCCGGCGCAGATCGCAGGCAAGATTGCCGCCATCGCCGGGGTCACGGACGAGTCTGGCTGGGCCCCGGTACACCCCGACAGCATGAAAACCAAGGCCGATGAAAACGTCTATGTGCTGGGCGATTCCAGTGCGCAGGGCGATATGCCGAAATCTGGCTATTCTGCCAATTCGCAGGCCAAGGTCGCTGCCATGTCGATCCGGGGCGAGCTGCTTGGGTCCAAGGTGTTTCCGGCGAAATACTCCAACACCTGCTGGTCCCTGATCGCGCCCGACGACGGGGTGAAGGTCGGGGCTTCTTATGAACCCACCCCGGAAAAGATCGCCTCGGTCGAAAGCTTCATCAGTGCCACCGGCGAAGACGCCGCCCTGCGCAAGGGAACCTATGAGGAAAGCCTCGGCTGGTACTCGGGCATCACCGCCGACATGTTCGGCTAACAACGTTCCTTCCCAACGGGCGGGCGCTTGTGGTGCCCGCCTGCTCTCGCTTGAAAGGCCCACCATGCTGACCCGTCGCCATATCCTCACCTCTGCCGCCGCCGCTCTGGCGCTTCCCTTCGCGCCGCGCCGCCTCTGGGCTGCGTCCAGCCTCACGCTGGGGGCGATCCAGATCGACACCCTGTCTGACGGCAATCTGGTCCTGCCGGGCGACTTCATCCTTGGCGGCATGCCGCAAGAGGAAATGGCGCAGATCGTCGCTGCCCATGGCCTGCCGACCGATCAGCTGACGCCGCCCTGCAATGTCACCCTGATGCGCGACGGGACCAACACCGTGCTGTTCGACGTAGGCGCTGGCCCCGACTTCCAGCCATCGGCGGGCAAACTGGCCGAGGCGCTGGATGCCGCAGGTCTGACCACCGATGACATTACCCATGTCGTCTTTACCCACGGCCACCCCGATCACCTTTGGGGGCTGCTAGATGACTTTGACGATTTGGTCTTCCCCAATGCAGAATACCTGATCGGACAGGCGGAATTCAATTATTGGACCGACCCGAACACCGTCTCGACCATCGGCGAGGCGCGCACCACATTTGCCATCGGTGCCGAGCGTCGCCTGTCGGCCATTGCCGACGCTGTGCGCTTTGTGTCGGATGGCGAAGAAATCCTGCCCGGCATCGCCGCGCGCGCCACCCCCGGCCACACGCCGGGCCATATGGCCTTTGAACTTCGCGCAGGGTCAGAGTCGGCGATGGTGGTGGGCGATGCGCTTGGAAATCACCATGTGGCGTTTGAGCGGCCCGGCTGGGCGTCGGGCTCGGATCAGGACAAGGATCTGGCCGCGACAACCCGTGTTGCTTTGCTCGATCAGATCAGCACGGCGCAGATGCGGCTGATCGGCTTTCACCTGCCCGGTGGCGGCATCGGCTATGCCCAGAAATCGGGCGACGGCTACAGGTTCATTGCAGAATGAAACACACCCTTTTCATCGCCCTGCTGCTCGCCTCTCCGGCCATCGCGTCCGAGGATATTCCCGATCAATACCCGCAATCGGTGCTCTATTCCAAACCGGTCGAGGTGATCCCGCATGTGTTTTCGGCCATCGGGGCCACCGCCCCGCCGACATATGAAAACGCGGGCCATAACAACAACCTGTCCTTCATTGTGACGGGCGACGGGGTGGTCGTGGTCAATTCCGGGGCCAGTTCCAAACTGGCGCAGGCCTTGCATGATGAAATCAGGGCGGTGACCGATCAGCCGGTGAAACTGGTGATTGTGGAAAACGGGCAGGGCCATGCCATGCTGGGCAATGGCTATTGGGCAGGGCAGGGGGTGCCGATCCTTGCCCATGCCGATGCGGCGGCCGAGTTCGAAGATGGCAGCGCGCAGGATCTGGCCAGCCTGCAACGCTACGCCCGTGAAAACGCCGAAGGCACGGTGATCGCCCTGCCGACCGAAACCTTTACGGATGCAAAGACCATCACCATGGGGGACATCACGCTGGAGGTGCTGCACCTCGGCCCCGCCCATTCCCCGGGCGATACCCAGGTGTGGATTGCGCAATGGGGCATCATGATCGCGGGCGACATCGCGTTCCACGAACGCATGCCGCCGATTTTTGAGGGCACCTGCACCGCCTGCTGGATCGAAACATGGGATACGGCGCTGATGCCGCTGAACCCTACCTATGTGATTCCCGGCCATGGCCACCCGACCAATCTGGCGCAGGTCACCCGCTATACCCGTGACTATCTGCTGGACCTGCGCAGCAAGATCGGCACCCATCTGGAAGAGGGCGGCGATCTGGCCGGGGCCTATTACGTCGATCAGTCGAAATGGCAACACCTCGACACGTTCGAGGAACTCGCCACCAAAAACGCAGGCGTGGTCTTTGCCGAGATGGAGTTCGAATAGGCGCAAAGGGGAGGGGGGAGGTCAAAAATCCCTCTATTGATGGCGAATGACAGTGCTTTTGTAACGCAGGGGGCAGTCCTATTGCCGTACCCTTGCCCCACCCTGATCGACCAGAAAGTCGGTCAGGACAGCGCCCACCCACATTGACCCTAACGCAAGCCAGGCCGTCGCCACAAAGATCGACCCGCCAGTAACCCCGGCCCCGATCGCACAGCCCCCGGCCAGCATCGCCCCGAACCCCATCAGCGCCGCCCCCGCCATCGACCGCCGCATCTGGCCCTCTCCTTCAAAGCCCTGCAGCTTCAGCTCGCCCGCCCAGGCGGCGGCAAGCAAGGCTCCCAGAAACACCCCCGGCACCAGCCCGATATCAAAGCTCAGCTCCGGGTCAGGGGTCAGGAAAAACATCAGCGTCGCTGCAGACGGCCCCGAGAACGTGGCTGAGGTAACCGCCACCGGCTCGAACGCCACCTGCGACAGGGCAAAGGTCAGCCCCCACCCCAAGGCGACCGCAAACCCCACGCCCGAGGCAAAGACAAGCACCCGCGCCCCGATCCGGTTGCGCCAGGCAATCCCCAGCGCCACGCCCGCCGCCACAACCCCTGTTGCAAGACCGGCCCAGGGCGGCAGCGACAGCCCGGCCAACAGATCGACATTGCGACCCCCCGGTGTGACCCACAGCGCCGCCAGCGACTGGCGCAGCGGGGCCAGCCAGCCATGCAGCGCCATCTGCGCCACCACGGCAAAGATCAGCCCCGACACGACCGACCGCAGGTTGCCAGATGCCGCCAGCACCAGAAGGCGCCCCGAACAGCCGCGGGCCAGAACCATGCCCGCGCCGAACATCAGCCCGCCGATTGCAGCACCCGACCAGGACCCCGCCACTGCCATCATCCGCGCATCACTGGCCCGGAACAGCCCAAGCATCTGCGCGGCCTGCACCCAGATCAGAGCGGTCGAAAATGCCAGCAACCAGACTGCCACCCTTGGCCCCAGGTGCCCGCGCGCAAACTCTACCGTGGCGGCCCGCAAGCAAAAGGCGGATCGCTGCGCCGCGATGCCGAAAATCGATCCGACCAGCAGCCCGAAGGCGGCAGCCAGCGTCGGCTCGTCCATATGGTCCAGAAGAAGGCTGATGGTCACGGTGAAGCCTCGTTTTGCCCCATTTTGCCGACGCTGACGGCGCGCGCAATGATCCAGATCACGGTGTACGCCAAGATTGCGTGGCCAATCCGTCCGCAACACTGTCTGCGCCTTCATCGACGCAGTCCGCCCGGACGCCAGTGGGACCCCAAAGCCCGGCCTTCAAATTCAGAAGGAAAACGGAATGATCCGCGCAGGTCCAGTTCCCTCGCTGCAATGGGCGCGGTCTTGCCGATCATCGGTCCACACTGAAGGTAAACAAGAACTTACGTGGCATCGGCACGCTTGTCGAAAGCGCGTTGAAAGGAAGCAGAACCTGGGACACCGGCTTTTTGATCTGAAGGGGCGGCGGGCGCTGATAACCGGGTCTTCGCAAAGTATTGGCTTTGCACTGGCCCAAGGACTGGCGGCAGCGGGCGCGCAGGTGGTGCTGAACGGGCGCGACAGTGCCAAACTTGCCGCCGCCGCCGCGCGCATAGCGGGCACCGAAACGCTGGCTTTTGAGGCGACCGACCATGCCGCTGTCCGCACCGCCGTCGATGGGTTCGAGGCGGATGGCAAACCCATCGACATTCTGGTGAACAATGCCGGGATGCAGCACCGCGCCCCGTTGGAGGAGTTCCTCGCCGACGCATTCGAGCGGCTTTTGCAGACCAATATCGCATCGGTGTTCCATGTTGGCCAAGCTGTCGCGCGGCACATGATCGCGCGTGGCGCAGGCCGGATCATCAACATCGCCTCGGTGCAGACCGCGCTGGCGCGGCCCGGCATCGCTCCTTACACCGCAACCAAGGGGGCGGTCGGCAACCTGACCAAGGGCATGGCGACCGACTGGGCGAGGTACGGGCTGAACTGCAATGCAATTGCGCCGGGTTATTTCGACACACCGCTAAACGCCGCGCTGGTGGCCGACCCGGACTTTACCGCCTGGCTTGAAAAGCGCACCCCCGCAGGGCGCTGGGGCCGGGTTGAGGAATTGCAGGGGGCCTGCGTCTTTCTTGCCTCGGATGCGGCAAGTTTTGTGAACGGCCATATCCTCTATGTGGATGGCGGCATCACGGCCTCGCTCTGAGCCTGCCTGTCGTGATCGTGGGGGAGGCCAGTTGGTTGTGCACCGGATTGGCCGTGGACCATAAGCTGGCAGGCTGGGTTCCCGGCTTTGATAATGATATCAATGTGCTATGAACACGTCGCGCAAAGCGTTGACAATGGCCGGCGTCGCCCGTCTCGCGGCCGTCTCGCCAATGACCGTCTGCCGCGCCTTCAAGGCCGACAGTTCCCATGCTGCCATCATGATCCTTGACGTGCTGGAGGGAAAGCACGACGCAGATGTGAAGATCGACACTTCACCAATGCTCATGATCCGGCGGTCAAATCACGGCGTCACTTCGTCGGGCCATCGAGCTTGGATGAAACCCAAAAGACGGCCCGCTTCTGGCCGATGACGGCGCGACAGCGGGGTAGGAAGGACAAGAGGATGGATGCAATGAAAAACGGCGATGTGTCTTTCTGGTATGCCGATATGGGCGGGTTGCCCGGCTACAGGCCGGCGCTGCCCGGCGATGTCGATGTGGATGTCTGCATCGTGGGGGCGGGGTATACCGGGCTGTGGACGGCCTATTACCTGAAAGCGGCCAATCCCGATCTGTCGATTGCCATCGTCGAGAAAGAGTTTGCAGGATTTGGGGCCTCGGGGCGCAATGGCGGCTGGTGTTCCGGCGGATTTTCGTGGAACCGCTCGAAATATCTGTCATCCGGCACCCGCGAAGGCGTGATCGACTTTGAACGGCAATTGCGCGGCACAGTCGATGAGGTGATCCGCGTGTGCGAGGCAGAAGGCATTGACGCGAACATCCGGCGTACCGACTGCCTGACCTTCGCCTGCACCCCCGCCCAGATGCAGCGGCTGCGCGCAGAGCAGGCCGATGACATGGCGTGGGAGGTGCCTCAGGCGCGCAGCCATCTGATCGGCGCTGCCGAAGCCGCCGCCCGTATCCGTATCAAGGATGTGCAGGGCGCGCTGGTGACGGGGGGCGTGGCAAGGGTGCAGCCGGCCAAGCTGGTGCGTGGGCTGGCCGAAGCGGTGGAGCGCAAGGGCGTTGCGATCTATGAACAGATCACCGTGACCGGCATCAGCAAGGGCCGCGTCACCACCAACCGCGGCACGGTGACGGCGCACCGGATCGTGCGGGCGACCGAAGGCTTTACCCATGGCATTCCGGGCAATGCGCGGGAGTGGATCCCGCTGAACAGCGCCATTGTGGTGACCGAACCCGTGCCCGAGGCGATGTGGGAAGACCTGGGCTGGACCGGCCATGAAGTATTCGGCGATGCGTCGCATGCCTATTGCTACGCGCAGCGCACGCAGGATAACCGCATCGCCATGGGCGGGCGTGGCGTGCCGTATCGGTTCGGGTCAAAAACCGATGTGAATGGCGAAACGCAAAGAGAAACCGTCGAAAAGCTGAAAGAGATTCTGTACCGGATGCTGCCCCAGACCCGCGCGCTGGCGCTGGATCATGCGTGGTGTGGCGTTCTGGGGGTGCCGCGCGACTGGTGCGCCACGGCGGGGCTTGATCGGCAAACGGGCATCGGTTGGGCGGGGGGCTATGTCGGGCTTGGGGTGTCCACGTCCAACCTGTCGGGGCAGACTTTGGCCGATCTGGTGCTGGACAAGCAAACCGAGCGCACGACCCTGCCTTGGGTCAATCGCAAGCCGCGCAAATGGGAGGTCGAGCCGTTCCGCTGGCTTGGCGTCCATGGCATGTACTGGCTGTACACTCTGGCCGACCGGCGCGAGGCTGCGCGTGGCGGCATGCGCACCTCGCGGCTGGCCACCTTGGCCAACCGCATCGTCGGGCGCTGAGCTGCCCCTGCGGAAGGGGGCCGCAGGCGACGTCGACGCAACCCAAGGCCCTTGCTTCCCAAGAGCCGTGCTTGGCTGCGTGTAGCCGGGGCAAAGCGTGAAGACATCTTGCAGCCAGAACGTCAGATCACCACCACTGCACAAGCTCATCTCCCCGGCACACATGGCCAAAGGGGCCGTATTTCACCTCTGGCCCTCCAGCAGCGCGATCATCCGGTCCAGCGTGGCCATCGCGGTCACCCCATCGGCAATCATCGGCGCGGCGGACGGTGCCCCCGACAGCCCTGCCGCCACATCGGCCAACAAGGCGGCACAGCCCTTGTGATCCTCATTCGCGGCGGCGGTGAAATTTGGCGTCCAGCACAGCGTATCGCTGGCCGGGTCCAGTGTTGCCGCCTTAACATCGGCCTTGAACGGCGGGTCGCGCTGCCAGGCCACGTTGATCACATTCGACACCTCCACCCGGTTGTGATCGCCCATCACCGTGATCTGCTCCATCGGCGTCCCGCGCGATTGCAGCGTGCCCATCACCACATTGCCGATAGCGCCGTTTTCGCAGGCAAACCCCACGTGGAACAACACCTGCCCCTTGGCCGGGCTGATGCGGCGCACGGTCATGTCCTGTAGTGGGCTGCCCACCAGCCACGGCATCAGATCCATGTAATGCACGCAGTGGTGCAGGTAGAACCCGGTGTAATCCTCCTCGCACGCGAAATAGGTGGGCGGCATGGCCTGCAGCGCCGCATCGCTGGCGCGCAGCGGTGCCACGCGCGGGTCATGGCGCTGGTTTTCCGCTGCATACCAGTCGAAATAGCGCTGCATCTTGGACCGCGTCAGCCCCGGGACTTCGGCAAATTCGGTGTAGGAGGCCGTAGAGAAATCCGCACCATAGACGCCGTAGAACAACTGCGCGCCATCGGCGGGCGGGGCGTTTTCATCCAGCAGCACCGCCCGCGCTATATTTGCACCGGCACTGTCGCCAGAAATCGCCCACGGCCCTGTCAGCCCGTCAAACGGGCCCTGAACCCCGCGCAATGCCGCCCAGATCGCAGCGCAATCCTGAAGCCCGGCGGGAAACGGATGTTCCGGTGCCAGCCGGTAGTCGGCGCTGACCACCACAGCGCCTGCCTCCTGCGCCAGAACCCGCACGGCGCGCTCATGCGTGTCGCGGTCACAAAACGCTCAGCCGCCGCCATGCAGATACAGGATCGTGCCGCGCACGTTCCCCAGCGGCACCAGAATGCGGCAGGGCAGGGGCCAGCGGGGCCATCGACAACACCTTCCGTCACCCGCGCCATCTGCGGAAAATCCCGGTTCCAGTGCGCATTCGCCTGCGCTGCCTGCGCCCGCCCCTCTGCCGCGGACAGCAAGGTCGGGTCCGGCAGGTCGGTATCCTCTGGCGCCAGTCGCGCCAGAATCGCGGCCATTTGCGGGGATGGCTGGCCCCGGCTCATGCCCCCGATCCCAGCACAGAGGGCCCGCAGTCCATGATGGTGGTGATGTGATGCGACAGTGCATCCACCGCCGCATACGCGTCGCCCGCCGCCACTGCCTCGATGATCACCTGATGCCGGTTCGCGGTTTCCAACAGATCGCGTTGCTGTTCGGGATGCAGGATCTTGAACCGATGCGCATGGATCAGGCATCGCGCCAGCACCGGTTGCACCGGGGGCAAGTCGGCCTGTTCAAACAGCCCGGCATGAAACGCGCGGTCATGCACCGACAAAAGGTATTCATCCCCCGCCGCCGCCGCGTCCTGCATCGCCCCAAGATGGTGCCGCAGCACATCGGCCAGCCCCTTGCCCTGCCGCGCCATCGCCCGGCGCACGCCTCGGCATTCGATGCCATGGCGCAGGCGGATCAGTTCCTTGGCATCCTCGGCTCGGCAATCGGCGATCACCGTGCCGCGATGCGCCATCCGGTGCACCAGCCCCTCTTCCTGCAACAGCAGCAACGCCTCGCGCACCGTGCCCCGGCTCACTTCGAACCGGTTCGCCAGCTCCAGCTCCAGCAGGGCCGAGCGCGGGTGTGGCGAGGGTGTTTCAGGATTACGCGCTTTACCCGCATATGACGGCGGAACAGAACAGCGGCTTCGGGCTGAAGATGCGCAAGACCGATGCCGCCGACATCGCCGCCCGCGTGGCCGAGGCGGCACAGATCCTGCAGATCGAACCCTTGCTGCAAGCCGTCCGGCGGAACTGTCCGGTGGCCAGCGCCAGCGGGTTGCCATGGGTCGCGCCATCGTGCGCCGCCCGTCAGCGTTCCTGTTCGACGAGCCGCTGTCCAACCTCGACGAACGTCAAACTCGGCGCGCGACCCGAGGCGATCCTGCAGCGAAGGACCACGCTTTGTGGGGGTACCCCTGCCAATGGCTGCGCTGCCCCTAACCCCGCACTGCGGTTTGCGCTTGGTCGCGCCGATGTGGTTCGCCTTCACCGCCAATAGAAAAGGTCTTGCAGCCCAGACGGCTGCAAGACCTCATTTCATGTCACGAAAACTGCAGGTCCTGCAGATCAGCGCGCGGCGTCAAAGTTCGCGGCGGCAGCCTCAAGTACGGCAAGGGCGGTGTCGGCATCCTCGAATCCCTTGCCCGCCATGCCACCATCCGGCCCCTTGTAGCTTGCAAACCACAGGTCGATGATCTGGCTGACACCGGCGAATTCGGCATCCAGCTGCGCCATCGACTCGATATGGGCAAAGGGCGAGTCCTTGGCCAGAACGGCGATCAGCTTGTCGTCCTGTTCGCCGCCATCCAGCATCTTGAGCACACCGATCACCCGCACATCGGCGACGGTCCCGCGCGGCACAGCCTGACCCAGCACGATCACATCCAGCGGGTCGCCATCGCCGCCCAGTTCCTTGGGCAGGGCGGTTCCGGGGATCGAGCCGTAATTTGCGGGATAGCCAAGGTAGTTGATGACGCGGGGCTTGTCGTTTTTCAGCTCCCAGTAAACGGCCTTTGGATCCTCCTTGCTGACTTCCCATTTGGCCGAGGTGCCGGACGGAATTTCGATGATGGCCTTGATGGTGCCATCGTCGTTCATGGCCTTCAGACCCATCAGCTCTTCGGTACCGACGATGGTAAAATCGTCCTGCTTGGTCATCGCGGCATCAAACGGCGTGGTGTCTGACCATGCCAGATCACCAAGGCTTTGGGCCTGTGCCATCGGGGCAAACAGGGCAACACAGGCAGCGGTCGTCAACATCAGGGTCTTGGTCATTGGGTCGTCTCCTTGTGCGGTTCAGAGCGGCGCATAGCAGGCAGATGTGACGGTTCGATCACAGAGTTGCTTGAAGCCCTGCCCGGGCGGCGCAGAAAACCTTCATCTGCGTGTCACACTGAGCGCCTACGGGGGTGGCATCGGAACAAGGGGTGACCCGTTGAGCGCTCGGACAAAATCAGACAAAGCCATCTGCGCGAAGGATCTGACGCTGAACTATGGCACCACTCAGATCTTGCGGGGCATTGATGTGGCACTGCCATCCGGGCAGACGCTGGCCCTGCTCGGGCCATCCGGCTGCGGCAAAACCACGTTGTTGCGGCTGGTTGCGGGCCTTTTGGCTCCGACCACGGGCGAGATTGCGATTCATGGCCAGCTGGTTGCCGGCCCTTCGGTCTTTGTGCCGCCTGAAAAGCGACAGCTTGGCATGGTGTTTCAGGATTATGCCCTGTGGCCGCATCTGACGGTGGCGGGGAATGTGGCCTTTCCGCTGGAAATGGCGGGGGTTGGCCGGGCCGAGCGTGAGGCACGGGTCACGGCGGCGCTGGACCGGGTCGGGTTGGCGGCCATGGCCGCGCGCAGCCCGTCGGCATTGTCAGGCGGCCAGCAGCAGCGCGTCGCCATCGCGCGCGCCATCGTGGCCGAGCCGCGCATCGTGCTGTTCGACGAACCCTTGTCGAACCTTGACCGCGAATTGCGCGAAACCATGGTGGCAGAACTTGGCGCGCTTATCCGCGGGCTTGGGCTGACGGCGATCTATGTCACACATGACCAGTCCGAGGCGCTGACGCTGGCCGATCAGGTCGCGGTGATGGACTCCGGGCAGATTGCGCAACTGGCCTCGCCCGAGCATCTGGTCGAGCAGCCTGCCAGCGCCAAGGTCGCCGAATTCCTGCGGCTGGGCGCGGTGTTGCGCCTGTCGCGGGATGCGAAGGGGTGGGCCTGTGCCGGGCATGACCTTGGGCCGCTGGGGGGGCCACAAAGCGCCGCCGCCGATGTCCTGATCACACCACGCGCCCTGCGGAGGATCGATGTCGATGCGGCCGCGCTGACGGGTGAGGTGCTGGCCGCACAGTTCCGCGACACCGGCTATGCGGTGACCGTGCGGCTTGATGGGGCTGCCGCAGACGCCCGCGCGGGCACAGCAGGCACCGGCCAGACGGTCCAGATTTCAAGTGATACCCGGCTCCGCATCGGGGAGCGTGTCGGGCTGCAAATTCTCCCTGACCGTCTGCGCTGGTTTCCGGCGCCCTGACCCTTCATGCACAAGGATAGTCCCATGTTGAAAACCGCCTTTCATGCCTCGGTTGCCGCAACCGCATTGTTTGTGGCCGGCAGCGCTTTGGCCGATGTCACCGTCTATACCGCTGGCCCGGAAAAGCTGATTGCCGATCTGGCCGCCGGTTTCACCGCCGAAACCGGAACCAAGGTCGAGTTCTTTCAGGCCACCACCGGCAATGTCATGGCCCGGATCGAAGCCGAAGCCGCCAACCCGGTTGTCGATGTGCTGATCTCGGCCTCATGGGATACCGCGACCGATTTCGCCGCGCGCGGCTGGCTGGAGCCCTACACCAGCCCGAATGCAGAAATGGTGCCGGATTTCTTGAAGACCGATACCGCCGTTGCACAGGGTGTGGCTGCGCTGGCCATTGCATGGAACCCGAATTCCGGCACGCCGCGCCCGACCGAATGGGCCGATCTGGCCAAGCCGGAGTTCAAGGATCTGGTGAACCTGCCGGACCCGGCAAAATCGGGCTCGGCGTTTGAACTGGTTGCGGCGCTGTCTGCGGGGGGTGACATGGCAATGTTCGACAGCCTTTCCGCCAACGGCGCGATTGTTGCCGGTGCCAATGCCGATGCGCTGAACCCGGTGCTGCAAGGTGCCAAGGCCGCCGTCTTCGGCGCGGTGGACTACATTGCGCTGAACGGTCAGGCCAAGGGCGAGTCGATCGAGGTGATCTTCCCGGAAAGCGGCACCGTCATCGCGCCGCGCCCGGTGATGATCATGGAATGGTCGCAAAACCAGGATGAGGCCAAGGCCTTCGTCGACTACATGCTGTCGGATGCAGGACAGGCCATCGTTGCCGCACAGAACCTGATGCCTGCGCGTACCGACGTGGCCGCCGACCGTGCGCTGATCGCCGACCTCAAGATCCTGCCGATCGACGCCGCCGGCGTCTATGGCAAACGCGCCGAGACGCTGGAGGCGTTTTCCAAAGCCTTCGCGCAGTAAGGGACCGACACATGGCGCGCACGGTCGAAAGGGTCAGCCCCTCCGTCATCATCGCGGCGGCAGGGTTGGCACTGGTCGTGGCCGTGCCGTTTGTCTTCATCATCCTTCAGGCGATTTTTCCTGAACTTGGGCGCGGCTCGCTGGCCGCGCCCTTTTCTGCACTGGCGGGCGCGCTTGGCGATCCGGCTCTGATCGGCATGACCGGCAACACCTTGTTGCTGGGGGTGCTGGTGGTCGGGCTGTCGGCGCTGATTGGGGTGCCGCTGGCAGTGGCGCGGGCCTTGTTCAAGGTGCCGGGCGCGGTGGTCTGGGATCTCATGTTCCTGATCCCCTTCATGATCCCGCCCTATATTGCCGTGTTGGGCTGGATCATGGCGCTGCAACCGCGCGGCTATCTGGAGCAGTTGGTGGGCGTCAACCTTGCGTCTTTTCTGTTTTCGGTGCCCGGCATTGTCGTCATCATGACGCTGAACAGCTTTCCGGTGGTCTATTTTGCGGTGTCGCGCACGTTGGAAACGGTCGGGTCACGCTATGCCGATGTGGCGCGGGTGTTCGGGGCCAGTCCGGCGCGGGCGTTCTGGCGGGTGACGCTGCCGCTGTC
The DNA here is from genome assembly GCF_004745575.1 of Pseudotabrizicola sediminis. Taxonomy (GTDB): domain Bacteria; phylum Pseudomonadota; class Alphaproteobacteria; order Rhodobacterales; family Rhodobacteraceae; genus Pseudotabrizicola; species Pseudotabrizicola sediminis. Next base: position 123,245 of record NZ_RPEM01000009.1, on the reverse strand, counting down.
GACGCCGGGCCTTGCCGCGAGCCTGCTGCTGGTCTTTGCCATGGCGATCGAGGAATACGGCACGCCTGCCGCCCTTGGCGCGCGCGCCGGGTTCGACGTGCTGGTCACCGCTATCGACCTGCGGGTCTCGGACTGGCCGATTGATCTGCCGGGTGCGGCAATCCTGTCGCTGGTGCTGGTGGCACTGTCCTTTGGCGCCTTCCTGATGCAACGCTGGATCCTGAGCCGCCGGTCTTATGAGGCGACGACAGGCAAGCCGCAGGGCAGCCCCAAACGCGACCTTGGGCTTTGGAAATGGCCCGTGCTGCTGGCGTTCGGGCTGGTGGCCTTTGTGGCGACGGGCCTGCCGCTGCTGGCGATACTGGCGGGCGCGCTGTCGAAAACCATTTCCGGCGGGCTGGTCTGGTCGAACCTTGGATTCAGCAATTTTGCGGCCATTCTGGGCGATACGACCGGTGCCCTCAAGGCGCTGGGCACAAGCCTGTCGCTGGGTGTGGCCACCGCCCTTGTTACCGGACTGCTGGGCGCGCTGTCAGCCTATGCGGTGGTGAAGTCAAAAGTGCGGGGACGGGGGGTGATCGATGTTTTGACCATCCTGCCCAATGCCTTGCCCGGTATCGTGGTGGCAGTCGGGCTGATTTTGGCGTGGAACCAGCCGTGGCTGCCTGTAACGCCCTACAACACAGCGCTGATCCTGCTTCTGGCCTATTGCTGCATCTTGCTGCCACAGCCGGTGCGCTATGCAACGGCGGCCTTTCACCAGATCGGCGACAATCTGGAGGCTGCGGCGCGGGTTTCTGGCGCCTCGTCGCTGACCGCGTTCCGGCGCATCCTGCTGCCGCTGATCGCGCCCAGCCTGCTGGCCGCCATGCTGCTGGTCTTTGCGGTTGCCTCGCGTGAGCTGGTGGCGTCGGTGGTCGTGGCCCCGGTGGGTGTGTCCACCATTTCCACCTATATCTGGCGGCAATTCGAACAGGGATCGGTCGGCCTTGGCATGGCGATGGCTTTCGTGACGATTCTGATCACCACAGCCCTGCCGTTGATCGTACTCAGCCTGATGGGGCGGCGGGGCAACCTGTTGTGACCCTGTTCGCCCAGATCACCGACCCGCATCTGCGTGATGATGGCGCGGACCCATCTCGGGCCACAGCCACCGCGGCATGCAAAGCCTTTGGGCCGGGGTGGTCGCCAGCACCTGCGCGGCCAGCGGCCACGGGCTGAGCCTGGCGCTTGCGGGAACTCAGCCGCACAAACCCAAGGCTCTGCTCCCCGGATTCGAGCTGCATCTTGTGACGCAAGGCTCGGTCATCAGTCATCAGATCACGCTGACCTGACCGCCCCGCCATCCGCACGCTTGCCAGAGAACGCGGCAAGCTGGCTGGCGAAGTCTTCTGTGCACTGCCATATATGGCAGATGACACGGCTTTTGGCACTTTGGCACGGCGACCTGACCCTTCGGCAGGCCTTTTGGAATTGGGCGCTGTTCGGCGGCCTGCTGGTCAATGTCACCACCAGCCTGCTTTTCTTGGCTTTGCTGGCCGACGACCACCCGTGGCTTGCGCTGAGTGTCGGCTATGGGCTGTCTGTGCCCTACAACGTTGTGGTGACGGTTGGCGTCTGGCGATCCGCCAACCGCCATGATGGATCACAGACGCAGGCTGATGCGGCGCGGGTTGCGACGCTGATTTTGATGACCGTGCTGAGTCTGACATGAAAACAGTCTGCTGGGGCAGGATGGCAAGCGGATCGGGAGAGGGCAGATGACGCGGCGCACCGATACGCATGGCCTCCAGGACCGGGTGGAGGCGTTCGTCCATCGCCATTTCACATGGCCCGGCACTTTGCATCTGCACCGCGCCGCAGCCGGGTTAGACATTCTGCGGGCACCGGTCAACGTCGTGCTGTCGCCGATCCTTGTTCTGGTCAGGCTCGGAGCCTGGATCTGTCGCAAGCTGGGCATGGCGCGCATGGCGGGCTGGCTGCTGGCACGACGGCTGCTGCTGCGCACGGCGGTGTCGGCGCGGGTCGAGGCCGCGATCCTGACCGAACTTCTGGATGCGCCGCTTTCTTCGGGCACCGCCATCCCCGACCGCGCCGCCTTGTCGCGCGCCATCCTTGCCGCACCCCGGTTTCGGGAAGTGATCCGCAGCCGTGGCACCGTAGCCGAGGCGCAGGCCGCGGCTGACCGGATCGTTGGTGCGGTGGGTGACTACACCGCCACGCGGTCGTCGATTGCCGAGTTCACCACCGGCCTTGTGACCCTTGCCATCGGTGCCATCGTGTTTCAGGCGCTGACCCCGGGCATGATATCGATGGCCCCCGGTGTCGCGCAAGCGGTGTCACACGGCACCGCCGTTGCAGATTTTCCGCTGGGTGCACCCTTGGGTGGCGTCTGGTACGGCGTCTTTCCGGTCGGGCCGTCGCCCGGGCTGATCGCTGTGACGGTGCTGGCACTGATGCTGCTGGGGTCGGTGATTGCTGCCTTTGCAGGCATTTTTGCCGATCCGCTGCAGGCGCGGCTGGGCATCCATCGCCGCAGATTGATGCGCCTGTTCCGGACGCTGGATGCCGAAATGGACGGCACCCGAGACATGCCCTTTGCCGCGCAAGAGCATCTGCTGCCCCGGACCTTCGATCTGTGGGATGCGGCCTTGTCGGTGCTGCGGGTCTTTCGCGGCTAAAATGGATGTGGCCGCTGTTTTCCGGTAGCAACGGCCCGCCCTTATGTCGGTGACCCGCACCCCGGGGCAGACCCGGACCTTGGCGTTGCAGGTTTTGCAGCCGACCGCGAGGGGTGAACCCGACGCCGGTTTGTGCAAGGTCAATGCCCTGCCGCGTCGAATATGCGATTGCGCCTGTACCGCCCAGTCGTCGGCAGTTCTTGATGAGGTTTTCCACCATTTCTGCGTTTTCACAATGTCCTGATCTTTGTGCTGATCGGTGCCGCTGTCATCACCGGGGCGTTGCAACACTGGATCGATATCGGCGTGATGCTTGCGGTGGTGCTTGCCAATGCCGTCATCGGCTTTGTGCAGGAAGGCATGGCCGAAGCCGCGATGGCGGCGATCCGCGGGATGCTGGCCCCACGGGCGGCGGTTCTGCGCGGTGGTCAGCGCATATCGGTTGACGGGGCGGCCCTTGTTGTGGGGGACGTTGTGCTGCCGGAGGTCGGCGACAAGGTTCCGGCAGACCTGCGCATCCTGCAATCGCATGGTCTCGCCGCCCAAGAGGCGATGCTGACCGGCGAATCCGTTCTGGTCGACAAGATGGCGGATGCTGTTCCGGCCGAGGCGGCGCTACTGTCGGGCGGCGGGCATCTGGGTGAAGATGATCACTGGCGATCATGCCGGTACGGCCACCGCCATCGCCGCGCAGATCGGGTTGCAGAACCCGCACCGCGCGCTGACCGGGTCAGATCTGGATAAACTGGACGATGCACAGCTTGCGACGGAAGTCACCACCGTCGACGTCTTCGCCCGCACCAGCCCGGAACACTAGCTGCGCCTGGTGACTGCATTGCAGGCCAATGGCCTGTCGGTGGCCATGACGGGCGACGAGGTCAACGACGCCCCGGCGCTGAAACGCGCCGATGCCGGCATCGCGATGGGGCTGAAAGGGTCCGAGGCGGCGAAAGAGGCCGCTGATCTGGTGCTGGCCGATGACAATTTCGCCTCTGTCGCCTGCACCGCACATCTGCGGCGGCCTTTGTGGAAGATCTCTGCATCGAAGGCACGTTGACCCGCCATTCCCGCGCTGCCTCATGCCGCCTGAGTTGCCGCCACCGCCTTTTGCGCAGCAATCCCGGCGGGCAGCACCCGCTTGAGGATGTCGGCAAGCGTGATGATGCCGCATACCGCATCATTGTGCATAACGATGGCAATCTGCACGCTAGATCCGCGCATGCGCGCAAGGGCCTCATAGACCGGGGTCTGGGCATCAAGCACAAAGGCGCGCCGGGCGATATCGGCTGCGGGCTGGGTGTCAGGCAACAGCAGCGTATCGCGCACATGCACGACCGACGGTGGTCCATCGCCCTCGGCCGACATCAGAATACGCATGTGCCCGGACTGCAAGCCCGCCGCGCGCACATCAGCAGCCGTTGCCTGCGGCAAGACCTGTGTCGGTGCCACGTCGGTCACGACCAGTGCGATGACCGGCATGGTGCCAAGGTCGATGAAGCCAGACAGCTGTTGCTGCATTTCCGGCTCCAGCGTGCCAACCTTGGCCGAATGTTCCACAAGCTGGCGGATGGTCGCGATATCGCGTCCGCCGACAGCCGCACTTTCGACAGGCTCCACGCCCGATGCACGCACAAGACGGTTCGCAAGCCCGTTCACCCACCCCAAAAGCGGCCTGAGCGGCCAGATATAGGCGCGCGAAATCACCCCGATGGCGAGCGCGGACGTTTCAGGGTGCGCAATGGCCCAGGACTTCGGGGCCATTTCCCCCACGACCAGATGCAGGAAGGTGACCACGAACAGCGACAGACCGAACGCGGTGGCACCCGCCACCCAGAACGGCAGACCCCAGGTCAAAAGCACCGGGCCAAGCCAGGCATCAACGGCAGGTTTGGTAACCGCCCCCAACGCAAAGGTGCAGACCGTGATGCCCAATTGTGCGCCTGCCAGCATCAATGTCAGGTCGTTCATCCCGCGCAACGCCGCGCGGGCCGAGACGCTGCGCGGCGCAAGCTCTTCGAGCCGGTGCCGCCGTGCGCCAAGCAAGGCAAATTCGATGATCACGAAAAACGCGCTAAGGGCAATCAGGAGGGCGGTGATCAGGATTAAAGTCAACGCGCCGCTCATCGGTCATCCTCTGTCATTGCAATTTCGACCAGCCGCACGCGCAGCTCGGTCGGAATGTGGCGCTCGACACGCAACACATCCACCTCCAGCCTGCGGCGCATCGGTTGATCAGACACCAGCTCTGCCGGGTCAATCGGCAGGTCGACGGTCACCGTATCGCCTTCGGACGGCAGGGCACCGAGTTCGGCAATCAGCAGGCCCGCCACAGTCTCGACATCGCCGCGTGGCAGGTCATAGCCAATGGCGCGCTGCACCTCGTCAAGGTGCACGTCGCCGTCCATGATCCAGATGTTGTCGCCGTCGGGGACAAGCGAAAAGCCGGTATCCGCGTCATGTTCGTCGGTGATCTCGCCGACGATTTCCATCGCCAGATCTTCGATCGTCAGAACCCCGGCAAAGCCGCCGTATTCGTCGATCACACAGGCAAGCTGGTTGTCAGACTTGGTCAGCTGGGCAAGGGCATCGGGCAGCAGCATCAGGGTGGGCATCACGGTTGCCGGTCGCATCACAGCAGACACCGGCTCATCGGCGCGCCCGGACACCAGACGTTCCAGCACATCCGCCAGATGCACCACACCCACGGGGGTGTCGTCGTCGTCGATCACCGGATAGCGGGTGTGGGCGCGCGCCATCAGGCCGCGCAGCTCGTCCAGCGTCGTGTCGGGGCTGACCCAGTCGACCTGCGATCGCGGCACCATGGCATGCTCGACATCCTGCTTCGGAAAATCGAGGATGCGGTCCATCATCAGCGACAGTTCCACCGGCAGGTCACCACTGTCGCGGCTGTCGGCGATGATGCGCGGCAGGTCGTCCGCCGAGGCGCTGACATCAAGATCATGCACCGGCTCGATCCGCAGCGCCCGCAGCAGCAGGTTCGCGGATTTGTCGAAAAACCCGATCAGCCAACCGAAGACAGTCAGGTAGATCAGCGTTGACCGCGCAAGGCCGCGCGCCAGCGGTTCGGGGTTCGCGATGGCAAGGTTCTTGGGGTAAAGCTCGCCAAAGATCATCTGGATGATCGTGGCGGCGACCAGCGCCAGCGTGGTCCCGACGCCAACACCCACCGCAGTGGGCACACCTGCAACGCCGAGCAGCGTTCCCAGGGAATTGCCGACCATCGGCTGGGCGACAAAGCCGACCAGCAGGCCGGTGACGGTGATGCCAAGCTGCGCGCCCGACAGCATGAAGCTGGTGCGCCGGGTGACCGCAAGCGCGCGCTTGGCCGCCACATCGCCCTCGGCAGCCCGCGCCGCAAGCCGCGTGCGGTCGACCGACATATAGGCAAATTCTTGCGCGACGAAATAGCCATTCGCCGCAATGATTGCGAGAATGACAAGGATCCCGATCAACAGGAACAGGATGGCTTCCATCATCGCAGCACCAATGAGACGGAGTGAGTTTCTCGGAAAACGACTCTGGTATGGTTGTCCACGGAGGAGGGGCGCCTGTTTTGTTGCGAATGCTTCTCAGATGTGGTGTCCAACCTGTCCCTTCAATCCCTCGCCAGACAATCTTTTCTGACGTGCGGTTTCAGGCCAGCGGGCGCTTGCGGCGGTAAGATCCGCTGGAACAGTCTTCCAATGACGGGGTCGCATCGGCAAAGGGTGCGGGGTCATTCCTTGGCGAAGTCTTGACAAAGCTTGCACGACGCGGCCTGGTCAGCGCCACGGGGTGCAGCCGGACTGCCCTTTGTCTTGTGGTTGGGGGCAAGCACGCCTGCCTTCCACACCCGTGCGGGAGTGCCTCTATGCCGGACCATATCAGACAGCTCGCCGCCGCCCTGAGCGGGGCCTTTTCCGGCCCGCGCCTGTCTGCACTTCCGCCTGAAAGTGCACCGCGTGACGAGGCGGAGGCCTATGCCGTGCAGACAGCTGTGCTGGGGGGTGAAGCGGTGGCGGGCTGGAAAGTCGCCCCGATCCGCAATGGCGTTATCCGCACCGCCCCGCTAGCGGCGTCGCGGCTGCTGCCCGATGGTGGCGCGCTGCCCGCCGGTCTGGTTGACCCGTTGCTGGAGGTCGAGCTTGCGCTTCGTCTTGCGCAGGATGTGCCGGACCGCGCCACCCCGGACCAGGTGCTGGCTGCCCTGGGCGATCTTTGTGTGGCGTTTGAAATCCTCGACTCGCGTTTTGCAAGCATTTCGGCTGTGCCCGCCCTGACCGGCCTGGCCGATGCGCAAAGCAACCGTGCCTTTGTTGCAGGCTCTGTCGGGGTGCCTTGGAACACGGTAGAGATGGCCACGGTGCCCCTGTCGATCTTTGGTGATGACCAACTGTTGCAGCAAGCCAAAGCTGGCCCCAGCAGCGCGCAGGTGGTGGAGGCGGTGATCTGGCTGGCAGACCACGCCGCGCAGCGCGGGGTGCCGCTGCGCCGGGGGCAGATTATCATCACCGGGGCGCGGCTTGGCCCGATGCCGATCCCGCCTGGACGTCAGATCCGTGCCACCGGTGGCGGCATTGGCGAGGTGCATGTGGTCACGCCCACCCGGCGGTAGAGGTCAGGGCCCGTCCGGGGGATCAGGCGTGTGTACCGGATGTGCGCGCCTGTTCCCCTTGAAGCCACAGCAGCAAGCATCACACTGCGGTCATCGCGGCGGAGCGGCGAATCGGGCCTTTCCGGGTCCTCTGGGGGAAACCGACCGATGTTTATCAATGTCCTTTGCCCCAGGTCTGGCTATGCTCTGACCATATAGATCCGGTGCCAAGCCATGAAAATCCGCAGCATCCATGCCACCCCCGGACAACATCCCCTTTAGGGCCCCGTATCGGTTCAGCTATGGCGCGACCGCGTCGCTGACCAAGACGGTGATCGAACTGCTGGCCGAAGACGGGGTGACCGGGCTTGGCGCATGTGCAGATGGCGACCGCGCGGCGGATGTGGCACGCATGGCCGGACGGCTGATCGGGCATGATATCCACGACATCGGCCCCGCGCAGCGCCTGTGCGTGCCCCGCTCATCCTGTGACGTGACGGCGCCGCGTGGCGATGTGCTGGCACTCTGCGGCCTGTCAGGCCGCAGGCACGCCGTGCAGGTCTGTTGGTCCGTGCAGGGCCTGACTGCATGATGTGGCACTGTCTGACGCTGCATCAGACGGGTTTCGTGTACATCAAAGGCCGCCATTCTGCCTTATTTCTTCCCAGTACGGTGGTTAACAGAGCTGCAGTTATCCTGTTGACCCATTCTGGAGATGATCATGTTGAAGACCCTTTCAGCCTCGTTTGCCGTGGTCCTGTCCCTGACAGCAGGCGCTGCGCAGGCGACAACCATGCTTGAAAGTGACTTGGGTGAGTTTTCCAAAAACTGGAAAAAACCGACGGTCATCGATGCCGGCGTCACCGCAGTGTCTGGAACATGGTCCGGTTCAAACGATCGTGACATTCTCAGCTTCGGCTTTCTGCCTGCCGGAAAGCAGACCCTCACCGTGATGTTCGAAGCCATTCCCGGCTTTGGTTACAGCTATTCTGCCGGTGGGACTGTGCTGTTCAGCACGTCGGCTTTTCGGTGGAACTGGGATGGCACCTCTGCAGCAGGTGGCGGCGTGAACTTTGGCCATTACAATGCTGGAACGCCGATCTTGCGGACCATAGAGCTTGGGGATGACTTTGCCGGCCAGCTTTGGCTTGGGCTTTACGGCACCCATTCCAAACCGCTTCGCTATAACATTTCCTCCAGTGCCCTTCCGGCTGCGGCGGATATGGCCCCCGCCGTCGTGCCGGTGCCTGCCGGCCTGGTTATGATGCTGACCGCGCTCGGCGGGCTGGGCGCACTGGCCTTGCGCCGCCGCAGGATAACGGCCCCGGCAAGCTGATACATCACGTTCCAAGCGTTTTTGGCGGTGCCGAAGCGGGAAAGACCTCGGGCCTGTCGCAAGACGGGGAAGCGAGCACCCCCCGCACCTGCACCGCTGTTTCATGTCGGCGATGCACGAATTTATCCGCAAAAAAGCGAGCGTTGGTAGGGCCGGAGGGACTCGAACCCCCAACCAAGGCGTTATGAGCGCCCGGCTCTAACCATTGAGCTACAGCCCCGTACCGCTGCCTTGCCTAGCAGATCAGACGGGCAGGTCAAGAACGGGTGGGCGGGTCAAGGCTGGGCGGGCTGGGCATCGGCCTCTTTGTTGCGCGTGCAGTGTGAAACGCGTAAAGGACGCCAACAGCGGATTCCCTGAACGGAGACGGGCAATGACCAAAGGCCACAACGGGTTGACCTATGCCGATGCGGGCGTGGATATTGACGCGGGCAATGCGCTGATCGAGCGGATCAAGCCTGCCGCCAAACGCACGATGCGGTCGGGCACCATGGGGGGGCTGGGCGGCTTTGGCGCACTGTTTGACCTGAAGGGCGCGGGCTATACCGATCCGATCCTTGTGGCGGCGACCGATGGGGTGGGCACCAAGTTGCGGATCGCGATAGACACCGGCAATGTTGATACCATCGGCGTCGATCTGGTGGCGATGTGCGTCAACGATCTGGTGTGCCAAGGGGCAGAGCCGTTGTTCTTCCTTGATTATTTCGCAACCGGCAAGCTCGATTTGGATCAGGCCACCCGCATCATCACCGGCATTGCGGCGGGCTGTGAAGCCTCCGGCTGCGCCTTGATTGGTGGGGAAACAGCGGAAATGCCGGGCATGTATCATGGCGGCGATTTCGACCTTGCGGGCTTTGCCGTCGGCGCGATGGAACGCGGCACCGATCTGCCGTCGGGCGTGGGGCAGGGCGATGTGCTGCTGGGGCTGGCGTCGAACGGCGTGCATTCCAACGGCTACAGCTTTGTGCGCAAGGTGGTAGAGCTGTCGGGGCTTGCGTGGGATGCGCCGTCGCCGTTCAGCGACGCGACGCTGGGTGCGGCTTTGCTGGCCCCCACACGGCTGTATGTCAAGCAAGCGCTTGCGGCGGTGCGGGCCGGGGGCGTGAATGCGCTGGCCCATATCACCGGCGGCGGGCTGACGGAAAATCCGCCGCGCGTGATTCCCGAAGGGCTGGCCTGTCAGATCGATCTGGATGCCTGGGATCTGCCGCCGGTGTTTGACTGGCTGGCGCGGACGGCCAATATGTCGGAACCCGAACTGCTGAAGACCTTCAACTGTGGCGTCGGCATGATGCTGGTGGTGGCGCAAGACCGCGCGGATGCGCTGACCGATCTGTTGCGCGCCGAAGGCGAAACCGTGATCCGCATGGGGCAGGTCGTGGAAGGCGAGGGCGTGATCTACACGGGCCGCCTGCTGTGACACGGGTTGCCATCCTGATTTCGGGGGGTGGCTCCAACATGCTGCGGCTGGTGCAGGATATGCAGGCGGGCGGCTATGCAAAGCCGGTGCTTGTGGCGTCAAATGACCCACAGGCGGCGGGTCTGGCCCGGGCGGCGGCGTTGGGGGTGGCTGTGGCGGCGGTGGATCACCGGGGCTTTGGCCGCGATCGGGCCGCGTTTGAGGCAGAGCTGTTGCGGCCCCTTCTTGCGGCAAACCCCGATGTGCTGTGCCTTGCCGGGTTCATGCGGGTGCTGACCCCGGATTCCGTCCGTCGTTTTGCGGGGCGGATGCTGAACATCCACCCGTCCCTGCTGCCAAAATACCCCGGGCTGCACACCCATCAGCGCGCGCTCGACGCGGGCGATACGGCAGCAGGGTGCACGGTGCATCAGGTGACGGCGGAACTCGACGCCGGACCGGTGCTGGGGCAGGCGGTGGTGCCGGTTTTGCCGGACGATACGGCGGACACATTGTCCGCCCGGGTGCTGGTGCAGGAACACCGGTTGTATCCGCTGGTGCTGCGCCGCTTTGTGGCAGGGCAGCGGGAGCCAGTGTTTCTGGACTGCAACCAATAACCGACCAACAGCCATTGTCATCGCCCATCGCGGGACAGCAGGATATCTGCCAGAGAACACGCTTGGCGGCTATGAACTCGCGATCAAGATGGGTGCAGACTTATCGAGCCCGGCCTGGCGCTGACCAAGGATGGTGTCCTTGTTGCCATGGGCGATGCAACGCTGCGCAACATCACGAACGTTGCCTCCGTATTTCCGGGACGTGAGAATGAACCGGTTCGCAACTTTACCTATGCCGAGATCCAGCTGCTGACGGTCACGCCGCGCGGCCCGCAGGCAGGGACAAAAGTGGGACGCCTCTCGGCTTGCAGCGGCACGCCCGCGGCGGCAAACCTGCGCGCACCGCGTCCAGTCGGGAGCTGCCGCCACATGAAATCTCTGGTTGGCCCGAATATGGACAAACCGGATTCCAGCTTGCGACGCCATTTCTGACGCGGCAGGCGCTAAAGCCCCGCCAGTCGCGCCGCGACAGGGGGCAATACCGGGCGGGCAAGCCCGGTCCCGGTGCCGCTGACCGGGCAAAGCGACGGGAACAGGCGGCGGATCTCATCGCTCGCCCGCTGGTCAAAGGCTGAAAGCGCCGCGCCCCCTGCGAACAGGCTTTCGGTCGGCGCACCTTCGGCAAAGATCACCTGATGATCTTCGCACAAGATATGTACATAGGTGACAGTCGGTCGGCGCAGACGCCGGATCGTGCGGTTGTTGATCAGATGTCGTGCTGCGGCAAGGGTTTCGCGTTCGCCCATCGTCAACTCGGATGGCCAGCCGGTGACCAGCATCCGGTGCTGGGGCGACACCAGCAGATCACGCTGGTTGCCCACCGCACCGGCAGCAAATCGCACCGGTGCCATGCTGCCCAGCCCACAAACCGTGCGTCGCCCGGCCCAGACCACGGGGGAATAGCCGTTGTCCATGGTCTGCACCAGATCACCGGGGCGCAGACCTTCAACCCCAAGCATGCCGCGATGCGTCAGAATCCGGGTGCCCGCAACAAAGCAGGGAATGGCGGGCGGGCTGCCTGCAAAACCATTGAAGGGCAGCTTCTCTGCCCGGGGCGGACAGGCACCCGGCCCGTACTGTATCTTGCCCGAAGAGATCCCCTCGGTCTGGAACAAGATTTTGGAAGGGTTGGTGAAAATCTGATGCCCGGCAGAGGATGCCCGCCCCTGATACTGATCGTGCTGCGGGTTCAGGCTTCTGTACAGCGGCCGTTCCGGCGGGTCATCTTCCGGCCAGACATAGATTTCGACAAACTGACCGTTGCTGAAGTTGCCCTCGCCATCATTGACCTGACGCACCACCACCCGGAAGTAAGTGCTGGCCGCGCCAAGCGGTTCAACCCCGGTCAGGGTCACCGTCATGCGATCCCCGTTGCCGGATGACGCAAGCGATCGATACGTGGCGATCTGATCGCCACGCAGGAAAAGGACTACCTGTGCCATCTGGTCTGATTTCCGCTCTGCCCAGAGGAAAGTCTAACAGCCTTGCCCCCAGCTGTCGCAGCGAAAACCCGTAAAATTGGATATCCGGGGCTTTTCAAGGTGAAAGCCGCCGCCTATAGCGGAAGGACACCTGTTGCGGGATGCCCCCGCGGCCCCTTGAAAGACGCGACCCATGCGCACCATCACCACGACCGAAGACCTCGCCGCATTTTGCGAGGCGGCAAAATCCCAACCCTATGTCACCATCGACACCGAATTCCTGCGCGAGCGGACCTATTGGTCAAAACTCTGCCTGATCCAGATGGCCTTGCCCGGCAAGACCGGCGATGCGGTTCTGGTCGACCCGATCGAGGGCGAGGCGATGAGCATGGAGCCGCTCTATGACCTCTTTCGCCACAAGGCGACGGTCAAGGTGTTCCACGCCGCCCGGCAGGATCTGGAGATTTTCTTTGTCGAGGGCAATGTTTTTCCCGAACCGCTGTTCGACACCCAGATCGCCGCCATGGTCTGCGGCTTTGGCGAACAGGTCGGATATGAAACGCTGGTGCGCAAGATTGCCAAGGAAAACCTCGACAAGACCAGCCGCTTCACCGACTGGTCGCGCCGCCCGCTGACCGATGCGCAAAAGGAATATGCGCTGGCCGATGTCACCCATCTGCGGGTGATCTACGAATGGCTGGCGGCACAACTGGCCAAGAATGGCCGCTCGCATTGGGTGGGCGAAGAGCTGGCGGTTCTGGTCAACCCCGAAACATACACCACCACCCCCGATGACGCCTGGCTGCGGATCAAGACCCGCACCACCTCGGGCCGGTTTTTGGCGGTGGTCAAAGAACTGGCGCGTTTCCGCGAGGACTATGCCCAGAAAAACAACGTGCCACGCAGCCGGGTGATGAAGGATGACGCCCTGCTGGAGCTGGCCTCTACCCGGCCCACATCCGTGGAAGAACTGGGCCGGTCGCGCTTGTTGATGCGCGAAGGGCGCAAGCCCGAAATCGCCGATGGCATTCTTGCCGCCGTCAAGGCCGGGCTGGCGATGAAGCCGGAAGACATGCCGAAGGTCGCGGATGAGCGTGAACAGATTCAGGTGAACCCGGCCTTGGCCGACCTGCTTCGGGTTTTGCTCAAGGCCAAGTCGGAAAGTCTGGGTGTGGCCCCCAAACTGATCGCGTCATCGTCGGATCTGGATGCAATCGCTGCCGGGGGCCGCGAGGTCGAAGCTCTGGGCGGCTGGCGCAAGGAAGCCTTTGGCAATGACGCGCTGGCCCTGTGCCGGGGCGAGATTGCCCTGTCGGCCAAGGGCAGCGAGGTGCGGGTGATCCGGCTGTAGGCTTGCCGGTGCCCCGAACCCTCAGCGGCGCGTCATGCGTGCCGAGCGCTCGCCCTGCACGGTCACGCGCGTGATATCCTCAAGCCGGCGGGGGCTGACGGTCATCGCGGCCGTTACCTCGCGCGTGCGCTGGCTGCCAACGGCAGTTTGCGATACCGGCGGCAGGATGCGGAAATCCAGCACCAGATGCGTCGGATCATCGCCTTCGACCTCGACCAGTTCAGCCTGCCACCAGCCCTGGCTTTCCATGACTCCGGTGGCCCGCACGATGGCCCCGCTGGTATAGGGTTCAATGTCCAGCGCCACCACATCTGCCACCAGCAGGCGCGAATCAACGGCGCGCTGCAACGGCGCGATGGTTTCAACCCGCTCGGACCGGCCAAACCAGTTGAACGGGTTCAGCCGCGAGTCGCGCACGGCCCCGCAGGATGTCAGAACCAGAACGGCAACAAGGGCGGCGGTCGCAGGACTTTTAATCGGCGGGCGTTTCATCGGTCCATCCATCTTGGCTTTGATCTTGGGTAGCCGATCAGCCTGCTTTTGAAAAGGGCGGGTGTTGATTTGCAGCAAAGGGGCTGGACCAATGCGGGGCAGGGCATTACCTCCACAAGCAAAGGAGCCTTGCCCATGGCCACCCCCGCCTTTGAAGACATTGCCGAAACCTTCGATTTTCTCGACGATTGGGAAGATCGCTACCGCCATGTGATCGAGCTGGGCAAGGCGATGCCGCCCTTGCCCGACGAATTCAGGGTGCCCGCGCTGAAAGTGGATGGCTGCGCCAGCCAGGTCTGGCTGCGCCCGGTAGTTGCCGAGGGGCGGTTCGACTTTCAAGGCGACAGCGATGCGATGATCGTGCGCGGGCTGATCGCCATCCTGCACGCGCTGTATTCCGGGGTGCCGCTCGATCAGGTGGTGGCGGTGGATGCCCCCGCCGAACTGGGGCGGTTGGGGCTGAACGACCACCTGTCGGCACAACGGTCCAACGGCGTGCGGGCCATGGTGGACCGCATCCGCTCGGTCGCGGCAACCGCCTAAAGCGGCGCGCAGGCGGCTTTCAGCCAGTCCAGCACGTCACCCGACACGCGCGGTGCTATCTGTGCCAGCACCTGCGCATGATAGGCATCAAGCCAAGCCGCTTCATACGGTGACAGCATCGCGGTCACGATCAACCGACGGTCCAGCGGCACGAATGTCAGCGTCTCGAAGCTGTATTGCGCCCGGTTGTCACCCAGACCCTCAGCGACCTGCACCACGATCAGGTTCTCCAGCCGGATGCCAAACGCCCCCTCGCGGTAATATCCCGGCTCATTCGACAGGATCATGCCCGGCTCCAGCGGCACCTCTGACACCCGGCTCAGCCGCTGCGGCCCTTCGTGAACAGACAAAAACGCGCCCACGCCGTGCCCGGTGCCATGGTCGAAATCGAACCCCGCGACCCAAAGCGGATACCGCGCCAGCGGGTCCAGATCACGCCCCGCCAGCCCCTTGGGAAAACGCACGCGTGAGATGGCAATCATCCCCTGCAGCACTCTTGTATAGCAGGCGCGCGCCTCATCCCGCGGATTGCCCACCGCAACGGTGCGGGTGATGTCGGTGGTGCCGTCGCGATACTGCGCGCCTGAATCCACCAGCAGCAGCTCATTGTTCCGCACCGCCCGGTTGGTGTCGCGCGTCACGCGGTAATGCATGATCGCGCCATTGGGCCCGGCCCCGCAGATGGTGTCAAAGCTGATGTCATGCAGCGCATTGGTGGCGCGGCGAAAACCTTCCAGCGCCGTGACCACATCAATCTCGGTCAGCGTGTCCGGCGTCTGGCGGTCCAGCCAGCACAGGAACTCCACCATCGCCGCCCCGTCGCGCAGATGGGCCTCGCGCATGCCTGCGATTTCGGCGGCGGTCTTGCGCGCCTTGGGCAGGCGGCAGGGGTCATCGCCCCATGCCACGTCAATCCCCGCTTCGGCCATCTCGTCACTGACCGCCAGCGGTGCCGTACCGCGGTCCACCCGCACCGGCCCGGTCAGCGTGCGCAGCGCGGGCACAAAGGCAGCGGGCGGGCGCAAGGTCACCTGTGGGCCCAGATGGGCGCAGGTGGCCTCGTCCAGCTTGGCCGGATCGGTGAACAGCGTCACCCGCGCATCGTCATGCAGAATGGCAAATCCCTGCAGCACCGGGTTCTTGGGCACGTCCGCGCCCCGGATGTTCAACAGCCAGCAGATCGAATCCGGCAGCGTGATCACCGCCGCGCGCTGCCCGGCGTTGCGCAACCCTTCGGCCAGCCGCGCGCGTTTGTCGGCGCTGCTCTCCCCGGCCAGAGCATCCGGGTGCGCAAAGGCCAGCCCACAGGGGGCAGGCGGCTGATCCGGCCAGATCGCATCAACCAGATTGCGCGTGGGGCGCAGGCCAATCCCTGCCGGTTCCAGCACGGCCCGCAAGGTGGCAATCTCATCCGCTGTCTGCAGCCAGGGGTCAAAGCCAACCTCCCCGGCGTCAAGATGCTGCCTGATCCAGTCACCGGCCTTGATCTCGGGCCAGGGTACGGGGGTAAAGCAATCCAGGTCTACCTGCGCCTTGACCTGCACGCGGTACCGCCCGTCGATGAACACCCCCGCGATACCGGGCAGCACCACGGCAAACCCGGCCGAGCCGGTAAACCCGGTCAGCCATTGCAGACGTTCATCCCGCGCCGCCACGTATTCGCCCTGATGCGCATCGGCGCGCGGCACGATGAACCCGGCCAATCCTTCATGCGTCATCACGTCGCGCAGCGCGGCCAGCCGTGGCGGCCCTTGTTCCGGCGTGGCGTGGCTGTCAAAGCTCTGAAACATCGCTTGCACCTTTTTGAAATACTCCGGGGGGGGCAAAGGCGGGGGGCCGCGCCCCCCCTCTGACCGGCATGACCGGCCCAACCTCAGCCCGTCTTGCGCATCCCCAGCACCCGCGCCCGCTTGCGCGGATCGGTGTCGAACAGCCCGGCCAGTTGTTCGGTCATCGCGCCTGCCAGCTGCTCGACATCGGTGATGGTGACGGCACGCTGGTAGTAGCGGGTCACGTCATGGCCGATGCCGATGGCGATCAGTTCCACCGCCCGCTTGCGTTCGACCATCGCGATCACGTCGCGCAGGTGTTTTTCCAGAAAGTTCGCCGGGTTGACCGACAGGCTGCTGTCATCCACCGGCGCGCCGTCGGAAATCACCATTAGGATCTTGCGCGCCTCGGGCCGGGCCGCCGCTCGGCGGTGCGCCCATTCCAGCGCCTCGCCGTCGATGTTTTCCTTCAACAGGCCCTCTTTCATCATCAGCCCCAGATTGGGCCGCGCGCGCCGCCACGGCGCATCGGCCCCCTTGTAAATGATGTGGCGCAGATCGTTCAGCCGCCCCGGCTGTTGCGGCCTCCCTTGGGCCAGCCAGCGTTCGCGGCTTTGCCCACCTTTCCAGGCGCGGGTGGTGAAGCCCAGGATCTCCACCTTGACCGAACAGCGTTCCAGCGTGCGGGCCAGCACATCGGCGCAGATCGCCGCAATGCTGATGGGCCGCCCGCGCATCGAGCCGGAATTGTCGAGCAGGATCGTCACGCAGGTGTCGCGGAACTCGGTGTCCTTTTCCTGCTTGAACGACAACGGCGTGGTGGGGTTCGCCACAACCCGCGCCAGACGGCCGGCATCCAGAGTGCCCTCTTCCAGATCGAAATCCCATGACCGGTTCTGCTGAGCTTGCAAGCGACGTTGCAGCTTGTTGGCCAACCGGCTGACGGCGCCTTTCAGCGGTTCCAGCTGCTGATCCAGATAGGCGCGCAACCGTTCAAGCTCTGCCGGTTCTGCCAGATCCTCGGCCCGGATTTCCTCATCGAAATCGGTGGTATAGACGGTGTAGTTCGGATCGGCAGACGAATGCGGGGCAGGGGGCGGTGGTTCCAGCGGGGCCTCGCCCTCGGGCAGTTCGGCCTCGTCGCCCTGCTCCATATCGGCGCTGTCTTCCATCGAGACCTGGGCCTGCGACTGGTCCTGCTGATCTTCCTGACTGCGCTCGGGGTTGGCTTCGGACTCGTCCTGTTCGGACTGCTCCTCGCCCTGACTTTCAGGGCTGTCTTCGTCTTCCTGCGCCTGATCATCGGCCTGGTCATCATCGGGCGCGTCGGGGTCATCGCCCAGCTGGTCGCCATAGCCAAGGTCGGCAATCACCTTGCGGGTCAGGCGGGCAAAGGCGGCCTGATCGGCCAGCACATGATCGACATTTTCCAAGGTGCCGCTGGCTTGCTCTTCGATAAAGCCGCGCCACAGGTTCATCACATTGGCGGCCCCGGCAGGCAGATCGCGCCCGGTGGCCAGATGCCGCACAAGGTAACCCGCCGCCACCGACAAGGGCGCATCCTGCGCATTGGTGATCTGGGCATAGCCCTTGCGGTCGGCCTCATGCCCGATCTTGGCGTCGATGTTGCCCGCTGTGCCCGGCATCGCGCGCGCGCCCACCGCCTCGCAGCGGGCGGTCTCCATCGCGTCATAGATGTCGCGCGCCATCTGGCCAGAGGGCGCATAGCGGGTCGCCACCGCCTCGTCATGGAACTTGCGGCGCAGGGCAAAGGCATCGGCGGTGCCACGCGCCAGCAGCACCTCGTCGCGCGTCATCCGGCGGCTGACCTGTGGAAGCCGCACGCCATCGCGGTTCATACCCGGCGGGTCCACCGAATAGGTGACGGTCATTTCCGGGTCGTCGGCCATGACGCGCGTGGCGTCGGCAAGCGCCTTCTTGAACGGATCGGCTGGGTTGTCGTTGGGTTTGGTCATGTCACGCCCCGGTAGGGCGGGGTTCCCCCCGCCGCTGCGGCAAGGGCGGGGGGAACCCCGCCCTGCCGACTTATTTCATCGCCATGCTTGCCGCCGACTCGGGTAGTTCCTCGGCAAAGCAGCGCTGGTAGAATTCGGCAACCGTCTGCCGCTCCAGCTCGTCGCATTTGTTCAGGAAGGTCAGCCGGAAGGCGTAGCCCACGTTGCGGAAGATCTCGGCATTCTGCGCCCAGTTCAGCACGGTGCGCGGGCTCATGACCGTGGACAGATCGCCGTTCATGAAGGCCGTGCGGGTCAGGTCGGCCACGGTGACCATCTGGGAAATCTGCTTGCGACCTTTTTCGGTGTTGTAATGCGGGCTTTTGGCCAGAACGATCGCCGCCTCGGCATCATGGCTCAGGTAGTTCAGCGTGGCCACAAGGCTCCACCGGTCCATCTGCGCCTGGTTGATCTGCTGGGTGCCGTGGTAAAGGCCGGTGGTGTCGCCCAGACCGACGGTGTTTGCCGTGGCAAACAGCCGGAAATAGGGGTTCGGCGTGATGATCTCGTTCTGGTCCAGCAGCGTCAGTTTGCCATCGGTTTCCAGCACGCGCTGGATCACGAACATCACATCGGCGCGGCCCGCGTCATATTCATCAAACACGATGGCCACGGTGTTGCGCAACGCCCAGGGCAGGATGCCTTCGTGGAATTCGGTCACCTGCTTGCCATCGCGCAGCTTGATCGCATCCTTGCCGATCAGGTCGATCCGGCTGATGTGGCTGTCCAGGTTGACCCGCACGCAAGGCCAGTTCAGCCGGGCCGCGACCTGCTCGATATGGGTCGACTTGCCCGTGCCGTGATAGCCTTGAATCATCACCCGGCGATTGTAGGCAAAGCCTGCCAGAATCGCCAAAGTCGTGTCAGGATCGAACTTATAGGTCGGATCAATCGCCGGCACGCGGTCAGTGGCTTCGGCAAAGCCCTTGACCTTCATGTCAGTGTCGATGCCGAACACATCCCGCACATTGATTTCTTCTGTTGGCTTCATGGCGTGATCCAGCATCGTGCTTCGTCCTGTTCCGGTCGTTTGGTGAGGTTCCGTGGAGTTGTGGAGCATAATACCGGGGGGTTCAAGGGCAAGGGCATGCGTTCCCGTTTGCGTGAGCGTGAAACCTTTGTCCCCGCCCTCGCGTAATGCACAGTACAAGGGTTTGCGTAGATGGAGGCGATCATGAACAGACGTGCGGTTGTATTGGGGGGCGTGGCCCTTTTTGTCATGGGCCGGGCGGCATGGTCTGCCGAGGGCAATTTTGAATATCAGTTGTCCGAGGCGGAATGGCGCGCAAAGCTGGGCGATCTGCCCTACCGCGTGCTGCGCGAAGAGGCGACAGAGCGTGCCTTTACCAGCCCGCTGGACGCTGAAACCCGGGCCGGCACCTATCACTGCGCGGGGTGCGATCTGCCGGCATTCTCGTCCGAGCACAAATACGACAGCGGAACCGGCTGGCCCAGCTTCTGGCAGCCGTTGCAGAATGCCGTCGGCACCAAGGCGGACCGCAGCCTGTTCGGCACACGGACCGAGGTGCATTGCCGCCGCTGCGGCGGGCATTTCGGCCATGTGTTCGACGATGGGCCGCAACCGACCGGCAAGCGCTATTGCATGAACGGCGCGGCGTTGACCTTCCGGATGGCGTGATACCGCGTTTGTGCGCCCGGTCAGATCAGACAAACAGCGGGCCTTGGCCCGCTGTTTTGACATTCGGCACGATGGGCAGCCCTGGCGTCATTCCCTGAAAAAGCGGCTGTCCTTGATCTGGTCCCACGCCCAGACCACCTCTTGCAACCGCTCTTCATCGCTGCGGTCCCCGCCATTCATGTCCGGATGAAGATCCTTGACCAAGGATTTGTATTGCTTGCGGATTTCGGTCTTGGTCCAGGTATCCCGTGCGTCCAGGATCTCGATCGCCTTGCGTTCGGTCGGCGGCAGTTTGCGGGTCGAGGTGCCGGCAGGCCGGCTGCCGGGGTTCTGCGTGGCCTTCTCGCCAAGCAGCGCCAGCGGATCATCCACCCCCAGCCGTGCCCAGGCCCGTCCGTCATCCTTGCGGCTGAACGGTTTGGTGGGGCGCTCCCAGACCCGGTCCTTGTCGAGGAATTTCTGAAAGTCGTCGTCCGATGTGCCCTGAAAGAAGTTCCACTTCAGGTTATACTCGCGGATGTGATCCTTGCAGAACCAGAAAAATTCATCCAGCAGATCAGGGCTTTTCGGGGCCCGGTAGGCACCCGCCTCGGTGCAGCCCGGAAAGTCGCAGGGTTTGTTCGAGGTCTCGAACGCGCCAGACATCCCCCGCCGTGTGGTTTTCTTGCGCTTCTTGTCCGCCGAGACGCGGATGTCGAATTCAAAGGGGGGTTTCGTGACCATGGTCTGCCTTTCTTGCGTCCCTGCGTCTTTCCGACTCGGGCGGCACAGTTTAGGGGTTTGGGCGGCAGATTGAAGGGGGCAGATCAAAAATGACTGTGAAGACCGAAATGGAACAGCGCCTGATTGCGGCATTCGCGCCGCAACAGATTGAAATCGTGAACGAAAGCCATATGCATGCGGGTCACTCCGGCGATGACGGCACCGGAGAGAGCCATTTCCGCATCCTGCTGCGGGCAGACAGTCTGGCCGCGCTAAGCCGCGTTGCCCGCCACCGCGCGGTTCATGCGGCGCTTGGCGATCTGAACACGCGGGTTCATTCGATTGCGCTGGATATCGGCTGAGGGCAGGGGCGGCGGGTCAGCTTTCGGCCACCAACCCTGCCGCCTCGATCCCCGCACAGGCGGCCAAAGCGTCATTGTCTGACGTGTCGCCGGTCACCCCGACAGCACCAAGCACGGTGCCCCCGGCGTCGCGCACCAGAACCCCGCCTTTGACCGGCACGAAATCGCCGCCATACAGCCCGTTCATCGCCTGCACGAAATAGGCCTGGCTCTCGGCCCGTGCGTGAATGGCGCTGCCCGGCAGGCCCAGCATGATGCAGCCATTGGCCTTGCCATGCGCCAGGGCATAGCGGCCCGGCGCGGCCCCATCCTCACGTTCAAAGGCGATGGTGTGGCCCCCGGCATCGACCACCACCACCGACAGCGGTTTCATGCCCGCCTCATCCCCGTTGGCCAGGGCGGTCGCGATGATCGTGCGGGCTTGTGCAATGGTGATGGTCATATAGCTTCTGCTTTCTTTTCAAGGCGCCGGGCGTGCAACACCGGCTCGGTATAGCCTGACGGCTGCGCGCGCCCCTTGAGCACCAGATCACAGGCAGCGCGGAAGGCAACCCCGTCATAGCCCGGTGCCATCGGCTGATACAGCGGATCACCTTGGTTCTGCCGGTCCACCACGGCGGCCATCTTGCGCATGGCGGTGATCACCAGATCTTCGGTGATCACCCCATGGTGCAGCCAGTTTGCCAAGGCCTGCGATGAAATCCGGCAGGTGGCGCGGTCTTCCATCAGGCCCACATCATGAATGTCCGGCACCTTGGAGCAGCCAACCCCTTGGTCAATCCAGCGCACCACATAGCCCAGAATGCCCTGCGCGTTGTTCTCCACCTCTTGGCGGATGTCTTCGTCCGACCAGTTGGCCCCTTGCGCCAGCGGAATGGTCAGCAGCGCGTCCAGCGTGCCGCGCGGCCCGCCGCGCGCAATCTCAACCTGCCGGGCCAGCACATCGACCCGGTGATAATGCGTGGCATGCAACGTGGCGGCGGTGGGCGAGGGCACCCAGGCGCAGTTTGCCCCGGCCTGCGGATGCGCCATTTTCTGCGCCAGCATGTCGCCCATCAGGTCGGGTGCGGCCCACATGCCCTTGCCGATCTGCGCGCGGCCGCGCAACCCGCAGGCCAGCCCGATATCGACGTTGCGATCCTCATAGGCCTTGATCCAGGCGCTTGCCTTCATGTCGCCCTTGCGGACCATGGGGCCAGCTTCCATGCTGGTGTGGATTTCATCCCCGGTGCGGTCGAGGAACCCGGTGTTGATGAAGGCCACCCGGTTTTTGGCGGCGCGGATGCATTCTTTCAGATTGGCACTGGTACGGCGCTCTTCATCCATGATGCCCAGCTTGACGGTAAAGCGGGGCAGGCCCAGCACCTTTTCCACATGGTCGAAAATCTCGCAGGCAAAGGCCACCTCATCCGGGCCGTGCATCTTTGGCTTGACCACATAGACCGAGCCTTGGGTGGAATTGCGGGTGCCTTCGGACTTTTGCAGATCATGCATCGCGCAAAGCGTGGTCAGAAAGGCATCCATGATGCCCTCCCCGATCTCCCGATCATCCTCGGTCAGGATCGCCGGGTTGGTCATCAGATGCCCTACGTTGCGCACCAACAGCAGCGCGCGCGATCTCAGCGTCAGCGTGCCGCCATCCGGGGCGGTCACGGTCAGGTCCGGGTTCAGCCGCCGCACCGACTCTTTGCCGCCCTTGACGATCACCTCGGCCAGATCGCCCTTCATCAGCCCCAGCCAGTTGCCATAGGCCAGAACCTTGTCTTCCGCATCCACCGCCGCGACCGAGTCCTCGCAATCCATGATCGCCGACATCGCCGATTCCAGCCGGATATCCGACACATGCGCCAGATCATCCCGGCCGGTCGGCGTGGTAGGGTCTACCTGAACTTCAATGTGCAAGCCGTTGTTTTTCAGCATCAATGCCGTGGGGGCCGTCGCATTGCCCACAAAGCCTGCAAACCGTGACGGATCGGCTAGCCCCACAGCATCCTCTGCCCCGGTCACCCAAAGCTGGCCCGCGTCTACGCGAAAGCCGCGTGCTTCGGACCACGACCCGCGCGCAAGCGGCACGGCCTCATCCAGAAACGCCCGGCCCCAGGCAATGACCCGCGCGCCGCGGGCCGCGTCGTAGCCCTTGCCGGCGGGCAGATCGCCCAAAGCGTCTGTTCCGTACAAAGCGTCATACAGGCTGCCCCAGCGCGCATTGGCCGCATTCAGCGCATAGCGCGCATTCATCACCGGAACCACCAGCTGCGGGCCGGGAACAAGGGCGATTTCCGGGTCGGTCTGCGTGGTTTCAATCGTGAAATCGGGGCCTTCCGGCACCAGATAGCCGATCTCGGTCAGAAAGACGCGGTAGGCGGCCGCGTCAAAGCTCTGCCCCCGGTGCGCCTTGTGCCAGGCGTCGATCTGCGCCTGCAGATCGGCACGTCTGGCCAGCAGCGCCATGTTTTTCGGCATCAGATCGGCCGCCGCCCCGGCAAAGCCGTGCCAAAAGCTGGCGGCGTCGATCCCGGTGCCGGGAAGCGCGTGTTTTTCGACGAAATCCACAAGACGGGCGTCAACCTTCAGCCCGGTGATGGCGATGCGGTCTGTCATGGGTGTCCTCGCTTCTGGGGTCGGTGTCCGATGGGATGCCGTGGTATGCTGCGGGCAGAGATAGTCAGAAATGACGCCAGAGGCAACAAAAGCGGTCAGGTTATTTTACCAAAAAATTCGGATGACAGCTTTCGCATTTGCAAAAGAGTGTAGAAGCCACGCAGATCATTCGGGATTATCATGGTGTTTCGTGGCGATTGCATTAACTTAGCTTTGCTGCGCGCCTGATCCGTCCTCCCCGTCGCGCTGCGGCGGTGCCGGCAGACCGGCATGCTCAACCCCTTGCCATCACGCGGAAAGATGATGACATTTCCCTCTTGCGCTGATCCTGACCCCGTACGCCTGTACAGCGTGGCACCACTGTGACCGGGCGCAGCATCACCCTGTCGCGCCTGATCGGCGCCCCGGTGGCAAAGGTCTGGCGCTGCTGGACCGACCCCGCGCTGTTGCCGCAATGGTTCGGGCCAGAGGGGTTCAGCTGCCAGACCCATGACATCGACCTGCGGGCGGGCGGGCACTGGCTGTTCGACATGACCGGCCCCGATGGCAAGGTCTGGCCCAACCGCCACCGCTACACGCGGATGGAACCCCCGAACCGGGTGGACTTCCTGCTCGACGCGGGCGCGGGCGATGAAGCGGCGAGCGAGGTGGTGGTGACCCTGACCGCCGAGGGCAATGCCACCCGCATCCGTTATCAGATGACCTTTCCCACTCTGGCCGCACGAAGCATGGCGGTGGGGTTCGGCGCGGTGGACCTTGGGCACCAGACGCTTGCGAAACTGTCGGCGATGGCGCAGAGCCAGTGACCGGGCGCGTTACCCGGGCTTGCGCTTTGCCTCGCCCCGGCAACGGTCAGAACAAAAGCGCACCTCATTCCAGACCTTTTCCCACTTCTTGCGCCAGGCAAAGGGCTTGCCGCACTGGGCGCAAGTCTTGCTGGGCAGATCGCCCTTTTTGACCATCTTTCCCATGGTTTACAACTCGAAGCTCAGTTGCGCCGCTGGCGCGCTGCTCACTTGCGCCGACGACCCCGGGGCGCGCTTGCGCGGGGCGCGGTCGTTGACAAAGCGCGCATCCGCGCGGCTGGCATGGCGTTCGATGATCTCCACGATCTCGGCGCGCGGCGCAGTCTTGCGCAAGCCAAAGATGGCATCGCGCGCCGCCCGCTGCGCGGCCACCACATCGACCACCGGCTCGGGGTAGCGCCGTCCCAGCAGCCCCCGCGCGCCCTCCCACCGCCAAGGGCTTTGCAGCAAGGCGTCCGGCACCTCGGCCAGTTCCGGCACCCAGCGGCGGGTGAAGGCGCCGGTCGGGTCTTGATCTGTGCCTTGCTTGACCGGGTTGTAGATGCGTGGCGTGTTGATGCCCGTCGTGCCAGACTGCATCTGCACCTGCGGCCAGTGAATGCCCGGTTCATAATCGGTGAACAGCCGGGCCAGCACTGGCCCGGTGGCCCGCCAGTCGAGCCACAGGTGATAAGAGGCTACCGACGTCACCATCGCCCGCATCCGGAAATTCAGCCAACCGGTCGCCGCCAGATAGCGCATGCAGGCATCGACAAAGGGCAGGCCGGTTTCCCCCGCTGTCCATGCCGCCAGGCGCGCGGTGTCGGGGTCGCGTGGGCGCAAATTCTCCGCGGCGCGGTGCAGGCAACGCGCCTCGATCTGCGGCTCATCCTCCAGCTTTTGCATGAAATGGTCGCGCCAGGCCAGACGGCTTTGAAAACTGCTCAGCGCCCCCGGCCAGCGCCCGCCGGGGCGTTCGCCCAGCCGCGCGGTGGTCGCCTGCGCCACCTCGCGCCCCGACAGCGCGCCAAGCGCCAGATAGGGCGACAGCCGCGAACAGGCCCGCTCCCCGGTCAGCGGCGAGGACATGGCGGCGCGATACGGCTCGCCCCGTTTGGTCAGAAACGAGTCCAGCGCCAGCAGCCCGTGCTGCCGGCCGCCTGACTGCCGGTGGGCGCAGCGATCCTCGGCCAGTCGCAGCGCGCGGGCCGATGGGATCACCCCCGGCTCGACGCCCGAAACGGGGGTCAGACCAGCCGGTGCAGGCAGTTGCGGCTGCGCGGTGAAGCTGTCGCGCCTGCGCGCCCAGCCATTGCGCCCGGCCAGCCGGCGGACCACGCCCGACTGTGGCAGTTCGGTCCAATCGACCCCCGCCGCCCGTGCCCAGGCACCGACCCGGCGGTCACGCGCAAAGGTCCACAGATTACCGGTTTCTTCATGGCTGATGATCTGGGTTATGCGGTGCTGGCGGCACAGCCGCTCCATCACCTCCACCGCGTCGCCCACCCGCACCACCAGCCGTGCCCCCGCCGCCCCCAGATCCTGACGCAGATTGGTCAGGCATTCGGCGGTGAAATCCCATTGGCGGGCCGAGGTATCGGGCAGCGCCCAATACTCCGGCTCGACAATATACAGCGGCAGCACCGGCCCGAGGCCCATGGCATGGGTCAGGGCAGGGTGGTCATGGACCCGCAGATCGCGCTTGAACCAGACAAGAACATTCATGGAACAAACAGATAGCGGCTGGCGCAGATTCGTAAAGGCCTGTTCCGCCCCGACATCTGATTTTTGCCCCGCGTCAAAGCCTTCGGGCTTGCGTGTGCCGTCCAAGCGCCTAGCTTGGGCCGGGACAGGAGACCATTGCCATGACCGAAGCCCGCGCCATCCACCTTGCCGATTACCAGCCGTTTTCGCACCTGATCGGTCAGGTTGCCATGACCTTTCGCCTGTCGCCACAGGCAACCCGCGTGCAGGCGCGGCTGGAGATGTGGCCCAACCCGGCTCGCGGTTCGGGGCTTGACCTGCGGCTGGATGGTGAAGGGCTGCGGCTTTTGTCCCTCACGGTCGACGGTCGGGCGTTAAGCGCGCAGCCCGATGCCACCGGGCTGACGATTCCAGCGGCGGATCTGCCCGACGCCCCCTTCGTGCTGGAAACCGAGGTCGAGATTGCGCCCGAAGGCAATACCGCGCTGGAAGGGCTGTATATGTCGCGCGGCATGTATTGCACCCAGTGCGAGGCCGAGGGTTTTCGCAAGATCACCTTTTACCCCGACCGCCCCGATGTGATGGCTCGGTTCCGGGTGCGGGTAGAGGGGGATCTGCCGGTGCTTTTGTCCAACGGCAATCTGTTGTCTCAAGGGCCGGGCTGGGCGGAATGGGATGATCCCTGGCCCAAACCCGCCTATCTGTTTGCCCTTGTGGCTGGTGATCTGCGCGCCCATTCCGCGACGTTCCGCACCAGCTCGGGCCGCGACGTCGCGCTGAACATCTGGGTACGCCCGGGGGATGAAGGGCGCTGCGCCTATGCGATGGACAGCCTGATCCGGTCGATGCGCTGGGATGAACAGGTTTACGGCCGCGAATACGACTTGCACATTTTCAACATTGTTGCCGTTGATGACTTCAATATGGGTGCGATGGAGAACAAGGGCTTGAACATTTTCAACTCCAAGTTCGTGCTGGCCAGCTCTGACACCGCCACCGACGATGATTTCGCCCGGATCGAGGCAATCATTGCGCATGAATATTTCCACAATTGGACCGGCAACCGCATCACCTGCCGCGACTGGTTCCAGTTGTGCCTGAAGGAAGGGCTGACCGTTTACCGCGACCAGCAGTTTTCCGGCGACATGCGCAGCCACGCCGTAAAGCGCATCGAGGACGTTCTGAGCTTGCGCGCCCGCCAGTTCCGTGAGGATCAAGGGCCGCTGGCCCATGCGGTGCGGCCCGAGGCTTACGTCGAGATCAACAATTTCTACACCGCCACGATCTACGATAAGGGTGCCGAGGTGATCGGCATGCTGAAGCGTCTGGTGGGGGATGAAGGCTATGCCTGCGCGCTGGACCTGTACTTCGACCGGCATGACGGGCAGGCAGCGACGATCGAGGATTGGCTGGTGGTGTTTCAGGATGCCACGGGCCGCGATCTGACCCAGTTCAAACGCTGGTATTCCGAGGCGGGAACGCCAAGGCTGAAGGTGACAGATGACTTTAAAGACGGCACCTATACGCTTCATTTCGAACAGGAAAATCCGGAAACGCCTGGCCAGCCGGTCAAAGGGGCCAAGGTGCTGCCGATTGCTGTGGGCCTGCTGAACCCCAATGGCGATGAAGTGGTGCCGACCACGGTGCTGGAGATGACCAAGGCCCGGCAATCGTTCCGCTTTGACGGGCTGTCCGCGCGGCCGGTGCCGTCGATCCTGCGCGGGTTTTCCGCACCGGTGGTGTTGGACCACGCAGTCAGTGCCGAAGAACGGGCCTTTCTGCTGGCGCATGACACCGACCCGTTCAACAAATGGGAGGCGGGGCGGGCGCTTGCCAAGGACTTGCTGGCGCGGATGGTGATCGAAGGCGCATCGCCGGGGCCGGACTGGCTGGATGCCTTGGCCCGCGTGGCGCAGGATGACAGTCTTGACCCGGCGTTCCGCGCGCTGTGCCTGCGGCTGCCATCGGATGATGACATGGCGCAGACCCTGCACGCAGCGGGACATGTGCCTGATCCGGCGGGGATTTACGCCGCCCGCCGCCGGATGGGCGCGGCACTTGCGCAACGGCTGGCCGGGGTATTGCCGGGGTTGATGGCATCGCTGGCCGAACCGGGGCCATTCAGCCCCGATGCCCGCGCCGCCGGGCGCAGGGCGTTGCGGCTGGCGGCGTTGTCGCTTCTGTCTCGGGTGGATGGTGGCGCGGCGGCCCGGGCCGCCTTTGCGGCGGCGGACAACATGACCGAAGAGGTGGGCGCGCTGTCCTGCCTTCTCGACAGCGGCGCAGGGCAAGAGGAACTGGCCCGGTTCGAGACCCGCTGGCACGCTGACCGCAATGTGATGGACAAATGGTTTGCGTTGCAGATCGCCTATGCAGCCCCCGACCGGGCGGCAGAGGTGACGCGCGACCTGACCGCGCACCCCGATTTCGATTGGAAGAACCCCAACCGCTTTCGTTCGGTGATCGGGGCCTTGTCAGGCAATCATGCCGGGTTTCACCACAGCAGGGGTGCGGGCTATGCGCTGGTGGCGGAGTGGCTGTTGCGGCTGGACCCGCTGAACCCGCAAACGGCGGCGCGAATGTCCACCGCCTTCGAGACGTGGCCACGCTATGACGCTGACCGGCAGGCCATGGTGCGTGAGGTCTTGCAGCGGATGTTGGCGACCGACGGCCTAAGCCGGGATCTGACCGAAATGGCGGGGCGCATGCTGGGGGACTAGGGGCGCCAACGGGGCGCGAATTTTCGGCTGTACCCGGGGAAAAGCTCCGTCAGCCGAGTTTGCGGAACAGTCCGGTCAGGCGCTTCGTCTCGGTCTCGATGCCGTAAGGCGGGTTGATCATCACCATGCCAGAGCCTTCCATCCGGTGCCCGTCGCGCACCGGGGGGAAGCGCACCTCGTGGATCAGGGCCTCGGGTGCCACGGCCTTGATCTCGGCCAGCATTGGCTTGTGATAGCCTTCGCGCAGGATTGGATACCACAGGTAGATGATCCCGACATTCCATTTGCGGTGCAACTGGCCGACCACCCTCGGGATCGTCTCATAATCGGTCTTCACCTCATAGGACGGGTCGATCAGCGCCATGCCGCGCCGGGGCGTGGGCGGGCAGATTGACAGCGCCTTGGCCAGACCATCTTCATGATAAACTTTCGCGCCGAACGGGGCAGAGGCATAGTCCAGCGCCGCATGTTCCTGCGGATGCAGTTCGCACAGGTGGATGCTGTCGGTCTCGCGCAGCAGATGCCCGGCGATCAGCGGGCTGCCAGGATAGAAGGTGGCGCCGCGTTGGTCGCGCGTCGCCGCAAGGGCGCGGGCATAGGGGTGGGTCGTTGGAAACCAGCCCTCGGCAATGGCGATGCCCTTGGCGGCCTCACCCGTTTTCACCGCTTCCGGCGCGGTCAGGTCATACAGCCCCCGGCCTGCGTGGGTTTCCACGTAAGTAAGCGGTTTGTCCTTGCGGGTCAGGTAATCAAGCGTGGTGGCCAGAAGCGCGTGCTTGTGGACATCGGCCAGATTTCCGGCGTGATAGAGGTGTTGGTATGACAGCATGAAACTGCCCTAGCAGGCGAAGGGCAAGCCCACAAGGGTAGGGCGGGGTTTACCCCGCCTTCGGCGTGACAAGGCGGGGTAAACCCCGCCCTACGGTTCGCGTTTGTGTCCCGTCAGATCGCGGGCCGATTTCTCGGCCTCGGCCTTTTGCACATCACGTTCGGCCTTGGTGCGGCCAAATTTTGCTGCGTTCTCATCGCCCTTCGCGCGGGCCGCCTTGCGGGCGGCCTGCTTTTTCACGCGGGCCAGGTTGACGATTTCGGCCATTAGCCCGGATCAGCCCTTGGGGCCGATCATGTCTTCGGGCCGCACCACGCGGTCGAAGGTTTCGGCGTCGACAAACCCAAGCGCGATGGCTTCTTCGCGCAGGGTGGTGCCGTTCTTGTGGGCGGTTTTGGCCACCTTGGTCGCATTGTCATAGCCGATGGTGGGGGCAAGTGCTGTGACCAGCATCAGCGATTCCTTCATCAGCTTGTCGATCCGCGCCACATTGGCCTGTGTGCCAACCACCATATTGTCGGTGAACGACCCCGCCGCATCACCCAAAAGCTGCATGGATTGCAGCAGGTTATAGGACATCATCGGGTTGTAGACGTTCAGCTCGAAATGGCCCTGCGACCCGGCAAAGCCGATGGCGGCGTCATTGCCCATCACATGGGCGCAGACCATGGTCAGCGCCTCGGCCTGCGTCGGGTTGACCTTGCCCGGCATGATGGACGACCCCGGTTCATTCTCCGGCAGGATCAATTCGCCCAGACCGGAGCGGGGGCCAGAGCCAAGAAGCCGCAGGTCATTGGCGATCTTGAACAGCGCTGCCGCGACGGTTTTCAGCGCGCCCGAGAACATGACCATAGCGTCATGCGCGGCGAGCGCTTCGAACTTGTTCGGCGCGGTCACAAACGGCAGATCGGTGATCTCGGCAATGCGCGCCGCCACGCGGGTATCCCAGCCGACACGGGTGTTCAGCCCTGTGCCGACGGCAGTGCCGCCCTGTGCCAGCTCATAGATGTCGGGCAGGCACATCTTCACCCGCGCGATGCCCTTTTCGACCTGCTTGGCATAGCCGCCGAATTCCTGCCCAAGGGTCAGGGGTGTGGCATCCTGCGTATGGGTGCGGCCGATCTTTATGATATCCTTGAACTCTTCCGATTTGGCCACCAGCGCTGCGTGCAGCTTTTCCAGCCCCGGCAGCAGCACATCGCGCGCCATCATGCCGGTAGCGACATGCATCGCGGTGGGGAAGGTGTCGTTGCTGGATTGCCCCATGTTCACATGGTCGTTGGGGTGAACAGGTTTCTTCGACCCCTTTTCCCCGCCCAGCATTTCGATCGCGCGGTTTGAAATCACCTCATTCGCGTTCATGTTGCTTTGCGTGCCCGACCCGGTCTGCCAGACCACCAGCGGGAAGTTGTCATCGAACTTGCCGTCGATCACTTCAGTTGCGGCGGCGGCAATGGCGTGGCCCAGCTCGGCCGGGATATCGCCCTGATCGATGTTGACCAGCGCACAAGCCTTCTTGATCACACCCAAGGCGCGGATGATTGCGACGGGTTGTTTTTCCCAGCCGATCGGAAAGTTGATGATCGACCGCTGGGTCTGCGCGCCCCAGTATTTGTCGGCAGGAACCTCCAGCGGGCCAAAGCTGTCGGTTTCGGTACGGGTGGCGGACATCGGCAAGCCTCCTGAATTTGCTGCCCCGTCCTTACGCTGCGGGCGCAGAAAAATCAATCGGCATACCGTTGCATACGAAGGCAAAGCCTGTCGCTTTTTGCGAAAACCCGGTTCCTGACCCTTCGGCCTATTGCTTGCGGAACTTGTCCAGACTGACGACTTCGGCGTCGTGCTGGGGCGGCGGATCATCATCGCCGTCATCTTCGTCTTCGTCATCCTCATCATCTTCGACATGGCTTTCAAAGCGCAGGCCGAATTCGACGGACGGATCGACAAAGG
The DNA here is from genome assembly GCF_004745575.1 of Pseudotabrizicola sediminis. GTDB lineage: Bacteria > Pseudomonadota > Alphaproteobacteria > Rhodobacterales > Rhodobacteraceae > Pseudotabrizicola > Pseudotabrizicola sediminis. Next base: position 91,735 of record NZ_RPEM01000009.1, on the reverse strand, counting down.
TGCGCACCGCATCAAAGGGAATCACCATCGGTTCCGGTTGATTGCCGAAGTTCAGCGTGATGGTGAAGCCTTCATCCGTTACGGTCAGGTTTTCAAACCAGTGCTGGATCACAATGGTCATTTCCGCCGGATAGCGGGCTTTCAGCCAATCGGCCATCTCCACCTCGGGGTGGGTGGTGTCAAAGGTGATGAAGAAATGATGCGCGCCGGGCAGGCCGTTCTGGCCCACATCCTCCAGCACGGACTGGATCAGGCTGCGCATCGCGCGATGCATCAGATTTCCATAGTCGATCGACCGCGCCATTCCGAACCCTCAATCTTCTGTCCCGCCAGCATAGGGGTTTTGCCCCCGATGAAAAGGGGTCAGGCGACACTGATTGCAACCGAGAGCAGTGCCGAAGCGACCAGAACCTGCCACAACGGGCGGTGAAACCACAGCAGGAGCAGCGCGGAGACAGCCGCAAGACCAAGCGCTGTCGGGTTCAGGCTGGCCAGATCGGGCACCATCAGCTGCACCGGGCCAAAGCCCTGCGGGGTCACGCGCGCGAACAAAAGATGCAGTGCAAACCACAGCGACAGATTCGCAATCACCCCGACCACTGCCGCCATGATCGCCGCCAGCGCCCCGGCAAGCCGCGGGTCTGCGGTGATGCGCGCCAGGTACGGGGCGGCCACGAAGATCCATAAAAAGCAGGGCACAAAGGTCACCCACAGCGTGACAACCGCTGCGGCAAGGCCCAGTGCCCAGCCGCCCGCGCCATAGCCGGCCATGAAACCCACAAATTCATTGACCAGAATCAGTGGGCCGGGCGTGGTTTCGGCCAAGCCAAGCCCCGCCATCATCTGCGGTGTGGTCAGCCAGCCCTGCACCGCCACCACCTCTTGCGTCATCCAGGCCAGCACCGCATAGGCCCCGCCAAAGGTCAGCACGGCGAGCTTGGAAAAGAACCAGCCGACATCGAACAGGATGCCGCCCTGCAGCCATAGCAGCGCCAACGGCACCAGCCAGATCGCCAGCCAAAGCATCAGCGTTGCCCTTGTGCGGGGCAATGCTGCCTCGGGCACTGCCGCGCGATTGCCCCGCGCGGTCATCAGACCCCAGATCCCGGCGGCAAGGATGATCACCGGGAACGGCAGGTTCAGCACGAACAGGCCCAGAAAGGCGGCCACCGCAATCACATAGGCCGCCCGTCCGTGCAATGCGCGCCGCGCGACCCGGATCAGCGCCTCGATCACGATGGCGATCACTGCGGCCTGCACCCCCAAAAACAGCGCCTGCATCAGCGGCAGCGCGCCCCAGGCGGCATAGGCCATCGACAGCGCCAGCACCACCAGCGCACCGGGCAGCATGAACAGCCCGCCCGCAATCAACCCGCCCTTTGTGCCCTGCAACCGCCACCCGGCCCATGTCGCCAGCTGCATCGCCTCTGGCCCCGGCAGCAGCATGCAGAATGACAGGGCAGACAGATACTGTTTATCGGTCAGCCATTTACGCTCATCCACCAGCACCTTGTGCATCAGCGCAATCTGCGCGGCGGGCCCGCCAAAGGACAGCATGCCGATGCGGGCGAATGTGCGGGTCAGGTCGGCAAGGCTGGCTGTCATGCGCGCAGGCTAGGGGAGCCGGGTGACAACAGCAATACGGAAACCCCGCCGGCCCTCGCGAGCCGGCGGGGCGGTTTTTGACGTGTGATTTGCAAGCAGCACGTCAACAAAGGGCATGTGCCCTTACAAGCAGCAACGCGACCAAGGCCGCGCAAAACCTTTTTTATGTGCGATTCTCTAAGTTAAGGTTAACCAGACCTGTCACAGTCCCTCGAACGCACAAAGCGCATGCACGTCCATGCCCATGGCCTCAAGCTTTTTGCGCCCGCCCAGGTCGGGCAAGTCCACAACGAACGCGCAGCCCACCACCCGCGCGCCCAACCGTTCGATCAGCCTGATCCCGGCCTCGGCGGTGCCGCCGGTGGCCAGCAGGTCATCCACGATCAGCACCGCCTCGCCGGGCTGAAGCGCGTCGTCATGCACCTCGACCACCGCCTCGCCATATTCCAGCGTGTAGGCCTGGCTGATGGTCTGCCCCGGCAGCTTGCCTTTCTTGCGCACAGGCACGAACCCAGTCGACAGCTGATGCGCCACGGCCCCGCCAAGGATAAACCCCCGCGCCTCCAGACCCACCACCTTGTCGATCCGCATCCCCGCATAGGGGGCCAGCAGCTGGTCGACACACATGCGAAAGCCGCGCGGATCGGCAAACAGCGTGGTCACATCGCGGAACAGGATGCCGTCATGCGGGAAATCCGGAATCGTGCGGATGTAGTCCTTGACCGTCTTTTGTGCGGGCTTTTGTACGTGCATGGCGGGCCTTCAGGGTTCGGGCGGGTACAGATGGCGCAACAGGCGCGCGTCCTGACCGGCAATGGTGACGGTGGCGTTCGAGGTTTGCGACAGGATCGACACCCCCTCATATGCCGGGCTGTCGATGTCGAACAGGGGGCCGGTGGTCTGGAAAATTTCTTCCAGCACGACGGAAACGATCTCTCCCGGGGTGATTGCGGTGGAGATCAGGATCGAGGCTTCGGTGATCTTGTGTTCAGGCGTCCACCACAGGGTGGCATAACCCACCCCCATCACCCCGGCACCCGACACGCCGGGCACGTCGACGACCTGACTGCCGTCGGTGGCATCGGTCAGGGACAGGCGGATATCAGCCTCTGGCCCCGCAATGCGGGTGATGGTCAGGCCTGATCCGGCGCCGTTGATCTGGGCAATCGCATAATCCACGCTGGCCGACAGCAGCATCCAGAAGAGCAGCCCGGATTCGGCATCAGACGGGATAACGGCAAGGGTCAGGTTCCGCTTTGCCCATGTCACGGGCGGGTGTTGGCAGTCTTGCCCGGGCTCTGCCCCGCAGGTGGCGGTGCGGAAGAAGTCCGCGTCCGGCAGGATGCCGTCCACCGGCACGCCGTCAAACGCCCGGGCCATCCCGGCAAGGCAAAACAGCAGGGCAGCGGCAAGGGGCAGGGGTCGCGTCACAGCACCCGCCCGGCCACGGCGTCAAGCTTTGCCAGCAGCTCCGGATCGCGCTGCGCAGGTGCGGTCATGATCGCATGGTCCAGCGCCCGGTCGCAGCCATGCGGGCAGGGCGCGCGGCTGGTACCCAGCAGCGCGGGCAGGCGGGCCACCGTTTCGCGCGCCACCTTCGCATTGCGCCCCATGGTCGCCACCACCTGCGCCACATCCACCGCGCCATGCGACGGGTGCCAGCAGTCGAAATCGGTCACCATGGCGAGGCTGGCGTAGCACAGCTCGGCCTCGCGGGCGAGTTTGGCTTCGGGCATGCCGGTCATGCCGATCAGGTCTGCCTCCCATTGCCGGTACAGGCGCGATTCGGCGAGGGTGGAAAACTGCGGCCCCTCCATCGCGACATAGGTGGCCGCGTTATGCACCTTTGCCCCAGCCGCCCGGGCGGCCGCCGCCACATGGCCGGACAGGCGCGGACAGGTGGGGTGGGCAAAGCCGACATGGGCGACGCAGCCGCTGCCGAAGAACGACTTTTCACGCGCGAAGGTCCGGTCGATGTATTGGTCCACCACCACGAAATCTCCTGGCACGAAATCTTCGCGCAGCGACCCCACGGCGGACAGGGCCACCAGATCGGTGCAGCCCAGCCGTTTGAGCGCGTCGATATTGGCGCGGTAGTTTACCGCACTGGGGGAGTGCACATGGCCGCGCCCGTGGCGAGGCAGAAAGGCCATGGCGACGCCGTGCAGCCGACCCACCAGAACATCGTCCGACGGCCGCCCCCACGGGGTCTTGACCTGCACCCAGCTTGCCCCCTCCAGCCCGTCGATCTGATAGAGGCCGGAACCCCCGATGATGCCGATCATGGTATCCATGCCTGTGCGCCCCTGTACGTGCCCGACCTAATCTTAGGCCGGGCGGCGGGCGGGGGGAAGGGGGCGGGTTCCCGCTGTGTTGCAAAGGGGTAGTGTGATTAAAATCAATGGGTTGGATCTGTGGGATTAAGCTGTTGTTGGGGTGGACGGTGGAGCGTTGCGCCTTGGTGGGTCAACCCGCCCGTGCTGCCTGCCTTGTTCTTTGGTGCCTAGGCGTCGTCGGGGCGCAGGTGTTCGAACACCTCTGACACGATGGTATAGTCGCGGTAGCCCATCCGGGCCAGCGGGTGATAGCGGCCGGGGTCAAAACGGCCGTCCACCACGCAATCATCGCGCAGGTGGATGCCTGTCACCTCGCCAAGGATCAGGAAATTGTTGTGGCCCTTCAGCTCGATGATCTGGGTGACCACGCATTCCAGCGTTGCGGGGGCATCCGCCACGCGGGGACAAGTGATGGTGGTGCAGGCGGCTTTTTCCACCCCGGCGGCCTCGAATTCATCGGTGCCGGGGGGCAGGGCGGCAGAGGTTGCGCTCATTGCCTGCAACTGGCTGGCTGCGACGATGTTGGCGGCGAAGACTCCGGTTTCGCGGATATTGTGCAGGCTGTCCTTGGCCCCGGTGCTGGCGAACATCACCTGCGGCGGCACGTAAGCCACGGCGTTGAAAAAGGAATAGGGGGCCAGATTGTCGCCCTGCGATCCGGTGGAGGAGATCCAGCCGATGGGCCGGGGGGTGACGATGGCGTTGAACGGGTTGTGCGGCAGGCCGTGGCCATCCTCGGGGCGGTAGAACATCGGGCGCTGGTCCTTTCGGCGGGAATCGGGGGAAAAGCTGCTTTGCAGGAACAGGTATTTGAACCTGACATAAACGCATGTTACCCGCACTTGTCACGCGGCTTTGTCGCGCGGCCCTTTGCGGGTCGTGCCGGAGAATCACCCGTGGTTGCAGGTGGTTAAGCGGGGGGTTGGTCCGGGTGTACAGGCTGGCGGAAGAGACCGAGGACGACTGGTGGGAGGTCGAGGCGCTGTATGATCTGTGCTTTGCCCCCGGGCGCACGGCGCTGTCGTCCTACCGGTTGCGCGAGGGCGTGCCGACGGTGGCGGCGCTGTGCCTGACGCTGCGCGATGCCGATGGCACACTGGCGGCGGTGATCCGCTATTGGCCGGCGCTGGTGGGCGGGCAGGATGTGCTGCTCTTGGGGCCGATAGCGGTGCACCCGACACGGCAGGGTGAGGGGTTGGGGGCGCTATTGATCAACGAAAGCGTGGCCGAGGCGCGGCGTCTTGGTTGGGAGAGGGTGCTGCTGGTGGGGGATGCGCCCTATTACGGGCGGTTCGGCTTCCGCAGGCTGGACGGCGTGGTGATGCCCCCGCCGACCAACCCCGACCGGGTGCTGGGCCTTGCCCTGAAGGCCGGGGCCTGGAACGGGGTGACGGGTGCAGTGACGAAAGCCACCTGACGGTGGGCGGTGGGCCATTGCGCGGCAGCGGTTCGGCCCCATATCATGTGATATGGAATCCTTGCCCACCGATCTGTCTGCCGTTGTGCCCCCCGGTGATCTGTCACCGGAAATCCGGGCGTTGGCCGCGCGGCACAGACGTGCCAACGGGCCGGTGATGGGTTTGGTGAACCGGCTGGGCGGCACGCTGGAGCGGCAGATGGCCATGGTGCCGCAGGTCTACCGGACCCAGATCGAGCGGGTGGTGGCACAAGCGCTGTCGGCGGCGATGACTGTGGCGGGGCAGGGCGACCGGCTGCCCGATACCGGCACGCGCGGGCCGCTGTTTGCCGCGATGGCCAGCGGGGCTGCGGGCGGGGCGGGCGGGTTGCCCACAGCGCTGGCCGAACTGCCGGTGGCGGTGACGGTGATCCTGCACGCGATCCGGCAGGCGGCGCGGGCCGAAGGCTTTGACCCCGACGATCCGGCCATCCGGGCCGAATGTATCCGGGTGTTCGGGGCAGGCAGCCCCTTGGCGGAAGATGACGGGATCAACACCAGTTTCGTCTCGGCCCGGCTGACGCTGACCGGGCCCGCGGTGCACAAGGTGATTGCCAGTGTGGCCCCGAAACTGGCGACAGCGCTGGGGCAGAAGCTGGCGGCGCAGGCGATTCCGGTGATCGGGGCCGTTACCGGCGCGGCGCTGAATGCGGCGTTTCTGACCTATTATTCCGAAATTGCCCGGGTGCGCTTTGCCTTGCTGCGCCTGTCGCAGACGCATGGCGCGGAACAGGTGTTGGCCGATTTCCGCACGGCCATCGACTCACCACGTTTGCGGACGGGGATCTGAAAGAGCGGCTACGCCGCACGGTTTTTGAGCGGGCGTCTGGCCTGCGGCCAACCCGCCCGCGCCGCTGCCTCGGGCGGGGATGTTTGGGAACAGGTGATGGGACAGTGCGGGGTGCCTGGCCGGACTATCGTACCCGTTCTGTGTCAGTCACTTAGCGTGGACAGATGATCCATCAGGGCGGGGCGGGCGCTGTCGTCGCCGCGCGCGCGGGCGGCGTCGACCACGGCGCGGATCTGGCCCAGATCTGCGCGGCGGAGCAGGGCCTTGACCGGGCCGATCGAGGCCGGGCGCATCGACAGGCTGCGCAACCCCAGCGCGGCCAGGACCAGTGCTTCGATCGGCCGGCCCGCGTCTTCGCCGCAGAAAGACAAGGGCGTACCGGTGGCGGCGCAGCGGGCGATGATCTGCTCGATGAAGCCGAGGAACGACAGGTTGAGCATGTCATAGCGGCGGCGGACCCGTTCGTTTTCGCGGTCGGCGGCGAAGAAGAACTGCTTGAGGTCATTGCCGCCGATCGAGACGAAATCGGTCAGCTGGAAAAACGCATCGGGCGCAAAGGCAAGGCTGGGGGTTTCCAGCATCGCCCCGATTTCCAGTTGATCGGGCACCACATGGCCGAGCGAGCGTTCGCGGTGCACCTCGCGCAGGACATGGGCGCGGGCGTTCTGGAATTCGGAAAATTCCGAGACGAAGGGGAACATTACCGTCAGCGGCCTGCCATTGGCCGCGCGCAGCAGCGCCTGAATCTGCATGCGCAGCACGCCCGGTTTGTCCAGACCCACCCGGATGGCGCGCCAGCCCATTGCCGGGTTGGGTTCGTCATTCGGCTTCATGTAGGGAAGCACCTTGTCTGACCCGATGTCCAGCGTGCGGAAGGCCACGCGCTTGTCCTTGGCGGCATCCATCACCCGGGCATAAAGCGTGGCCAGTTCGGCACGGCGCGGCATCTTGTTGCGCACCAGAAACTGCAGCTCGGTGCGGAACAGGCCGACGCCATCTGCGCCCGACCCCTCAAGGCTGGGCAGGTCGGCCATCAGCCCCGCATTCATGTGCAGCGCGATGGTGGTGCCGCAGCGGGTGAGCGCGGGCAGGTCGCGCAGTGATGCGTAGCGCTGCTGCGCCTGCGTCTGCATCGCGATCTTGTCGCGGAAGGCGCGGGCCACGGTTTCCTCGGGCCGCAAATGCGCGATGCCCTGATCGCCGTCAACCAGAATGTGGTCGCCGTTCAACGCCTCGGTCGTGACGCGCCGGGCGTGGATCACCAGAGGGATCGCCAGCGCGCGGGCGACGATGGCGGCATGGCTGCCCACCGAGCCATCCTCCAGCACCACGCCGCGCAGTTTGCGGCCATATTCGAGCAGTTCGGCCGGGCCGATGTTGCGTGCCACCAGCACCGGATTGTCCGGCATGGCGGCCCCGGTATCGGCACCCTGACCCGTCAGGATGCGCAACAGCCGGTTCGACAGATCATCCAGATCCTGCAGCCGTTCGCGCAGGTAGGCATCGGGCACCGTTTCCAACCGGGCGCGGGCGGCGGATTGTTCCTTTTCCACCGCAGCCTCGGCGGACAGGCCGCTTTGAATGTCTTCCTCCATCCGGCGCAGCCAGCCGCGCGAATTGGCAAACATACGGTAGGCTTCGAGCACCTGTTTCTGATCCTTGTCGAGGCTTTGCAGCGACAACAGATCATCGACCGACACCCGCAGTTGCCCAACCGCCTCGCGGATGCGGTCAATCTCGGTCAGCGGGTCATCGGCGACCGGGTTGGTGACCACCACCCTCGGTTCGTGCAGCCAGACATGGCCTTCGGCCGCGCCCTCTTGCCCGGTGGCGCCGTGAAACATCACCGGCTGGCGGTGCAGGGCGCGCATGCCATCATCATCACTGGTGAAGGCCCCGAGTTCGGTCATTTCGGCCAGCACCATGGCGACGACTTCCAGCGCATAGATCTCGTCATCGGAAAACTGCCGGGCGGTTTTGGATTGCACCACCAGCACGCCCAGCTTTTCGCCGACCCGCTGGATCGGCACGCCGAGGAAGCTGGAGTAGATCTCTTCGCCGGTTTCGGGCATGTAGCGAAAGCCCTTTTCGGCCGGCGCATCAGCGGTGTTGACGGGCGCGTTGCTGCGCGCAACCCGGCCGACCAGACCCTCTCCCAGCTTCATCCGGGTCTGATGGACGGCCTCGGGCTTCAGCCCCTCGGTGGCGCACAGCTCCAGCGTTTCGGGGTCACGAAACAGGTAGATCGAGCAGACTTCGGTGAGCATCGAATCGGCGATCAGATGGGTGATCTGGTCCAGCCGTTCCTGCCCCTTGGACTGCGCGCCCAGCACATCGCGCAGGCGGCGCAGAAGTTTTCGGCTGTCGCTGTCTGACCGTTCTGGCATTGCGGAGCATCCTTTGGCTTGCCTCTCTATAGGCGAGGCCGCGCCGGATGGGGAGGGAAGAAAGACGCCGCAGTGCGGCATCGACGGTGCGCGCGGCGCAGTGCCGCAAAAAAGGGGCGGCTGCGAAGGGTCTCCCCCGGAAAGTGCACCTTTCCGGAGGGTTGGGCGGCGGGGCTGAGCCGTCAGGCCCCGCTATCAGGCCCCTCTGTCAGCCCTTGTCGAGTTCGAAGCAGTCGTGCAACGCCTGCACCGCCAGTTCCATGTATTTACGGTCGATCAGCACCGAGATCTTGATCTCGGAGGTGGCGATGACCTTGATGTTGATGTTCTCGGCGGCCAGCGCGTTGAACATCCGGGCGGCCACGCCGACCTGGCTGCGCATGCCGATGCCCACGACCGAAACCTTGGCGACATCGGTGTCGGAAATCAGCTCGTCATATTTGATGATCCCGGCGGCGCGGGCCTCTTCCATCGCCTTTTGCGCGCGGGCGACCTGATTGACCGGGACCGAAAAGGTCATGTCGGTCACCGCCCCGGCATGGGTGCCGTAGTTCTTTTCCGAGATGTTTTGTACGATCATGTCGACATTCACCCCGGCATCGGCTAGCGGGCCGAAGATGGCAGAGGCGACGCCGGGGCGGTCCTCGACAGTGACCAGCGTCATTTTCGCTTCATCGCGGCTGTAAGCCACGCCAGAGACGACTTTCGATTCCATGATTTCATCCTCGTCGCAGACCAGGGTTCCAGAGTTCTCATCGGTATCTTCAAAGGAAGACAGGACGCGCAGCCGCACCTTGTAGCGCATCGCCAGTTCCACAGACCGGGTCTGCAGCACCTTGGCGCCGAGGGAAGCCAGTTCCAGCATCTCCTCGAACGCGATCCGGTCCAGCTTGCGGGCCTTCGATGCAATCCGCGGGTCGGTGGTGTAGACGCCGTCCACATCGGTGTAGATATCGCAGCGTTCCGCCCCGAAGGCGGCGGCAAAGGCAACGGCCGTTGTGTCCGACCCGCCCCGGCCCAGCGTGGTAACGCGGCCCTCGGCCGAGATCCCCTGAAAGCCTGCAACCACGGCCACCTTGAAGCCTTCGGCAAACTTCGCATCGATATTGGTGCGCGGAATGTCGATGAACCGGGCCGACCCATGCGCGGATGTGGTATTGATCGGCACCTGCCAGCCCTGCCAGCTGCGGGCGGGGATGTCCATTTCCTGCAGGCGCAGCGCCATCAGCCCGGCGGTGACATTCTCGCCACTCGACACCACGGCATCATATTCGCGGGCGTCATACAGCTTTGACGTGCCCTCGACATAGCCCACCATCTTGTTGGTTTCGCCCGACATGGCGCTGACGATGACGATCACGTCATAGCCGCGCGCGACCTCGGCCTGCACCTTTTTCGCGGCGTTTTCGATCCGTGACAGGTCTGCCACCGATGTCCCGCCGAATTTCATCACCAGAAGCGGCATGGATCAGTTCCTTCCCACGGCCCCCAAAACAATCGCGCGTGTCATAGGCCGGGCCGGGGGGCGGCGCAAGCCCTGCCATGTTCTGCCTTTGGCTGATGTCCACGGGGGGCTGTCTGCCCCCCGGCGCGCGAAGGGCGCGCTCCCCCCGAGGATATTTATGAACAGATGAAAAATCAGGGGCGATGTTTGCCATTCATCTGTTCTTAAATATCCCCGCCGGAGGCTCCCGCAGCCCGAACAGGGGCTGGCGGTGGTCAGAGCGCGCGCCAGCCGATGTCGCGGCGGCAGAAGCCTTCGGGCCAGTCGATGGCATCGACCATGGCATAGGCGCGGGTCTGCGCCTCGGCAAGGCTGGCCCCGCGGGCGGTCACGTTCAGCACGCGGCCGCCATTGGCAAGGATCTGGCCGTCGCGCGACGCGGTGCCGGCATGGAACACCATCTGAGACGAGGTCTCGGGCAGGGCTTCGAGACCCCGGATGGCGCTGCCTTTCGTGTAGGCGCCGGGGTAGCCATCTGCTGCCATCACCACGGTCAGGGCGTGATCCTCGGCCCATGTCACGCGGCTCTGGTCCAGCCGGCCTTCGGCGCAGGCCAAAAGCAGGTCGAGCGCCTGTGCGCCAAGGCGCATCATCAGGACCTGGGTTTCAGGGTCGCCGAACCGGGCGTTGTATTCGACCAGCCGGCACTGGCCCTGATCAATCATCAGACCGGCATAGAGCACGCCCTGATAGGGCGTGCCGCGCCGCGCCATCTCCCGAATGGTGGGCAGTACGATCTGCTCCATCGCCTGTTGTTGCAGGGCGGGTGTCAGCACCGGGGCGGGGGAATAGGCCCCCATGCCGCCGGTATTGGGGCCGGTGTCGCCCTCACCGACCCGCTTGTGGTCCTGCGCCGTGCCGATGGGCAATGCGTTCACGCCATCGGTCAGGATGAAAAAGCTGGCCTCTTCGCCTGCCATGAAGTCTTCGATCACCACCTCGGCCCCGGCGGCCCCGAATTCACCGCCGAACATGTCGTCGATGGCGGCCAGCGCCTCGTCCACGCTCATCGCCACGATCACGCCCTTGCCGGCGGCCAGCCCATCGGCCTTGACCACGATCGGCGCGCCTTGCGCCTGCACATGGGCGCGGGCGGGGGCGCTTTCGGTGAACCGCGCATAAGCGGCGGTCGGGGCGGCACAGGCGTCGCAGACTTCCTTGGTGAAGGCTTTCGATGCCTCCAGCCGTGCCGCCTCGGCACTTGGGCCGAAGGTCAGCAGCCCCGCCGCGCGGGTGGCATCGGCAACACCTGCGGCCAGCGGCGCTTCCGGCCCGATGATCACGAAGTCGATGGCGTTTTCCACGCAGAACGACACGACCGCGCTGCCATCCAGAATGTCGATATCGGCACAATCCGCCACCCGTGCGATCCCGGCATTGCCGGGGGCCACGATCAGCCGGTCGGTCTTGGGGTTCTGTTTCACCGCCCAGGCAAGGGCATGTTCGCGCCCGCCGGAACCGAGGATCAGGATGTTCATGGGCGCGCCCCCTTGGCCTTCGTTCCCGGGCGTCATAAGGTCAGCGCCTGATGGAGGCAAGCGCTATGGACCTGCTGGACGATACTCCCACACCCCCCGGCAACAGCCCGGAATACACCGTGTCGGAACTGTCCGGTGCGGTCAAACGCGTGATCGAGGGGGAGTTCGGCCTTGTCCGGGTGCGCGGTGAGGTGGGGCGGGTGTCGCGCCCGGCCTCGGGGCATCTGTATTTCGACCTCAAGGATGACCGGAGTGTGATTGCGGCGATTTCCTGGAAAGGCCAGGTCGCCAAGATGCAGGTCCGGCCGGATGAGGGGATGGAGGTGATCGCCACCGGGCGGATGACCACGTTTCCCGGCCAGTCGAAATATCAGCTGATTGTCGAGGATGTGGCCCCCGCAGGCGCGGGCGCGCTGATGGCGATGCTTGAGAAACGGCGTGCCGCGCTGCAGGCCGAAGGGCTGTTCGATGCGGCCGCCAAGCAGCCGCTTCCCTATCTGCCGCGTGTGATCGGGGTGGTCACCTCGCCTTCGGGTGCGGTGATCCGCGATATCCTGCATCGGCTGCGCGACCGATTTCCCTGCCATGTGCTGATCTGGCCGGTGGCGGTGCAGGGCAAGGATTGCGCGCCGCAGGTGGCGGCGGCGATCCGGGGATTCAACGCCTTGGAGGCGGGTGGTCCGGTGCCGCGCCCCGATGTGCTGATCGTGGCACGTGGCGGCGGATCGCTGGAGGATCTGTGGGGGTTCAACGAAGAAATCGTGGTGCGGGCGGCGGCAGAGTCGCGCATTCCGCTGATCTCGGCGGTTGGGCATGAGACCGATACCACGCTGATCGACCATGCGGCGGACCGGCGCGCGCCGACGCCCACGGCGGCGGCGGAAATGGCGGTGCCGGTGCGGCTGGAACTGCTGGCAGCGGTCGATGCGCTTGGGGCACGGCTGAGCCGGGCACTGGCGCAGGGCGTGGCGTTGCGGGGCCAGCGATTGCGCGATCTGGCCCGCGCGCTGCCTCGGTTGGAGACATTGCTGGCCACGCCCTCGCAGCGGCTGGATACGGCGACGGGGCGGCTGGCCGGTGGGTTGTCGCTGGCGGTCAGCCGCAAGCGCGGCGGGTACGAGCGGCAGGCGGGGCGCCTGTCGGCCACAACGCTGGCCGGATTGGTGGCGCGGCGGCGCGAGGCGCTGGCGCGGCGGGCCGAAGCACTGGACGCGCGTCTGGCACGTCGGCGCGACCTGTGGCATGGCCAGTTTGACAAATGGGCGTCGCGCCTTGCGCCGTCACTGGCGCGGCTGGTCACGCAGGCCGGGGTGAAGATCACCGAGCAGCGCAAGGGCCTGCACGCCGTATCAGTGCGGCTGGACAAGGCCCCGGCGCAGCGTCTGACGGACCTCGCGCGGCGGCTGGAGGCGCTGGACCGCACCCGGCAGACGTTGGGCTATGCCCAGACCCTGCGGCGCGGTTATGCGGTGGTGCGCGGCGATGGTGAGGTGGTCACCTCGCGCGCGGCGGCAGAAAAGGCGCAGGCGCTGGAGGTGGAGTTCCACGACGGGCGGCTGGCACTGGGCGGACCAGCGGCAAAAGCCGCGCCGCGCAAGGGCGGCGGAACAAAGCCACCGACGCAGGGATCGTTGTTCTGAAACTTTAATAAGTGGGCCATTTTGGGGGTTTATCATCCCAAAAATGTTCGAAAATGAAAAGTTTTGGCAAGCTGCGTTTGCGTTGATTCTGGCCCCCTTGTGCTTTGGGTTTACCAGCGGATGCTCTGCTGAGGGTATTTGCAAAAGGTGCAATCCGGCCACGCCGATCTGCAGTGCAGTTTTCTGAAATACTCCCGCGCAGGCTGCATCCTTGCGTTGAGCCGATGCGCGAAGTCTGGATCTAAACCCCCAGATCGGGTCCGGCGCAGGCGAGGGGGTCGGGGGATTGCGCCACCTCGGACAGTTCCGACCCGAAGCCGTCGCCGATGAACAGCCCTGTCAGCCGCCCGTCCTGGCGCCAGAAGTTCCAGCACTGCGGGCCGGGGTCGTGGTCATAGACAAAGCAGATCAGCTCTGCCTCTTCATACCACGTGCCATTGCGGCAGACATCGCCCTTGAACGCCCAGCGGACGGCGCGGCCCGGCAGGTATTGCTCGGCCCCGTAAACCTCGCCGCGCTGGCTGAAGGTCAGGGTCTTGCCGGTTGTATAGGCCTCAAACTCGGCCGCGGTCATCGGCACCGGCGGTTCGGCGGCACCCAGGAGCGTGGGCAGAAGGGTCAGGCACAGGGCAAGTTTCGCGGCTAATTTCGGGGCAAGGCGGCGCATTGGGAAACCTCCGGTCTCGGTCAGGCGCAGCGTCGCATGCCGGGCACGTGAACGCCAGTGACAGCACTGTTACTGCGCGGCTTCCTGCGCGTTCAAGCTGTGCCAGCGTTTCAGATGCGGGCGCATGCGGCGTCGCCACAGGCGCGGCACCATCGCCATGCCGCAAGCCACTGGCAGCGGCCAGGGCAGAATCGGGGAGTCGTCCTCCAGCAGCAAGGCCGGATAGGGGCGTGACGGATGGGCGTGGTGGTTGGAGTGGCGCGGCGCGTTCAGCATCAGTGCCGAGGAAAACCAGTGCGGCATGTTCCATGAATGTCGGGCCGTGACCGGGGCGTATCGCCCGTCAGGCAGGCGTGCACGGGTCAGCCCGTAATGCTGCACATAATCGCCCAGCAATTGCTGCAGCTGTGCATGGGCCGACAGCGCCAGCCAGACCAGCACGCCAAGTCCGGCGCCCGCCAATGTGCCAGAGGACGCGCCGATCAGGGCCGCCGCACATAGGCTGGCAAGGCTGATACCCAGATACACCGTGTAGGGGTGCAGCCCCTTTGCCCCGGTACGCCGTGTCCGCCGCGCATCTTCCGCCGCCTTGCCCGCCCGGAAGCCACCAATCCATGCACGCGGCGCAAAGTGCCAGAAACTCTCCTCTGCGCGGGCCGAATTGGGGTCTTCCGGCGTGGCAACGGCCCGGTGATGCACCAGCCGGTGGGCCGAGGCGTGGTGGCCCAGCAGCATCATCGCGTACACCAGCACCCCTAGCCGGTAGAGCAAGCGACCCGGGCGGTGGATCAGCTCATGCGCGGCCGGATGCCCGACCTGACCCAGAAAGGCGCCGGTGCCAAACAGCAGCAGCAGCTTCTCGCCCGTGCGCAGATGCTCAAAGGTGATGGCCCAGACTGTCAGCGGCATCAGCGCCACCACGGCCAGCCCGACCGCCACCAACACCGCATCGGCGGCGGGAAATTCCGCCCCTTCCGGCGCACTGCCGGCAACGTAGGGGATCAACTGGTCCAGCACGATCACCAGAACCGCCATGTAAAGCACCCCGGCCCAAAGCCATCCGCCCCCGGCCCAGACGCCAAGGCACAGCAAAGCGGCGGGCGACAGGGCGGCGGCGGCAAAGACGGGCATGGGCAGCGGGCGGTTGGTCATGCCTTGGCTTCTAGCACAGGTTTGTGGCCATTCCATCGCGCTGCGGTCGCAGGGAGGGGCTTGCCGCACTGATTTTCCGGGCCTTTGCGGGCTTTGCCGCGCCGATCTGTCCGCGCCGCCTTCCATCGGGCCGTGTTTGGGCTTAGTTGGAGAGAAAGTGCCGTCACAGGACCGGGGCCCCGATGTCATTCTTCAAAAAGCTGCGCGACAAGATGTTCCGCTCGTCAGACAAGATCGGCGAAGGGCTGGACGCGCTTGTGTCTGACGCGGCACCGGCGGATCCGTTTGTTCCGGCGGCAACCGGCGGCGCGCCACAGGCTTCATCTGCCCCGGCACCATCCCAGCCTGACAGCGCCAAGCCCGGCCTGCTGGGGCGTCTGTTCAGCGCGCCGGGGGCCGATGAGCCCCGGCGCGAGCTGGACGATGCGATGCTGGAAAGCCTTGAGGATGTGCTGATCCAGGCCGATATGGGCGTCGATACCGCGCTGCGGGTCAGCGCCAATATTGCCGAAGGCCGCTATGGCAAGAAAATCTCGGCCTCTGAACTGCGCCGCGCGCTGGCCACCGAGGTGGCCCGGATCATGACCCCGGTGGCGCAGCCCCTGCCGCTTTACCCCACCAAACCGCAAGTGGTGCTTGTGGTGGGCGTCAACGGTTCGGGCAAGACCACGACGATCGGCAAGCTGGCCAGCCAGTTCAAGGCGGCGGGCAAGTCGGTGGTGATTGCCGCAGGCGACACCTTCCGCGCGGCTGCGGTAGAGCAGTTGCAGGTCTGGGGCACGCGCGCGGGCGTGCCGGTGCTGACCGCGCCCGAAGGGTCGGACCCGGCCAGCCTGGCCTTTGACGCCTTCACCAAGGCGCGGGCCGATGGTGCCGACCTTCTGATGATCGACACCGCAGGCCGGTTGCAGAACCGGGCCGACCTGATGGAGGAACTGGCCAAGATCGTGCGCGTGCTGCGCAAGGTCGATCCGACAGCGCCGCACAACACGCTTCTGGTGCTCGATGCCACCACGGGGCAGAACGCCATCGCGCAGGTCGAGATCTTCCGCAAGATTGCCGATGTCTCGGGCCTTGTGATGACCAAGCTCGACGGCACCGCCAAGGGCGGCGTGCTGGTCAGCCTTGCCGACAAGTTCGGCCTGCCGATCCATGCCATCGGGGTGGGCGAACAGATTGACGATCTGGCCCCCTTCGACCCCGAAGATTTCGCCCGCGCCCTCGTCGGGCTCGATACTTAACCTTATCATCTGTTCCTAAATATCCTGGGGGTCCGGGGGCAAAGCCCCCGGCGGGTCCAGCAAGGACGTAGCTTTCATGTCAGACTGGCTCATCTCCCTCGAAGGCACGCCCGAAGGCCTGCGCCTTGCCATGATCCTCGCGCTGACCTCTGCCCTGGCGCATGCGGTGTTCGGCGCGCTGCAGAAGGGGCGGCATGATCCTTGGGTCACGCGCGGGTCGATTGATCTGTGGATCGCCGTGTTCTCGGCCCCGGTGGCGCTGTTTGTGGTGCCCTGGCCGCAGGGGGTGGAATGGCTGGTGCTGCTGGGGGCACTTGGCATTCACTTTGCCTACAAGCTGACGATGGCACTGGCCTATGAGCGGGCGGCGTTCACCGTGGTTTACCCGGTGGTTCGGGGCACCGGGCCGCTGGCGACGCTGGCGTTTGCGGCGATTTTTCTGGGGGAAGGTTACGGCGCGTTGCAATGGCTGGGGGTGGCGATCCTGTCGGCCTCTATCCTTGCCCTGGCGGCGCTGAACCTGCGGGGCGGGGTGGTGGCGCAGGCTGCGCTGAAGACCGGGCTGGCCTGGGCCTTTGCGGGCGGGTTGCTGGTGGCGGTCTACACCACCTATGACGCCTGGGGCATAAGGCTGACGCCGGACCCGTTCACCTTTCTGGCGTGGTTTTTCCTGATTACCGCCATCGACTTTCCGGTTCTTGTCGCATACCGGCAGTGGCGCGGAATTGGCGCGCCCTTGCCGCCCGCAGGGCCGCTGGTGCTGCGGGGGATGATCGGGGCGCTGGTGGCCTTCGTCAGCTTTGGCGGGGTCATGCTGGCCACGCGGCTGGGCAAAGTCGGAGAGGTTGCGGCGCTGCGCGAAACCTCTACGGTCTTTGCGGCAGTGATCGGCTGGGCGATACTGGGTGAAAAGGTAGGCCTTACGCGCGCGGCCTTGATGGTTGGCGTGGCGGGCGGGGCAATCATGGTGCAGGCAGGATGAAGATGGCAGAACGCAAGATCAATGCAGTGACCAAACAGGTGCTGGAACTGGGGCCGACGCTCGCGTTCTTTGTGATTTATCTGTGGATCAAGGAAGACACCTTCACCATCGCCGGCACCGACTATTCGGGGTTCATCATCGCGGCACTGGTGTTTGTGCCGATCCTGCTGCTGGCCATGGGTATCCTGTGGGCGCTGACCGGCACCATCAGCCGGATGCAGGTGTTTACCGCCTTTATGGTGATCTTCTTCGGCGGGCTGACCGCGTATTTCAATGACGAGCGGTTTTTCAAGATGAAGACCAGCATTGTCTATGGCTGCCTTGCGGCTCTTCTGGGCATCGGGTTGCTGCGCGGGCAGAGCTGGCTGGAATATGTCATCGGGGATCTTCTTCCGATGCAGCGGGAGGGCTGGATGATCCTGACCCGGCGGTTGTGTGCGATGTTTGTGGCGCTGGCACTCGCGAATGAATTCATCTGGCGCACCATGTCGACCGATACCTGGGTCAAGCTGGAAACATTCGCCATGCCCGCCGCACTGATGGCATTCCTGTGGTGGCAGATCTTTGCGCTGCAACGGTTCCTGATCGAGCCCGAGGATGACAGCAAGGCATAGCGCTTGCGGCAGCTGCGGGAGCGTTCCGCGCCGTGCCTGACAGGCGCAAGGGCGTTGACCGGCGCGGGGCAAAGGCGTATGCCGCACTTCGTGGCGCTTTGTTACCGGATTGCGGGCCACGTTAAACATTCCGCTAAAAGGGTCTCGGGATGATGCCCCGAAACCTTTGCCGGTTTCGGGGTTTTTCTTTTGCCTGAGGATAACGGCATGTCTGAGACTTGGAACACGCGCACGAAACTGGTGCATGAGGGCAGCCGCCGCAGCCAGTATGGCGAAATGGCCGAGGCGATTTTCCTCACGCAGGGGTTTGTCTATCCGACCGCCGAGTCGGCGGAGGCGCGGTTTGTGCAGGCGGGGGCGGATGAGTTCATCTATGCCCGCTATGGCAACCCGACCACCCGGATGTTCGAAGAACGGATCGCAGCCCTTGAAGGCACCGAAGACGCCTTTGCCACCGCATCGGGCATGGCGGCGGTGTCGGGTGCGCTGACCGCGATGCTGCGGGCAGGCGACCACGTGGTGTCGTCGCGCGCGCTGTTCGGGTCGTGCCTTTATGTGCTGGAAGAGGTGCTGACCCGCTATGGCGTCAGGGTCACCTTTGTGGACGGGGCCGATCTGGATCAGTGGCGCGCGGCGGTGACACCGGGCACCAAGGCGGTGTTTTTCGAGTCGATGTCGAACCCGACGCTGGAACTGGTGGATATCCGCGCCGTGTCGGACATCGCCCATGCAGCAGGGGCTCTGGTGGTGGTGGACAACGTGTTTGCCACGCCGATCTTTTCGCGCGCGGTCGATCAGGGTGCGGATGTGATTGTCTATTCCACCACCAAGCACATTGACGGGCAGGGGCGTGCCCTTGGCGGCGTGGTCTGTGGCACGACCGCGTTCATCCGCAAGGTGCTGGAACCCTACATGAAGCACACCGGCGGCAGCATGTCGCCATTCACGTCGTGGATCATGCTGAACGGCATGGCGACGCTGGATCTGCGGTGCCGGGCGATGGCCGAGTCGGCGTTGAAGATCGCGCAGGCGTTGCAGGGACATGCGAAACTGGGCCGTGTGATCTATCCGGGGCTGGACAGCCACCCGCAGCACGCACTGTGCATGGATCAGATGGGGTCGGGCGGCACCTTGGTGACCTTTGACATCGCGGCGGGCAAAGAGGCGGCGTTCCGGTTCCTGAATGCGCTGCAGATTGCCAAGATTTCCAACAATCTGGGCGATGCCAAGACCATCGTCACCCATCCCGCCACCACCACCCACCAGCGCCTGCCGCAAGAGCAGAAGGACAGCCTTGGCATCACGCCGGGGTTGATCCGGTTGTCGGTCGGGCTGGAGGATGCCGGCGATCTGATCGCCGACCTGATGCACGGGCTGGAACAGGCCTGAGCCACCGGCGCCAAAGGCTTGTCGGGCCGGGGGGATGATCTTATATTCAAATGACGCTGTTGCGGGGTGCAAGTGTCGCACCCCGCAATGATCGGGCGACTGATCCGACCAAGGCCAGTCTGCGTATACCTGTTGACATTGACGGCATGGACCCCGCGCCCTGCCTGAACCGGAAGGACCAAGCCTCATGAACATTCACACGCCCGAAATCGACCGCAAGCCCAGCCGTGACGAAGCGGAGGCCGCACTGGCCCTGCTGCGGCAATGGGCGACGCGCTCGTCGGATGACGAGATTGCCACGCTGGAACCCTCGGTCGGCTATCTGCTGCCCGATGCGGATGGCCCGGCGTTCAGCCGCGCCTATCCGCAGGGCTTTGTGGTGACGCCAGCCTACAAAGACAGCCTGCCCGATCTGCAGAACGGGCCATCCAGCCTGATCCGCGGCGAACGGCAGCGGATTCAGCATGTGGGCATTTCCAACTTCCGCCTGCCGATCCGCTATCAGACCCGCGATGGTGCCCCCGTGCTGCTGGAAACCAGCGTGACCGGGACGGTCAGCCTTGAGGCCGGGAAGAAGGGCATCAACATGAGCCGCATCATGCGGTCGTTCTACGCCCATGCCGACCGCGCTTTTGGCTTTGCGGTGATCGAAGACGCGCTGGAGGATTACAAAGCCGATCTGGGCAGCTTTGACGCGCGCATCCAGATGCGGTTTTCCTATCCGATGAAGGTGGCCTCGCTGCGGTCCGGGCTGTCGGGCTGGCAGTACTATGAGGCGGCGTTCGAACTGGTGGAACAGGCCGGGGTGCGCAAGAAGATCGTGCATCTGGATTATGTCTATTCCAGCACCTGCCCCTGCAGCCTTGAACTGTCGGAACATGCCCGCAACACCCGTGGCCAGCTGGCCACGCCGCATTCGCAGCGGTCGGTTGCGCGCATCTCGGTCGAGGTGCTGGATGATGCGCTGTCGGTCGAGGATCTGGTTGAATGCGCCCGCGCCGCCGTGGTTACGGAAACGCAGGTGATGGTCAAGCGCGAGGATGAACAAGCCTTTGCCGAGCTGAACGCCGCCAACCCGATCTTTGTCGAGGATGCGGCCCGGTTGTTCTGTGCCGTGCTGAAACGCGACCCGCGGATCGGTGATTTCCGGGTGCTCGCCAGCCATCAGGAAAGCCTGCACAGCCATGACGCGGTCAGCCTGCTGACCGAAGGCGAAACCTTCGCGCAGGACAGTCTGGACCCGCGCCTGTTCCAGTCGCTGTTCCACATCGGCTGACGCTTTTGCCTTTTGCGGATCGTCTTTGACGATCCGCAAAAGGGGGCAGAGAACACGGCCGTTATGGTCGACATCCGGCCCCTTGCAAATGTGATCGGCAACCTGCTGATCTTTGTGGCCGCCATGATGCTGGTTCCGGCTCTGGTGATTATTGGGCCAAACTGCCGAATGCAGACCTTGCGCGGCTGAACACCCGGCAGGCCTATCTGCTGACCGTGCGGATCTGGGCCGGGTTGCCGCTGTTTGCCTGCCTGCCCTTTGTGCTGGGCGCGCCCGGGCTTGGCTTTACCGACGCCTATTTCGAGGCCGCATCGGGCATGACCACCACCGGGGCCACGGTGATTGTGGGGCTGGATGTGTTGCCGCCCGGCATGAACCTGTGGCGCGGTATGCTGAACTGGATCGGCGGGCTTGGCATCGCCTTTGTCGCGATGATCTTTCTGCCGGTGAGGTGATCAACGCCCTGATGCTTTATGTGACCGGCTATATCCTGATCATCGGCGTGCTGACGGTGGCGATGTCGCTGACCGGGGTGGATATGATATCGGCGCTGTTCGCGGTATGGACCGCGCTTGGCAACATCGGCTACGGTTACGGCCCGATGCTGGCAGAAACCGGCACCTTCCGCGATTTTCCGGATGCTGCCAAATGGCTGATGACATTGGCAATGCTGCTGGGGCGGCTGGGGTTGCTTGCGGTGCTGGTTGTGGCTTTGCCGTCGTTCTGGCGGCCCTGATGCCGCTGGCTGCCTCCTGCCTGATTGACTCGGGACCGGGGCTTCGCCAAGGCTCGGGCCATGAGCGACCTGCGCCCTGTGACTTATGTGATCGGCCTTCTGGTGGCAGCCATGGGGGTGTTCATGCTGTTTCCGCTGGCGCTGGACCGGGCGGCGGGCGATCCGAACTGGCAGGCCTTTGCGCAGGCCGCGATTGTGTGCCTGGTGGCGGGGGGGGGCACGGCGCTTGCCTCGGCCAATGGGGCGGGCGGGTCAATGAGCCTGCAACAGATCTTTTTGCTGACCACCGGGGTCTGGGTGGCGATGCCGGCCTTTGGGGCATTGCCGCTGATCATGGGGGCACCTGACCTGTCGATGACCGATGCGCTGTTTGAATCGGTGTCGGGCATGACCACCACCGGCACCACCGTCATTGTCGGGCTGGATGCGCTGCCGCTGGGGGCGAACCTGTGGCGCGGCATCCTGCAATGGCTGGGGGGCCTTGGGATTGTCATTGTGGCGCTGTTGTTCCTGCCGGTGATGAAGGTGGGGGGGATGCAGTTCTTCCGCTCCGAAGGGTTCGACACGCTGGGCAAGGTGTTGCCGCGCGCGCTGGATATCTCTGCGGCGCTGGTCCAGATCTATGTCTGGCTGACGGTGGCCTGTGCGATGACCTATTTCGCGCTGGGGATGAGCGGGTTTGACGCGGTGATGCATGCGCTGACCACGGTGTCGACCGGGGGCATGTCCAGCCATGATGCATCGTTCGGCATGTTCCAGGGGCCGCTGGAATATGCGGCGGTGGCCTTCATGCTGCTGGGCAGCCTGCCGTTCATCCGCTTTGTGCAATTGGCGCAGGGGATTTTCCTGCCGATCTGGCAGGACCCGCAGGTGCGGGCCTATCTGCGCTGGAATCTTTATGCCGTGCTGGCGGTGGCAGTGTACGAGGTGACGACCCATGGCATGGGGTTTGAAATGGCGCTGCGCGAGTCGGCGTTTAACGTGGTGTCGACCTTCTCGGGCACCGGATATTCATCCGTCGATCTGTCAGGCTGGGGCAGCTTTCCCTTTGTCATCCTGATCATCGTCGGGCTGATCGGTGGCTGTACCTCGTCGACCGGGTGTTCGGTCAAGGTGTTCCGCTATCTGATCCTGTTCGAGGCGATCAAGGTACAGATCAAGCGGCTGCACAACCCGTCCTCGGTCAACCCGCTGCGCTATGCCGGGCGCACGGTGGGGCAGGATGTGGTGGACTCGGTGATCGTGTTTTTCACGCTGTTCATCCTGACCTTTGGCGTGCTGTCGGTGGCTTTGTCGCTGACCGGGCTGGAGTTCAAGACCGCCGTCACCGCCGCCTGGACCAGCATCGCCAACGTAGGCCCGGTCTTTGGCCGCGAGGTGGGGGCCACCGGGGCGGTGTCAGGTTTCCCCACATCGGCCAAATGGATGATGATGGCGGGCATGCTGGTCGGGCGGCTGGAGCTGTTGTCGGTCTACGTCCTGTTCATGCGCCGGTTTTGGCAGACCTGAAGCGCCACGTTTTCGTCCATCATCTGTTATTCCGGGGGGCTGGCCCCCCGCAACGCCCGGCGCACACGCGCGGTAACCCCCGGGCGCACACCTTGGATCACTCCCAGCAGCTGACCAGAACCGTCATGCCGGTGGCCTTGCGGGTCAGGGCTTCGGGTGCCAGTGCGCCGCCCGGAGCCGACGCTGCAAGGTCAATGCCGCGTGCGACCAGCATCTGTTGCAATGTGGCGGCGGACCGGGCGAATTCGACGCCCTCGGGCAGCACGCGGGCCGGGTCTGCGGCGCGCGGCATCAGCATGCCCAGAACGGCCCCCGTGCCATCCAGCACCGGGCCGCCGGCATCGCCGGGCAGGGTGCGGATGCCAAGGCGTTTCACCCCCGGTTCGCCGTTCAGGCCCTGCACGTCTTCCAGGAGGCCAAAGGTGATGACCGGGGCAGGCAGACTGTCGCCATAGGTGTAGCCCGCCACCGCGACCTGCGATCCTACCCGGTCAGGTGCGGTCTGGAACCCGGCAAAGGCCGGCGGGGCAAGCGGGGTGCCGGGCTTCAGCAGGGCAGTGCCGGTGGCGGCATCGGCAAAGGTCACGCTTGCCTCTGTCACCCCGTCCAGCGTGATGCGGCCACAGGTCGCCACGGTGTCTGCGGAGGTCAGGACGCGCCCCGTCGCATCGACATAAAAGCCCGAACCCGTCAGCTTCGGGCGGCGCACATCCAGCCCGGCCAGCAGGCCGCGGCGGGTGGCATCGGTCATCGGCACCATGCCGGGGTCCAGGACGCGGCTGCCGATGGCGCGGAAACTGCTTTGCATCTGGGCCAGCACGCGGCTGGCCAGATCGGCCTGATCCGGCGACCAGACCAGAATATAGCCTTTCACCAGCCCGGCGCGGGTTTCGGCATAGGCATAGCTGCGGGTGGTGCTCGAGTCGCCGTTGATCTCGAACGACTGTTCGGACAGAGCGCGCGCACCGTCCTGCGGAACAATGGTCAGGCTTTGCAACACATCATACAGGCCAGACAGTGCAGCCCTGTCGCCCGGCTGCGAGATCAGGATCACCTGCATTCCGCCAGGGGTTTTGGGCGCATAATGCACGAAGGGCGGCTCGTAATGGTCAAACTGAACCAGAGCCAGCGGCAGGGTGATCTCGATGCCGGATTCGGGTTCCGACAGCGTCTCGAACCCGTATTCAGCCGCATCGGCCCGCCAGTTGGCCACCAGCATATCGCGCTGGCGCATGGTCAGGATGCCGGTCGGTTCCAGCCCCATGGCAGACTGGTAGGCGGCCATCGAACTGCGGGTGCCGGGGCCGAACGCGCCGTCGATGGCGGCGGTGTAATAGCCGTCCCATTGCAGGGCACGCTGCAGATCCTGCCGCTCTTCGCGCGACAGCGCCGCCTCGGACCGGCGGGCCTCGGCGACGGTTTCTTCTGGCAGGGTGTCGATTGCCGGGGCTGTGGGCGTGGCGGGGGCTGCCTGCGGGGGCAGGTCGGCCAGCGGTGCCACCTCGACCGGGACATCAGGGGCCAGCGGGGTGGCCATTGGCACGGTTTGGGCACCACCCACCGGCCAGAACTGCTCGCGGAAATTGGTGCCATCGGTCAGATAGCTGTCACCCGGGATCAGGTTTTCGCGCCGCAGGTCGGCCAGCCGCTGTGCCGCTTCTGCCGCGTCATAGGGCCCGAGCGCGATGCCATACCAGCGTGACCCCAGCTGATAGCCGACCACATCGGGAAAGGCGGCAGCATAGGCGCTTGCCCGCTCCTGCGCTTCGGCCAGAGTAGGCTGCGCCTCGACCTGCACCCAGGATTGTTGTTGTGCGGTGGCCATCCCGGCCCAGACTGCCGCCGTCATCATCCAGATCCAGAGTGTCGCGCGCAGCATTCCGTTCCGTTCCCTTCGTTCCCGCAAGCCGCCGGGTGGCGCTGCGATCTGTGCTTTCCCGGGGCGCAAAGCCCTGGCTGTCCTGCGCAAAGCGCCGCATGCCCCCAAAGGCGCGCAGCGGCGCATTGACCCTGTCGTGCCTCTTGCCTATGACAGCCGGGCATTTCAAGGCTTTTACGTGCCATCTGGGGTCACCATCATGTCAGACACACCGCAGTCTCGCCCCGATCTCCTTGCCGGTCAGGGTGCCATCACCACACCACGGTCGTTTCAGGAGATTATCCTGCGCCTGCAATCCTATTGGGCAGCGCGCGGCTGTGCGATCCTGCAACCCTATGACATGGAGGTGGGGGCCGGCACCTTTCACCCGGCCACCACGCTGCGCAGCCTTGGCACCAAGCCTTGGGCCGCGGCCTATGTGCAGCCGTCGCGCCGCCCGACCGACGGGCGCTATGGGACCAACCCCAACCGCTTGCAGCATTACTACCAGTATCAGGTGATCATCAAACCTTCGCCCCCCGACCTGCAAGAGCTGTAT
Source organism: Pseudotabrizicola sediminis (assembly GCF_004745575.1). Lineage (GTDB taxonomy): Bacteria > Pseudomonadota > Alphaproteobacteria > Rhodobacterales > Rhodobacteraceae > Pseudotabrizicola > Pseudotabrizicola sediminis. Next base: position 66,556 of record NZ_RPEM01000009.1, on the reverse strand, counting down.
CTGGGCAGCTTGCGCGCCATCGGGCTGGACCCCGCCCTGCATGACATCCGCTTTGTCGAGGATGACTGGGAATCCCCCACGCTGGGCGCATGGGGTCTGGGCTGGGAGGTCTGGTGCGACGGGATGGAAGTCAGCCAGTTCACCTATTTCCAGCAGGTCGGCGGCCACGACTGCCGCCCCGTCTCGGGCGAGCTGACGTACGGTCTGGAGCGTCTGGCGATGTATGTCCTTGGCATCGACCATGTGATGACCATGCCGTTCAATGACCCGCAATCACCGATCGCGCTCAGCTATGGCGACATCTTCCGCCAGACCGAGGAAGAATATTCCCGCCATAACTTTGATGCCGCCTCCACCGACATGCTGTTTCAACACTTCAAGGATGCCGAGGCCGAATGCGACCGGCTGCTCGGGTTTGAACCCGACGATCCGAAGACCAAAATGCGCATCATCATGGCGCATCCGGCCTATGACCAGTGCATCAAGGCCAGCCATCTGTTCAACCTGCTCGACGCGCGCGGCGTGATTTCCGTCACCGAACGGCAGGCCTATATCGGGCGGGTGCGGGCGCTGGCGAAGAAATGCGCTGACGCTTTCCGGATGACCGAAGCCGGGGCAGATGCCGTGGACGCAAGCGTATGAACGGCAAGATAGCAGCGGGGGCAATCGTGATTTCAGCAGCATTGGCGGGCGTGGCAATCTGGTATCTGCAGATCTATGCCTTCTATGAGCCGGTCAGCTTTACTCCGGGGCAGGAAATCCTGCTCACCACCATCGACTCGGGCCAGCCTGAACCGATCCTGGCCGAAGGCGTCACCGGCATCGACGCAGACAGCAGCCCGCTGCGGTTCCGCGCCTGTTTCACCACGCCGCTGAGCCATGCCATGCTGTCGGAAACCTATGTCGCCTATGAAGGGGCGGTGCCGCTGATCGCACCCGGCTGGTTCGACTGTTTTGACGCTATGGAAATCGGCACCGCGCTGGAACGCGGCGAGGCGCTTGCGTTCCTGTCGCAATCCAACATTGCCACCGATATCGACCGCGTGGTCGCCGTCTTCCCCGATGGCCGGGCCTTTGCCTGGCATCAGCTGAACCCCGCTGCCGAGGATTGATCCGATGTCTGATCTGCTGATCGAGCTGTTTTCCGAGGAAATCCCGGCAAGGATGCAGGCCCGCGCCCGCGATGACCTGAAAAAGCTGATGACCGACGGGTTGGTCGAGGCGGGGCTGACCTATGCCCATGCCGGTGCCTTCTCGACGCCCCGCCGCCTGACGCTGGCGGTTGAGGGGCTGTCGGCTGAGTCCCGCGCGGTGCGCGAAGAGCGCAAGGGGCCGAACACCTCTGCGCCTGCGCAGGCAGTGGAGGGGTTTTTGCGCGCCGCCGGGCTGACGCTGGACCAGCTGGAAAAGCGCGCCGACAAGAAGGGCGAGGTTTACTTTGCGGTAATCGAGAAGCCGGGCCGCAAGGCGCCCGAGATCATCGCCGAGGTGCTGGAAGGCGTGATCCGGAATTTCCCCTGGCCCAAGTCGATGCGTTGGGGCAACGGCAGTTTGCGCTGGGTGCGGCCCTTGCATTCCATCCTGTGCCTGCTGTCGGATGAGGGCGGCGCAGAAGTGGTGCCCCTGACGGTCGATGGGATTGTGTCGGGCAACACCACGCGCGGCCACCGCTTCCTGTCGCCATCGGCATTTTCTGTAAGCGGGTTCGAGGATTACGCGGCAAAGCTCAAGCGCGCCCATGTCATTCTGGATTCGGCCGAACGCGAAGACGCCATCCGCGCCGAGGCGCAGACGCTTGCCTTTGCCGCCGGGATGGAACTGGTCGAGGATAAGGGCCTGCTTGCGGAAGTGGCGGGCCTTGTCGAATGGCCTGTGCCGCTGATGGGCCGCATTGCTGACGATTTCCTCGGCCTGCCTGCGGAGGTGTTGCAGACCTCGATGAAGGAACACCAGAAGTTCTTCTCGGTCCGCAACCCCAAGACGGGCCGGATCGAAGGCTTTGTGACCGTCGCCAATACGGTGACGGCAGACCATGGCGAGACGATCCTGAAGGGCAACCAGAAGGTTCTGGCGGCCCGGCTGTCGGATGCGAAATTCTTCTGGGAAAACGACCTGCGCGTGGCAAATGCGGGCATGGGCGAGTGGGAAGAGGGGCTGAAAGCGGTCACCTTCCACAACAAGCTGGGGTCTCAGGCCGACCGGATTGCCCGCATTGCAGCCCTCGCGCGCGAAATCGCGCCGATGGTCGGGGCCGATCCTGACCTTGCAGAACGTGCGGCACGGCTGGCGAAACTCGACCTGCGCTCCGCCATGGTCGGCGAATTCCCCGAATTGCAGGGGCTGATGGGCATGTACTACGCGACAGCGGCAGGTGAGCCGGACGCGGTGGCCAACGCCGCCCGCGACCACTATTCCCCGCTGGGACCATCCGACGCGGTGCCGATCGACCCTGTGTCCGTCGCCGTGGCACTGGCCGACAAGATCGACACGCTGACCGGGTTCTGGGCGATTGACGAGAAACCCACGGGGTCGAAAGACCCGTTTGCGCTGCGTCGGGCGGCGTTGGGGGTGTTGAGGTTGGTGTTGGGGAATGGGGTTCGGACTGAACTCATTAAAGTGCTGATCAATTCACACGTTTGTCTCTCGGCAAATGTGAAATTAATATACAACGATCTCGATAAATATGACAGTGCCACTTGCCGAGAGGATGAATTGGCTGCTGTAGAGAGTGTCCCGAGAAAAGGTGCTCTTGCACTTGTTCTAAGAACTGATCGGGCATTTGAGGTTTTTTTTGAACACACTCGATCAGGAGCATATTTTAAAGACCAGACTGATTATGAATCGGAGAAGAAAGCTGCTTTTGACTTAATTGATAGCTTCTTCTGCTACGCGGCACACACTGCGTATCTTTTAACGGGTGATTCAGTGCCGATGTGGAGCGATGACGAGCATGCCAAAGCAGAAGCGCGCTTTCTTCCCATTTTTGAGAATTCGTCTGCTGACCTCCTCAGCTTCCTCCACGACCGCCTCAAGGTTTTCCTCAAGGATCAAGGCATCCGCCACGATGTCATCGACGCCTGCCTCGCCATGCCCGGCAACGACGATCTGACCCTGCTGGTCAAGCGCGCCACCGCGCTGCAGGCCACGTTGCAGACCGAAGACGGCCAGAACCTCGTGCAGGGCTACAAACGCGCCAGCAATATCCTGAGCCAAGCCGAACAGAAGGATGGCGTCGAATATTCCTTCGGGGCCGACCCGAAATTCGCCGAGACTGACGAAGAACGCGCCCTGTTCGTCGCCCTCGACGCAGCGGAAACGGTCATCGCCCCGGCGATGGCAAAAGAAGACTTCGCAACCGCCATGCAGGCCATGGCGGCCCTGCGCGCCCCCATCGACGCCTTCTTCACCGCGACGCAAATCAACACCGACAACGCGATCGTCCGCCGCAACCGGCTGAACCTGCTGCACCGCATCCGCACGATTTGCCTGTCGGTCGCCGACCTGACCAGACTCGACGGCTGAGATTTTCAGTCCGGACATATCCTCGGGGGGTGAAGCGCGTAAGCTTTGAAGGGGGGCAGACAGCCCCCCTTTCCACATCTGCCACCTGCGCCACATCAACCGGATGTGTCGCGTGCCAGACCCCAAAACTTACCAGCCCCCAAACCTTGCCAGAGCGGGGAATCGGTGTAGTGTCTGCACAACAGAAGGATTGCCGCAGTGCAGAAACGTGACGCCCCCTTAGCTGACCCGCAGGTCGCCTTTTCCGAGGTGACGCCTACGGCGCGGATCGACCGGGTGGCGCATGGCTGGCGGGCAAAATGCCTGCAACGGCTGGTGCGGCTGGACCTGCCGGTGCCGCAGACCGTGGCTCTGCCCGCGCTGACCGTGCGGGGCATTGCCGCCGGCACCCCGGTCGATTGTGCGGCGATCATGGCGCATTTCGGCCCTGCGCCCCTGATCTCGGTCCGGCCCAGCCCTGAAAACCCCGATTGGGGCGGGCCTGCGACCGTGCTCAACATCGGGCTGAACGCCGCGCGGCACAAGGCGCTGGCAGAGCGGCACGGCCAGCAGGCGGCGGATGCGATCTATCTGCGCTTTGTGCAATCCTACGCCACCCATGTGGCCCGGCTGGACCCCGACATGTTCGCCGCCACTGCGCCTTCGCCCGAGGCGGTTGCGGCAGCGTTGCAGGTTTATGCCACCGAAATGGATGAGGAGTTTCCGCAAGACCCGGCAAAACAACTGTCCGAAGTGCTGCGGTCGATGGCCCGCGCGTGGGAGGGCACGACCGCCCGCCTGCTGCGGCAGGCCAAGGGCGCGCCGGTGGATGCGCCCTTGGGGCTGGTGGTGCAGGCGATGGCGCAGGGGCTGGGGCAGGGCATTTCCGGGTCCGGCGTGGTGCAGTTCGTCGATCCGGTGACCGGCGAGCCGCAGATCACCGGGCGCTATCTGGGGCAGGGGCAGGGGCGGGATGCGCTGAACGCGTCGCAGGCGATGTTCCTGACCCGCGATGCGCGCGGGCCTTCGCTGGAGGAAATCGCGCCCGATCTGATCAAAGATCTGATCCGCCACGGGGCTGCCTGCCGGATGCGGTTGCGCGAAGAGATGCAGATCGAGTTCACCATCGAGGATGGCCGTCTGGCGGTGCTGGATGCGATCAAGGTGCAGCGCTCGGCCCGGGCGGGGTTGCGCATTGCGGTGGCCTTGGCCGAAGACGGGGTGATTCCGCGCGAAGAGGCCGTGCTGCGGGTGGAACCGCGCGCGCTGTCGGAACTCTTGCACCCGCAGGTCGACCCGCGCGGGGCGCGCGATGTGATCGCACGCGGCATTGCCGCCAGCCCGGGGGCTGCGGTGGGGCGGATCGTGTTTTCCAGCCATGCGGCACAGGCCAGTGCGGCGCGGGGCGAGCCTTGCATTCTGGTGCGGCGCGAAACCGCGCCCGAGGATATTCGCGGCATGCATTCCAGTGCCGGCGTGCTGACCGAACGTGGCGGCGTCACCAGCCATGCGGCGGTGATCGCGCGGGGCCTGGGCCTGCCCTGCGTGGTGGGGGCCGATCTGCGGCTGGACGGCAAGAACAAGCGCATCCATGCAGAAGGCCGCAGTTTCGGCGAAGGCGATGTGATCACGGTCGATGGTACGACGGGGCAGGTGCTGGCGGGCGCGGTTGATATGCTGGCCCCGGCGCTCGACAGCCATTTCCAGACCCTGCTAGGCTGGGCGGATGAGTTCCGCGACATCGGCGTGCGCGCCAATGCCGACACCCCCGCTGATGCCGCCACCGCACGGCAGTTTGCGGCGCAAGGCATCGGACTGTGCCGGACCGAGCATATGTTCTTTGAAGAAGACCGTCTGGTCGCCATGCGCGAGATGATCTTTGCCGACACATCGAAAGACCGCGCCGCGGCTTTGGCGCGGCTGTTGCCGATGCAGCGAGCCGACTTTGTGCAACTGTTTGAAATCATGGCGGGTTTGCCGGTCTGTATCCGCCTGTTCGACCCGCCGTTGCACGAATTTCTGCCCCATAGCCGCGAGGGTCTGCGCGAACTGGCCGAGGCGTTGGACAAACCCTTGTCGGAAGTCACCCGGCGGGCCGAGGCGCTGACCGAATTCAACCCGATGCTGGGCATGCGCGGCGTGCGGCTGGGGGTGGTGCTGCCCGAGATTTATGACATGCAGGCGCAGGCGATCTTTGAGGCCACGGTCGAGGTGGCCCGGCGCGGTGCTGCGGTGGTGCCGGAAATCATGATCCCGCTGGTCAGCGCCCGGCGTGAGGTGGAACTGGTGAAAACCCGCGTCGATGCGGTGGCAGCCGCCGTGCGGGTCAGGGCGGGGATGGATTTCGACTACAAACTGGGCGTGATGGTGGAAACCCCGCGCGCCGCCCTGCGGGCGGGCGAGATCGCGCAGCATGCGGCGTTTCTGTCCTTTGGCACCAATGACCTGACGCAGATGACTTATGGTCTGTCGCGCGATGACGCTGGGCGGTTCATGAACACCTATGTGCAGCAAGGCGTGTTCCCCGAAGATCCGTTCCATATTCTGGATGTGGACGGCGTGGGCGAACTGCTGCTGATCGGGGCCGAGCGCGGCCGCAAGACCCGGCCGGATCTGACCGTTTCCATTTGTGGTGAACATGGTGGCAACCCCGAATCAATCGCCTTTTGTCGGAAAGCAGGGTTCGATTACGTGTCCTGTTCGCCTTACCGCGTTCCCTTGGCGCGGTTGGCGGCGGCGCATCTGGCGCTGATCGACCCTAGTTGTTAACCAAGAATATGGCCCAATATCATGTGTATGGGCGGTGTTCTTCAGATTGTTTCTTAAGATTTGCGCAAGAATCCGCCGATTGCGGGCCGAAAGACGTTGCATTTTTGCCACTATGATGGACTCGAGCCCTGACCCTGCAGTAAGTGCAGCGGCTGTTGCGTGACCTGGCGCGTCTTGCGGGGTTGTGCAGATAAAGGCAACAGAACGGAACACGAGACAATGCGCTTGCGACAAATCATGGCCTCGGCTGCGGTGGCAGTCTGTGCCACGGGTGGAGCGGCCTTCGCCGAGGTGACGGTGAGCCATTCCAACAGCCCGGAATTGGGCCTGGCAGACCAGTTGGCTTCGCTCATGGGGGCGGAACATGCGACGGTCGGGGCGGTGACCGAAGATCGTCTGGCCGCCCTGGCAACCGGGCCGAAGACACAAAAGCCTGCAAAGGCGACCAAAGCAACCAAAGCAGAAGATCCCGCCCAACCGGTGCTGATCCGCTATGAAGAGACATTCCTTGCCGCACAGCCCGCCGCCAAGGGCGACCAGCAATGGCAATGTCTTCAGAACGCCCTTTATTTCGAGGCCCGGGGCGAAAGCCTGAAAGGTCAGTTTGCGGTGGCCGAGGTTATTCTGAACCGGGTGGATAGCCGGGAATATCCCAATTCCGTTTGCGGCGTCGTCAAGCAAAGCGGCGGCGGTGGTTGCCAGTTCAGCTATGTCTGTGACGGCCACAGTGACGTGATGCGCGACCGTCAGGCCGCCGACAAGGCGGGGCGGATCGCGGCAATCATGCTGAACGGCGCGCCGCGTGGGCTGACCGCAGGGGCCACGCATTTCCACACCCGCGCCGTAAACCCGCGTTGGGCGCGCCAGTTTCCGCGCACGGCGGCGATCGGCGCCCATCTGTTTTACCGCCAGCCCTGATGTCGCGGGCCTTGCACCCCATGTCGCCATAGGGCAATCGGATGTGGGGGCGGGGTGTAACCTGCCCCCGATCCCTTTAGGGCCGATGGGGGGCCAGATGACCAGCGACATCCGCCTCGCCTTTGCCCACCCCGAAGAGCGCAGCCAGGCCTCGGCCAGTGCCGACCCGCGCGACCGGATATCGCTGCGCGACCATGTGGTCGAGGTGGATATCGGCGCGTTTCAGCAGGAACGCGGCCATAAACAGCGCGTGATGTTCAATGTGGTGGTCGAAGTGGCCCCGGTGACGGCACCCCTGAATGATGATGTCGATCGCATTCTGTCTTACGACCGGATCACCTGGGCCATCGCGCATGAACTGGCGGCGGAACGGCTGAACCTGCTGGAAACGCTGGCCGAGCGGGTGGCAGAACGTATTCTGGCCGAACCGCAGGCGATGCGCGCCTTTGTGCGGATCGAAAAGCTGGATATCGGGCCGTACAAGCTGGGGGTCGAGATTGTGCGGTCCCGCGCCGAGGTGCCGTTGCGCGTGGTGGGGCAGGACGGGCTGGAGGCGGCGGTGCATCCGCTGGTGGTGCATCTGGACAATGCGGTCATTGCCGCCAGCAATCTGGCCGCGCGGCTGGACGGCTTGCTGGCACGCGGTGCGCCGCTGATCCTGACCGTGGGCCTGCCCGACGCGCCCCGCCCGCAGACCGGGCACCGCCCGACGCAGCGCCGGATCGACCTGCTGGCGATTGAGCAGAACGCCTGGACACTGGCCGCGCGCGATCCGCGCTGTGTCGTGGTGGCCACCCGCACCGAGATTGACTGGGCCATCAAGCGCGGACAATCGGTGGTCTGGGCCCCGTCGAAGATGGTGCTCGATGCGGTTGATGGGCCGAAATCGGCGGATGCGGTGGCGCTTGCGCTGTGGCTGGCCGAGGAAATGGCGGCGCTTGGTCTTATCGTTCACGGGAATGTTGCACTTCCGGCGGGAAGCCGCGTTCCGGTGGAGCAGGGTTAACCGATCTGCTTGCCAAAACGCCGCATTGGGGCCTAATCCGGGCGGATGACATATATCCGCCCCATCCCGCTGCATGATGCCGCCCGCCCCACTGACGCCATTGTGCTGGCCGGGGGCTGGTGTCGCTTTACCCACCTTGAGATTCTGGAGCGTGGCCGCGCGCCGGTGGTGGTGCCCGCATCCGAGGCGTCGCCCAGCCTGCTGTCACCGCTGATGGCCCCGCGTGCGGGTTTTGCGGGCCTGAGCATGGACCAGCCCAGGCTGATGGGCATTCTGAACGTGACGCCTGACAGCTTTTCGGATGGCGGGCTGTTCCTGAAGCCCGAGTCCGCGATGATGCAGGCCCGCGCGATGGCAGCGCAGGCCGATATTCTGGACGTAGGCGGCGAAAGCACCCGTCCAGGGGCGGTTGAGGTCTCGGTGCAGGAGGAGATTGCGCGGGCGGTGCCGGTGATCGCGGCCCTGCGCGCGGCGGGGATTGATCGGGCGGTGTCGGTCGACACCCGCAAGTCGGCGGTCGCACAGGCCGCGCTGAAGGCCGGGGCGGGGATCGTCAATGATGTGACCGCCTTGCAGTTTGACCCCGACATGGCCGCGCTGGTGGCACGCGCCGGGGTGCCGGTGATCCTGATGCATTCGATCCTGACGCCGGACCGGATGCAGGATGCGCCCGAATACGACGATGTGCTGCTGGATGTGTATGACGCGCTGGCCGCGCGTGTGGCGGCGGCAGAGGCGGCGGGCATTGCCCGCGACCGCATCGCCATCGACCCCGGCATCGGCTTTGGCAAGACGCTGGCGCATAACCTTGCGCTGCTGGCACGGCTGAGCCTGTTTCACAGCCTTGGCCTGCCGGTTCTGCTGGGTGCCAGCCGCAAGCGGTTCATCGGCACGCTGACAGGTGAGGAGGACGCAGCCAAGCGGATGCCGGGCAGCATCGCCGTGGCCTTGGCTGGGGTCGCACAAGGCGTGCAGATGATCCGCGTGCATGACGTGGCCGAGACGCGGGCGGCGCTGACATTGTGGCAGGCCGCCACACAAAACCAACAAGAAGGGATAACCCCATGACGCGCAAACTGTTTGGCACCGATGGCGTGCGCGGCCGCGCCAACACCTATCCGATGACCGCCGAGATGGCGTTGAAGCTGGGCGCGGCTGCGGGGCGGTTCTTTCGCCGCGATGGTGGTTCGGCCCACCGGGTGGTGATCGGCAAGGACACACGGCTGTCGGGCTATATGCTGGAAAACGCGCTGACGGCGGGGCTGACCAGCACCGGCATGAATGTGCTGCTCTTGGGCCCCGTGCCGACACCTGCGGTGGGGTTTCTGACCCGCAGCATGCGGGCCGATGTGGGGGTGATGATTTCCGCCAGCCACAACCCGCATCAGGACAACGGCATCAAGTTCTTTGGCCCCGACGGGTTCAAGCTGTCGGATGAGGCCGAGGCAGAGATCGAGGCGCTGGTGGAAAGCGAGATTCAACTGGCGCAGGCCCAGAACATTGGCCGCGCCAAACGGATCGAAGACGGGCGCGGGCGGTATCAGGAGTTCGTCAAGACCACTTTTCCTGCGGGCCTACGGCTCGACGGGCTGAAGGTGGTGATCGACTGTGCCAACGGGGCCGCCTACAAGGCCGCGCCCGAGGTGCTGTGGGAGTTGGGGGCAACGGTTGTGCCGGTGGGGGTGTCGCCCAACGGGACCAATATCAACGACCGCTGCGGCAGCACCTATACCCAGACTGCAGCCGAGGCGGTGGTGGCGCATGGGGCAGATGTGGGGATTTGCCTTGACGGCGATGCCGACCGGGTGATGATTCTGGACGAAACCGGGCGGGTGGCGGATGGCGACCAGATCATGGCGCTGATGGCGGCCCGCTGGGCGGCGGACGGGCGATTGCGCGGCGGGGCGCTGGTGGCCACGGTCATGTCGAACCTTGGGCTGGAGCGGTTTCTGGACGCGCAGGGCATCGGGCTGGAGCGGACGGCGGTAGGCGACCGCTATGTCGTCGAACGGATGCGGGCCGGGGGGTTCAATCTGGGCGGGGAACAGTCGGGGCATATCGTGATGACCGACTATGCCACCACCGGCGACGGGCTGATCGCGGGGCTGCAATTTCTGGCCGAGATGGCGCGCACGGGCCAACCGGCCAGCGGCCTGGTCCGGCAGTTCGAGACGGTGCCACAGATGCTCAAGAACGTGCGCTTTGCCGATGGCAAGGCCCCGCTGGAGCAGGCGTCGGTTCAGGCGGTGATCAGGGCGAATACCGCGCGGATCGAGGGCAAGGGCCGCATCCTGATCCGGAAATCGGGCACCGAACCTTTGATCCGGGTCATGGCGGAATGTGAGGATGAGCGCATGCTGGTGCAGGTGGTGGATGAGATTGTAGAGGCGGTCGAGGCGGTGGTGTAAGAGGGGGGCACCATGTTGCAGCCTTTAGACGTAAATGATATCAATGCGTTGATGGGGCAGCTTTAGGAGGCTGTTGCCATTTTCCGCCGCCGGCTTTGGCTGATCGCCAGCCCGGTCAGGATCAGGCCGAGAGCTGCGAAGAACGTGCTGGGCAGTGTTTCGGCCAGAAACACCACACCAAAGCCCATCGACCACAGCGGTACCTGATAATTGGTCAGCGTCATGAAGCCCGACCCGGCGCTGCGGATCACCGTTACCCGCAGCAGGGCGGCGAAGGCGGTTGGCACGAGGCCAAGGAAGATGATGGCTACGCCCGGCACGGTGCCGGCCCAAGCCGGCACGCCCTCGACCAGCAGCATGGCCGGGATCAGCACCACCGCCCCCACCATCAGCGTGGCCGCCGCGAGGGCCACCGGATCAACCGGCGGGCAGCGGCGGGTCAGCACAGACGACACGGCATAAGAGAGCGCGGCACCAAGGCAGGCCAGCTGCGCCAGCGTGGCCCCGTCGCCCGCGGCCGCCGCTGGCCCCAGCAGCACCAGCACCCCGGCAAAGCCAAGCGCAAAGCCGATGGCGCGTCGCGTGGTCAGCGGCTCATCCGAGTAGCGGTGCGCGAGGGGCAGCACGAACAGTGGCACGGCGGCCATCGACAGCCCGGCAAAGGCCGAGGGCACCGATTGCTGGCCCCAGGACAGCAGGAAGAACGGCAGGGCGGTGGACAGAAGGCCAATCGGCACCGCAGAGCGCCAGACCCTCGCGTCGCGCGGCAACTGCCGCCCGGTCAGCCACAGCAGGCCCAGCACGGTCAGCGCGCCGAATGTGGTGCGCGCGCAGGCCACCGTGACCGGGCCATAGCCGCGCAGGGCAAGGCTGATGACAATAAACGTCCCGCCCCAGATCAGGCCAAGGGCGAGGATCGACAGCCAGTCGCTGCGGGTGGGGGTGGGGATGGGTGCGGTCATGACTGCGGTGTAGCGGGCGGCGCGAGGGGGCGCCAGTGCGGGCGGCGGCTTTGGGGCGGCGGGGCCTGCGACAGCGGGTCACGGAACCAATCGGTAGCGGGTGGGTTACCTCAGAGACACATGCAACAGTCCCTCGCGCGGCAAGGCCGTTGCGCAGGCCCATCCCGAAAGGAAGTCCGATGATTGCCGGAGCCCTGATTCCGTTTCTCTCGCTGATTACGATGCTGGCCGTGCTGGTCTTTGCGCTGATCAGCAAGGCGCGCGTCGAAGAACGCCGCCACGACCCGAACGCGCCGAAATCGACGCTGGCCAGGGATGGCAAATATGGCGGCGTGGGGTTCTTGATCCCGGCCCACGAGCGGCCACAGGTCATGGCGCTGCGCGCCCGGCAAACCGGGATGGTGCGCCCTGACCGGATCGTTCAGTAAGGGGCTGGGCTGGCGGGCCATTGCGGCCCGTTCGGTGCCTGCAGATGAAAAAGCCGGGGTTTCCCCCGGCTTTTTGCTGTGCGGATGGCTTGGATCGCAGCCTTAGTTGCGGGCCTTGTCGACCATTTTGCCTTTGGAAATCCACGGCATCATGGCGCGCAGCTTTTCGCCGACTTTCTCGATCTGGTGTTCGTCGTTGATGCGGCGGGTCGCCTTGAAGAACGGCTGGCCAACAGCGTTTTCCTGCATGAAATCACGCACGAACTTGCCGGTCTGGATGTCGGTCAGAACTTCCTTCATGCGCTTTTTCGTCTCGTCATAGGGCAGGATGCGCGGGCCCGAAACGTATTCTCCGTATTCAGCAGTGTTCGAGATCGAGTAGTTCATGTTGGCGATGCCGCCTTCATAGATCAGGTCGACGATCAGCTTCACTTCGTGCAAGCACTCAAAATAGGCCATCTCTGGCTCGTATCCGGCTTCGACAAGGGTTTCAAAGCCCATGCGGATCAGCTCGACCAGACCGCCACACAGCACGGCCTGTTCGCCGAAGAGGTCGGTTTCGCATTCCTGGCGGAAGTTGGTCTCGATGATGCCCGAGCGGCCGCCGCCGATGCCCGAGCAGTAGCTGAGGCCGATTTCCATCGCCTTGCCGGTGGCGTCATGGTGGACGGCCACAAGGCAGGGCACGCCGCCGCCCTTGGTGTATTCGCCGCGCACGGTGTGGCCGGGGCCTTTGGGGGCCATCATGATGATGTCGACGCCGGGCTTTGGCTCGATCAGGCCGAAGTGGATGTTCAACCCGTGGGCAAAGGCGATTGCGGCCCCTTCGCGGATGTTGTCATGCACGTATTTGCGGTAAGTTTCGGCCTGCAATTCATCGGGCATGGTGAACATGATCAGGTCGGCCCAGGCGGCGGCCTCGGCAATGCCCATGACCTTGAGGCCTTCGCCTTCGGCTTTCTTGGCGGAAGGCGAGCCTTCGCGGAGTGCCACGACGAGGTTTTTCGCACCCGAATCGCGCAGGTTCAGCGCATGGGCGTGGCCTTGGCTGCCGTAGCCGAGGATGGCGACCTTCTTGTCCTTGATCAGGTTGATGTCGCAGTCACGGTCGTAATACACGCGCATGGCGGTCTCCTTTGGTTGATGCGGCCACAATAGGAGGTTTCGGCTGTGATGCCGTACATTGTTTGACGGATGGCGCGTATTATGCAAAAATCCATTCGTCAAACTTTGATTAGGTGAATTTATCATGCAACTGGATGAGGCGGACCGGCGGATATTGCGCCATTATCTGGCCGAACCGGGGCTGGAGCGGGCAGTGCTGGCAGAGCGCGCCGGGGTGACGCCTGCCACGCTATGGCGGCGGCTGGAGCGGTTGCGGGAAGGCGGGGTGATCCGGACGGAGTCGGCGGTGATCGGCTGGCGGGCGCTGGGGTATGGGGTGGAGGTGTCGTTGCGCTTCACGCTCGACAAGACCAACCCGCGCGCGTTTGACGAGTTCATTGCCGCCGCGCGCGAGGTGCCGGAGGTGGTAACGATAGAGACATTTCTGGGCCGGGTCGATGTGCGGCTGACGGTGATCGCGCGCGATATGGTGCAGTATCAGGAGATTTACCGCCGCCGCATCCTGACCCTGCCGCATATTGCTGAGCTGGAGGCGTTGATGCTGATTGCCACCATCAAGGATGCGGATGGGTTGCCGATATGATGGATTTGGATGATCTGGACCGGGGCATTCTGCGCATCCTGTCGCGTGATGGCACGGTGGGGGCCGGGGAACTGGGGCGGATGCTGGGGCTGAGCCAGCCCGCCGCCTGGCGCCGGGTGAAGCGGCTGGAGGAGGCGGGCGTGCTGGCGGGGCGGCGGGTGGAGGTGGACCGCGCAGCACTGGGGTTTGGCGTGACGGTGTTTCTGGGGGTGAAACTGGCCACACGCGGCCGGGTGCCGCTGGAGGACTTTGAGCGCGCGGTGATGGCGATCCCCGAGGTACAGGTGGTGCAGCATGTGCTGGGGCTGTTTGATTACCGCTTGCGCGTGGTGGCGCGCGACATCGCCGACTTCGAGCGGGTGCTGCGGCGTCGGATCATGACCCTTCCGGGGGTGGGCAACGTAGAGGCCAATGTGCTGCTGACCGAAGAGCGCAGGCCGGGGCCGTTGGGCTAGGGGGCTGGCCGCCGGGGGTTTTCCACCCCCGGACCCCCGGAGGATATTTTTGAACAGATGATGGGGAGGGTTTCTTTGCGGCGGGCTTGGGCTATGGTCTGTCAAAAGAGGAGAGACATCATGGCCGGACTGCATGCTGACGTAGACCCCGACGGGTTGGAGGAGTTTTCGGTGGTGTTCACCGATCGCAGTCTGAACCACATGTCGGCGCGGTTTCAGGGCGTGATGCGCGATGTGTCGGGGATGCTGCGCGAGGTTTACAACGGCAGTGCGGTGGCACTGGTGCCGGGGGGCGGCACCTATGCGATGGAGGCGGTGGCGCGGCAGTTCGGGCAAGGTCGCGTGCTGGTGGTGCGCAACGGCTGGTTTTCCTATCGCTGGAGCCAGATCTTTGACGCGGGCGGGTTTGCCAAGGATGTCACTGTGGTGATGGCGCGGCAGACCGGCAATGATGCGCGCGCCCCCTATGCACCGCCGCCCGTAGAGGAGGTTGTGGCCCGCATCCGCGAGACCCGGCCCGAGGCGGTGTTCGCGCCGCATGTGGAAACCAGCGCCGGGATCATCCTGCCCGACGACTATATCCGTGCCGTGGCCGAGGCCGCCCATGAGGTGGGGGCGCTGATGGTGCTCGATTGCATCGCGAGCGGCTGCATCTGGGTGGATATGGCGGCTGTCGGCGTCGATGTGCTGATCTCGGCCCCGCAGAAAGGGTGGTCGGCGTCGCCTTCCGCTGGCGTGGTGGTGATGTCGCCTTTGGCCGAGGCGCGGCTGGCCGAGACAACGTCGAACAGCTTTGCCATCGACCTGAAGAAATGGCGCGCGATGATGGCGGCTTATGAGGCGGGCGGGCATGCCTATCATGCCACCATGCCGACGGATGCCATTCTCGGGTTCCGCGATGCGATGGTCGAAACCCGCGACATGGGGTTCGACGCCGCCAAGGCCGCGCAATGGGAGCTGGGCTATGCGGTGCGCGCCCTGCTGGCGGGCAAGGGCGTGCGGTCTGTTGCGGCAGAGGGGTTCCAGGCCCCCGGTGTGGTGGTGAGCTATACCGACGATTCTGCCGTGCAAAACGGAGCGAAGTTCCGCGAACAGGGCTTGCAGATTGCTGCAGGCGTGCCGTTGCAGGTGGGCGAGGGTGAGGCGTTCAAGACCTTCCGCATCGGGCTGTTCGGTCTGGACAAGCTGAAGGACGTGCCGGGTACGGTCGCGCGGCTGGAGCGGGCGGTGGAAGCGGTGCTGTAGCGCACCGCCCCCTACCGCAGGCCAAGCCCGGCCTTCATCAGCGTGCGGCGCACCGGGGCGGCAGAGTACAGCGCGTTCAGCGCTGTCGCCCGCAGGTCGCGCAGCGGCTGGGCCCCCATCATCGAGGCCCGGTTGAGCGCGTCAATGCCGGTGATGCGGGCCTGCACTTCCCAATGCCGTTTGCGGTGATAGGCGTCGAGCATCTGCGCCGATCCGATAGTGTCCGGGTCGTCACGGGCCAGATTGAGCAGCACGGTCAGATCGGCGAGGGACATGTTCAGCCCCTGCGCGCCGATGGGCGGCAGCACATGCGCAGCCTCGGCCATCAGGGCGCAGCGTTCACCCGCCATGCGGCTGGCGATCTGGGTGATGATCGGCCAGACCGTCAACCGGCTGTCGAGCGTCAGTGGGCCAAGGATATGGCAAGAGCGGGTGGACATTTCTGCTTCGAAATCCGGCACTGGCAGCGCTTGCAGCCGTGCCACCTCGGGGCCGGTTTCCATCCAGACCACGGCAGAGCGGGGTCTGCCATCGCGGTCGGGCAGCGGCACCAGCGTGAACGGCCCGCCCGTGCGGTGGATCTCGGTCGAGACGTTTTCATGCGGCACCGGATGCGTTACGGCAAAGGCAAGCGCCTTCTGCCCGTAGCGCAGGGTTATGACCGGGATGCCAAGCGCCTGGCGCACGGGCGAATTGCGGCCATCAGCGGCAATGACCATGCGGGCGCGGATCTGTGCGCCATCCGACAGGGTGACCAGCGCCTCGGTGGTGCGGGTCATCAGCCGATGTGTGGCGATGCCGGGGCGGAAATCAACGTTGGGCAATTCGGCCAGCCTGGCCACCATTTCGCGCCGGAGCAGCCAGTTCGGCAGGTTCCAGCCAAAGGGCAGGCCTGAGAGTTCGGCCGCATTGAAATCCTTGGTCAGGCGGGGTTCGGAAACCTCGCCGCCCGCGTCGATGATGCGCATCACCTGCAGGGCGGCGGCATGCGGCTCCAGCCGCGCCCAAAGGCCTGCGTCCTGCAACACCGGAATAGAGGGGTGCAGAAAGGCCGTGCTGCGCAAATCGGCACCCTCTGCGGTATCAGAGGTGACTGGAGGGCTGGGATCGACACAGATCACGCTGAACCCGGCAGCACCAAAGGCGGCGGCAGCGGTCAGCCCGGCGACACCGCCGCCGGAAATCAGAATATCGGTGGATGTGCGGGTCATGGGGCTCTCCTGTCGCACACAAGATAGACCCTGCGGCGGGGAAGTCGAAGCGGCAAAGTGCCCCGTTCCCGTATTTGGCGTCAGCTTTTGGGGCGCGACCGGCCGGGCCAGCTGATGGCGATGAAGAACAGAAACATCAGTGGCACCAGCACCAGCGCGGTCAGTGTAAAGACCACCGGACCCCAGGTCAGAAAGGCGAGGATTTCGAGGGTGATCACTACGACCAGCAGATAGAAGACGTTGTTCACATCCTGCGACACCTCGCGCGCGATGCGGCCAATGAGGGGCGTGCCGTAAAGGATACGCTGGCCAAGGGGCAGGCGTGTGATGGTGGGGGTGGTCTGGGTCATCCGGGAAACCTTTGCTAACCTGACTGTAAGATAGCGGGGGCGGCCCCTTCGGGCCACGCGCGAAATGACGCATCCAGAATGCAGCATTTGGGTCGCAGCGCCGCTCAGTCTTGTGTCAGCAGGCCCAGAAAGGCCGACAGGTCGTTTGCATGGTGGTGAATGTGCGGCGCGGGTTCGGGCTGCGGTGCGATATGAACGGTGCGCAGGCCCATGGCATGCGGCACGGCCAGATTGCGCGGGTCATCTTCGAACATCGCGGCGGATTTCGGGTTCAGCCCGTCCAGCCCGAACACGGTCTGGAAGGCACCAGCCTCGGGCTTGGGCAAATAGCCCGCATGTTCCACCCCGTAGACCGCGTCGAACAGGTCCGACAGACCGCGCGCGGCCAGTACTTTTTGCGCGTAGGGCGCATCACCATTGGTATAGACGATGCGGCGCCCGGGCAGCGCCCTGATCCGCCCCGCAAGCTGCGCATCGGGTTGAAGCACCGAAAAGTCGATGTCATGCACATCCGCAAGGTAGCCCGCCGGATCGATGCCATGTTCGCGCATCAGACCGGCCAAAGTGGTGCCGTATAGCTGCCAGTAATGCCCGCGCAAATGGTTGGCGCGGGCCTGATCCACCCCCAGTTCGCGCATCACCCAATGGGTCATCCGCACCTCGATCTGGTCGAACAGGCGCATCTGCGGCGGGTAGAGCGTGTTGTCGAGGTCAAAGACCCAGGTGTCGACGTGTGAAAAGCTGCTGCGGACCATGTAAGGCATCTAATCCGCCGTTCCCGCACCGGCAAGGGCGTGCTGCGCTGTGGTCTGCACCTTTCTGAAATACTCCCGCCAGAGGCACCTGCCGCCGGGTCCGGGGCTGCGTGTTATGGCTGCTTGCCAAAGCCGGGGGCAGGGCTGTAGCTTAACCCATTGGAGATGGGGAGAAACAGGGACGTGGCGGTGCAAAAGGATGCCTATACGCTGATCCTGGAGGCGATCGAGGCCGGGTTATACAAACCCGGAGACCGTCTGGTGGAATCGGAACTGGCCGAGCGGCTGGGCGTCAGCCGGACCCCGGTGCGCGAGGCGTTGCAGCGGCTGGAGACGCAGGCGATGCTGACGCGCGACGGGCGCAGCCTTATTGTGGCCAGTCTGGACCACAACCAACTGGCTGAGCTTTATGCCGTGCGCAGCGAGCTGGAGGGGCTTGCGGCACGGCTGGCGGCACGGCATGCGACCGATGAGGAGATCCGGGTGCTGCGCGGCATGGTGGAAGATGACAGCCGGTTGCTGAGCGGTGATCCGCGCGTGCTCAGCCGGGCGAACAAGCGGTTTCACCGGCAGATCCATCTGGCCAGCCACAACCGGTTTCTGGTGCAGCAACTGGATCTGGTGCACCGGTCGATGGCGCTGATGGCCAATTCCTCGCTGGCGGCCGAGGGGCGCAGCGAGGTGGCGCTGGCCGAGCATGACCGGATCGTGGCCGCGATCGAGGCGCGCGACGGCAATGCCGCCTATGAGGCGTTGCGCGTGCATATCAGCCGGGCCTTCGAGACGCGGCTGCGGGTGGATGCCGGAGAGTTGCGGCTGAGGGAATAGCACCGCACGGTCGGAACAGGCGACTGGCGGGTGCCACGGTCTAGCCATCGCGCGGGTCGAAATGGCCATGCGCGGTCTTGTCCCAAAAGAAGGGTTTGCGCAGCACCTCCCACCCGGCCTTGTAGGACGCCAATGCGCCAAGCGGGAAGTACAGATGCATCAGCAGCACCCACCAGCGGCTGAACCGATGCCCCGACAGGTGCAGCGCGCTCAGGTGTAGTGTCAGGTTCACCACTTCGGTCAGAGCCAAAAGCCCGATCAGCGCCCAGGTCGCCGCCACGGGCAGCGCGTCGGCAATCGGGTGGGGCAGGCCAAGCATCGGCAGCCAAAACGACCACAGCACCGGCAGCAGCACGAATTGCGACAGGGTGCACAGGAACAGCACCTGAAACCCGGCAAATTTCCATGGCCCCAGTTGGCGCCACAGCAGGCGCGGCGCGCGCATATGGGTGGCCCAGGTCATCATATACCCCTTGAGCCAGCGGGAGCGTTGCCGAATCCATGGCAGGGGGCGGCAGTTCGCCTCTTCCCCGGTGACAGTGCAGACCAGCTCGGTCCGGTAGCCGTGACGATACAGGCGCATGCCCAGATCGGCGTCTTCGGTCACGTTGTGGGCGTCCCATCCCCCCAGTTCCTCCAGTGCGGCGCGGCGGAAGAACAGGCTGGTGCCGCCCAGGGGAATCGGCAGGCCAAGCCGTTGCAGGCCCGGCAGGACAAGGCGGAACCATGTGGCATATTCGATGGTAAAGCAGCGCGACAGCCAGTTGGTGGTGGGGTTGTAGAAATCGAGCACGCCCTGCAGGCAGGCGACGTCCGGCCCGCGCTGGTAAAAGCGGTGGACGATGCGGCGGATCTGGTCGGATTCGGGTGCATCTTCGGCATCATAGACCCCGATGATCGAGCCGCGGCAATGGTCCAGCGCAAAGTTCAGCGCGCGCGGTTTGGTCTTGATCCGCCCCTCGGGCACCACCACGATGCGCATCCAGGGTGGCAGGTCGGCCTCGGCCAGCGCGGCCTGGGTCTGGTGATCATCGGCTTCGGTCACCAGCACGATGTCAAGCAGTTCGCGCGGATAATCCAGCTTGCCCAGACGGCGCACAAGGCGGGGGGCGATATCGCTTTCGCCGAACAGGGCGACGATGACAGAGACGATGGGCAGGCGCGCGATCAGCGTCGGTGGCGGCGCAGGCGGCGGGCGCAGCCCAGCGGCCAGCCCGGCCCCCGCCTTGAGCAGGGTCAGCGCCAGCAGCGACAGAAAGGTCCAGCCGGTAAGCAGCCAGAGCATCGCCATGGGCCAGACCAGCGACAGGGCCGCCGCCAGCGCCGCTGTGGCCAGCAGTGGCACCAGCAGACGTGCGCCGCCAAAGGTACGGCAGCTTTCGCTGCCCGGAACCCGGGTTTCCGCCGCATGCACCAGCTGGGCGCCACGCAGCGCCAGAACCGTGTGCTGTACCGCCGACCGCGAGGTGATCGCCATGGCGACCGGGCCGAACAAGGCGGTCAGGTGGGCGCGGTGCGTGTCGAAATCCTCGGGTTCTGCTGTGGCGATGACGGTGGCCCCGCCCACATTGCGCCAGGGCAGCATGGATTTGCGCAGGCAGGCCCCGGCGCCCAGATGATCCATCAGATGCAGGTCCGGCGGGCTCTGTGCCGGGTCGATCACCGAGGTTTCCCAATGCGCGGCAACGGCGGCATACATCTGATCGGGCGGCAGGGCGGCGTGTGACAGCAAAACATCAGTGACCCGCCCGTGCCGCCGCTTTTGCTGCGCCAGCGCATTGACCAGTGCGTCGCCCTGCACCAGCCCGTCGCGCAACAGGACCACGCCCAGCGTTTCTGCCTTGGTCGGTGCCGGAAATGCCGCGACCGGAACGGGGGCAACAGCGGCCTGCCCGGAGGATGGGGGCGGGTTATACATTGCCATGGACCCTTGGATACCTTGATCCGAGCGTGCCTGAACTTGGTTAATTGTGGGTTAAACGCGCGTGCGAAACCTGGGCAGGCTGGTCATCAGCCCCACGCCTGGCGGAGGGCTGACGCCGCTTTGCCTTGCGCTGTGGCTCAGGTCGGGCGGCGGGCCTGCATTTCGCGGGCAAAACGCTCGAACAGATAATAGCTGTCCTGCGGGCCGGGGCTGGCCTCGGGGTGGTACTGCACGGAAAATACAGGTTTTCCGGTCTGGGCGATGCCGCAATTCGACCCGTCGAACAGCGAGACATGGGTCTCGGTCACGCCTGCGGGCAGGGTCTGGCTGTCCACGGTAAAACCGTGGTTCATCGAGGTGATTTCCACCTTGCCGGTCGTCAGATCCTTGACCGGGTGGTTTGCACCATGATGGCCGTGGTTCATCTTGACGGTTTTCGCGCCAAGGGCCAGCGCCAGCATCTGATGGCCAAGGCAGATGCCGAACACCGGAATCTCGCGCGCCAGAATGCCTTTGATTGTCGGAACCGCATATTCCCCGGTGGCCGCCGGATCGCCGGGGCCGTTGGACAGGAACACGCCTTCGGGGTTCAACGCCAGCACGTCGTCGGCAGTGGCAGTGGCGGGCAGGACGGTTACCTCGCAGCCAGCCGAGGCAAGGCAGCGCAGGATGTTGCGTTTGGCGCCATAGTCGATGGCAACCACGCGCAGGCCGGGGCCTTCCCGCTTGGTATAGCCCTCTGGCCAGGCCCAGCGTTGTTCGTCCCAGCGGTAGGATTGGGTGCAGGACACGCCCTTCGCCAGATCAAGGCCGACAAGACCCTTCCACGCACGGGCGCGGGCGACCAGCGCCTCAATGTCAAAATTGCCCTCGGGGTCATGGGCCAGTGCCACATGCGGCGCGCCCTGCTGGCGGATGGCGCGGGTCAGGCGGCGGGTGTCGATACCACCGATGCCGATGCGGCCTTTTTTCACCAGCCAGTCGGTCAGCTCTCCGGTGGCACGCCAGTTCGACGGCTCGGTCACGTCCCATTTCACCACCATCCCGGCGGCGACGGGGTCAGCGGTTTCGTCATCTTCATCCGTCACGCCGGTGTTGCCGATATGGGGGAAGGTGAAGGTGACGACCTGCCCGGCATAGCTGGGGTCGGTCATGATTTCCTGATAGCCGGTCATCGCGGTGTTGAATACCAGTTCGGCCACCGTTTCCCCGACCGCGCCAAAGCCGTTGCCGTAGAACACCGTGCCATCGGCCAGAGCAAGGCAGGCGGTAGCTTTCTGCTGAGCAGGCATGGCGGCGACTCCTATCGGTAAATTGCGCGGAACCTACGGGGGAAGAGGCGCGGGGTCAAGGCTTTGTCCCAAAAGGAATATGGCGCAAATACAATGGCTTGGCGAAAGCTTGGCCGGTTGTCCTTGACCGCGATCCCCTGTATTGTGCGCGCACCCGATCCCTGAAGGAAGGCAAACCCTATGTCCGTGTCGATGTCTTTGCGAGACCGTCTGCAGATTTCCCTGAAAGAAGCGATGAAGGCAAAAGAGGCAGACCGGCTGTCGACGCTGCGGTTGATCAACGCCGCCATCAAGGACCGCGAAATCGCGGTGCGTGGCGAGGGCGGCGAGGTTGAGGTGGGCGAGGGCGATATTCTGGCCATCCTTGGCAAGATGGTGAAACAACGCCAGGAATCGGCCCGCGCCTACGAAGAGGGCGGCCGGCTGGAGCTGGCCGAAAAGGAACTGGCCGAGGTCCGGGTGATCGAGGAATTCCTGCCGCGCCAGTTGTCTGCCGCCGAGGTCGAGGCCGCAATCGTGGCCGCTGTGGCCGAGGTGGGTGCGGACAGCATCCGCGACATGGGCAAGGTCATGGCAGTGCTGAAGGGCCAATACACTGGCCAGATGGATTTCGGCGCGGTCGGCCCGATGGTCAAGGCGCGGTTGTCGTAAGCGGGCTATGCCGGCCCCCGCCCCCCATAAGGGGGAGGGCAAGCCGTGGCTCTGCGCCGTCAGCCCTTGTGGAGCGCGAAGGCGGCGCGCAGTTCGGCCGACAGGGCGACGCGTTCGTCTTCCGACAGGAAACTTCCGATTTCCACCGGGCGCGGGCCACCGTGCAAAGTCAGGTACTGCGGCACCGGGCCGCCTGTGGCATACAGTTCCACCCGCACCCAATGCGGGTTGGCCTGCCACTGCGCATGGCGGTTGCGCGGGCCGTGCCGGGTCAGGGTCACCAAGGCTGGCGTCAGGGTCAGGTCTTCAACAATCTCGGCGTCGCGGTAGCTGCGTTGCAGGGCGGCCCAGATGCCCGCCACCGCCAGCACCAGAAACGGCAGCAACCCCCAGAGCACCGGCGAGCCGAGCACGGCCATCAGCGGCAGCGCGATCAGCGCCGAGGTGCCGCCGATGAACCAGACAAACCCCCGGCGCGGCAACGACCGGTACGGCCAAAGCCGCAGGTGGCTGGTGTCAGGCTGCGACAGGTCGGGCGCGGGGTCGGGGGGAAGCCATTGATAGGGCATGGCGTGGGGCGGTCCTTATGGTCTGACCTGAAGGTAAGGCGGGGGCAGGGCATATCCAGCCCCCCGCCGACGCTCAGCTGTCGCAGGTGATCTGCACCTCATGCTGGCGATAGAGGAAATCATCGCGCACCACCTCGGTCCCCACCGGGCGCGAGGAATACAGGCTGTAGTCGCCAAACCCACAGCGCGCCCGTGCCTCTGCCGCGATCTGGTCGCGGAACGCCAGTTCGCGCGGGTCGGTCAGCGTGTAGGCGCGGTCAATGGTAAAGCTGTGCAGGGTTCCGGGTGCCGGGGCGGTGCCCTGCGCGCCGCTGTAGGTGGGCGGCGGGACGCAGGCGGCAAGGAAGACCGCCGCCAGAAGGCACAGGTGGGGCGATATCTTTGGCATTGGGGTGCAACTGGACATGCGAAAGTCTTAACGCAATCCGGGCGCAAGGGCAAAGCCCGCGGCGATCAGCAATGGGTGATGCGCAGGTTTCTGGCAACCGGAATGGGCAGTGCTGCCCATTCCAATGTCAAAACTCAGGTCCGGATCACGCGCGGCGACGCCGGCGCGCGACCAGACCCAGACCGCCCAGAGCCGCCAGCAGCAGCGGGGCAGCAGCAGGCAGCGGGACGGGCGACGGCGCATCATAGGTGATCAGCACCCGGTCCAGATAGGGGCCGATGTTGTTAACCGGTCCGGAAAGGGAAATGAACACGGGCGAGGTCAGAGCAGAACCGACAACGCTGGTCGTGTACACGCTGGGGACCTTTCCTGCCAGAAAGCTGAAGCTGGACCCGATTGCGCCAAGCGTGACGGTTTCCTCGGCAGAGCCAGCGCTGAAGAACAGGCTGAACGTGTAGGTGATGCCGTCAAGAAAGCTGAAAGACTGCTTGGTTTCCAGCTTGGCGGGCACGCCCCCGCCGGTGCCATCAAGATCGATGCAGCCGGTGCAATTAAAGCCAGCGCCAAGGATATCGACATTTCCTTGTGTGACATTCCAGTTGGTCAGGTTGTTGACTGTTATGAAATTCGAAACACCGGCAGAATCGGCTTCGAACGTGTCATCGAACAGGGTCACAGTGGCGGCTTGGGCCGAAAGCGCGCCTGCAAGCAGGGCGGCAGCGGCGAGGGCAGTGAAACGAAACATTTAGAACCTCGGTACGTTGGAAGATGCAGGCAATGCTGTTCAACAGCATTCTTTTTAGTGCCGAAATAGTGAGTACTTACCGTTTTTTGTTACCTGTCTGGAAACAAATCAGGCCCCGGGTTTCCCGGGGCCTGACTGAGGCAACATAATGGCAAGACCTTGATTTTGGTCTGTTCTTTTCAGTGCCCGGGAGCCTTGTCCCAGTCTTCGCGCTTGGGCAGCTGCTCGAACGTGTGTTCAGGCGGCGGCGAGGTCAGGGTCCATTCCAGCGTGTCGGCGTATTCGTTCCAGTAGTTGTTTTGGGTGATCCGACGCCCGAATTTCATCGCCCAGAAGATCATGCCGATGAAGAACACGAAGGAGGCAAAGGACAGGAAGGCACCGATTGACGAGACATAGTTCCAGTAGGCAAACGCCTCGGGATAGTCGATGTAGCGGCGCGGCATGCCCTGACGGCCCAGGAAGTGCTGAGGGAAGAAGGTCAGGTTGGCCCCGATGAACATGGCCCAGAAGTGAAGCTTGCCGGCCCATTCCGGGTATTCCCGGCCCGACATCTTGCCAAACCAGTAGTAGATGCCCGCGAAGATACCGAACACAGCGCCCAGCGACATCACGTAGTGGAAGTGCGCCACCACATAATAGGTGTCGTGATAGGCGCGGTCGACGGCGGCCTGCGACAGCACGATACCGGTCACACCGCCGACGGTGAACAGGAACAGAAAGCCGAAGGCCCAGAGCATCGGCGTCTTGAACTCGATCGAACCGCCCCACATTGTTGCGATCCACGAGAAGATCTTGATGCCGGTCGGCACCGCGATCACCATGGTGGCCAGCATGAAGTAGGATTGCTGGGTCAGCGACATGCCGACGGTGTACATGTGGTGCGCCCAGACGACAAAACCCAGCACGCCGATGGCGACCATCGCATAAACCATCGGCAGGTAGCCGAAGATCGGCTTGCGCGAGAAGGTGGCGATGACTTGGCTGATGATGCCGAAGGCTGGCAGCACGATGATATACACTTCCGGGTGGCCAAAGAACCACAGGATGTGCTGGTACAGGATCGGGTCGCCGCCGCCTTCGGGCTGGAAGAAGGTGGTGCCGAAATTGCGGTCGGTCAGCAGCATGGTGATCGCACCGGCCAGAACCGGCAGCGCCAGCAGGATCAGCCAGGCGGTGATGAAGATCGACCAGGCGAACAGCGGCACCTTGTGCATTGTCATGCCCGGCGCGCGCATGTTCAGGAAGGTGGTGATGATATTGATCGCGCCTAGAATGGACGACGCCCCCGACAGGTGGACCGCGAAGATCGCAAGGTCCATCGAATAGCCGCCCTCATTGGTGGACAGCGGCGGGTACAGAACCCAGCCCACGCCGGACCCCATCTGCCCATTGCCGCCCGGCGAGAACACCGACGCTACGGCAAGCGCAGTCCCGGCCACGAACAGCCAGTAGCTGAGGTTGTTCAGACGCGGGAACGCCATATCCGGCGCACCGATCTGCAACGGCATGAAATAGTTGCCGAACCCGCCGAACAGCGCCGGGATCACGACAAAAAACATCATCAGGATGCCATGCGCCGTGATCAGCACGTTCCACAGATGCCCGTTGGGCGAGCATTGGTCGGTGGTGGTCGGAAACAGCCGCGCGCCTTCGGCACACATGTACTGCACACCGGGTTCCATCAGCTCCATCCGCATATAGACGGTGAAGATGACCGAGATCAGGCCGACGATGCCGCCGGTGAACAGATAGAGAATCCCGATGTCTTTGTGGTTGGTCGACATGAACCAGCGGGTGAAGAACCCGCGCTGATCATGGTCGTTGCCATGGATGGCTGCGTCCGCCATTGGCGTCTCCCGTATTTGTTAAGTGCGTTTGACCGGCTTCGGAGTCGGACATTCAACATTTGTAATAGCTTTCCGTGCCGGTCGCGGCAACGGGGGAAATTGATTTGGATCAAGTTGTAGTGTCGCAGGGCCGGCAAAGGTGCCGCCGGATCGGGCATTGGTCAGCATTATTGACTTGCCTGAAGCGGCGCGGCAGGGTGCGGACCAAAGTGGCATTTGGCCGGGATATGGCCAGAGGAGGATGCAATGCAATGGGAAGAGGTTCTGGCGCCGCGCATGGGGCGGATGAAGGCATCGGAAATCCGCGAGTTGCTGAAACTGCTGGATCAGCCTGACATCATCTCGTTTGCGGGCGGCATTCCGGACCCGGCGCTGTTTCCGGTGGCGGCATTTCAGGCGGCGCTGACCAGTGCGCTGGCCCCCGGTCGGGCCGACACCGCGCTGCAATATTCGGTAAGCGAAGGCTATCTGCCGCTGCGCGACTGGCTGGCTTCACACATGACAGGCCTTGGCATTCCCTGCGGACCCGAGAACATTCTGATCACCTCAGGCTCACAGCAGGCGCTGGATTATCTGGGCAAGCTGATGATCGGGGCAAACGACACCGTGCTGGTGAACTGGCCCACCTATATGGGGGCGCTGGGGGCGTTCAACGCTTATGAGCCGGTCTATGACCGTCTGGACCCGCGCGAGAACCGGGGGGCCGAAGAGTTTGCCGCCAAGGCCGCCGAGGCCGGGGGCCGGGTGAAGTTTGCCTATCTGTCGGTCGATTTCGCCAACCCGACCGGCGAGACGATCGCGCGCGCCGACCGCGAACGGGTGCTGAATCTGGCCGATGATCTGGGCTGCGCGATTGTCGAGGATGCCGCCTATCAGGCGCTGCGTTTTGACGGTGAGCCGGTGCCGCCGATTCTGGCGCTGGAAATCGCACGGAAAGGCAGCATCGAAGACTGCCGGACGATCTATTGCGGCTCGTTTTCGAAAACCCTCGCTCCGGGGCTGCGGGTTGGCTGGGTCTGTGCGGCCAGCCCTGTGATCGGGCGGCTAGTGCTGATGAAACAGGCGGCAGATCTGCATTCCAGCACGCTGAACCAGATGGCGATCGCCGAAGTGGCGGCCGCGTCGTTCGACGCCCATGTGGCGGGCTTGCGCGATGTGTACCGTGCGCGGCGCGACCATATGCTGGCGGCGCTGACGCGCGAAATGCCTGCCGGGGTGGACTGGACCCGGCCCGAGGGTGGCATGTTCGTCTGGATCACCCTGCCCGAGGGCATGGATGGTGCCGACCTGCTGGCACGGTCGCTGGAAACCGAACGTGTGGCCTTCGTGCCGGGGCGGGCCTTCTTTGCCGACGGGTCGGGCGGGAACACCATCCGCCTGAGCTTTTCGCGCGCGGATGAGGCGGCGATTGACGAAGGCATCCGGCGGCTTGGCGCGCTGATCACGCGGCAGATGGGCTGACCCTGGCGGTGCCGCGTGAAGGGGCGGGTGGTCTGATCTGACGGGATGGGAGAGCCGGGAATGAACGAGGTTTTGCAACCGTCTTTGCCCTTTGCGCCCTGGGCCGATGCACGCACGCGGCGGTTGCCGGGGATAGTGCCGCTGGATATGGCAGATTGGCTGCGAGTGGATGAGGTGTACGCCGCGCAGATGGCACTGCGCGACCGGTTGCTTGCGACGCGCGAGGCCGAGGTCGTTGGGCAGATGAGCATTGCCACGCAGGCCATTGAAGAGATGTATGAATATGTTCTGGCACGTCTGCCTGCGGGGTTTGAGCGCTTGCGCGATACCGTTGTACGACCGGATGGCGTTGCAGTGGCCTTGGACGCCGGGCTCCCGTTGCAGACTCTGGGGCGGCTGGTGCAGGAAGACCTGTGCCTGATGCAGCCGGATGGAGCGGGGCAGCATATGCTGACGGCAGCGGTGTTGTGCTTTCCGGCGGGGTGGACGCTGGCGGAAAAACTGGGGCGGCCGTTGATGCGGATGCATCAGCCCGTGCCCGGTTATACCGAGGATATGGCGCGGCGGGTGCAGCGGTTGATGGATGCAGTGCGGGTTGAGGCCCCGCTGTGGCGGGCCAATGCGCATCATTCGCGCGCGCCGCTGTTCAACCCGCTCTCGGAAGAGGCACCCAAGGACACCGTGGCGCAAGGCGACATGCCTTACATCCGCTCGGAACGGCAATGCCTGATCCGGCTACCGGTCAGCCGGGCGGTGCTGTTTTCGATCCACACCTATCTGGTGCGGCTGGAAGATCTGACGGCAGAGCAGGCGGCGGCGCTGGCTGAATTTCCAATTCACAGGGCGCTTTAATGCAGCGCTTCAAGGTGTTGGCTGGATTGAAAAAAAGGCCGCCCCGAGGGGCGGCCTTTTGTGTCGGGATCGCTGGGATCAGCAGGAATAGTACATCGCGTATTCGATCGGGTGCGGCGTATGCTCATAGGCATAGACCTCTTCCCATTTCAGCGCCATGTAGCCTTCCAGCTGGTCGCGGGTGAACACGTCACCGGCCAGCAGGAAATCCATATCCTTTTCCAGCTCTTCCAGCGCTTCGCGCAAGGAACCGCAAACAGTCGGGATCGCTGCCAGTTCTTCAGGCGGCAGATCATACAGGTCTTTGTCCGACGCCGGACCCGGATCGATCTTGTTGTTGATGCCGTCAAGACCGGCCATCAGCAGCGCGGCAAACGCCAGATAGGGGTTGGCCGCCGGATCGGGGAAGCGGGCTTCCACACGCTTGGCTTTGGGCGATTCCGTCCACGGAATACGAACGCAGCCCGAGCGGTTACGGGCAGAATACGCGCGCAGAACCGGTGCCTCGAAGCCCGGGATCAGGCGCTTGTAGCTGTTGGTCGCCGGGTTGGTCAGGGCGTTGAGCGCCTTGGCGTGCTTGAGGATACCGCCGATGAAATACAGCGCCTCTTGGGACAGGTCAGCGTATTTGTCGCCTGCAAACAAAGGCTTGCCGTCTTTCCAGATCGACATGTTCACGTGCATGCCCGATCCGTTGTCACCCTTCATCGGCTTTGGCATGAAGGTCACGGTCTTGCCGTAGGCTGCCGCCACGTTGTGGATGACGTATTTGTACTTCTGGATGTTGTCGGCCTGTTCGGTCAGACCGCCGAAGATCATGCCCAATTCGTGCTGGCAGGTCGCAACCTCGTGGTGGTGTTTGTCGACCTTGATGCCCATGCGCTTCATGGTGGACAGCATCTCACCGCGGATGTCCTGCGCCTCATCCACCGGGTTGACCGGGAAATAGCCGCCCTTGTGGGCTGCGCGGTGGGCGAGGTTGCCACCTTCCATTTCGGTGTCGGTGTTCCAGGCGGCGGCTTCGGCGTCGATCTGAAACGACACTTTCTGCGGCGTGACGCAGTAGCGCACGTCGTCGAACAGGAAGAACTCAGCCTCGGGACCACAATAGAAGGTGTCGCCGATACCCGATGACTTGAGGTAGGCTTCGGCCTTCAGCGCGGTGCCGCGCGGGTCCCGGCTGTAGGCTTCGCCGGTGTCAGGTTCGACCACGGTGCAATGCACGCACATGGTTTTTTCCGCATAGAACGGATCAATATAGACCGAAGTTGCATCGGGGATCAGTTTCATGTCGGACTGGTCGATGGATTTCCAGCCGGCGATGCTTGACCCGTCGAACATGAAGCCTTCCTCAAAGAAGTCCTCGTCCACCAGATCGTTCACCAGCGTCACGTGCTGGAGCTTGCCTTTGACGTCGGTGAAGCGGATGTCGACATATTCGACCTCTTCATCCTTCATCAGTTTCAGAGCTTTCTTGATCGCGCTCATCATGCTGCCTTTCGGTTTCTTGGGTGTTTACAGTGCAGGCCGGGTGGGCCTGATGTTCGGAAAATGGGTTAAACCGCGTCGTCGCCGGTCTCACCGGTGCGGATGCGGATCGCCTGTTCGACCGAGCTGACGAAAATCTTGCCGTCGCCGATCTTGTCGGTGCGCGCGGCGGCGATGATCGCGGCCACGGCGGCATCGACCATATCGTCGGTCAGGATGACCTCGATCTTCACCTTTGGCAGGAAATCCACGACATATTCGGCACCACGATACAGCTCGGTGTGGCCCTTCTGACGGCCGAAACCTTTGACTTCGGTGACGGAAAGGCCCTGAATGCCTGCTTCCTGCAGGGCTTCCTTGACCTCATCGAGCTTGAAAGGCTTGATGATCGCCTCGATCTTCTTCATGGCCAACTCCCCCGGTCTTCGACGTCTTTCTGCATTCCTTGCTGTTCGACCATTTCCAGCGGGCGGGGACAATTGACTAAGGTTTAAGCGATGCAAAGAAGCGGCGGATTCTGCGGGTGGTGATTAATTATTGTGCAAAGTGGTGTGATATTGTGCGGTTTGAGAACGGTTTGGGCGGTGATATGACAGAACTTCTTACATCTGCACAAATGCGCGCCGTTGAAGCGGCGGCGATTGCCAGCGAAGCGGTCACCGGGCTGGAACTGATGGAGCGCGCCGGGGCGGGCGTGGTGGCGGCGGTGATGGAGGAATGGCCGGCGTTGGCGGCAGGGTCGCACCGGGCGGCGGTGTTGTGCGGGCCGGGGAACAATGGCGGCGACGGGTTTGTGGTGGCGCGGTTGCTCAAGGGGTTGGGCTGGACGGTGGAGGTGTTTGTGTATGGCGATGCCGGGCGGCTGCCGCCGGATGCGCGCGTGACCTGTGCGCGCTGGTCTGCAATGGGGGAGGTGAGGCAGCTGGAGGGCGAGCGCTTTGCCGGGCTGCCCTGGGATCATATGGATCTGGTGGTCGATGCGCTGTTCGGCACCGGGCTGTCGCGCCCGGTTGACGGGGTGGCGGCGCAGGTGCTGGCCGATATCGCCGCGTGGCAAGGTCTGGGGGAAGGGCATCTGGTCGCGGTGGATGTGCCGACGGGCCTGTGCGCGGACAGTGGCAGGGTGCTTGCGGCACAGGGATCGACGCTTGCGCGGTTCAGGGCTGATCTGACCGTGACATTTCACCGGGCAAAGATCGGGCACGTTCTGGAGGAGGGGCCGGCGCTTTGCGGCAGGCTGGTGGTAAAGGATATTGGGCTGGCAGGGGCAGGGGCGGGGGCGGTCGGACTTGTGGGCGTTGATCCGGAGCGGCTGCGCAAAGCGGGTGGGCACAAGTTTGACCATGGCCATGCACTTATCTTGTCTGGCCCTGCGGGGCGCGGCGGCGCGGCGCGGCTGGCCGCGCGGGGGGCGCTGCGGATCGGGGCAGGGCTGGTGACGGTTGCCTGCCCGCCGGATGCTGTGGCCGAGCATGCGGCCCGTCTGGATGCGGTGATGCTGCGCGAGGTTGCAGATGCCGCGGCTTTGGCGGCGGTGCTGGAGGATGGCCGGATCACTGCGCTGTGTCTGGGGCCGGGGATGGGATTGGGAGCGCGGGAGGCTGGGCTGGTTGGGGTGGCGTTGGTTAATAACGCATGGCGGGGTGAACCCCGCCCTACGGATGCGGGGGGCGAAAACGCCGGGCCTTTGGAGGGGGGAGGGCGGGGGTTACCCCGCCGGGCGCTGGTGCTGGATGCCGATGCGCTGACGCTGATTGCGCGGGATGCAGTGCTGTTTGACGCGCTGCACGAGGGCTGTGTGCTGACGCCGCATGCGGGGGAGTTTGCGCGGCTGTTTCCTGATCTTGCGGCAAAGCTGGCGGCACCTGCAGCCGCTGGTCCCGCCTGTTCCAAGGTCGATGCCACACGCGCGGCAGCAAAGCGTGCGGGCTGTGTGGTGCTGTTCAAAGGGCCGGATACGGTGATTGCGGCCCCGGACGGGCGCTGTGCCATCCATTCCGCCGATTACGACCGCGCGGCCCCCTGGTTGGCCACCGCAGGGGCGGGGGATGTGTTGGCGGGGTTCATCTGCGGGCTGCTGGCGCGGGGCTGTGCGCCGTTTGAGGCCGCCTGCACCGGGGCCTGGCTGCATGTGGACTGCGCGCGCAGTTTTGGCCCCGGGCTGATTGCCGAGGATCTGCCCGAGGAGGTGCCGAAGGTGTTCCGCTCGCTGGGGCTGTAGACACGGCCAGCGATGAAAAAGACCGCCCAAAGGCGGTCTGTCGAACGCTGCTCAGGCGCCGGGTATGACGGGGTCGCAGCCCAGTTCCAGCCCGCCGGCATAGATCACCTGCGGCTCGGCAAAGCGCAGGGTGACCAGACGCGCTTCGGCCACGATCTCGGCGCGGATGTAATCGCCATCGACCAGACGCCCTGCAAGCATGACCGCCTGATCCACGCCGGTCAGCGCGCGGGCACGCCAGTCGCGGATCAACAGGGGCTGGGTGGGGGGGACGACCATGTCGGCCTCTGGCCGGTCCTTGCCCAGCACACCCGCGGAAATGCGGATAACGTGTGCATTCTTGACGACGGCGATTTCCACCCCGGTCACGGTGCGTGCACCGGCGCGGGTGATGACCCGGTCACCGGGGGCGATGAATTCGACGGGCTTGGCACCCGACAGGGTCAGGATCTGCGTGCCAGCACCGATGCCGCAATCCGGCATCACAGTGCCGGCGTCTACCGTGCCCGCGCTGGGGCCAAAGGAAAGCTCTGCCATCGTGATCTCCATTGCCAACATGACGCTGCCTCATTGTTTTTTTTGTTCCTGATTATGGCAAGATCAGGGCGGGGGCGAGGCAATCACGCATGCTGCGTTAACAATTGTGAACATGCGTGGCGGGAATGATGCGCTGTGTCCGCGCAAACCGGGCGGCAAAGCGCGATGGCGCGCGCTTTTTGCCCTCGCCACCCGCGCAGGGCTTTGCTAGAAGACCTGCGCGCAGCAGGGGAGCCTGCTGCCGATGCGGGTGTGGCGAAATTGGCAGACGCACCAGATTTAGGTTCTGGCGCCGCAAGGCGTGGGGGTTCAAGTCCCTCCACCCGCACCAAGCCCTCTTGTGCCGACCGGCACTTCAGGCGGAAATTCCCCGGGATGCCGAAGTTTCGGGCGCGGTGCCGCCATTCGGGCTTGCAAGCGCGCTCTGTGATAAATATGGGAGGCGGGAAAGTTTTGACTGCCGCCTGTTCCGGCGGCCCAACCGATATGGGGAAAATATGCAAGTCACCGAGACCCTGAACGAAGGGCTGAAGCGCGGCTACACCATCACCGTGACCGCTGCCGAACTGGAAGCCAAGGTTCAGGAAAAACTGGTCGAGGCGCAGCCCGAGATCGAGATGAAGGGTTTCCGCAAGGGCAAGGTGCCGATGGCGATCCTGCGCAAGCAGTTTGGCCCGCGCCTGTTGGGCGACGCGATGCAGGACGCCATTGACGGCGCGATGAAAGACCATTTCGAGGCGACCGGCGACCGTCCGGCGCTGCAGCCTGCCGTGCAGATGCAGGGCGGCCACGAATGGGCCGAGGGCCGCGATGTTGTGGTCGAGATGACCTATGACTGCCTGCCGCCGATCCCAGAGCTGGATGCGACCAAAATCACGCTGGACCGTCTGGTGGTAAAGGCCGATGACGCCTCGGTTGATGAGGCTCTGAAAAACCTTGCCGCCACCGCGCAGTCGTTTGACGACCGCAAGAAGGGTGCCAAGGCCAAGGACGGCGACCAGATCACCATAGACTTCAAAGGCTCGGTCGACGGCGACTACTTTGAAGGTGGCACGGCTGAAGATTACCCGCTGGTTCTGGGGTCCAACTCCTTTATTCCGGGGTTCGAGGCACAGCTGGTGGGCGCCAAGGTCGGTGACGAGCTGAAGGTCGACGTGACCTTCCCCGCCGAATACGGTGCGGCACATCTGGCAGGCAAGGCTGCGGTGTTCGAATGCACCGTCAAGGCTGTCAAAGAGCCGAAAGCTGCCGAACTGGATGACGAGCTGGCCAAGAAGTATGGCGCCGAAGATCTGGCCGGTCTGAAAACCCAGATCGCCGAGCGTCTGGGCGTGGAATACCAGGGCGCAAGCCGGGCCATCCTGAAGCGGTCCTTGCTGGATCAGCTGGACGGTCTGGTGAAGTTCGACCTTCCGGCGGCCTTGGTCGAGGCGGAAGCCAACCAGATCGCGCATCAGCTGTGGCATGAAGAAAACCCGGATGTGCAGGGCCACAACCACGACGCCATCGAGCCGACCGACGAGCACAAGTCGCTGGCCGAGCGCCGGGTGCGTCTGGGCCTGCTCCTGGCCGAAATCGGTCGCAAGGCCGAGATCACCGTGACCGACGCCGAGATGACCCAAGCCGTGCTGAACGCCGCGCGCCAGTACCCGGGGCAAGAGCGCCAGTTCTTCGAATTCGTGCAGAAGAACCCGCAGATGCAGCAGCAACTGCGCGCGCCGCTGTTCGAGGACAAGGTGGTCGATCACATCGTGGCACAGGCCACCGTGACCGAGAAAGAGGTCGGCAAGGACGATCTGCAAAAGGCGATCGACGCGCTGGACGAGATCTGACCACTATTTCAGCGCCGACAATGGGGCCGTGCCGAAAGGTGCGGCCCTTTTTCGTTGGTGCACCTTGGCTGCACAGCTGATTTGGACCCGAGCATCAGGCAAGGCTTTGCCGGCAGGCGGGGCTGTGGCAGGCTGTCTGGGTCATGACCGGACGGTCCGGCGTGACGTTTCATTTTTTCGATGCGATTGGAGACGGCGGATGAAGATTATGACAACGGGGCTTGCCGGTCTGGCGATTGGTGCCTTTTCTGCCACTTCGGCCCTTGCCGACTGTTCGGGCGGCTTTGGCCGGGGCTGGGCCAGTGGCAAGGGCAACGGGGCGTTCGAGATGCAGGCGGCGGACAAGGCCTGCACCATGGGCTTTACGGGCTTTGGCGGTGGCAATTCGGAACGCATTCCGGCGACAGAGATCAGGCTGACCACGGCACCGAAATCGGGCAAGCTGGGGGTATCTGCAAAAGGCATGGTCTATACGCCCAATCCCGGCTTCAAGGGTAAGGACAAGTTCTGTACCCGCAACACCTCGGCGAAGGTAAAGGGAGAGACCCTGTCGGGCTGTGTGACCGTTACGGTCAAATAGGGCTGCCGCGCGGGGCGCGCGCCAATGGCGTTTCGCCCCGGCCCATGATAGGGCCGGGGCGTGCCAAAGCGCGAAGGAGCCCGTTGCATGCCGAACTTCCTGCCCGATCTGCCCGAGGCCCGCGTGCTGGAGGCCCTGTCGCGTGCGCCGGGCAATGAGCTGCGGTCGGGCAAGTTTGACAGCGCCGAGTCTTCTGCCGCGCTGGTCGCCAATGCCTTTGGCTGGTTTTTGGACCGCCCCGCTAGCCTGCCGCCTTTACCCGGCGTGCCTGCGGGCGCGGTAGAGACGGTGGATCTGGAGGTCGAAATGCGCTTTCCCTGGTCGGGCGGGCGCCACCCCTGGCTGGATGTGGGACTCGTGACCCACACCACGCTGGTGGGCGTCGAAAGCAAGCGGTTCGAGCCGTTCCGCCCCGCCAAACAGACCGGGTTTTCCGATGTTTACGACCGCCCCGTCTGGGGGCCGAACATGGCGCGCTACACGGCACTTGCCCAAGGGCTGATTGCGGGTACGGCGGATTTCCGGGTTCTGGACGCGGTACAACTGGTCAAACACGCCTATGGCATCCGCACGCGGGCCTCAAAGCGGGGGCTGGGGTCGGTGCTTGTGTATCTGTATGCCGAACCTGCGCATTGGTCCTCTGGCAAGCCGGTGGATCAGGCTGCCAAGGCGCGGCACCGCGAAGAGGTTGCGCGGTTTGGCGCGGCTGTCGCGGGCGATGACGTGGTCTTCGTGCCGCTACGCTGGGGCGATCTTCTGCGGCAATGGGCGCAGGTGCCGCAGTTAAGCCAGCATGTCGCGGCGCTGCGGGCGCGGTTTGGCGATCTGGGCTGACCCTTCGGGGGCCTCGCCTCAGCTCTCAGTGGCGTCGTCGCCGATCTTGCGGGGATAGACAAAGCCGAGCATCGGACGCGCATTGCCCAGTACGCCGGGCGTGCCTTCAACGCGGATTTTCGACCAGTCGTTATTGGCCGAGACATCGATCACCGGCATTTTCAGCGAGAGCTTGTTGCGCTCCCAGTTGGCATGGTCGATCAGCACCTCGCGGTCCGACACCACCTCGGACACCACCGCAATATGGCCCAGACGGCTGCTGGAATGCGGGGCGAAAACCATGACGGCCCCGGCTTCCGGCTCTTTCCCGCGCGAATAGGTGCCTTTCGCGGCGGTCCACCAGGTGCCTGCATTGCCTTTCAGATCAACGCCCGATGCGGTGCGGGCAAAGGGCACGCACCAGACGCGCGCGCCTTTGGCCTGCTTTTCGCGGACCTCGGCGATGGCTTTGGCCTTCAGGTCGGGGTTCAGCGTCGTGGGGGCCGGGGCACCCATCGAGGATTTGGTAAGGGTGTCCCCGCAAGCGGTGAGCAGCGCCAGGCTGGCGCACAGCAAGGTGGTGCGGGCAAGGCCCTGCGTCATCTGTGTCAGCGTCACGGTGAACCATCCCCACGGTTGTTTCCCGGTGTTGTAACGCATGTTTCAGCGGTTGAAAGACCGTGTGATCGGGGGTGGCGAAAACCCGCCTGAGGGGGCAGTCGGGTTCAGGTGGCTCAGGAACTTTGCCGCGTAACCCTTTCACGCCAAAGCACAAACAGCCCCGCCGCCACAATGGTGGCAATGCCCGTCCATGCCAACGCATCGGGCCATTCGGCAAAAAAGGCCCAGCCCCAGAGGATGCCCCAGAGCATGGCGCTGTATTCGAACGGGGTGACGGCATTGGCGTCGGCAATGCGGTAGGCTTGCGTCAGCAGGGTCAGCCCAAGGGCGGCGATGACGCCGCAGCCCGCCATCAGCGTCGCATCCAGCGGTGTGGGCCAGACCCAGCCGCGCATCAGGAAGGCCAGCGACGGGTGCAGGTCGGGCGCGGTGGCCCCGCCAAAGCCAAGGGCCATGGCGGTTGCAATCCCCAGAAACACCAGATTGCCCCAGAAGGCCATGGCGGGCGCACTTTCGCGCTGGCCCAGGCGGCGGGCCGAAATCATCGATACCGCATAGCAGAACCCCGACAACACCGGCAGCAGCGCCGCGATATCAAACACGCCCGCGCCGGGACGCAGGATGATCAGCACACCGCCAAACCCCGCAAGAACCGCCAGCCCGCGCCGCCAGCCCACCGTTTCACCCAGCATGGGGATCGACAGCAGGGTGATGAACAGGGGGGCCGAGAAGTACAGCGCGACCGCCGTCGCCAAAGGCAGGGCCGGAAGCGCCAGATAATAGGCCGCATAGGCCACGAACATCACCAGCCCGCGCGCAATCATCGCCCGCGTGCCCGGGGTGAACAAGGTGCCAAGCCCGCCGTCGCGGTGCGCCAGCAGCAGCAGCAGCGGCAGGGCGGTCAGGCTGCGGAACACCATGGCCTGTGACAGCGGGTAGCTGCCCGACAGCAGCTTCAGGATCAGATCCTGCACCGAAAACAGGCCTAGCCCGGCACAAAGGCACAGGATGCCAAGGGCGGAGTCATGGCGGGGGCTGGGCAGGGCTGTCATCGTCGGGCCTGATCTGATCTGGACCGACCTGAGCATGTGGCGGACCCGCCCGCGCCCCCGGCACCGACATGACGGTGTCGGATTGGGCCGGTGCGTCAGTCGGCGGTCGGAGCCTTGACGAAGCGGGCGCCTTTGGGCGGGTTGCGCGGTGCAAGGCTGATGCGCGGGGCGCTGGTGGCGGTCGCCTCGGCCAAAGGTGCTGCCGGGGCGGAGGCTGGGTCAGGCGCGGCGGCCAGCGCCTGTTCCAGCTGACGGGTAGCCGGGCCAGAGGGAATGGACTGCGCGACAGGCGCCGTTTGGGCGGTGACCGGAGCCATTGTGCTGCCGGTGCGGACCTGCAGCACGGCCAGAAAGAGCGCGGTGCTGAACAGGCAAAGACCGGTCATCAACAGGATCTTGCGCATGGCGGGCTCCGTCTGCGGGGATGGAACGGCTATGGCGCGGCAATACGGCAGCTGTTTGGCGCCAGGGTGGCCGCCAAAGAAAAGGCCGCGCAGAGGGATCTGCGCGGCCTTTGGGTCCGGCGGCAAGGCCAGACCTGATCTTGAAGACCTCAGTCTTCCTGTGCAGCGCCGCCCAGATCGTCGAACAGTTCGGCGATCTCGAAATCGGCGGCGGCTTCGGCTTCGGCAGCCAGAGCCTGGATCGACTTGCCCGAAGCCTGCAGTTCGGCTTCTTCAGCCGAGCGGGCCACGTTCAGGTTGATCCGCACGGTGACTTCGGGGTGCAGCACCACCGAAACCGAGTGGATGCCCAGATCCTTGATCGGCTTGTCGAGGACAACCTGACCACGGTTCACGGTAAAGCCGCCATCGGTTGCCACTTCGGCGGCGTCACGGGTGGTGACGGAACCGTAAAGCGCACCCGAATCGGAGGCGGAGCGGATGATGACAAAGGTCTGACCATCGAGCTTGGCTGCGACGGATTCGGCCTCTTTCTTGGTTTCAAGGTTCTGCACTTCCAACTGGGCCTTCTTGGCCTCGAAGGATTTGATGTTGCCATCATTGGCGCGCAGCGCCTTGCCCTGCGGCAGCAGGAAGTTGCGGGCATAGCCGTCCTTGACGTTGACGACTTCGCCCATCTGGCCCAGCTTGGCCACGCGCTGAAGAAGGATCACTTGCATCGGTTTGTCCTCACTTCACAGCATAGGGCAGCAGGGCGAGGAAGCGGGCGCGCTTGATCGCGCGGGCCAGCTCACGCTGCTTGATGGCCGAAACGGCGGTGATGCGCGATGGCACGATCTTGCCGCGTTCCGAGATATAGCGCTGCAGCAGACGGGTGTCTTTGTAGTCGATCGCCGGTGCATTGTCGCCCGAGAAGGGGCAAACCTTGCGGCGGCGGAAAAATGGTTTGTTCGCCATGGTTTATGGTCCTTTCCTGAGGCTGTTGATCAACGACGCGGGCCGCGGTCTGCACCGCGGTCGCCACCAAAACCGCCCGAGCGCTCGCCGCCACGGTCGCCACCGAAGCCGCCGCGGTCACCACCACGGTCAGGACGGTCGCCGCCACCGAAGGCAGGACGGTCGCGGCGTTCGCCACGGTCGCCGTCGCGGTCATCACGCTTTTGCATCTGCACCGACGGGCCGTCGCCGTGCACGTCGACCTTGATGGTCAGCACGCGCATCACGTCGTCGTGCAGGCGCATCAGACGTTCCATTTCCTGCACGGCTGCGGGGGGCGCATCCGATTTCAGAAAGGCGTAATGGCCCTTGCGGTTCTTGTTGATCTTGTAGGCCATCGTCTTGACGCCCCAGTATTCCGATTCAACGACTTTGCCGCCGTTGTCCGAAAGCACTGCGGTGAAATGTTCGACAAGGCCTTCGGCCTGCGTGTTGGAAAGATCCTGACGCGCAATAAAGACATGCTCATACAAAGGCATGTATCGTCCTTTTCGTCTCGGGCGGCTTCAAAGACCATCGGCATTTGGCCTTTCCGCGGCCGGGTCACGAGAGGCATCGCCATTAAAAGGGATGCGGAAAGGATGGTGCGTTATACAGATCGCGCGTGCGGATGCAAGCGCAGAGCGGGTGGGCGGTGCCTGAGGCTGTGCAGTGTGACTGTACAGCGCAATTGTGCGCCACGCGCAGCTGTTGTGTGCGTATGCGCGCAGGTTTTGTTCGCGGGCCGCGAATTGTGCGGATGCAGCAATTGGGGCAGGGTCTGCGTCCTATTGTGGGTCATGGTGACCCGCCTGACTGGAGAGTTCGAATGACCCGCATTGCCCCCCTTGCCCTGATTGCAGCCCTTGCCGCCGCCCCCGCCTTTGCCGAAGCCGAAAAATACACGGTTGATGCAAGCCACGCCCAGATCATCTTCAGCTACAACCACCTTGGCTTTTCCACCGGCTATGGCATGTTTTCGGGCTATGAAGGCGAGATCAATTTTGATCAGGCCGAGCCTGCGAATTCTTCGGTGACCGTGTCTTTCCCGGTCCGTTCGATGCTGACCGGCTGGGAAGCCCGGTTCGAGCATTTCATGTCGGCCGATTTCTTTGATGCCGCCGATGACGAGATGGTCACCTTCACCTCGACCGCGATCGAAGTGACCGGCGAGACCACGGCGCTGATCACCGGTGATCTGACGCTGAACGGTGTGACCAAGCCGGTGGTGCTGGATGCAGTGCTGAACCAGGTGGGCGACCACCCGATGGAGAACAAGCCCTGGGCCGGGTTCAGCGCGACCACCACCGTGCTGCGGTCTGACTTCAACGTCGGTGCCTTCGCGCCGTTCGTCAGCGATGAAGTGCAGATCGAGATCTCGCTGGAAGCGATGAAGGCCGAATAAGCCTTCTGTCCCAAAGCACAGCAAAAGGCCGCCGGAGCGATCCGGCGGCCTTTTTGTTTCCCGTGCGGGTCAGACGCGGGCTTACTGCCGCGTGGCGGTCAGCGCCACATCGACGGTGACGCCAAAGCCGACCGAGGCCTCATCTGTATAGGTGGCCCCCATGCCGAAATCGCGGCGGTCGAGGCTGGCCTGGCCGGTCATGGTGGCGATGTCGCCATCGATGACAAGGGTAAAGGGCAGGGTGACCGGCACCGCTGTGCCGCGCAAGGCAAGGGTGCCGGTCGCCTCATACCCTGTGGCGGCAGGCAGGATGTCGGCAGTGAAGATGGCCTGCGGGAATGCGGTCACGTCGAAGAAATCGGCGGATTTGGCTTGGCTTGTGACCGAGCCGAGCGTCAGTGAGCCGGTGTCGATGCTGACGGTGACGCTGCCGTTGGTGCCGTTGGTGGCCACCTCATCAAAGGTGATGTCGGCGGTCCAGTTGGCAAAGCTGCCGCTGACCTGCTGGCCCATCTGGGTGACCGCAAGGCCAAGCGTGCCTTCGCTGACCTGCCAATTGCCCGCAGCCGGGACGGTTGGGGTGGCGATGGCCTGCGTCACCGGCTCGCCCCGTGGCATGGCAGCCACGGCCGCGCCAAGGCCGAACAGCGCCACCGCCGTGAGCAGCGGCAGGGGGGATCGCCGTGCGAGAACCGGCATGGCAGGCGCGTTGATGCCGCGCGTCATCCGGCGCAGGGTATCGTCGCGGTCGACCACATGATGCTTCAGCGCGCCCGCGACATGCAGCAGGATCGACCCGATCATCAGCTTGGTGAACACCCAATGCGCGGCTCCCGCAGTCGCCGCCACCGCTTCGGACTGCGGCACGAAGGGCAGGCCCTGACCGAAGGGCCACCAGATCGGCGCAAAACCTGTGACGGCGGCGTGATGCACCCAGCCGGTCAGCGGCACGGCGACGAGGGAGATATAAAGCATCCAGTGCACGAGGCGGGCCAACCACAGTTCCAGCCGCCGGTCAGGGTGCAGGGGCACGGGGTGGGCCTCGAACAGGGTCCACAGTATGCGGCCAAGGGCCACGAAAAACACCACGACGCCCAGCGTCTTGTGCACGGAAAACACCTGCGCCTTGAGCGCAAGTTGCTGCGCGGTGTCATAGGGCAGACGGTTGGCGACCAGCCCCAAGGGAATGGCGATCAGGATCAAGGCGGCTGTGGCCCAGTGGAACAGGCGGGCGATGCGTCCGTAAGAGCGCTGCGAATTGCGGGCGGACATGGGGGTCTTCTCCGGTCTGGGGTGTGACGGCGCTGTGCCGCCGCTCTGGCGGCAAACTAACGGCTTCGCCGGGCAAAAGCAGCCTGTTCCCGCGCACATATGCTGTGCAAAGCGCGCAATCCGGCGCGGTGATTGCGCTGGGGGCGGCAGCGCGGTATCTGGAGGCAGACATCAGACGGGAGGCACTATGGGCCGCGCATTCGTATTTCCGGGTCAGGGGGCCCAAACCATCGGCATGGGTCGCGCCCTTGCCGAGGCCTATCCGGCGGCAAAAGCCGTGTTCGACGAGGTGGATGACGCCTTGGGCGAACCGCTGTCAACGCTGATCTGGGAAGGTGACATCGCCGATCTGACGCTGACGCAGAACGCGCAACCTGCGCTGATGGCAACATCCATCGCGGCGCTGCGCGCGATGGAAGCCGAAGGCTTTGGCATCGACCACGCCGATTTCGTGGCCGGGCATTCCTTGGGCGAATATTCGGCGCTGTGCGCGGCGGGGGCTTTGACACTTTCCGATACCGCGCGGCTGCTGCGCATTCGTGGCGTGGCGATGCAAGAGGCGGTGCCTGTGGGTGTGGGCGCGATGGCGGCCCTTCTGGGGCTGGACTTCGAGACAGTGGTGGCGATCGCCGCCGAAGCCGCGGGAGATGAGGTCTGTCAGGCCGCCAATGACAATGACCCAGGCCAGGTGGTGATTTCCGGCCACAAGGACGCGGTGGACCGCGCCATGGTGCTGGCAAAGGAGCGCGGGGCCAAACGCGCCCTGCTGCTGCCGGTATCGGCCCCGTTCCATTGCGCGCTGATGGCGCCCGCCGCCCATGTGATGGCCGAGGCCTTTGCAGCCGTGGTGATCAGCAAACCGGTCTGCCCGGTGGTGGTGAACGTGCGGGCCGAAGCGGTGGAGGAACCCGACCGCTTTCGCGACCTGCTGATCGCGCAGGTGACGGGTGCCGTGCGCTGGCGCGAGAGCATGCAGTGGATGGAGCGGGCTGGGGTGACGGAGTACTGGGAAATCGGGGCCGGCAAGGCGCTGTCGGGCATGATCAAGCGGATCGTGCCGGGGGCGGAGGTGCGGGCGATTGGCCTGCCCGGCGATGTGCTGGCGCTGAAGGGCTGAGGGTGGCACCGGGGGCTGACCCCGGGGGGCTGTCTGCCCCCCGGACCCCCCGAGGATATTTTTTAACAGGTGATGAGGAGGTGGGTCATGTTTGATCTGACCGGGAAGACGGCTTTGGTCACGGGGGCGTCGGGCGGAATCGGCGCCGAGATTGCGCGAGTTCTGCACGGCGCGGGGGCGATGGTAGCGCTGTCGGGCACGCGGCTGGAGCCGCTGGAGCGGCTTGTGGCGGAACTGGGCGGGCGGGCGCATGTGCTGGCCTGCAACCTGTCGGACGTGGCCGAGGTCGAGGGGCTGGTGAAGCGCGCAGCGGAAGCCATGGGATCGGTTGATGTGCTGGTCAACAATGCCGGGATCACCCGCGACGGGCTGATGATGCGGATGTCGGATGATGACTGGCAATCG
This sequence comes from Pseudotabrizicola sediminis, assembly GCF_004745575.1. Classification (GTDB taxonomy): domain Bacteria; phylum Pseudomonadota; class Alphaproteobacteria; order Rhodobacterales; family Rhodobacteraceae; genus Pseudotabrizicola; species Pseudotabrizicola sediminis. Next base: position 23,558 of record NZ_RPEM01000009.1, on the reverse strand, counting down.
GTGATCGACGTCAACCTGACCGCGACGTTCCGGCTGTGCCGGGCGGCAGTGCGCGGCATGATGAAGGCGCGCTGGGGGCGCATTGTGAACATCAGTTCGGTCGTCGGCACCACAGGCAACGGGGGGCAGGTGAACTATGCCGCCTCCAAGGCCGGGATGGTGGGGATGTCGAAATCGCTGGCGGTGGAAGTGGCCAGCCGGGGAATCACGGTGAACTGTGTGGCCCCGGGGTTCATCGAAACCGCGATGACCGAAAAGCTGAATGACACGCAGCGTGCGGCGATTCTGGGCAATGTGCCCGCTGGTCGCATGGGCACCCCGCCCGAGATTGCGGCGGCGGTGCTGTATCTGGCCTCATCCGAAGCCGGATATGTCACCGGCGCCACCTTGCATGTGAATGGCGGGATGGCCATGATATGACATGCTTGGACACCACGCCGGGCACGGTTTTGTGAAAGCGTTTGCCTAAGCGTGCCGCCCTTGCTATAGGCGCGCTGGAAATCACTGGCGGTGCTGGTGTCGTCGCCCCGTTGCGATGGAATCGCCCCCGCAAGGGGTACAGACAAGAGACGGGAAATCCTCCCGCTGGATATAAGAGGAAGTGACATGAGCGACATCGCTGACCGCGTGAAGAAGATCGTCGTTGAGCATCTGGGCGTCGAAGAGGACAAGGTCACCGAGACCGCCTCTTTCATCGACGATCTGGGCGCGGACTCGCTCGACACTGTCGAACTGGTCATGGCGTTCGAGGAAGAATTCGGGATCGAAATCCCCGATGACGCCGCCGAAACCATCCAGACCTTTGGCGATGCTGTGAAGTTCATCACCGAAGCCGCCTGATCTGCGGATCAGGCAGAGATGCGGAACGGGCACCCCTTTGCGGGTGCCTTTTTCGTTTGGCGGGTGGCACAGGGCGGCGGGCATGAAAAAGGCCCCGTGTCCTGTGGACCGGGGCCTTTTGCCGTGTGACGCGCTCTGATCAGAACGGGATTTCGTCGTCGAGGTCGGACCGCCCGCCAGAGGGCGCGCGATCGCCACCGCGAGACCCGCCGCCCGAGCCGCCGCCAGAGCCGCCGCCTGATGGCGCGCTGCCATAATCGTCATAGCCGCCGCGGTCATCGTAGCCGCCCTGACCGCCGCCCCCACCGCCGCCCGAGCCGCCTTCGCCACGGCCGCCGAGCAACGTCATTTCACCCCGGAACTGGCGCAGCACGATTTCGGTGGTGTAACGGTCGGCCCCGGACTGATCCTGCCATTTGCGGGTTTCCAGCTGGCCTTCAATATAGACGGTGGAACCTTTGCGCAGGTATTGCTCGGCAATCTTGGCCAGACCTTCGTTGAAGATCGCGACCGAGTGCCATTCGGTGCGTTCTTTCTTTTCACCCGTCTGCTTGTCGCGCCAGTTTTCCGAGGTGGCAATCCGCAGGTTGACCACCTTGCCGCCATTGGCAAAGCTGCGCACCTCGGGGTCGCGGCCCAGATTGCCGACGATGATGACCTTGTTGACCGAGCCTGCCATGGAATCCCTCCGCTATGGGTCTGCCCCGGCGCTGTGCAGGGGTTTGATCGACCGGAGCATCCCCGGTCTTGGTTAAAGAAATCCTATAACGGCCGGAGGGCGGGGCTGCAATGTGCAGGCGGGGCTTGTGCGGCGAAAGCCGGTAGCAAAAAACCGCCGAAGCCGGATCTGGCGCAAGCCGGGGCATGTGGGCACTGGATTAGCGACGAAAAATCCCTATAATCGCCGGGTCTGAGGCAACCCGGAATGGTTTCATGAAGCTGACTGCCACGGTTCTGTCCACCACCCTTGCGTTTGCGCTGTGCGGCATTGCCCCCGCTGTAGTGCAGGCCGAGCCGCTGACCCTGTCGGGGTCGTCCAAGAACCGGGCTTCGGTGTTCAATTCGCAGAAAAAGCTGCTCGATGGCCGTTTGTCCAAGCAATACGAGGCATCGGTGCGGCTGACGCCGAAGGGCAAGACCGGGGCGGCGGAGGCGACCGTAGCACCCCGCTATGCCGGGCGCTACAAGGGCGAATATCTGGCTGTGGCGCGCACAATGGCCAGCAAGCATGGGATTCCCGAAGACCTGTTCCTGCGGCTGGTGCAGCAGGAATCGGGCTGGAACCCCGGCGCGGTGTCACACAAGGGGGCCACGGGTCTGGCGCAGCTGATGCCGGGCACGGCACAGAAACTGGGGGTGGATATCAACGATCCGCACCAGAATCTGGAAGGCGGGGCGCGCTATCTGAAAATGATGTATGCCAAGTTCGGCAGCTGGCGGCTGGCGCTGGCGGCCTATAACGCGGGGCCGGGGGCGGTGGAAAAGCACAACGGCATTCCGCCGTACCCTGAGACAGTGAATTACGTGAAGGCGATTCTGGGCTGAACTGGCTTTCACGCGGATAGGGGGCGGCGCAGAGGATGCGCCGCCCTTTTGCGTTACCACAGATGGGCGACGTGTGGCGCAATCAGGCGGGTGTAGACATCGCGCGCGGCCTGCATCTGATCGGCGGTGAGCGCGGGCAGATCGGCTGCGGCGGCATTGGCCTGCGCTTGCGCAGGGGTCTTTGCGCCGGGAATGACCACGGTGACCGCTTGTTCCATCATGATCCAGCGCAGCGCGAAGGCCGCCATCGGCACACCTTGCGGGACCGCTGCGCGCAGCGCCTCTACCGCCTCCAGCGCCACGTCGAAGGGCACGCCGCTGAAGGTTTCGCCCTTGTCGAACGCCTCGCCGTTGCGGTTGAAGGCGCGGTGGTCGTCGGCAGCAAACTGGCTGTCGGCACTCATCTTTCCGGTCAGCAGGCCCGAGGCAAGGGGGACGCGGGCGATGATGGCCACGCCTTTCGCGCGCGCCTCGGCAAAGAAGGTGTCGGCGGGTTTCATGCGGAACATGTTGTAGATGATCTGCACCGAAACGACGCCGGGATGCTGAATGGCCGCGCGCGCCTCTTCCACCGTTTCGACCGAAACGCCGTAATCGGCGATCTTGCCCTTGGCCTTGATGGCATCCAGTGCCGCGAACATCGTGGCGTCGGAATAGACCGGCGTCGGCGGGCAATGCAATTGCACCAGATCGAGGCAGTCAACCTTCAGGTTCTTCAGGCTTCGGTCGATGAAGGCTTCGATATTTGCGCCGGTGTACCCTTCGGCACTGTGCGGATCGAGCCTGCGGCCAGCCTTGGTGGCAACAAAGGGGCGCGCGCCACCGCGTTCCGCCAGAACCTCGGCGATGATCTGTTCGCTGCGGCCATCGCCGTAAACATCGGCGGTGTCGATGAAGGTCATTCCGGCATCAAGGGCGGCGTTCAGGGTGGCTTTCGCATCCTCCCACGTCACCTCGCCCCAGGTGCCGCCGATGGCCCAGGCGCCAAAGCCGATGGGGGTGGTCGTGCTGCCGGTGCGGCCAAAAGGGTGGGTCTGCATGGGGTATCCTTTGTGTGTTTGCAGCAACGTAAGGCCGGGAGCAGTGGATTGCCATGGTGCCGCAGGCCGTTACGGGGTCTTTTCGTGTCGCATGGCTTGGGATAGGGCTGGGGGCATGGATCTGGTGGTGGACAATCTGGCGGTGGCGCGCGGTGGCCTGACGGTGCTGGAGGGCGTGAGCTTTTCGGTGGAGCCCGGGCAGGCGTTGATCCTGCGCGGACCGAACGGGGTGGGCAAGACCACGCTGTTGCGCACCTTGGCCGGGTTGCAGCCGGCAGTGGCTGGCAGCATCAGCGCGCCGCCCGAAAGCCTGACCTACGCCGCCCATGCCGACGGGCTGAAAGCGGTGCTGACGGTGGAGGAGAATCTTCAGTTCTGGGCCGCGATCCACGGGGTTGGCGGGGTGACGGACGCGATGGCGCAGATGAACCTGACCGATCTGCGTGCGCGAAGGGCGGCCAACCTGTCGGCCGGGCAGAAGCGGCGGCTGGGGCTGGCGCGGCTGCTGGTGACGGGACGCGCCATCTGGGTGCTGGACGAGCCGACGGTGTCGCTTGATACCGCATCCGTGGCACTGTTTGCGGGCGTGGTGCGGGCGCATCTGGGGGCGGGCGGTATGGTGCTGATCGCCACCCATATTGATCTGGGGCTGACCGAGGCTGCGGTGCTGGACCTCGGGCCATTCAAGGCCAAGGCTCCGGTCGCGACCGGCGGCGGCTTTGACGAGGCGTTCACATGAATGCCCTGCTGATCCGCGATCTGCGGCTGGCGTTCCGCGCCGGAGGGGGCTTTGGGCTGGGCCTTGCGTTTTTCCTGCTGGTGGCGGTGCTGGTGCCGTTGGGGGTGGGGCCTGAACCGGCGACGCTTGCGAAGATTGCGCCCGGTATCCTGTGGGTGGGGGCGTTGCTGGCCTGCCTTTTGTCGCTCGACCGGATCTTTGCGCTGGATTTCGAGGATGGCTCGCTGGACCTGCTGGCGACTTCGCCCATTCCGCTGGAAGGGGTGGTGGCGGTCAAGGCGCTTGCCCATTGGCTGGTGACGGGCCTGCCGCTGACGCTGTGTGCCCCGATGCTGGGGGTATTGTTGAACCTGCCGGGGCCGGGTTATCTGTGGCTGGTGGTCAGCCTTGCGGCGGGTACACCGGCGCTGTCGGTGATCGGGGCCTTTGGCGCGGCGCTGACGGTGGGCATCAAGCGCGGCGGGCTGCTGTTGTCGCTGCTGGTGCTGCCCTTGTATGTGCCGACGCTGATCTTTGGCGCGGAAGTGGTGAAGCGCGGGGCCACCGGGGCCGAAGCGCTGGTGCCGCTGTTGCTGCTGGCGGGAATCACCGCGGGGGCGGTGGCGCTGCTGCCCTTTGCGGCGGCGGCGGCGCTCCGCGTCAATCTTCGCTGAGCTTTGACGGGAGTGTGACTTGAGACGGTTCGCAAGAGAGGGTAGGGCAGCCTGATGTCAGTCTGGGAATATGCCAATCCAAAACGGTTCATGCAGGTATCTGCCCGGGTTTTGCCCGTGGTGGTCGGGCTGACTGTGGTCAGCCTGGTGACCGGGCTGATCTGGGGGTTCTTCTTTACGCCGGATGACTTCCGGCAAGGGTCCACGGTGAAGATCATCTTCCTGCATGTGCCGACCGCGATGATGGCGATCAATGCCTGGGTGATGATGCTGGTGGCCAGCCTGATCTGGCTGATCCGGCGCCATCATGTGAGCGCGCTTGCCGCCAAGGCAGCGGCGCCTGTGGGGCTGACATTCACCCTGATCGCGCTGGTGACCGGCGCGCTGTGGGGGCAGCCGATGTGGGGCACCTGGTGGGCCTGGGACCCGCGCCTGACCGCGTTCCTGATTCTGGCGCTGTTCTACCTTGGCTATATCGCGCTGTGGCAGGCGGTGGATGACCCCGATACCGCTGCCGATCTGACAGCCGTGCTGTGCATGGTCGGGTCGGTCTTTGCGGTGCTGTCGCGGTATGCGGTGAAGTTCTGGAATCAGGGGCTGCATCAGGACTCGACCATTCTGAAGGTGGGCGAAAAAGACCCGATCGACGTGGCTTATTACGTGCCGCTGGTGGTGTGCATCTTGGGATTTGTGCTGCTGTTCGTGGCGCTGGTGCTGATGCGAACCCGAACCGAGATTCGCGCGCGACGTCTGTCTGCGCTGCTGGCACAGGAGCGTCTGGCATGATCCCCGATCTGGGCCGCTATGCGGTGGCGGTGCTGTCATCTTATGGGGCGACGATTGTGCTGGTGGCGGCGGTGGTTGCGCTGACCCTGTGGCAGGGGCGACGGGTCAAGCGGCAGTTGCAAGAGGTTGAGGCGCGGCAGGGAAAGGCGAAGACAAATGGCTAAGTGGTTGATGGCCTTGCCGCCGCTGATTTTTGCCGGGCTGGCCGGGGCGTTTTACGTGCAGATGATGCAGAAGAACCCCAATGACATGCCGACCGCGTTTCAGGATCGCGCCGCTCCGGTGGTGCCGGTGACCGGGCTTGCAGGTGTGCCGCAGCTGACCGATGCCGATTTACGCACGGGCCAGGTGACGGTGGTGAATTTCTTCGCCACCTGGTGCCCGCCCTGCCGGGCGGAACATCCGGTGCTGATGCAGATGGCGGCCGATGGGGTGCGGGTGGCAGGCATCAACATCATGGATGATGACGCCAAGGCGATTGCCTATCTGGCCGAGGAAGGGAACCCGTTCTTTGGCGTGGCAACCGATCCGCAGGGTCGCAACCGGGTGGAATGGGGCGTGACCGCGCCGCCAGAGACGTTCATCCTGCGTGGCGATGGCACGGTGGCAATGCGGTTCATCGGGCCGCTGATCGGGACCGATTACGAAAACCGGTTCGTACCCGCCCTGGCCGCAGCCCTGGCCGCGCAAGCGGCGGGCTGACACCCGCCGCTTACTCCAACAGCATCAGTCCCAACAGCACAAACACCATCAGCTCTCCCCACGGCAGGCACATGGCGCCGTGCGTCTTTCGGGCCTTTGGCGCATGATGCGGCGCGATCTGGGGGGAGCGGGATGGCATGAAAAAACTTTTGGCACTGGTTACAACACTCATCAGCATTGCCGGCAAAGTCTGAACAAGGAGTTAACAAGACCGTCCAAACGTTCCTGTCCGCGGCACTGCGGCCAAAAAGCCCGGACCTTGCGGTCCGGGCTTTTCAATCTGCGTCTCACGTGGTCTTTGATCCGTAAAGACCCCAGAAAAGCGCCCTGATCAGGCCTTCGCCAGATCGCGCAGCACGTAATGCAGCACGCCGCCGTGCTCGACGTATTCAATCTCGATCTCGGTGTCGATGCGGCACTTGATCTGGATGGTTTTCGCGGTGCCATCGGCATAGGTGATCGTGCAGGGCACGAGGCTCAGCGGTTTCAGATCACCGTCAAGGCCGTGGATGCTGACGGTTTCATCCCCCGTCAGGTTCAGCGATTTGCGGGTCATCCCTTCGGTGAACTCGAACGGGATCACCCCCATGCCGACGAGGTTCGACCGGTGGATGCGTTCAAACGATTCCGCGATCACCGCCTTGACGCCCAGCAGCGCCGTGCCCTTGGCCGCCCAGTCGCGGCTTGAGCCTGCGCCGTATTCGATGCCGCCAAAGATCACCAGCGGGGTGCCAGCCTCCTGGTAGGCCATCGAGGCATCATAGATGCTGGTCTGCGCGCCATCGGGGCCTTTGGTATAGCCGCCCTCGACCCCATCCAGCATCTCGTTCTTGATGCGGATATTGGCGAAGGTGCCGCGCATCATCACCTCATGGTTGCCACGCCGCGAGCCGTAGGAGTTGAACTCGGATGTCGGAACCTGACGGTCTGTCAGATACTTGCCAGCCGGCGTTGATCCTTTGAACGACCCGGCGGGCGAGATGTGATCGGTGGTGATCATATCGCCAAGCAGAGCTAGAACACGCGCGCCGTCGATGTTCGAAATCACGCCCGGTGTTTTGGACATGCCTTTGAAATAGGGCGGGTTCTGGATGTAGGTCGATGATGTCGGCCAGTCATAGGTTTCCGAATCCGTCACCTTCACGGCCTGCCATTTTTCATCACCCTTGAAGACATCGGCGTATTTCTTCTGGAACGCCTCGCGCGTCACCACCGCATGCACGATGTCGGCGATTTCCTTGTTGGTGGGCCAGATATCTTTCAGATAGACCGGCTTGCCGTCCTTGGAGGTGCCCAGCGGTTCGGTGGTCAAGTCGATGTTCATGTCGCCGGCCAGTGCATAAGCCACCACCAGCGGCGGCGATGCCAGATAGTTGGCGCGCACATCGGGGCTGATCCGGCCTTCAAAGTTGCGGTTGCCCGACAGCACGGAGGTGGCAACCAGATCGCCATCGTTGATCGCCTTGGAGATTTCGGGCGCCAGCGGGCCGGAGTTGCCGATGCAGGTGGTGCAGCCATAGCCGACAAGGTTGAAGCCGACGGCATCAAGGTCTTCCTGCAAGCCAGCGGCGTTCAGATATTCCGACACGACCTGGCTTCCAGGGGCGAGCGAGGTTTTCACCCATGGCTTGCGGTTCAGACCCAGCGCACGCGCCTTGCGCGCCACCAGACCGGCGCCTATCAGCACGTAAGGGTTAGACGTGTTGGTGCAGGACGTGATCGACGCAATCACCACGGACCCGTCGCGCAGGGTGTAGTCCTGACCTTCGACCGATGCAGTCGACATGCCAAGGTGATCGCCGGGAATATCCTCCGGGGCCGGGGCGGGCGCGCCGCCTTCGGCTGTCATCTCGGCCTTTTCCATCTTGGGCACAGTGGGCGCCTTGCGCATGCCGCGGATGTATTCGCCAAACGCAGTGGAGGCGCTGGTCAGCGGCAGATAATCCTGCGGACGCTTCGGGCCCGAGATGGCGGGCACGATGGTGCCCATGTCCAGCTCCAGCGTGCTGGTGTAGATCGGTGCGTAGTCCGCGCCGCGCCACATGCCGTTTTCTTTGGCATAGGCCTCGACCAGCGCGATCCGCGACTCCTCACGCCCCGTTCCGCGCAGATAGCGGATGGTTTCGTCATCGATCGGGAAGAAACCGCAGGTGGCGCCATATTCCGGCGCCATGTTGGCGATGGTGGCGCGGTCTGCCAGCGGCAGACGGTCCAGCCCGTCGCCGTAGAATTCGACGAACTTGCCAACCACGCCATGTTTGCGCAGCATCTGCACAACCTTCAGCACCAGATCGGTGGCGGTGGTGCCTTCCATCATCTGGCCGGTCAGGCGGAAGCCGACCACTTCGGGGATCAGCATCGACACCGGCTGGCCCAGCATCGCGGCCTCGGCCTCGATCCCGCCGACACCCCAGCCCAGAACGGCAAGGCCGTTGACCATGGTGGTGTGGCTGTCGGTGCCGACAAGCGTATCCGGGTAGGCCACCATGTTGCCGTGCTGGTCGGTATCGGTCCAGACGGTCTGCGCCAGATATTCCAGGTTCACCTGATGGCAGATGCCGGTGCCCGGCGGCACCACGCGGAAGTTGTTGAATGCGTTCTGACCCCACTTCAGGAAGACATACCGCTCCATGTTCCGTTCATATTCCCGGTCCACGTTGGCCTGAAACGCGCGCGGGGTGCCGAATTCGTCGATCATCACCGAATGGTCGATGACAAGATCGACCGGGTTCAGCGGGTTGATCTTTTGCGCGTCGCCGCCAAGGCCAAGGATGCCATCGCGCATCGCGGCAAGGTCGACCACGGCGGGAACGCCGGTGAAATCCTGCATCAGCACGCGGGCGGGGCGATAGGCAATCTCACGCGGGTTCTGCCCGCCCATCTTGCCCCAGTCGGAAAACGCCTTGATGTCGTCGACCGAGACGGTTTTGCCATCCTCGAACCGCAGCATGTTTTCCAGCACCACCTTGAGCGCGGCGGGGAGTTTGGAGAATTCGCCCAAGCCAGCCGCTTCAGCGGCGGGGATCGAATAATAGCTGACGGTCTGGCCGCCTGCTGTCAGGGATTTGCGGGTTTTCTGGCTGTCATGTCCGACGGTGACGGTCATTTTGGGCCTCTTGGCTATTGGATTGGGAATGGCTTAAGGTCGTGTCCAGCCGCATGGGCCGGGGAATCGCTGGCTTTGTATACAATTGTATGCCAATAATCCAGTCCTCGTTTCAGTCAACTTGATTGCATCTTGGCACGACAGAACCGTGATGGGAAATGGTCTTGCCCTCGCAAAACCTTGATTGGCAGCGCACGGGTCCTGTCTGTAGAACGAAAGGGCAGATTTGGGGATGACAACGTGACGATGCGGTTATTGGTCAGCGCGACTTTCGGGCTTTGGATCGGCATTGCCGGTGCAGCACAGGCGCAGACGTCGCCGGTTCTGGTGGAACTCTACACATCTCAGGGCTGTTCTTCCTGCCCCCCCGCCGATGAATTCATGGTGGAACTGGTCAAAAGCCCCGATGTCATCGCCCTGTCGCTGCATGTGGACTATTGGGATTACATCGGCTGGCGCGATACCTTCGCCAGCCCTGCCTTCACCCAGCGGCAAAAAGCCTATGCCAAGGCGGTTGGCAGCCGGATGATTTACACCCCGCAGATGATTGTCGGGGGATTGGACCGCGTAGAGGGCAATGATCCGGTGCAGGTGGCCGCGGCGATCCGCCGGCATCAGGCGCAGGCCAGCCCGGTGCGGCTTACGGTGACGCGTGACGGTGATCAGATTGTCATTCGCGCCGAGGCGGACCCGCCGCTGACCAAACCGGCACGCATTCAGGTGATCCGTTATCTGCCCGAAGCCACCGTGGCCATCGGCCGGGGCGAGAATGAGGGGCGCGAGGTGACCTATACCAATATCGTCACCGACTGGCAGTCGGTGGCCGACTGGCCGGGGCAGGCCCCGTTCGAGATGACGGCTGAGGTTTCTGGCCCCGATCCGGTGGTGGTGGTGGTTCAGACCGAAGGCCCGGCAGATGTGCTGGCAGCGGCGCAAGCCAAATAGACCTTACGGCTTCCACCGGCGGTGGATCCAGAACCACTGCTCGGGATATTGCCGGATCAGCCGTTCCAGATTGTCATTCAGCGCCTGTGTCATGATTTCCGGCGTCGAGTGCGGGATCGGGGGATCTACGATGATCTGAAACGACAAGCCATCCGGCTGGCGGATGGCATAGGTCGGGATCAGCACCGCGTTATACTTCAGCGCCATGTCGGCGGCGGACAGCGCGGTCAGCGCCTCTTGCCCGAAGAAGGTCAGCTTGACGCCCTTGTGCATGCGCTGATCGGGCAGGATGCCCAGCATGCCGCCTGCGCGCAGATGTTTCAGCATCTGCCCCATGCCCTGCCGCCCGCGTTCAAAGAGCGGCTGGCCGATGGTGCCGATGGCCTGCACATAATGATCATTGAACCAGGGGTTCGACATCGGACGATACAGCGCGCCAAGTTTGTAGCCGCGCGCGATCAGCGCCGCACGCACCGCATCGTAATTGCCGAAATGCCCGGTGGCGAGGATGACGGGTTGGCTGGCGGCATGCGCTGCCTCCAGCGCCGCAACACCGCCTCCCGTCAGCGGCAGTTCGGTGGTGCGGGCGATGAATTCGGCCCCCGAATAGATCTCGATCACCGTGCGCCCGATGTTTTCCGGCACGCGGGCCACCATGCGGGCGATCTGGTCTTCGGGAAGGTCGGGCAGGGTGTGCGAAAGGTTGTCACGGATGCGCTGTGGCCAGCCGGCCATGGGCGCAATCAGACGCGCCATGATCCAGCCACACAGCGGCACGCGCCAGCGGTAGGGCAGCGCCAACAGCAGCCACAGCACCGCGCGGATGCTGCGGTCGGTCAGCCATTGCCGCCAGGTGCCAGATATGTGGGCGTCAGGTTCGGTCATCCGGTCCGTTTACTGGGTCTTGGATGCGCCATGCACCCGGGTTTCGCGGTGCCAGACATAAAGACCCGCCGCCACGATCACAAGCGCACCGATGATGGTGGGCAGATCAGGCACCTCACCGTACAGGATATAGCCCCAGCCGGTGGCGAAAATCAGCCCGGCATAGGCGAAAGGTGCGACAGATCCCGCCTGCGCCAGCGTGAACGACCGGATCAGGAACAGGTTGGCCGCGGTGCCAAGCGCGCCGATCAGCGCGAACAGCGGCCAGTCGGCCATCGGCACCGGCACCCAGACAAAGGGCAGGGTGACACTTGTGGCCGCCATGCCGAACAACGCGCCAAGGATCAGCGGCGTCCAGGCGGTTTCCTGCGGGCCAAGATGGCGGGTCAGCAGGGCGCTGATGGCATAGAACACGGCGGCAGCCAGCGGTAGCAGGGCGGCGGGGGTAAACACCGACAGGCCAGGGCGGATGATGATCAGCGCGCCGATCAGTGCGGCCACCACGCCCGCAATCCGGCGCGGCCCAAGGCGTTCGCCCAGGAAAAGCGCCGCCCCCAGCGTGATCAGCACCGGGTTCAGGTCACCAAGCGCCGTCGCTTCGGCCAGCCCGATATGGGGCAGGGCCGAAAAGAAACAGCCGATCGCACCCAGCTGACACACCCCTCGGATCAGGTGCAGCAGGGGCCAGCGGGTGCGCAGCATGGCAGGCAGACGCGGCCCCAGCAGCACCGCCACGATCAGCACCTGCCCGGCAAAGCGCGCCCAGATCACCTGCGGCACCGGATAGCGCGCGATCAGCCCCTTGGCCACGGCATCCATCGCTGCAAAGCAGAAAATGGCAAGCACCATCAACAAGATGCCGCTTTTGGTGTCTTTGATTGTGGGCAGGGCTGTCGGGGGCAGGGTCATGAGGCGTCCTTTTGCGGCGGACGCTATCTTGCCTGTCCGGGGTTCACAAGGCCGTGGCCTTGGCCCCGTGGTCAGGAGGGCAGATCACTCCTCGTCGCGGTTCATGACGATTTCACCGGCCCCTTCCAGCTGACGGATGGTGGTGACAATGCTTGTCATCGCTTCTTCGGCGTCCTTGTCCTTGACCTTGCCACGGGTTTGCATTTCGTCGCGGATGGATTGCGCCATGCGCTGCGACATGTTTGCCAGAATGAACTCCACCGCCGGGGCTTCGCGCGGGTTGGTCTGTGCCGCGGCAAGCGCCGTCACCAGCACCGGCAGATCAATCATGCGCACGACCTTGGGGATGTCGCGCGGCATGATGCGGGCGGGGATATGGGCAAAAGTGAAAATCGCCTTGCGCACCTGTTCGGCAAAGGCGGCATCTTCGGCATCCAGCCCGGTCAGCACGTCATCGCGCGTGGCCGAAGTAGAGATGTTGAGGATGGCCCCCACCCGCTCTACCGGGCCCGCGTCAAAGGCGCTGGCGGGCTGCGCATCCAACTGCATGGCCAGCGACTGGCCGATGCGGCGCACGGTGTCGGGGCCGACCTTGCCGGTCATCGACACCGCATAGACCACCCGGCGCGCCCGGTCCCCCGGCAGGCGGCCCAGCAGTTCGGCCGCCTTTGGCACCGGCAGTTTGGACAGCATGACAGCGGCCACCTCCACACTCTCCGCCTCCAGCACCGGCAAAAGCCGGTCAACCGGCAGGGTGGTCAGCCGCTCCCACGGGTCGCCATTGCCAAGCGCCCCGGCAAGGCGGCGCAGGCGGCTGGCCGCCGTGGCGCTGATATGGCCATCCATCATGGTCAGCGCGCCGTCGATTCCGCCGGGGAACGACAGGCCCACCTCTTCCAGCTCGGACAGAAATTCCTCAACCACCTGTGACAGGGTGTTGCGATCCACCAGGCGCATCTGGCCGATCTGTTCGGTCAGCGCTGCCTGCATGTGGTCTGGCAGCGAGGTGACCGGCAAAGACCCGCCCTCTGCCAGCATCAAGCGCACGATGATCGCCGCCTTTTCGCGCGCGGTGGGGGGGCGGCGTTCGCCCAACGAACCGCCGAAAGAAACGGCGCGCTGCACCGGGGTGATGCGCGCCAGAGCATGGCCAAAGTCGTCCGGCATGATGTGTCCCGTTCTGGTGATCCTGCCAAGACAGAGTGTCACGCCAGAATTAACGCCGGGTTACAGCCAACCGTGGTTTTCGGTTCAGGTGGTGGGCGTCAGGGTGCATTCGCCCTTGGCCTGATCCCAGGTCATGCCCTCTTTGCAAGAGGAGGCGGTGATCTCTTTTGCCCCGGAGCATTGGGCCATCGCTACCGATGGCAGCAGCATGAGCGCGATGACGGCGGCGGTAAGCGTTGTTTTCATCAGGCGTCCTTCCCATGGTAAAATGTCTGGAATCCAAGGGTAGCACGGATTGCAGCACATCAAGAAGGCATGCCGGCGGGGGCATAACCCCGCCGGTCACACTTTCGTGAGCTGCCGGACTTTCAGGCGTCAGGCCCCGAACACCCGGGCAAAAATCGTGTCGACATGTTTGGTGTGATAGCCAAGATCGAATTTTTCTTCGATCTGCGCCGGGGAAAGGGCGGCCAGAACTTCGGGGTCGGCCAGCAATTCCGTTTTGAAATCAGCGCCTTGTTCCCAGACCTTCATGGCGTTTCTTTGAACCAGACGGTAGCTGTCTTCGCGCGACACGCCCGCTTGGGTCAGCGCCAGCAGCACCCGCTGGCTCATCACCAGACCGCGGAACTTGCTCATGTTCCGCATCATGTTTTCCGGGTAAACCACCAGTTTTTCTACCACATTCGCCAGACGGTGCAGGGCGAAATCCAGCGTGATGGTTGCATCCGGCCCGATCGCGCGTTCAACGGATGAGTGGCTGATATCGCGTTCATGCCACAGCGCCACATTCTCCATCGCGGGCACCACGGCCATGCGGACCAGCCGTGCAAGGCCTGTCAGATTCTCGGTCAGCACAGGGTTGCGCTTGTGCGGCATGGCACTCGACCCCTTCTGACCGGGGGAAAAAAACTCTTCGGCCTCCAGCACTTCGGTGCGCTGCATGTGGCGGAATTCGGTCGCGATGTTCTCGATGCTGCTGGCGATCACCCCCAGCGTGGCAAAGAACATCGCATGCCGGTCGCGCGGGATGACTTGGGTGGAAATGGGCTCGGGCGTCAGGCCCAGTTGCGCGCAGACATGTTCCTCGACGCGCGGGTCGATGTTGGCGAAGGTGCCAACAGCACCGGAAATCGCCCCCGTCGCCACTTCGGCGCGGGCATTGATCAGCCGCGCACGACCCCGCGCCATTTCGGCATAGAACCGCGCGAAGGTCAGGCCCATCGTGGTCGGTTCGGCATGGATGCCATGGCTGCGGCCGATGCGGACGGTGTCCTTATGCTCCAGCGCGCGCGCCTTCAGCGCCGCCAGCACCCGGTCGACGCCCGCGAGCAGCAGGTCCGCCGCGCGCACCAGTTGCACGTTCAGCGTGGTGTCCAGCACGTCGGAGCTGGTCATGCCCTGATGCACAAAACGCGCATCATCGGCCCCGATATGTTCGGCCAGATGGGTCAGGAAGGCGATGACGTCATGCTTGGTGACCGCCTCGATCTCGTCGATCCGCGCCACGTCGAATTCCACATCCTTCGCGCGCCACACCGCCTCGGCATTGGCCTTCGGAATCACCCCCAGGTCTGCCATGGCGTCGCAGGCATGGGCCTCGATCTCGAACCAGATGCGGAATTTCGTGGCCGGAGACCACAGGGCAACCATCTCGGGGCGGGAATAACGCGGGATCATCACGAACCTATCATTGGAAAGGGGGTGCGCGGCCCCCTTAAACTGCGGACGTGTGTGACGCAAGGCAAAGGGGGCCAGATGCGGGAATTGGCGATGATCCTGATGCTCTGGCCCGGGGTGGTGCTGGCCGACGGTTGGCAGCAGCTGACCGGGGATCAGATCGCCGACGCGCTGACCTCTCGCCTTGTGGTGTTCCCCGATGGCGTGGCGCAATACTTCCTCGACGACGGTCGCACGGTCCGGGCCGGGGGCTGGGGCGAGTGGCGGGTCGACGGCGACCTGTATTGCGAAATCTGGTCCGGCAAGCGCCCGATCTGCGCGCAGGTGGACAGTGACGGTCCGGGCCTGCGGTTTCGGGAAGACAGCGGCTTTACCCGCGCCGGCAGCTATGGCGACCTATAGCGTCACGCGATAGCGGATGTGGCCATCCTCTTCGCAGAACGTGTCATACAGTCGCCGCGCCACTGCATTGTCACGGTGGGTGTGCCAGTACAGCCGGTGCCAGCCCTGTGCTTTGCCAAGGGCGACCAGATCTTCGATCAGCGCCCGCCCCACGCCCTGACCGCGCGAGTCGGCTGTTACGAACAGGTCTTCCAGATAGACATCCTCTGCCACCACCCATGTCGAGCAATGGGCATGGTGAATGGCAAAGCCGCGCAATTCGGCCCCGTCAAACGCCAGTCGGCACTGCATACGGTGCGCCGGGTCCAGACAGCGCGCCCAAGTTGCTGCTGTGACTTCGTCGGGCAGCGTCACCTCATAAAATGTCAGGTAATCCTGCCACAACCCACGCCACGCCGCTTCGTCCCCAGCAGTGGCGCTCCGAATGGAAATGTTCACAGCCCGCCTCCATTTTCAGTCTTGAAATATCCTCGGGGGTGCCGATTGGCTTCGCCATCGGCACGAGAACCCAATTGCCGGGGGGGCAGACAGCCCCCCGGCCTGTCCGCCAGATCTATGCCAGCCGGTCGAGCACCCGCGCCCACGAGCGGATGCCCTTGTGGAACGACTCCAGATCATATTTCTCGTTGGGGCTGTGGATCAGGTCATCGTCGCGGCCAAAGCCTATCAGCATGGCATCCATGTCCAGATAGGTCTTGAAATACCCCGCAATCGGGATTGACCCGCCGCAGCCGACAAAGGCGGCGGGTTTGCCCCATTCATCTGACAGCGCCTGACGCGCGGCATCAAAGGCCGGGGCCTCGACCGACATGACGCCTGCGGGGCTGTTGCCATGGCCATTGAACTCCACCCGGCAATCGGGGGGTAGTTGCGCCTGCACCCAGGCGCGGAAGTGGTCGCGCAGCGCGTCGGGGTCTTGTCCTGCCACCAGACGGAACGAGATCTTGGCATGGGCCTGCGCCGGCAGCACGGTCTTGAACCCGTCGCCGGTATAGCCGCCCCAGATGCCGTTCACTTCCGCCGTCGGGCGGGACCACAGCATTTCAAGCGGCGTGCGGTCCTGCTCGCCTGCCGGGACTGACAGGCCGACATCGCCAAGGAATTTCGCGTGGTCAAAAGACAGCGACTGCCATTGTGCGCGGATGGCATCGGGCAGTTCCTGCACGCCGTCATAGAAATGCGGAATGGTGATGCGGCCGGACGCGTCGTGCAGATTGCCAAGAATGCGCGACAGCACCCGGATCGGGTTGATCGCGGCCCCACCATAGCTGCCCGAATGCAGATCCTTGTCGGGGCCGTGGATGGTGAGTTCCTCGCCCAAGAGCCCACGCAGCATGGTCACAATCGCGGGGGTGGTGTCTTCGAACATGCCGGTGTCGCAGATCAGGGCGACGTCGGCGCGCAACTCCGCCGCATTGTCCTGCATGAAGGGAATCAGGCTGGGCGAGCCGGATTCTTCTTCGCCTTCCAGAAAGATCGTCAGCTTGCCGGGCAGGGTGCCGTGCACCGCTTTCCAAGCGCGGCAGGCCTCGACAAAGGTCATCAGCTGGCCCTTGTCATCCGATGCCCCGCGCCCGCGGATCACCCGGCCCTTGGGGGTGTCCTGCACTTGCGGATCGAACGGGTCGCGGTCCCACAGATGCAGTGGATCAACCGGTTGTACGTCATAATGGCCGTAGAACAGCAGGTGCTTGTCGCCGGTGCCACCATGGGCCACCACCATCGGATGCCCCGGCGTCGGGCGGCTGGAGGCGTCAAATCCCAGCGATGCCAACTCCTCCACCAACCAGTCGGCGGCGCGGGTGCAATCAGACTTATAGGCCGGGTCGGTCGAGATGGACGGAATGCGCAGCAGATCGAGCAGCCGGTCCAGCGACTGGTCCAGATCGGCGTCGATACGGGCAAGGACTGTGTCCAGAGACATGATTTCTTTCCATTTCTCTACTTAATGTGAACTTGAAACGGACGTTAACAGGATGCAAGGCACTGTCCAGAGGGCTGGCTTTGCGCTAAATCGCAGCGGGGGACTTTGACATAGCCGGGCAGGGACTGTCCGGTGCTGGAGGATATATGGGCAGCACAGCCATGACAAAAGCAGGCATTCTGGCGGGCGGATTGGTTTTCGCCGGCATGATGGCACAGGCGCAGGTTCAGGCACCAAGCGTTCCGGTTGAGGCCGGGGTGAGCGCCGGATCAGCGGTGAACCTGTATCTGCACCCGTTCCTGACGCCGGAAGAGCTGACCACGCTGCGGCTGGTGGCCACGAATGATCAGGCGCTGTCGCTGTTCGTGACCAGTCGCGCGGGCCATGCGGCACTTGCCGTCTCGCCGCAGGACGGGTTTGTGCGCAACGGATCGCCGGTGCCCTCGGCCGTGGCCCTTGGCGATCTGCCCGATGCGGCGGCGGCACGCGCAGCGGCCCTGGCCGCCTGTGATCAGGCGCGCGTGGGGCAAGAACCCTGTGTGGTGGTGCTGGACGTCGCGCCGGCGCCGTGACGCGGCCCGTGATGGCGCGCGTCCGGGCGGCAGGGGCGTCAAATTGCCCTGTTTCCCTTTGCCCCCGGCTTGATGCACATCAAGGCAAGCCGCAGCCCGTTGCCTGATTGTCAGGCGGATCTGCACGCAACACCCCCTGCAACCCTTAGGCAGGGGGGATACGGAGAAGACCCATGCGCTATGACACTGACCTCGATATCGCCCTGCAACGCCTGCATGATGAAGGGCGCTACCGCACCTTTATCGACATTGAACGGCAGAACGGCCAGTTCCCGCATGCGGTCTGGACCCGGCCTGATGGCAGCAAGAAAGATATCACCGTCTGGTGCGGCAATGATTATCTGGGCATGGGCCAGCACCCGGTGGTGCTGACCGCGATGCACGAGGCGCTTGAGGCTACCGGGGCCGGATCGGGCGGCACGCGCAACATCTCTGGCACCACGGTCTATCACAAACGGCTGGAGGCAGAGCTAGCCGATCTGCACCGCAAAGAGGCGGCGCTGGTGTTCACCAGTGCCTATATCGCCAATGATGCCACCCTGTCGGTTCTGCGCCAGATCTTCCCCGGCCTGATCATCTATTCCGACGCGCTGAACCATGCCTCGATGATCGAAGGCGTGCGGCGCGGCGGGGGGGTGAAGCGGATTTTCCGCCACAATGATGTGGCCCATCTGCGCGAACTGCTGGCGGCGGATGATCCCGAGGCACCCAAGCTGATCGCGTTTGAGTCGATCTATTCGATGGACGGCGACTTCGGCCCGATTGCGGCGATCTGTGATCTGGCGGATGAATTCGGCGCTCTGACCTATCTGGACGAGGTGCACGCCGTTGGCATGTATGGCCCGCGCGGGGCCGGGGTGGCCGAACGCGACAACCAGATGCACCGGGTGGACATCATCAACGCCACGCTGGCCAAGGCTTTCGGCGTGTTCGGCGGCTATATTGCTGCAAGTGCGAAGATGGTCGATGCGGTGCGGTCCTATGCGCCGGGGTTCATTTTCACCACGTCGCTGCCACCCGCGGTTGCGGCCGGGGCGGCGGCGAGCGTGCAGTTTCTGAAAACCGCGGAAGGGCAAAAACTGCGCGATTTGCAGCAAAGTTTTGCGAAAACTCTGAAGATGCGCCTCAAGGGGCTGGGCCTGCCGATCATCGACCATGGCTCGCATATTGTGCCGGTGCATGTCGGCGACCCCACCCATTGCAAGATGCTGTCTGACATGCTGCTAGATCAGTTCGGCGTCTATGTGCAGCCGATCAACTATCCCACTGTGCCCCGCGGCACCGAACGCCTGAGATTTACACCATCGCCTGTGCATGACTCTGTGGAAATTAATGCTTTGGTAACGGCTATGGATCATCTCTGGCGGCACTGTGCGCTAAATCGCGCCGAGGTATCCGCGTAGGGGCGTTCTCGCAGGTGCAAAAGACCTTGTGCTGTGTTATCGAATCCCTAATACGAACAAAATGAGTCGTGGTAAAAACGGCTAGAGGGACTTGGGGACAGTCATGGGGCAGCGCGCATGATCGGGCGGAGGGCGAAACCTTCGATGCCGGAGACAGAGGGGCCAAAGGGCTTTGATGACTTCGATCTGCTGCTGGGCGACCTTATGCGGGGCGAACGCGCCACCATGGGCAAATCGCTGCTGGATGTGCAGCGCGAGTTGAAGATCAAGGCCGCCTACATCGCCGCCATCGAAAACGCCGATATCTCTGCCTTTGAAACTCAAGGCTTTGTCGCCGGCTACGTGCGGTCCTACGCGCGCTATCTGGGGATGGACCCGGATATGGCCTTTGCCCGGTTTTCCAAGGAAGCGAATTTCGAAGTGGCGCATGGGATGAGTGCGGCAGCCTCGTCTTCGGGGATGACCGCCGCGCGCAGCCGCAGCACGCAGGTGTTCAGCGACCCGCTCGCCAATCCGAACGCCACCTTCATCCCCCGCAGCGAAAGCCTGTTTTCGCAGGTGGAACCGGGGGCGGTCGGATCGCTTCTGGTGCTGGTCGCGCTGATCGGGGCAATTGGGTATGGCGGCTGGTCGGTGCTGCAGGAAGTGCAGCGCGTGCAGCTGTCGCCGGTGGATCAGGCCCCGACGGTGGTGGCGGAAATCGATCCGCTGGGCAATGTCAGCGGCTCGGCTCCCTTGGTGCGGTCGGCCCCGGTGGCGGCAACCGAGTTGGCCGGCGCCGATCCGGTTCAGCAACAGGCCGAACAGATGGATCGCCTGTATCGTCCGCAGGCGCTTGATGTGCCGGTTCTGACCTCGCGCGATGGCCCGATTGCGGCGATCAACCCGCGTCTGGCGGCGGCGGCGGCCTCTCCCGAGGCGGTGGAGGCTGCGTTGGCCGAAGCCTTGGGCACCACGGACAAGCTGGTTCAGGTGGTTGCCAATGCGCAGCCGGGGGTCGAGATTCTGGCCGTGCGCCCGTCCTGGGTGCGGGTGTCTTCGGCCGATGGCACGGTATTGTTCGAAAAGATCCTGGATGCCGGCGAACGCTGGGCCGTGCCGCAACTGGAAGAGCCGCCAGTTCTGCGCGCGGGCAATTCCGGGTCGGTTTATTTTGCGGTGAACGGCCAGACCTATGGTCCGGCTGCCCCCGGTGCGCAGGTGGTCAAGAACGTCGCCCTGTCGCCCGAAGCGCTGACCGAAAGCTTCGCTGTCGCCGATCTGAACCGCGATGCCGATCTGGCTGCCATCGTCAGTATGGCCGATGCGTCGCAGGTTATTGCCGCGCCGTCGCAATAATCGGGCAACAGCGCGCATCCCACCGTTACAAGACTCTGTCAATCAACGCTGACAAGGCCGCCCTTGGCATTGCCGGGGCGGCCTTGTAGCCTTATCAAGGCACAGGTCTTTGAGGAGCCCCGCAAGATGAGCCTGAATTCCGTCCGCCCCTGGCGCAACATCTATCGCCGGGCCTCGCGCCAGATCCGCGTCGGCAAGGTGCTTGTGGGAGGCGATGCGCCGATTTCGGTGCAGACCATGACCAATACGCTGACCACCGATGTGGCGGGCACGCTGGACCAGATCCGGCGCGCGGCGATTGCCGGGGCCGATATCGTGCGCGTTTCGACCCCCGACCCGGAAAGCACGGCGGCCCTGCGCGAGATTTGCGCGGAAAGCCCGGTGCCGATCGTGGCGGATATCCATTTCCACTACAAACGCGCGATCGAGGCGGCAGAGGCGGGGGCGGCCTGTCTGCGGATCAACCCCGGCAATATCGGCGACGCGCGGCGCGTGGCCGAGGTGGTGAAGGCGGCGAAAGACTACGGCTGTTCCATCCGCATCGGGGTGAATGCCGGGTCACTGGAAAAGCACCTGCTGGACAAATACGGCGAGCCTTGCCCGGATGCGATGGTCGAATCCGGCATGGACCATATCATGCTGTTGCAGGACAACGATTTTCACGAATTCAAGATTTCGGTGAAGGCGTCGGATGTGTTCATGGCGGCGGCGGCCTATCAGCAGCTGGCCGAGGTGACCGACGCGCCGATCCATCTGGGGATCACCGAGGCCGGGGGGCTGCAGTCGGGTACGGTGAAATCGGCCATCGGGCTGGGCAACCTGTTGTGGATGGGCATCGGTGACACGATCCGGGTGTCGCTGTCAGCGGACCCGGTCGAAGAGGTGAAGGTCGGGTTCGAGATCCTGAAATCGCTCGGCCTGCGGCACCGGGGGGTGACGATCATCTCTTGCCCGTCCTGCGCGCGGCAAGGGTTTGATGTGATCAAGACGGTGACCGCGCTGGAAAACCGGTTGGCGCATGTGACGACCAGCCTGAGCCTGTCGATCATCGGCTGCGTGGTCAACGGTCCCGGTGAGGCGCTGATGACCGATATCGGTTTCACCGGCGGCGGGGCAGGGTCGGGGATGGTGTATCTGGCCGGCAAGCAAAGCCACAAGCTGGGCAATGACGCGATGATCGACCATATTGTCGAGCTGGTCGAGGCCAAGGCCGCCGAAATTCAGGCGGCAGAGGCGGAAGCGGAAGCGGCTCAGGCGGCTGAATAGGACGAATTATCTGTAAAAACTCAGCGCCCCCGCCAGACCCAGCCGCCGCCCAGCACCCGGCTGCCCTCGGGCGCATAGAACACACAGGCCTGCCCGGCGCTGACGCCATCTTCGGGGTCCAGCAGTTCGACCTCGGCCTCGGTCGCTGACAGCGGCCGGATCACCGCCGGGCGCGGCGGGCGGGTGGAGCGGACCTTGACATGCACTTGCCATTCGGGCTGCGCATCAAAGGGCACATCCCCCAGCCAGTTCACCTCGCGCACCGGGATGGTGCGGGTGGCCAACGATTCGCGTGGCCCCACGATGACGCGCCGTGTTTCGGGATCAAGCCGCACCACATAAAGCGGATCGCCCAGACCCCCGATGCCAAGACCTTTGCGCTGGCCGATGGTGTAATGGATCACGCCACGGTGCTGGCCCAGCACGCGGCCCTCCAGATCGACAATCTCACCCGGATCGGCGGCACCCGGGCGCAGTTTTTCGATCACTGCCGCGTAATTGCCATTGGGCACAAAGCAGATGTCCTGACTGTCGGGCTTGTCTGCCACCATCAGGCCATATTTCGCCGCCAATGCGCGGGTTTCGGCCTTGGAGTGCAGATGGCCAAGGGGAAAACGCAGGTAATCCAGCTGTTCTGCCGTGGTGGAGAACAGGAAATAGCTTTGATCACGGCCTGCATCGGCAGCGGCATGCAGTTCAGGACCGGCCGCACCGGCTTTGCGCTGGATATAGTGCCCGGTCGCCATGCAATCGGCATCAAGATCGCGGGCGGTGGCCAGCAGATCCTTGAACTTCACCCGCTCATTGCAGCGGATGCACGGCACCGGGGTGGCGCCCGCCAGATAGGCATCGGCAAACTCCTCCATCACGGCTTCGCGGAAGGTGTTTTCGTAATCCAGCACGTAATGCGGAAAGCCCATGGTTTCGGCCACGCGCCGGGCATCGTGAATGTCGCGCCCCGCACAGCAGGCCCCCTTTTTCGCCAGTGCCGCGCCATGATCATAAAGCTGCAGCGTGACGCCGACCACGTCATAGCCCTCGTCCTTCAGCATCGCGGCCACAACCGAGGAATCGACACCACCCGACATCGCCACCACGACCCGCGTGGCGGACGGCGGCTTTGGCAGCCCCAGCGAATTGAGCGGGTGGTCCAGCATGATCAAACCTTTCACGAATGGCGCGTAATATAGGAAAATACGCGGCAGTCTCAACCCCTTCTGTCGCGCAGCCTTCACCTTGACTTAAGTCTGATCGGGCACGGTCAGTCCAAATAAGGACGAAGATGGAAAGACATGGCCATGTATCTCAAACGTGTTGATGGCCCGCGTCAGGTGACCCTGCCGGATGGCAGCATTCTGACCCGCGCCGATTTGCCCGGGCCTGACACACGGCGCTGGGTTGCCAGTCGCAAAGCGGTGGTGGTGCGCGCGGTAATTCATGGTCTGATCACCGAGGCAGAGGCGCTGGAACGGTACGCCTTGTCAGAAGAAGAATTTGCGCTGTGGCGGCAGGCCGTTGAAACGCATGGCGAAAAGGCTTTGAAGGTCACTACAATTCAAAAGTATAGACAAGCATAAGTTGTTTTTATACTTTACAATGCCAGAGTAACCTATGGTTAGGCTCCAGACTCATTGATCGTCATAGCCAGAACATGAC
>NZ_RPEM01000086.1 GCF_004745575.1 Pseudotabrizicola sediminis | reverse complement strand
AGGCTGACCCGGCCGCCCCGTGACAGGACCTCGATCCGCTCACCGGTGCTGGCCTGGGCCATATTGTTGACTGCAGAATTGTACTGGATCTGCAGATTGGCATATTCGCGTTCCAGCGAGGCAAGCTGAACCCCGTTTGCCGCACTGCGGCGGATCGAGTCATTTACCTTTTCCAGCTCGGCCACGCTTTCGGCCTTCTGCTC
>NZ_RPEM01000085.1 GCF_004745575.1 Pseudotabrizicola sediminis | reverse complement strand
CGCAAGGCCTGATCCTCGGTTTAGAACTTCGCAAGGGCCGGGTGAACTGCCAAAGCAGCTCACCCGGCCCTTCGCATATGCAGCTGGCAGGGGCAGATGTGCCGCCCTGAAAAGGCTTGCAAGACGATCGGGCTGCGGTCAGTCCGCTTTGCGCTTTGCAAACACCCGCTCATAGGCGGCCAGCAGGTGCGGCACCGAATGTTCCC
>NZ_RPEM01000084.1 GCF_004745575.1 Pseudotabrizicola sediminis | reverse complement strand
TCCAGCGCAGCAAGCTCGGCCGGGGTCAGGACAGTGTCGTACATCGTCAGATCCGAGATGGTACCATCAAAGAAGTCGCGCACCCCGTCGGTCGTTCCCGCTGCACTGTTGCCGTTGAACGCCCCGATCACCAGATCATTGCTGTTCTGTGACAGATCCACATCCGCGGCCGCTTCACCGATCAGCGTACCATCCAGCCAAACCTTG
>NZ_RPEM01000083.1 GCF_004745575.1 Pseudotabrizicola sediminis | reverse complement strand
CCCGTTTTTCGGACAGACTCGTTCTCATGCCATCAGCCTTCTTCGCACCAGGAACAGGTTGCAGAGCGCGAACAGTGTGAAGATCTGGGCGCGGTTCTTGGCGAGGCCCCGGTAGCGGGTCTTCACATGGCCGAACTGGCGCTTGATGACCCGGAACGGATGCTCGACCTTCGCGCGCACCATGGCGATGATGCGGTTGGCCCGTTCGTC
>NZ_RPEM01000082.1 GCF_004745575.1 Pseudotabrizicola sediminis | reverse complement strand
CCTGGACCCAGCCCGCGCCACCCTGCCCGGGGTCCGGATCGTGACCGAGGCGGCCAAGGGCGCGGCCATCGCGCGCAACCGCGGCGTGGCCGAGACCAGGGCCGAGATTCTGGTGTTTCTGGACAGCGATTGCCTGCCCGCAGCGGACTGGCTGACTGCGGCCCGGGCCACGGCGGCCCGCGATGATGGCGATTTCTTCGGTGGCCGGATAGATGT
>NZ_RPEM01000081.1 GCF_004745575.1 Pseudotabrizicola sediminis | reverse complement strand
GCGTCCCAGCACACGGCAACTCATCAACCAGTCAGTGATCTCGCAGTTTCGCGCTGTGTCGTGATCGGTAACCCTCGCTAGCAGGACCGAAATGATTCCGTTGTCCCCGAATCGGTCCGAAAGGCGCACGCAGCACGACAGCGTGGCGGGGTCCGCCAGCAACGTCTCCACCTCGGTCTGGGTGTAGCGTCGCGTCATTAGATTGAACTGGTTGGTCTTGTTGATAAGCTGCGTCACCCTCGCCAAATCAACACTGTCGATCGTTGTAACTGACATGCACATCTCCAACCCACGCAGGAAGCTG
>NZ_RPEM01000080.1 GCF_004745575.1 Pseudotabrizicola sediminis | reverse complement strand
ATGGCACCGGACTTCTGCCCGGCCCGTATCGTCTGGGTCAACAGCCACTCCACACCCTCCTCGCCGATCCACCCCCGCCAGCGGTTCAGCGGTTCAGCGAAGACGGATTGATCGGCGGACGGTGCTGGAAGAACACCTCCCCGGTGAAGTGCTGGTAATAGGGGGTCTCGACCCAGCGGGCGACCACCGCCTCGTCCGACAGCCGGTAAGCGTGCTGCAGATACAGCAGCCCCGCCACCAACCGCGGCTCTGTCGCCGGTCGCCCCCTGCCGGACGGAAAGAACCCGGCCCATTCGCGCTCGAAC
>NZ_RPEM01000008.1 GCF_004745575.1 Pseudotabrizicola sediminis | reverse complement strand
TAGGGGGAATCGGTAACAAGTGTCAGACTCGGAACACTAGGTCAGTTCTTGGATTTTCCTTAAACATAGTACCACACCCTGAGCCGTCTGATTGGCTTAGGAAACAAAAACTCATTGTTAAGGAGAAGGCGACGGTAGCAGCCACTCTCCTATTTGCTGATGAACCACAAGTGTCATTGCCGAAGTCTGGCCTTAAAGTCTATCGTTATAGAACAGCTGAGGCGGAGGGCACGCGAGATGCACTCGCATTCGATCCAATCACGGTTGAGGGTAGCATTTACGAGCTAATCAAGCGGGGCGTTTCAATTACAAAAGAAAAGATTCAAGACGTTCCTAAGCTTGGTTTGGAAGGCTTGGAAAGTGTCCTTTATCCCGCCGAAGCAATTCATGAAATTGTGACAAATGCAGTTATTCATCGCGACTATAGTATAAATGATGAAGTCCATGTAAGAATATTTGATAACAGAATTGAGGTTTTCAGTCCGGGAAAATTGCCGGGTTATGTGACAGCAGAAAATATTCTGAAGGAACGATTTGCTCGAAACCCGAAGATTGTCAGGATTATCAACAAATTTCCAGATGCCCCCAACAAGGATATAGGCGAGGGTTTAAATACTGCTTTTGAAAAGATGCGCGCTCTGAAATTGCGAGACCCAAAGATTCAAGAGTCTGATGCAGGCGTTACGGTGGTATTATTTCATGAACTTCTTGCTTCCCCAGAGGAAATAGTGCAGAATTATCTCGAGGAAAATCCTGAAATAAATAACGCGAAGGCAAGGGAGATTTGCCGGGAGGGATCTGAGAATAAAATTAAGAGATTGTTTGAGAGAATGATCAAGTCAAATCTTATTGAAAAAATTCCAGATCGTCGCGGTAGGTCTACGGCATATCGGGCAAAACAGTAGAAGATAATGTGAGTTTTCAATTATTATTTTATCCACAAACCCTACCCCGAGGCGCGACTTTCACTACCAGCCGCCCATCCTCGATCCGGTACACAATCCGCCAGTTTCCAATTCTACCAAACAAAAAGGCGGAGCCGAAGCCCCGCCTTTCCCATTCGCGTCGAAAGCCGCTGATCAGTTCGCCGCTTGCCGCGCTTCTTGTGTGATCGTGGCACCTGCGACCTGAAGGTCGCGGCCGGCGCCGGCCACCGTGCCGCAGGCGGACAGGGTCAGGGCGGCAAGGAGGGACAGAAGGGTCAGGCGGCTTTTCATGGGGTTTCCTCTGGGTGAACTCACGGGGTAACGCCCGGGTGCGGCTTTGGTTCCCTGTGGCCCCAACTTTCAGACGGTGTGCCCTCCGCGTTTCGGCCCCGCTTTAACCGGGTGTTAACCACGGCTGCGCCAGACTGCCGGGCATGCGCATCCTTGCCCTCCTCTTTCTTTGTGCCTGCGGGCCGCAGCCCGCGCCGCAGTTCTTTGGGGCCGAGCGGACGGATGTAACCCGCGACGGGCGCAAGTATACGCTGTATCAGAAGGGCAATGCGGTAGAGGTGATCCGTCTGGGCTATGCCCGGCGGGGGGAGCATCAGGGCATCCGCGCCACGATGATTGCGCTGATCCCCGAGGTGACGGGGTGCAGCCTGATCGACAGCAGCCTGCAGGGCGACAGTGGCGAAATGCGGGGGCGGCTGCGGTGCTGATCGGGCGGTAAGCGCCCGAAAGCATTGATCCCCGGCTGCGCCCCGCCCTATACAGGCGGCGGACCAGGACCGAGGATGCCCGATGATCACCGACCCAACCGCCTTTCTGCGCCGCCTGTTCGACCGCGCGGTCGAGGTGGCGGACCCTATGCGCAGCCTCGCGCTGCACCTGCCGCCGCGCCCGGCGGGCCGGGTGGTGGTGGTGGGCGCGGGCAAGGCCAGTGCGCGGATGGCCGAGGCGGTTGAGGCGGAATGGGGGCCGTGTGACGGGCTGGTGATCACCCGCTACGGCTATGGGCGCCCCTGCCGGGGGATCGAGATTGTCGAGGCCGCGCACCCGGTGCCCGACGCCGCAGGGCAGGCGGCCACCACGCGGATGCTGGACCTGCTGGCGGGCGCCGACGAGGGGGACTTTGTGCTGGCGCTGATTTCGGGCGGGGCGTCGGCGCTGCTGGTGGCGCCGAGCGAGGGGGTGAGTTTGGCGGAAAAGCAGGCGGTGAACGCGGGCCTGCTGGCCTCGGGCGCGCCGATTGACCGGATGAACACGGTGCGAAAGCACCTGAGCGGGGTGAAGGGCGGGCAGTTGGCCGCTGCCGCGCATCCGGCGCAGATGCTGGCGCTGATGATTTCCGATGTGCCGGGGGATGATCCGGCGTTCATCGGCTCTGGCCCCACGGTGGGCGATGCGTCAACCCCGGCTGACGCGCAGGCGATTCTGGAGCGATGGCAGATCGCCGTGCCTGCGTCGGTGCAGGCGGCGTTGCGGGCGGGGTCGGGCGTGGTGCCGCCGGGGGATGCGCGGCTGAGCCGGGTGACCAACCGGATTTACGCGGCCCCGGTGCAGTCGCTGGAGGCTGCTGCCGTCCTTGCCCGCGACGCAGGCTGCGATGTGCGGCTGCTGGGCGATGCGCTGGAAGGCGAGGCGCGCGAGGTGGCGGCGATGCAGGCGGCACAGGCCCTGGCGGTCAGGGCCAGCCTGCGCCCCGGCGATGCGCCTGTGCTGCTGCTGTCGGGTGGCGAGCTGACGGTGACGCGGCGCGGTGACGGGATTGGCGGGCCGAATGCGGAGTTTGCGCTGGCGCTGGCCATTGCGCTGGAGGGTGCCGCCGGCATCCATGCCATCGCCTGCGATACCGATGGTGTGGATGGCGCGGCAGAGGTGGCGGGTGCGCTGATCGGCCCCGAAACCCTTGTGCGTGCCGAAGCGGCGGCGCTGGACCCCGCCACCGCCTTGGCGCGCAACGATGCCCACAGCTTTTTCGCGGGTATCGACGGGCAGGTGGTGACCGGCCCGACGCTGACCAATGTCAATGATTTCCGCGCTATCCTGATCTCGCCGTGAGCGGGCATGACGCGCGGCGGTCCTGATTGACGTACCTCAGACTTTGGCGATAAGCGTAAGAAATGGGCAGGCCAACCGTCACAGATATTGCGCGCGAAGCCGGGGTCAGCCTTGCCACGGTGGACCGGGTGCTGAATGCGCGCCCCGGGGTGCGGGCCAAGACCATTGCAGCGGTGCAGGAGGCGATTGCCCGGCTTGGCTATGTGCGCGACATGGCGGCGGCCAATCTGGCGCGCGGGCGCAGCACGCGGGTGGCGCTGCTGTTGCCCGATACCGAAAGCCAGTTCATCCAGACCCTGGAGGATGCGCTGGCGCAGGCCGCCGCTCTGGCGACATCTGCCCGGATGCAGGTGGATCTGCTGCGCTATCCGGCAGCGGACCTGCACCGTCTGGCGGCGATGCTGGCGGAACTGGCGGCGGGCGGCATCTCGGGCGTGGCGCTGATGGCGCCGGAAACGCCGGTGGTGCGCGATGCGCTGCGTGCCCTGCATGCGGCGGACATTCCGGTGGTGGCGATGGTGTCTGACCTGCCCAATTGCGGTGCTGCGCATTATGTCGGCATCGACAGCCATGCCGCCGGGCGCACGGCGGGGGTGTTGATGGGGCGGTTTCTGGGGGGCAGGACGCCGCGGGTGATGGTGATTGCCCAATCCATGCTGCTGCGTGACAGCATCGAGCGTCGGCGCGGCTTTGATGCGGTGATGCTGGCCGACTTTCCCGGCGTCACGGTGGGGCAGACGTTGGAAACCCATGGTGTGGCGGATACCCTGCGCCAGGTCATCCGCGAAGCGCTGCGGTCGGACGGTCCGGTCGGGGGCATTTATCTGCTGGGCAGCGGCCACCGGGCGCTGGTGCAGGTGCTGACGGAACTGAACCTGCTGGGCCGGGTCGTCACCATCGGACATGAGTTGACGCCCCACACCATATCGGCGCTGCAATCGGGCTGGCTGGATGCGGTGATTGCGCAGAATGTCGGCCATGTGGCGCGCAGCACCCTGCGGGTGTTGCAGGCCAAGGCCGACCACCAGCCGATCAACGAATCGCAGGAGCGGCTGCGGCTGGAGATCATTTTGCGCGAAAACCTGCCTCAGGCGCTGTGATCCCTGCGTTCAAAGCGGTTTGATCTGGCCGTTGCGCCAAAATGATGTGCGTACCTCAAAAATGATGGACAGGGCGGTTTTCCGTGCCTATCGTCATCCCAGCAATCCCGATGGCGGCCAGAGGAGGGGCGCCCTTGCGCGTTTGCACTCAGGGAGGAAATAACAATGAAGGCAAGATATTTGACCGCAACCGCGGTCGGTGCCGTGCTGTCTGCCGCCGGGCTGACGGCGAGCACCGCCTCGGCCCAATCCAATGAACTGACCTTGTGCTGGGCCGCGTGGGACCCGGCCAACGCGCTGGTCGAGCTGTCCAAGGATTTCGAGGCGCAGTCCGGCATCAAGATGAAGTTCGAATTCGTGCCATGGCCCAATTTTGCCGACCGCATGCTGAACGAGCTGAACTCGGGCGGCCAGTTGTGTGATCTGCTGATCGGCGACAGCCAGTGGATCGGCGGCGGCGCGGAGAACGGCCATTACATCAAGCTGAACGATTTCTTTGCTGCGGAATCGATCAGCATGGATGATTTCGCCCCGGCCACCGTTTACGCCTATTCCACCTGGCCCAAGGGTGAGCCGAATTACTATGCGCTGCCTGCCATGGGCGATGCCAATGGCTGGTTCTACCGCAAGGACTGGTTTGAGCGTGAAGACATCCGCGCCGCCTTCATGGAGGCCACAGGCCGCGAGCTGGGAGAGCCGCAGACCCAGAAGGAACTGTTGGAAATCGCGCAGTTCTTCCAGGGGCGCGAGATTGACGGCCAGACCGTCTATGGCGCGTCGATCTTTACCGAGCGCGGGTCGGAAGGCATTACCATGGGGGCCACCGGGGCCATGTATGCCTGGGGGTTCAAGTATGAAAACACCCCCGGTGCCTATGACATGGAGGGTGCGGTGAATTCGCCTGAGGCGGTGGAGGCGCTGGAGTTCTACAAGGAGCTGTACAAGACCGGCACACCGCCGGGCTATGACAACGCCTATATGGAACAGTCGCTGGATGCGTTCAAATCCGGTCAGGTGGCGATGGCGATGAACTGGTTCGCCTTTTTCCCCGGCCTTGCGGCGGACCCGAATGTGGGTGGCGACAAGATCGACTTCTTCGTGAACCCGGCGCAGAACCAGCCGGCATCGACCCTTGGCGGTCAGGGGATTTCGGTCGTCAGCTATTCCGACAATGTCGAGGGCGCGCTGGACTATATCAAATGGTTCGCCCAGCCGGATGTGCAGAAGAAATGGTGGTCGATGGGCGGCTATTCCTGCCATGTTGCGGTGCTGAACGACCCCGATTTCGTCAACTCCGCCCCCTTTGCCGCCGATTTCCTGGCGGCGATGGATAACGTCTACGACTTCTGGCAGGAACCGGCCTATGCATCGCTGTTGCTGGCGATGCAGGACCGGCTGCACACTTACGTGGTGGCCGATCAGGGCACCGCGCAAGAGGCGCTGGATGGTCTGATTGCGGACTGGACCGAAGTGTTCGAAGACGAAGGCAAGCTGTAACCGGCGTTGTGGCTGCGCCGGACCCCCGGCGCAGCCATCCCCGCTTCGGGCAGGTTTGCCCTTGATTTGCAGGACCACCCCCATGACCGATACGCCGATCGACCGGATGGCGCGTGCCACGCCCCCGCATGTGGCACGCCGTGTGCGCGGGCTGTCTGACCGCGCGATTGCCTGGCTGTTCGTGGCCCCGACGATATTCCTGCTGCTGGCGATCAACATCTTTCCGCTGATCTGGACGGTGCGGCTGTCGTTTACCAATTTTGCCGCCAACCGTCCGGGGCGCGAGGTGGAATGGGTGGGATTGCGCAATTACCAGCGCATCCTGACCGATGATGGCATCTGGGCCAATATGCAGACCACGGCGCATTTCCTGATCTGGACGATCACGCTGCAGGTGCTGATCGGCTTTACCCTTGCCTGGCTGATCAACCGCAAGTTCAGGGGCAATGACCTGCTGACCACGCTGATCGTGCTGCCGATGATGCTGTCGCCGGCGGTGGTCGGCAATTTCTGGACCTTTCTGTATCAACCGCAGATCGGGCTGTTCAACTATGTGGTCGAGCTGTTCACCGGCGTTCCCGCCAGTTCGTTTTCCATGCTGGGCGCGGGCGGGCTGGCGAAATGGTCGATCATCATTGTGGACACCTGGATGTGGACGCCGTTCGTGATGCTGATCTGCCTCGCCGGTTTGCGGTCGATTCCCGATTATATCTATGAGGCGGCAGACGTGGACCGCGCCAGCAAGTGGCGGCAGTTCTGGACCATTACGGTGCCGATGGTGCTGCCTTTCCTGATGCTGGCGGTGTTGTTCCGCGGCATCGAGAATTTCAAGATGTTCGACATGGTGGTGCTGCTGACCGGGGGCGGGCCGGGGAATGAGACGCTGCTGGCCAGCATTGATCTGAAGCGAGAGGCGTTCGAGAAATGGCGTACCGGCTATTCCTCGGCCTATGCGATCATATTGTTTGTGACCGTGTTTGGGCTTGCCTCGATCTATGTCAAAGCCCTGAATAAGGTGAAGGAAAGATGAGCGCTTATTCCGTCACCGAACCGTCGCGCGCGTCAAAATCCATCGCCGCCGTGCTGGTGGTGGTCTATGCCATCATCACCCTGCTGCCCTTGTTGTGGATCATTTCCACCGGCTTCAAATCCGGGCCCGACAGCATCAGCTATCCGCCAAAGGTGCTGTTCGAGCCGAGTCTTGAGGGCTATGTCAACCTGTTTACCACCCGCACCCGGATCGGGGCCGAGCAGTTCGCCGCCCTGCCGCCGCCCGAGACCTGGTATGACGAGATCGTGCGCCAGAGCGGCACGGTCATTGCCGGGCCGTCGCGCTTTGGCGAGCGGTTCATGAATTCGGTGATCATCGGCTTTGGCTCGACCGCGCTGTCGATCTTTCTGGGCACGCTGGCGGCCTATGCGTTTTCGCGCTTCAAGGTGCCGCTGAAGGATGACCTTTTGTTCTTTATCCTGTCGACCCGGATGATGCCGCCCATCGCCGTCGCCATCCCGATTTACCTGATGTACCGCGAGCTGGGCCTGTCTGACACCCATCTGGGGATGATCCTGCTCTATACGGCGGTGAACATCAGCCTTGCGGTCTGGCTTTTGAAAGGCTTCATCGACGAGATCCCGCGCGAATATGAAGAGGCGGCGCTGATCGACGGCTACACGCGGTTTCAGGCGTTTCGCAAGGTGGTGTTGCCGCAGGCTGCCACCGGGATCGCCAGCACGGCGATCTTTTGCCTGATCTTTGCCTGGAACGAGTACGCCTTTGCCGTGCTGCTGACATCCGGCAAGGCCCAGACGGCGCCGCCATTCATTCCCACCATCATCGGCGTCGGCGGTCAGGACTGGCCCGCCGTGGCGGCGGGGGCCACCTTGTTCCTGTTGCCGGTGATGATCTTCACCATCCTGCTGCGCAAACATCTGCTGCGCGGGATCACCTTTGGCGCGGTGCGCAAATGAGCGCGGCTGGCATCTTGAGCGCAAAGACTGGGGCAGGGGCATGAGCACATTTGTAAACGGGCTTTTGCGGTTCCGGCGCGGGCCGTGGGAGAACCTTTCGACACTGCTGATCGCGCTGGGGGTGGTGATGCTGATGCAGCCGTTCTTTTTGTGGGCATTCACCTACAGTTTCATCGTGACCCTGATTGGCACGGTGTTGTTCATCATCACCAGCCATTTCCCGGAGTAACCCCTTGGCCGACATCGTTATCCACAATCTGCGCAAGGAATTCGGGGCCTTTACGGCGGTGCAGGGGTCGTCCTTCACCATCCGGGATGGCGAGTTCTTCATGCTGCTGGGCCCATCGGGCTGCGGCAAGACCACCACCTTGCGGATGATTGCCGGGCTGGAACTGCCGACCAGTGGCGAGATTTTGATGGATGGCGAGGATGTGTCGCAGCGCCCGGCATCGCAGCGCGACATTGCCATGGTGTTCCAGATGTTCGCGCTTTACCCGCATATGAATGTGCGCCGCAACATCAGCTATCCGCTGGTGAGCCAGGGCGTGCCGCGCGCGCAGGTGCAGGCCAAGGTGGCCGAGGTGGCGCGGATATTGGGCATCACCGATATTCTGGACAAGCCGGTGGGCGGCCTGTCGGGGGGCGACCGGCAGCGGGTGGCGCTGGGCCGCGCCATCGTGCGAAACCCCAAGGCGTTCATGATGGATGAACCCCTGGGCGCGCTGGACGCCGAATTCCGCGAGCATATGGCCGAAGAGCTGCGCGCCCTGCATGACCGGATGGGGGCGACCACGGTCTATGTCACCCATGACCAGCTGGAGGCGATGCAGATGGGCGACAAGATCGTGGTGATGAACCACGGTGTGGTTGAGCAGTTCGGCACGCCGCAGGATATTTATGACCATCCCGCCACGCTGTTCGTGGCCG
Organism: Pseudotabrizicola sediminis; assembly: GCF_004745575.1. Taxonomy (GTDB): domain Bacteria; phylum Pseudomonadota; class Alphaproteobacteria; order Rhodobacterales; family Rhodobacteraceae; genus Pseudotabrizicola; species Pseudotabrizicola sediminis. The sequence continues at coordinate 234,804 of NZ_RPEM01000008.1, read as the reverse complement.
ATTTCATTGGCAGCCCGTCGATGAATGTTCTGCCGTTTCAAGGGGCTGTGCGGGCGGGTGACCGCTCGGTTACGCTGGGCACCGTCACGCTGGCCACGCCGGAGCTGCAGCAGGAAGCCGGGGGCCGCGATCTGGTGCTGGGGGTGCGGCCCGAACATGTGACGCTGGCGGATGATGCCCCATACCGTGGGCGCATCCTTGCCAGCGAATATCTGGGCACGTCGCAGATCATCACGCTGGATACCGCGCATGGCGTGGTCAAGGCCCGCGCGCCTTCGGGTCAGGTGGTGCGCAGCGGTGATACGGTGGGGTTGGCGTTCCGGGCCGAAACCCTGTCGCTGTTCGATGGCGGCACGGGCCGGGCCTTGCGCACATCGGCCAATGCGGGGGTGTTCCATGGCTGAGGTGGTCCTGTCGCATGTGTCCAAATCCTTCGGGGCCGCCCGCGCGGTGCGCGATGTGTCGCTGACCATTCCCGACGGAGCATTCGTGGTGCTGCTGGGGCCGACCGGCGCGGGCAAGACCACCACCCTGCGGCTGATCGCCGGGCTGGAGCGGCCTGACAGCGGCGATATTGCCATCGGCGGCGCATCGGTGGTGCAGGACATGCCCGCGCAGCGCGATGTGGCGATGGTGTTCCAGCAATACTCGCTGTACCCGCATCTGTCGGTGCGCGACAATCTGGCCTTTCCGCTGCGCAGCCCGGTGATCAACATGGCGGAGCCGGATATTGCCAAAAGGGTGCAGGCGGTGGCCGATGCGCTGCGCATCGGCCACAAGCTGGACAACAAGGCCACTGCGCTGTCGGGGGGCGAGATGCAGCGGGTGTCGATCGGCCGGGCGCTGGTGCGCCAGCCGCGCATTTACCTGATGGATGAGCCGCTTTCCTCGCTTGACGCCAAGCTGCGCGCCGATCTGCGGGTGGAGCTGAAGCGCATTCATGCCGAGTTGGGCGCGACCTTCCTTTATGTCACCCATGACCAGATTGAGGCGATGACCATGGCCACCCATGTCGGTGTGCTGGATCGGGGCGGTCTGGTGCAGTTCGGCACCCCGCGCCAGATTTACGTAGACCCGGTCAGCACCTATGTCGCCAGCCGTCTGGGCCAGCCGCGCATCACCCTGCTGCCGGCGGGCACCTTTGGCCCCGGCGCGCCCGCAGGGGCCACGCAGATGGGCCTGCGCCCCGAACACATCGTGATCGGGGAGGGCCAGCCTGCAACGGTACGGCGGGTGGAACGGCTGGGCGATCAGACCCGGCTGCACCTGCGCCTTGGCCCGCATGAGATTGTTACGCTGGCTGACCCCCATACCCCGCTGGCGACGGGGGACAGCATCGCCATCCGCCCGCAGACCCCGCTGTGGTTTGATGCCAGCGGCACCCGAATTCAAGGATGACCCCCATGAAACAGTTCATGAATGCCCGTGAAACCCTTGTGACCGACGCCATCGACGGGGTGATTGCCGCCTCGGGCGGGGCTTTGGTGCGGCTGGATGGCTATCCGCATATCCGGGTGGTGCTGCGCAGCGACTGGGACCGCGCCAGGGTGGCGCTGGTGTCGGGCGGTGGCTCGGGGCACGAACCCAGCCATGCGGGGTTCGTGGGGAAGGGAATGCTGACGGCGGCGGTGTGCGGCGATGTGTTTGCCAGCCCGTCGGTCGATGCGGTGCTGGCAGGCATTCTGGCGGTGACCGGCCCGGCGGGGTGTCTGCTGATCGTCAAGAATTACACCGGCGACCGGCTGAACTTTGGCCTTGCCGCCGAACGGGCGCGGGCCTTCGGGCTGAAGGTGGCGATGGTGATTGTCGATGACGACATCGCCTTGCCCGATCTGCCGCAGGCGCGCGGGCTGGCGGGCACGCTGTTCGTGCACAAGATTGCGGGTGCGATGGCCGAGGCCGGGATGGGCCTTGACAGCATCGCGGCCACGGCTCAGGCAGTGATCGGATCGGCCCTGTCCATCGGCATGTCGCTGGACACCTGCACGGTGCCGGGCAGCCCCAAGGAACAGCGGATCGAGCCCGGCAAGGCCGAGCTTGGCCTTGGCATCCATGGTGAGGCCGGGGTGGAGCAGGTGGCCTTTGCGGGGGCCGCATCGGCGATGGCCATGGTGGCGGAGCGTCTGGCCGCACATCTGGGCAGCGGAGACCATGTGGCGCTCTTGAACAACCTCGGGGCCACCACCCCGCTGGAGATGAGCGTGCTGGCCCATGACCTTGGCCGGTCGCCGCTGGGTGGCCGGATCAAATGGATCATCGGTCCGGCACCGCTGATGACCTCGCTGGACATGCACGGGTTTTCGCTGTCGCTGCTGCCGGTGACGCCGGAACTGGAACAGGCGCTGGCCGCCCCTGTCGGGCCTGCGGCTTGGCCGGGGTTGCAGCGGTTTGGCACGGTGGGCCTGCGCCCCTTGCCCGACGGGCTGACCCCGATCCAGCCGCAGCCTTCGGCCCATCCGGCGCGCGCCGCCCTGATCGCGCGCTGCTGCCGCGCGCTGATCGCGGCCGAGGCCGATCTGAATGCGCTGGATGCCAAATCGGGGGATGGCGACACCGGATCGACGCTGGCCGGTGCCGCGCGCGCCCTGGCGGGCGCGCTTGACCGGATGCCACTGGCCGATACCACGCAGCTGTTCCGCGCCATCGGGTCGGAACTCAGCCAGACCATGGGCGGCTCGTCGGGCGTGTTGCTGGCCATCTTCTTCACCGCGGCGGGCGATGCCGCGGCGGGGGGCAGGAACTGGATCGGCGCGCTGACGGCGGGGCTGGACCGGGTGCGTCAGGTGGGCGGCGCCGGGCCCGGCGACCGCACGATGATCGACGCGCTGGCCCCCGCCCTGCAGGCCCTGCCGCAGGGCGTGGCCGCCGCCGCTGCCGCCGCGCGCGCGGGGGCAGACAGCACCGCCAGCATGACAAGGGCCAAGGCCGGACGGTCCAGCTATCTGTCTGCCGACAAGCTGGCCGGGCACAACGATCCGGGGGCCGAGGCGGTGGCGCGTTTGCTGGAGGATCTGGCCAGGTCCGCCTGACGTTCACACATCTGCAGGAATTTGTGCCGGGACAACGATGGCATATTGATTGTGTTCGGAAATTCGGTCTCTGTTGACGCGACGCCTGAACCAAAGTGACATCATGAGCCCAACCATCGCGCTGGAATCGCCGCTTGGCACCGACCTTGCCTTGCTGATGCGACGCCACACCCTTGAAATGCATGCCGATACGCCGCCAGAGAGCATCCACATGATGGATGCCAGCCAGCTTGCCAGCCCCGGGATCTGGTTTTTCGTGATGCGCGAAGAGGGTGACCCCATCGGCATGGGCGCCTTCAAGCGGATCGATGCAGGCCATGCCGAGATCAAGTCCATGCACATCCTGTCCGAGGTGCGGGGCAGGGGGCTGTCGCGCCGCATGCTGGAGCATCTGGTTGATGCCGCAAGGGCCGAGGGGTTTGCCCGCCTGTCGCTGGAAACCGGGGTCCAGCCCACCTTTGTCGCCGCCCGTGCGCTTTATGCCAACGCAGGTTTCACCGAGTGCCCGCCGTTTGAAGGCTATACCGACGATCCGAATTCGGTTTTCATGACGCGCAGCCTTGTCTAACGCGCGCACTTGCCGCAAAAAGAGCGCGTCGGTCCCGTAGCTCAGCTGGATAGAGCAGCTGCCTTCTAAGCAGCGGGTCGGGGGTTCGAGTCCTCCCGGGATCGCCAGTCCCTCCTTTTCCCGCCCAAGGGCGACCTGGCACGTATCTGCACCGCAAAACGTGACCTTTGCGATCCACGCTCTACCATCGTGGAAATCCACGCTTTACCCTCGTGGAAAAGGGAGCTTTCGATGCAACTTGTGACCCTCTATCTGTCCACTGCGCTGGTGTTTCTGATCGTCGACGCGATCATGCTGACGCTGGTGATGAAACCGCTGTTCACCCGCCATATCGGCGCGCTGATGGCCGAGCCGATCCGCTATGCGCCAGCCGCGGTGTTTTATGCGGCTTACGTCGCTGGCCTGATCTATCTGGTCAGCCTGCCCGCCCTGCGCGAGGGCGCGGCGCTGATCCTGCCCGCGGCGATCATCGGGGCCATGGCCTATGGCACCTATGAGTTCACCAGCTATGCCATCATGCGCGACTGGCATTGGACGATGGTTATGACCGATACGCTCTGGGGGGCGGTTCTGACCGCATTTTCTGCCTGGGCCGGGGTAGCGATCACCCGCGCGCTGTTGGGCTGACACCGGGGGGTGGCCCTGCGCCGCGCGCCGGGTTACACATCCCCCAGACCTGATCTTATGAGGCCCCCAATGATCCTGTATGGCATTTCCACCTGCGACACCTGCAAGAAGGCGATCAAGACGCTGGAGGGGGCAGGCCACCCCGTCACCTTCCGCGACGTGCGCAAAGACCCGCTGACCGAGGCCGAGATCGAGACGATTGTGGGCGAATTCGGCGACCGGATCATCAACAAGACCTCGACCACCTATCGGGGGGGCAGCGATTTTTTCAAGGCGTCTGACGCCGATGCCCAGATCCGCAGCCAGCCCACGGTGATGAAACGCCCGGTGATCGAGGCGGATGGCACATGGTATCTGGGCTGGGATCAGGCCACGATCGACGCGCTGACCGGTGTCTGACACCCCCTGAAATGCCGAACGGCCCGCAGTGCGGACCGTTCGGGTCTTTCAGCGTTTTGCCTGTGATGCCACAGGCAAAGGGTCAAAGCAGCCGCAGGTCGCTGGCCGATTCCCGGCCATCGCGGCCAGACTGCAGTTCATAGGCGATCTTCTGGTTGTCGTTCAGGCCCTGCAGCCCGGCCCGTTCAACCGCAGAGATATGAACGAAGATATCCTTGCCGCCATCATCAGGTGCGATAAATCCGAACCCCTTGGTCGCATTGAACCATTTCACTGTGCCGGTTGGCATGCCGTCTCTCCTCTCAACTCACCTCGCAGCGGAATTGCCGCAAGCCGTTCCGCCAGATTCCACGGCCTTCGGTCTGAGAGGCGGTCAGAAAGTCTGTCATCACTTGATCGCAAGGATGACTCACTTTCGGTTAAAATCAAGAGGTTTCAGGTCAGGTTTCTGCCTATGCGCCTCTGCAACCCCGGTTTTCTGGTCCGTCGGCTGATTTCTGCGCAATTTACGCAACGCATGGTCGAGCGAAACCCGTCCCGCCCCCATCATCACGATCACCATCAACGGCAGGGTCCAAAGAACCCGCTGATCAAGGATCAGCGCATCGGCAAAGCGGTCAAACCAGGCCCCCAGATCGGCACCCGCGACGCCATGGCCGATCATATCGGTCAGGCTTTGCACCAGGATGAACCCGATCATCCCAAGCGCCGCCAGCCGCGCCAGCAGGCCCAGGATGATCAGCAGCGGCAAGACAAACTCTGCCCCGGTGCCCGCCAGCACCACCAGACGGGGCCAAAGCCCCAGCTGGCTGGCATCATAACCCACCGCCTCGAAGGCACGGGGAAAGATCTGCGCATAGGCCCCGGTTGACGGCATCAGCAGGCCAGGGCCCAGCTTGGTCAGGGCCGAGGCCCAGAAATAGCCGGCCAGTACGGCCGCAAACACCAGCCGCGCCAGCACCGGCACCAGCGCCGGGGCCATGCGGTCCAGCCATCGCCCTATGGCGTCGCCAGCTGTCAATACTGTCCAGATCATCGGCGCACCTCCACAATCGCCCGCGCGCCCAGCAGCAGCGTCAACACCCCGGCCAGATCGGTGCCCGGTGCCGCGTCCAACGCCGCCTCCAGCGTCAGCCCCGCCTGCAGTCCCTTGATCACCGCCAAACCGCCTGCTGGCAGCAGATGCGGGCGTGGGTCAAATTCCGCGCGCAGCACCACCACATCCCCGGCCTGCATGGGCGCGTCCGCGCTGCCGTCATGATGTGCGCACCAGATCGCCTGCACCGGCCAGCGCGATGGCAACAGCCGCAGCGATGGGGCCAGCAAGGTCCGGCTGGCCAGCAGCGCGGCAACCGGCAGCGCCGCGAGGGCATCCGCGGCAACCGGCACCGCATCCGCCGCGTGATAACTGTCGCGCAACAGCAGCTCCAGCCGCGCCATATCGGGCAGATAGCCCAGATGCGCGACGGGTGGAAACTGCTCCAGAAACGTCGGAAACGCCGCGCCATAGCCGCTCAGCACCGGCCCCTGCGGCGGATGGGCCCGCAAAAACACCAGCGCCATGGCGGCAAAGAACGCCTCGCCCACCAGCTGCCGCACCACCGGAAACCCTTCTTCCAGCGCCGCCACCAGCGACACCGCGACGTTGTTGCGATAGACGTCAAACCGGCGCGGGGCAGGGCGGCCCAGCGGGTCCACCAGCCCCGGCGGCACCGGGGCCTCCGGTGTCAGCACGGCATGGGCAAAGACACTCTGGCTCATGCCATCACCTGCGCCCCGGCGGTGGCCAGCACCAGTGCCGCCCGCCCGGCCTCGGCCCGCAGCACCGGCCAGTCGGGCACATCATTGTCCCATTCAATCAACGTGGGCCGCGCCCCGTCCTGCGCCACCGTCTGCGCAAAGAGATCCCATACCGGATCGGCCACCTGCGTTCCATGCGTGTCGATCAGCAAGGGCATCCCGTGATCCCCCTCGTCCCCGGCATGGCCACCCAGATGGATCTCGCCCACAAGCTCCAGCGGAAACTGTCGCAGATAGGTTGCCGGATCAAAGCCCTGATTGACCGCGCTGACAAAGACATTGTTCACATCGAGGAGCAGCCCACAGCCGGTCCGCCGCGCCACCGCCGTCAGAAACGCGACCTCTTCCAGCGTGGCCTCGGCAAAACCCAGATAGGTTGACGGGTTTTCCAGCAGCATCTGCCGCCCCAACACCTCCTGCACCTGATCAATATGGTCACAGACCCGGCCCAGCGTGGCCTGCGTATAGGGCAGGGGTAACAGGTCGTTCAGAAACGCGCCGTCATGCGTTGACCAGGCCAGGTGCTCCGAAAAACTGGCGGGGTGCAGCCAGGCGCACAGCGCCTTCAGCCGTTCCAGATGGGCGGCGTCCAGCGGCCCTTCGCCCCCGATCGACAGCCCGACCCCGTGCACCGAGATCGCAAACCGCTCGGCCAGCGCGCGCAGCTGCGCCAGGGGGCGCCCGCCCGCACCCATGTAATTTTCGGCATGCACCTCCAGCCAGCGCACCGGCCCCGGATCGTCCATGATGTCCGCAAAATGCTGCGGCTTGTACCCAACCCCCGGTGCCAGCGGCAAATTTTGTCTGTGACTGTCCAACATCAACGCCTCCTGCAGTATCTGTTCACACATATCGCGCGGGGGGTCTGGGGGGCGCGGTGCCCCCCAGACCGACGATCACCGAAAGAGTTACGCCGGCAGGTCACGCTTCAGCGCTTCCAGCGCGCCCATGCGGCCGTCTGGCAGCTCCATCGTGGTGCAGGTGCCGGTCGGCACGAGGGTCCAGGCGTTGCCCTGATAATCGACCTTTGACGTTCCCGCACAGCTTGTGCCGGGGCCGGCGGCGCAATCGTTCTTGCCCGCAAGCGACACGCCAAAGCACTTTTCCATTTCCTGCGCCTGCGCAGGACCGGCGAGTTGGGCGGAAAGGGCGGCAGCAAGGGCGCCAGCGATGGCAAATGATTTGGCTTGGTAAGACATGAGAAGCTCCCGTTGTTGGATTCGTGCACCGCGACTTGCGGTACATCGGGCTTTACGCAAGGTAGGGGGCGTTTCGTTACGTGCCGTTTCAGACAAAGACATTCTTGTGAAGCTGTAACAACTTGCCTCCAGCGCCCCATAAAAAAAAGATGCCGGGTTTCCCCGGCATCTTTTCATGTAAAACCAGATGGTTGGATCAGCGCAGATCAGGCGGCAGTGCTTCGGCGGTCAACTGCGCCACGATCTCGTCCAAGGCCATCGTGCGGGTCTGTGTTTCACCCAGGCGGCGGACAGAGACGGTGCGCTCTTCCACTTCCTTCATCCCGATGGCCAGGATGACCGGAACCTTGCCCACCGAATGTTCGCGCACCTTGTAGTTGATCTTTTCATTGCGCATGTCGGCCTCGGCCCGGATGCCCGCCAGCGTCAGCGCGGTCACTACCTCTGCCACATAGGGGTCAGCATCCGACACGATGGATGCCACCACCACCTGACGCGGGGCCAGCCAGAACGGCAGCTTGCCGGCAAAGTTCTCGATCAGGATGCCGATGAACCGCTCGAAGCTGCCCAAGACCGCGCGGTGCAGCATGAAGGGCCGGTGTTTCGCCCCATCCTCGCCGATATAGGCCGCGTCCAGCCGTTCTGGCAGGTTCGGGTCCAGCTGCAGGGTGCCGCACTGCCAGTCGCGGCCAATCGCATCGGTCAGCACGAATTCCAGCTTGGGCGCATAGAACGCACCTTCACCCGGAAACAGCTCGAACTCATAGCCCGCAGCGCGGCAGGCATTGGCAAGTGCTTCCTCCATCTTGTCCCAGATCTCATCCGAGCCGACCCGCTTTTCGGGCCGCGTCGACAGTTTGACCCGCCATTTGTCAAAGCCAAGGTCGGAATAGACCCGCGCCAGCAGCTGGATGAATTTCTTCGACTCTTCCTCCACTTGCGCCAGCGTGCAGAAGATATGCGCGTCATCTTGCGTGAACCCGCGCACCCGCATGATGCCGTGTAGCGCACCCGATGGTTCATACCGCGCGCAAGACCCGAATTCCGCCATGCGGATTGGCAGGTCACGGTAGCTTTTCAGGCCGACGTTGAAGATCTGCACATGGCAGGGGCAGTTCATGGGTTTGAGCGCATTGACCGTCTTTTCGCGGGCATGCTCTTCGTCCACTTCGACGATGAACATGTTTTCCTGATAGTTTTCCCAGTGGCCGGAGGCTTCCCACAGCTTGCGGTTCACCACCTGCGGTGTGTTCACCTCGACATAGCCATCGGCGCGCTGGCGGCGGCGCATGTAATCCTGCAGGGCGACATAGATGGTCCAGCCGTTCGGATGCCAGAAGATCTGGCCCGGCGCTTCTTCCTGCATGTGGAACAGGCCCATCTCGCGGCCCAGCTTGCGGTGGTCGCGTTTGGCGGCCTCCTCCAGCATGGTCATGTGGGCTTTCAGGTCATCGCGGTTGCGGAACGCGACACCGTAGATGCGTTGCAGCATCGGGCGCGTGTTGTCGCCCAGCCAATAGGCCCCCGCCACATGGGTCAGCTTGAACCCGTCGGCAGGCACCTGGCCGGTGTGTTGCAGATGCGGGCCACGGCACAGATCCTGCCAATCGCCATGCCAGTACATGCGGATGTCTTCACCCGCCGGAATCCGATCAAGAAGTTCGATTTTGAAAGATTCGCCGCGATTTTCATAGTATACGCGGGTGCGTGCACGGTCCCAGAGTTCGGTTTTGACAGGGTCGCGGGCGTTGATGATCTGCTTCATCCGCGCTTCGATCTGGCCAAGGTCGTCGGGCGTGAACGGCTCGGCCCGGTCGAAGTCATAGAACCAGCCGTAATCACGCACCGGGCCGATGGTCACTTTGACATCAGGCCAGATCTCTTGCACCGCGCGCGCCATGATATGCGCGCAATCGTGGCGGATCAGTTCCAGCGCCGCCGCATCATCCTTCACGGTGTTGATCGACAGCTTTGCATCCGCGCTGATCGGCCAGGCCAGATCCCAGTGCTGGCCATCGACCTGCGCCGAAATGGCGGCCTTGGCGAGGCTGGGCGCGATAGAGGCCGCCACATCGGCAGGCGTCACGCCAGCGTCATAGCTGCGGACATTGCCATCGGGAAAGGTGAGTGAGACGGTCTTTGAATCATGGGCCATATCGGCCTCCTCGTCGTTTTGGCGCCTACGAAACGCCCGGTTGCGGGTTATATCCGCGCGGTTTTGCGTCCGTCGCTTGGCAAAGTCAACAACCCTCGCGTAGAAGGTCGGGGACGGAGGATGCCATGACACAGCCGGAATTTCTGACCACGCCGCAAGACCGGCGCATCGCCTATCACCACCTGGCAGGGCAGGGGCCGGGTGTGGTCTTCCTGGGCGGGTTCAAATCGGACATGTCCGGCACCAAGGCATTGTTTTTGCAAGACTGGGCGGCGCAGCAGGGCCGCGCGTTCCTGCGGTTTGACTATTCCGGTCATGGCCAGTCCTCGGGCGCGTTTCTTGATGGCGCGATCGGCGATTGGTTTGAGGATGCTCTGGTCGCCGTGACCCAGCTGACCGCCGGGCCCCAGATCCTTGTGGGCTCGTCGATGGGCGGCTGGATCGCGCTTTTGGTGGCAAAGGCCATCCCGCAGCGGGTGGCTGGGCTGGTCGGCATCGCCGCCGCGCCCGATTTTACCGAAGACAGCATGTGGGCCGGGTTCTCTGACGCGCAGCGCCAGATGCTGGACAGCGTGGGCCGGGTAGAGCTGCCGTCAGAATACGCCGACCAGCCCTATATCATCACCCGAAGGCTGATTGAGGAAGGGCGCGGTCGTCTGGTCCTGCGCGACGCTTTGGATTTGCCGTTTCCGGTCAGGCTGTTGCAAGGCACTGCTGATAGCGATGTGCCGCCCTCGGTGGCGCTGCGCCTGCTGGATCACGCCACCAGCCCCGATATGCGGCTGACCCTGGTCAAGGGCGCAGATCACCGCTTTTCCGCGCCGGACTGTCTGGCGATGATCCCGCAGGCGATTACGGATATCCTGAATGGAGGGCAGGCATGATCGCTGTTTCTTTCCAATTTCCAACCTTTGCGGGGCCTGTTACCCGATCTTCGGTCGATACATTGCAGTTTTCAAACCTCGTCCCTGAGTCAGCCTTCCGTTGTCAAAAGGCAGAATGATGCCAGACCCCATCCTGTTCATCCCCGGCCTGATGCAGGATGCCCGTGCCTTCCTGCCACAGATCGTGGCACTTGGGCTGCGCCATGCGGCGCAGATCTATCTGCCGGTACAGGACAATGTCGAAAGGATGAGCGAGGATGCCCTGCGCCAAGCGCCTGCGCGCTTTGCGCTGGTAGGGCATGGTCTGGGGGGTGTTGTGGCGCTGGATATTCTGCGCCGTGCGCCGGACCGGGTGACACATATCGTGCTGCTGGCCACCGATCCGCTGGCCGAGGCCCCGCAGATGGCCGCAACCCGCGAAGCCCGGATGGTGGCCGCGCAATCGGGCCGGTTGAAAGCTGCGATTGCCGAGGATGTGCCGGTCAGCGCTTTGGCCGATACGCCCGACCGTGCCGCCGTTCTGGCCCTGATGCAGGATATGGCGTTGGGGCTGGGGGAGGGTGTCTATCTGCGCCAGTGCCGCGCCTTGCAGCGCCGCCCCGACCAGCAACGCACCCTGCGCCGCGCCACCGTGCCTGCGCTGTTGCTGGCGGGCAGCGCCGACACCCTGCTGCCGCTGCGCCGTCAGGAATTCGCGCGTGATCTGATGCCGTCATCGGTGTTGAAACGCATTGACGGCGCGGGCCACCTGCCGATGCTGGAGGCCCCCGATGCCGTCACCACGGCGATCGAGGGCTTTCTATCCGGCCCGATGATCCTACGCTGACGCGAGGTTGATCACGTTTTCCCCTTGGTCCGGCTGTGCCGAAGGGGTCTTGTTACCCTTGGCCGACTTTGGCGCATCGGAATTTGCGTCGATAAAGGCCAGCACCAGCGGTCGGATGTTCAGCCGCCAGGATTTGCCCGCAAAGATCCCGTAATGCCCCGCGCCGGGTTCCAGATGCGCGGCCTTTTTGGAGTCGGGCAGGTTCGTCAGCAGATCCAGCGCCGCAAGGCACTGGCCGGGCGCGGAAATATCGTCATTCGCACCCTCCACGATCTTGACCGCCACATCGGTGATCGCGCCGAAATCGACCTTGCGCCCGGCGACCACGAATTCGTTTTTCGCAATCTCGCGGTTCTTGAAGATCCGCTCCACCGTCGAGAGGTAAAACTCAGCCGTCATGTCCATCACGGCCAGATATTCGTCGTAGAACCGGTTGTGCGCGTCATGATCCGACGCCTCGCCGCGCGCCACGCGCATGATCTGTTCGCTGAACGCCTTGGAATGCCGCTCGCCGTTCATGGTGATGAAGCTTTGCAACTGCAACAGCCCCGGATAGACCAGCCGCCCCGCGCCCTTGGATTTGAAGCCGACGCGCTGGATTGCCAGGTGCTCCAGCTGCCCCATCGTGACACGGCGGCCAAAATCGGTGACCTCGGTCGCGGCGGCATCGGGGTCCACCGGCCCGCCGATCAGGGTCAAACTGCGCGGCTGCGCGCTTGGGTCTTCTGCCGCCAGATAGGCGGTTGCGGCCAGCGTCAGCGGCACCGGCTGACACACCGCGATGACATGCAGATCCGACCCCAGCTCGCGCATGAAATCGGCCAGATACAGCGTGTAATCTTCAATATCGAATTTGCCGGCGCTGACAGGGATGTCGCGCGCATTGTGCCAATCGGTGATGTAGACATCACAATCGGGCAGCAGCGACAGGACCGTGGACCGCAGAAGGGTGGCGTAATGGCCCGACATCGGCGCCACCAGCAGCACGCGGCGCTGCATCGGCGCGCGCCGGCGCACGACAAACTGGATCAGGTTGCCAAAGGGCCGTTCCACCACCGGGGTTACATCGACCAGATGATCGGTGCCGTCGGCCCCCACGATCGACCGGATGCCCCAGTCGGGCTTGGCGATCATGCGGTCAAAGGTGCGCTCGGTCACCTCACCCCAGGCGGCCATCAGGGGCAGCAGCGGGTTCATCGACAGGGCGAACACCGGATAAGACGCCATCGCCCGCGCCGTTGCCCCCATCCAGGCATTGGTGTTGCGGGCCGTTTCCATCATGTCGTACGTGGTCATGTATTTCATCTGCGTCTCCATTCCGGGCCAGGTGCCCCGGCAATTCGTCGCTTTCCCCCCCAGTCAGGCGACGTTATGCTGCACGTGGGCAGGTTAGGGGGGAAAGACTGACATGACAACTGATGACAATGATCCAGCACCAAAGTTGGAGAGGATGCAGGCCAATCTGGCACGGGTCGAAGAGCTTTCCCAACGTCTGATGACGGCGCTTGCGCATCGCAAACAGGCCGACAGCGCCCTTTCTGGCCCCTCGAATGACGTTTATATGAAGGCCGCAGCCGCTTATGTGGCCGAAATGATGCAAAATCCGTCAAAAATCCTGGAACAGCAGATCAGCTTCTGGGGCAAAAGTTTGAAGCATTATGTCGATGCGCAGCAGGCGCTTTTGTCGGGTGAGCTGAAGGCCCCTGCCGACCCCACCCCGAAAGACCGCCGATTCTCTAACCCGCTGTGGGAGACTCATCCGGCCTTCAACTACATCAAACAGCAATATCTGATGAATGCCGAGGCGATGACCAATGCCATCGGCGATCTGGACAAGCTGGAATCCACCGACCGCCGCCGCGTCGAATACTTCACCAAGCAGATCATCGACATGTTCTCGCCCACCAACTTTCTGGGCACCAACCCCGATGCGTTGGAAAAGGCCGTGGCCACCGACGGGATGAGCCTGGTGCAGGGCCTTGAAAATCTGGTCCGCGATATCGAGGCCAACAATGGCGACGTGCTGGTCACGCTGGCCGACCCGCAGGCCTTCGAGATCGGGCGGAACATTGCCACCACCCCCGGTTCGGTCGTGTACCGCAACCGGATGCTGGAGCTGATCCAGTATGCGCCCAGCACCGAAAATGTGCATGCTACGCCGTTGCTGATTTTCCCGCCGTGGATCAACAAATTCTACATCATGGATATGAAGCCCGCCAATTCGCTGATCAAATGGATCGTGGATCAGGGGTTCACCCTGTTTGTCGTGTCATGGGTCAACCCGGACGCGTCCTATGCCGATACCAGCATGGATGACTATATCCGCGACGGTTACCTGCGCGCCATGGCCGAGGTGCGGCGCATCACTGGGCAGAAGCAAATCAACACTGTGGGCTATTGCATCGCGGGCACCACTCTGGGCCTGACGCTGGCGCATCTGGACCGGGCGGGCGACACTTCGGTGAAATCGGCCAGCTTCTTCACCACATTGGCCGATTTTTCCGATCCGGGCGAGGTCGGGGTGTTTCTTGAGGATGATTTCGTCGATGGGATCGAACGGCAGTCGGCCAAGGATGGCATCCTGTCGAAGTTCTTCATGGGCCGCACCTTCAGCTTTCTGCGGTCCAACGACCTGATCTATCAGCCCGCGATCAAAAGCTACATGATGGGCGAAGCCCCGCCCGCCTTTGATCTGTTGTTCTGGAACGGCGACGGCACCAACCTGCCCGCCACCATGGCGGTGGAATACCTGCGGGGCCTCTGTCAGGGCAACGGTTTTGCAAAGGGCACCTTCCCGGTGTTTGGCGAGCCGGTCAGCCTGTCGGGAGTCAAGGTGCCGCTGTGTGCCATCGCTTGCGAGACCGATCACATCGCGCATTGGCGCGGCAGCTTCAACAGCATCAAGCAGATGGGGTCCGGGGACAAAACCTTCATTCTGTCGGAATCGGGCCATATCGCCGGAATCATCAACCCGCCGTCAAAGGACAAGTACGGCCATTACACCTCTGACGCCCCGCTTGCCGGCGCGCCGGAAGACTGGAAAGCGGGGGCGTCCTTTACCAAGGGCAGCTGGTGGCCTCGCTGGGGCGCATGGTTGAAAGAGCGGTCGGGCAAACTGATTCCCGCCCGTATCCCGGGCGATTCGACCAATCCTGTGCTCTGCGACGCGCCGGGAACTTACGTAACGGCAAGAGTGGTCGCCGGAAATGATTGACGGCCAACGGGTTAGCTTGACCCGGCTCTGAAAAATGCTGCATTGCAGAAAAATGGTTGAAATGCTGCAGTGCAGCATGTATATTGACGTCATGGAAAACAGGTCGGACCCTCCGGCCAATCAGGAGATGACCCAATGACCAAGACCCCAGATTTCGCAAAAGTGATGCAGGACATGATGGCTTCCTTCCCGGTTGACTCGTCCGCGATGCAGAACGCCTTCAAAACTCAGGCTGCTCTGGCCGAGAAGATGTCGAAAGTGGCTCTGGAAGCTGCTGAAAAGTCGACCGAGATCACCGCCAAATGGACCAAAGACACCATCGCCAAAATGGCTGACGTGTCCAAGGCCAAAACCGAACCGACCGATTATTCCAAATCGGTGACCGATTTCGCTTCGGCCGCTGCCGAAATGGCTGCTGAAAATCTGGCCGCTTTCGCAGAAGTCGCGAAAAAAGTGCAGATGGAAACGGTCGAGCTGATGCTGGCTGCTGGCAAGGACATGTCGGAAGACGCGACCGCTGCCGTGAAGAAGGCCACGTCGGACGTGACCGTCGCCGCCAAGAAAGCAGCTTCTGCTGCCAAGTGATCGTCAGACCCTGATCCGGCCGTCCGGGCCGGATCGTGACTGTCGTACCAGTTCTGATCGGTTTTGATCGACGCTGCTTTGCGCACACCTCCTCCCTGGGCGCAGAACAGCGAAAGGCGGGTCCTTCGGGGCCCGCCTTTTTGTTATGCCGCAAGGGTGCCGCGCCGCGCTGCCAAGGTTGCGTCCTGCAGCATTTTTTCGTCTGCAAATACCCCGGGGGGAGTCGCGCAACGACGGGGGCTGGCCCCCCACACCGGCCCGGCCCATCCGCCATTCGTTTAATTTTCCGAAACGGTCCCGGGCCAACCTGTTGATTTCAAAAAATCCTACACCTTGCAACGCCGGGGGTATCCCAAGGCACCACTGTCAGGCTTTCCTTTTGGTTCCGGGCTGCGTAAACTTCTCTGCACGTGCAAAAACCTCAGGGGAGGGTGGCCATGGCCGATACCGACAAGCCGCTGCTGATTAAACGCTACGCCAGCCGCCGCCTGTATAATACCGAGACCTCGGATTACGTGACGCTGGAGGATATCGCCGGTTTCATCCGCGCGGGCCGCGAGGTGCAGATCGTAGACCTCAAATCCGGCGACGACCTGACCCGCCAGTATCTGCTGCAGATCGTGGCCGAGCATGAATCCAAGGGTGAAAACGTCCTGCCCATTGCCGTGCTGACCGACCTTGTGCGCAGCTACACCACCAATGTCCATTCCGTGGTGCCCCAGTTCCTTGCCGCCAGCTTCGAGATGCTGCGTGAAGGCCAGTCCAAGATGATGGGCAACCTTGGCGTGCTGCCCAACCCGATGGCCGCGATGCCCGGGTTTGATCTGATGCGCAAGCAGCAGGAAGCCTTCATGAAAACGATGATGAGCGGGGTTCCCGGCTGGCCCGGCTCGGCCTCCGGCCCCGAACCGGACAAAGAGGACGCCACCAGCGCCGAGGATCTGGCCCAGATCAAGAAGCAGCTGGCCGAGCTGCAAAAGAAACTCTCCAAGCTGTAAACATCATGGCAGACCCCCAGACCCGCGTCACCCTGTGGGGGATCGAGGTCTTTCTGGCCGTCGCGGAAGAAGGCACCATTTCTGCCGCCGCGCGGCGGCTGGGGGTATCGCCCCCGGCGGTCAGCCAGCAGCTTGCAGCGATTGAGGCGACGCTGGGGGCCACGCTGTTCGACCGCGCTGCCCGCCCCTTTGCGCTGACCCCGGGGGGCCACCTGTTCCGCCGCCATGCGCAGGTGATCCTGAACACCGAAGCCGAAGCCCGCGCCGACCTGGCCCGTGCCGATATGGCCCGGCTTACAACGTTGCGCCTTGGCATGATCGAGGATCTGGATGCCGAGGTGACGCCCGCCCTTCTGTCGGGCCTGGCGCAGGAGATGGCCGAGTGCCGCTTTCTTTTGGAAACCGGGGCCAGCCATCGTTTGCTGGACAAGCTGGAGGCGCGGGCGCTGGATCTGGCGGTGGCAGCAGAGCTGGGGTCCGAGGGCACTGATGGCGGCTGGCGCGAGGTGCATCCGATTCTGACCGAACCCTTTGTGGCGGTGCGCCCGAAATCCACTGCCGAGGTGCCGCTGATCCTTTATTCCGCCCGCCACCTGATGGGGCGCCAGATCGCCGGCCATCTGGCCCGCGCCAACCAGCGCCCGCAGGTGCGGTTCGAGCTGGACAGCTATCACGCCATTCTGGCGCTGGTCGCGCAAGGTGCGGGCTGGACGATCCTGACGCCGCTGGCGCTGCACCATGCGGCGCGGTTTCTGGATGCGGTCGAGGTGCAGCCTTTGCCCGGCGCGGCCCTGACCCGCAGCATATCGCTGTCGGTCCGGGCCGGGGTGATGGGCGATGTGCCGGGGCGGGTGGCGCAGGATCTGCGCCGCCTGATCGGCAGCCGGATCGTCACGCCTGCGGTGACGGCATGGCCATGGTTGGCACCAGACCTGCGCCTGTCATGACGGCCCGGGCAGCATCCACCAGCGCGTCGGCGATGTAATCCAGTTCCGGCAGCGTCAACCGTGCGGGCAGGCGCACGTCACAGGCCCGCATCAGCATGGCGCGGGTCAGCGGTAGGTCGGGCGCGTCGCCAAGGAACTGCCAGTTCCAGAATGCGCGCGCATTCCCCTCGGACAGGCCGAAGATCTGCACCGATACACCGCGCGCCTTGGCCTCGGCCTGAAACCGGAGCGCCTGTGCATCGCTCCAGTCCCCGGCCAGTGTGAACTGGATCGAGTCGGGCGCGCGCAGCTCTGGCGGCAGGGCAGGGGGCACCCGCAGCAGCCCGCAGGCGTTGAGCGCCGCCGCCACATGGTCGTGATTGCGCCGCCCGTCCGCCACCCGCCGCGCGATCAGCGGCAGCTGCGGCCGGATCACCGCCGCCGACAGGTTCTGCATGCGCAGATTGTAGAGCGGCAGTTTGTTCTGCCAGACGCAAAAACTGTTCTGGAAACCAGGATGCTTTTTCCAGTTCTCCTCATAGGCGCCCGACATGATCACCGCGCGCGCCGCGATTTCCGGGTCATCGGTCACCATGATGCCGCCTTCGCCCGCGTTCACCATCTTGTAGGACTGAAAACTGAAGCACCCGACGCGGCCGATGGTGCCGATATTGCGCCCGGACCAGAGCGTGCCCAAGGAATGCGCCGCATCTTCGATCACCGGGATGCCAGCGGCGTCGCACAGGGCCATGATGGCATCCATGTCGGATGTGTGGCCGCGCATATGGCTGATCAGAACGGCGGCCGCCTCTGGCAATTTTGCCTCGAAGTCGGCCATATCAATGCGGTAGCTGTCGCCGACCTCGACCAGCACCGGCACGCAATCGGCGTGGACCACGGCGGAAGGCACAGCGGCGAAGGTGAAGGCGGGGATCAACACGCGCGCCCCGCGCGGCAGATCCAGCGCCTTGAGCGACAGGAACAGCGCGGCGGAACAGGAGGACACGGCAAGCGCATAACGGCTGCCGAGCAGATCGGCAAACTCTTGCTCCAGCAAGCTGACGGGGGAATCCTTGGCAGCGGTGTAGCGGAACAGGTCACCCGAGCTCAGCAACCGTTCGATTTCCGCCCGCGCTGCCTCGGGAATGGGTTCGGCGTCGTAAACATTGGGGGGCAGGGTCTGGCCATCATGCGCCATGGGGTTTTCCTTAAACTCAGTTTAAGGGATGCTTAATCTCTGCGAGCCGCCAAAGCCAGTGACAAATCCATGACGCGGCGGGGGGGCGCCTAGACGCCCAGCCGGTCGCGCAGCGAATACCATGTCATCGCGGCAACCAGCAGCGGCCAGCGCAGGGCGGCACCGCCGGGAAAGCTGTGGTGCGGCAGGCGCGTCATCAGGTCGAAGCCGCTGGCCTGACCCTGCACCGCCTGCGCCATCATCTTGCCCGCCAGCGTGGCCATCGCCACGCCGTGCCCGGAGTAGCCGGAGGCCGACAGCACATTGGGTGCCGCGCGCACAAAGCAGGGCATGCGGTTCATGGTAATGGCCAGCGTCCCGCCCCAGGCATAATCCACCCGCACATCGCGAAGCTGTGGATAGACCTCCAGCATCGGTTTCATGACCGTCTTGACCACATCGGGAAAGCGGTAGCCATAGCTTTCCCCGCCGCCGAACAGCAGACGGTTGTCTTCGGACAGCCGCCAGTAATTGACGACGAATTTGGTATCGGCCACGGCGATGGGGCGCGACAGGATACCAGCGGCGCGGTCGCCCAAGGGCTCGGTCGCCAGAATGAAATTGTTGATCGGCATGACGCGGGCCGCAACCTTGCGGTCGAGCCCGCCCAGATAGCCGTTGCCTGCAAGAATGACGTGATCACAGGTGACTTGCCCGCTTGCGGTCTGCACCACCGGCTTGTCGCCATGGGCGATGTGATGGACTTCGGCGCGCTCATACAGCCGCGCCCCGGCATCGGCGGCGGCCTTCGCCAGCCCCAGCGCGAAGTTCAGCGGGTGCAGATGGCCCGCGCCCATATCCAGATCGCCGCCGTGATAGGCTTCTGACCCAATGATGGCGCGCATCTGGTCGCGGTTGAGGGTTTCGATCTGCCCATAGCCATAGTCGCGCGCCAACTTTTCAGCGTATTCGTGCGCGTGGCGCACTTCGGCGGCAGAGCGGCAGGCGTGGGCGATGCCGGGGTAGAAGGTGACCGGCATGGCGTGGCGGTCGATCAGACCGCGCACCAGCGCCTTGGCGTCTTCGCCCATGTCCCACAGCCGGCGTGCATGTTCAAAGCCCACAGCAGCCTCGAGCCAGTCCTGATCCTGCCGCTGGCCGCTTCCCACCTGCCCGCCGTTGCGGCCCGATGCGCCAAAGCCCATGCGGTGCGCTTCCAGCAGCACCACATCAAGGCCCGCTTCGGCCAGATGCAGTGCCGCCGACAGGCCGGTATAGCCGCCGCCGATGATGCAGACATCGGCGCGGGTCTGGCCCTTCAACGTCGGGAACGGGTCCAGCGGCGTGGCGGTGGCCGCGTAATAGGACGGCGGATATTCCCCCGCCCGGTCATTGGCGTGCAAAAGGTTCATACGTTCAGCAGCAGATGTTCACGCTCCCACGGGCTGATGACCTGCAGGAACTCTTTGTATTCGTTGCGCTTGACGGAATCGTAGACCTTGCAGAACCCGTCACCCAGCACCGCTTTCAGCGCCGCATCCTCATCCAGCAGGTCCAGCGCGTCGCCCATGTTCACCGGAATCTCGTCGCTGTCGATATAGGCGGAACCAATGAATTCCGGACGCGGATTGCGCTTTTCCATCAGGCCCAGATAGCCGCAGGCCAGCGTGGCCGCGATGCCGAGATAGGGGTTGCAATCCATGCCCGGCAGGCGGTTTTCCACCCGGCGACCAGCGGCAGTGGAGATTGGCACCCGCAGGCCGGTGGTGCGGTTGTCGCGGCCCCATTCCAGATTGATGGGGGCGGCGAAGTCGGGAACATAGCGGCGGTAGCTGTTCACATAGGGTGCCAGCAGGGCAATGCCGGCGCCCAGATGGTTCTGCAAGCCGCCGATGAAGTGCAGGAACGCTTCCGTCTCTGCACCCTTTGGCCCGGCGAAGATGTTCTTGCCGGATTTGCTGTCCACCACCGAGGTGTGGATGTGCATCGCCGATCCCGGTTCCCCCGCAATGGGTTTGGCCATGAAGGTGGCAAAGCAATCATGGCGCAAAGCCGCCTCGCGGATCAGGCGCTTGAAGAAGAACACATCATCCGCCAACCGGACCGGATCGCCATGGGCGAGGTTCAGCTCGATCTGGCCCGCGCCGCCCTCTTGCAGGATGCCGTCGATCTCCAGCCCCTGGGCTTCGGCAAAGTCGTAGATGTCGTCGATCACCTTGCCGTATTCATCAACCGCCGACATCGAATAGGCCTGCTTGCCCGCCGCGCGGCGGCCAGAACGGCCCATGGGCGGCATCACCGGCATGTTGGGGTCAATGTTGCGGGCGGTCAGGAAAAATTCCATCTCGGGTGCCACCACGGCTTGCCAGCCCTGTTCGGCATAAAGATCGACAATCCGACGCAGCACATTGCGCGGGGCATAGGGGATCAGCACGCCGTTCTGATCCTTGGCGTCGTGGATGACCTGCAAGGTCACATCCGCTGTCCACGGTGCGGCGGTGGCGGTGGTGAAATCGGGCTCCAGGATCATGTCGGGTTCGGTGAAGGCGTCGAACGGGTTGTCGGCCCATTCGCCGGTGATGGTCTGCAAAAAGATCGAGTTCGGCAGAAAATAGCTTTTCTGCGTGGCGAATTTGGCGGCAGGCATCGCCTTGCCCCGTGCCACCCCGGCAATATCGCCGATGATGCATTCCACCTCGTCCACGCGGCGGTCGCCGATGAAGTCTCGTGCGGCTTCGGGCAGTTTGTCGGTCCATTTGGACATGGGGTTGGTCCGTGTGTTTGCCCCCGGACGTCAGGTCCGGGGCGCTTTGAAGAACGCCGCGATCCTGGCGGCGATGGAGCTGTCGTCCAAAGGTGTACCCAGTTTGGTCGCCGCTGTCTGCAACAGCGGGTCGGGCACCACGCCGATGGCGCGGGTTTTCATCAGCCCGTCGACAAAATCGGGCCGGAACTCGGGATGCGCCTGAATGGTCAGCGCCCGGTCGTCATAAAGCAGGGCCGCGTTTTCGCAAAACCCGTTGCTTGCGATGACGGTCGCGCCTTCGGGCCGCTGCACCACCTGATCCTGATGCCAGGCGTTCAGGGTCAGGGTGTGGCCGTCAAAGTCATAGGCCGTGGGACCGACCGACCAGCCGCCGGCGTATTTTTCGACGCGGCCCCCCATGGCCTGCGCGATGATCTGGTGGCCAAAGCAGATGCCCACCACCGGCACACGGGCGGCAAAGGCGGCGCGGATGAAATCCTCCAGCGGGGGAATCCACGGGTGATCTTCATAGGCCCCGTGCTTTGACCCGGTGATCAGCCAGCCGTCGCAATCGTGCACATCCGCGGGAAAGACACCGTTCACCACCTGAAACGTGCGGAACGCAAAGCCGTGCCCGTCCAGCAGGCGGGCGAACATGTCGGGGTAATCGCCCATGGCAGGTGCCAGAGCCTCGGGAGCGAGCCCGGTTTGCAGAATGCCGATCAGCATGACCTGTCCGAAGTTGAGGGTGCAAGAGCCTTGTGCCGCGCCCCCCTGTCTGGTCAAGGGGGCGCGGAATTTGCGGCGTCAGACCGTATCGAGATAAAGCTCGATCCGCTCTTCCGGGGTCAGCTCGGCGATGTAATGCATTTCCTGCCGTTTGGTCAGCACGAAGTTGCGGATCAACTCTTTGGGCAGGAAGCGCGACAGCATATCGCTGTTCTCGAACGCATCAATCGCGGCTTCCCATGTGGCCGGGATCTGCGGCAGGTCCATGGCATAGGCGTTGCCGGTGACCGGCGATGGCGGTTCCAGCTCGTCCTCCATCCCCATCAGGGCCGCGCCAAGGATGGTGGCCAGCATGAGGTAGGGGTTCACATCGCCCCCCGCGACCCGGTGTTCGATCCGCCGTGCGGCAGGGCTGCCCGCCGGAATGCGCACTGCGGCCGTGCGGTTTTCATAGCCCCAGCAGATGGCGGTTGGCGCATGTTTGTCGGGCACCAGTCGCTCATAGCTGTTTTGATGCGGTGCAAAGACCAGCGTCGAATCGCTCATCGCGGTCAGACAGCCCGCCACGGCGTGTTTCAGCGCCGCCGTGCCCTTGGGCCCGCCAGAGTCGAAGATGTTGTCGCCAGCGGCATCCAGCACCGAGAAGTGCGTGTGCAGACCTGACCCGGAATACTCGGCATAGGGCTTTGCCATGAAGCTGGCGGCGAAACCATGACGGCGGGCCAGCCCCTTGACCAGCAGCTTGAACAGCCAGGCATCATCGGCGGCGCGCAGGGCGTCGTCGCAATGCATCAGGTTCACCTCGAACTGGCCAAGGCCGGTCTCGCTGGTGCTGGTATCGGCGGGAATGTCCATCGCTTCGCAGGCGTCGTACAAGTCGGTGAAGAACGTGTCAAAGGCGTCCAGCGCGCGGATCGACATGGTTTCGGCCGCTTTGCGGCGCTTGCCGGACCGGGGCGACGAGGGCACTTGCAGCGTCTTGCCGGAATCGTCGATCAGGAAGAATTCCAGCTCCATCGCCACCACGGGGGTCAGGCCGCGCTTTTTGTACTTGTTCACCACCGCATTCAGCGCGTGGCGGGGGTCGCCGTCATAGGGGGTGCCATTTTCGCGGAACATCCAGATTGGCAGCAGCGCCGTTGGCGCCTCAAGCCACGGCATCGGCATGAAGCCGCGTTCGGTGGGTTTGAGCACGCCATCCTGATCGCCCTGTTCAAAGACCATCGGGCTGTCGTCGATATCTTCACCCCAGATGTCGAGCGACAGGATCGAGAACGGAAAACGGGTGCCGTCCTTGACCGCCTTGTCGGCATAGCGGGAGGGGATGCGCTTGCCACGGGCCTGACCGTTCAGGTCGGCGGCGGCCACGCGGATCGTGCGCACTTGCGGGTGTTTACGCAGGTAGTCCTTCATCATGATTGCTGGTCGGGGCGTTGCACCGGGCGCGGCCCTTGTTCCATCCTTGGTTTGTGATCTTTCCTCCCGTGCAGGGCACGGGTCCGGACGGGTGCCCGAATAATTTGATCAAATAGACGCTACTATCTGATCACCTGAGGACGCAAGCGAATTTTACCTCCCATATTAGATGGCAAGTGCCGGTTCAGGCGGGTGTTGATGGCGCTGAACAGCCAGATCAGCAGCAGGGTCAGCGCGATGAAGTACCCGGCGACGATTGGATAGGACACAAAGGGGTTGAAGGTCTTGTCTGCGAAATAGCTGGCATAATACAGCGCATCGCCACGCTGCTGAAACGCAGGAAAGCCCGAGAAGAACACCAGCGTGGTAGAGTGAAACAGAAAGATCGCCTCGTTGGTATAGGCGGGCCACGCCAGACGCAGCATGGTTGGCCACTGGATGCGGCGGAACTTGGCAAAGCCGGTCAGACCATACGCCTCTGCCGCCTCCAGGTCGCCCTTGGGGATGGATCGCAGCGCGCCGTGAAATATCTCGGCCGAATAGGCGGCGGTGTTCAGGAACAGCACGAACAGCGCCCCGGCCCAGGCCTTGGTGGTCCATGAGGTTTGTACCGTGATGCCGAACACATCGATCCCGGCGCGGGGCAGCATCTGCAGCGCCTCGTAGGCCAGAAAGAACTGGATGAACAAGGGCGAGCCGCGGAACAGGAAGATGAACCATTCGGCGGGCTTGCGCACCAGCGGGCTGTGCGATGCCTTGGCGAATGCGATGGCATTGGCCAGAAGAAACCCGAAAGCCAGGGCGACCACGCCGAAATACACGTTCCAGATCATCCCCGACCCGATCAGCGTGAATTGCTGACACAGGGTGAAATCGGTGCGCGGCAGCAGCCGTTCGCCATAGCCGAGCGAGCGGAAGGCATAGGCGCCGATGGTTTCCCAACAGGTCATATGCCCGCCTTGCGCATGGCTTCGCCCGCTGCTGTGGCCTGCCCCTTGGACAGGCGGGCGGAAATGCGGTTCAGCACGATTTCAGACACGCGGGTGAAGGCCAGGTAAAACACCAGCAGGGCCAGGAAGTAATACAGCCGCCAGTCGGGGTGCGGATAGTCAAAGGCCTGCGTCTTGGCGCTGCCCAGCTCGCGCGCCCAGTAGACGATATCCTGCACCCCCAGCAGGAACAGCAAAGGCGTCGCCTTGATCAGGATCAGCCACAGGTTCGACAGGCCGGGCAGGGCATAGACCCACATCTGCGGCACCAGCACCCGGCGGAAGACCTGACTCTGGCTCAGACCATAGGCTTCGGCGGTTTCCAGCTGGGCGCGTGGCACGGCCTGCATCGCGCCATAAAGCACATTGGCGGCAAAGGCCCCGAACACCAGCGCGAAGGTCAGCACCGCCAGCATGAAGCCGTAAAACTGATGCACCGTCTGTGGCGCGGAATTCAGCGGCACTTTCGCCTGCGGACAGACCCGGAACTCCAGCCCGTTGCGCACGGGGTCCGTCCAGTCCGGGCAGCGGACAAGATGCATCAGGTATTCGATGCCCTGATCCAGCGCGATGACGAAAAACAGAAAGAACACGATATCGGGCACACCGCGCACCATGCCGGTGTAGCCCTTGCCGATCAGCCGCAGCACGAAAAACTGGCTGCGCGCCGCCATCGCGCCGAAAAACCCGAACAGCATGGCAATGGGTGCTGTCACCGCCAGCAACAAAAGCACAGTGCCGAACGCCCAATACATGTTCATGTGCTTGCCTGAGGTCAGGTAGCACGACAGCCATGTCAGGCCTTCCAGCGATTTGGGATCAGCGCAGATTTCAAACATGGGCCAATTTCACAGGTGGGACGTTGCCCCCGCACTGCTTTCGCGCGGGGGCAGTGTCATCAGAACACGTCCGCGTCGTCGCCGAACCACTTTTTGATCAGGGTGTTCAACGTGCCATCTTCCTTCATCGAGGTGATGGCGGCATCAAACTTGCCGCGCAGCTCGGTGTCCGACTGGCGCAGGCCCATGCCGACACCGGCCCCCAGCACCACATCTTCGCCGACAAACACCAGCGCATCGCCCGATTCGGCCACGATGGGGGCCAGATAGTCCTTGTCGGCAAACACCGCATCCGCCTCGCCGTTGCGCACGGCGGCAACGGTTTCATCAGGGGTGGCGAATTCCAGCAGGGTCGCGCCTGCCGAGGCAATATGGCCCGACTGAATGGTGTTGACCTGTGCGGCAATCACGCCGCCCTCAACGTCAACATCCGGCGTCAGCCCGACATAGGCCGAAGGGGCTGGGGGCGTGTAGTTCTGGGTGAACGAGATGATCTTCGACCGTTCCTCGTTGATGTTCATGCCGGCGATGATGGTGTCATAGTTGCCGGACTGCAGGTTCGGGATGATCGAATCCCAGTCGGTGGTGACCCATTCACAGGTCAGCTCGGCACGCGCGCACAGCTCGTCGCCCAGCTCGCGTTCGAACCCGTCAACCTCACCACTGTCATTGATGAAGTTGAAGGGCGGGTAGGCGCCCTCGGTGCCCATGCGGACGGTCTGTTGGGCGGATGCCCCCCCGGCCATCAGCGCCACAAGCGCAGTTGCGGTCAGCAGCTTTTTCATAAGTGTCTCCCCAGTGGTAAGCTGTTGTTATGGTTCAAGTGTAAACTCAGGCCGTGGCAGAAAGAAAGCCACGCAAACGTGCGGTCTGCGGGTTTGTGAACAAGGTGGCGGGCGGACCCTGCTCTTCGATCACCCCTTGATGCAGAAAGATGACGTGGTCGGAACAGTCGGCGGCCAGCTTCATGTCATGGGTGACCAGAATCATCGTGCGCCCCTCTTCGGCAAGCGCCTTGATCACGCGGATCACCTCTTGTTCCAGTTCTGGGTCCAGCGCAGAGGTCGGCTCATCGAACAATAGGGCGCGGGGTTCCATGCACAGCGCCCGCGCGATGGCCGCCCGCTGCTGCTGGCCGCCCGACAGCATGGCGGGCCAGGCATCGGCCTTGTCGGCGATACCGACCTTGGCCAGATATTCGCGCGCCTTCGCCTCGACCTCGGCCGGATCGCGTTTCAGCACGGTCACGGGCGCTTCCATCACGTTTTGCAGAATGGTCATGTGGGACCACAGGTTGAACTGCTGAAACACCATCGACAGGTTGGTGCGGATGCGGGTGACCTGCGCCCGGTCTGCCGGATGGCGGTTTGCGCCCTCGCCCTTCCAGCGCACGGATTCCCCCTCGAACCGGATGTCGCCTTGTTGGCTGTCTTCCAGCAGGTTGCAGCAGCGCAGCAGGGTCGATTTGCCCGAACCTGACGATCCGATCAGGCTGATCACATGCCCGCGCGGGGCCTTCAGATCGACACCTTTCAGAACCTCCAGCGAGCCATAGGCTTTGTGCAAGCCATGGATATCGATCACCGGGGTGTTCTGCGTGGCCGGAGAGGGGGGCAGGGGGGCGGCGGTCACTGGGCCTCGCTTGGGAGTTAAGGTTGAGCAAATAGGGCGCAAGTTCAGCGCCATTGCAACGCCCTTTGTGACAAACGCAGCGGCATTTGCCGCAGCTTTGGTCACATTGTGCCACCAAATTGGGCAGGCGCAGGCGGGATGGGCAGCGCAAGGTAGGCATTTGCCGGAATGCGGACCAGCCCACGCAAGCCAAGCGTGTGGCGCTGATCGGCGGTCAGCGCCCGGATGGCCCCGGCCACGCAGTCAAACAGCACATCGGCCTGCGCGCCTTGAGCGGTGATCACGGGCAGGCCGGGCGTAGGGGCGGTCTGACCAAACACGCGCAGGCGGCGGGTGAAATTCTCATGCCGGGTCAGCAGGGACCAAGTCACCGCATCTATCGCGGCAACATCGGCCAGCCCCTCAACCACCGCAAGGGCGCTGGCGCGGTGCCCGCCGGTTTCAAGGCTGGGTGCCACGACAAGGCCAAGGTCATGAAAGTGCTGATAGACAGCAGCCCAACCCGATTGCGACAGGGCTTCGTTGATCGCCAGCCGAGCTGTGGCGAAGTCTGCCTCAGTGGCGCGCGAATCGTCGGCCCGTGCAATCAGGACGGACCGATAGTAACCGGGCGGGCAGCCCTTCACCCCATAATCCGGCGTGCCGATCAGCGTGACATGGGGATGCAGTTCCGCCCGGAACGGCAGGCCACAGGTCTGTGACAGCAGCAGGTCGGGCGAGGCCCATGCCGGCCAATAGGCTGCGTCGCCCCGTGTCAGCGCGTCTGGCGCGGCAATCCCCTGTGCCCGTGCCCCATCGCGGACAAGCGACCATAGCGCATCATTTGCCGCCACCATCGGCGGCAGGTCATACATGCCAAGCGAGGCGATCACGCCTTGGCCGCCCGCTGCCGCGCAAGGGCCGAATCCACATCCGTCAGCCCCAGCAGATTGGTCACCAGCCGCAGCAGCCGGTCTTCTTCGGCATCGCGCGCGCCGTCTGACAGGGCAACAGACCACAGCGCCTGCAACAGGCTGGCGCGGTCATCCTGCTCGGTCGCGGCCTTGATCGCACGGGTAAAGCGCACGGTGTCGGGGGCCTCGGCCTCCAGCACCTCGGCCTGCGTGCGCAGCCCGGCGGCGGCAAAGGGCGACAGGCCGTGCAAGGCTGCCAGAACCCGGTCGATCTGGGCGATCTCGATATCGGTGTACTGCCCGTCAGAGCGCGCAAGGCGCACCATCAGCGCAGCAAGGGCAAGGCGCGCATCCGGTTCGGGCAAGCGCGCAGGCGAAGGGGCCAGTAGGCCAGAGAGGAGACGTTCAAACATGGCGTAGAGATAGAACCTGCAAGCGGCCTCGGCAAGAAGCTCAGCTGGCGCAATACTCTTGCGACTTGGTCCAGCCCGCGATGTCAGACCGCTTCGATGCCGACCGGAACGGCCCCCAGTCGCGCCCGATGCCCTTGTTGCCGCCGCCCGCAACCACACCGTCACGCCCCACCTGTTTCGACATGATGCGGATTGCGCAGGCCAGATTGGCCTCGCCATTCTTCAGGTCCGTCGACGTCGTCGCGGCGCAGCCATAGGCGCGCGCCGTCTGTGGTGAGATCTGCATCAGCCCGATATAACGCCCGCCCGCACCCGAAGCCTTGGGGTTCCACGTGCTTTCATGTTTGGCGGTGGCCGACAGAAGGCCCGCCCAGAAGGCCCGGCGTTCGGTCATCGACGCGTCGTCATACCCGGGGCACCAGCCTTCGATATCGGCCGGAACCTTTGCCGCCAGCACCGCATCATTCGCGGCGATCACGTTCATCGAGGTCTGCGTCCATGCCGCCGCCTCGGGTCGGTGGTCCCACCGCATGACCGGTTGTTCGCTTGAGTCTTTTCCAGATGCTCCGGCCACGCAGCCGGCCAGAAGGAGTACCGAAACGGCAACAAGCGATAGGGGAAAACGCATCAGACCAACCATGGGCAGCACCGCACCTCTGTGCACGGCCCTGTGGCGTTAGGCTGTCTGACCCCTGTCAGGCAAGCCCACCCCCCGCCGATCGGCGTCAATCCGCCCGCGCCACCCCTTGCTCCACGGCGCTTCGCCGCCTAAAGACAATGGAAACGTGAAGGAGTGCGCCATGCTGGACCTGACCTATACCGCGCCGACCCCAAAGGTGATTGCCGGGGCAAAGCACGATTGGGAACTTGTCATCGGGATGGAAATTCATGCGCAGGTGTCGTCAAACGCCAAGCTGTTTTCCGGGGCGTCGACCACCTTTGGCGCCGAGCCTAATTCCAACGTGGCCTTTGTGGATGCCGCGATGCCGGGCATGCTGCCGGTGATCAACGACTTCTGCGTCGAACAGGCGGTGCGCACCGGGCTTGGGCTGAAAGCGCAGATCAACCTGTTCTCGGCCTTTGACCGCAAGAACTATTTCTACCCCGACCTTCCGCAGGGCTATCAGATCAGCCAGCTCTATCACCCCATCGTGGGTGAGGGCGAGGTGCTGGTCGAACTGTCGCCCGGTGTGGCTCGTCTGGTGCGGATCGAGCGGATCCACCTTGAGCAGGACGCGGGAAAATCCATCCACGACATGGACCCGGCAATGTCTTTCGTCGATCTCAACCGCACGGGCGTTGCGCTGATGGAAATCGTCAGCCGCCCCGACATCCGCGGGCCAGAGGAAGCGGCGGCATACGTCGCCAAGCTGCGCCAGATCCTGCGCTATCTGGGCACCTGCGACGGCAACATGCAGAACGGCAACCTGCGGGCGGACGTGAACGTATCGGTTTGCCGCCCCGGCCAGTATGAGAAGTATCAGGCCACGCAGGATTTCTCGCATCTGGGCACCCGGTGCGAGATCAAGAACATGAACTCGATGCGGTTCATCCAGCTGGCCATTGACTTTGAGGCCCGCCGCCAGATCGCCATTCTGGAAGATGGCGGCAAGGTCGATCAGGAAACGCGGCTCTATGACCCGGACAAGAACGAAACCCGCTCGATGCGGTCTAAGGAAGAGGCGTTCGATTATCGCTATTTCCCCGACCCCGACCTCTTGCCGCTGGAGATCGAGCAGGCTTGGGTCGATGACATCGCGGCCCGCATGCCCGAACTGCCCGATGCGAAAAAAGCCCGCTTCATGGGCGATTTCGGCCTGACCGATTACGATGCCAATGTGCTGACCGCCGACCTCGATTCCGCCGGTTTCTTCGAGTCGGTGGCACAAGGCCGTGACGGTAAAACCGCCGCCAACTGGGTGATCAACGAACTGTTTGGTCGCTTGAACAAGGTCGGCCTCGCCATTGCCGACAGCCCGGTCTCTGCCGCACAACTGGGCGGAATGCTTGACCTGCTGGCCAAGGGCGAGATCACCGGCAAGATGGCCAAGGACCTGTTCGAAATCCTGTGGACCGAAGGCGGCGACCCGGCTGAACAGGCTGCGAAGCACGGCATGAAGGCCGTGACGGATACGGGTGAGATTGAACGCGCGCTGGATGCGCTGATCGCTGCCAACCCCGGGCAGGTGGAAAAGGCCAAGCAGAATGCCAAGCTGGCAGGATGGTTCACAGGACAGGTGCTCAAAGCCACCGGGGGCAAGGCCAACCCCGCCGTCGTCAATGCGATGGTGGCGCAGAAACTGGGGCTGTGACAGTGACGGGCCGCTTCCGCGCGGCCCTTGGCCGTGATGATGCCTCGCTTCTGGCGCGGGCGCGCGGCGACGTGAAGATGGGGCTGGCGCTGAACCCGCCGGCCTGCCACGCCCCGCTGAACCGGGCGATTGCCGCGCTGGAACGGCTGCCGAATTCGCCTGAGGTGGCGACCCTGCTGGGCCGCGCCTTGCGGGCCAAGGCGCAGGTTCTGACCGGCAGACCTGCGCGTGACCTGCGGGCGCGGTCGGTGGCCAAACTGCGGGCGATGGTTGACGCGCCGCAGATCACCGCGACCGAGCGGGCCACGCTGTGGGCCGCGCTTGCCCAGGCCTGGCTGCCACTGCCAGAGGATGCGGGTGACCCGGACCTCAGCTATCGTCAGCTGATCCGCGCGCAAGAGGCACAGGCCGAGGCGTTGGTTGTACCCTCTGCCGCTG
Source organism: Pseudotabrizicola sediminis (assembly GCF_004745575.1). Lineage (GTDB taxonomy): Bacteria > Pseudomonadota > Alphaproteobacteria > Rhodobacterales > Rhodobacteraceae > Pseudotabrizicola > Pseudotabrizicola sediminis. Next base: position 204,010 of record NZ_RPEM01000008.1, on the reverse strand, counting down.
CGCATCTGGCCATGGCTGACATCCTGCTGGCCCTGTGCCACTCGCCACTGTGCCCCGACCCCCGCAGCCTTGCGACGACCCTGCGCCAGCACCTGCAGGCCGCGCGCAGCCTGGCCCCCGATTTTGAAGACGAAGCCACCGCCGATGCGCTGGAGACCGCCGTGCTGGCGCTGTTCACCGGGTCGCCAAAGATGGTCACCCGCTAGGGCTTGCGCCTTTGTCCCCGCCAGCTCCCAAATGGGGCCGCTGTGGCGCACCTGCCTGTGATGCCGAAAAAGTGCGCGCAAGGCTTGGTCCTTGCCGGAGAAACCGGCTATCGTGCAATCTGGAAATTCTGCGGGAGCCATCATGCAGCGCTTTGAATACAAGGTCATACCGGCACCAAAACGGGGTGAGAAGCTTCGCGGTGTCAAGACGACCGAAGACCGTTTCGCCCAGACGCTGACCCAGCTGATGAACAGCCTTGGGGCCGAAGGGTGGGACTATGTGCGCGCCGACACCTTGCCCTGTGACGAACGCGCGGGTCTGACCGGGACCAGAACAACTTATCAAAACATGCTGGTGTTCCGCCGGGTGGTCGAGGCTGCGGAGATGTCCGAACCCGCCGTCCCATTCGGCACCCTGCGCGCCACGCCCGATGCCGAGGCTCCGGCGCTGAAGCTCGGCTCCGCGCAGGTGCCGTCCGGCCCGGCCCCTGCAATTGGCGCGGCGAAGCCGGGTATCGCTGCGGAATGATCAGCCTGCCGCAGCAACTGCCTGCGGCAGCACCTCTTCCAGCACATCCAGCGCCGCATCGTCGCCAAGGCTGATGCGGATGCAGCGGTCCAGCGGGGCAACCCCCGGCATGCGGATGAACACCCCCCGCGCCACCGTCTCGCGCAGGATGGCGCGGGCGTGGTCGCCGCTCTGCCCGCAGTCTACGGTAACGAAATTGGTCGCTGAGGGCAGCGCGCGCAACCCGCTTGCCGCTGCGATGGCCGTGACACGGGCGCGGGCGGTGACCACGCGCTGCTGTACCTTTGCCAGCCAGTCCTGATCCTGCAAGGCAGCAAGCGCGCCGATCTGGGCCACGCGGCCCATTCCGAAATGATCCCGCACCTTGTCAAAGGCCTGCGCCAGGCCGGGCTCGGTGATGGCATAGCCCACCCGGGCCCCTGCCATGCCATAGCCTTTGGAAAAGGTGCGCAGGCGGATCACCTGAGGATGATCGGGCGGGATGTTCGGGATGCTGCCTTCGGGGGCCAGATCGGCATAAGCCTCGTCCAGCACCAGCAGGCTGTGGTCGGGCAGGTTGGCGACCATATCCTCGATCACCGCCGCCGGGTGATGGCTGCCCATCGGGTTGTCGGGGTTGGCCAGGTAGATCAGCCGCGCCCCGGTCTGGCGGGCGGCATCCAGCAGGGCTTGCGGGTCTTCATGATCGCCCCGGTAGGGCACGCGGTGCAGGGTGCCGCCAAAGCCTCTGACGTGGAAATTGAAGGTCGGGTAGGCCCCCAGCGACGTGACCACCGGCGTACCCGGTTCCAGCGTCAAGCGGCACAAAAGGCCCAGCAACCCGTCGATCCCACCACCGAGCACAAGATGCCCGGGTGTGACGCCGTGGTGGCGGGCAAGCGCCGCTTTGAGATCGTGGCTTTCGGGGTCGGCATACATCCAGACCTCCGACACCGCCGCCGTCATCGCGGCGATGGCGCGCGGGGAGGGACCGAACAGGCTTTCATTGGCCCCCAACCGGGCGCGGAAGGGGTGACCCTGCTGCCGCTCCATCGTCTCTGGCCCGGTGAAGGGGACGGTGGCGGGCAGGGTGGTGGCGAGGGGGGTCAGAAAGCGGGTCATGATTCCGGCAGAGTGGCCGGAATTGCGGCGGGGGGCAAGGGGGCTTCCCCCTGTGGTGCAGAGGGAGAGGCGCAATGATATCAACAGGTTGATTTGGCGCTTTAACGTGGTCTTAGCACTCTGGCCTCCGAAGCGCTCCGTGGCCGGGGTTGGAAAGGGGGGCTGTCTGCCCTCTTCGTCGCTTCGCCCCTCATCCCCCCGAGGATATTTGTGAACAGCTGAAAGCCAGCACTTTCATCTGTTCTTAAATATCCCCGCCGGAGGCTCCCCCGGCGGGCACATGTGTGCCGGTCAGCCGATTTCGGACAGGCGGGTCATGGCGGCGCGGAGTTTGGCGGCTTCATCCTCGCGTGCGTCGAGGTTGGTGCGGCATTCCTCAACCACATCTTCCGGGGCGGAGGCGACGAAGGCAGGGTTGTTCAGCCTGCCGTTCAGCCCGCCGATTTCCTTGGCCAGCTTGTCGAGGGTCTTTTGCAGCCGGGCCTTTTCCTCGGCGATGTCGATCACGCCTTCCAGAGGGATGGCGAAAGTGGCCCCTTCGGCGGCCACGGTGATAGCGCCTTTCGGCGCGGTGTCTGTACGGGTCAGGGTTTCGATCCGGGCGAGGCGGCGGATCAGCGGTTCGTTATTGGCCCATGCGGTCTGTGCTGCATCTGTCATCGCCGTGGCCACCAGATCGAGTTTCAGGCCCGCCGGCACGTGTACTTGCGTGCGGGCAGAGCGGATGTCGTCGATCAGGGTGGTGACCCATGTCATCTCTGCCATCGAGGGCGCGTCGATCAGGGTGGCGGGCAGGGCGGGCCAGTCGGTATGGACCAGCCGTTTTGCCCGCGTGCCGGTGGTGGACCACAGTTCTTCGGTGATAAACGGCATCATCGGGTGCAGCAGGATCATGGACTGATCCAGCACCCATGCCATGGTTTCCCGCGTCTCGTCCGCCTGTTCGCCATCGAACAGCGGCTTGGCGAATTCGACATACCAGTCGCAGACCTTGCCCCAGACGAATTTGTAAAGCGTGTCGGCGGCCTGATCGAAGCGGTAGTTTTCCAGCGCTTCGGAAACCTCAGACGCGGCTTTGGCGGTCTCGCCGATGATCCATTTGTTCACCGTGGCGCTGGCCTGTGGCGGCTGGGCCTGCGTGGCATGCCCTTCCCACACGCCGTTCATTTCGGCAAAGCGGCAGGCGTTCCACAGTTTGGTGCCGAAGTTGCGGTAGCCTGCGATGCGCGCGGTATCCAGTTTCAGCACGCCACCAAGCGAGGCCATGGCGGCATTGGCAAACCGCAAAGCGTCGGCGCCGTATTCGTCGATGATCTCCAGCGGGTCGATGACGTTGCCCAGGGATTTCGACATCTTCTTGCCCTTGGCGTCGCGGACGAGGCCGTGCAGGTAAACGGTCCTGAACGGCACATCGTCCACAACAGCCAACTGCATCATCATCATCCGGGCGACCCAGAAGAAGATGATGTCCTGCCCGGTGATCAGGGTGGAGGTGGGGAAATACCGTTGCAATTCCGGGGTCTGCTCCGGCCAGCCCAGCGTGCCGATGGGCCAGAGGCCGGAGGAGAACCATGTGTCGAGCACGTCGGGGTCACGAGAAAGAAAAATTGTATCTGAACCAATGATAAACAGCGATTGGCGACGATGCTCATCCAAGAACTGATGATCTTCAACGAAACTGACTTTGGTAGTCCCGCCATAATATGCCTCGGCAAGCCGCTGAGCTTCCGCTTTGGTGGATGCACAGAACGCTCTGGTTCTAACACCAGCCTCAGAAAAGCGATCCCCCCCAGCATCGGCTTCATTAGTTACATCGTCTCTATCCGGCCCATACCACACCGGAATCTGATGCCCCCACCACAACTGGCGGCTGATGCACCATGGTTCGATGTTTTCCAGCCAGTGGTAATAGGTTTTCTCGCCCGATTCCGGGATGATGCGGGTTTTGCCGGTGCGCACCGCGTCCAGCGCGGGGCCGACGATTTTCGCCGTGTCGACAAACCATTGGTCGGTCAGCATCGGCTCGATCACCACTTTCGAGCGGTCGCCGAAGGGCTGCATGATCTTTTTCGCCTCGACCACCGGCTCGCGGGTCAGGTGTTCACTGCCGGTTTCGGGGTCGATCTGTTTGACCAGCGTGGTGACGGACAGGCCGATGGCGTTGATGTCGGCGATCACCTGTTTGCGCGCCTCGAACCGATCAAGGCCACGGTACTTTTCGGGGACGAGGTTGAGGCTGTCGACTTCCACCTCGGACGTGGGCGCGCCAGCCGCGATCTCGCGGGCGCGGGCGACGGCTTCGGCATAGGGCGCGCCGTCGGTGCGCATCGCGCCGCGCGTGTCCATCAGGCGGTAGCAGGGCAGGTTTGCGCGTTTGGCCACGCCGTAGTCGTTGAAGTCATGCGCGCCGGTGATCTTCACGGCTCCGCTCCCAAAGGTCGGGTCGGGGTAGTCATCGGCAATGATCGGGATCAGGCGGTCACACAGCGGCAGGTGGACCATCTTGCCGACGATGGGCGCATAGCGTGCGTCTGACGGGTGGACGGCAACGGCACCGTCGCCCAGCATGGTTTCGGGCCGGGTGGTGGCGATGGAGATATAGTCGCGGGTTTCGCGCAAGGTGACTGCGCCGTTTTCGTCTTTCTCGACGTAGTCATAGGTTTCCCCGCCTGCCAGACGGTATTTGAAGTGCCACATATGGCCCGCGACTTCGATGTTTTCGACTTCGAGGTCGGAGATGGCGGTTTCAAAATGCGGGTCCCAGTTCACCAGCCGTTTGCCGCGGTAGATCAGGCCCTTGTGGTACATCTCCACAAACACCTTGATCACGGCGTCGTGGAAATTGCCTTCTTCGCCCGCTGGCGCATTCGGCGCGCCCGACATGGTAAAGGCCTCGCGGTCCCAGTCGCAGCTTGCCCCAAGGCGTTGCAGCTGGCCGATGATGGTGCCGCGCGAGGATCGCTTTTGCTCCCAGACCTTGAGGGTGAAGGCGTCGCGCCCGATGTCGCGACGGCTGGGTTCGCCGTTTTTTGCCATCTCGCGTTCGGTCACCATTTGCGTCGCGATCCCGGCATGGTCGGTGCCGGGTTGCCAGAGCGTGTCGTCACCCTTCATCCGGTGCCAGCGGGTCAGGATATCCTGCAGGGTGTTGTTGAAGGCATGGCCCATGTGCAGGCTGCCGGTGACATTGGGCGGCGGGATCATGACGGAAAAGGCAGGGTGGCCGGGTTTGGCATTGGCCCCGGCGCGGAAGGCATTTTCCGAGAGCCAGAGCGCGGAGATCCGGGCCTCGGCCTCGGCGGCGTTGAAGGTCTTTTCCATCGGCATGGGCATTATCCTCTGCGGTTGCAGGGGACTTAGCGAATATGGGGGCAAAGGCCAAGGGGGTCAGGGCGGGCCGACGAGGCCGAACGTCGCGCCGTGTGGGTCGGCGGCGTAGCAGACGAAGGCCCCGCCGGGCACTTCCATCGGGCCATGCAATGTGGTGCCGCCCCCGCTGGCGATGCGCGCCATGGCGGCGGCGATGCTGTCGGTGCCGAAGATCGGCAGCCAATGCGGCGGGATGCCGGGTTGCGACAGGGGCATCAGGCCGCCAATGTCGCCATGCGGCAGACAGACCATCTGGTAGATGCCCTCGGCACCCATGTCCATCGCCTGACCGGCGGTCCAGCCGAGCAACGTGGTGTAGAAGGTCAGGGCGGCGGCGGGGTCGGAGGTTTGCAGCTCGTGCCAGTTGGCGTGCCCGACCTGCATCGAGAGGGAATAGGCCGTGCCGGGCTGGCCGTCTTCGGGCTGCATCAGGCCGAAGACCGCGCCTTGAGGGTCGGTCACAATGGCGAACCGCCCTGTGCCGGGCACATCTTCCGGCGCGCGGTGGATGGCACCGCCGAGGGCGGTGACGCGGGCAGCGGTGGCGTCGCAGTCATCCACCGCGAAATAGACCATCCAGAACTCGGGCATCGGCGTGTCCGGCCCCATCAGCCCTGCCGTCATCGCATCGCCCTTGGTGGCCACGGTGTAGGCAAACCCCGGCACGCCGGAGTCCTTGAACTGCCAGTCCATCACCGGGCCGTAAAACGCGGTGGAGGCGGGGATCTCTGACGCGGTGAGTTCATACCAGAATGGCAGGCCCTGCACGGTCATGCTGCTTCCCCCTTGATCAGAACCGGGACGAAACCGCCATAAACCATGCGTTTGCCGTCAAAGGGCATGTCGGCCATGTCTTCAGGCGACATCGCGGTTTCCATCGCTTTGTAGGCCGCGTTGCGGGTGTCCTTGTCGGGCCAGGTCATCCAGGCGATGACCACGGTTTCCCCGTCCTGCAGATCGACCGAGCGCAGGAAATCGGTCTGTTTGCCGGGGGGCACGTCATCGCCCCAGCCAACGACCAAGGAAAGCGCGCCGAGTTTGTGGAACTCGGACCACCACTTTGCCTCATGTGCGATGTAGTCGTCGCGGCGGCTGGTGGGAACGGGAATGACAAAGGCATCAAGATAAGTCATCTGAGTCTCCATTTGCGTCTTGCCGGGTCAGGCTGGCAAGGGTAGTTACAAAAAGCAACGAAAAGTTATCTGACGTGACCGAAACCCGCCGAAGCTATGACGAAGGCTGCATCGCCGCCCATGCGCTGGATCTGATCGGCGACCGTTGGGCGCTGCTGGTGGTGCGGGAACTGATGCTGGGCCCGCGCCGCTTTGGCGCGGTCCGCGAAGGCCTGCCGGGGATCAGTGCCAATATCCTGACCCGGCGGCTGGAGGATCTGGAGGCGTTGGGTATCATCGCGCGGGAGCAATTGCCCGATCCGGTGCGGGTGCAGCTGTACAAACTGACCGAAGCGGGGCACGGCCTGTGGCCGGTGCTGCGCGCGCTGTGCCGCTGGGGGGCGGGGATGCCCGGGCATGACCCGCGCCTGTTCATCAGCCCCACCGCGCTGATGCTGTCCATGCGGGCCTTGTGCGCGCGGGACCGGGCGGGGGAGCATCAGGTGGCCATGGTGCTGGGCGCAGACCGGTTTGTGATCAGCACCGCGCCGGGGCAGTTCCGGGTGGAGCGCGGCATAGCCGACGCGGCCCTGCGGTTTGAGGGGGGCACCAACGCGCTGGCGGCAGCGATCTATGGGCCGGCACCGCTGCTGCAGAGCGCGCAGGGGATGATCCGGTTTGACGGCGATCTGGTGGCGGGGCAGGCGTTTGTCGATCTGTTTGCCCTGCGGCCAGAGGGCTGAGGCCTGCGACCTGGGGCGCGGTCAGAATGCCCTGTCGATCTTGGTGCTCAGGTGGATCAGGCTTTCGGACGAGTGCACGCCTGTCATCGCGCCGATCTGGTCGAGCACCTGATCGAGCACCTGGGTGTTGGGGCAGGCGATCTGCAACAAGAGGTCCACCCGGCCAGAGGTGGTGAACACCCGCTCCACCTCGGAAATCGACTTCAGCCGGGTCAGCAGGGCGGCCTGCGTGCGCGGCTCGATCGTCAGCAGCACGGTGGCGCGCAGGCGATTGGGGTCGGCCCCTTCGCCCAGTTTCAGGGTGTAGCCGGCGATGGTGCCATTGTCTTCCAGCCGTTCCAGCCGGGCCTGAATGGTGGACCGGGCGACCTTGAGTCGCCGGGCCAGCATGGCCAGCGACAGCCGCGCATCGGCCCGCAAAAGGGCGATGATGTTGCGATCCAGATCATCCATACGATTTGACCGATGATTTCGTCATAATGACGGCCCCAGACTCCGAATTTGTAGTTTTGTTCGGTGCGAATGTGCCTCATATGCCCCATCCTACGTTGCAGGAAAAGGGCGGTTCATACGCACCTGGCCTGGTTTTAGATAAACCACGCTGGTGCCCGGCCCCGTTCACTGCAACGGTCAAGGGCTATGCGTCTTGTTGGCAGGAAAGGAAACTGCAATGGGACTCTCGAAGACGATCTGGACAAATCCAACCGAATTTCTGCGTGTTGAACAGCCCGAGAACCCGGTGCTGTTCTTTGCCCCCACTGTGGTGCAGGCGGCAGCGCGACGGTTCATCGATGGCTTTCCGGGCATGGTGACCTATGCCGTCAAGTCCAACCCCAGCGACGAGATGATCGAAAACCTGTCTGCGGCCGGTGTGCGCGGTTATGACTGTGCGTCCGGGTTCGAAATTGACCTGATCCGCCGCCTGGCCCCCGATGCGGCCATCCATTACAACAACCCGGTCCGCGCGCGGCACGAGATTGCCTATGCGGTGACGCGCGGAGTGACATCCTACAGCGTTGATTCGCGGTCGGAACTGGACAAGCTGATCGAGATGGTCCCGGCTGAGGGCACCGAGATTTCGGTGCGCTTCAAGCTGCCGGTGGCGGGTGCTGCCTATAACTTCGGGGCCAAGTTCGGGGCGACGGCAGAAGTGGCCGTGGACCTGCTGAAACTTGTGGCCGAGGCCGGGTTTATCCCGTCGATCACCTTCCACCCGGGCACGCAATGCACCGATCCGGCGGCGTGGGAAGCCTATATCCTTGAGGCGGCAGAGATCGCACGCAAGGCGGGTGTGACCATTGCACGGCTGAACGTGGGCGGCGGCTTCCCGAACCACCGCTTGCATGGCGTGATGCCGCAGCTGGAGGAAACCTTTGCGCTGATTGACCGGGTGGCAACCGAGGCTTTTGGCACCGACCGCCCGCTGCTGATCTGCGAGCCGGGGCGTGCCCTTTGCGGCGATGCCTTTACACTGGCGGCCCGGGTCAAGGCCGTGCGCGACGACAGCCACATCTTCCTGAACGATGGCGTCTACGGCACGCTGACCGAACTGCCGCTGATCGGCGTGATCGACCGCATGGAAGTGCTGTCGGGGACCGGCGAAAAGCGGGTGGGCGAAGAGGTGCCGCGCATCATCTTTGGCCCAACCTGCGATTCGGTGGACCGTCTGCCGGGCGATATTCCGCTGCCGGGTGACATTGCCGAGGGCGATTTCGTGATCGTGCATGGCATGGGGGCCTATTCCACCGTGACCAACTCGCGGTTCAACGGTTTTGGTGATCTTAGCGTGGCCACGGTGCTGTCGCTCAAATCCTGACCCTGCCTGCGTCTGAACTGCAGGACGCCCCCGGCTGGACAAATCCAGCCGGGGGCGTAACTCTTTGTGCGGCAGGCAAAGGGGTTTGGCATGAGCATTTTCGGCAAGGCGCAGGGCACGGGACGGCATGAAGATCTGCGGTTCCTGACCGGGCAGGGGCGCTATGTGGATGACATGGCACCTGCGGGGGCGCTGCACGCGCTGTTCCTGCGGTCGGATCATGCGCATGGGGTGATCACGGCGCTGGATCTGGAGGCGGCGCGCGATGTGCCGGGTGTGCATCTGGTGCTGGACGCAACTGGGCTGGAGGCGCTGGGCGTCACGCTGGGCATGAAGGGCGCACGGCTGCGCAATGCCGATGGCAGCATGGGTGCGGGGCCGGAACGGCCGGTGCTGGCGCGGGACAGGGTGCGGTTTGTCGGTGAGGCGGTGGTGATGATCGTCGCCGAGACGATGGCCGCAGCGCAGGACGCAGCGGAGCTGGTGGCGCTGGAGGTGGAGGGGCTGCCGGTTGCACTGGCCGTGGCACCGGGCGGATCGGCGGTGCACCCCGAGGCACCAGAAAACCGCGCCTATGACTGGAAGATCGGCGACCATGCGGCGGTGGAGGCGGCGTTTGCCGCGGCTGCGCACCGGGTGACGCTGGAGGTGATCCACAACCGCATCATCGTGAACGCGATGGAGCCGCGCGGCTGCTTTGCCGAATGGCAGGCTGGCCGGCTGCATCTGTGCGTCAATGGGCAAGGGGTGTGGAACCAGCGCAACGAACTGGCGCGGATGCTGGGGTTGGGGCGTGAGGCTGTGCGGGTCACCAACCCCGATGTGGGCGGTGGCTTTGGCATGAAGGCGATGACTTATCCGGAATATGTCTGCGTGGCGGCGGCGGCGCGCGCGCTGGGCCAGCCGGTACGCTGGATCGCCACACGCGGCGAATCGATGCTTACCGACAATGCCGGGCGCGATCTGGTGGCGACGGCCGAGCTGGCCTTTGATGCCGGTCTGCGGATCACAGGGTACCGCGTTAATCTGGTGTCCAACCTTGGGGCCTATAACTCGCAATTCGGGCAACCCATTCAGTCGGAGCTGTTTTCCAAAGTGCTGACCGGCGTGTATGATATTGAGGCGGCGCATCTGCGGGCGGTGGGGGTCTATACCAACACCACGCCGGTCGATGCCTATCGCGGGGCGGGGCGGCCAGAGGCGATTCTGACGATTGAACGCGCGATGGATGAGGCGGCGCGCGTGCTGGGCGTGGACCCGTTCGAGTTGCGGATGCGCAATTTCATCATGGATTTCCCCTATCGCAGCGCGACCGGAGAGCTGATCGACGTGGGAGATTTCCCCCGCGTGCTGACCCGCGCGCGGGATATGGCGGATGTGGCGGGCTTTGCCGCCCGTCGGGATGCCAGCGCCGCACGCGGTATGCTGCGCGGCATCGGGCTTGCGACTTATATCGAAAGCATTCTGGGCGACCCGGAGGAAACCGCGCGGCTGGTGCTGGACGCGGATGGCGGGGCCACGCTGTATGTCGGCACCCAGTCAAACGGGCAGGGGCATGAAACCACCTATGCCCGCATGGTGGCAGACTGGACCGGGCTGCCGGAACATTCGGTGCGGATCGTGCAGGGCGACAGTGACGCCATTGCCAGGGGCGGCGGCACCGGTGGGTCGCGGTCGGTGACGGTGCAGGGCACGGCGATGCGGGCGACCGTGCGCACGATGGTGGCCGGGTTCACCGCGTTTCTGGCCGAGGAATGGGGGGTGGAGGAGGTGAGCTTTGACGGCGCCACCTTTGGCGCAGAGGGCAGCAACATGCGGCTGACGCTGGCCGAGGCCGCCGATCTGGCAAGGGCGCGCGGGCGTGCGGATCTGCTTGATATCAGCCAGACCACCACGCTGGACGGGCGCAGCTACCCAAACGGCGCGCATATCGCCGAGGTCGAGGTGGACCCCGAAACCGGCGCTCTGGTGATGGACCGCTATACGGTGGTCGATGATTTCGGCACGCTGATCGCGCCCGATCTGGCGATCGGGCAGGTGCATGGCGGGGTGGCGCAGGGCTATGGTCAGGCGGTGTGCGAGGCCGGGATCTATGACGATCAGGGCCAGCTGCTGGCGGCCAGCTTCATGGATTACGCGATGCCGCGCGCGGGCGACCTGCCGATGTTCGGCTTTGCCAGCGAGCCGGTGCCGTCGATCATGAACCCGCTTGGCATGAAAGGCTGCGGTGAGGCGGGAACGGTCGGCGCATTGGGCGCAATTTCCAACGCGGTGCGCGACGCGCTTGCACCGCGCGGGGTCAATCGGGTGGACATGCCGTTTACGCCACAGCGGATCTGGCATTGGCTGAAGGAGGCGGAAGACGTCGCTTTTTGACCGCATAAGGCATTGGTTCCGCCCGCATCCGGTGGTGGAAACCGAAAGCACCGCGCCCCCCGCAGGGCCGGGGCGCGGTGTGGTGGATCACATCATCATTCTGGATGGCACAATGTCATCGCTTTTGCCGGGGAAGGAAACCAACGCCGGGCTGGCCTTTCACCTGCTGAGCGCGCCGACCCCCGGCCAGCGGCGGCGGCTGTATTACGAACCTGGCCTGCAGTGGGAAGGCTGGGCCAGTCTGGGCGGCGTGGCGCAGGGGCGGGGCCTCAACCGGCAGATCCGGCGAGCCTATGGCTGGCTGGCCAGCCAGTACCGGCCCGGTGACCGGATTTTCCTGCTGGGCTATTCGCGCGGGGCCTTTGCCGTGCGGTCGCTTGCGGGGGTGATCGACCAGATCGGCCTGCTGCGCCACAGTCATGCCACCGAGCGGAATGTGACGCTGGCCTACCGCCACTACAGGACCGGCCCGCAAAGCCGGGCGGCACAGGCGTTTGCGCAGGACACTTGCCACCCATCGGCCCCGATCGAGATGGTGGGGGTCTGGGATACGGTCAAGGCGCTGGGCCTGCGCCTGCCGCTGTTGTGGATGCTGACCGACCGGCATCATGCGTTTCACAGCCATCGTCTGGGCGCGTCGGTCCGGCATGGGTTCCATGCGCTGGCACTGCACGAGACGCGGGCGGTGTTCGCGCCGGTGCTGTGGGACTGTCCCGAGGGTTGGCAGGGCAATGTCGAACAGGTCTGGTTTGCCGGGGCGCATGCCGATGTCGGCGGTCAGGTCGGCGGCTTTGCGGCGGCACGGCCCCTGGCCAATCTTCCGCTGGTCTGGATGCTGGACCGGGCCGAGACTTGCGGTCTGGCGCTGCCGGATGGCTGGCGCGCGCGGTTCCCCGGCAACCCGCAGGCCCCGATGGTCGGCACGTGGCGCAGTTGGGGCAAGCTGTTCCTGCTGCGCCGCCGCCGGGTAGTGGGGCGCGACCGCAGCGAAAAGCTGCACCCCAGTGTTGGGGAACGGCAGGAGACGCGGGCAGGCCTGTTGGTTGCAATGCGCAGCGCAAGGGACTGGCGTTAAGACCTCCCCCACGAGCGGGGGGAGGTGCTTTTTGTGGCGATGGGCGGGCGAAGGGCCGGCGGGGCCGCGGTTTAGCGGTTGCGCACGTCGACATAGGCGCGGTGCGCTTCGCCGATATACAGCTGGCGCGGGCGACCGATTTTCTGACCCTTGTCGCCGATCATCTCTTTCCACTGCGAGATCCAGCCGACGGTGCGCGAGATCGCGAAGATCGGGGTGAACATCGAGGTGGGGAAGCCCATCGCCTCAAGAATGATGCCCGAGTAGAAATCGACGTTGGGATAGAGCTTTTTCGAGATGAAATACTCATCCGACAGAGCGATACGCTCCAGCTCTTTGGCGACTTGCAGCAGCGGGTTGTTCTCCACCCCCAGCAGGCCAAGCACCTCATCCGCAGATTCCTTCATCACCGTCGCGCGCGGGTCGAAGTTCTTATAGACGCGGTGGCCAAAGCCCATCAGGCGGAAGCCGGAATCCTTGTCCTTGGCCCTGGCCACGAATTCAGGAATGCGGTCAACTGTGCCGATTTCTTTCAGCATTTCCAGGCAGGCCTGATTGGCACCGCCATGCGCCGGCCCCCAGAGGCAGGCGATGCCGGCGGCGATGCAGGCGAACGGGTTGGCCCCCGACGAGCCTGCCAGACGCACGGTGGAGGTGGAGGCGTTCTGTTCATGATCGGCGTGCAGCATCATGATCCGGTCCATCGCCTTGGCGAGGATCGGGTTGACCACATAATCCTCGGCCGGGATGCCAAAGCACATGTGCAGGAAGTTTCCGGCGTAATCGAGGCTGTTTTTCGGGTACACGAAGGGCTGGCCGACAGAATACTTGTATGCCATCGCCGCAATCGTCGGCAGCTTGGCGATCATGCGGATCGCCGCAACCTCACGCTGCCACGGGTCATTGATATCGGTGGAGTCGTGGTAGAAGGCTGCCATGGCCCCGACCACACCGACCATCGTGGCCATCGGGTGGGCATCACGGCGGAAGCCCCGGAAGAAGTAGTGCATTTGTTCATGCACCATGGTGTGATGGGTCACACGGTGTTCGAAATCGGCAAGCTGTGCGGCGGTCGGCAGTTCGCCGTAGAGAAGCAGGTAGCAGACTTCGAGGTAATGCGAATGTTCTGCCAACTCTTCGATCGAGTACCCGCGGTGCAGCAATTCGCCCTTGTCGCCATCGATATAGGTGATCGCGCTTTCGCAGGCGGCAGTCGAGGTAAAACCGGGGTCGAAGGTGAACACATCCGCCTCGGCATAGAGCTTGCGGATGTCGAGCACATCTGGGCCAAGCGTCGGGGAATGGATCGGCAGGTCAAAGGACTTGCCGTCCAGCGTCAATGTCGCGGTCTTTTTCGTCTCGGCCATCTTTCACATCCCTCTTTCTCGCCCCGCCGGACCGTCCCGGATGGTGGCGCATTCCGTTTGTGGAGACAGGGCGCAGCCGGGTCAGGCCGCGGCGTCCTGCAACCGCGCAATCGTTTCCGTCTGACCGATGACCAGCATCATGTCATAAACACTTGGGGTGGCACTGCGCCCGGCAAGGGCGGCACGCAAGGGTGCGGCCAGTTTTCCGAAACCGATGCCATGGGCCGTGGCAACCTCAGTCAGAATGGACTCAAGCCCGTCTTTCGTCCAGCTAGCATTTTGCAGGCGCAGCGTCAATTCTTTCAGTATACCACGGGATACATCATCCAGAGCCTTGGTCGCTGCCTCATCCACATCGACCGGGCGGGAGATCAGGGCAAAGTGCGCTTTATCAAGCAGTTCCGGGAAGGTCTTCGCGCGGTCTTTCACACAATACATGGCAGCCGACAGCAGGTCGCGCTGCCCTTGCGTCAGCGCAGGGAGGTCTGCGGCGGCCAGATAGCCTTCCACCTCATGCAGCAGCGCAGCATCATCGCTGCGCGCCATGTGCCAGCCGCAGGTTGATTCCAGCTTCTTGAAATCCAGCCGGGCGGGGCTGCGCCCGATTCCCTCCAGCCCGAACATCTCCAGCGCCTGTTCGGTGGTGAACACCTCGGCATCGCCCTGTGCCCAGCCCAGCCGGGTCAGGTAATTGCGCATTCCGGCGGCAGGATAGCCCTGCGCCTGATAATCGCCGACTGCCGTGGCACCATGGCGTTTGGACAGTTTCTTGCCATCCGGCCCGTGGATCAGCGGGATATGCGCCCAGACCGGCACCGGCCAATTCATCGCATCATAAACCATCTGCTGGCGGGCGGCATTGTTCAGATGGTCGTCGCCACGAATGACATGCGTGACTCCCATGTCGTGATCATCGACCACGACAGCCAGCATGTAGGTCGGGGTGCCATCAGAGCGCAGGACGATCATGTCGTCCAGTTGATCGTTGCGAACCGTAACGATTCCCTGAACGGTGTCTGATATTTTCGTCTCGCCCGTCCGGGGGGCCTTCATGCGGATGGCATAGGGAGCATCGGGGCAGGTGGCCGGGTCGGCATCGCGCCAGGGGCTTTGAAACACGGCATAGCTGGCACCCGTCGCCTCTTTCGCGGCGCGGAAGGCGGCGATTTCCTCCTGGGTGGAGAAACACTTGTAGGCGGTGCCGCGTTCCAGCATTTCGTGCGCCACCTGCGCATGGCGGTCTCGCTGGTCAAACTGGCTGACCGCCTCGCCGTCCCAGTCCAGCCCCAGCCACGTCAGGCCCTGCAAGATGGCCGCCGTGGCCTTGGGGGTGGAGCGGTCGCGGTCGGTATCCTCGATCCGCAGCAGGAATTTTCCGCCCCGACCGCGCGCGAACAGCCAGTTGAACAGCGCGGTGCGCGCGCCGCCGATGTGCAGATAGCCGGTGGGGGAAGGGGCGAAGCGGGTGACGACGGGGACGGACATTGGAGTTAACCTTTCGGAAACCATCTGGGCGGTAGGCTTGGCCCGGTTCTAGGCGGTGAAGGGGCGGGAAACAAGGTGGCGGTCCTGACTGGCTGGCTGGCCCGGCCCTTTGTGGCGGTGGCCATGGCGCGGGGCACGCTGTTTCCCTGGGTGCCGCTGTTCATGGGCGTGGGCGTCGCGGGCTGGTTTTCGTTGCCGTCGGAGCCGGGGCTGGCGGTTTATGCCGCGGCGGCGGCGGTGCTTGCGCTGGCCATCTGCCTGCGGCTGCTGGCACCTGATGTGCTGCACCCTTGGGGAATCGCCATGGGTGCGGTGGCCGTGGGTGTGCTGGCCTGCGGATTGCGGGTGCAGGTGGTGCAGGCCCCGATGCTGGAGTTCCGGTATTACGGCCCGGTGACCGGGCGGGTGGTCTGGATCGACCGCAGCCAGTCTGATGCCCTGCGCATCACGCTGGACAGGGTGCAGCTGGACCGGGTGGCACCGGAACGTCTGCCCGATCAGGTGCGCATCGCCCTGAGGGGCAAGACCCCCGGCCATGTGCCGTTTCCCGGTGAGGTGGTGATGACCACCGCCCATCTGGCCGCCCCCAATGGCCCGGTGGAGCCGGGAAGTTTCGACTTTCGCCGCATGGCGTTTTTTGACGGGCTGGGGGCGGTGGGCTATACGACTGCGCCGGTCATGTTGTGGTCGGTGCCAGAGCCGGGGGCGCGCCCGGTGGATCAGATGCGCAGTGCCCTTGCCAATGCGATGCGCGAAGCCATGCCAAGTCAGGCCGGGGCCTATGCGGCGGGCGCGATGACCGGCGACCGGTCTGGCATCACCGAAGAGACGGTCAAGGCGTTGCGTGACAGCTCGCTGGCGCATCTGCTGGCGATCTCGGGGATGAACTTGGCTTTTCTGATCGCCTTTGTGTTCGGGCTGTTCCGCTACGGTCTGGCACTGATCCCTTATGTGGCGCTGCGGGTGAACAGCAAGAAGGTGGCGGCGCTGGCGTCGCTGGGGGTGGCTGCGTTCTATCTGGCGCTGTCGGGGGCCAATGTGGCGACGGAACGCGCCTTCATCATGGTGTCTGTCATGCTGGGCGCGGTGCTGCTGGACCGTAAGGCGCTGACCCTGCGGTCGGTGGCGATTGCCGGGGTGATCTTGCTGGCGTGGAAGCCCGAAAGTCTGCTGGAGCCCGGGTTTCAGATGTCATTCGCCGCCACGGTGGCCCTGATCGCGGGGTTTCGCGAAGTGGATCAACGGGTGGTGGCCGGTCGCCTGCCCCGCTGGGCCATGCCGGTGTTCACGTTGGTATTGTCGAGTGTGATCGGCGGTTTTGCCACTGCGCCCTATGCGGCGGCGACGTTCAACCGCTATGCCGATTACGGGCTGATCGCCAACCTGTTGACCGTGCCGGTGATGGGATCGGTGGTGATGCCGGCAGGTGCTGTGGCGGCGCTGCTGGCCCCGTTCGGGCTGGCCGCCCCGGCGCTGTGGGTGATGGAGCGGGGGAGCGCGTGGATCCTGTGGGTCGCGCATTGGGTGGCCGGGTGGGACGGATCGGTCACCGCGATTCCGTCGCCCGGGCCATGGGTTATCCCTTTGGTGACGCTTGCCGGGTCCTGGTTCATCCTGTGGCGCGGTTGGGTGCGGGCCCTGTCGCTTGGACCTGCGGTGCTGGCGCTGGCGTTGTGGGTCGGGGTGGAACGGCCTTTGGTGCTGATTTCAGCCGATGGCGGGCTGGTGGGTGTGCTGGGGCCCGAGGGGCGGGCGCTGTCGGCACCGCGCGGGGCGGGGTTTGCCGCGCAGAACTGGCTGGCAAATGATGGTGATCTGACCGCGCAAGAAGATGCGGCGGCGCGGCCGGGAATGGCGGGCGCAGCGGGCGCCCGGCAGTTTCAAGCGGGCGGCGTGACCGGCGTTGCGCTGAAGGGCAAGGGGGCAGCCGACCGGCTGGCAGCGGCCTGCGCGCAGGCCGATCTGGTGGTGATTTCGGTGCCGGTGGACCAGCCGCCCGATGGCTGTCTGGTGCTGGATGAGGTGTTGCTGAGCCACGCGGGCGGGCTGGCGCTGTATCCCGACGGGCAGGGTTTGCGGGTGGTGGCCGCTTCGGCCAACCGGCGGGCTTGGTCATCGCCGCGCCGGGCTGACGGACTGGTGGAGGTGATCCGGCCCCGCGCGCTGCAGGGGGCAGTGGCAGCGCGTCAGTAGCTGCGGATCAGCCCGACGAGCCGGCCCTGCACCTTGACCTGATGGTCAGGCAGCATGCGGGTTTCATAGGCGGGGTTTGCCGCCTCCAGCGCGATCATGTTGCCCTTGCGGCGAAAGCGTTTCAGCGTCGCCTCGGCATCATCCACCAGCGCCACCACGATATCGCCATTTTCGGCCGTGGATTGTTCGCGGATCACCACGATGTCGCCATCGTTGATCCCGGCCTCGATCATCGAGTCGCCCTTGACCTCCAGCGCGTAGTGGTTGCCCTGTCCCGAAAGCATCGACCCCGGAACGGCGATGTGATGCGACACTTCGGAAATCGCCTCGATCGGGACACCGGCAGCGATGCGACCCATAACGGGAAGCTCCATCGCGTGAACCGCCTCGACCATCATCGCACCGCGTGGCGGGGCGGCGGGCCTGTCGCCTTCGATCACGCGCGGGGTGAAGGCGGGTTTTTCCGCGACATCCGGCATCTTGATGATTTCCAGCGCGCGGGCCCGGTGTGCCAGACGGCGGATGAAGCCGCGTTCTTCCAACGCGGTGATCAGCCGGTGGATGCCGGATTTCGACCGCAGATCCAGGGCATCCTTCATTTCGTCAAAAGACGGCGGCACGCCGTCAACATCCATGCGGAGCTTGATGAAATTCAGAAGTTCCAGCTGTTTGCGCGTAAGCATGCCCCACCCTGATCTGTATTCGTTAACGCTATGTTCTGCCCGTGTTCCCTGTTTGTGTCAAGAAAAAAAGGGTTGCGCAATCATGGGTTGTCAGAGTGGCAGATAGCTGACCGTCTCGCCTGCCCGCCGCGCGCCATCGTCTGCGGGGCGGATCAGCAGCGCATCGGCGGAGGAAAGGATCGACAAAAGCGAGCTGTCCTGCCGGTCGAACGGGGTAATCTGCGGCACGCCGTCGGTGTGCGTCAGGCGCGCGCGCATGTAATGTGTGCGCGGGCCGGTCGGGCCGGTGTCTTGTGCAAGAACGGCAGGGCGGGGTTGGGGGGCAATTGCATCCTGCGGCATGCCCAGAGCCGCGCGGATCATCGGCAGCAGGAACAGATGCGCGCAGACCACAGATGACACCGGGTTGCCGGGCAGGCCGAGCATGGCGGCGTTGCCCAGACGGCCCGCCATCAGCGGCTTGCCGGGGCGCATGGCGATTTTCCAGAACGCGCGCTGCATCCCCAGGCGTTCCGCCACCTGCGCCACCAGATCATGATCGCCGACCGACGCGCCGCCGGTGGTGACGATGATATCGGCATCACTCGCCAGCCCCAGCACATATGTCAGCGAGTCCATGGTGTCGCGGGCAATGGGCAGCAGGCGGACTTCCGCACCAGCTTCCTCGGCCAAAGCCTTGAGGGTAAAAGAATTCGACGCGATGATCTGGTCGGGGCCGGGGGTGTCGCCCGGCATCACCAGTTCATCCCCGGTGGCGATGATCGCCACGACGGGGCGGCGGCTGACGGGAACCATGGCGATGTTCATCGAGGCCAGAAGGGCCAGATCATTCGGGCGCAGCAGGCGCGCAGACAGCGTATCCCCGGCGCGAAAATCCTGCCCGGCGGGGCGGATGTGGGGGCCGGCGTCGGCCCCGTCCTTGATGGTAATCAGGTCACCGTCGCGCGCCACATCTTCCTGAATGATGACGCGGGTGGCCCCCGCAGGCAGCGGTGCGCCGGTAAAGATGCGGGCGGCCTGCAAGGGGCCGAGGGTGCCCTGCCACGCATGGCCCGCCCCCGCTTCGCCCACCACGGTAAAGCGGTCGCCGGCCATGGGGTCGCCCTGCACGGCATAGCCATCCATGGCGGAGGCGGCAAAGGGCGGCTGGTCGCGGGTGGCGATGGCGGGCTGCGGCATGTAGCGCCCGCAGGATTGTGCCAGAGGTACGGGTTCAAGCGGAAGGGGGGTGACCAGCGCAAGGCAGTGGGCGAGCGCTTCATCAACCGAGATCATGGCTGATCCCCGGCGACGTAGCGGCCCGATTTGCCACCATCTTTAAGAACCAGATGTATCCCTTCGATCCGCATGGATTTTTCGACCGCTTTCACCATGTCATAAATTGTCAGGCAGGCCACCGATACGGCGGTCAGCGCCTCCATCTCCACCCCGGTCTGGCCTCCGGTCTTCACGGTCGCTTCGACCACCACACCGGGAAGGGCGGGGTCTGGGGTCAGCGTCAGCGCGACCTTGGTGATCGGCAGGGGGTGGCAGAGCGGAATCAGATCAGCGGTTTTCTTGGCAGCCATGATCCCGGCCAGCCGGGCCACGCCCAGCACATCACCCTTTGTTGCCTGCCCGGAAGTGATCAGCGCCAAGGTTTCCGTCGTCATCACCACCGACCCGCGCGCGACCGCCACACGGTCCGTGACCGGCTTGTCCGAGACATCGACCATATGCGCGGCACCTGTCGCGTCGAAATGCGTAAGGCGAGCTGGGTCGGTCATACGCCACCTTGGGCGGTCAGCGGGCGGGACAGGATGGCGCGGGTGGCGACCGCCACATCATCCTGCCGCATCAGCGCTTCGCCGATCAGGAAGCAGCGCGCGCCGTATTGCGCCAGATCGGCCAGATCGGCAGGAGTATAAAGCCCGGATTCCGACACGATCAGCCGGTCTTCGGGCACGCGGCGGGCCAGATCGCGGGTGGTGTCCAGCGTGACCTCGAAAGTATGCAGGCTGCGGTTGTTGATGCCCATCAGCGGCGATTTCAGCAGGGTTGCCCGATCCAACTCGGCCCGGTCATGCACCTCGATCAGCACGTCCATGCCCCATTCGAAGGCCGCCGCCTCCAGTTCCGCCGCCTGTTCATCCGACAGGGTGGCCATGATCAGCAGGATGCAATCGGCTTGCAGGGCGCGGGCCTCGGCCACCTGATAGGGGTCGTACATGAAATCCTTGCGCAGGCAGGGCAGGGCGGTGGCCTGCGCGGCCTGCGTCAGAAACTCATCCGCGCCCTGAAACGAGGGCGTGTCTGTCAACACCGACAGGCAGGTGGCACCGCCTTCGGCATAGGCCTTTGCCAGCGCCGGTGGGTCGAAATCGGCGCGGATCAGGCCCTTGGAGGGGCTGGCCTTCTTGATCTCGGCAATCAGGCCATAGCCGGTGGCGGCCGCCACCGACAGCGCCTTGGCAAAGCCGCGGGGGGCCGGGGCAGCGCGCGCAGCGGCCTCGACCTCGGCCAACGGGCGGGCGGCCTTTCGCGTGGCGATCTCTTCCAGCTTATAGGTTTTGATGCGGTCGAGGATCGTGGTCATGGCGGTCTTCCTTGCCCTGTGGGCACTCAGGCGTTGGTCAGGCGGGCGAGGGCGGTGATCTTGGCTTTGGCCGCGCCGGAATCGATCGACGCGCGCGCCATCTCGACCCCTTCGATCAGGCTGGTGGCCTTGTCGGCCACGACCAGAGCGGCGGCGGCGTTCAAGAGCACCGCATCGCGGTAGGCCCCCGGCGTGCCATCAAGCAGGGCGCGCAGGGCCACGGCGTTTTCGGCAGGCGTGCCGCCCATGATGGTCTCAAACGGGTGATAGGGCAGGCCCGCATCTTCCGGGTGCAGGGTGAATTCGCGGATGCCGCCATGCTCCACCGCCGCCACCTGCGTCGGCGCGGCGATGGAGATTTCATCGGTGCCGTCGCCACCGTGCACCAGCCAGGCCTTGATGCTGCCAAGCGCCAGCAGGGTTTCGGCCATCGGACGGATCAGAGCCGGAGAAAACGCGCCCGTAAGCTGGCGTTTCACGCCAGCAGGGTTGGTCAGCGGCCCGAGGATGTTGAAGATGGTGCGCGTGCCCAGTTCCTGCCGGACCGGCATGACATGGCGGATCGCGGGGTGGTGCATCGGGGCCATCATGAAGCCGATCCCGGCCTCGGCCAGACATTTTTCCACCAGCGCCGGGCCGACCATGACGTTCAGGCCCATTTCGGTCAGCGCATCCGCCGCGCCCGACTTGGACGACAGGTTGCGGTTGCCATGTTTGGCCACCACGACCCCCGCACCCGCCACCACAAAGGCCGTCGCGGTCGAGATGTTCAGCGTGCCCTTGCCATCGCCGCCGGTGCCGACGATGTCCATCGCGCCTTCGGGGGCGGTGACCTTGTTGCATTTGGCGCGCATGACGGTTGCGGCGGCGGCGTATTCATCCACCGTTTCGCCCCGCGTGCGCAGCGCCATCAGGAAGCCGCCCATCTGCGCCGGGGTGCCCTGACCTTCAAACAGCGCGCCGAAGGCAGCTTCGGCCTCGGTCCGGGTCAGGGGGCGCTCGGCGGCAAGGCCGATCAGCGGGCGCAGGATATCGCTCATGCGGGCACCCGGACGCCGGCCTCATCGAGAAAATTGCGCAGCAGTTGATGCCCGTGTTCCGAGGCGATGGATTCGGGGTGGAACTGCACGCCTTCAATCAGGTGGGTTTTGTGGCGCAGGCCCATGATCGTTCCATCCTCCAGCCATGCCGTGACTTCCAGACAATCGGGCAGGCTTTCCCGTTCCACGATCAGCGAATGGTAGCGGGTGGCAAGGAAGGGAGAGGGCAGGCCAGCGAACACGCCTTTGCCTTCGTGGTGCATGGCACCCATCTTGCCATGGACGATTTCATGGCAGCGGATGACCTTGCCACCGAACGCTTCACCAATCGTCTGATGCCCAAGGCAGACGCCCAGCAGGGGGATTTTCGCCTCATAAGCCGCCGTGGTCAGCGGCAGGCAGATGCCTGCCTGTGCCGGATCGCAGGGGCCGGGCGACAGGATGATGGCCTGCGGGGCCATGGCCAGCACGTCCTGCACATTCAGCGCGTCATTGCGTTTTACAACGACATCCGCCCCAAGCTCGCCAAAATAATGAACGAGATTGTAGGTAAAGCTGTCGTAGTTGTCGATCAGAAGCAGCATCTTGCTTGGGCCTGTCGGATAGGGGATGAAGCGAGGGGCGGGTCGGGCTATAGATGGTCAGACCGGGGCAGGGGCGTCAAGACCGCTTGATCACCTAGCCTGGATGGGCACTTGATCAGCTGTGCCGGATCGGCACAATGTCCGGCAACGAAAAAAGGGGCAAGGCAGTGCGCGGGTTTGTTCGAGGAGTGTTGTGGGGCAGTCTGGCCGCCGCAGGTGGTCTGGTGGTGGTGTCGCAGGTCGCAGGGCCGGTGCCGGTACAGCGCGCAGATCTGGGGCAAAGCGATGCGGTGCCCTTGGCGGTGCCGGTGGGGGATTCGCCTGAGTCCGCTGCGCCCGAAGCTGTCGCCCCCGCGCCGGTCGAAGCTGCGCCCGTTGAACCCGAAGCGGTGGAGCCTGCGCCTGCTGCGGAAGAGGCTGAGGCAGATTTGCCCGACGCGGTCACACCCGATGCGCCGCTGATGGCGCCCGAGGCCCCTGCCAGCAGTGACCCTGCCGAAGCACAGGCCGGGCTGCCGGTGATGCCCGACCCCGCAAATGTTCCGCCGAGTGCTGTTCCGCAAACAGCTGCTCCTCAATCAGATGCCCTCCCGGCCGACGTGCCCCCCCCGGCAGAGCCACCGGTGGCCCCGCCGAGTGAGGCTCCCGCCGGGCGGATGGCAACCGCCGGGCAGGTCAACCCCCTGCCGGATGCTCCCGCCCCCGGTCATGCGCCGATGACGACCGTTCAACCCGGCGCGCCCGGCCTGCCGCAAGCCGAGGGTGCCCCTGCGCCTGCCGATCTGCCGCCGCCGCCACCGCTGACGCCGGATGAAGAGGCACTGCTGCTGCCGCTGCCGGATGACGCGCCTGAAGATGGAACAAAAGCCACACTGGTTGACCCGACACCAGAGCCGATGCCTCTGCCAGAGCCATTGCCTGAACAGCCGGAACCCGCGCCTGCAGAACCGCCTTCTACAGGGCAGGGCAGTCTGATCCCGGCGCCGGAGCTTGGTGATCAGGCTGCGGGGGTGGTCACCGGAAGGTTGCCGCGCATCGGGGTTGATCCTGCGCCGGGCTCTGCTGGTGACCCTGTCGCGGTGACGGACGCGGCGGGCGAGGATGACGCAACGCCGCTGCGCCGCTATGCGCGGCCCTTTGACAACGCCACGCAAAAGCCGCTGTTCGCGATTCTGTTGCAGGATGACGGCGAAGAGAGTGTGAACCGCACCGAACTGGCAGCGCTGGATCTGCCGCTGTCCATCGTGATCGACCCCCTGTCCGACGGGGCCGCTGCGCGCGCCGCGATCTGGCGGGCGGGCGGGCAGGAAGTGGTGATGGCGGGCACCGGCATTCCCGTGGGGGCTGGCCCCGGCGATCTGGAGCAGAGCTTTCAGGTGCTGGCCAGCCGCCTGCCCGAAGCGGTGGCGGTGATTGATGCCGATGGCAGCGCCTTCCAGAATGATCGTCCGCGGGCGGCGCAGGTTGTGCCCATTCTGGCCGAACAGGGCCGGGGTCTGGTGACCTTTGATCAGGGGCTGAACGCCGCCGATCAAGTTGCGCGGCGCGAAGGTCTTCCCGCCGCGACGATCTTTCGCCGCATTGATGGTGAGGGCGAGGACAGCCCGGTGATCCGCCGCTATCTTGACCGGGCGGCATTCAAGGCGGCGCAGGAAGGCCGCGTGATCGTGATCGGCACGTTGCGGCCTGAAACGGTTGCCGGTGTCTTGGAATGGGCGATCGAAGGACGGGCGTCGACCGTTACGCTGGCCCCGATCTCGGCGATGTTGCAAGTGAACTGACCGCTACAGCCTTGCCTGCGGCACCCCCATCGGGCGCAGCAGGCCAAGGGTGGCGCGCAGGATCACGACGACTGCGGCCCCGGCCAGGGCGCCGGGCGCAAAATCCATCATCGCACCGATCACCCCGCCCAGCACAAAACCGGTGGCCGCCGCAGGCAACCAGCCGAACCAGCCGAGCCGGATCAGCAAGGACGCCACCGGCAGGGTCAGGATCATTCCGGCAAGGCTGAGCAAGGGCGACAGCATCAGCGCAGTGCCGGTCACCCAGAGCGACACCCCGGCGCTGGCGGGCAGGAAGGGTTGCGCAAGGTTGACCAGCCCAAGGCACAGCACGCCAAAAGCCGAAGGCAGGATCACCGCCACCGCCGCTGCCGTCAGCAGATCGCGCCAGGGCGTCTGCATCTGCTCGGGCGAGCGGATCAGGCTCATGCTGCCGAGCCGCCTACCGTCAGCCCACCGATCAGCAGGGTGGGCTGGCCAACGCCGACCGGCACCCATTGCCCCGCCTTGCCGCAATTGCCGATGCCGGGGTCAAGCGCCAGATCATTGCCAATGGCGCGGATCTGTTTCAGCGCGGTTGCCCCGTCGCCGATCAGTGTCGCACCTTTCACGGGCGCACCGACGACGCCGTTCTGCACCCGGTAGGCTTCGGTGCAGGAAAACACGAACTTGCCGTTGGTGATATCGACCTGACCGCCGCCGAAGCCTACGGCATAGATGCCATCTTTCAGCCCTGCCAGAATGTCTTTCGGGTCATCGGGGCCTGCCAGCATGTAGGTGTTGGTCATGCGCGGCATCGGGATATGGGCATGGCTTTCGCGGCGACCATTGCCGGTGGGGGCCACGCCCATCAGGCGCGCGTTCTGGCGGTCCTGCATGAAGCCCACCAGAATCCCATCCTCGATCAACACGTTGCGGGCCGAGGCTGTACCTTCGTCGTCAATGGAAATACTGCCGCGCCGGTCGGGGATGGTGCCGTCATCCAGCACAGTCACCCCCCGCGCGGCGATCTGCTGGCCCATCAGCCCGGCAAAGGCAGAGGTTTTCTTGCGGTTGAAGTCGCCTTCCAGACCGTGGCCGATGGCTTCGTGCAGCAAAATGCCGGGCCAGCCGGGGCCAAGGACCACGTCCATAACACCTGCGGGGGCCGCGACAGCCTCTAGGTTGACCAACGCGATCCGCAGCGCCTCGCGCACCATGGGTTGCCAGCGACCCGGTTGCATCAGCGCGGCCAGACCATGGCGCCCGCCGCCGCCCATGCCGCCCTGTTCGCGCCGACCGTTCTGTTCCACAATCACCGACACGTTCAGCCGCGCCATCGGGCGAATGTCGCGCAGGCGGAGGCCTTCGGGGCGAAGGATCTCCACCTCCTGATACGAGGCCGACACGGTGGCCGAGACCTGAATCACCCTTGGGTCAAGGTCGCGGGCGAAGGCATCAATCTCGCGCAGCATGTCGATCTTGATGGCAAATGTGGCATCGGCCATCGGGTCGGCGTCGCCATAAAGCTTTACATTGGTGCCCTGCGGCGCGGCGGCCATCACGCCGCCACCATCGCCCACCGCCAGCCGCGCGGTGTCTGACGCGCGGATCAGGGCTTTTTCGCTGATCTCGGTCGCATGGGCATAGCCTGCCACCTCGCCGCGCACCGCGCGCAGGCCGAAACCTTCCGACGCGTCATACGAGGCAGTCTTGATCCGGCCGTCATCCAGCACAATCGCTTCGGACCGGCGGCGTTCCAGATACAGCTCGCCATCATCGGCCCCCATGGTGGCCGCGCGCACGATCGCCAGTGCCGCCGCCTCGTCCAGATGCGTTTCAAACGGGCGGAAGGGCTGATCGGTCATGGGAGATGTCCTTGATCTGAGTCAAATGGCGCTGCTTTGTCGCAACGGTTTCTCTTGTGGCAGAAGCCCTAATATGGTTTCAAGACAACCGGAAACAACGGGATTCTGTCGCGTGCGTACCATGCGATACGGGCAGAACCCTGACAAGCGGCGCCCAAGCCGTAAGGATAACGGGAACAGAACATGCGTCTTTGGAACCAAATCGGCGGGTTTGCCGCCAGTGTTGCGGGCTTGATGTCAGGCAGTGCTGCGCTTGCGCAAGGTCTTGAAATCGTGGGAAGACCCATCGACAGGGGCACGGATTTCCAGCCAGCGGCTACCGAACTGGCCCGCGATCTGCAGGGGCTTGACTGGATGCTTCTGGTGATCATCACCGTGATCACCATCTTCGTGACCGGTCTGCTGATCTGGGTGATCTTCCGCTACAACGAAAAGCGGAACCCCAAGCCTGCGACATTTACCCACAATTCGCCGCTGGAAGTGGGCTGGACCGTGGTGCCGATCCTGATCCTGGTGTTCATCGGGGCGTTTTCACTGCCGGTGCTGTTCAAGCAGCAGGAAATCCCGGTGGGCGACATCACCATCAAGGTGACTGGTTACCAGTGGTACTGGGGCTACGAGTATGTGGATGACGGCATCAATGAGCCGAATGCCGAAGGTGCGACTCCGGTTGCGTTTGACAGCTTCATGATCGGCGCCCCTGCCACGGGTGGTGACAACCGCCTGACGCCGGAAGTGTCGGCGCAGCTTGCGGCGGCAGGCTACTCCGACCGTGATTTCCTGTTGGCCACCGATACCGCCGTTGTGGTCCCGATCGGGCGCACCATCGTGATGCAGATCACCGCTGCCGATGTGATCCACTCCTGGACCATCCCAGCCTTCGGCGTGAAGCAGGATGCGGTGCCGGGCCGTCTGGCGCAGTTGTGGTTCAATGCCGAGCGTGAAGGCATCTATTTCGGCCAGTGTTCGGAACTATGCGGCATTGCGCATGCTTATATGCCCATCACGGTCAAGGTCGTGTCGGAAGAGGTTTACGCCCAATGGCTCGCCGCAGCACAAGCCGGTGATGTGGTGCTGTCGGACGCCGATGTTGAAGCCTATTCGGCAACCCGTCTGGCCGCGAACAACTGATCTGCCCTGACGGGTAAGCGATGCGGATGGCCCCGTGACCCGGGGCCATTTCCCTAAGCCAAGGAAATGCAATGAGCGATGTTCAGGCCTACCCCGACAGTGGAGAGGCGCAGTTTGGCGATTATGTCGCGCTGCTGAAGCCGCGTGTGATGTCGCTGGTTGTGTTCACCGCGCTGGTTGGGCTGCTGGTCGCGCCAGTGGGTGTGCATCCGGTGGTGGGGTTTGCCGCGATTTTGTTCATAGCGCTTGGGGCAGGGGCTTCGGGTGCTTTGAACATGTGGTGGGACGCTGATATTGACGCAGTGATGAAGCGCACCCAAAGCCGCCCGGTGCCTGCCGGCAAAGTGCAGGCGGGTGAGGCGCTGGGTCTGGGGCTGGCGCTGTCGGGCATTGCTGTGGTGATGCTGGCATTGACCGCCAATCTGGTGGCGGCGGGGCTGCTGGCCTTTACCATTTTCTTCTATGCCGTAGTCTATTCGATGTGGCTCAAGCGATTGACGCCGCAGAACATCGTGATCGGTGGCGCTGCGGGGGCCTTTCCGCCAATGATCGGCTGGGCCGTGGCCACGGGCGGCGTGTCGCTGGAATCGGCGTTGATGTTCGGGCTGATCTTCATGTGGACCCCGCCGCATTTCTGGGCGCTGGCGCTGTTCATGAAGGAAGATTACCACAAGGCGGGCGTGCCGATGCTGACGGTGACGCATGGCCGGGCTGAGACCCGGCGGCAGATCCTGATCTACACGGTGCTGCTGGCCCCGGTGTCGGTCTGGGCAGCGCTGACCAGCATCGGCGGGCCGTTCACGCTGGCAACCGCCTTGGTGCTGAATGCGATTTTCCTGAAAGGCGCCTATGACATCTGGAAACGCCCCGAAGCGCAGGCCGAGGGCGACAAATATGCGGTCGAAAAGCGGGTGTTCAAATTCTCGCTTGCCTATCTGTTCCTGCATTTTGCCGCGTTTCTGGTGGAAGCGCTTCTTAAGGTCTACGGTCTGGGGGGTTGGGCATGAGCTTTCGCCCGGACCATGAACTGCATCAGCGCCGGCTTTCGCGCAATGTCGGCCTTGGTGTGACGCTGGTGGCCTTTGTGGTGCTGGTGTTTGCGCTGACGGTGGTGAAAGTCACGCGCGGCGACCCGATGCAGGCTTTTGACCACACCGTGCGGCCTGAACTTCTGCCCGCACAAACCGGGGGGACGCAACCATGAACAGCACCGTGAAAACCGCCGCCAAGCTGGCGGGTGTGGCCGTGATGATGGCGTCGCTGTCCTTTGCCGCCGTGCCGTTTTACGACTGGTTCTGTCGGGTGACCGGTTTTGGCGGCACCACCGCCGTGGCCTCTGCCGCGCCGGATACGATTCTGGACCAGACCATCCAGATCCGCTTTGATGCATCGACCTCGGGCGCGATGGCATGGGAGTTCAAGCCGATGCAGCGCACCATGACCGTGCGGATCGGTGAAAACGCCCTGGCATTTTACGAGGCGCACAACCCCACCGACCGGGTGATCGCCGGCACAGCCAGCTACAACGTGACGCCGGATGCGGCGGGCGGGTATTTCGCCAAGATCGCCTGTTTCTGCTTTACCGAACAGGTTTTGCAGCCGGGCGAAACCGTGCAGATGCCGGTCAGCTTTTTCGTGGACCCTGCGATCGTGACCGATCGCGAAGGCAAGTTCGTGAAAGAGATCACCCTGTCCTATACCTTTTACGAAACAGAACTGACGTCAGAGCAGGCGGCCCTTGCCGTTCCGCCTGCCGACACTGTAAACTGATAAAAAAGAACCGAGGGATGCGACCATGGCCCACGCCAAGAACCACGACTACCACATTCTGCCACCGTCGATCTGGCCGTTCCTGGCCGCACTCGCGGCCTTCGTCATGCTGTACGGCTCTGTCCTGTGGATGCACGGGTCGGGCCCCTGGCTGGGCCTGATCGGCTTTGTCGGTGTGCTTTATGTGATGTTCGCCTGGTGGGCGGACATGGTGACGGAAAGCCAGGTCGGCGATCATACCCCGGTTGTGGTGATCGGCCTGCGCTATGGCTTCATCATGTTCATCATGTCGGAAGTGATGTTCTTTGCCGCATGGTTCTGGTCGTTCTTCAAACACGCCATGTACCCGATGGGGCCGCTGTCGCCGATCCAGGATGGCCAGTGGCCGCCTGCCGGAATCGAGACGTTTGACCCCTGGCACCTGCCGCTTATCAACACGCTGATCCTGTTGTGCTCGGGTGCTGCTGCGACCTGGGCGCACCATGCTCTGGCTCACGAAAACAACCGCAAAGATCTGGTGAACGGGTTGATCCTGTCCATCGTTCTGGGCGTGTTCTTCACCATTCTGCAGGTTTATGAATACACCCATGCCGCCTTTGGCTTTGCCGGCAACATCTATGGTGCCAACTTCTTCATGGCGACCGGGTTTCACGGGTTTCACGTGGTGGTCGGCACCATCTTTCTGGGCGTCTGCCTGATCCGCGCGCTGAAGGGGCATTTCACGCCCGAGCGTCATGTGGGGTTTGAGGCGGCGGCCTGGTACTGGCATTTCGTCGATGTGGTCTGGTTGTTTCTGTTTGCGTCGATCTACGTCTGGGGTCAGTAACCCCGGCGGGCCTGTAGGCCCGTTGACGGCACCACCGGGCGCGGGCCAATGGGCCCGCGCCTTTCGTTTGGAGAGCTCTTGCCAATGACCACCTCCGCGCCCCGCCGCATGATCCTTCCCTTGCTGTTCGGCCTTATCGGGGCGGCGGTTCTGGCGGGCCTTGGCCTGTGGCAGCTGGAGCGGCTGGCGTGGAAAAACGCGGCTCTGGCCGATATTTCGGCGCGGATCGTGGCCGATCCTGTGGCGCTGCCCGCATCGCCCGACTCGGAGGCGGACCGTTACCTGCCGGTTACCGCAACAGGCAGCTACACCGGCGAGTCGCTGGATGTGCTGGTCAGCCGCCGAGAAATCGGCGCGGGTGTGCGGGTGATTGCTGTGTTCGAGACGGACGGGCGCCGGGTGCTGGTCGACCGGGGCTTTGTACGCGAGGGTGACCGTGCCGCCGCGCGCGGGGCGGATGCGGCCAGCGTCACCGGCAACCTGCACTGGCCCGATGAGGTGGACAGCTTCACCCCGACCCCCGATGCCACCACCGGGTTGTGGTTCGCCCGCGATGTCCCCGCGATGGCCACGCAACTGGCCACCGAACCGCTGCTGATCGTGGCCCGCAGCCCCACCGCGCCGGGGATCGAGCCGATGCCGGTCGACACTTCGGGCATTCCGAACAACCATCTGGGCTATGCCGTGCAATGGTTCGGGCTGGCGGCAGTCTGGTTGGGGATGACAGCGTATCTTCTGTGGCGTATCAGGCGCAGAACGGTCTGAAAGCGAGACTCTGATGAAATACATCTCTACACGCGGCACCGCCCCGGTTCTTGGCTTTGGCGAGGCGATGATGACCGGCCTTGCCCGCGATGGCGGTCTCTATGTGCCGCAAACCATTCCCACCATGACCCCTGACGAGATCGCCGCACTTGCCGGTCTGTCTTATGAGGAGATCGCTTATCGTGTGATGCGGCCCTATCTGGGCGACACCTTTGGGGACGATGAATTCCGGGGCCTGCTGGCGGCGGCCTACAAACCCTTTGGCCATCACGCCCGCGCGCCGCTTGTGCAGCTGGCGCCGAACCATTTCCTGCTGGAACTGTTTCACGGCCCGACGCTGGCGTTCAAGGATTTCGCCATGCAGCTGATCGGCCAGATGATGCAGGCGGCCTTGGCGAAAACGGGTGAGCGGATCACCATTGTCGGCGCGACCAGTGGCGACACCGGATCGGCGGCGATGGAGGCGTTCCGGGGGCTGGCCAATGTGGATCTGTTCATCCTCTACCCGCATGGCCGGGTGTCCGAGGTGCAGCGCCGCCAGATGACCACGGCGGTGGAAGACAACGTGCATGCGCTCGCCATGGATGGCGATTTCGATGACTGTCAGGCCCGCGTCAAGGATATGTTCAACGACTTTGCTTTCCGCGATGGTGTGCGGCTGGCGGGGGTCAACAGTATCAACTGGGCGCGGGTTCTGGCGCAGGTGGTGTATTACTTCAGCAGCGCGGTCAGCTTGGGTGCCCCGCACCGGGCGGTCAGCTTCACCGTGCCGACCGGGAATTTTGGCGATATCTTTGCGGGCTATATCGCCCGCAAGATGGGCCTGCCGATCGAGAAGCTGGTGATCGCCACCAACCACAATGACATCCTGCACCGCGCGCTGACCTCGGGTGATTACATCAAGGATGGGGTCAGGCCGTCGATGAGCCCGTCGATGGATATTCAGGTCAGCTCCAACTTCGAGCGTGCCTTGTTTGATGCGTATGGTCGCGATGGCAGCGCGGTGGCGCAGCTGATGGACGAGCTGAAATCGGGGGGCTTCCACATTTCCCAAGGCGCGCTGGAATCGTTGCGCGCCACCTTCGCCTCGGGCCGCTGTTCGGAAGAAGAGACCAGCGCCACCATCACCCGCGAATATGTGCGCACCGGCGAGGTGCTTTGCCCGCATTCCGCCGTTGGCGTCAAGGTCGCGAATGACCATCTGGGCAATACGCCGATAATCACGCTGGCCACCGCGCACCCCGCCAAGTTCCCCGACGCGGTGCTGGAGGCCATCGGCCAACGCCCCGCATTGCCCGCCCGCATGGCCGACCTGTTCGACCGGCGTGAACGGCTGACCCGAGTGCCCAATGATCTGGCACGTCTTCAATCCCTGATCCGCGAAAGGATCGCATCTTGAGTCTGCAAATCTCGACCCTGCCCAATGGCCTGAAGATCGTCACCGAACATATGCCGGGGCTGCAATCTGCCTCGGTCGGGGTCTGGGTCATGGCGGGGGGGCGGCACGAGGCTGCCGCACAGAACGGCATTGCGCATTTTCTGGAACATATGGCGTTCAAGGGCACGGCCAAGCGCACGTCGCTGCAGATCGCCGAAGAAATCGAGGATGTGGGCGGCTATATCAACGCCTATACCTCCAAGGAAATGACCGCCTATTACGCCCGCTGTCTGGTGGCCGATGTACCGCTGGCGCTGGATGTGATCTCGGATATCGTGCTGAATCCGGTGTTCGATCCCAAAGAGATTGAAACGGAACGCCACGTGATCTTGCAAGAAATCGGGCAGGCGCTGGACACGCCCGATGACATCATCTTCGACTGGTTGCAGGAGGTGAGTTACCCCGACCAGCCGTTTGGCCGCACGATTCTGGGGCCGTCCGAGCGGGTGAGCAGCTTTACCGCCGAGGATCTGCGCGGCTTTGTCGGCCAGCATTATGCGCCCGACCAGATGATTCTGTCCGCTTCGGGTGGTGTGGATCATGAGGCCATCGTGCATCAGGCGCGCGAGATTTTCGGTCATCTTTCCGCGCGTGGCCTGAGCGTGGTGGAACCCGCCGCGTTTATCGGCGGCGAGCGGCGTGAGGTGAAAAAGCTGGAACAGGTGCATTTCGCCCTGTCGCTGGAAGCGCCCGGCTATCGGCACCCGGATGTTTACACCGCGCAGGTCTATGCGATGACGATGGGCGGCGGCATGTCCTCGCGCCTGTTCCAGAAGATCCGCGAAGAGCGGGGCTTGTGCTACTCGATCTTTGCGCAATCGGGTGCCTATGAGGATACCGGGTCGATCACCATTTACGCCGGCACCTCGAAGGAAGAGATTGCGGCGCTGACCCAGTTGACGGTCGACGAGATGAAACGCGCCGCCGATGACATGACCGAGGCCGAGGTGGCCCGCGCCCGCGCGCAACTGAAAGCCGGGTTGCTGATGGGGCTGGAAAGCCCATCGAACCGGGCCGAGCGCAATGCGCGGCTGCTGGCGGTCTGGGGCCGCGTGCCGACGCCGGAGGAGGCTGTGGCCAAGATCGATGCGGTGAACATGGCCGATGTGCGCCGCTTTGCCGGGGAACTGGCGGGTGCGAAAACCGCGCTGGCGATGTATGGCCCGGTGGCACGCGCCCCCGGTCTGGGGGTTATCCGCGACCGGCTTGCCGCCTGATGCTGCCCTTCCGCCGTCGTCCCAAGCTGGAGACAGAGCGCATGACCCTGCGCCTGCCCACGCATGGCGACTGGCGGCCTTGGGCGGAACTGCGCGAAAGCAGCGCGGGGTTTCTGACCCCGTGGGAACCGGTCTGGTCGGTTGACCATCTGTCGCGGCGGTCGTTCACCAACCGGGTGTACTGGGCGCAGCGGGCCGAGGCGCAGGGCACGGCGGTGCCCTTCCTGCTGATCCGGCGGCAGGATCAGCAACTTCTGGGGGCGATCACGCTGGACAACATCCGGCGCGGCCCCGCACAATGCGGCACCATCGGCTATTGGGTGGGCGAGCCGTTCAGCCGACGGGGCTACATGCGCGAGGCGATTTTGTCGGTGGTGCACTACGCCTTTGCGACGCTGGACCTGAGCCGGGTTGAAGCCGCCTGCCTGCCGGAAAACGCGGCGAGCCGGGGCGTATTGGAAAAGACCGGCTTCAAGTATGAAGGTGTCGCGCAAAGCTATCTGCAGATCAACGGCCGGTGGCGCAATCATGTGCTTTACGCCGCTTTGCGCGCCGACCGGCGCGGCCGCACCGATGCAGGCTAGGGCTTGACGAAAGCGTGAACGGAAGCGGCGGCTGACGCAGCGGCAAGCCGTGCTAGCTTTTAGGATCAACCCGGAGGTGTCCGATGCGTTTTACGATCCTGCCCGCCTTGTTGCTGTCCCTGCTCTCCGCGCCCGTCCTTGCGCAGGACCGCATCCCATCGCATTGCTTTGCTGTGGCACAGGGCATCTCCCGGGTGATGCCTGTCAGTTTTGCCACCGGTCTGGCGCAGGATCAGGTCCGCATCCATTTCATCGGCCACGCCAGCTTTGCGATTGCCGCGGGCGGCACAACGGCGGTCACCGATTTCACCGGCTACACCGGCATGGCCGATTGGGCGCCCGACGTGGTCACCATGAACAATGCCCATTCCACCCATTGGACGGCGAACCCCGATCCGCGCATCCCGAACGTGCTGCAAGGCTGGGCCGATGCGGCGGGGCCGGCGCAGCATGAACTGGACCTGGGGGCCATGCTGGTGCGCAATGTACCCACAGACGTCCGCTCGCGCTGGGGCGACGGCGCGCGCGCAGACGGAAATTCGATCTTTGTCTTCGAGGCGGGCGGCCTGTGCATCGGCCATCTGGGCCATCTGCACCATGCGCCCGATGATGCGCAATATGCCAGCATCGGGCGGCTGGATGTGGTGATGGTGCCGGTGGATGGCGGCTATACCATGGCGGTGTCAGAGATGGCCGAGGTGGTGCGCCGGTTGCGCTCATCCATCGTCATTCCGATGCACTGGTTTTCCGGGTCATCCCTGCGGATGTTTCTGGATAACATGAGTGCGGAATTTGAGGTGGTGGAAACCGGGATGCCCTCGCTTGACGTGTCGCTGCGCAACCTGCCGGGGCGGCCGACGATCATGTTGCTGCTGCCCGAGGGGATCGACTGACCGGCCCTGTTATGGCTGCCGCAGCGGCAGCGTTGCAACAGCGGTTTTCTTGCCCGCAGGCTTGGCGTAAAGCGAGAGGAAAGGAGCCGCCGATGCTGAACGACTGCACCCCCGACCTGTTGTCTGCGCTGGACGAGGCGCGCCCCGGCCTGTTGCGCGCGGTAGCCCCGCGCGATGTGGAAGAGCCGCGCGGGCGGTGGCGTGGCCTTGCAGGGGCGGTGGCCTGCCCTCGCAACACGGCAGAGGTGGCGGCCATCGTGACCGCCTGCGCCCGGGCCCGTGTCGGCATCATCCCGATGGGCGGCGGCACCGGGCTGGTGGGGGGGCAGGTGATGCCGGGTGGCCCTGCGCCGCTGATCCTGTCGCTGGAGCGGATGAGCGCGCTGCGCGCGGCCTACCGTGACGAGAATGTGCTGGTGGTCGAGGCCGGGATGATCCTGGCCGATGTGCAGGCGGCGGCAGACGGGATCGGTCGGATCTTCCCGCTGTCACTGGCGTCGGAAGGCTCGGCCCGGATCGGTGGCAATCTGGCGGCGAATGCGGGCGGGGTGAATGTGCTGCGCTACGGCAACACGCGCGATCTGTGTCTGGGGCTGGAGGCGGTGCTGCCCGATGGCAGCATTTTCAACGGGCTAAAGCGGCTGCGCAAGGACAACACCGGCTATGACCTGCGCCATCTGCTGATCGGGTCCGAAGGCACGTTGGGCGTGATCACAGCCGCCAGCCTGCGGCTGTTCCCCAAACCCGCCGCCACGGTGGTGGCGCTGCTGGCGGTGCCTGACCCGCGCGCGGCGCTGGACCTGCTGGCGCTGGCCGAAGGAGAGCTGTCCGGGCTGATCTCGGCCTTTGAGCTGATCCACCGGATGGGCTATGACTTTCTGGCGCAGACCATGCCAGAGGTGGCGGTGCCGCTGCACCCCATCCCCGACTGGTCGGTGCTGATCGAACTGGGGCTGCCGCAGGGCGTGGCCCCGGAAGAGGCGATGGCCGGGCTTTATGCGCAGGCGGCAGAGGTCGGGTTGGTGCTCGACGGGGTGATCGCCACATCGGCGGCGCAGGCAGCAGGGCTGTGGCGCATCCGCGAAAGCATTCCCGAAGGCAACCGCCGCATTGGTGCTGTGTCGAGCCATGACATCAGCCTGCCCCTGTCGGAAATCCCCGGTTTCATACCGCGCGCGGGGGCTGCGCTGGCGGCCTTGGGCGACTGGCGGATCAACTGTTTTGGCCATCTGGGCGACGGCAACCTGCATTTCAACGTTTTCCCGGTGCCGGGCCGCAGCCGTAAGGCCCATGACCACCAGCGCGACGCGATCAAGGCCTGCGTGCATGACATCGTGCATGATCTGGGTGGCTCGGTCAGCGCCGAGCATGGCATCGGGCGGCTGAAGGTCGCTGATCTGGAACGCTACGGCGATCCGGCCAAGCTGGCGGCGATGCGCGCGATCAAAGCTGCCCTTGACCCGCTGGGCATCATGAATCCCGGCGCGGTGCTGCGCGGCTGAGGGGGGCAGCCCCCCACACCGCTCAGCAGTTGGGCACGTTCACCGCCAACCCGCCAAGCGAGGTTTCCTTGTATTTCTCGTGCATATCCCGCCCTGTCTGGCGCATCGTCTCGATACACGCATCCAGACTGACCAGATGCTGCCCGTCGCCGCGCATGGACAGCGAGGCGGCAGAGACTGCCTTGATCGCGCCAAGGCCGTTACGTTCGATGCAGGGCACCTGCACCAGCCCTCTGACCGGGTCGCAGGTCATGCCAAGGTGGTGTTCCAGCGCGATTTCTGCTGCGTTTTCCACCTGTTCCGGGCTGCCGCCCAGCACCGCGCACAGGCCCGCGGCGCCCATTGCGGCGGCGCTGCCCACTTCGGCCTGACAGCCGCATTCCGCGCCCGAGATGCTGGCATTGTGTTTGCACAACCCGCCGATGGCGGCGGCGGTCAGCAGGAAATCGGCGATGCGCGACGGCGCTGCCCCCGGCACATGGTCCAGCCAGTAGCGGATCACCGCAGGCACAACGCCTGCCGCGCCATTGGTGGGCGCGGTCACCACTTGGCCCCCGGCGGCGTTTTCCTCATTCACCGCCATGGCATACAGGCTCATCCAGTCGTTGATCGTGTGCGGGGCCTGCATGTTCAGCCCGCGTTCGGCCAGCAGCTGATCGTGAATGCCCTTGGCGCGGCGCCGCACTTTCAGCCCGCCGGGCAAGATGCCGCTGCCTTCCATGCCCCGGTCGATGCAGGCGCCCATCACCTCCCACAGCCGGGCGATGCCGCGATCCAGCTCGGCGGCGGTGCGAAAGCGCAGCTCATTGGCGCGTTTCATTGCGGCGATCGACAGGCCGCTGTCTTTGGCCATGGCCAGCATTTCGGCGGCGGTCTCAAAAGGGTAGGGCACATCGGCGCGGGTTTTTCCCTTGGCACCGGAGGTTTCCGCCAGTTCTTCTGCTGTCAGGACAAAGCCGCCGCCGATAGAGTAATAGGTTTCCTCCAGGATCACATCGCCCTGCGCATCGGTGGCACGCAGGATCATGCCGTTGGCATGGCCGGGCAGGGCGGGGCCGTAATCGAAGGCCAGATCCTTGCCGGGGTCGAAGTGTAGCGCCCTCAATCCGGGCGGGGTGATCTGGTGGGTCTGCTTGATCTCGTCCAACGCCGCATCGGCGCGCTCTGCGTCATAGCTTTCCGGCACAAATCCGGCGAGGCCGAGGATGGTGGCGCGGTCGGTCGCATGGCCCACGCCGGTAAAGGCAAGGCTGCCGTGCAGCGATGCCCGCAGCCCATGCGCCTGGAACGGCGAGGCGCGCAACAGGTCCAAAAACCGGGCGGCTGCCACCATCGGCCCCATGGTGTGGCTGGAGGACGGGCCGATCCCCACCTTGAACATATCAAAGACCGACAAGAACATGCGGCATCCCTTTGTATTGATGCCGCAGTGTGCGCCGGATTGACTGTGCTTCACCAGACGAAAGCGACATTGCACGGGCACCAGCGGCATCACTGTCCGGCAGGCATTTGGGCGGCTTGCGCCGGGTGTGCGGCAGTGTGGCGGTCAATTCACCCTCGCACGTGCGGGCCGCATTCCCTATAACGCGGGCAGTTGCACCGCATCATTCACGGGGAATCGCTCATGGCTGCCGACCTCTCGCCCATCGACAAGGCCAAATTTCTGGCCGCCAAGCGTGCGATCGACTTTGTCGAGGGCGGGATGAAGCTGGGTCTTGGCACCGGGTCCACCGCCGCCTGGATGGTGCGCTGTCTGGCCGAGCGTATCCGCGAAGAGGGTTTGCGGGTGGTCGGCGTGCCGACATCAAGCCGGACGGCGCAGCTGGCCACACAGCTGGGCGTGCCGATCACCACGCTGGACGAGGCGAAGTGGCTGGATCTGACCATTGACGGCGCAGATGAGTTTGACGGCAATCTGAACCTGATCAAGGGCGGCGGAGCCGCGCTGTTGCAGGAAAAGATCGTGGCCACCGCGTCGGACCAGATGATCGTCATCGCCGATGCCGCCAAGGATGTGACCCAGCTTGGCGCCTTTCCCCTGCCCGTCGAGGTGATCCCCTTTGGCTGGCAGACCACCAAGGCGCTGGTCGAAGAGACGTTGGTTTCCCTTGATGTGCTCAACCGCGATGTGACGTTGCGGATGAACGGGGCGGCGCCGCTGGTGACGGACGAGTCGAACTATATCCTTGATCTGCATTTGAAACGCATCGGCAACCCGCGCCAGCTGGCGCTGGTGCTGAACCAGATCCCGGGTGTGGTTGAAAACGGGCTGTTCATCGACATCTGCGACATCGTTGTGATCGGCCATGCCGATGGCCGGGTGACGGTGCGCGACATCAACTCGGGCGAGACCGAGGAAGATCGGGTGGAGTTCGTGCCGACATCCAACATATTCGCGGATCTGGACTGATGGGTTTTGATGTAGACTTGTTTGTCATCGGCGGCGGCTCGGGCGGGGTTCGGGCGGCGCGGATGGCAGCGGCCACCGGGGCCACGGTGGCACTGGCCGAAGACAGCCGGTTGGGTGGCACCTGTGTCATCCGGGGCTGCGTGCCGAAAAAGCTGATGGTCTTTGCCTCCGGGTTCCGTGAGATGCCGGCCGAGGCGCGGGCCTATGGCTGGGATATTGCAGACGGCACCTTTGACTGGGCCGCGTTCCGCACCACCCTGCATGCGGAACTGGACCGGCTGGAAGGCGTCTATCGCCGGTTGCTCGAAGGGTCGGGCGTGCGCGTGCATGACGCGCGGGCGCGCTTGTGTGACGCGCATACGGTGGTTTTGTCCAGCGGGGAAACGGTGACCGCAAAGCACATTCTGGTGGCGACAGGCGGCTGGCCGGAACGCCCCGATCTGCCGAATGCCCACCTTGGGCTGGTGTCGGATGACATATTCGAGCTCGACGCGCTGCCGAAATCCATGCTGATCGTGGGCGGCGGGTTCATCGCCTGCGAGATGGCCTGCATTCTGGCCGGCCTGGGCGTAAAGGTCACGCAATTCTATCGCGGGGCGCAGATCCTGCGCGGCTTTGACGATGAAGCGCGCGGGCTGATTGCCGAGTCGATGACGGCGCAGGGGATCGATCTGCATCTGGGAACCAACGTGGTCGAAATGGCCGAGGCCGCCGCGATGGTTGGAGGGGACGGCAACATGGGCGCGGGCGTGGACTCGGCGACGGATCTCTTGCCACAAACCGGAAAGCGCGGCTGCCCGGTCTGGGTCAAGGCCACGAACGGCATGGAACAGACCTTCGAGTCGGTGCTGTTTGCCACTGGCCGCCGTCCGAGCACGCAAGGCATCGGACTTGAAGACCTTGGCGTAAGCCTCGGGCGGCGCGGCGAAATCGTGGTGGACGACTACAGCCAGACCGCCGTGCCGTCGATCTACGCCATCGGCGATGTGACCAACCGCGTCAACCTGACCCCGGTGGCGATCCGCGAAGGCATGGCCTTTGTCCGCACCGTGTTCGAGGGGGAGCCGACGGCAGTCGACCATGACCTGATCCCCAGTGCGGTGTTCACCCAGCCGGAACTGGGCACGGTCGGGCTGACCGAAGAAGCCGCGCGCGAGAGCGAACCGATCGAGGTCTATTGCAGCAGCTTTCGCCCGATGCGCAGTGCCTTTGCCGGCAGCGATGCGCGGGTCTTGATGAAACTGATCGTCAGTCAGGCGAGCCGCAAAGTGCTGGGATGTCACATCGTCGCACCTGACGCTGGCGAAATGATCCAGCTTGCGGCGATTGCCGTCAAAATGGGGGCCACAAAGGAAGATTTTGACCGTACAGTGGCGGTTCACCCGACAATGGCCGAAGAATTGGTCACGATGCGAACAGCGACACGCAAGGCATGACCGGAATTGCTTGATTTTCGCGTCGGAATGACCAGTTAAAAGACACAAGCGAACAAGAAGGGTTTCAGCGAATGGCAAGTGGAGGTCCCTGGGGGGGCGGCGGCGGCTCGGGCGGCGATGATCGTGGCAATGGACGTGATGACGAACGCAAGACGCCAGGCCGCAGGCCGGAAAACGCGGGTCCGCAAATTCCCGAGATCGACGAGATCGTCAAGAAGGGCCAGGAACAGCTGCGCGTCCTGATGGGCGGGCGTGGCAAGGGCGGCAGCAATGGCGGCGGTGGCGGCGGGCGTGGACCGTCTTCGCCACGCATCACCAAACAGGGCATCGCGCTGGGGGCTTTGGCCGCTGTGGCGCTGTGGGGTTTTGTGTCTTTCTACACCGTTCGCCCGGAAGAACGCTCGGTCGAGCTGTTCCTGGGCGAGTTTTCCACCATCGGCAATCCGGGCCTGAACTTTGCGCCCTGGCCACTGGTCACGGCGGAAATTGTGCAGGTGACCAACGAACGGACCACCGATGTCGGCGTGGGTCGTACCGGTGAGGACGCCAGCCTGATGCTGACGCGCGATCAGAACATCGTGGACATCGGTTTTCAGGTGGTCTGGAACATCGAAGATCCGTCGAAGTTCTTGTTCAACCTTGCCGACCCGGCGGACACCATCCGTGCAGTATCGGAATCGGCGATGCGCGACATCATTGCCCGGTCGGAACTGTCGCCGATTTTGAACCGCGACCGGGGGGCGATTGCCACCGATCTGCGGGCGGCGGTGCAGGGCACGCTGGATACCTATGATGCGGGCCTGAACGTCATCCGCGTCAACTTCGAAAAAGCCGACCCGCCGCGTGAGGTGATTGATGCCTTCCGCGCCGTGCAGGCAGCACAGCAGGAACGCGACCGGCTGGAAAAAGAAGCCGATGCCTATGCCAACCGCGTCACCGCCGGGGCCCGCGGTGAAGCCGCGCGTCTGGTCGAGGAGGCCGAAGCCTACCGCGCGCAGGTCGTCAACGACGCCTCGGGTGAGGCGAGCCGGTTCCTGTCGGTCTATGAGGAATATGTGAAAGCGCCCGAAGTGACGCGCAAACGCATGTATCTTGAAACGATGGAACGGGTGCTGGGCAGCATGAACAAGGTCATTCTGGATGGCGTTCAGGGTGGCGAAAACGGTCAGGGTGTCGTGCCCTTCCTGCCGTTGAATGATCTGGGTCGTCAGACACCTGTTGCAGCCCCGGCTGCGGCATCGACCGGAGGAAACAACTGATGAAAGCTCAACTTATTCTGCCTGTCGTGGCAGTTATTGCCGTGGCAGCCTTCTCGTCGATCTTTATTGTGGACGAACGGGAAAAGGCGCTGGTCCTGCAATTCGGTCAGGTCAAGCAGGTCAAGGAAACGCCCGGACTGGGTTTCAAGATCCCGCTGATCCAAGAAGTTGTCACCTATGATGACCGGATTCTGGGCCTGCCGACGCAACCGCTGGAAGTGACCCCGCTGGATGACCGCCGGTTGATCGTCGATGCCTTTGCCCGTTGGCGGATTAGCAATTTGATCGAGTTCCGCGAAGCCGTGGGCGCGGGTGGGGTCGATTCCGCCCAGACCCGTCTGGACCGGATTCTGAACGCGGCAATCCGTGAAGTGCTGGGTTCGGTGCCGTCGGGTCGGGTGCTGTCGGAAGACCGGACCGCGCTGATGAACCAGATCCGCGACCGCGCGCGGGTTGAATCGGGGGCTTTGGGCATCGAGGTGATCGACGTGCGCCTGACCCGTACCGATCTGCCCGAACAGAACCTTGCCGCGACCTTTGCCCGGATGCGGGCCGAACGGGAACGCGAGGCGGCGGATGAAATCGCGCGCGGTGGTGAAGCTGCCCAGCGGGTGCGGGCGACCGCAGACCGGACCGTGGTGGAACTGACCTCCGACGCGCGCCGCATGGCCGAAGTCGCCCGCGGTGAGGCGGATGCCGAACGGAACGGCATCTATGCCGAAGCCTTTGGCCGCGACCCCGAATTCTTTGCCTTCACGCGCTCGCTGACGTCATACGAGCGGTCGTTGCAATCAGGGAATTCGTCGATCGTGATGCAGCCGGACTCTGAGTTCTTCACCTATCTGCGCAGCGATCTGGCTCCGTCTGACCGGGCGACCGTGCCAGAGGCCGTACAGGGGACAACGGCAGCGACGACGCCGTGATCTGGGTTCTGCTGGCCATCGGGCTGGTGGCTGTTGTCGAGGGGCTGGTGCTTGCACTGGCCCCTTCGCGTCTGGAACAGGTGCTGGCCATGATGGCCAGCCTGTCGATCGACAACCGGCGGCTGGTCGGGCTGGTTTCGGTGGCGGTGGGGGCAACGCTGATTGCGCTGGCCCGCTGGATCGGATTTTAGGGGCAGATCGAAAGGTCGGGTCCCTGCGCGGGCCAGGGGCCACTGTCGCGCGCCAGCACGCCGTCTGGGCCAAGCGTCACCGTCATCATCCGTGACCAGTCGGCCGAGGCGACAACCACCGCATCGCGCCCCTGACACCGGACGGTGCCACCGGCGATGCTGCTATCGCCGATCCGGTGATTGGTGAACCCGGGCGCGCGGGCGAGTTCGACAAGCCTGTCGCCCTCCAGCCGCACAAACACCAGCTCCCGCGCCAGATGCGGGCGGTCGACATAGGCGATCTCGACCCTGCCGTCGCCGTCAAAATCGCCCCATCCCGCAGGGGACAGCCAGCGGTTCGGCTGCCCGATGTAGGGCGTGGCCGCACGCCTGCCATCTGCGTCATAGATGGCGAGCGCGGCCCCTTGGGTGACCGAGGTTTCAACCACCAACACCTCTGGCCGGCCATCATCGTCAAAATCGGCCAGCCGGGCGGTGGTGTCTTCGAATACGTGGCTGTCTGGAAGGGTAAAGCGCAACCGCCTCGCATCTGACAGGGTCAGCTCCAGACCGCCCCATTCCAGCGCATCGCCCAGCACCGCATGCGCATAGCGGTCGGTCGGCGCAATCAGTCTGGCAGAGGCGATGTCCTGCGCCATGGCTGGGCCCGTCAGCCCCATCAGCACCGCAAGACCCAGACGCATCAGATCTGCTTTTCCGGCATCTGCACAACCAGACCGTCCAGCGCGTCAGAGACCTTGATCTGGCAGGTCAGGCGGGACCGGGCAGGATCTGGCTGATAGGCGAAATCGAGCATGTCTGCTTCCATGCTGTCTTTTTTGGGCAGGCGATCGACCCATTCGGGGGCGACATAGACATGGCAGGTCGAACAGGCGCAGGCCCCACCGCAATCGGCTTCGATTCCCGGAATGCCGTTGTCGCGGGCACCTTCCATCACGGTCAGGCCATTGGCCACATCCACGATATGTTCTTTGCCGCCGTGTTCCACATATTTGATTTTGGCCATCGTCTGTCCCGGTCCCTTTTCGCAAGCTGGTGCCATTGCTTGGACATAGGCCACAATCAGGGTCTTTGCCAGAGGCGGCGGTGGTCGAAATCCGCGTGATGGCGGGTTGCGGGTCGGGGTTGCCGGGCTGCAACGCCGCGCGCATCATCGCAGCCAGGCGGCTAGGCCGGGGCCTGGGGCTGTGCTAGGGTTTGGCCAACAGCCGGACCAACCGGCACAGGCAGGATAGTTCACGCGGATGATGCGCACTGCGCCTTTGGCTCTGTTCGGGGCCGTTTTCTGGCTTGCGGCCTGCCAGCCGGCCGGCACACCGCAGGCCCCCGGCCGCGCCGATCTGTCGATGGAGCTGGTGCGCCTGACCGTGCCCGGCCCGCCCGACAGCGCGCAAGGGGCGTGCTGGGCGTCGGACGTGACGCCGATGGTGATCGAGACTGTCACCGACCAAATCATGGTCGCGGACGAGCGGCGCGACAAGGCGGGCAAGCGGGTATCCCCCGCCGTGTTCCTGTCCGAGACCCGGCAAAAGATCGTGCAGGATCGCGAACAGGTCTGGTTCCGCAGTCCCTGCCCGCAAGAGATGACGGTTGAGTTCATTGCCAGCCTGCAACGTGCGCTGAAAGCGCGGGGGCTGTATGTCCTGCCGCTGACCGGCCAGATGGATGCGCCAACCCGCGCCGCCCTGCGCCGGTTTCAAGCCGAACGCGGGCTGGAAAGCGACCGGCTGTCGCTGGGCGCCGCGCGCGAACTGGGGCTGGTGACCACCGATCAGGGCAGAAGATGACCGATCTTGCACCAGCTGCCCGGGCGGAGCTGATCCGGCTGTGGGACGGCGCGCAGGATGCG
Source organism: Pseudotabrizicola sediminis (assembly GCF_004745575.1). Taxonomy (GTDB): domain Bacteria; phylum Pseudomonadota; class Alphaproteobacteria; order Rhodobacterales; family Rhodobacteraceae; genus Pseudotabrizicola; species Pseudotabrizicola sediminis. Next base: position 159,934 of record NZ_RPEM01000008.1, on the reverse strand, counting down.
GCGCATGATTTGGGCCATATCGACCGGGTTTGGGCCAATGCGAAAGCAATCATGAGCGATGAGCCGCGTGTGGATGCGCAGGCGTTGCAGATGGCGGTGATCTTTCACGATGCGGTCAACCTGGCCAAAGATGCACCGGACCGCGCCATGGCCTCCACCCTGTCGGCCCGCGCGGCGGGGGATTGGCTGGCGGGGCAGGGCTGGGGGGCGGACCGGATTGCGCTGGTGGTTCATGCCATCGAGGCGCACAGTTTTTCCGCCGCCATTGCCCCCCGCACCGCCGAAGCGCGTGTGCTGCAGGATGCCGACCGGCTGGAGGCTTTGGGGGCCATCGGACTGGCCCGCATGTTTGCTGTGACCGGGGCGATGGGGGGGACGCTGTTCCACGCGACGGACCCGCTGGGGCAGCACCGCCCGCTGGATGACCGCGCCTTTGCGCTGGATCATCTGGAGGTCAAGCTGTTCGGTCTGGCCCAGACCATGCAGACGCCTACGGGCCGCGCAATGGCCGAAGAACGCAGCGAATGGATGTTCAGCTTTCGCGCGCGGTTGCTGCGTGAAATCGGCGGGGCCACGACGTTTTTCTGATCTTTTCGGACCCTTGACGGGCACAAGCCCTGGACGGGCGTGTGGTGGCCTCCACCCCGGCCCTGCGCCACGCGGAGGAGAAATGCGCTTTTCCTGCCCGGGTCAGGTGCAAGTGTGCACGGTGGTCAAGGCGGCAAGCCGCGGGTGGTGGCGTGGCCATCCCGGGGTCCACCGGCCGAAACGCAAAACGCGCGACAGTCGGGCTGCCGCGCGTCTGGTTTGTTTGCCGGTGCCTTTACTCGATGGCAAGCGCCACAAAGCGTGGGTCACCGGCGCGGCGGACCAGAAGCAGGATGGACTTGCGCCCGGCGTCGCGCGCCTCAGAGATGCGGTCTTCCAGATCCTGCAGGCGGACCACTTTCTGCTGACCGGCTTCGGTGATGATGTCGCCATCGCGCAGCCCCTTGGCATAGGCCTCGGAGGTCTGGTCAACCGCGCCCACGACAAGCCCTTCGGCGTCATTGGGCAGGCTGAGCTGCTCTTTCATCTCGTCGGTCACCGGCGCCAGCGTCATGCCCAGGATTTCGGCTTCGACCGGATCTGCCGGGGTGGCGGCGGCTGGGCGGGTTTCGGCGGCTTCGGCCTCTTCCCGGCGGCCAAGGGTGACCTGCAGGGTTTCGGACTTGCCATCGCGCTGCACGATCACCGGAACCGCCTCGCCCACCGGGCTGTCTGCGACGCGGCGGGTCAGGTCGCGGGTGTCGCGCACCGGCTGACCATCAAACAGGGTGATGACATCGCCCGCGATGATGCCCGAGTCCTTGGCCGGACCATCCGGCACATCGGTGACCAGCGCGCCCGAGGCCTCGGTCAGGCCCATGGCTTCGGCAACATCGGGGGTAACGTCCTGAATACGCACGCCCAGCCAGCCACGACGGGTTTCGCCGAACTCCTTCAGTTGATCCACCACCTTGGTCACCACATTTGACGCCATCGAAAACCCGATGCCGATCGACCCGCCGTTGGGCGACAGGATGGCCGTGTTCACGCCAATCACCTGACCATCCATGTTGAACAGTGGACCACCCGAGTTGCCGCGGTTGATGGCGGCGTCGGTCTGGATGTAATCGTCATAGGTGCCCGACAGCGCCCGGTTGCGGGCAGAAACGATGCCCGCGCTGACCGAAAAGCCCTGGCCCAGCGGGTTGCCCATGGCCACGACCCAGTCGCCCACGCGGCTGAGGTCGGAATTGCCGAAGGCCACGAAAGGCAGGGGGATGTCGCTTTCAACTTTCAGCAGCGCAATGTCGGTCTTGGGGTCGGTGCCCACCAGTTCGGCCTTGAGCCGGGTGCCCGAGAAGAACTCGATCTCGATCTCGTCGGCGTTTTCGATGACGTGGTTGTTGGTGACGATATAGCCGTCTTCGGAAATCACGAAACCGGACCCCAGCGCCTCGGACCGGCGCGGCGCACGCTCGCCGCCGCGCGGGTTGTTGCGATCCATGAAATCGCGGAAGAAATCTTCAAACGGGCTGCCCTCAGGCACGATCGGGTCGCCCGAAGCCGGGCCAGACACCACGGCAGAGGTGGTGATGTTCACGACCGATGGGCTGATTTGCTGCGCCAGATCGGCAAAGCTGTCGGGCGCACGGGCGAAAGCCCCCTGCGCCTGACCCAGCGCAAGCGCGAGGCCAAGGCCGATGGCCAACAGCGTGGCCCGGCCCCGTGCCGCGACGGCCGGGTGTCTGGAATAGAATATGGCTTTGGACTGCACTCCCGAACTCCTCATTGTTTGGACGGCAGGCCCAAGGCGCGGATATACGCGCCGGGTCGCCAGCAGGCTCTAACATATCATCAGGTAAGCACGGCCGAATGCAATGCAAACCCTGTTACGATCCCTCAAAGCCTTGTGATGGCCGCGTGTGGCCCCGGCTTAGCGGTTGCCCTGTTGCGCGAACAGGCCCGCGTCTTCGGCGGCGCGGCGCAAAGCCTTGGATTTGTTGACAGTTTCCTGAAATTCCGCCTCAGGATCGCTGTCATAGACCACGCCGCCCCCGGCCTGCACATAAAGCGTTTCATCCTTCAGCACGGCGGTGCGCAGGGCGATGCAGAAATCCATTTCGCCATTGGCGGCAAAATATCCGACGCCGCCACCATAGACGCCGCGCTTTTCCGGCTCCAGCTCGTCGATGATTTCCATCGCCCGCACCTTGGGCGCGCCCGAGACCGTGCCCGCAGGCAGACCGGCCAGCAGGGCCGACAGCGCGTCCTCGCCCTCTTTGATCTGGCCCACCACGTTGCTGACGATATGCATGACGTGGCTGTAGCGTTCGATGGTGAATTTCTCGGTCGGGTGCACGGTGCCGACGCGGCTGACCCGGCCCACATCGTTGCGGCCAAGGTCCAGCAGCATCAGGTGCTCGGCCAGTTCCTTCTGGTCGGCCAGCAGGTCCAGCTCCAGCGCGCGGTCCTCTTCGGGTGTCTCGCCGCGTTTGCGGGTGCCGGCGATGGGGCGGATCGTCACCTCGCCGTCGCGCAGGCGCACAAGGATTTCGGGGCTGGCCCCGATGACCTGAAAGCCGCCGAAGTTGAAGAAGAACAGGAAAGGCGACGGGTTGGTACGGCGCAAGGACCGGTACAGCGCAAAGGGCGGCAGCTCGAACCGTTGCGCCCAGCGTTGGCTTGGCACCACCTGAAAGATATCGCCGGCGCGGATGTAATCCTTGGCCTTTTCGACCGCCTGTTTGTAGCCATCATGCGTGAAGTTCGACACCGGCTCGCCCACCGGGGCGGCTTGCCCCAGATCGCGCTGCGCCGGGGGCGCGCGGTCAAGATCGCGCAGGGCGTCCATCACCCGCTCTGCCGCCTGCGCATAGGCCGCGCGGGCCGATAACCCGCCCGCAGCCCAAGCGGGCGACACCAGCGTCACCTCACCCTTCACCCCGTCCAGCACCGCAATCACCGTGGGCCGCATCAGCACCGCATCGGGCAGGCCAATGGGGTCGGGGTTCACGTCCGGCAGGTTTTCCACCAGCCGGATCATGTCATAGCCCAGATAGCCGAAAAGCCCGGCCGACACGGCGGGCAGGCCATCGGGCATCTCGATCGCGCATTCGGCAATCAGATCGCGCAGGGTTTTCAGCGGATGGCCATCCAGCGGGTGAAACGCCCCCGCATCAAACCGCGCCTCGCGGTTGATCTCAGAGCGCGCGCCGTTGCAGCGCCAGATCAGATCAGGCTTCATCCCCACGATGGAGTAGCGGCCCCGCACCTCGCCCCCGGTAACCGATTCCAGCATGAAAGTGTCGGGCCGGGCCTCGCCAAGTTTCAGCATCAGGCTGACGGGTGTATCCAGATCGGCGGCCAGACGGGCCCAGACCAGTTGGTTCTTTCCCGCGCTCCAGTTGCGTTCGAAGTCTTCAAAACTGGGGGAGAGGATCATCGGTCAGGGCTTTCGGCCAGAGTTTTCGGGCAGGTTTGGGCGGTCAGTTGAACTGCGCGTTCACGGCGTTGATGGCGTTCTGGTCAAGGAAGATCCCGGCCTCGTCGGTCAGCGCGTTGGAAAACAGTTGTAGCGCGTCCTGCGACAGGGCCTGTTCGACCTGCGCGGCAATTGCGGCTTTCAGCGCGGCCACCTCGTCGCCCTCTTGTGCGGCGGGCAGCACCTCGTCCAGCCGCACCACGCCGACGAAGCCTCGCCCTTCGATCACCCGCACCTCGCCCGGTTCCATGGCAAAGACCGCTGTCAACAGCTCGGGCGGCGCGTCTTCGACAAACCCGTCACGCGAGATGTTGGCGGTGCGCTGCACGATGCCAAAGGCACCAAGCGACTGGCCCGCCTCGACTTCGGCCTTCACCTCGATCGCGCGGTCGGCCAGCGCTTTGGCGGTGGCATCGGCGGTATAGGCTGCGACCACATCTTCGCGGGCGGCGTCAAACGGGATCGGGGCAGCGGGCACCCGTTCGACAAATTCCATCGCCACGACACCGCCATCGGCCAACAAAACCGCCTCGGGAAAATCGCCTTCGGCCAATGCGTCCGCCGCCGTGCGGAAGGCTGGGTAGCCTGCAATGCCTTCGGGCGCGGTGTCAGCGGCGACATAATCCAGCGTATCAAGGGTCATGCCCTGATCCTGCGCCACTTCCTCCAGCGTCGATCCGCCCGCCAGCAGGTCATCAATCGCTTCGACCCGGTCGGCGATGGCGCGGCGGGCAGAGTCGGTCTGCATCTCGATCGCAAGGTCGGTGCGCGCATCTTCAAAGGTGATTTCCTGCGCGGACAGGATCGCATTCATGCGAAACAGGGCGGGGCCAAGCTCGCTGTCAAACGGACCCGCTACGCCGGGGCCTTCCAGTGCAAACACACCGTCACCGGCGGCACCCAGCGTTTCGCGCGACACATCGCCAAGATCGATGTCTTCCAGATCCAGCCCGCGCTCTGCCACCAGCGTCTCGAATGCCTCACCCGCATCCAGACGGGCCCTGGCATCAGCCGCGGCTTCGGCAGAGGGGTAGATCAGCCGTTCGACGAGCCGCCGTTCGGGCTGCACGAATTCGGCAATCCGGGCGTCATACATCCGGCGCAGTGTGTCTTCATCCACCGGCTGATCGGCCGCAATCTCATCAGGCAGCAGGGCTGCATAACGGATGCGCTTGGCCTCGGGCGCGGTGAAGCTGGCGATATTGGCGTCATAGAACGCCTGGAGCGCCGCATCATCAGGCGTGCCAAGCGGGGCAGCCAGCTCATCGCCAGTCAGTTGCAGCAGCGAAAAACCGCGCCGTTCGCTGACCCAGTTGTACAGCGTATCGGTCAGCGGGGCAGGGGCCACAAAGCCGCCCGCAATCGCCCCGGTCAGCAGCTGGCGCGCCACATCGGCCCGCAGCCCGGCTTCAAAGGCGTTTTCGGTCAGGTTGTTGCGGTCCAGCACGAAGCGATAGCTTTCGCGGTCAAACTGACCGGAGGTGCCCTGAAACGCCGGGGTTTCGGTAATGCGCTGCGCGATCACCGCATCGCCGACCGACAGGCGGACGCGGTCCGCCTCGTTGTCCAGCGCGGTCTGAGCGACGATGGATTGCAGAACCTGCCGGTCCACCCCGAGGCTCTGCGCCTGCGCCAAGGAGACGTTCTGGCCAAACTGCGCCGTCAGCGCCGCCAGTTCCTGCTGCAAGGCGCGGGCATAGGTGTTGGTCGCGATCTCACGCTCGCCCACCCGGCCGATACTGGTCAGACCACCGCCAAAGCTGGTTACGCCAAAGCCGCCAAGGCCGACGACCAGCATGGCCATCAGCGCCCAGACCACAATCTGGTTGCCCTTGCCCTTTTTGCGCGGGGTATCGTCGCTGTTTTTGGCCATCATCCGCCCCTTTGGAACCTGTTTGCGACTGTCTATGCGTTAAGGCAAAGCGGAACAAGAGGATGTCAGGCGCGAAAGGCTTTCAGCCGCGCGAACAGTTCGGCAATGCCGGTCGCATCGACATTGGCAAAGGCGATGCGGATCTGCCGCTTGCCTGCCTCCGAATCGCCGGGCTGAAACATGGTGCCGGGCAGCATCAGAAGCGACGCCTCGGACACCAGCCGTTTGCACAGTTGATCTGACGGCAGGTCGAACGGGTGTTCGACATAGGCGAAATAGGCACCGCAGCCCAGCAGGGTCCAGCCCTCAAGCTGCGCAAAGCCTTGGGTCATTGCGCGGCGGCGGCTCAGGATCTCGTCCCGTTCCCCCGCGACCCATTGGCCAAGGTTGCGCATGCCCCACAGCGCTGCGATCTGGCCCAGTTGGCCGGGGCAGATGGCGACGGTGTCGAGAAACTTTTCGACCTCGGCCAGCCGTGCTGTGCTGGCCACGACCGCGCCGACGCGGTGGCCGGTCAGCCGGTAGGCTTTGGAAAAACTGTAAAGGTGGATAAGGGTGTCCGACCAGTCAGGATCGGCAAAAAGGTCATGCGGGCGGCCACCCAGTTCCACCGAATGTCGACTGTCGAAATCGCGGTAGGTTTCGTCAACGATCAGGGCAAGGCCATGGCTGCGGCACAGATCGCGGAAGGCGGTCAGCGTCGGCGCCGGGTATTCCACACCGCCCGGATTGTTGGGCGATACCAGGATGATAGCGCGGGTTCTTGATGTGATCAGCGCGCGTGCAAGGTCGGCATCGGGGATCAGCGTCGGCCCGGTATCCAGCGGCACAGTGTGCACGCCCTGCATGTCGAACCACATTTTATGGTTGAAATACCAGGGGGTTGGCAGGATAACTTCATCCCCCGCACCGGCGAGGGTGGACATCACGGCGGTAAAGGCCTGATTGCACCCTTGGGTAATCGCCACCTCTTCCGCATCAATGTTGCCGCCATACAGTGCCGACCATTGCCCGGCAATCTCGGCCCGCAGCTCTGGCAGGCCCAGCACCGGGCCGTAAAGATGCGCCGCGTCATTGGTCAGCGCCGCCTCGGCGATTGCCTGCCGCAGCCCGAGCGGCGGCGGCTCGACCGGAGCCGCCTGAGACACGTTGATCAGCGGTCGGTCGGCGGGGAAGGTGACCCCCTGCAACCAGCGCCGCGCCTCCATCACCGGCGGGGATTCGGTCGCGGCCATGGCGGGGTTGAGCGGGTGGGTCATGATTGCGCCTTGTGCTGGCGGCAGGACCGGGGGTTTCACACCCCCGGACCCCCGTGGGATATTTAGGAACAGATGAAGACGGGGGCTGCGCGCAAAATCAGTCGGTGCCGCGGTAAGGCTGGACGTATTGCAGCGCCATGTCCCAGGGGAAGAAGATCCAGGTGTCCTGGCTGACCTCGGTGATATAGGTATCGACCTGCGGGCGGCCCGAGGGTTTGGCGTAGACGGTGGCGAAATGCGCGCGCGGATACAGGTTGCGCACCAGTTCCAGCGTCTTGCCGCTGTCGACCAGATCATCGACGATCAGGATGCCGGTGCCATCGCCCATCAAATCGGCCTGCGGCGATTTGATCACCCGCGCTTCGGTCTGGGCCTGATGGCTGTAGGATTTGACGCTGATCGTATCGACCACGCGGATATCCAGCTCGCGGCTGACGATCATGGCGGGCACAAGGCCGCCGCGGGTGATGCCGACCACGGCTTTCCAGGCGCCATTGTCCGGGCCCTTGCCGTCGAGCCGCCAGGCCAGCGCGCGGGCATCGCGGTGGATCTGGTCCCAGCTGACGTGGAAGCCTTTTTCATGCGGCAGGCGGTCGGTCATGGCAGGCTCCTTCAGGGGATGGCGATCTTGGCGCCGAGCAGGGCGAGAAGACCGCCAAAGCTGCGGTCCATGGTGGATTTCGCGCCGACATAGGCGCGGCGGGTGGCAGGCAGCGAAAAGATGCGGGCAACGAAGGTGTTCCACAGCGTTTCCACCGTGAACAGAAAGCTGAGCAGGGTGATCAGCACCCACAGCGGCGTGCCCGGTGGCACGGTGCCGATGAAGATGGCCGAAAGCACGATGGCGGGTTTGGGGTTGGACAGCTGTGTGAGCAGACCGAGCCGGAACGCCGAGAAGCCTGAGCGCGGCGGCAGGCCGGTGGTGTCGGGCAGCGGATCGGCGGCATGGCGCCACATCTGCACCGCCATCCAGATCAGATACAGCCCGCCCGCGAGCTTGAAGGCCCAAAGCAGCGCCGGGGCCACCTTGAACAGCGCCGCCAGACCCGACAGCGCCAGCGCCGCCCAGATCACGGCGCCAAGGCCGATGCCCATGGCGAGGAAAAATCCGGTGCGCAACCCTTCGGTCACCCCGGTGCGGGCTGACATCAGCACGGCGGGGCCGGGGCTGACCGCGCCCATGGTCAGCAAAGCCGCCACCGCAAGAAACGCCGCCAGTGTCATCGCGCCCGCCCTTCGCTCACCGCTTAGTCGCCACGACCTGTCACCACGTCGATATCGGGTGCGTCCACCGCCTTCATGCCTACGACATGATAGCCCGCATCGACATGCAGGTTTTCGCCGGTGGTGCCCGAGCCGAGGTCGGAAATCAAGTAAAGCGCGGCCTTGCCCACCTCTTCCTGCGTGACATTGCGGCGCAGCGGGCTGTTCAGCTCATTCCATTTCATGATGTAGCGGAAATCGCCGATTCCGCTGGCGGCCAGGGTCTTGATCGGCCCAGCTGAGATCGCGTTGACGCGGATGCCGTCCTTGCCAAGGTCTTCGGCGATGTATTTCACCGATGCCTCAAGGGCTGCCTTGCACAGGCCCATCACGTTGTAATGCGGCATGACCTTTTCGGCACCGTAGTAGGTGAGGGTCAGCAGGCTGCCGCCATTTGGCATCAGCTTTGCCGCACGCTGGCAGACGGCGGTGAAGGAATAGACGGAAATATCCATCGACATCAGGAAGTTGGCGCGGCTGGTTTCGACGTAACGACCGCGCAATTCATTTTTGTCGGAGAATCCGATGGCATGCACCACGAAGTCGATCGTGCCCCATTCCGCCTCCAGCCACGCAAAGAGCGCATCCATGCTGTCTTCGCTTGCGACATCGCATTCAAACAGCCGGGGCTCGCCCAGCGAGGCCGCAAGCGGGGCAACGCGCTTTTTGAGCTGTTCACCCTGATAGGAGAACGCCATCTCGGCCCCATGGTCGGCGAGGGTCTTGGCAATGCCCCATGCAATGGACTTGTCATTGGCAAGCCCCATGATCAGCCCGCGCTTGCCCGCCATAAGTCCTGTTGACATCTGTTGCCCCTCGCACATTTCTCGCTTTGAGATAGACGTGTAGGCGAAAGGCAAAGCGCGTTCAAGCCAGAGGCTGCGGGCGGCTTTCGCGTAGAACAAGGACAGATATCATGGACCGGGGCGGAATTTTTGCGGGCGATGACCCGTTTGCCATCGCGCGGCGCTGGATGGGCGAGGCGGAGGGCAGCGAGCCGAATGACCCAAATGCCATTGCATTGGCCACGGTGGATCAGGACGGTTTGCCCAATGTGCGCATGGTGCTGCTGAAGGACATAGAGGACGATGCCTTTGTGTTCTACACCAATTACCAGTCAAAGAAGGCGGTTGAAATCGAGGCCTCGGGCAAGGCGGCCTTTGTGCTGCACTGGAAATCGCTGCGCCGCCAGATCCGGGTGCGCGGCGTGACCGAGCGCGAAGAAGGTGCGAAGGCCGATGACTATTACGCCAGCCGCAGCCTGAAATCGCGGCTGGGGGCCTGGGCCAGCCAGCAGTCGCAACCGCTGTCCAGCCGCGAGCATCTGATGGCCGAGGTGGCAAAACTGACGGTGACCAAAGGCACAAATCCGCCGCGCCCATCCTTTTGGGGAGGTTTCCGCCTGCGCCCGGTTGAGATAGAGTTCTGGGCGGACGGGTCTTTCAGGCTGCATGATCGTTTCCGCTGGAAACGTCAGACAACGCTGGATCCGTGGGAGATTGTGCGTTTAAACCCTTGACCGTCGTATTTTTCGACACGAGGGGAGGCGCATTTGTTGCGGAAGTGTGCTTGAATCCTGTCCCGGAATAGCGTCAATCTGGCGCTTGGGGTCAATCTGGGGAACGACTCTGTTATGACTTTAGAAGAGCCGGCCACGCATATTGTGCATGGCCATGTGAAATGGTTTGATCCTGCGAAAGGATTTGGCTTCATCGTCTCGAACGAGGCGGAGAGCGATATCCTGCTGCATGCGAATGTGCTGCGGAATTACGGCCAGAATTCCGTGTCTGACGGGGCGATGATTACCGTACGCGTTCAGCAAAGTCCGCGTGGCGCGCAGGCGGTCGAGGTTGTGTCGGTGCAGGCACCGGCAGGGGCGGCCTTGCCGCTGGCCGATGAAGGCAATCTGATGTCGGCCGAAGATATAGCGGCGCTTGCCCTGGAACCCTCTCGGGTGAAATGGTTCGACAAGGCCAAGGGTTTTGGCTTTGCCAATGTATTTGGCCGCAACGATGATGTGTTCATTCACGTCGAAGTGTTGCGCATGTCGGGCTTTGCAGATCTACAAGCAGGGGAAGCGGTTTGCCTGCGGATCATCGAAGGCAAGCGCGGGCGCATGGCGGTACAGGTGGCATCATGGGAAGCAGCAGCGCGCACAGAGCGCGGATAAGGTGTCGGGCGCTGATCGGATCTGTCGCAGCACTGGTCCTGACGGTTGGGGCCGTGTCGGCCGGGTGTCGCGATGATCAGGTGGAACTGCGCTGGCCGGGGGGGCAGGCGCGGTTCGCGGTAGAGGTGGCGGATACCGATGCGGCACGCAGCCGCGGGCTGATGTTTGTCGAAGACATGCCCCGATCAGCGGGGATGCTGTTCGTGTATGAAAGCCCCCGTCGGGCGACCTTCTGGATGAAGAACACCCTGATTCCCCTCGACATGATCTTTGCCGATGCCTCGGGGCGGGTGACAAAGGTCCATGCCAATGCCCAGCCGCAGGATCTGACGACGATTGATGGCGGCGAGGGTGTCAAGCTGGTGCTGGAAATCAACGGCGGGCTGGCCGCACGCATGGGGATTGCGCCCGGTGCCGAGCTGCGCCACCCATCAATTGCAGATCCGGCATGGTCTTGTGCACAATAGCCCTTTTCATCCCCTGCGGCATTCGCTAAGACCCCCTCAGTCGGGGCGTAGCGCAGCCTGGTAGCGCGACGGTTTTGGGTACCGTAGGTCGAGAGTTCGAATCCCTCCGCCCCGACCATTTTTCCTTCCAAGCACACAGATGTGGGTCAGCGCTGTCTTAACGGGCAACGGGCCCACAGGACTTGCGTTCCACCAGCCGGCAGGCAAGCTCGATGCGGCGGGCGGGCATATGGGCCCCAAGGCCCAGGTCGCGCACCAGATCGACCGCCGCCGATCCGATGTGGCGCATCGGAATTTCAAGGACGGTCAGGGCGGGCGAGAAGAACGCACCCTGAGCCAGCCCATCCATGCCAAGCACCGACACCTGATCGGGCACCGCGATCCCCAGCGAGGCCAGTCCCTGCATCGCCCCGAGGGCCAGACTGTCGCCGGCGCAAAGCACGGCGGTGAAGTCGAGGCCGACGGCGCTTACCCTGTCGCGCAGCGCCTTTGCGGCCTGATCGGGCAGCTAGTCTGCGACATCCACCTGCAGGCCGGGATCGAACGGCGCCCCGCCCGCCGACATCCGGTCGCGCCAGCCTTCGGCCCGCCGTTCGATGGTGCGGCGGCCCCTGCGGCTGAGAAAAAGAATGCGGCGGTGCCCCAGCCGCATCAGGTAATCGGTGGCCATGCTGGCGGCGGCGCGGTTTGACGGCGCGACCGACGACAACTGCATCAGCGGATCATCCCCGTTGACCAGCACCACCGGCTTGCGAAAGCTGCGGGCAGCGGTCAGCATGTCTTCGTCATCCAGCGTCAGAAACAGCAGGCCCGCCACGCGCGGGTCGGTTGCGGCTGTTGCCAGGGCCTGCCGTTCCTGTTCGGTTGAGGTGATGGCTTCGGTGATCACCTCGGCCTGCAACAGGCGGGCGCGTTCTTCGATGCCTTGCATGACGTTCAGGGTGAACTGGCTGCGGGCGTAATCTTCCATTGCGGCGCGGCTGGCCAGGATCAGCAGCCGCTGACCGGCAAGGGTCGATGGCAGGGCATAGCGAAACTCCTGCGCCTTGCGCTGGATCTTTTCCACCAGTTCGGGCCGGACACCGGGCGCACCCGAAAGCGCGCGCGACACCGTGGCGATAGAGACATCGCAGGCCTTTGCAAGGTCATCCAGTCTGATGCGGCGGCTGGCTTTGCCACTTTTTCCGGGGGGAATCGCTGTCATGGGGGTCTTTCCGCTTTGCTGCGTGACTATGCAAAAAATTTTCAGGTTGTGCAAAAATTTTGCACTGCCATGTTTCAAAGACCGACCAAACGCCGATGCCCGGGGAGGGGACATGCGACCACAGGCTGATCAGATCAGGCGTAAACTGGGCCAGTTGGTGCGGGGGCTGACCGATCTGCGCCATGACGGTCAGTTTGACGAACCCAATCTTGACGGGACGGCGGGTGATTACATCAGCTTTGACAGTTGGGAATGGCCGCAGGGTGTGGGGCTTTATGGTCTGGCACAGTTGTGGCGGCGCCATCGTGACCCGGCGTTGCAGGAAGTGCTGGAAAGCTGGTATGCGCGGCATCTGGCGGCGGGGCTGCCCGATCTGAACATCAACACCACAGCGCCCATGCTGGCGCTGTCGCTGCTGTGGACCGAGACCCGCGATCCGCGCTGGCGGCCCGTGCTGGACGATTGGGCCAACCGGCTGATGGCGGAAGCGCCGCGCACGGCGGAGGGCGGGTTTCAGCACGATGTGTCGGACAAAGTGAACCCCGGCGAAATGTGGGATGACACGCTGTTCATGGCGGGGCTGTTTCTGGCGCGCTATGGCCATGCCTCGGGCCGGGCCGAGCTGGTGGATGAAGCGATCCGCCAGTTTCTGGTGCATGCGCGGTATCTGTCGGACCCTGCAACCGGGCTGTGGTTTCACGGCTGGACCTTTGACGGGCGGCACAATTTTGCCCGCGCCCGCTGGGCGCGCGGCAATGCCTGGATCACGGCCTGCATTCTGGATCTGTTCGAGGTGCCGGGCCTGCCGGGTTCGGTGCGGCTGTACCTGACCGAAGTGCTGAAGGCGCAGGTTCAGGCGCTGCTGCCGTTGCAGACGGATAGCGGGGCGTGGCGGACGCTGCTGGATGACCCGACAAGCTATGAGGAGATCAGCGCCACGGCGGGCTTTGCCTACGGTCTGCTGAAAGCAGCGCGGCAAGGGATTGGTGGGCCGGGTTGGGCCGAGGCCGGGTGGCGCGGCGTGGCGGCGGTGATGGCGAACATTGACGACGCGGGCACGGTGCAAAACGTGTCATACGGCACCCGCATGGGGCATGATCTGCAGTTTTACCGGGATATTCCGTTGCAGCCCACCGGCTACGGGCAGGCGCTGGCGATCCTGTGTCTGGTCGAGGCCGAAGGGCAACTTGAAGCACAAGGAGCGGCGGCATGATGGATGTGCGCTATGGCGGCAACCCCGCCGATGTGATGACCGCGACGACCGACCGGCTGCGCAGCGATTACATGGTGGAAGGGGCCTTTGCGCCGGGGGCCTTGCGGCTGACCTATACCCATGTCGACCGGATGATCCTTGGTGGCGCGGTGCCCACCGATACACCGCTGGTGTTCGGCGATGGGGCGGAACTGGGGACCGAGTTTTTCTTTTCTGCCCGTGAAGGCGGCCTTGCCAATCTGGGCGGCCCGGGGTTGGTGACCGTTGATGGCACCGATTATCCCATGGGCAACCGTGATATCCTGTATGTCGGGCGCGGGATGCGGCGGGTTGAGATGCGCAGCGAGGATGCGGCCAATCCGGCGTGGTTCTACCTCAACTCTGTACCAGCGGGCGCGGATCACCCGACCCGGTTGATCCGCCGCGATCAGGCCAAGCGCATCAGCTTGGGCGATCCGGCCAAGGCAAATGTGCGGTCATTGGCGATGTATATCCACCCCGAGGTGTCGCCGTCGTGCTTGCTGTTGATGGGCATTACCGATCCGGCCCCCGGCAGCATGTGGAACACCATGCCGCCGCATCTGCACGAACGCCGGATGGAGGCCTATTGCTATTTCGACCTGGGTAACGATGACCGGGTGATGCATTTCATGGGCCGCCCCGACCAGACCCGGCATCTGGTGATTGCAAATGGTGACATGGTGCTGTCGCCTGCGTGGTCGATCCACATGGGGGCGGGCACCGGACCCTACGCCTTTGTCTGGGGCATGACCGGCGAAAATCAGGCCTATACCGACTTTACCCCCGTTCCCGTTTCCTCCCTCAGGTAAGACCCCGATATGCAAGGCTTTCTGTCCCATCCCCTGACACCCGGCGCGGCCATCGGCTATTGGCGGCTTGGCCCGACCGTTGAGGCGCGGTTCGATCTGCCCGACATGCCGATGAAGGGTGAGATGGACCCGTTCTTTTTCCTGACCAAGGACAAGAACTTCATCCCGCACGAATACCCCTGCCGCACGCAGTTTGCGGCTGACCGCCGGGACCAGCGGCCCGATGCGCAGGGCGCGTTTGAGGCGGCGCGCAACTGGCTGCCGTTTGGTTCGCCCCGGCTGGATCTGTCGGGCTTCTGGTTCCGGCCCACGCATATTGCGACATGGGCTGAAACGGTGATCCGCGCAGGGGCAGCGGGCCGGGCGCGGCTGCGGCTGCGCACCTGTGGCGGCGCGGTGCTGGTTGTGAACGGGGCCGAGGTGGGCTGGATGGCCCCCTACAAGCGCAACGCCGAAACAGCGGCGGAGTTTGAGGTAGACGTGACCGCTGGCGATAACCGGGTCGAGGTGTTCTTCGACGATCTGGCCGAGCGCGATGCCCGCTATTACATCCAGCTGGACTGGCTCGATGGGCCTGAGGCACAGGCGGGCATCCCGACCGAGTGCAGCACCGACCGTGCCCGCGCGATGGAAACGGCGCTGGCCACCATGCACTTTGACCAGCCCGCTTATACCGGGGGCGAGGTGGCACTTGTTCTGCCGCAGCCAATGCCGCTGGCGGTGGATGTCGCGATCCGGATTGAGGGCGATTTCATGTCGCACCATCCGGCCGCCTTGCAACGCCACCTGCCTGCAGGTGCGGCGCGGCTTGTGATCGACCGCGCCGAAAACCTGCCCGGTGATTTCCGGCATTTCATCCCCACCCTGACCGCAGACGGCTTTGCCGCCACCCGCACCTTCGGGGTAGAGGTCTGCGATCTGGCCGCACAGGGCACGGTGCCCGCCACGCTGGAGGCGCGGATTGACGAGGCGCTGACCTGGGTTGCCACCCGCGCCGAACCTGACACCGTGGCGGCACTGGCACGACTGGCGCAGGGGCTGTCCG
Source organism: Pseudotabrizicola sediminis (assembly GCF_004745575.1). Lineage (GTDB taxonomy): Bacteria > Pseudomonadota > Alphaproteobacteria > Rhodobacterales > Rhodobacteraceae > Pseudotabrizicola > Pseudotabrizicola sediminis. The sequence continues at coordinate 144,601 of NZ_RPEM01000008.1, read as the reverse complement.
GCCCCGAGACCGAAGCAATGATCGACGCGACCCTCCCCGCGATCGAGGATTGCTGGGACTGCGCCGATTTCGCGCTGGTGCCGCTGTTGTGGGGGCGCACCCGGTTCGGACATCTTCTGTCCGACCGGGTGCGCGACCGCATCGACGCGGCCATCCTTGGCTACCGCTACTGGATGGATGAGCCGGGCAATGATGTGCAGTGGTATTTCAGCGAAAACCACGCGCTGCTGTTCCACACCTCGGCCTATCTGGCGGGCGCTCTGCTGCCTGATGCCACCTTCCGCCGGGCGGGGCGCAGCGGGGCGGAACAGTCGGCCACGGGGCGCGACCGGGTGCAGGCATGGCTGGACCATTTTGAGGAGTGGGAGATGGCAGAGTTCAACTCTGCCCCCTATTTCCCGATTGATCTCAAGGGCCTGACCGCGCTTTACGCCCTTGCCCCCGACGCCGATATCCGCGACCGGGCGGGCCGTGCCGTGGTGCGGCTGGTCGAGGTGGTGGCCAATTCGGCGCATCACGGCGTGATCACGGCGGCGCAGGGGCGCAGCTATGAACACACGCTGCGGGCGGGCCGCACGTTGGAACTGTCAGCGATTACCCGCATGCTCTGGGGCATGGGCCAGTTCGGCGCGCGGTTCCACTGCCTGCCGGGGCTGGCACTGGCGCTGCGGGACCATGGCTTGCAGCTGGATTCCGCGCTGTCCGCCCGCGCCAGTCTGGCGGCGGGCGAACAGGAATGGGTGTTTGCGCAAGGCGAGGGGCGGTTTGCAGCCCTGTACCACGCCAAAACCCCCGGCTGGGCGATGGGGTCAACGGCGGCCTATCGCTGGTTTGACTGGGGCTATCAGGAAACGCTGTTGCATGCGCGTCTGGGGGCCAACCCCGATGCGCAGATCTGGATCAACCATCCGGGCGAGGTGATCCATTCCGGCTATGGCCGCCCGTCCTATTGGGGCGGTTCGGCCTCGGTGCCGCGCGTGCAGCAGTATCGCGGGCTGGCGCTGGTGTGGTTTGATGGCCAGCCGGAACAGCCCGATTTCACCCATTGCTGGTTTCCGGCGATCGCTTTTGACCAGATCCACCTGCAAGACAATCTGGCAGCTGCCATCGCAGGCGAGGGCGCGATGCTGATCCGCGCCTCCGGCCCGTTGATGATGGTGGCCGACGGCCCCACCGCAGGCTGCGAACTGCGGCTGGCGGGGCGGCAGGGCTGGTGGCTGGTGCGGATGGGGGATGCGACCCCGGGGCTGGAAGCTTACGTGGCGACATTCTCGCAACTGGCCCTTGATACAGACGCAAATCCGCGTGCTACAGTCACGGTGGAGGACCCCGAATACGGCCCGGTGCAGTTCCATGCCGATGGCCGGATCGAGGCGGAGGGACGGATGGTCAATCCAAAGGACTGGACGGTCGTGGGGCACAGAACCCTGCACCGGTGACGACGACCCCGGCGGGAGGCCGGGATAACACAAGGAGGAGAACGCTATGAAAAACACGATGATCGCACTGGCCCTTGGGGCCAGCCTGATGGGCACCACGGCACTTGCAGGCGATGTGCGCCTGATGTGGTATTCTGACGGGGTGGAAGGCGAGGTGATGAAAGATCTTGTCGCCCGGTTCAATGCCGAAAACCCCGGCATCAACGTCATTCTGGACGAGGTGGCCTACAAGGTGGTGCAGGAACAGCTGCAGATTCAGCTGGAGGCAGGGTCCGGCCCGGATATTGCGCGGGTGACCAACATCAAGACGCTGGCGCCGCACTGGCTCGACCTGACGCCGCACCTGTCGGACGCCGAATACTGGCGCACCAATTTCGGCGCCCATGCCGACTGGATGCGTGAAGACGGCAGCGACGCCATCACCGGCTTCATGACTCAGCTGACCCTGACTGGCGGCTATGCCAATGCCACGCTGTTCGAACAGGCGGGTGTGGCGCTGCCGGGGGAGGGGGCCACCTGGGATGATTGGGTGAACGCCGCCGATCAGGTCGCGAAATCACAAGGCACCGCCGCCGCCTTTGCCATCGACCGGTCTGGCCACCGGATTTCTGGGCCGAACGTGTCATATGGCGCGAATTACATCGGGGCCGATGGCCTGCCCGCGCCGGTCGATGACGGCACCAAGGCTTTTGCCGCCAAGCTGGTGGCTTGGGTCGAGGGCGGGCAGATGCTGCGCGACACCTGGGTTGCGGCGTCGGGCTCCACCTACCGCGCGGCGGCGGATGACTTCATCAACGCAGCGATCCCGTTCTACTATTCGGGCAGCTGGCAGATCGCCAACCTGTCGACCAAGATCGGTGACGGGTTCGACTGGGTGGCAACGGGTTCTCCCTGCGGCACGGCGGGCTGTTCCGGTCTGGCTGGGGGTGCGGCTCTGGTTGCAGTGAAATACACGCAGAACGCCCCGGAAGTAGCGAAAGTCATGGAATATTTCGCGCGCGAAGACATCGTGAAAGAGTTCTCGGAGCGCACCCTGTTTCTGCCCGCCCATGCTGGCGTTGCTGCGGCTGGCGGCATGAACTGGCAGACCGAGGACAAGAACGTGGGGGCCGCGCTTGATGCCTATGTTGCGGCGGCGGGTGATATCCTGCCGGGTGCCGGTGCGCTGCCCGCGTGGAAATGGGCGACGCCCTACTATGGCGCGCTGGTCAACCGGATCAGCCAGGTGATGGCGGGGGAACTGACGCTGGACGACGCTTATGCCCGCATCGACCAGGACATCACCGAAGCGGTTGCGGCGGCGCAGTAAGCCATGACCGGGGTAAAGGGAGTGTTGGGGGCCGTCGTGGCGGCCCCCCTGGGCTGGCTGGCCCGCTTGCTGGATACGCCCTTGCGGCTCTGGCAGCGGCTGGCCGGGCAGAATGGGATGGTGGCCTTCTTTCTGCTGCCGAACATGGCGATCTTCACCGTGTTTGTCCTGTTGCCGCTGGTCATCAACATCGCCTATTCGATGACGACCGGGGCTGCTCTCTTTTTACCCGAACGCACCTACGTTGGTGCGGCGCAGTTTGAACGGCTGCTGCGCTGCACCGATTACACCGATCTGATGACCTGTCAGGAAGACCAGTTCTGGATCGCCCTGCGCAACACCGGCACGTTTGTGGTGCTGCAGGTGTCGCTGCTGATTGTGGCCGCGACCATCACCGCGCTGATCCTGAACCGGGCGCTGCGCGCGCTCAGCTTCTGGCGGGCGGTGTTCTTTTTCCCCGTGTTGCTGTCGCCGGTGGTGGTGGGCCTGATCTGGCGCTGGATCCTTGACCGTAACGGTGTGCTGAATGCGGCGCTGGTCGGCATGGGGATGGACCCGGTAAACTGGCTGCTGGAACGCAACTATGCGTTTTCCGCCGCGATCGGCGTCACGATCTGGGCGCATCTGGGGTTTTTCGCGCTGATCCTGCTGGCCGGTCTGCAAGCCATTCCGCGCGATCTGTACGAGGCGGCTGAGATGGACGGCACCCGGCCCGCCCGCGTGTTCTGGCGCATCACTTTGCCTTTGTTGATGCCCAACATGCTGGTGGTGATCGTGCTGGCGCTGATCCGCGCGGTGCAGGTGTTTGATGAGGCGTATGTGCTTACGGGGGGTGGTCCGGGCACGGCCACGCTGTTCCTGACGCAATATATCTATGAAGTCGGCTTTGCGTCCTTGCTGAAAAACCCCGGTCTGGCGGCGGCGGCGTCGATCCTGATGGGCGGGGTGCTGATCGTGCTGACATTGCTGCAACTTGCCTTGGGCAAGCGCAACGAGCGGAGAGGAAAGCTGAAATGAGCCGCGCCATCGGGTTTCTGACCCGCCGCAAGGGCGGCACCGGCTGGGACTGGACCGATGTGTTCACCTTTGTCTGGCTGGGCGCTGCCGTGTTCATCATGTTCGGGCCTGCGTTCTGGCTGGTGATGTCGTCGTTCAAATCGCCGGCGCAACTGTCGGAATTCCCGCCGACCCTGCTGCCATACGAGGCGCAGACAGTGGAAGTCGCGGGCTATGACCGGCCTTTGCCGCTGTTTTCCGTTACCGATGAGGCGGGCACCCGCACGTTGGCCGAGGTGCGCCGCGTGGGCACCGTGGCGCAGATGGTGGACCCGGAAAACCCGGCCGAGGTGCAGCGTATCAACATCGCCAACCGCACCCCGGTGCGCGCGGTGGGGTTTTCGTGGGGCAACTATCTGGACCCGTTCCTGCGGTTCGATTTCCTGACCTATACGAAGAATTCCATCTTCGTGACCGGGGTGGCGACGCTGATCACCCTGCTGACCAACTCCATGGCCGCCTTTGCGCTGTCGAAATACGAGTTTCGCGGGCGGGGCTTTGTGGTGGTCTTGATCATCGCGACACTGATGATCCCGCTGTCGGTGATCCTGGTGCCGCTTTACTCCATCGTGTCGGGGGTGGGGCTGATCAACTCGCTCTGGGGGGTGATCTTGCCCACGGTGGCCACACCCACAGGGGTTTTCCTTTTGCGGCAATATATGCTGACCATCCCGGATGAATTGCTGGAGGCGGCGCGCATGGACCATGCCAGCGAATGGCAGATTTACTGGCGGATCGTGCTGCCGTTGACCGCGCCCGCGCTGGCGGTGCTGGCGATCTTCTCGGTCGTGTGGCGCTGGAATGATTTCCTGTGGCCGCTGATCGTGTTGTCGCGGCAAGAGGTCTATACCCTGCAAGTCGGCCTGAACGCCTATGCCGGAGAGCTGAATGTGCAATGGCACTATCTGCTGGCGATGACCGTCATCACCATGATCCCGGTCGTTTTGGTCTTTATCTTCCTGCAACGGTTCATCACGGCGGGCATCGCCGGGACCGGGTTGAAATAGGATATTCCCATGGGTCGCATACAGTTGCACGACATCCGCAAAAGCTTTGGCGCCATTGACGTGCTCAAGGGCATTGATCTGACGATTGATGAGGGGGAGCTGGTGGTTTTTGTCGGCCCCTCGGGCTGCGGCAAATCCACGTTGCTGCGGATGATCGCCGGGCTGGACAAGCCTACCGCCGGGCGGATCGAGATTGACGGCACCGACGTGACGCCCCGGTCGGCGGCAGACCGGGGGCTGGCAATGGTGTTCCAGTCCTACGCCTTGTATCCGCACATGACCGTGCGGGCCAACATGGCCTTTGGCTTGCAGAACACCCGGATGCCCAAGGCCGAAATCGACACCCGCATTGCCGAGGCAGCAAAGATGCTGGAGATCGAGCCGTTGCTGGAACGGCGCCCCGGCCAGTTGTCGGGCGGGCAACGGCAGCGCGTGGCCATCGGCCGCGCCATCGTGCGCCGCCCCACCGCGTTTTTGCTGGATGAGCCTTTGTCGAACCTTGATGCCGAACTGCGTGTCAGCATGCGAGCGGAACTGTCGGCGCTGCACGACCGGCTGGGGGCCACGATGATCCATGTGACACATGATCAGGTCGAGGCGATGACGATGGCTGACCGGATCGTGGTATTGCGCGCCGGACAGGTGGAACAGGTGGATACGCCACTGAACCTGTTCAACCGCCCCGCCAATCTGTTCGTGGCAGGCTTTATCGGCGCGCCGGGGATGAACCTGTGGGCCGGGCAGGCCATGGGCGGGTCGGTGCAGCTGGACAATGGAGCCTTGCTGCCCTTGCCGCAGGGGCTGGTGGTGCCGGATGGCCCGGTGACCTTTGGCATCCGCCCGCAGCACCTGCGCCCGCAGCCCGGCGGGCCGTTGCAGGCCAGGGTCCGGCTGATCGAGGCGCTGGGTCCGGAAAGCGTGGTACACGCCGATGTCGGAATCGGGGGTGGCTTGCTGGCGGTCCTGCCCGGCCAGCCGGATCTGGCGCGCGGGGCGCTGATTGAACTGGGCTATGACCCTCAATCGGTGCATGTCTTTGGCGCAGACGGGCAGCGGCTGGGTTAGGCCAGAGCGCTTTGCATGAAGTCGAGCATGGCCGCGTGCATGGCGGGCGTCTCGATATGGCCCGAGTCCGGTTCGCGGTGAATCACCAACCGCCCGCCAGTGCGGGCATAGGCCGTTCGCACTTCGTCGAGGGCCGGGTCAACGGCGGCGGGGGGCGTCAGCGGGTCCTGATCCCCCAGACCGATGAACTGCGCGCGGGGTGCGATCATCCCGGCAATCTGGCCGTTTGAGGCATGGACCAGAAGCCCCGGCACGGTCAGGTAAATACCGTGCAGATCATGCTGGCCAAGGGCGATCAATGTACGGAAATCGGCAAAACAGCAGTCATGCGCCACCGCCCGCAGCCGCGGGTCGAGTGCGCCCAGCCAATAGGCCAGCGTCGCGCCCATCGACAGGCCGAACACCCCGATGCGGGCGGGGTCAACGTCGGGCTGCGCCGACAGCCAATCCAGCGCGGCAAGGTTTTCGGTCAGCATCTGTCCGGCCAGCGACCGACCCTCCCACAACAACGCCTTGGCCGCCGCGCTTTCGCTGTGCCCCGCGCGGCTGCCAAAGCAGGGCATGTCAAGGCAAAGCGAGGCGATGCCGCGCGCGGCCAGGGCGGGCCCGGTCGGTGCATGCAGCGCAGGCCGTCCGTGAACGACCTCGGCGGCCCCGATATCATAGCGGTTGCCATGCGCGTGGATGATCAGCACCGCCGGAATGGGACCGACCGGGCCACGCGGGCGGCACCAAAAGGCGCGGATGTCCACTCTACCGTCGTAGGTCAGGCACAGCTCATCGGCAGTGCAGTGTGCGTCCTCCAGCACCGTGGCGACCTTGCGGCCGGACAGGGGCGGGACCGGCGGGCGGATGCCAAAGGCCGCCAGAAGACTGTCCCGCGTTACCATCATGCGCCCCTTTGTTCCCCCCGATATACTGCAGTGTGACGCCTGGCGCAGGGCTGGTCCAGCCCCGGGTTCTGCGGACCGGCTGATCTGAACTGGACGCCGGGCATTTATCTGACTATAATAGTCAGGTTAATGGAGCAGACCCATGCAGGCAGTCCCGAAAACACCGTCAGTCCTCAGCCCCGCCGTGGAAATTCCGGTGGCAGTCTCTGCGCTGCGGCGGCTTGCCCCGCGCTGCCATGCCGGGGCGCGGCTGGATCTGTTCCGGGCCTGTGCGATGCTGTCGTCGCATGCCGATGTCGCCGCCCGGGCCTATGCCGAAGCGCTGTTGCGGGGGCTGGCGTCTATACTTGGCCGCCCGCCGGTTCTGCATCAGCCGGGCGCGGCGGAGTTGTCGTTTGATGAGGCATGGATCGCCAGCCTGCTGGCAGCCGCCCGGCGGGGCGATGCGGGCAGCGTGCAGTTCCTGCTGGCGTCGCGCCTGCCGCGCCACGCCTGGCGGCAGATCGGCTGGCTGGCCGCGCAACTGGCGCAGCGGCAAGAGCAGATCTGACGCCGGATGTGACAGACTGATCTTGTCGGATTTAGAATTATTCTAAAAAGGGGGTTGCCGTGGCCCGCACTTGCCCCTAATTTGTGAAAGCGGGTAGCCAGCCGACGTGCAAGCCAGTCCCGCCCCAGAATTCCGAACGTAATTTCAGGAGGTCAGGCATGGCGCAAGCTTCAGCCCAAATCAGTCCATCCGCGCGCGAAGCCGTGTGCGAAGCGCTCAATCAAGGCGTTGCCGAAACAGTTGTCGCCACGATGCTGGCGCAGAACTTCCACTGGAACGTGACCGGCATGGGCTTTGGCCCGCTGCATGCGCTGTTCCAGACCATGTATGAAGATCATTTTGTCGCGCAGGACGATCTGGCCGAACGGATCAAGGCACTGGACGGCCATGCCGAGGGACAGTTGTCGGCGATGCTGGCGCGGTCAAAGATCGCCGAGCATGACGGGCATGCCAAGGCCGAAGCCATGGTGTCAACCCTGCTGGCGGCCCAGGAAACGCTGGCCGCCACGATGGCAGGGATTTCTGCGGTAGCCGAAGAGAATGGCGACCTGCTGACGCAGGATCTGGCCATCGGCCGCGCGCGTACCCATGAGAAGTTCGCCTGGATTCTGCGCGCCCATCTGCGCTGACAGTTGTTCTCTGGCTTAAAGCGGGCTTTTGACATCCTGCTTTTCGCACCGCTTCTCGTAGGCGGGGGCCCAGTGGCGGTAGCGCCCCAGATCATTCTGCTGATGCACCAGCATGTCGATAAAGGCCTGCTGGTGTTTTTCTTTTTTGATTTTCTTGAACAGGTCTTTCTGGTCCTTGGTCATCGAGCAACCGATGCAATGGCCTTCGCGCTTGAACTTGCAGACGCTGATGCAGGGAGAGGGCAGTTTTGTCATGGCATCCTTGCAGGGCAGGCGGGCCCTTTGGCTGGGGTCATTTGGTCAGGATCAGTTTTCCGGCACGGGTGATCCGCAAGGTATACACCTGCCCATCCAGAACAATATGCGCAACCTGCCCGCCCTTGGTCAGCGCCATCGCCTCATGGGCGGGGGCCGGGGGGTGGTCTTGCGGCAGTGTCGGACTGGGGTGTGTCGGTGTGTCTTGCATAACGGCGCGGCCTGAAAGCTGTGGGATCAGGCCGGTGGCCAGAGCTTGAATGGGTGAGCGTTTTTATCGGGAAAGTCAATCCCGACTCTTTTACTAAGACGTATACGTTAGAAATCGGGCCGATGGCGCATCGCCTAACGACGGCCAACAAATTCAAATCTGAAATCGGTCTCTGCCCCGGCAGGCGGCGGCGGGAAGGGGGCGGCGCGGCGGATGTGGTCAAGCGCCGCATGTTCCAGCGACGGGTCGCCCGACGATCGCACCACCTGCGCCGAGGCCAGCCCGCCAGAGGGGGCCACGCGGAACGCAACCACGACGGTGCCGCGTGCCCGGCTTGCGGGTTTGCGCGTCCGCTCGATCTTGCGCAAGACCAGACCGGGATAGCTGGAGCGCGCGGCATTGCCTGCCTGCGCGGCCGGTGCCCCCGACCCGCCAGCGGCGGCGGCAGAGGCAGGGGCTTTTTCTTCCCCCGCCTGGGTGCCCTTGCGGGCGTTGCGGTCGGCGTTGCCTGCGGGGACCGGCGCAGATTGTGCCACGGCGCGCTTTTCGACCGGCTTTGCGGAGGCAGGGGCCTCGGCGCGCGCACGGGGCCGGGGGGAGGCCTCGGGGGCTGATGATGCGGGTTCGACCGGGGTTGCAGGCAGTGCCGGGGGCGCGACAGCAGCAGCCAGAGCGGGGGGCGCTTGGAGTGTTCGCTCAGGCTGCACCGCCGGGGCGCTGTCCACGGGGGGCAGGGCTGCCAGATCAGCTGTTTCAGACGGGGGCAGCAAAAGCGGCGGGGCCGGTGCTGCGGTTGGCGTCGCTGCGGTTGCGACCACTTGTGTTGTCACGGGCACGGCGGCCAGTGGCGGCGCTTCGATTGCAAAGACTGGCGTCGCGCCTTGCGCCAGATCTTCAAACGCCTCACCCAGCAAGGCCACGGTGGCGGCACCACCGCCTTCGACCTCAAGGTCATCCGGCTGCGGGGCAATGGCGATGGCGGCGGCTGCGTGCAGCGCGCCCGACAGGGCCAGGGCGATCACAAAGGGCAAGCGGGCCTGTTTCATGGCGCTGACCTGTCGGTGACCAGCCGCACTTCGGCGGCACCGGCCATGCGCAGGGCATTGGCTATTCGCAACAGATCCTGCGCGGGCAGGTCCCGGGCGGGCACAAGGCGCAGCACTTCGGCCCCGTCGGCGATTCGGGCGGCGGCAAAGGCCTCGGGCGTGGTTACCTCGCCACGCCACAGGGTGGTGCCGTCACTGCGCACGGCCAGTGCGTCGTCGGGCGCGCGGGTGGCCAGAGCGGCGGCGTCGATCAGCTGAATGTCGCGGTCGACCGGGGCGGCAACCTGCCCGGCCACCAGAAAGAAGATCAGCATCAGGAACACCACATTGATCAGGGTGATCGTGGGTTCCGAGGGGCGACGGGGCAGGGCGGCAAGGCGCATGGCTATCCTCCGATCACGCGCAGGGTCACACCCGGCAAATCGCGCAATTCGCCCAGCACATCGACCAGCCGCTGCGAGGTCACGCCTTCGGTCGGGGCCACGATGACCAGAACCGGCGCCCGTGCAAGCAGCGCTGCGGGCACGCCGGCAAGGTCTAGTGGTGCGGTATCCAGAGTCAGGCTGTCGGGCAGCAGCCGCAGGAAGGTGGGCGCATCGGTGCTGGCCGCCGCACCGCCCGAGGTGGTGGTCAACGGCAGATCGCCGAAGCGGGTAAAGGTCGATGACAGCATGAAAAACAGCAACAAGAGGAAGATCACGTCGATGAGCGAGGTCATCGACAAGGCCCGTCGCCGTGTGGGTTTCCTAAGCCGGGACATAGGCCCGGTCCGTTTGCACAACGGGTTTCGCTATGGCGGCCATTCCGGGGCAAAGGGCCGCCTCGATCACCATGCCCGCCATCCGCCGTTCGGACCCCATGCGCGATTCCAGCCATGACAGCAGGGCCGACACCGGCATCGCCACCGCAAGCCCGGCGGCCGTGGTCATCAGCGCCACCCAGATGCCGCCTGCCAGCACCGACGGGTCTACCGCCGCGCCCGCGCCTTGCATGGCGCGGAAGGCGTCGATCATGCCCAGAACAGTGCCGAACAGCCCCAGCAGGGGGGCAATCTGCGCCACGGTATCCAGCAGCCGAAAGCCGGATTCCAGCCGCGCCAGCCGGTCTTCGGCCAGCGTGTACAGCCGGTCGCGCACATCGGCGCTTTGCGCCTGCAATGCCTCAGAGAGCAGCGGGGCCAGATGGCTGGGGGCGGCTTCTGCCAGGGCGCGGGCGCGGTTGTGCTGGCCTGCGTCATGGGCCGCGATGGCCGCGTTCAGCCCGGCATGCCGCCCGACACCTGCGGCGCGGAACTGCCACAGCTTCCACAGCACCACCGCCCCTGCCAGCACCGATAGCGCAAGGATCAGCGCCACCACCGGCCCGCCGAGCGCGATCAGCGCGCGCAGGGCATCGCGTGCCACAATCAGATGAATCATCCTGCCACCTCTATGCCTTCAACCGCGCTTGCGGGGGTCAGGGCGGCGACGCAGGCGGCGGGGTCCGCGCCGTCGCAGGCAGTCACCCCATTCAGCAGCACCTGCCCCAGATCGTCACAGGCCAGCCCCGCGACATCGAACTGCCGCACCCTTTGACGCCCCGATGGCAGGGCGGCAAAGTCGAACAGGGTGAACTGCGCGACCTGTCCGGCCTTGGTGAACAGGACCGCCTCCAGCACCAGACGGGTGATGTCGGCATCCGTGCCGTTGTCGGCCACAAACGTCAGCCGGCAGGCCTCTGGCTGCGGGTCCAGCGTGTTGAGGCTGATCTGCAGATCCTGAGCCTGCGCGCCGCCTGCGGCGATGGCACATGCCACCGCCGCAAACGTCAGCCGGATCACCATGTCAGCGCCTTGGCGAAGCTGACCTTGAAGGTCCGCCCGCGCCCGTGGTCTGCCGACAGGTTGTTACGGAAATCGCGGTCCAGGACATTTTCGACCGCGAGCTGCACATCGAACCCGTCCAGCGCCCCCGATTGCGGTTTGAACGACACGAACAGGTCATGCGTGGCGTAGCCTGCGTAATCGGTGGCGGTGATGGCGCCCGTGGCGGTGCTGCGGCTGGCGGTTGTGATGCTGTCAACAAAAGTGCCGCGCCAGCCGTATTCGATGCCGCGTTCGTGCAGCCGCCCGCCAAGGGTCAACGCCAACTGATCCGCAGGAGTCGTGGCGACGGTATAGCCATAGTCGCGGTCCTTGCCCGACACATGTGAATAGGCAAGCCGACCGAAGACACGCTCTGCCTCATACCCGGCCTCGACCTCCACGCCCCGGAACTTTGCCCGTGCCACGTTGCGGTGGAACACGGTATCGGCGGTGGCGGTGGTGGTGATCAGGTCGTCAATGTTGTTGTGAAACAGCGTGGCCTTGATCTGAAGGCTGTCATCCGCCGCAATCAGCCCCTGCCGGGTCCAGGACAGCCCAAGTTCGATGTTGGTGGCCTCTTCCTTGTTCAGGTCCAGCGCCGGTGCTTTGGTTGCGGAGTAGGAATACAGCTCGTCCAACGTCGGCAGCCGTTCGGTCCGCGCGACCGAGCCGAAGACCGACAGGTCATCGGTGATCTTGTACAGGGCAGCGAAGGTCAGCGCGGTTGCATTTTCCTTGACCTGTTCGCCACCCGGCACCTCATCACCCGCATGGCGGTTGCCAAAGTCTACCCGGGCCCCGGTGATCAGCGTCAGACGATCGCCCAGCAGCAGTTCCGATTGCGCATAGACCCCGATCTTGCGGTCGCGGCCTTCGGGGTGAAAGCCCAGCGGGCCCGCGCTGTCGGCAATGCGCTTCTGATCGGTGGCCTGCATCCCGAAGGTCAGGAAATTCTCCCATCCGGCCCCTGGCATGGAGGCTGTGTTTTCAACCTTCAGCATCGCGGTGCGATAGGCGAAATCGACGTCACAGAACACGTTCTGGTTGGACAATGTCGGCAGACAGACCTGCGGCACACCGGCCAGATTGCGCGCGTCGCGTTGCGCCACCCGGGTATCGGACCAGGCCAGTTGCACACTCGGGTTCAGCCAGGCCAGATCGGTGGTCGCCTCCCATGCGGCACTGACGGTCGTATCGGTGGTGTCGCGGCTGACAATCCCGAAAGCATCTGCGATGGCATTGCCACCCCCGGTCTGCGACAGGGTGGCGTTGTCATTGTCGGATTGAAACCGCTGCATCGACAGGCGCAGCGTCTGCGTCTCGCCCAGACGGAAGGCGCCCTTGATCAGCGCCGAGGGGGCGTCATTCCCTGTCCCGCGCAAGGTGGTGCCGGCACCGTCCTTGTAATCGTCCGAAGTGCGATAACCCAAAGCCGCCAGAAACTCGGCCCCCGCTGCGGTGCGCATCGCCAGAATGCTGGACGCCATCAGCCCGTCGCCATTGCTGTCATAGCCGAATTTCAGCCGGGCGGCCCCGGTCTTGCCTTCGGGGATGAAATCAGCCGCGTCCTTGGTCTCAAAGTTCACCGTGCCGCCGATGGCTCCCGAACCATACAGAACCGCAGACCCCGGCCCGCGCAGCACTTCGACGCGGCGGTAAAGCTCGGGGTCGGTAAAGAACGACCCCATGCGGTACTGTTCATAGAACTTCGGCACGCCATCGACGTTCACGATGATGCGCGCCTCGCTCGCGGTCTGTTCGGTGGTGCCGATACCTCGGATGTTGAAGGCGGTGCCAAGCGGACGGTCTGACCCTGCGGTCTGCACGCCCGGTACGTTGCGAAAGATTTGGCCGATGGTGGCGGGCTGTTCGCGGTCGATGTCTTCCTGTTCCACCACCGTGACGGCCTGCGGCGTGTCAATCGCCACCTTCTGCTGGCCGGCGCCCAGAATCAGGCGGCCCAGAAACGTGCCGCCGCCCGCCGCATCCTGTGCGGTGGCCGGAGCGGCGATGGCAATGATGGCGGCGGTGGTCAGCAGGCGGGCGAGGCCCGGAATAATGGCTTGCCCCGGCTTTTGCGGTTGCATTCAGTGTCCCCTTGGTCACGACGGTTATGGTCGGCTGGCGGAACGCTGGCACCCTGCGGGATCGCTCTTGACCCCGTTCGACTCGGCTTCTAAATTGCCCGAGTAAATTCGTCAAGTATTGCGCCGCGCCATCCAGCCGTGGGGTCCGCCCCCGCCAGACATGCGACTGCCCCCGTGTCAAAGCCCCATGTCCAAGGATGACCCCGATGCTGCTTTCCCCCGATGTGATCGAACAGATCACCCATGCCCGCACCCAACATCCCAAATTGCGCGAGCGCGATCTTGCCGCCGCCATCGGCCTGTCAGAGGCGCAACTGGTCGCCGCCGAAGCCGGTGCTGCCGCCACCCGGATCATTGCCGACCCGGCCCGCCTGTTGCCGCATGTCGGCCAGATGGGCGATGTGATGGCGCTGACCCGCAACGAAAGTGCGGTGCATGAACGGCGCGGGGTCTACAAGAATTTCCACTCCGGTGCGCATGCCTCAATGGTGTTGGGCGACGAGATCGACCTGCGGATCTTTCCACGCCATTGGGTGCACGGCTTTGCCATCCGGCGCGAGACGGATCAGGGGGTAAAGCGCAGCCTGCAGGTGTTCGACGCGGCGGGCGATGCGGTGCACAAGGTGCATCTGGGGCCCGACTCTGACATCGCCGCCTTTGACGCCGTGGTGGCCGATCTGGCCCTGCCGCTTGATGCGCCGTTCGAGATGGTCGCGCGTGCCGCACCGGAAGGCGCCCGCATTGCCGAAGACCGGATCGACGCGCTGCGCAGCGAATGGGCGCAGCTGACCGACACGCATCAGTTTCTGGCCATGGTCCGCAAGCTCAAGATGAACCGCTTGGGGGCCAACCGCGCCGTTGGCACCGCGTTCGCCCGGCAACTGCCGGTGCAGGCGGTGTCATGGGCGCTGGAACGGTCGGCGGAAGAGGCTCTGAAGATCATGATCTTTGTTGGCAATGACGGCTGTATCCAGATCCACTCCGGCCCGGTAAAGCGCATCGAGCCGATGGGTCCGTGGCAGAACGTGCTGGACCCGCGCTTCAACCTGCACCTGCGCGCCGACCACATTGCCGAGGTCTGGCTGGTGTCCAAACCCACCAAACGCGGGCCCGCCATATCGGTGGAGGCGTTTGATGCCAAGGGGCAGCTGATCCTGCAGATGTTCGGCAAGCGGGCCGAGGCCGATACCGATACATCCGGCTGGGACCGGATGGCGCAGGGTCTGGCGGCAGAGGTGGCGGCATGAGGCGTGCGCGGTTCATGACGGTCGGCGGCGTTCATGCCGGGCTGACCGCGCTGATCTTGGTGCTGGCGGTGTCGACGGCCCGCGCCGAGGAAGGCCCGCGCCGGGTGATCGCAGCCGGCGGGTCTGCGGCGGAAATCGTGTTTGCGCTGGAGCAGGGCGACCGCCTGATCGCGCGCGACACCACGTCGAGCTTTCCAGAGGCGGTTTTGGCGTTGCCCGATATCGGCTATGTGCGGCGGCTTTCACCAGAAAACCTGATCGCGATGGAGCCGGATCTGATTCTGGCCGAGCATGATGCCGGCCCGCCCGAAACCATCGAACTGCTGACCCGGGCCGAGGTGCCGCTGGTGACCCTGCCAGAGGCGCAGACGCCGGCGGATGTGCTGGCCAAGATCCGGGTGACCGCCGAATCCTTGGGCGTGCGCCAAGCGGGCGAGGATCTGGCGGCCAGGACACAAGCCGATCTGGACCGCGCCGCAGCGGCAGCGGCGGCTTTGCCGTCGCACCCGCGCGTGATGTTCGTCCTGTCGATGCAGGGCGGGCGGATCATGGCTGCTGGTACGGACACCTCGGCGGCGGCGATGATCGCGCTGGCGGGTGGCGTCAATGCGGTTGATGGGATTTCCGGCTACAAGCTCCTGACCGACGAGGCGATCATCGCGGCAGCGCCCGATGTGATCCTTGCCATGGACCGTGGCGGCGATCTGGCGCTGGAGGTGGCCGATCTGGTGGCGCATCCGGCGCTTGCGCTGACTCCGGCCGGAGAGGCGGCACAAGTTGTCCGGATGGATGGACTTTATCTGCTGGGCTTTGGCCCGCGCACCGGCGAGGCGGCACTTGAGCTGAACACGGCACTGCAAGCCGTCATCGCGGCGGGGCGCGGCTGATGGTGGCGCTGGATGCCGGGTACCCCTTGGGGGACCGCGACGCACAGGCGCGGGTGGCGATGATCGCGCTGTCGGTGGCTTTGGTGCTGACGGCGGGGCTGAGTCTGTCGCATGGGGCTTCGGGCGTGTCGCTGGGGTCGGTCATCCAATCGCTGGCCACGGGGGAGCAGATGGCCGCGCGGGACCGGCTGATCCTGTGGGAAATCCGGCTGCCCCGGATGCTGACCGGCGTGCTGGTCGGCGCGTCACTGGCGGTGGCGGGGGCGGTGATGCAGGGACTGTTCCGCAACCCCCTCGCCGACCCCGGGCTGGTGGGCGTGGGGGCCGGGGCGGGGCTGGGCGCGGTGGTGGCCATCGTGCTGGGCGGTCTTGCACCCGTCTGGGTCACGCAGGCAGTCGGCTATCATCTGGTGCCGGTGGCGGCCTTCCTTGGCGGCTGGGTGTCGACCCTGCTGCTGTACCGCGTGGCCACGCGGTCGGGGCGCACGTCGGTGGCGACCATGCTGCTGGCGGGCATTGCCTTGGGCGCATTGGCCGGGGCGGCGACCGGGGTGCTGGTCTATATCGCCGATGACCGGCAGTTGCGCGATCTGACGTTCTGGGGGCTGGGCAGCCTTGGCGGCGCAAGCTGGCCCAAGCTGCTGGCTGCTGGCCCGGTGATGGCACTGGCGCTGGTCGCGGCACCCTTTCTGGCGCGCGGGTTGAACGGATTGGCTCTGGGAGAGGCGGCGGCGCATCACATTGGCCTGCCGGTGCAGCGCGTCAAGGCGGTGGCAATCCTGACCGTGGCCGCCGCGACCGGGGCGGCGGTGGCCGTGTCGGGTGGCATCGGGTTCATCGGTATCGTGGTGCCGCATCTGTTGCGGCTGGCGACCGGGCCGGACCATCGGTTCTTGCTGATCAACGCGGGACTGGCCGGGGCGGTGTTGCTGCTGCTGGCCGACCTGATCACGCGCAGCATCATTGCGCCTGCAGAGCTGCCGATCGGCATCGTCACCGCCACGCTTGGCGCGCCGGTGTTCCTGTGGATTTTGCTGCGCCGTCGCGGGATGGTGGATCTGTAGATGCTGAGTGCAAAAGATATCCGGGTGTCGCTGGGCAAAACGCTGGTCCTGCACGGCATTACCGCAGAGGCGCAGCCGGGCGAGGTGACGGTGATCGTCGGGCCGAACGGGTCTGGCAAGACCACGCTGCTGCGCGCGCTGACCGGCGATGTGCCCTTTGCCGGGCAGGTCCACCTTAACGGGCAGGACTGCGCGCGCCTGCGTCCGTGGGAACTGGCCGCCCTGCGCGGCGTGCTGCCACAGGCGTCCGTTTTGGCCTTTCCCTTTACCGTGGCCGAGGTTGTGCGGCTTGGCCTGACCGCCGCCCCCCATGCCGGGCGGCCGGATCTGGTGCCGCGCGCGCTTGCCGCGGTTGATATGGCCGGTCTTTCCACCCGGCTGTATCAGGAGCTGTCGGGCGGCCAGCAGGCGCGCGTGCAACTGGCCCGCGTGCTGGTGCAGGTCTGGGAGCCGGTGGTGGATGGCGTGCCGCGCTGGCTGTTTCTGGATGAACCGGTGGCCAGTCTGGACATCGCGCATCAGTTGGGGGTGGTGCGCCAGATGCGCGACTTTGCCCGGCGTGGTGGCGGCGTGGTGGCGGTTCTGCATGACCTCAACCTGACGGCCATGGCCGCCGACCGCGTCTGGCTGATGGATCAGGGGCGGCTGACCGGGCAGGGCGGGGTGGCCGGGGTTCTGACGGATGCCGCGCTGGAACGCGCCTATGGCTGCCCGTTGCGGGTCGGGCGCCTGCCGCCGCAGGGTGGCTGGTTCTCGCTGCCGCAGGCGGCAGGTGCGGCTTAGGCCCGGGGCAGCGCAGCGCTCCGCCGGTCCGGATGCATCGTGATAAACGCCTGCCCTCGATGCAGGATGACACTGTCACGGAAGGGCCGTGCTGAACGGCTTGGGGGCACAAAGGCAATCGAACAAACGCCACTCAACCGCCCGTTCGTACATGACGCCACGGTCCCTCAGTCTCTTGGTACAAGACTTTGCAGACCGCCTGTCAGTCCCATAAAACCGCCCCAGCACGAACGGATTACCTTGGGCGAAAGGTGGGAACCGGAATGCAACGGCGCGCGTTGATCTGCCAGCAACGGCGAGGATGCACAACGTGTCTGAAAGCCCTGCATAATCCCAAGGATTACCTTAATGTTTACCAAATCTCTTTTGATCGCCACAGCTGCAACACTGTTTTCTACGTCCGCTTACGCGGCCACCGAGGCCACTGCCTGGACCGATCTGAACCTGCGTGCCGGTCCCGGACCTGTGCACCAGATCATTGGTGTGATCCCCGCAAACGGCGTTGTTGCCGTTGATGGCTGCCTCGACAGCGCGAACTGGTGCAAGGTTTCGTTTGAAGGCACTGAAGGGTGGGCGTCGGGCGATTACCTGACCGCCATGGTCGATAATACCCCGGTTGTGGTCTATACCAATCGGGAACAGGTCGCTGTCGGTACCGTTACCTATGAAGACAATTCGGCCGAAGGCGCTGCCGTTGGCGGCGCAACCGGTGCCATCGCCGGTGCTATGGTCGCCGGACCCGTGGGTGCCCTCGTTGGGGTGATGCTGGGCGGAGGTCTGGGTGCAGCAGCCGCACCGGACACCACCGTCACAACTTATGTCACCGGAAATCCGGTCGAGCCGATCTACCTTGAAGGCGAAGTTGTGGTCGGCGCGGGCATTCCCGAAACGGTTACTTTGGTAGAAGTGCCGGACAGCGAATACTCCTACGCCTACGTCAATGGCGTTCCGGTGATTGTCGAGCGCGAGAAGCGTCAGATCGTTTATATCGTTCGCTAAGAACGCGCGCAGGTCAAAAGATCAGGCGGTCCCGGACAGGGGCCGCCTTTTTCATGCGTCTGCCCATTGAACGGCTGGTTCGGCAATAAGGGTGTGCTGGGTCGAAGGATAATTTCACCAAATAATTGCACATTGAATCATCCGCCAAAATGACGCTGCCGTGAAGAAGATTAAAATAGTCAGCGTTGATTCACACAGCATGGATTTTCACGTTTTGGTTACTGTTGGCCGAGATGCATTTTTGCCAGACCTATCGATCATCAAAGGACGCAAATGCAGGGTCATTGTCGATTTTTTCACGGTGCCCCATGCAATTTTTGTCGGGTTTCTTCGTGTAAATCCCTGCCATAGGTCAAATATAACGGTGGGTAAATCTACTGTCGCATCCCGGCTCAAAACTAAACGGCACGCAGACGGAAATGGAAGCGGGCGTGCGACACAAATTTTCGGATAGACCTTACTTTATTTAAGCAATTTCAACGGAATGGCTGATCAAACGGTCACGCTCGGAAGTTTCTGGTACGGAAACAAATCAACAATGTGTCGTGGCACATCTTTTGCTATCAGGGGATGGCTTTACCACCGAGGCGTCAACGACCATCTTTCTAAAGAAACGTGCATTACCTTTGCGTCACCTAAAAGCTCAGAATTAATTGTGCGCATGGTATTGACAGCTGTGTCGTTTTGGCAGCCTCCTAAATGTTCGGCGCAATATTCTTTGCCGAAGCGCATGTGATAATTATGATCATCCTGACAAGTGGGTAGCAAAGTGGCCAAAATTTTTATCTCAACCGTCTGCACTTTTTTTGTGGCGATTCCCTTGGGTGTCTTCTCTAGCACCCAGGGCAAAGCCCAGGACCTGCAAAGTTTCGGTGTTATTGCCGGTCAGACGGTGACCAACACCGGTCCGACAACCATCGTGGGGAACATCGCCATAAGTCCGGGCACAGCCTATACCGGGGATGGCAGCGTCACCCATACAGGATCAACGCATCTTGCCGATCCGGTGGCCATAAGGGTTCAGAACGACCTAACAACCCTATACGCGGTCCTGGCCGGCCGCCCAACGTCAAGCGGCGGTGATCTGACTGGAAAGGATCTGGGCGGAATGATCTTGATGGGAGGCGTCTATAATTTTGACGGTTCCGCAAGCATTGCGACCGGTCAGACGCTGACACTGGACGGAGGCGGCAACCCGGACACCGTTTTCATCTTCAACATCGGGTCGACGTTGATCACCGAAAGCGAGTCAAGCGTGCAGCTTGTGAAAGGGGCCCAAGGGGGCAATGTATTCTACCGGGTGGGCAGTTCGGCAACGCTGCATACGTCGTCGGTGCTTGAGGGTCAGATCGTCGCCCTGACAAGCATTACGATGAACACATCGGCGTCGGTCAATTGCGGCGCTGTTTTTGCCCGCAACGGGTCAGTTACGCTGGACACCAACACGATCCGGATTTGTACCCTTGCTGCGCCGGTGTTCAATGACGTGATCACCGATTCCACATTGACCGGCAATGAGAGGGCAGTGTTTGATGGTCTGCGAAAGTTTGTCGCAGGGGGCGGCACCCTGCCGCTCGGGTTTTTAATCCTTGGGGTAACACAAACTCCCGCAGAACTGGCCATCAGCCTTTCACAACTGTCGGGCCAGGTGTCGACGGGTGTGGCCCCGATGGGGATACAGGCAACGGATGACTTTCTTGATGCGTTCCTGCGCAGCGGCCGCACGTCATATTCCACACCCAAACCCTTGCGCAACGACGGGGTTCCGGTCGGGCTTGTGCGTGAAAAGATCAACACGGCCTATACCGGGAAATACGGCCTGGACCCGACAAGTGGGGCGGCAACGCTTTACGATGCCGACAGCATGGCGGCCCCGTCTCCTGATTGGACCATGTGGGTTTCGGGCTATGGGTCCCGCAGCACAACCGATGGTGACCTGAGTCTGGGTCAAGCAGCGCGAACAACCACCAACAAGGGGGTCGCTGTCGGCCTGACCTTCGCGCCCAGCGATGCGACGAATTTTGGCGTTGCCCTGGCTTGGAGCAAGGCAGACTTCCTGCTGAACGATGCCATGGGCTCTGGCACCAGTGACACGCTTTTTCTGGGCCTTCGGGGACGCACCGTTTCAGAGCTTGGATATCTGGAGGGTGCCATCGCCTTCGGGCGGGGTGACATCCGCACGGATCGCACCGTCACCATCGCGGCCTTCGACCGGTTGGGGGCCGAGACGACGGGCAATGCCTTGGCCGCGCATGTCGAGGCTGGCTATCAAATGGGGGTTTTCACCCCCTTCGTCGGCTTGAGGGCGCAGTCTTTTAAGACCGCTGCCTATGCCGAGAGTGCAGTGTCGGGCAGTGACAGCTACGCTTTGGCATATGAAGCAGCCACGACGACGTCGGTGCGGTCCGAGTTGGGGGTGGACATGCAGTGGTCACAAGCCCTTGGCCGAAACAGCGCGACATCTTTTGGGATCCGGGCCGCCTGGGGCCACGAATTCGCCTCTGACCCCACAAACAGGCCGTCTTTCGCATCTGTGTCGGGTGCATCGTTTGCCGTAACGGGCGCAACCCAAAGCCGGGACTCGGTTACGCTCTCAGCAAACATGGGTGTTGCCACTGCAAATGGCCTCACGATCGACGGCGGCCTGACTGCAGAATACGCCAGCAATGCGCGCGACTATGGCGGGTCAATTAAGATGGGCTACCGCTGGTAGGGGTCCGCAATCTGATCAGGGCCTCTGCCGCTTGGACGGCAGAGGCCCTGCAAGACCACAGAAGCCCGAAGCAGCTCACCCAAAAGCCATAGTAGGAATACACTTTCCTGCAAGGCCTTGGCAGTGACCCAGACCCGTTAGGTTCAAATGCCGGACTATCTGAAACCCCCGCCTGCGAACTGGCCCGAGGCGGAATCCCTCATCGGCAACCCACCTTCTATCGGCCTTGGAACTGTCCGACAGGCGTATGGCGATGGTTGCTCAGAGGCACCAAGCGCGGTTTATCCCAAAGGGCCCGAGAACGCAGATTACGTGATGCAATGGGGTGGAATACCCGGCACAGAGAAAGGCGCGCAACGGTTGCGCAGCGAATGCAATGGGTGCCGTCACCTGCGACGTACCGAGTTGCCACCTGCAAGGATGCCGTCAATGAGGTCCGCAACGGCAGTGTGAAGCTCTGACTTGCCATCATCGCCTGCATCGTTCGCATGCGCCGCAGCGGCATCACGCAATATCCCGACGATTTCCTTTTCTGGCAGAACGTTGCGGTCGTTCAGCGCGAGTAGCAGCGACTCGCAAATCGCCAGAGCTGCCGTTCCGGCAATGTCTGGAACCTCGGGCATCGGGCATTCCTTCTGCAAGCGGGTGAAAGAGCAGCCGGAATGTCTCCGGCTGAAGATCAGTATAGCAGGACTGCAGTAGTCTGAACTGAGGCAGATCAGCGTTTTGGCCGCGACAGGAACGAAACGTCGTTTGGGCGCTTCTCTAGTCGACACTATGTCTCAACACGCATGCATTCTCAGGAGCTACAGCATTGACAGCTCTTCAAAGCCCATTTGCGCGCAAACTCGGGGCTTTCGTGGCGCTGTCTGAAGAAGAGTTGTCAGCGCTGGACAGTCTTTATGGGCGTCGAAAGGCGTTCCCCGCCGGTCGCGACATGGTGCATCAAGGACAGACCGATCAGTCGGCCTATATTCTCGCGTCGGGATGGGTCTGCTCTTACAAACTGCTTTCGGGCGGGTCACGGCAGATCGTTGATTTCCAGATACCAGGTGATTTTCTGGGCCTGCGGTCTGTTCTGTTCCGCACCTCGGACCACAACGTCGAGCCCGTGACGCGCGTCGAAGCGTCGGAGGTTCTGGCCAAGGACCTTCTGGAAACATTTAGCAAAACGCCGCGCCTCGCGACCGCCGTCCTCTGGGCGGCGTCTCGGGACGAGGCAATGGTGGTCGAGCATCTGGTCGGCATCGGACGACGGAATGCGAAAGAACGCATGGCGCATTTCCTGCTGGAACTGGGCGCAAGGTTGAAGCTGGTCGGTTTGGGGTCCACATCGGGATATGCATGTCCGCTGTCGCAATACCTGCTGGCAGACGCGATGGGCCTCAGCGCTATCCATGTGAACCGAGTATTGCGGGAACTGCGTGAGGAGGGTCTGGTCACATTTCAGCATGGGCAGGTTGAGTTCGATGACCTTGATGGCCTGGTGCTGTTGGCAGATTTCGACAAGACCTATCTTGATCACGACGGACCGCTGCTCAAGTGATCTGGCGGCCGTCATACCGCAAGCGACGGTATAGGCGGCCCCGTTGACCCGGGCGGCATCATCGGATGCCAGAAACGAGACGACTCCGGCCACCTCGTCCGGGGTGCCGGAACGCTTCATCGGGATCGTGACGGCACAACTGTCATGCACGGCGGACGCGGCAGCGGAGCTCCTTTCTTGATCGATGTCATCATTCGGCTCTCGGTCGGGCCGGGCTTGACGCCGTTCACACGGATGCCCTTCTCCCCCCAATTCACCGCCGTTGCCCGCGTCAGGCCAAGAACGGCGTGCTTGCTGGTGACTTAGGCGCACAGGCACCCCTCATCCGCGATGACCTCGCACAACGGGCGGACTCCGCGCCAACGATATCTGCAGCGGCGATGGCTTCACCCCCGGGAGGCCAGCAGTCTGGCGGTGGCTGTGGCGATCGCACCAGCCGCGCTGGTCATGAGGGCGATCTTGCAGGTCATGAAGTGGGTGATCTTCCAGCCTTGTTCTGCCAACCGTCGTCTGCATCACAGCGCAGAGTGTAGGGCCGTCCACCCGATGCACGGAACGAGGGGAAGAGGCGCATCGGATGGAACGGGTCGTGTCCCGGCGGCGGCATCGGGGGGGGGAGGTCCGCCGCCAGGTCGTTCCTTACCATGGACCGTCAGGATAAACCCTGCACTGCTTCAGGTTGGTGTTTCGCCACACGGGCGGAATTTTTCTCGCCCGACAAGCGATTTTCGGCTGCCATTGCGTCCATGCGCACCTGCGTGCCGGCGCGCCCTTCGACGATTGCGCGCGCGTCCTGCAACCGCCCGATACCCGCCATCGTGCCGCCTGCCCGCACAAAATCGCAGGCGGCAGTGATCTTTGGCCCCATGGAGCCTGCCGCGAAGCTCATGGCGTCCAGCGCATCCGGCGTGACACATCCGATCGCGGCCTGATCCGGCCCGCCCCAATCGCGGAACACCGCTTCCACGTCGGTCAGCATCAGCAGCACGTCAGCCTGCAAGGCCTCAGCCAGCAAGGCCGAGGTGCGATCCTTGTCGATCACCGCCTCGACGCCCTCCATGTTGCCGTCTGCCCCGCGCACCACCGGGATGCCGCCGCCGCCTGCGCAGACCACACAGACGCCGGCCTCCACAAGCAGGCGGATCGGCTTGATACCCAAAATGGCGATCGGCAATGGGGACGGGACGACACGTCGCAGACCGCCTTTGGTTTCTTCGACCATTGACCAATTGTTTTTGGTGCGAGCCTGTTCCGCCTCTTCGGCCGAGTATACCGGACCGATGGGTTTTGTCGGGCGATCAAAGGCAGGGTCTTGGGGATCAACCTCCACCCGCGTCAGCAGCGTGGCACAATCGGTGCCCTTCGGCAGGGCGTTCATCAGTTCTTGCTCGATAAGATAGCCGATCATGCCTTCGGTCTCGGCGCCTAGGATATCCAGCGGCCAGGGATTGTCGGGGGCATAGGCGGCAGAGCGCAGCGCCATCAGCCCAACCTGAGGGCCGTTGCCATGCGCCACGATGATCTGATGATCGCGCGCCAGGTCGGCCAAGGCGGCGGCTGCGATGCGGACGTTGGTGTGCTGCGCCTCGGCCGTCATCGGCTCTCCGCGTTTCAGCAAGGCATTGCCGCCCAGAGCGACCACGATCCGCATCTTACGCCCCCATCGTGGCGACAAGAACCGCCTTGATGGAATGCAGCCGGTTCTCAGCCTGCTCGAACACCACCGAAGCGGGGGATTCGAACACCTCGTCCGTTACCTCCATGCAGTCGATGCCATAGGTCTGAAAGATCTTCTCACCTGTCTTGGTTTCACGGTTGTGGAAGGCGGGGAGGCAGTGCAGAAACTTGGTGTGCGGGTTGCCGGTCAGATCCATCACTTCTTGCGTTACGGAATAGGGCGAGAGCAGCGCAATGCGCTCGGCCCAGACGTCTTCCGGCTCGCCCATCGACACCCAGACATCGGTGTAGATGTAGTCGCAGCCCTCCATGCCCTCAGCAAGTTCTTCGGTCCGGGTGATCTGCGCGCCGCTGGCTTCAGCAAGTTTGCGGCATTGATCGACCAGCGCCGTTTCTGGCCACAGGCTTTGCGGCCCGCAAAGCCGGATATCCATCCCGATCAATGCCGCGCCAACCATTAGGGACGATCCCATGTTGCTGCCAGTATCGCCAACGAAACAGAAAGCGATGTCTGACAGGTGTTTGTGGGTGTATTCGCGCATTGTCATGAGATCGGCGAGGATTTGCGTCGGATGAAATTCGTCCGTTAGCCCGTTGTAAACCGGCACCCCGGCAAACTTCGCCAACACTTCCGCCTCGGCCTGACCAAAACCGCGGTATTCGATGGCGTCATAAAATCTGCCCAGAACGCGGGCAGTGTCTTTCATTGTTTCTTTGGTGCCAATATGGCTGCCCGACGGCCCCAGATAAGTGACATGCGCGCCCTGATCGAAGGCCGCGACCTCAAAGGCGCTGCGCGTGCGTGTGCTGTCTTTTTCAAAGATGAGGGCGATGTTCTTGCCCTTCAGAAGCTGTTTTTCGGTGCCGTTGGCTTTCGCCTCTTTCAGGCTGGCCCCGAGGCGAAGGAGAAACCTCACCTCGTCCGACGAAAAGTCCAGCAGCTTCAGAAAACTGCGACCGTGTAGGTTTTGCGGCATGGGGTGGTCCTTTCAGAAATGTCGGGCGTGTCAGATGGCATCGCGGATCAGCGGACAGGACATGCAATGCGATCCGCCGCGCCCGCGCCCCAGTTCAGCGCCTGAAATGGTGATGACCTCGACCCCCGCCTTGCGCAGCAGGGTGTTGGAGTGTTCGTTGCGCTCATATCCCACCACCACGCCGGGGCTGATGCATAAAAGGTTGTTGGCGTCATCCCATTGCTCGCGCTGGCTTTGATACGCATTACCGCCGGTCGGCACCGTGCGCAGTTTTTTCAGACCCATCGCCTGCGCCACCACATCAAGGAAGGGCGCAGTTTCCGTGGTTACCGTCACACCGCCCTTGTCATCGGGGCGCAGCGAATAGGTGACGATGGCTTCGGCCACCTCGGCAAAGACAGTCACCAGATCGCGGTCGCAAAAGGTGAAGACGGTATCGAGGTGCATCGACGACCGGGCACGCGGGAACTGGCCGGCGATCACCCGTGTCGCACCGCCCCCCGCGAACAGCGCGCGGGCCAACTGGCCAACCGCCTGCGGAGAGGTGCGTTCGCCCATGCCGACCAGGACAACACCATTGCCGATGGGGGCGACATCGCCACCTTCCAGCGCTGCCATCCCGTGATCGACCATCGGGTCGCCGAACCAGATCGGGAAACCGGCATCCTTGAAATCGGGGTGGAACTTGTAAATTGCGGCAAGGTTCAGGGTTTCCAACCGCCGCGCGGGCCAGAACATCGGGTTCAGGGTGACACCGCCGTAAATCCAGGCCGACGAGTCGCGGGTGAAGATCTGGTTGGGCATGGGGGGCAGCAGGAAATCCTCGTCCCGCAGCATCGGCGCGACGACGCCCGCCACGGGGATCGGCAATTCCGCCCGGCTCATCCCGCCGATCAGGATATGGGTCAGCGCCTCGGCAGGGATTTCCATCAAGCAGGCGTGCAGGTCAGCGGCAAGGCCGACCCCCACCGAGTTTTCGTTGATGCGGGCATCCAGCAGCCAGCGGCGTGCCTCGGGGTTGGTGACAACCTCCTCCAGCATCTCGCGCAAGAGCACCACCTCGACGCCGCGTTCGCGCAGCACATCGACAAAGGCCATGTGATCGACGCGCGCCTGTTTGACCCACAGCACATCATCGAACAGCAGGCTTTCGGCATTGTCCGGCGTCAGCCGCGCCATTTCCGGCCCGGGCCGGTGCAGCATCACGCGGCGTAACTGGCCCGCTTCGGAATGAACGCCATAGGTGAGGGTCATGTCGGGGTGCCTTCCAGCATTGTGGCCAAGGCAAGCGCTGCCATGACGATAAGGGTAAGGATGACCAGAAGCGGCCAGACAAAGCGCAGCCAGCGCTCATAAGGGACGCGGCCGATGGCGAGGCCGCCCATCACGACGGCGGACGTGGGGGTGATCAGATTGACCATGCCGCTGGCAGTGGCAAAGGCAGTAACAACCAGTTCGCGCTTTACGTTCGCAAAATCGGCGACGGGGGCGAGGATCGGCATCGACAGGACGGCCAGCCCCGACGTGGAGGGCACGAAGAACGACAACCCGACCTGAACCCAGTAGACCACGAGGATGAAGGCCGTCTGCGACAGGCCCGTCACACTGGTTTCCGCCGCGTGCAGGATGGTGTCGGTAATCATCCCGGCATCCATGATCACGACGATCCCGCGCGCCAGGCCGATGATCAGCGCCACGCCCAGCAGATCGCGCGCGCCGTTCACGAAGCTTTCAACCAGCTTGCCCTCGCCCAGTCGGGCGATGATGCCGATGACGATGGCGGCGGCCAGAAACAGCCCGCTCATTTCCGCCATCCACCAGCCGCCGATCGATACACCCCAGATCATCGCGCCGAAGGTCAGCGCGAACAGAATCAGAACTATCTTGTGCAAACCGGTAAATTCGACATTCTCGGATGGGGTCTCGGCCAGAAAATGCGCCTCATTTGCGGCCTGCATGTCAAAGACCAGCGATTTCGTCGGATCGGCCCTGACCTTTGCGGCATAGCGCATCACGAAAGCTACCGTGACCACCCAAGCTACCGCCAGAATGGCCAGCCGCAGCACAAGGCCATCGGCAAAACTGATCCCCGCGGCGTCCGAGGCGATGACGGTTGAAAACGCGTTGACCGTAGACCCGAGAACGCCCACGCCTGCACCCAGCAGGATCACGGCTACCGCAGTCAGCGCATCATATTTGGCCGCGATCATCACCGGGATCAGAAGGACATAGAAGGCCAGTGTTTCCTCGGCCATGCCGTAGGTGGTGCCGCCGAGGGCAAACAGCGCCATCAGGATCGGGATCATCCAGTTCTCGCGCCCCTTAAGGCGGACCATGGCGCGGGCGATTCCGG
Source organism: Pseudotabrizicola sediminis (assembly GCF_004745575.1). Taxonomy (GTDB): domain Bacteria; phylum Pseudomonadota; class Alphaproteobacteria; order Rhodobacterales; family Rhodobacteraceae; genus Pseudotabrizicola; species Pseudotabrizicola sediminis. The sequence goes on along the minus strand of NZ_RPEM01000008.1, from coordinate 116,965 downwards.
CATCAATGGCGCCCGAGGCGGTTACGACCCCGATGAACCCGCCGATGATCAGTACGAACAGCGACACGTCGATGGCGCGGGCCACATAGTCCACGGGATCGTAGAACCCGGCGATCGGGGCGAGGATGACATCGAAGACGCCCTGCGGGGTAGCTTCCGTGGGCGCATAGGTGCCTGCGATGGGCACGTCCTTGCCAAGCGCCTCGGAGGCCACGCGTTCGTACTGTCCTGCGGGGATAATCCAGGTCAGGATCGCGACAAGGATGATTAGAGCAAAGAGGATCGTAAAGGCCGAAGGGAATCGGAACCCACGTTTCGCATCCGGTTTTTCGGTGGCTGGCATGAGGCTGCTCCCGGAGGTGAGGTGACGAGATCAGGCTAGCTGGTATGGGACGCGCCCGAACTAATGCAGATCAGGACATCACGGCAAAGCGCAGAATAGGCTGCCGCACGGGGAACGCAGTGTTTGACCGGGTCGGGAGACAGCGATGAAGGACCGGACTGAACAAACCCAAGCTTGGCACGCGCAGGCTGTCGATGGTGTGCTCCAGGCGCTTTCGGCAACGGCCGACGGCCTGTCGTCAGCCGAAGCGGAGGTAAGGCTGAAAGCGCACGGCCCCAACCGGTTGCCCGAGGAGCCTAGGCAATGGGCGGTGCTGCGTTTTTTGGCGCATTTCCACAATGTCTTGATCTATGTCCTGATCGGGGCTGCCGTGGTGACGGCGGCGCTGTCGCATTGGGTCGATACCGGCGTGATCATTGCCGTTGTCCTGGTCAACGCAACGATCGGTTTCGTGCAGGAAGGTCGCGCTGAAACGGCGATGGCGGCGATCCGCTCGATGCTGGCGCCGAATGCCTCGGTGATGCGCGACGGACGACGCATCGATGTTGAAGCCGCCGATCTGGTTCCGGGCGACCTTGTGCTGCTTGAGCCGGGGGACAAGGTGCCCGCAGACCTGCGCCTGACAGAGGTCAGGGGCTTGCAGGTGCAGGAGGCAATCCTCACCGGCGAGTCGATGGCGGTGGAAAAGACGACAGATGCGGTGGCGACCGATGCCGCACTGGGCGATCAAACCGGCGTGGCCTTCAGTGGCACCCTGATTGCCGCCGGAACCGGGCGCGGCGTGGTGATTGCCACCGGGGCCGCAACCCAGATTGGCCAGATCAGTGACATGCTTGGCACGGTCGAGGTTTTGACAACGCCTATGGTCGAACAGATGGACCGCTTTGCCCGGTGGCTGACGGTGCTGATCGTGCTGATTGCAGCGATCCTGCTGCTGTACGGCTATTTCGTCCGGGGTATCGATTTCGCCGATCAGTTCATGGCCGTCGTTGGTCTGGCGGTCGCGGCAATTCCCGAAGGCTTGCCCGCTGTAATGACCATCACGCTTTCGGTCGGCGTTCAGGCCATGGCGCGCCGCAACGCGATCGTGCGCCGCTTGCCCGCGATCGAAACGATCGGCGCGGTTTCGGTGATCTGCACCGACAAGACCGGCACGCTGACCCGCAACGAAATGATGGTGGCCAGCGCCGTACTGTCTTCGGGCAGCGTGACCATCGACGGGATCGGCTATGCCCCCGAGGGCGAAATCAGCCCTAACGACGGCGTGGGCTCGCTGGGTGACGCGGGACTGGTGGCGCTTTTGTGCAACGATGCAGAGCTGTCGCAAAAGGATGATGGCTGGCAGGTTGCGGGCGACCCGATGGAAGGCGCGCTCTTGGCGTTTGCCGCAAAGGCTGGGGCCGATGCCGCGGGCTGGACCCGGCAGGACGAGATACCCTTCGACGCAGCTCATCGGTTCATGGCGGTATTGGTCGAAGGGCCGGAAGGCCAGCGTCTGGTTCTGGTCAAGGGCGCGCCGGAGCGCGTTCTTGCCATGTGCCGCGATCAGAAAGGGCCGGAAGGGCCTGAGCCGCTCGATACCGCATTCTGGAACGACGAGGCCGAGCGCGTGGCTGCGGAAGGCCAGCGGCTGTTGGGGCTGGCCCTGTGCGAGGCCCCGGAGGGAGAGTTGAACGCCGCCAATCTTGACGGAAAACTGACTTTGGCTGCTTTGGTCGGATTGATCGATCCGCCGCGTCAGGAGGCCATCGAAGCGGTGGCCGACTGTCACGCTGCCGGTATCGCGGTCAAGATGATCACCGGCGATCATGCCGGAACCGCCGCAGCGATCGGGCGCAAAATCGGGCTGCGAAACCCTGGATCGGTGCTGACCGGTGCCGACATCGAAAAACTGGGCGATGCCGATCTGACGTTCGCGGTGACCAAGACCAACATTTTCGCCCGCACGTCGCCCGCGCACAAGCTGCGCCTTGTCATGGCATTGCAGGCCAAAGGGTTGACCGTTGCGATGACTGGCGACGGAGTGAATGATGCCCCCGCGTTGAAGCGCGCCGATGTCGGCATTGCCATGGGGGTAAAGGGCTCCGAAGCGGCCAAGGAGGCCGCAGATCTGGTCTTGGCTGACGATAATTTCGCGTCAATTGCGGCCGCCGTACGTGAAGGCCGCACAGTCTACGACAACATTCGCAAGGTCATTTCCTGGACATTGCCCACCAACGCAGGCGAAGCCGGTACGATCATCATCGCGCTGCTGCTTGGCATGACACTGCCGATCTCGCCGATCCAGATACTTTGGGTCAATTTGATCACCGGCACGACGCTTGGGCTGGCGCTGGCTTTTGAGCCGACCGAAGCCAATACGATGCGCCGTCCCCCCCGTGCGCGCCCGTCGCCGTTGCTGACCGGAGCCCTGCTGTGGCAGGTGGCTTTCATTTCCGTCCTGTTCGTTGCGGCAATTTTCGGGATTTTTTCCTATGCTTTCAATAAGGGGCATGACCTCGCGCTTGCCCAGACGCTCGCCATGAACATGATCGTGGTGCTGCAGATCATCTATCTTTTTTTCGTTCGCAATCTCCGCAGCACGTCGCTGACATGGGCCGCGACCCGCGGTACCAAAGCGGTGTGGATCAGCCTCGCCATTGTCGTACCGGCGCAAGTTGTCGTGACCTACCTGCCGCTGGCTCAGGGAATTCTTGGGACAAATTCGGTATCATTGTCCGATGGTCTCTTGATTGTCGGGATCGGTGCCGTGTTCTTTGCGATAGTCGAGGTCGAAAAACAGATCCGCCTCGGTCTTGCTCCTCCGGAAGACCTGTCGGCAATCACCGACGACAATGGATGATCGAACCCTGGCGACAAAGCCGGTGAGGAGCGAGGCAATCTGAACCGGCCCGGGTTTACCCGAGGGCAGAACTCTCGGGGAATTGCCCGTTATGGAGCCGACATCAAAGAAGATGACCGCGAAGCCGTATTCCCCTGCCGTGCCACGCCCGGGCACCTTTGTCAGTGCCAGCATCCTGTGAATGGGGTCATGCGCAAATGCACGCGATGCGCGTGACCCCGGGCAGTGTCGGGATGGATTCAGGCCATCAGGCGTAGGGCATAAGTGGCACGGGCGAAGACCCGGACCAGTTCACATAGACGGTCTTCTTGCGCAGATAGGATTCCAGACCGTGAATGCCGTCATCGCCGCCGGGACCGGAATTGCGATAGCCGGTGTGATAGCCCTGCAGCGCCTCTGGCCCGATGCGGTTCACATAGATCTCGCCAAAGCGGATGTCGGCCACCGCCTGCATGATGCGCCGGTAATCTTGCGTAAACAGATAGGCGGACAGGCCATAGCGGCTGTCGTTTGCCACAGCCATCGCCTCGTCGAAGCCCGATACTTTCATCACCGGAATGACAGGGCCAAAAATTTCGTCCTGCATGATGGCCATATCGGCAGTCACCCCGCCCAGAACCGTGGGGGTCATCCAATACCCCCCGGCAACCGGCGGGGTGTCTGGACGCCCGCCAAGCAGCAGCGGTTCCGCACCGGAGGTCAGAGCGGCGGCAAGAATGGCCTCTACCTTCTCCAGTTCCGGCTGCGAGACTTTGGGGCCAAGATCGGTGGTGTCCAGCATCGGGTCGCCCAGCCGCAGCGCCTTGGTGGCCTGCACGAAGCGGGCGACAAAGGCATCGTAGACCTTTTCGTGCACCAGCATCCGTTCGTTGCAAATGCAGACCTGCCCGCAGTTCATGAAGCGCGAGGTGACCGCCGAGGCCACGGCGAGATCCAGATCGGCATCCTCCATCACGATCAGCGGGGCCTTGCCGCCCAGTTCCAGCGAGACGGGCACGAGGTTCGGGGCGGCGGCGGCCATGATGCGCTTGCCGGTCGGCACACCGCCGGTCATCGTCACCAGATCAACGTCCGGGTGCGTGGTCAGAGCGGCCCCCACGGTGTCCCCCGCGCCGGTGACAATGTTCACCACCCCGGCAGGCAGACCCGCCTGTTCAAACAGCCGCGCCATGTACAGCGCCGAAAGCGGCGTTTCTTCATGGGGTTTGAGGACGATCGTGTTCCCGGCAATAAGGGCAGGGGCCACTTTGCGGCTGACAAGGGCGGCGGGATAGTTCCACGGAATGATGCCGACGACGACGCCGACCGGCACGCGCTGAATCCAGATCTGTTCGCCGGGCGCGTCAGAGGGCAGGATCTCGCCCTGAATGCGGCGGGCAAATTCAGCGAAATAGGTGAAGAACTCGGCCGCACCCCCCACTTCGCCACGCGCTTCGGTGATGGGCTTGCCCTGTTCGCGCACGACCAGCCGCGCAAGTGGTTCGGCATGGTCGCGGATCAGCCCCGCGATCTTGTGCATATAGACCCCGCGTTGCAAAGGCGACAGCCGCGCCCAGGCGGGTTGTGCGGCGCGGGCTGCGTCGATGGCCTGCAAGGCCTGTGCCGCGCTGGCTTCGGGGGCATTGGCAAACGCCTCTCCGGTGGAAGGATTGATGACGGGGCGGGTGCCTTCGGCCCCCTGTTCCCAGTGCCCGCCAATCCACATGCTGCTGTGATCGTCGCTTTGCATCCTGTCTCCTCCCAAAGATCTTATTCCGTGATGGTGTTGCCAGCCTTGCTGCTTACCAGTGCCAGGGCGTAGTCGATGGCCTCGATCAGGCTTGTCGCCTCGGCAATGCCCTGACCCGCGATGTCGAAGGCGGTGCCATGATCGACAGAGGTGCGGATGATCGGCAGGCCAAGGGTGACATTCACCCCACTGAGCCCCACCCAGCGGCCGGTTGCCGGATCAACGGTAAAGCCAAGCAGCTTGACCGGAATATGCCCCTGATCGTGATACATCGCGACCACCGCATCAAAAGCCCCGCCGCGCATCTTTACAAAAACCGTATCGCCGGGCACCGGGCCGGTGATGTTCAACCCTTCGCTGCGCAGTTGTGCCACCAGAGGTTCGGTCACGTCGATATCCTGCCGCCCGAAGATGCCGCCTTCGCCCGCGTGGGGGTTAAGGGCGGCAATCGCGATGCGGGGGGTGGCAATGCCCAACCTGCACAGCGCGGTGTGGGTCAGGGTGACAACGTGCCGGATGCGTGCGGTGGTGGCCCGGGCTGGCACTTCTTCCAGCGCGCAATGCGTCGTAACATGTGACACGCGAAACGCCCCATGGGCCAGCATCATCACGCTGCCCTTTGCCCCGGTCAGATCGGCCAGCAATTCGGTGTGGCCCGCGTAGGCATGGCCTGCCAGATGCAGCGCCTCTTTGTTCAGGGGGCCGGTCACGATGGCATCCGCGGCCCCGGTCATAGCAAGCGTGGTTGCCTGCACCACCGCACGATAGGCCTGATCGCCCGCACCGGCGGACACGGTGCCGGGCAGGATCGGACCCGCAGGCGGAACCGTCGGCAAAATTGCTACGCCGCACAGGCTGCGCACGTCACCCTGCGCAATGAAGGGTGGGCAGGGCAGGCCAAGGCTGCCCGCGGTGCGCTGCAGGGTTGCTGCATCGCCGATCAGGACAAGCGCCATGTCCTGTGCAGACAGCCTGTCCGACAGGGCATGGCACGCCTTCAGCGCGATTTCGGGGCCGATCCCGGCAGGGTCACCGATCGAGATGGCCAGAACAGGTGTTGGCATCTTTTGAAGCACCCTTTCCGGTGACTGCAGCGATTCGCAGCAGATTATGACCATTTATGGCGCATAATGAACTATTTTGGTAGTTTCTTGCGAATGTGTGAGAGCGGGCTGGAATATTTTTGCGGTTTTGTGCCAGACTGTGCAGGCAAGTCAGCGATCAACAGGGCGCATATGCTACCAGCAAAAAGACAGGCCCGGATACTGGAGGTGCTGCGCGCCGAACAGATGGTGTCTTTGAAAGACCTGTCGGAAGCCTTGGGCATCTCGATATCGACGGTGCGCCGCGATGTCGATTATCTGGAAGATGCCGGGTATCTGGCCCGCACCCATGGTGGCGCGATTTCCACCGCGCGGGCCTCCACCACGTTTGAGCCCGAAGCGGCCATCGCCTCGGCCTTCGAAAGTGCGGCAAAGGTGGCCATCGGTGCCGCTGCCGCCCAGCTTATTCAGCCGGGGCAGTCGGTGTTGTTTGACAGCGGGACCACAACGGCAGCGGCGGCCAAGGCGGCTGCCAGCCTGAATATTCCCTTCACCGCCATGACGAATGATGTGCAGATCGCGTCCTGCCTGTCGCAGAATGCGCTGGTGCAGACCAGTGTGACAGGCGGGACCATCCGCGCCGGGACCACCACATTGCTGGGGGCGGATGCGGTGAACTCTGTGGCGCGGCTGCGGGCCGATATCGCCTTTGTCGGCACCCATGCAATCACGCCAGAGGTGCTGTCAGATACGTCGTTGGAACTGGCGGACCTGAAGCGCCGGTTTCTGGCAGCGGCAGACCGGGTGATCCTGCTGGTGGACAGCAGCAAGTTTTTCAACCGGGCGTTCTGTGCCTTTGGCGAAACCTCTGCCGTTGATCTGTTGCTGACCGACAGCCGGATCAGCGCGGATGCGATTTCCGCTTTCAAAGACCGGGGCGTTGAGCTGCGGATGGTTGATGTCGCACCGTGAGATCTGATCAGCGCGGCGCGGCGCAGGCGATCAGCCGCGCCACCGTATCCGGCGCGCCAAAACCACCGGATTTGGTGACGATCTGAAGCCCGGGCCATCCTGTCAGTGCGGTTGAAACCGGCAGTCCCGGCAGCACCTCTCCCCGCACCTCAAGCAACCCGATGCCAAGCTCGGACAGGACCGCTTCGGCCGTGGAACCGCCACAGGCCAAAACTGCGGCGGGCTGTGTGGCTTTGACCCATAAGGCGACGCCCGTGGCAAACCGGGCCGCTGCCTGAAGGGGCGATGCTTCAGAGCGGCCGGGTTGCATCTGCAAGATCATCACAGGGTCTGACGCCGCCGGTGGCGGGGGCACAGCGCCATCGGGTGCCGGGGCAACATTGAAACCTGCCAGTTGCGCCAGCGTGATCGGATCACGCGATCCGATTGCAAACAGGGCAGGGGACGCCAGCCCCAGATGGGCGGCTGGCGGGGCGCTGCCGGTCAACCGCCGCGCCAGAGCTTCTGCCAGCCCGGCAGCGCCCACCAGCACGGCAGTGTCAGGCGCCGCTGCAAGCCCGGCGTCAATCTGCGCCTCAGTCCGGGCATTCAGCACGGCAGACACGTCAACCCCGGCGCGCGCAGCCACGGGTATGGCATGCTCAATGCCCATGCCTGTGACATGGCCAGCCTCGACAAACCGGCCCAGCCGTGGGATGGCCGGGCAGACCAGCACAGGCTGGCCCGGGCTGCAAAGCGCCTGAAGCTCGGCGGCGATGTGCCCCTTCATCCGGCTGTCGATTTTTTTGAAAACTATAGCAGTTCGGGCCAACGGGTCGCCTTTCACAGCCGCCCGCACCTGCACAATGCGGGCGACAGCGGCGTCCTGCGTATCGTCGCGCGATCCGGTCGAGACCGCGATCACCTGCGCCCCGCTGTGCAGGGCAGCGTCAAGATGATCGGTCGAGGTGGCACAGATCACCGCCATGCCACGCGCAGCAAAGGCGACAGAGCTGTCCAGCGCGCCAGTCAGATCATCGGCAATGATGATTACCTTTGGCCCAAGGGTCATGCGTTGGCCTGACCGCACAACCGACATATTCCGACAGGGCGCATCCTAGCGGTTTTCCCTTGGCCGGGTTTCGTTGACGGCAATGGCAAGGGCCTGCAACACGCAGGTTCCGATCACCAGCGGATGCGAGGCAATCGGGCTGCGCTGGGGGGTCTCGATCGTCACTCTGGCGAGTGCAGCCAGCGGGCTGAGCACATTGTCCGTCACTGCAACCACAATGCCGCCCCGCGCGGCATGCAGCTTTGCCCCGCGCACAACCGAGGTCTGATAGGGGGCAAAACTGATGGCCAGAATGGCATCCTCCACCCCCAGAAGCTCGATCTGGCGGCCAAAGAATGACCCCGCCTCATCCAGCATGTTGGTGGGCGTGCCAAGGCTGAGCGCGGTGGCGTGAAAGATGCTGCCAAGCGCAAACGACGTTTGCTGCGCCAGAACGTGGATGCGGTCCGCCCGCACCAGTTCGATCACGGCGCGGTCGAATTGCTTGCGGTCCAGTTCCTTGAACAGCCGGTCCAGATCGCGGCGTGCCTCGCTCACCAGCGCGTCTGCAACCGCGATGGCCCCGCTGGCGGGATGGGCGCTGATCGCCTCACGCTCTCGGATTTCGCCCATCCGGTACACAAGGTTGTCCCGGAAGTCGCGTTTCAGCTCGTTGAACCCGGCATAGCCAAGGGTCTGTGCAAAGCGCACCATACTGGAAGGCGGCACACCGATTCGTTTGGCAAGCTGCTGCGCGGTTTCCACCGCAACGGTATCGGCGTTCTGGATCGAAAACTCGGCGATGGCCCGCAACTGCGGACTCAGTTCCGGATAAGCGCGGGCAATACGGTCCCGCAAGCTGGCAAAGGCCCCGTTCGTCTCGGTTTCGGCGATATTCCCCAAAATGAGGCCCTTTCGATCTGCGGTTCAAAAATTCCAATACTGCTTTCAGAATGAAAATTCAATCGTTGACAGGTTTGCGAATTTACGGGTTACTGGTGGCAGGAGGGTAGCGATAGCAGAGTTTCGACCCGTTTTGGAGGACGTGTCGCAACGGAACTTTGGCTTTGACAGCCAGAGAGACCGCAGGACAAAAGCAACCAGGGAGGAAAACAATGAAATTTTGACGCAGAACGACAACGTTCATGCTGACAGCGGCACTGGCACTGGAAACGACCGCGCTTTCCGGACTGTCCAGCCAACTGGCGGCGCAAGAGCGCACGCTCAAGGTCTGGTTCGGGCGGGATCAGTTTATCCCCGAAGATCAGTTCGCACAGTTCAAGGCCGAGAACCCCGATATCGCGGTTGAGTTCGAAGTGATCCGGCTCGAAGACGTCAGCGCGCAGCTTGTGCTGGCCACAAGGTCCGGCAATGCCCCCGATATCGTGCAAATTCAGGCACGCGACATCACCCAGCTTGCGCTGGGCGGCATGCTCAAAGAATTCGACGCGCAGATCGAAACCTTCAAAGAGCAGTTTCCCGACACCTATAACCAGCTTTCCCCCATCGCATGGGAAGGGGCCTCAAGTGCCGATGGCAAGCTTTATGGCGTGGCGCTGTTTGTGCAGTCGATCTACCTGACCTACCGCAAAGACCTGCTGGAAGCTGCGGGTATTGCGATGCCGCTGGAAACCACTGACAAGGTCCTTGCTGCGGCAAAGGCAGTCAGCACCATTCCAGGTGGGGGCGACATGCTTGGGTTCAGCCTGATTGGCTGCTGTGTCGCGCCGACATGGGAACTGCCGCTGTTTCTTGCCATGGGCGGGCAGTTCATCGACGGCGTGCCGCAGATCGACAGTGACGTCGGCATCGAATGGATCGAGTTCTACCAGACCCTGATGCGCGATAAATCGGCCAGCCCGGATTCTGCAAGCTGGGATTCCGGCCAGATGCGCGCAGCCTTTGTCGGCGGGCGCGCCGGCGTGATGCACGAAGGCGAGCATATTTACGTCGAGATTGAAAAGACCATGCCCTATGCCGAGGGCAAGTGGACGTTCGAGCGTCTGCCAACCCGTCCGGGTCAGACAGAGCCGCATGTGCAGTCGGGCTTTGCTTTTCCCTTTGTCGTGACCACGGCAGCGGATGATGATGATGCGGTTGTCCGTGCGCTGGAATATCTGGCCCGCCCTGATTTTGCCAAGCAGGTCGCCATCCGGTATCAGCCGACCACCAATTCGGCGGTCTCGAACGACCCGGAATATCTGGCGGCAAAGCCATGGGCGCAGGATATCGCACCTTTGGCCGCATCGCTGGTACCTTTGCCGACCCACCCGACACGGGTGATCCAGATCTATGACGTGCTGACCCAACTGCGGGATCGGTCTGTCGCCGACACCACGACCCCGGCTGCCGATCTGGCCAAAGAATACCAGGATCTGGTGAACAAGGCCGCGGGTCTCTGACCAACCAACTTTTGCTCCCAAGCAACTGCGGTGCGGATTTATCCGTACCGCCCTTTTCACCCACGCTTAACGTCAGAGGCCCGTATGTCACATACCACGCCCATGGTTGAAGACGGACCAACAGGTGCCGACCGCCTGAAACCGTTTGTTCCCTATCTGCTTGTCTTGCCGGGACTGCTCTTTGTGATGGGCGTTCTGGGCTATGCCGTTGTGGGCGGTATCATCTTGTCTCTGAACGAAACCGACATGTTCATGAACAAGACATTCGTTGGCCTCAAAAATTACATCGATGTCTTTGCCGACCCCCGGTTTCAGGCCGCAATGCTCCGCACGCTGAGCTTTGTGGTGATCAGCATCGTGCTGGGCATCTTCATGTCCATGAGCTTTGCGCTGGTGCTTTACAAAGTGGTGCGTGGGCGGCGGTTTTTTCGCGGCCTCAGCCTTGTGCCGTATTTCGTGTCGGGCATCGCCACTGCCGTCATGTTCCGCTTCATCTTCACCACCAGCGGCGGTTTCGTGAACACGGTGCTGGCGCAACTGGGTCTGCCGGCGCAATCCTGGCTGGGCGATCCGACTTTGGCCTTTGTGGTGGCGATCATGGCCAATTGCTGGTTCATGGTGCCCTTTGCCTCGCTGATCCTGCTGGGCGGGATACAGACCATCGACAAGGATCTGTATGACGCGGCCGCGATTGACGGGGCGAACCCGATCCAGATTTTCTTCCGCATCACCCTGCCGCTGATCAAACCCATGCTGGGGGTCAGCCTGATCTGGGTGTCGTATATCAGCTTTTCCACCTTCGATATCGTGCTGGCCCTCACCTCCGGCGGGCCGCTCAAAGCAACTGAGCTGGTGTCGATCTACATGTATGAACTGGCGTTCCGGCAACTGAACTTCGGTCAGGGCGCGGTGCTGATGGTGGTTCTGCTGGTGTTCAACACGGTGCTCAGCCTGATCTATATCAAGATCTTCGTGATGGGTGACCGCCGCCATTCGGAGGCAGGCAAATGAGAGTGCAAGAGTCCGGCCCGATGGCGCTGCTGTTCCAACGCCTTGGTCCCAAGGTGCTGATCTGGTTCACCCTGACCTTTCTGGTGATCTGGACAGCAACCCCGATCATCTGGGCGATCCTGTCGTCCTTCAAAGACCCGCTTGAAATCTATGAGAGCAAAAGCCTGTTGCCCGAAGTCTGGCGGCTGGATGCCTACCGCAAGGTGCTCAGCATGCCGGGGTTCAGCACATGGCTGATGAACAGCGTCATCGTGACGGTGGTGGCAACGATCGTGCCGCTGATCCTTGCCATTCTGGCGGCCTATGGCTTTGCCCGCTATGCGTTCAAATTCCGCCACGTGCTGCTGCTCTTGTATCTGATCCCGCGCATCATCCCGCGTGTCAGCCTGATCGTGCCGCTGAATGACCTGATGAGCGATCTGGGCCTGATCAACACCTATTCCGTGCTGTTCATCACCTACATTGCCAGTGCGGTGCCCTTGGCGACATGGATTCTGGTGGGCTTTTTCGGGTCGATCCCGAAAGAGATCGAGGAAAGCGCCACGCTGGACGGCGCCAATATGTGGAACCGCCTGCGCCATGTGATGCTGCCGATGGCCTGGCCGGGTGTGGTGACGGCGGCGGTGCTGTGCCTGCGCGAAGCCTGGAACGAGTTTTCATTCGTGCTGGCCCTGGTGAACCAGACCGATATGCGAACGCTGCCCTATCAGCTCTATATGCTCAAGGATTCCATGGGGATACAGGATTACGCCGTCTACAACGCCTTTACCATCCTGACCGTGCTGCCGCTCTTGCTGGTCTATCTGCTGCTGGAACGAAAGGTCGTGGACAGCATCGTATCGGGGGCGGTCAAATCATGACAACGCAAGTATCGGAAGGACAGAAAATGGCAGAGGGCTATGTCGAGTATCGCAATCTGCGCAAAAGCTTTGGCGGGCTGGAAATCCTGCATGGCGTTGACCTGACCATCCCGGAAGGTGCCTTTGCCGTGCTTGTCGGACCATCAGGCTGCGGGAAATCGACGCTGTTGCGGATGACGGCGGGGCTGGAGGATGTGACCAGCGGCGAGATCAACATTGCCGGGCGCATGGTCAACAACGTGCATGCCAAGAACCGCGGCATTGCCATGGTGTTCCAGTCTTACGCGCTTTATCCGCACATGAGCGTCGAAGACAACATGTCCTTTGGCCTGAAGATGCGCAAAACACCGCTGCACCTGATCACCGACCGGATCAAGCGCGCGGCGGCGATCCTTAAACTTGGGCCCATGCTGGACCGCCTGCCATCGCAACTGTCGGGCGGGCAACGCCAGCGCGTGGCCATGGGCCGCGCCCTGACGCGTGAGCCGGAGGTGTTCCTGTTCGACGAACCGCTGTCCAACCTGGACGCCAAGCTTCGGGTGGAAATGCGGGCCGAAATCAAGGCATTGCACCAGCGCCTGAAGACCACGACGATCTACGTGACGCATGATCAGATCGAGGCGATGACCATGGCCGATCTGGTTGTGGTGATGCATGACGACCGGATCGAACAGGTGGGCGAACCGCTGGCCATCTATGATCGCCCGGCCAACCTGTTTGTGGCGGAATTTCTGGGCTCGCCGGCGATGAACCTGATCCCCGGCACCATCGCGCAGGATGCAGACGGCCGCTTTGTGCAGACCGAGGCCGGGCTGCGCCTGCCGTTGGAACCCGAAGCAAACGGCACCGTGGGGCAGGCGGTGGTCTACGGCATCCGCCCGGAGAAACCCGACGGTCGCGGCAGAGGCGGCCGATATCCTCCGGGTCATTGCGTCGGCAAAGACCGTGCTGTCGATGGGCAGCATGAAGCTGCTGGTGGCGTACTTCCCCGAAGGCGCGGTCGTGCTGCCGCGCGGCGGTGAGGCTACGTTCATCCCTTCGGTAGACGTTCCTCCGGAAAAAGTCATCGGGGCAAACGGGGCAGGGGATGCTTTTGCTGCAGGCGTGATCTACGGCCTGCACCAGAACTGGCCGATGGAAGACACCGTAAGGCTGGGCCACGCCGCCGCTGCCGTCTCGCTTCGCAGTCTTGGCACAACCGATGCGGTGTTGCCGGTGGCCGAGTCCTTGGCGCTGGCGAAAAAGTGGGGATGGCGCATAGCAGCCTGAGGCGCAGCGCATTCGGTAAGGCAGACGCCTTGCCGTCGCGTCTACAGCCGGTGAACGGCCGGCTTGGCCCGTGGTCAGCCGATCCTGGGCAGCCCTCGGGACACATAGGCCCCAGCCCCTTGCGCCCCGCAAAGTTGTTCGTTTTCGACCATGACGGTGCCGCGCAAAATGACGGTAACCGGCCAGCCCGTGACGGCAAAGCCTTCATAGGGCGAATAATCTGATCCGTCATGCAGGTCCGCATGGCGGATGATCCGCTCGGCCTCAGGATCCCAGATTGTGAGGTCGGCATCCGAGCCGATGGCGATGGTCCCCTTCCGGGGGTAAAGCCCATAGGTTTTTGCCTGATTGGTCGCGGTCAGCGCGACAAAGCGGGACAGGTCGATCCGCCCTTTTGACACCCCTTCCGAGAACAGGATCGGAAGGCGGGTTTCCACGCCGGGTATGCCATTGGGGACATGCCGAAAGGATGTTCGGCCCTTGGGATTTAGTTTGCCCTTCGGGTCGTCATAAACAAATGGGCAATGATCGGACGAGACCAGGTCGAAGATGCCCATGCGGATGCCTTCCCAGCACGCCTCCTGATCGGCCGTGGTTCTGGGCGGGGGCGAGCAGACGAACTTTGCCCCGCTCCAGTCCATGGCTTCCAGATCATCGGCTGTCAGCACAAGGTATTGCGGGCAAGTTTCGCCTACCACTCGGCTGCCGCGGGCACGGGCGCGGGAGATTTCCTCCATCGCCTCGCGGTTTGAGACGTGGACGATGACGACCGGCACATCTGCCACCTCTGCCAGTGCCATGGCGCGATGGGTGGCTTCGCGCTCTGCCGATACCGGGCGGGTTCGGGCATGTGCGGCGGGCACCAGATCACCATTGCGTTCCGCCCTGTCGACCAGAAACCGGATGACATCCTCATTTTCGCAATGGACCATGATCAGCGCCCCGGCCCCCTGTGCGGCGTCCATGGTCGCCAGGATCTGCGCGTCGTTCAGACGCAACCCCTCATAGGTCATGAACACCTTGAACGAGGTATAGCCGTCGGCCACCAACGCGGGGATTTCCTGCCCCAGGATCTGATCTGTCGTATCGGGAATGATCACATGAAAGCTGACATCGGTGTAACAGGCCCCTTCGGCCAGATTATGATATTCCTGCAACGCGGCGCGCAGCGACTGGCCCTTGGCAGGCAGGCAAAACGGCAAAACCATCGTGTTGCCGCCAAACAGGGCCGATAGCGTGCCAGAGGCAAAATCATCCGCCATCTGGATGCCATCGCCTGAGGCTTGGGCAATATGCACATGGCTGTCGATGCCGCCGGGCAGAACATACTTTCCGCTGGCATCAATCACACGGGCGGCCTCACCCAGATCAAGGCCGATCTGCACAATGCGTCCGTCGCGAATGGCAATGTCGGCTTTGTACACATCGGCGGCTGTGGCCAGGGTGCCGCCCCGGATGATCAGATCGAATGCCATTCGTCGTGTGTCCTTACGCGTTTATATCGTCGATATCGAAATCGTCTCGCTCACCGCGCTTGCGATAGGCAATGCCCATCATCAGCGTCTGCACCAGCGACAACAGGGCGGTCAGCGACCGAAATCCGTGCAACTCGGCATCGTCCACCAAAAGCACTTCTGCCGCCCCTTCGGTGATCGGGCTGATCGTGCTGTTGGTGATGGCCAGAACCGGATTTCCGCGCGCAAGCGCCACACCTGCAACCGTCACTGTGTCATCGGCATAGGGCGGAAAGCTGATGGCAACCAACAGATCGCCGGGTGCCATGACATTGGCCTGATCGGCCACCGAACTGCCCAGGCCCGCAATCTGCACACATTGCACACCCGCCCGGTTCAGTGCGTAAGACAGATAGGACGCAGCGGCAAAGGACCGGTCTGCCCCGATCACATGCACAACCCGCGCGCCAAGGACCAGATTGATCGCGGCCTCCAGCGGCATGCGGTCAAGTTTTTCGGCCAGATGGGTCAGCGATGCAATATTGGCCTGCGCAAAAGACAAGCCTATTGCCACCACATCGTTCGGGTTGGGGATGACCTGTTCCCCCTGCGAATGGCGGATCCGTTCCTCGAGCGAGGCGGGGTAGGCTTCGCGCAACGGATCGCGGAACAGGGCCTGCATTTCGGTAAAGCCTGCAAAACCCATGGACTGGGCCAGCCGCACAAAGTTGGCGCTTGCAAGGCCCGACCGCGCCGAAAGCTGGGATACCGGGCTGAAGGCGACCTCTTTGGGGTTGTCGATGACATATCCGCCCGCCTCCAGCATCTTGGGAGTAAAGCGGTCCCGTTCCTGCATCAGCAGGTTCTGAAACTCTGAGGCCGATGCCGGTTTGCGCGGCTTGTGAGCCTCTGATTTCTGGGCATCTCTCACAAAAGCAATCCTCAATTCAACCTGACCTGCGACAAGAACAGCTTTGCCCTGTCACTCTGCGGATTGGAAAAGAATTCGGCGGGGGGGCCCTGTTCCACGATTCGCCCGGCATCCATGAAGATCACGCGATTGGCGACATTGCGGGCAAACCCCATTTCATGCGTCACGCAGATCATGGTCATGCCTTCTGTCGCCAGCTCGGTCATCACATCCAGCACTTCCTTGATCATTTCCGGATCAAGCGCGCTGGTGGGTTCATCAAACAGCATGATCTTTGGTTTGGTGCACAGCGCGCGGGCAATCGCTACCCGTTGCTGCTGACCGCCCGAAAGCTGAGCCGGGAATTTGTCGGCTTGTTCGGGAATATGCACCCGGTCGAGATAGTGGCGCGCCACCTCTTCGGCATCGCGGCGCTTGCGGCCCTGAACCCAGACCTGTGCCAGCATCAGGTTCTGCAAAACGGTCATGTGCGGATAAAGATTGAAGGACTGGAAGACCATGCCGATATCGCGCCGCACCAGATCGAGCGTTTTCAGCTCGGCGTCCACCTTGATCCCGTTCACCACGATGTCGCCCATCTGGTGATGTTCCAACTGATTGATACAGCGGATCAGGGTCGATTTGCCAGACCCCGATGGGCCGCAGATGACCAGCTTTTCGCCCTCGGCAACGGTCAGGTTGATATCGGCCAGCACGCGCATCTGGCCAAACCATTTGTTTACGCCCCGCATGGCAATCATGTCGGTGCTCATCGTGACGCCCCCAGTCCAAGCCGCCGCTCAAGATACATTGAATAGCGCGAGAGCGAGAAGCACAGGATCCAGAACCCCATGGCCGCAAAGACATAGCCGGTTTTTGTGACCGATGCCGACAACCAGTTCGCATCGGCAACTCCAGCCTGAACAATGCCCAACAGATCAAACAGACCGATGATCAGCACAAGGGTGGTGTCCTTGATGATGGCAACCCAGGTGTTGACCAACCCTGGTATCACCAGACGCAGCGCCTGCGGCAGGATGACAAATCCCATCATCCGCCAATAGCCCATGCCTGCCGCTGTTGCCGCCTCATACTGGCCTTTGGGAATGGCCTGCAAGCCACCGCGCACCACTTCGGCCATCAGCGCACCATTGAAGACCGCCACCCCGATCAGGGCGCGCAACAGCTTGTCCAGACTGAAGCCGGTGGGCAGGAACAGGGGCAGCATGACCGAGGCCATGAACAGCACGGTGATCAGCGGTACGGCGCGGAACAATTCGATGAACAGGGTGCAGAACGTGCGGATCGCAGGCATGTTCGACCGACGCCCAAGCGCCAGCAGAATTCCAATCGGCAGCGAGCCGACAATTCCCGTGATCGCGACCACCAGCGTCAGCATGAAGCCGCCCCATCTGGCGGTTTCCACCACCGGCAGGCCGAAGACCCCGCCATAAAGCAGACAAAAGGCCAGCACGGGATACAGCGTCAGCAGAAAGCCGATGATCCAGCCCTTGCCCCGCACCATCGGCAAGACCAGCGGTACTACCGACAGCGCCAGCATCGCGAATGTGACATTGACGCGCCAACGTTCGTCAGCCGGGTAAAACCCATAGATGAACTGGCCCCAGCGTGCCGAAACGAACGCCCAGCAGGCACCGCCGTTGGCGACGCAGTCATCGCGCGTACCTTGCCATGTGGCATCCACAAACAGCCAGCCCAGCAACGGGGGCACACCCCTTATGACCGCATAAAGCACGATCAGCGTCAAAGCCGTCTGCCGCCAATCTGTAAACAGGTTGCGCCGCATCCACGCCAGCGGCCCGGCCGATACAACAGGCGGTGGCAGAAAGGCGGTGTGGTCAGTTGCCATGGCGCAGCACCCGGTAGTTGAGGAAGTTCATGACAGCGGCAATCGACAGGCTGACGCTCATGTAAAACAGCATGGCCAGCGTGATCGCCTCCAGCGCCTGCCCGGTCTGGGTCAGCGTGGTGCCTGCGACGATAGAGATGATTTCCGGAAAGGCGATTGCGGCAGCCAGCGAGGTGTTCTTGGCCAGCGACAGATACTGCGTGGCCAAAGGTGGAATGATGATGCGCATGGCCTGCGGCAAGACCACCAACCGCATAATATCTCGCCGGCCAAGCCCCAGCGCCGATGCCGCCTCGACCTGCCCCCTGTCCACGCCCTGAATGCCCGAGCGCACGATCTCGCCGATCGCCGCCGAGATATAGAACCCAAGTCCCAACAGGGCCGCCAGCATTTCCGGCAGCATCAGCATGCCGCCGCGGTAGTTAAAGCCGCGCAATTCGGGAATGACAAAGGACAGGCTGGCACCGCTGAGCACGTACGCGGTGAGGGGAAGGGCGAACAGTCCGATGGGCCACCAGAACCAGCATTTCGGGCCATGGCCGGTTTTCAGCCGCTGCTGTCTGGCACGCAACGTCATGACCAAAGCCATACATAAACCAGCCGCGAAGCACACCATAATCACCCAGCCGCTCTGATCGACCTGGGGGCGCGGCATGTACAGCCCACGATTGTTCAGAATGACCAGATCGGCCAGAACCAAGCTTTCCTTCGGCCCCGGCAATTGGCGCAGGATGGCAAAATACCAGAAGAACAGTTGCAGCAGCAGCGGGATATTGCGGAAGATCTCGATGTAAACGGTTGCCAGCCGGGCAATCAGCCAGTTTTTTGACACCCGCGCCAGCCCAAGCCCGAACCCCAGCACCGTGGCCAGCACAATCCCCAAAGCCGACAGCACCAAGGCGTTGACCACGGCCACCCAGAATGCCCGGCCATAGCTTGAATCACTGGTGAACGGCAGGAAGGACAGGGAAACGTCAAACCCAGCCCGTTGCGACAGAAAGCCAAAGCCCGAAGCGATGCCCTGCCTCTGCAGGTTGGCCGTGGTATTGGCAAACAGAAAGTAAAAAAGCCAGGCCAACCCACCCAGAAACACCGCCTGCACCACCAGCGACTTCACGCGGCGGCGGGTCCAGAATATCTGGCGCGGAGGTAACACAGGTGCGGTCATGGGGCGCTCGAAAATATGAGAGACGTAGCGCAACACGCAGGGTGCGCGCGCACAAGAGGGGAGTGAGATCACAGAGCCGCGGGAAGGGGCGGGCCACCGGCACCGCCCCCGTCTGAATGCCTGTCTTACTTGATCGGCATGGCGTACTGGATGCCGCCGTTGGTGTAGAGCTCGTTCAGCCCGCGCGCGAGCTTCAGCGGGGTATCTGGCCCAAGGTGACGGGCCCACAGCTCCCCATAGTTGCCGCCTGCGGCAATGGCGCGTGTGGCCCAATCATTGTCGAGCCCGACCCACTCGCCGGTGCCGGTTTCGCTTGATCCCAGCAAACGCTGGACGTCCGGGCTGCCTTCGGCCTTCATCTGATCGATATTGGCCGCAGTCACACCAAGTTCTTCGGCCGCAATCAGCGCGTAAACGGTCCATGTTACGATATCGAACCAGGCATCATCACCGTGCCGGACAGCCGGAGCCAATGGCTCTTTCGAGATGGTTTCCTTTAGCATCACATGCTCGGCCGGGTTCTGCATCACAAGGCGGCGTGCGGCAAGGCCGGACAGATCTGATGTGTAGACGTCGCAGCGACCGGCATCATAGGCCGCCAGAACTTCATCAGCCTTTTCAAAGCGGACCGGTTCATAGGTCATGTTGTTGGCGGTGAAATAGTCAGCCACGTTCAGCTCGCTGGTCGATCCTGCAGACACGCAGACGGTCGTGCCATCCAGTTCCATAGCTGATGTGATGCCCGAGCTTTCGCGAACCATGAAACCCTGACCATCATAGAACACCACCGGCGCAAAGTTCAGGCCCAGTGCGGTATCGCGGTTCAGCGTCCGCGTTGTGGTGCGCGACAGAATGTCGACCTCGCCCGATTGCAGCGCCGTAAAGCGTTCGGTGTTGGACAGCGGGGTGTAGCGCACCGCATCGGCATCGCTCAGGACAGCGGCAGCCACGGCGCGGCAGATATCCACGTCAAAGCCGGTCCAGTCTCCGGCATCATTCGGGTTCGAGAACCCGGGCACGCCTTGTGTCACGCCGCACTGGATGTGGCCACGGGCCTTGATGTCATCCATTGTGCCGGCAAGGGCAAAGCCGGTTCCGGCCAAGGTTATGGCGGTGGACGCAGTCAGCAGTTTCATCATGGTCTGGTATCCCTGTTGGTTGGATGTGGGGGGAGGTTCAGGCGGCCTGTCTGCGCAGGCCTTCAAGAAGGGTGATCAACCGATCGATTTCGTCGATTGTGTTGTAATGGACGGCAGAGGCGCGGATCACCGCATTGCCGCCGGGCAAGTGCAGGCTTTCCACCAGCCGCTTGGAATGGAAATCGCCATGCCGGATGCCGATGCCCGAGGGGTCGATGGCGCGTACCACCTGTTCGGCGGTCAGGCCGTCGATGGTGAAAGAGATGGTGGGAACGCGGCGATGCTTGTCGGCAGAAGTATCTCCGATCACCGTCACGTCGGCGCGGGCATTCAGATAGTCCAGCAACCGCGCCGACAGTGCGGCTTCGTGCTCGGCAAAGATTTCGAACGCTGCTTCGACCGCTGGCCTGCCCTTTGCATTTGCCCCATGCGCGGCAGCAAAGGCTTCAAGATAGTCAATTACGCCCAAACAGCCGTACGCCAATTCGTAATTGGCATTCCCAGGCTCCAGCTTGCCCGGCACTTTGTCTTCGCCATAGAAATAGTGGTTTACGTTGCCTGCCTTGTGCCGCAACAGGTCGTATTTCCCGTACAAAGCCGCATGATGCGGGCCATAAACTTTGTAGACCGAAAACCCGTAAAAGTCGGCATCGAGTGCCTGCACATCGATTGCACGGTGGGGCGCATAGGCGACGCCATCCACGCAAATCAGTGCGCCGGCTGCGTGAACGGCGTCTGCGATGTCGCGCACTGGCAGAATGGAACCGAAGATATTCGACGCATGCGTGACCGCAACCAGTCGAGTCCGGTCGTTCATCAGCGCCTGCAGGTCGCTGAGCTTCGGCTCGAACTCACCTTCCGGCAACCGCCATTCGCGAATGACAATGCCCTGCGCTTCCAGCCTGCGCCATGGGCCAATGTTGGCTTCGTGGTCAAAGCCGGTCACAATCACCTCGTCGCCGGGCTGCCAGTGCTGAACCAAGGCGCGCGCAAGTTGGTCAAACAATTGCGTGGTGGTGGCACCCATCACCACCTCTTCGGGACGGGCCGCGTTCATCAACAGCGCCAAAGCGGCGCGGCCTTGTGCCACCTGCTCCCCTGCCTCCACCGAGGCACCGTAGCTTGCACCAAGTTGCACATTGCGGCCCAGCAGATATTCCGTAATCCGCTCTGCCACCGGGCGCGCAACCTGGCTGCCGCCTGCGTTGTCCAGAAAGACGGCCCCTTTGGTCAGCGAAGGGAAATTTTCATGGATGAAGTCCTGCTCAATCGCCGCCATTGTCGCCACACTCTCTCGTTTGCTCCAAAGTTTGGAGGGAATATTTCGCTTTGGAATAGGTCTGATTGAAACGTTTCATCCAGTCAAACAAAAATGGCAATATTCCAATCTTTTCTGCAACTGCCCAAATTTTGGGTGCTTCGGATGACACTGTTCATCAAATTCGGGCAAAGTGGACCTGGGTCGGGCCTCGTTCTCGTTTCACAGCCAGAGCATGACGGCTGCGGCGCGGGCGATGGCGGAGAGGAAGACCTTCGGGCATCTGCGCGCGCGAAGCTTGCGATCATGCAGGCCGGCCCTCGGACCAATGGCGGGCCAGCCCTTATTATTGCTGCTCTGACGGCGTGCGTGGTCGTGGCGCTCTCGTGACGACCTTGTCCCATGGTGCTTCCTTCCATTCCTTGGCAAGGATCGCACCATCAAACCGTGGCATCAGACACCTGGAGCGCCACCAAACCTTTGCCCTGAATAGCAAAAACCTTTGCACACAGGACACATTGCGCTATTGATTTCATTTGAGAAAATTGGGGCCTTGGCAATAACCATAGCCCAACTGACAACGTGCGCGTGAAAGCGCGATGGCTGCGCTTTCCTTGGTTCCGGGATGATGATAGCCCTGAACGCTCAACTGTGGGGTAAGTCAGGGTCTTGGACCGCCGGAATATGCCAGCAACTGTCACCACAGATCAGACCGATGACGGCAGCTTGCTGCGGCTTGGCGGCGGGTTTTCGCTTGCCGACCTGACGGGGCTGCATGCCACGCTGATGCAGGCGGCGGCTTTGGGGCCGGTGACGGTGGATCTGACCGAGGTGACGCGGCTGGATACGGCGGCGGCCTGGGCCATTGCCGAGGCGGAAAAGACAGCGCAAGCAGCCGGGCATTCGCTGCGCCTTGTGGGCGCCACCGAGGGTGCCGCCGCCCTGATCGACACGGTACGCGCGGCGCTGCCAGACCCGGACCAGCAGGCCACCCCAGCGTTCTCGCTGATGGTGTGGCTGGATGGCTTTGGCAGGTCGGTCGCGGCGGGTGGGGTGTTTCTGGGGCAGCTTCTGGGCATTCTGGGGGTGTTCATCGCGCGGCTGGGCCGGTCTTTGCTGCATCCGTCGGAATTCCGCCTGACATCGCTGGTGCACCATTGTCAGGAAGTGGGGCTGAAGGCCGTGCCGATTGTGGCCTTGATGGCCTTTCTGATTGGGGTCGTGCTGGCGTTTCAGGGCGCGGCACAGCTGCGCCAATTCGGGGCCGAGGTGTTTGTCGTGGATCTGATCGCGGTGTCGATCCTGCGCGAACTTGGCATCCTTTTGACCGCCATCATCGTAGCGGGGCGGACGGCGTCGGCCTTCACCGCCGCCATCGGGTCAATGAAGATGCGCGAAGAGATTGATGCCATGCGCACGCTGGGGATCGACCCGGCCACGGCACTGATCGTGCCGCGCGTGCTGGCTCTGCTGTTGATGCTGCCGATTCTGGGCATGATTGCCAATGCGGCGGGCCTCCTGGGCGGCGGGCTGATGAGCTGGATCGAGCTTGGGATTTCACCTGCGCTGTTCGTCTCGCGGCTGGTGGAAAACACCGGCGTGTCACATCTGATGGTGGGGATGATCAAGGCACCCTTCTTTGCCATCGTCATCGGCATCGTGGGCTGCCATGCCGGGATGCAGGTGGGCAACAACGCCGAATCGCTGGGGCGCCAAACCTCATCCGCGGTGGTCACGGCAATCTTTTCAGTGATCGTGATCGACGCGCTGTTTTCCATCTTCTTTGCGCAGGTTGGCATATGACGGTCGCGCCAGAACAAGACCCCGTGATCCGTTTGCGCGGCATCCGCACCCAGTTCGGCAGCCATGTGGTGCATGACGGGCTGGACCTGGATGTGTATCGCGGCGAGATTCTGGGCGTAGTCGGCGGATCGGGCACCGGGAAATCGGTGCTGCTGCGCGCGATTGCCGGTCTGCTGCGCCCGGCAGAGGGCGAGATCGAGGTGCTGGGCACCAACGTGCGCGAAGCGGGTGAGGCAGAGCGCGCCGCGCTGGAACGGCGTTGGGGCGTGATGTTTCAGGATGGCGCGTTGTTTTCATCGTTGAATGTGCGCGAGAATGTCGAAGTGCCTATGCGCGCGGTAGAAGGGCTGGACCCTGCCTTGCGGCGCGCGATGGCAGATCTGAAAATCTCGATGTCGGGCTTGCCGTATCTGGCGGGCGACAAATATCCGTCAGAACTGTCGGGCGGCATGCGCAAGCGTGCGGGTCTGGCGCGGGCGCTGGCGCTGGACCCCGAGATTGTGTTTCTGGATGAACCGACGGCCGGGCTTGACCCGATCGGGGCTGCTGATTTCGACACGCTGATCCGGCAGCTGAGCGATACCATGGGGCTGACCGTGTTTCTGGTCACGCATGATCTGGACACGCTGCACGCGATCTGCGACCGGATTGCGGTCCTTGCCGAAAAGAAGGTGCTGGTCACGGGAACCATGGACGAGATGCTGAAAGTCGATCACCCTTGGGTTCACGATTATTTCCACGGGCCGCGCGCCCGCGCGGCGCTGGCTGCAAAAGACGCCCAGAAAGAAGGTTGATTCGTTGGAGACCAAGGCAAACTATATTCTGATCGGTGCCTTCACGCTGGCCGGGCTTCTGGGAATTCTCGGGTTTTTCCTGTGGTTCGCGCAGGTGCAGCTGGACCGGCAGTTCAGCTATTACGAGGTGCGGTTCACGTCGGTCTCTGGTCTGGCCGGGGCGTCGGATGTGCGCTTTGCCGGTCTGCCGGTGGGGCAGGTGGTGGATGTGCGGCTGTCGCCCGATGGCGATGGCACGGTGCGGGTCCGGCTGGAAATCGGGGCGGAGGTGCCGGTGCGCACCAGTTCGGTCGCCACGATTGAATCGCAGGGCGTGACGGGCGTGTCCTTTGTCGGGATCAGCCCGGGTGAACCGGAAGATCCGCTGCTGCGCGGATCCGGTGTCGGCGATGTGCCGGAAATCGAAGCGGGGCGGTCGATTTTGCAAAGCCTGTCCGAAGATGCGCCGCGGCTGGTGGAACAGGCCGTGGCGGTGATGGAGGATCTGACCCAGCTTGCCAGCACCGAGAATATTGAACGGGTCAACAACATTCTGGCCAATGCCGAGACGGCCTCGGCCGGTCTGTCCAAGGCGCTGGAGGATTTTTCGGTGGTGGCAGAGGCGGTTGCCGATTTTGCCGACAATATCTCTACTTTCAGTACCACGGTCGAAGGCTTGACGGGGCAGGCGGAAAGCCTGTTTGCAACGGCAGAAAACACGCTGACCAACCTTGATGCCTTGATGGCTGACACGCGCACGACGGTGACCAGCGGCACGGCGACACTGGATCAGGCCACGACAACCCTGTCATCGGCAGACAGCTACATTCAGGACGAGCTGCGCCGGACCACTGAAGAGCTGCGGGCGGGCATTGCCGAGATCCGGGTGCAGATTGACCAGATCGGGGCAGAGGCGCGCGAAACCGTGGCTGAATTCCGCCGCACGGGCGTGGCCGCCACCGCGCGCCTGACCGAGGCGGAAGCCACGATCGAGGCGACTGATGCGATGATTGCCGATCTGACTGCCACATTGGAGTCGGTCAGTACGGCTGCAGACAATTTCGACTCGCTGATCACGGTCGATGGCGCGGCACTGGTGGCCGAGGCCCGCGCCGCGATCCGCCCGATTTCAGAGGCGGCCAATGCCGATCTGCCGGCTGTGGTCGCGGATATCCGCTCTGCCGTGGAAACCGCCAACCGTACGATTGCCGAAGTGGGGCAAAGCCTGACCAGTGCCAGCGGCAGGGTTGACGGGCTGGTCGACACTGCCAATACGACATTGACGACCGTGACCGACACCTTTGCCAATGCCAATGTCACGCTGGGGTCGATCAATTCGGCGCTGGAAGTGGGGGAGCGTACCTTGTCTGCTGCAGAGCGCACGTTTGACGGTGCGGACCGGGTGATCAACACCGACGTCGCGGCGATCACCGCCGATCTGCGCAAGACCATCGACTCGCTGGATCAGGCAATTGCGCAGGTGTCGGCGGATATTCCGGGTGTCACGGCAGACCTGAAGGCGGCAAGTGAATCGGCGCGCCGGGCCTTTGACGAAGTGGCGGCCACGGTGGCCGCGTCCGGCGGGCCGGTGCGCGACTTTTCGACCAATGCCCTGCCGCAGTTCACCCGGCTGGGGCGCGAGATGCGTGACCTGATCAACAATCTTGACCAGCTGACCCGCCAGATCCAGCGCGATCCGGCGCGGTTCTTCCTGGGGGGCACCAACACGCCCGCCTATCGCCAGTAATGTCCATCGCCCTTAACGAAAGAGCCCTGCCATGCTTCGGCCCATCCTGACCCTCCTTGCCGCAACGGCGTTTCTGTCCGGGTGCGCGGCGATTTCGGCGCTGAGCGGGGCGGCGACGCCGCTGGAAAGCTATGACCTGCAGGCCCCCGCCGACGGGCCGGTGGCGCGCAGCAGTCTGGCGCGGCAGCTGGTGGTCGAGGTGCCCTCGGCCCCCGGCGGGCTGATGACGGAACGGATCATGATCCGTCCGCGCCCGTTGCAGGCGCAATATCTGACCGATGGCCAATGGTCGGCAGAGGCCCCCTTGATGATCCAGACGCTGATGGTGCGCACGCTGGAAGACAGCAACGGCTTTCGCTATGTCGGGCGCCGCCCGCTGGGCAGCTTTGGCGATTACGTGCTGATCTCTGAGTTGACCGACTTGCAGGCCGAGGCGGCGCAACAGGGTGACGGGGCGACTGTCCGCGTCCGCCTGACCGCCCGGCTGGTGCGTGAAAGCGATGCGTCGGTGCTGTCGGCGCGCACCTTCAACGTGTCGTTTCCGGTGGCCAGCACGGAAACGATTGATCTGGTCGAAGGCTTCAATTCGGCCACGCAGATCATGCTGAAAGACCTGTCGGCCTGGGTGCTGGCCTCGCTTGGGGTGCGCGTGGGGTAAGGGGCGGGTCGCGAAACAGCGCGCAGGCCCCTCTGTGCTACCTGCGCAAACGGAAAGTTTAATTCCGGCTCCACCTTGCGCGTGATCCTCCGGACACACAGCTTTGCGAGCAGGGCAGATCACCTGCCTGTGGGAGCGGTTGGACGTGGACTATGTTTATCTTGTCATCGGCCTGATCGGCCTGTTTTTCGGCGGCGAGGCGCTGGTGCGCGGCAGTGTCGGCATCGCCCGGCGCATGGCGATCCCGCCCTTGCTCATTGGCCTGACCGTGGTGGGCTTTGGCACCTCGACGCCCGAGCTTCTGGTGTCGGTCGATGCGGCGCTGCGCGGGGTGCCGGACATTGCGCTTGGCAATGTCATCGGGTCCAACATCGCCAACATCCTGCTGATCGGTGGTCTGACCGCGCTGGTCTGGCCGATCCGGGTCACCGGTGCGACCCTGAAGCGTGATACGGCAGTAATGATCGGGGCCGCGCTGGTGCTGGTGCCGATCTTCGCTTTTGCGCAGATGGGGCGACTGTCGGGGCTGGTGCTGGTGGCGGGCCTTGCCGCCTATCTGGTCTGGGCCTACCGCCAGCCCGGTGAGGCGGTGGCCGAAGACGCGGACGGGCCGCTGCCCGCATCGACACTGGTTTCCCTTCTATGGGTTCTGGCAGGGCTGGTCGCCCTCATGGTGGGGGCGCGGTTCTTGGTGGATGGCGCGGTATCCATCGCGCGGGGCTATGGCATTTCAGAAGCGTTCATCGGCCTGACCATCGTGGCCGTCGGCACGTCACTGCCCGAACTTGCAACCTCGCTGATCGCCGCGTTCCGGCGTCAGTCTGAAATTGCCATCGGCAATATCGTGGGGTCCAACATCTTCAACGTGCTGGGCATTCTGGGGGTGACCGCGCTGATCGCGCCGATTCCGGTGGCGTCGCGATTTCTGACCTTTGATCTGCCGGTGATGATCGGCGTGTCGGTGGTTCTGACCGCGCTGCTGCTGACCCGCCCGGTGATCGGGCGTGGCTTTGGCGTGGCGATGCTGGCGGGATATGTCGCCTATGTGGTCGCTGCGCAATAGCGGTCCGATCTTGTTGCCCGTCCCCGATCCGGCATAGGATCGGGGCCGCCGGCCATCACATCTTGCGGATGTTTCCATGTTTGACGTTCTGACCCCGCTCGCCCATGCGGCGGGTGATCTTGCCCTGAGCCACTTTGGCAACCTGTCGCAAGCGGCCATCAGCGCCAAGGGACCGCTGGATTTGGTCACTGAAGCTGACCGTGCGGTCGAGGCCTTGATCGTCGCCGGGCTGCGCGCGGCCTTTCCGCAAGATGGTATCTTGGGCGAAGAGGGTGGGATGCTGCCGGGCACGTCCGACCGGATCTGGGTGATCGACCCGATTGACGGCACGTTCAACTTTGTCCGGGGTGGCAGGCAATGGGCGGTGTCGATCGGGCTGTGGCAGGCGGGGGTGCCGGTGGCGGGCATCATCCACGCCCCGGCGCTGGGCCTGACGCTGGCGGGCGGTGCTGACCATGCGCCCACGCTGAATGGCCGCGTCCTGCCCCCGCTGACCACCTATCAGCCAGACCGGGCGGTGGTGGGTGTGGCCCTGGGTCGCGCCATGCCGGTGGCCGGGCGCATCGGCACGCTGCGCTATCTGGCCGGGGATGCCGGGGTGCTGTTCCGTTGCTGCAATGCCTCCACCATCGCCCTGCTGGAGCTGGCGACCGGCGAGGTGGACGGCCATGTCGGCTGTGGCGAAAGCGCGTGGGATGTCATGGCGGCCTGGCCGATCCTTTTGGCGCTTGGCGCGACATCCACGCTGGACTGGCACCAGACCCCGCTGGACGCAAAGCTGCGCTATGTGATCGGCAAGCCTGCGCTGGTTGAGGCGATTGCGTCACTGGGCGCGCCGATGGTGTGATCCGGGGCAATTCATTCGCAGGTCAAAACTAATTTAGTCAACAATACGTCTCTCGTCGAACATGCACTTGCATGTATTGCAGCAGCGCGCCAGCCGCAGGCCAGAAGGGCCGCCGCCGAAAGGGCGCTGCGCGAGGGCCGGCCATACCTTGCTTCAGCCACCTGCACAGGTGACATGTATCGCCAAGTCCCATACACCGGGGCAAAGAGCTGGCACCGAGGCTGCCGCGATGAAAAAGGACCCGCCAATGATCTTTGACACGCATCTGCATCTCGTGGACCGCAGCCGGTTGTCCTACCCTTGGCTGACGGGCGCCCCGGCGCTGGATCGCGACTGGAACTATGAGGATTATGAGGTCACCGCCCGCCGCATCGGCATTACCGATGTGCTGCATATGGAGGTGGATGTGGCCGAGGCCGATATCGAGGCGGAAACCGCCTTTGTGGCCGAGCTGATGCGGCGGCCGGGCAGCCTGATCCGCGGGGCCATCGCTGCGGCCCGGCCCGAATCTGCCGGGTTTGCCGACTGGCTGGAGCGGGCAGACCTGACTGTGGTCAAGGGCGTACGCCGGGTGCTGCATGTGGTGCCTGATGCGGTGTCACAAACCCCGCTGTTTCGCGACAACATCGCGCGTCTGGGCAAGGCCGGACTGCCGTTTGACATCGTAATGCTGGCGCGGCAACTGCCGCTTGCTGTCAATCTTGCCGATGCCTGCCCCGACACTGTCTTCGTGCTCGACCACTGCGGCGTGCCCGACATTGCGGGCGGGGCGTTCGACGCTTGGGCCGCTGCCATTGCCGGACTGGCCCGCCGCCCGAATGTGATCCTGAAACTGTCGGGCATCACTGCCTATACCGGCGGCAGTTGGACGCTGGCCGGTTTGCGCCCGTGGGTTGACCATGTGCTGGACCAGTTCGGCCCCGACCGCATGGTCTGGGGCTCTGACAGCCCGGTCTGCACCCTGCATTCCGGCCTTGCCGAATGGGTTGCCACCAGTCAGGCGCTGCTGGCAGAGCTGACGGTTGCCGAGCGGAGTGCGATCCTGCACGCGAACGCCTGCAAGATCTGGGATATCGCGCAGCGGGACAGGCTGTCGGCGTGACGGCTGCGGCAGGCTGTCTTCCAAGGCAGGTGACAACCTCTTGCATTGCAGCGAAGTCGCGATCATGCAGTCAGACATGACCCAAAACCCAGATTCCGCGCCCATCTCGCCGCCCGCCCTCGGATGGTCTGCCTTTTTTGACGATCAGCTGAGCGCCGGGGAGCAAAGCCTTGAACGCATGCGCATCGCCACGGTTCACCGTGCCCGGGTGACGGCAGTATCTGATGGCGACCCGGTGCGGCTGTCGATGTCGGCGCAGGCCAGCACGGCCGATTATGCGGTCGGCGACTGGGTGCTGGTTGACCCGCAGACCCGGCTTTTGCTGCGGCGGCTGGACCGCAGGTCGGTGCTGCAGCGCCATACCGAAGGCGCGCGCGCGCCGCAGCTGATTGCCGCCAATGTCGACACGCTGTTCATCGTCACCTCGTGCAACGAAGATCTGAACCCTGCCCGGCTGGAACGCTATCTGGCCTTCGCGAACGAGGCCGGAACCAACCCGGTGATCGTGCTGACCAAGGTGGATCAGGTGCCTGATGCGGCCCCCTACATCGCACAGGTGGCGGGGTTACAGCGCGGGCTTGCGGTTGTGGCGTTGAACGCCCAGTCCGCACAGGCCGCCGACCTGCTTGCGCCGTGGTGCACGCCGGGCCAGACCGTTGCCCTTGTCGGCTCATCCGGGGTGGGGAAGTCATCGCTGCTGAACACACTGGCCGGGAAATCCGGCGAGGACGCGCAGGAAACCGGCAGCGTCCGCCTGTCCGATGCCAAGGGGCGGCACACCACCACGGCGCGGTCGCTGCATCCGATCACGGGCGGCGGCTGGGTGATCGACACGCCGGGCATGCGGACGCTGCACATCAGCGACACCGCTTTCGGGCTGGACCGATTGTTTGCCGAGATCACCGAGCTGGCCCCCGCTTGCCGCTTTCGCGACTGTACCCATGCGCATGAACCCGGTTGTGCCGTGCAGGCCGCCATCGCTGCCGGCACGCTGGACCCGGCGCGGTTGGAGCGTTGGCGCAAACTGCAGGACGAAAACTGCGCGAACACCCCGGTTCAGTCCGGCCCGCGTGGCAACCGGACCACAAAACTGCCGACAAAACGCCGGTGATCGGTTGGGGCCGCACGGCGGGGTGACAGGCCTTACAGGCTTTGGCGGATGCGCAGGGTCGGGGGCAGCCGGATTGTGAAGGACGCTGCGGTTTCGCCCGCGATCCGGCGGGTCAGAAGATCCAACGACGCGCGGACAGTCTCAACCACCGGGTTGGCAACCGTCGTCAGGCTGAAGGGCTCCCACGCCGCTGCCGGAATGTCGTCGAACCCGCAGATGCCCACGTCTTCGGGCACACGCAGGCCAAGGCGGCGGGCGGCGGCAACGGCCCCGATGGCCATGGCGTCGTTGCCGCAGACGATCGCATCGGGGCGATCCGGCCCGGTCAACAGGGCCAGTGCCTGCACCATGCCGCTGTCGGTGCTGTAATCGCCGGAGCGCATTTCGGTCAGCGACCGTCCATGCCCCGCCAATGCCGCCGTCAGCCCGTCAAAGCGCTCGACATTGGAAAACGTATCCGCCCGCCCGCCGATCCAGGCAATGCGGCTGCGGCCGGTGGCAACCAACCGGTCCGCGACCATGGCCATTCCGGCCCTGTTGTCGCAACAGACCGAATCTGCCCCGCCACCATCCAGCACCCGGCCGACAACCACGATCGGCGCGCCATTGGCCGTGCAGCGTTCGGCCAGCTTCTGGTTCACCGATCCGGCGGCGATCACGGCACCATCGACCTGATAGGCCAGCGCATGATCCAGCGCCGGTTCAATCTCTTGCCCCGGCGACACCGGCACCAGGAGTGGCCACAGGCCCCGGCTGCGGATGCCTTGCGACAGGATATCCAGAAACCAGCTTTCGTAAGGGCTTGAAAGCGACCCGACCACCACGGCAATCAGCCCGGTGGCCCCCCCGGTCAGGCTGCGTGCCATCAGGTTGGGCCGATACCCCAGATCATCTGCCACCGCGAGGATATGGGCACGTTTGTCAGGCTGGATACTGGCCCCTTCGGTAAAGGCCCGCGACACGGCAGAGCGGGAAACGCCCGCCCTGGCCGCCACATCATCTGCCGTCACCCGCATGCCGCCCCCGAGTGAAATGAACTTTGAACGCGATTTCAACATAGACATATGCTTGTTACATATCAAGTCTAATTAGCCTTGACACAAAGGATGAAGATGACAAATCATGAATGCACACGCTTTCAAAACCGCGTCGGGGGAGGACGATATGGGAGTTGAGGCGCTGGCGCTGCATGGCCTGTCCATTCGCTTGGGCGGGGCGCAGATCCTGCATGATGTCACCCTGAATGTGCCAGCGGGCAGCTTTACCTGCCTGCTGGGTCCGTCAGGCTGTGGCAAGACCACGTTACTGCGATCCATCGCCGGTTTTGCGCCGCCTGCATCGGGCGATATCCGCTTGGGCGCGCGGTCCATTGCCGATCTGCCGCCGGAAAAGCGTGGCACGGCGATGGTGTTCCAGTCCTACGCGCTGTGGCCGCATATGACGGTGGCGGGCAACCTGACCTATCCGCTGAAGCTGCGCGGCATTGTCCGCGCCGAGCGGGACGCGCGGGCCGAGGCGTTGCTGGACATACTGGGTCTGTCGGGCTTCGGTGCGCGCAAGGTGGGCAGCCTGTCGGGCGGCCAGCGCCAGCGGGTGGCGCTGGGCCGGGCGCTGATCATTGATCCGCCGATCCTTTTGCTGGACGAGCCGCTGTCGAACCTTGATGCCGCGATCCGCCGCAATTTGCGCGGCGAATTGCGCCGCCTGCAGCAGCGGCTGGGAATCACCACGATCATGGTGACGCATGATCAGGAAGAAGCCCTCGCCATGGCCGATACCATCGTGCTGATGCGCGCGGGCCGCGTGGTGCAGGTCGCCGCCCCGCAAGACCTTTATGCCCGCCCCGCCGATCTGGATGCCGGTCGGTTTCTGGGCGTGGACAATATGCTTGCCGGCCGCCCCGATGATCCGGTGGCGGCGGCAACGCTGGGGTTTCGCAGCATGGATGCGCGCATCCATGCCACGGCCCCGCAAGACGCCCTTGTCCGGCATGGCACGGTTCTGGACTGTGCCTATACCGGCGGGGGCTATCACCTTCAGCTGCAAAGCGGAGCCGAGGTGATTTCAGCGGTCTCCGGCGTGCCAGTCACGCCGGGATCGCAGGTGTGTGTCGCTGTGCCGACCGCATCGCTTATGGCGTTCGGGGCGGACCAGATGTTGCTGCCGAACGGATCCCCACCCATAGCGGAGACTGTCCAATGAAACGATCAATTGTTCTGGGAGCGGCCTTTTGTGCCGTCCTGAGCCTTCCCGTTGCTGCCCAGACCCTGAATGTGGTCACCGCGGGCGACACCAATATGGTGGATTACATCAACGACTACCTTGGCCCCTTGTTCGAGGCGCAGAACCCCGGCGTGACCGTGCGCGCGCTGGGTACCGGCCCCGGCGATGGCGGCTCTCAGGCGCTGTATGAAAAGCTGTCCGCGCAAAAGGGCAATGATGTCTGGGATGTCGATGTCGGCGTCGTTCATCAGCGCATGGCCGGGCAGATGGTGGCCGAAGGCATGTTGCAATCTTACCGCGACAAGACCGCAACCAGCGCTCTGGTCACGTCGGGCAATGCCGAAAATGCGCTGGGCATGAACGTGGGCGGCTATGTGATGCCGATGTTCCAAAGCCAGATCGCCATCGCCTACAACCCGGCGCTGGTCACCACGCCACCGCAAAGCTATGCTGATCTGGTGGACTGGGCACAGGCCAACCCCGGCCAGTTCGGCTATAACGGCATCACCGGCGGTATGGCGGGCGTGGGCTTTGTCTTTGGCTGGATGTATGCGTTTTCCGACATGTCCGAGACGCTGCGCAACGGCCCGTTTGACGCCGCTGCAACGGAAACATGGGGTCCGGCGCTGGAAAGCCTGAAAGCGTTCAACGCGGTCGCCACCATCACTGCGGGCAATGCGGGCACGCTGGATGCGATGAACCGCGGCGAAATCGCCATGGGTCCGGTCTGGATGGACATGTTCTACACCTGGGTTGCCGATGGCCGCCTGAACCCGGACCTGAAACTTCTGATCCCCGCGCCGGGCATGCCCGGTCAGCCGATGTACTACGTCGTGCCGGAAAAGGCCGCAGAGGCCGAGCTGGCGGTGAAGTTCATCGAATTGGCCACCTCGCCCGAAGTGCAGGCGGAAGGCATCGTGCGGCGTTTCAACTGGTTGCCGGGCATTGACGCCAATGCGGTCAAGGAAAACCTGACGACCGAGGAGTGGGACGCTCTGTTCACCGACGTCTCGCCCGATGTGCTGGCCGAACGGGGTCTGTCGATGCCGCAGGCCGACTACTTCCGTGCGATCCTTGAAACCTATGAACGGCAGGTCGCCAACTGACCGATAGCTGATCATCGACCGGGGCGCGGCCATACCGTCGCCCCGGCCCTTTCTGTTTTTGCCGAAAGTCTGCGCCTGATGTCCACAGCTGATGCCTCACCACCCGCATTGCGCGGAATGCTTCCCGGTTTGTTGCTGATTGCCCCTGCGCTTTTGGCGATTGCGCTTTTGTATGTGGTGCCATTGGCCCGATCGGTGATTTTTGCCTTTGTGGATGAGGGCGGCGGGCTGACCACGGCGCATCTGCGCACCGCAGTCGAGCTTTATGGCCGCGATGTCGTGTTCACGGTGCTGGTGGCGCTGGCCTCGCTGATCCTGATCTCTGTCGTGTCGATTGCCATTGCCGGATACCTGACGCTGGGTGCCACCCCTTGGGCGGTGACGGCGCTGCGCTGGTTGTATCGCTGGCCCTTGTTCATTCCGTTCATCGTGGCGGGGCAGACCGCGCGCAGCTTTCTGGCGCGTAACGGGCTGATGAACGGCCTGCTGATCGATTCCGGGCTGATGGACCCTGCGATGGCGCAAAGCCTGCTGGACTGGCGCGGGCTGGTGCTGACCTTCGCATGGAAACAGGTGCCGTTCGTCACCCTGCTGCTGGCCGGGGCCATGGCCTCGATTGACCGGTCCACCATCGAGGCCGCGCGCAACATGGGGGCAGGGCGCTTTCGTTGCCTGATCGAGATTGTGCTGCCGCAGGTGCGCGGCACGCTGCTGGTGGGGCTGATCCTGTCGCTGGTGACCATCATGTCGGTGCTGTCGGTGCCGATGATGATCATTGCCGGAAACCCCACGATGATGACGTCAATGATGGCGCATCGGGTGACCTATTACGGTGATTATGCTGTGGCCAATGCCCTGGGGCTGTTTTCATATCTGATCACTGCCGTGGCGGCCTACGCCTATCTGCGGATGACCCTGACCCAGCATACAGAAGGGGCACGCTAAGATGGCACTCGCAACCCTTGCCCGGCGCGGAGCCGCAAATCTGCTGCCCGCCGTGATGATCGGCCTCTGCGCCTTTGTGGTGTTTGGCCCGCTGACCAACCTGTTCCTCTGGGCCTTTGCCGAAAAGTGGTTCTTTCCGGCCCGCTATCCGACCGAGTACGGCTTTGATTTCTGGCAACGCGTGTTCCGGCCCCGCGCGGGGGCCTGGACCTCGCTGTTCAATTCGGTCTGGATCGCGCTGGCGACGGTGGGGCTGTCGATGGCGCTGGCCGTGCCTGCGGGCTACGCGCTGGCGCGGCTGATGCTTCCGGCGCGGGCCTTCATCATGCTGATCTTTCTGTTGCCTCAGGCCTTCCCCAGCCTGCCGATCTTTGTGAACATCGCCCACATGTTCTACGGTCTGGGGCTGAACGGCACCTATACCGGGGTGGTTCTGGTGCATTCGCTGCCCGGGCTGGTCTATGCGGTCTGGATCGCCACCGCCGCCTTTGGTGCCGTGGACCGCACGATGGAAGAAGCCGCCCGAAACCTTGGCGCGGGGCCGATGCGCACCTTCCGGGACATCACCCTGCCGCAGGCGTTTCCCGGTCTGGTCGCGGCGTCGATCTTCGTGTTTCTGGACAGCATCGACGAATTCACCGGCACATTCTTTGTCGGCACGCCCGACATATCAACGCTGCCGATCCTGATGTTCAATGCATCCATGGGCGGCAACTACCAGATCGCCTCGATCACCGCGCTGATCCTGCTGGTGCCGTCCATCGGCTTCATGCTGGTGATCGAGCGGTTCCTGAAAGCCGACGTGTTGTCGCGGATAGGAAGGTGACCGACATGCTGATCGCACATCTTTCCGACCTGCACATTTCCGCAGGCCCGCCCGAAACCGCCCCGGTGCGGCGCGATGCGCCCGATATGGCCCGGCTGGTCGTGGCCGATCTCATGGCGCTGCCGCAGCGCCCCGATGCCGTGCTGATCACCGGCGATGTTGCGGATGGCGGATCTGAGGCCGATTACGCTTTGGTGCGGCAGATCCTTGCGCCATTGCCGATGCCGGTTTTCGTGGTGCCGGGCAACCACGACCAGCGCGGCCCGATGCGGGCGGCCTTTGGCACCACGGTCCCTTATGCCGCGCCGGATACTCTGCAGTTTGAGGCACAGCTGCCCGGCGTGCGCATCATCGGGCTGGACAGTTTGGTGCCGGGCCGGGTTGAAGGCAGGCTGGACGCCGCACAGCTTGACTGGCTGCAAGAGCGTCTGGCCACCGGCACCGACCCGGTGTTCCTGATGCTGCATCATCCGCCGTTTCCCACCGGAAATGCGCATTGGGATGCATCTGCCCTGCGCGACGGGGGAGAGAGGCTGGGCCAGATCCTGCAGGCCAGTCCTGCGCCAGTGCGCCTGCTGTGCGGGCATGTGCATCAACCCTTTCACACGCAATGGGCCGGGTGCTATGCGTCCGTCGGGGGCAGTCCGGCGTTCCAGTATGGCTTTGGCTTTGACCAAGACGCAGAGCCTGCGCTGACCGACGGCCCCTACGCATGGTGGATGCATCACCGCCGGGAGGGCGGCAGTTTTGCAGTGCATCCCCGGTGTCTGGCCCTGCCTCCGCGCGATGACCTGCCCTGAACGCCCGCCCGTTCTGCGCGCGACCCCATGGTCTTCAAGTGGCACCGGCAGCAGGCATTTTCCGCGGGTGCCCCCGGGTTTTCCTGTCGTCGGAAACAAGCATACCTAGACCTTCAACACCGCCGGGTGGTATGCTGACACACGTGATTGCAACTTCCGGACACCCTACACCCCTAAAGACCGCCAAGTCTGCGCACCCATAAGGCCAATGATCCACGACGGCACCATACAGCCGTGCCTAGCCGTGACTGACAGCCTGGCCGCTGACCACCGGGTCAGCGACGACCGCCGCGGCGCTCAGTTCCTGGCCTGCCCGAATCAGGCACTCACGGGGTGAGGCCGGGGCAAGCCAACAGACGCCAGGTCAGCGGATCACATGGACCGAACATTGCGCGTGGCGCACGACCCTGCCGGCCGTGCTGCCCAGAAAATAATCCTGCAATCCCGGTCGGTGCGACATCATGACAATGCAATCCACCTGATTGGCTTCTGCATATTCCAGAATCGTTTGCCCCGAATGCCCGTCGATCAGAACGCCCACGCCGTTTTCAAACCGCGCGGCCACCCCTTCCAACCGTTCACGGATGGCCACTCTCAGAGTGGCGTCATAGTCCTCAGGAATGTATGACAGCGCGTAGCTCGGGATCATCTCCTTCACATGCAATACCGTCACCTTGCCGGCGGGCGACAACAGCAACTTTGTGGCCTGCAAAGACCGTTCCGGCGCATCATCCGTGTCAAAGGCCACGGCAACCAGAATATGTTGATACATTTCATCCTCCCAAGTGTCACTTTGTGCAGTTTTCCAGATCGAAGCCAGCCGCGCATTGACAAGGATCAATCACATGCGCAGCAGCCGCGTCATCAGGTTTGGCGCTCAGCCTCCTTAAGCGCGCGCTGCAACCGGCGGATCAGGGCGGCGCGGGTCTTTTCGTCCGGGCTGGCCAGAAGGCCCTCATTGATCTCCAGCAGAAGACGCGAGACGTCGTTGTGCCAATCAAGGTGCGCAACTTTTTCAGGCGAAAGTCGCGGTGGAGTCGCCGACGCAAGGCTTTGAGCGCCGTCTGGCGTCAGCACAAAGCCCTCATCCAACTTCGGCTGCAAGACACTGTCCACCGCGACAATTCCATCCAGTCGCGCCGCAAGCCCTGCCATCGCGGGCTCTTCGCCATGAACAAGAAACATCTGATGCCGGATCGGCAGCCGCTCCTTGATCCAGTCGCGCAATTCAGTGCCGTCGGCGTGACCGGAGTAAAGGTCAAGCGACCGGACCCGGGCGCGCACGGCAAAGTCCTCGCCCTGGATGCGCACCGATTTCGCGCCGTCCTGCAAGATGCGCCCCAGCGTGCCCACCGCCTGAAAGCCGGTGAACAGAACGGTGGCCTCGTCACGCCACAGCCAGTTCTTCAGCCGGTGCCGGATGCGCCCTGCGTCGCACATACCCGAGGCGGCGATGACGATGTGAAAATCCTGCAGCCGGTCAAGTGCGATGCTTTGCTCGCGCGTTTCGGTGAAGTGCAGGTGGCGTGATTTCAAGCCCTGCATGAGCACCGCGCCTTCCTCCAACTCTTTGTGATGCTTGGCGAAGACGCGCGTGGCCTTGGTGGCAAGCGGGCTGTCCACATAGATCGGGATCTGCGGCAGCGCCCCTTCGGCGATCAGGCGGCCCAGATCGCTGATCAGTTCCTGCGCGCGTTCTACCGCGAACGACGGAATCAGCAGCGCCCCATGGGGATGCATGGCCGCGCGCACTTCTTCGCAAAGCATTTGGCGGCGGCGGTCGGCGGTGGCGTCGATGCGGTCGCGGTCGCCGTAGGTCGACTCGCAGATAAGATAGTCCACGCCGCTTGGGCCTTCGGGATCGGGGTGCATCAACTTGTAGTCTGGTCCGATGTCCGCCGAGAAAAGGATGCGCAGCGGGCCACCCTCGGCCTGCGCCAGTTCGACCTCGACCGATGCAGATCCCAGCAGGTGCCC
The DNA here is from genome assembly GCF_004745575.1 of Pseudotabrizicola sediminis. Taxonomy (GTDB): domain Bacteria; phylum Pseudomonadota; class Alphaproteobacteria; order Rhodobacterales; family Rhodobacteraceae; genus Pseudotabrizicola; species Pseudotabrizicola sediminis. The sequence continues at coordinate 78,684 of NZ_RPEM01000008.1, read as the reverse complement.
TGCGTTCCAGAACCGCGCCTTCAGGCCGGGCAGGACGGCAAACCAGCTGTTGTAGGGGTGCGAGCAGAACTGGTCGAGACAGGCCGCTGCATCCGCGCCGGTATAGATCGGGCTAACTGAACCGCGATCGCGTCGGGCGGCGCGGCGGTTGAACTGTTCAACCTCGATCTCCTGAATATGCGCACTGTCGGGCAGCATCACCCCGGCCAGATCGGTTGTGGCAGGCGTCGCGTGGATCGGCCCCGAGAACCCATGTTTCACCAGTTTGGGCAGCAGGCCCGAATGATCGATATGCGCATGGCTGAGGATTACAGCTGCAATCTTCTCGGGCGCAAAGGGGAAGGGACGGTAGTTCAGTTCCTTTTCGGTTTTTGATCCCTGAAACAACCCGCAGTCGATCAGGATGTCTCCGTGATCGGTTTCCAGCCGGAAACAGGACCCTGTCACCGAACGGGCCGCACCGTGAAATGTCAGGCGGGGGTGGGGCATGGCGTTATCCTGTTGTTGGTTTCAGGGTCAAGGCTGCATCACATAGCCGCCGGGGGCGGGGTAAAGCGGGGCAAGACCCCTATCCGGGGCCCCGGTTGCAGGGGCATCCGCCAGACCTCCGCCCTGCGCCTTGAGCCAGTCCGCCCAAGCCGGCCACCAAGAGCCGGACTTTGGCTTGGTTTCTGCCAGCCAGGCGTCGGGGCCGATATAATGCGCCCCTGCCGGGCGGTGCGAGAGGCGGTAGTGGCGCCCCTTGTGGCCCGGTTCGCTTAGGATGCCGGTGTTGTGCCCCCCCTTGGTCAGCACAAAAGTCAGATCACTGTCGGTGAACAGCTTGGTCTTGTAGACCGACCGCCATGGCGCGATGTGATCGGTTTCGGTGCCGATCACGAACAGCGGCACCGACAAATCCTTCAGCGCAATGACCCGGCCTTCAACAGCAAAACGCCCTGCCGTCAGCCTGTTTTCCAGAAATAACCCGCGCAGATATTGCGAATGCATACGCGCAGGCATCCGCGTGGTGTCCGACAGCCAGACGCCAATATCGGTCGGCACATCCTCGCGCCCAAGAAAATAGCGCTGAACGGCGCGGGTCCAGATCAGGTCTTCGGCCCTGATGGCAGCAAAGGCGCGGGCCATCTGCGGGCGGTCGAGATAGCCCTGTTGCCACATCAGATCTTCCAGAAACGCCACCTGGCTTTCATCGAGGAACAGGAGAAGCTCACCCGCCTCAACGAAATCCACCTGCGCGGCCATCAGCGTGACCGAGGCAAGCCGGGTGTCGTGGTCACGGGCCATCGTTGCCGTAGCAATCGCCAGAATGGTGCCGCCAAGGCAATAGCCGACCGCCTGAACCTGCGTCTCCGGCACGACGGTCGCCACCGCATCCAGCGCGGCCATCACCCCGCGCTTGCGGTAATCCTCCAGCGAAAGGTCGCGGTGCTCGCTTTTCGGGTTGATCCACGAAATCATGAAGACGGTGAAGCCCTGCCCAACCAGATAGCGCACCATCGAGTTTTCGGGCGACAGATCGAGGATGTAGTATTTCATGATCCAGGCCGGAACGATCAGGATCGGGCGGGCGTGGACCTGCGGTGTCTGCGGTGTGTACTGGATCAGTTCGATCAGATCGTTGCGGTAGACGACCTGACCGGGTGTGCAGGCCAGATCTTCGCCGATCCGGTAGCCTTCGGGGGCCGGATCGCGTTGGCCGGTCAGGGTTTTCATCGCGTCATGCGCAAAATGGGCCGCCCCCTCGGTCAGATTGCGCCCGCCCGTCTTTACCGTTTCGGCAATGATCTCGGGATTGAGATGCGGCGCGTTCGAGGGCGACAGCACATCTAGCGTCTGTCGGGCCAGAAAGCGGGTGCGCTCGGCGTCTTCAGGGCGCAGGCCACGCATAGGTTCGGTGGCGTGGTCCCACCAGTCCTGCATCGCCAGAAACCCCTGCTGCCACAGCTGGAACGGCGGCTTCTGCCAGCCTTCATGCTTGAAACGGTGGTCATAAGGCTTTGGCTCAAAGGGCGGTGCACTGCCGGGGGTCGTGGCCAGCGCCATCAGCTTCAACAGGTTGCGCTGTGCGTGTTCCGCCAGTTCCATCTGACGGCCCGGGGCGCGGGCCAGATGCTGCGCCCAGTCACTCCATGCCTCAAGGAAGGCATGGGTCGAAACACCCCCCGAAAGCCGCGCCACAGCGGCCCGGGCCGCGCGGTCAAAGTTCTGGTGCGGATGGTCGGCTGGTTGTGAAGTCTCAATCACGGCCGGAAGCCCGGCACTCACCAACGGGGCGCTGGGCTGAGGTTTCTTCCGAGTGGGAGGAGCCATCTTGACCTCTTTCCTTGTGAACAGGAGGTGCATTCAGCCGAGCAATTCGCTCGGCCGTGCCGGACGTGATCTTTTTCACCGGTGCCGGATACCTTTTCTGATCCAGACCGGCCCGAGCAACGAAGCACAAACCAACGCGTAATCTGCCACTGACTTAGGCGATGATGATCACGGGTCGATTCGGTTCTGTCCTTGATTCAGGTCATTCAGACCCGCCGGATCGGCGCAACGCAGTCTGCAACGTATACCTCAAACCGGGCGCTTTGCGTTGATCTGCGGACCTGCGGCCTGCGCGCCGTAGTGCTCGATCCGTTCGGCATGTTCGGCAACCCGGTCGAGCCAGCGCAGCGCGTCGGTTTCGCGAAACACCTCCACCGGGCTGATCATGCCGGCATGTTCGCGCAACAGCGCCCCGCGCCGGTGCCGCAGCGCAAGGCCCCGGATGTGGGCGAACAGACGGGCAGCCTGACCTGCCTTGCGCGGTTTGGCAAGGGCTGCGGCAATGGTCCGGGCAGGTCGGGCCAGTCGCGGGTTGTCGGCCAGATGGGCGATACGGGTATGTTCTTGGCTGCGCGCGGCCAGCCGGGTGATGTGGTCGGTCAGATGCATCAGTGCGGCCATCCGGCTCAACAGCTCTGGCCGGTCTGGCGGAACGTGCAGCCGCGAAAGCCAAGTTTCCAAAGCCTTGCGGGCGGGCACTACCTGGCCTGGCAGCGCGGCCAGCGGGCGCAGATCGCGTGCGTGTTGCGGGGCAAGTGCGGCCTGCAATGCCTGCCCGATGGCTTCGGTGATGGCCGTCGCGGTGCGCGCGGCGGCATCCAGCGCGGTACCGCTGTCAGCCAGAAGCTGCGGGTCCAGCGCCATGGCCAGGGTTACCGGGCGGTCCGGCACCAGCCGGATCACCAGCGCCGCGAAGGGCTTTGTCAGCGGCAGGAACACGGCCGCCCCAAACAGGTTCAATCCCGTGTGGAACAACACCAGCGCGGTCTGATCATCCGGCCCGGTGTTCAGGGTGTGCAGCAGCGGCACCAGTACAGCGATCAGCGGCAACGCCAACATGGCCGAGACGAGATTGAACAACAGGTTGGCAAGGGCTGCGCGCTGCATTTCGCTGCCGCCGCCCAGACTGGCCAGGAAACCTGTCAGGGTGGTGCCGACGTTCATGCCCGCCACCATTGCCGCCGCCTGCCCAAAGCTGAGCGTGTCCGCCCCCAGCAGGATCAGCGTCAGCGCGATTCCTGCCGACGAACTTTGCATGATCGCCACGAGCACCAGTCCAATCGCCGCCATCATCAGCCGTCCGGTCCAGGTGTCTTGGGGCAGCCAGTCAGGCGTGATGTGCGCGTTCACCCCCGCAGCGGCGGCCTGCATCAGGTCCAGCCCGATGAACAGCAGCGACAGGCCCGCCAGCATCCAGCCCACCCGCGCCACCTGTCCTTCGCCAAGGACCCCCATCAGGGACGCTGCAAACAGGACGGGCAGGGCAAGCACACCCAGCTTCAGCTTTACCCCGACCAGCATGATGATCCAGCCGGTCATCGTCGTGCCGATGTTGGCGCCGTAAATGACGCCCAGCGATTGCGAAAAACCGATCAGCCCCGCGCCGACAAAGCCGATGGTCATCACCGTGACAGCCGTTGACGACTGGACGACAGCGGTAATGCCTGCCCCGGTCAGGACGCCGCGAAAGGGGGTGGATGTCATGCGCAGCAGCCAGCGCCGCAACCCCTCACCGGCAAGCGACCGCAGGGCCGATGTCAACGTCTCCATCCCGAACAGGAAGAGCCCGATGCCGCCCAGAAACCCCAGAAGTCCCCCTGTCATGGATCGACCGCGCAGCAGGCCAGCCGGCGCCGCAGGTCATGCCGACGGGACATCAGAGATCGTTTCTTGATTTCTGCCATCCTCTTCATCCCCGGAAGCCCAGTCTGATCTGCTTCTCGATTTCGATTATTGCAAAGAAGGCTACGCCGACGCCGATGATGAGCAGGCCGTCGCGGAACGGCACCGCTTCGGTCCCCAGAACAGCCTGCAGGGGCGACAGGTAGGTGACACCGAACTGCGCGGCGGTCACCGCGACGACCACGGTCCAGACCACCCGTGTTCCGCGCACGGCCGCCCATGTCAGCGAGGTGCTGTGGATGTTGCGGATGAAGAAGAGCTGGAAGATCTCCAGCACCACCAGCGTGTTCATCGCCATCGTCTGGGCCAAGGCCAGCGGATAGCCCTTGCCGATAGCATAGGTGAACACGCCGAAGACCGCAGTCAGAAAAAGCAGCGCAACCAGAACGACGTGCCAGACCAACTCACCCGACAGGATGGGCGCATGTCGTGGGCGCGGCGGGCGGGTCATGGTGCCGGCCTCGGTCGGCTCGAAGGCCAGCGCGAGGCCGAGGGTGATGCCGGTGATCAGGTTGATCCACAAGATCTGCACAGCCGTGATTGGCATGGCAAGGCCCAGAAGCAACGCCAGCACCACCACCATCGACTCGCCCGCATTGGTGGGCAGGGTCCAGCTGATCACCTTCTTGAGGTTGTCGTAAACGGTTCGACCTTCGCGTACCGCAGCGGCAATGCTGGCAAAATTGTCATCCGCCAACACCAGATCGGCGGCCTCTTTTGCCGCTTCCGACCCTTTCAGCCCCATGGCGATGCCCGCATCGGCCCGCTTGAGCGCGGGCGCGTCATTCACCCCGTCGCCCGTCATCGCAACCGCCAGGCCATGCGCCTGCAACGCGGTCACCAGCCGCAATTTGTGTTCCGGGCTGGTGCGGGCAAAGATGTCGACATCCGCCACTTCCAGCGCCAGTTGGGCATCGTCCAGCTTGTCCAGATCAGCGCCGGTCAGCACACGGTGCGGGTTGGCCAGCCCGATCTGTGCCGCAATGGCGGCGGCGGTTCCGGCATGGTCCCCGGTGATCATCTTGACGCGGATGCCCGCGGTCCGGCACTCGGCAACGGCGGCGATGGCTTCGGGGCGGGGCGGGTCGATCAGGCCGACGAGGCCAAGAAAGGTCAGCCCGCCTTCGAGGGTCGCGGGATCGATCCGGTCCCCTGTCCCGGCCCGCTCGGCCAGTGCCAGAACGCGCAAACCCTGCCGTGCCAGCTGTTCGGCCCGGTGGTGCCAATGGGCATGATCCAGCCCTGCGCACATCCGCAAGACCCGCTCGGGCGCGCCCTTCACGTGGATCAACCGGCCCTGCGCGCCTTCGGTCAGCACCGCCATGAAGCGGTGGCGGCTGTCGAACGGGATCGCATCCAGCCGCCGCTGTCCACGATCGCTGCCGACCTTGCCTGCAAAGGCCAGCAGCGCGCCTTCCATCGGGTCGCCCTCGACCGTCCAGACCCCGTCCTTGCAGTGAAGGGCGGCGTCGTTGCATAACGCTGCCGCGCGGGCGAGCGGAACCAGATCCCCTGCCGGGGTGATGGCGCCTTCGGGCGCATACCCCTCGCCATCGATGGCAAAGGCACCGTCCGCTGTCTCCGCTGCGGTCACCACCATTTCGTTGCGCGTCAGGGTACCGGTCTTGTCGGTGCAGATGACCGAGACTGAACCGATCGCCTCGATTGCAGGCAACCGGCGCACGATGGCGTTCCGCCGCGCCATAGCCTGCACGCCGATGGCCAGCGTGATCGTCATCACTGCGGGCAAGCCCTCCGGGATTGCCGCCACTGCAACCCCGACCACAGCCATGAACAGGTCTGCAAAAGGCATGTGGCCAACGTAGTAGCCCCACACAAGCAATAGCCCCGCCACCAGCAGGATCAGGACCGACAACCAGCGCGCGAAATGGTCGATCTGTGCGACCAGGGGGGTGGTCAGTTGTTCGACCCCAGCCAGAAGCCCGCCAATGCGGCCGATCTCGGTGCCCGCGCCTGTCGCCACCACCAGCCCGCGCGCGGTGCCTTGAGTGACCAGCGTACCCGACCACAGCATTGACCGGCGGTCGCCAAGGGCGGCATCGGTGGCAACCGGGGTCTGGCCTTTTTCCACCGGCACGGATTCGCCGGTCAGGATCGCCTCTTGCGCCGCCAGCCCTCGGGCCTCGATGACCCGCAGATCAGCGGGCACCTTGTCGCCAGCTTCCAGAAGAACGATGTCGCCCGGCACAAGATTGGTCCCGTCCACGGAAACCCGCCGCCCATCGCGCAACACGGCGGCCTTCGGTGCCAGCATGCTCCGGATTGCCGCCATCGCCGCCTCGGCCTTGCCCTCCTGGATGAAGCCGATCACCGCATTCGCCAGCACCACCGCCAGGATCACGCCGGTATCGACCCAGTGCTGCAGGGCTCCCGTCACCACAGCAGCACCGATCAGCACATAGATCAGCACATTGTGGAACTGCCGCAGGAAGCGGACCACTGGCCCCCGCGCCCGCACTTCGGGCAATCGGTTCGGCCCATGTTCAGCCAGCCGCCGCGCGGCCTCGGGCGCAGTCAGGCCATCCGGGGTGGCGTCAAGACCGGCAAGGCAGTCGGCGGCAGGGGTGGCGTGCGGGTCGGTCAGGCCCATCATCGCGCCGTGTAACCGCCGTCGATGACGATTTCGGTGCCGGTGACGAACTTTGCTTCATCCGAGGCGAGCCAGACCACCGCCCAGGCGATGTCGTCAGGTTCGCCCATTGTGCCAATGGGATGTGCGGCCCCCGCCGCCGCCTTTGCCGCCTCCAGATCAGGGGCGGTGGCGCGCAGGTGGTTTTCGACCATTGGCGTCCAGATATAGGCTGGGTGGATCGAGTTCACCCGGATCTTTTCGGACGCATAGGTGATGGCGTCGTTCTTTGTCATCAGGCGCACCGCGCCCTTGGAGGCATGATACGGTGCGAGGCCGCCGATGCCGATCAGACCTGCAATCGACGACAGGTTGATGATCGACCCCTTTCCCGCTGCGCGCAGATGCGGGATCGCGTGTTTGGTGCCGAAGAAAACGCCCTTGACGTTGACAGCCTGTACAAGGTCCCACTCGGCTTCGGTCACCTGATCGGTGGGCTTTGGGCTGCCGGAAATACCGGCGTTGTTCACCAGCACGTGCAGGCCGCCGAACCGGGCGGCTGCGGCGTCGATGGCGGCTTTCATACCGGCCTCGTCCGTCACATCAACCGGCCAAAAGGCGGCCTCGTGGCCCGCAGCCGTCAACTCGGCGGCAAACGCCTTGCCCTCGGCCTCCAGCATATCAAGGATGGCAACCTTGGCACCTTCTTCGGCCATGCGGATGACACAGGCCCGGCCGATGCCGACGGCACCCCCGGTCACAATGGCGGTTTTGTCTGCAAGTCGGTTCATGATGTTCTCCTTTTGGCTGTCAATTCGGCTTTGGACTTCATCCTACTTCGCGACCTTCTGCGGCGATCTCGGGAAACTCGGTGCGCTGTTCTTCGGTGGCGCCGCATAGCAGATCTACGGCGCGGTCGGCGGCGTCCTGGAAAGGCTCCAGCACCAGATCGGCACCCGCGCCGAACAACACCTCAGTGTCGCCCGCACTGTGCGAGGCTGCTGCCATCCGGCCCGAGAACCCGGCGGATCGTGCCAGCTGGATGAGGGTCCGGCGGGTATCTTCGTGGCTCAGGCCCGTGGAGTGGATCGGCACCGTTGACACCATCCACTCTGCCCCCCGGAACGGTAACTCTGCGACAAACTCGGGGTCACTGGCATCGCCAAAGTCGGCCTCAAGGCCAAGGTCGCGCCACCGACGGACCGCTTGCGGGTTGAAGTCCACGCCCAGCACCCGGATGCCACGCTTCTTCAGGCGCAGCCCGATTGCGGTGCCGAACCGTCCCAGACCGAAGATGATGACCTTGTAGCCGCTCGTTGCATGCGCGCCCACGTCGGACGGTTCGCGCGGAGTTCCCTTGCGTTCGAAGACGCCAAGCAGCGGTTCGAACACCGTGTAGATCTGGTGTGAGTAGGTGATCATGTAGGTCGAGGCTGCGATGGTCACGAGGCCCACCATGGTGACAAGACCAAGCGCATCGTCGGTCACATGGCCAATCGACACGCCCATGGCAACGAAGATCAACGAGAACTCGCTGATCTGCGCCACGGTCAGCCCGGCCAGAAAACCGGTGCGCTTGCGGTAGCCCATCGCCCCCATGATCGCCAGCACGATCAACGGGTTGCCGATCAGCACGAATATCGAGAACAGGATCGCCCCGGTGACATGCGTGCCCAAGAGCGACAGGTCCAATGTGGCCCCAAGCGCGATGAAGAAGAACAAGAGCAGGAAGTCACGCAAGGGTGCCAGCCGGGCGGCGATGGTCTCGCGGTAGGGGGTCGAGGCCAGCGCCACGCCCGCCATCAGGCCGCCCACCTCCTTTCCCAGACCAACGAAATCGCCGACGGCGGCGAACATTGCGGCGAGGGCAATGGCGAAGATCACCAGAAGTTCGGGCGCGCGGGCCAGCCGTTCCGTCAAGGGATCGGCGGCGTAGCGCACGAACAAGACCACCACCGCCACCAGCGCCAGCCCGGAGGCCAGCACCATCGCCACCGACCCGCCGCCATGCCCGCCCTCTGCGGCGCCGATGCCGATGGCCGACAGCACGATCATCGCCAGCACCACCACAAGGTCCTGCACGATCAGGAACCCCAGCGCGATCTGGCCGTGCAGCGCGTCGATCTCGCGCTTGTCGGACAAAAGCTTGACGATGATGATGGTCGAGGAAAACGTCAGCGCGACTGCGACGTAAAGGCTTGTGATGTGACCAAGCCCTAGCGCCAGACCGATCAGATAGCCGAAAAACGCGGTAAAGACGACCTGCCCCAGCCCGGTCAATACCGAGACCACCCCCAACGACCGGATCAGCTTCACGTCCAGCTTAATGCCGACCAGAAACAGCAGAACCGCAATGCCGAGTTCGGACAGCAGGTCTATCTGCGCGTCCGACCGCACCACATCCAGCGCCGAAGGCCCCGCGATCAGCCCGACAGCAATAAAGCTGACGATCAGCGGTTGCCGCGCCAGCGTGCCGACAAGACCGATCACGGCAGCCATGACAAGAAGCAGGGCCACTTCGGCGAAGGAGGTCAGTACCGGCATCAAGGCTTCCCTTCTGCATCAAGACCGTTCGGTTCATCGCTGTGCTGCCTCGGTGCAGTCTGATGCAGGCGCAGGAATTCGTTCAGATCGACATTGGCAATGCGCCAGCCTTTGCCGATATCGATGGCGCGCAACTGGCCGATTTTGATCCAGTGACGCACGGTCGCCTCGGCCACCTTCAGGCGTTCAGCGACTTCCTTGACGGTTTGATACTGATCAAGCGGCATGGCCTTCTGCTTCCCATACGGTTTTGTAAAGAATAGCGAAGGATTGTCGCGTTTGATTGATCTGCATCAATCCATGTGACCATCCTGAGTGTTTGAATTGCCTTCATCCCAAGGACAGGAGGGCAGACCATGAAAAGGATCATGTTCGCGACCGATTTCTCGGAAAGGTCTGATCGGGCGCTCAGACGTGCGGTCAAGCGCGACAGTCTCTGGCGGCGTTCATCGCACGGCTGGGGATTGAACAGGCAGAAAAGGTCGTCCGGCCTGATGAAACGACCGTCGCCAATGAAATTCTCAAGGCGGCGGAAGAGCCTAAAGCGGACCTGATCGTCGTTGCGAACCAAGGTAAAGGCGCAGTCGCCCGCATGGTTCTGGGCAGCGTGGTCCAGCAGGTCCTGAAAGACGCGAAGTGTGACGTCCTGACCATTCCGCCCGAGGCGGCCTGATTGGCGCTATGCCGTTTGCAAGAATCCCACACTGCAACTGTCAAAGGAGAACACAACTTGCCTGATTGCATTGTCTACATCCCCTTGAACACCTATCCAGAAGCCGCCTCCGACGATGCCATCCGGGGCGCGATCAGCTTTGCAGGCGCGCTCGGATGCAAGGTGCATGTCACGACTTTCGCGGTGCAGTTTCCTCCGGTGCCTTCACCGATCGGGGGGTATCTCATCAACGTGGAGGGCCTGTCACGCGCAGCGGAAGCGCGCAGTCGCGCAGAGTGCGAACGTCTGCAAGCCCTTGTCGAGACGGCTGGCGGTTCCGGCGTCGAGGTTTCCGTCACCCGTCAAGACGTCGTGGTGGGCCAGGTGCCGACAATCGCCGCGGCAGAAGGGCGCTACTTTGATCTGTCGTTGGTGCTTTGGTCGGCAGAGTCTTTTGCAACACAGGAAATGGCACAAGCCATGATCTTTGGGTCTGGGCTTCCCGTGATTCTTGTACCTCCAAACGCCACAGCGGGAACCGTCGACCATATTGCCATCGCTTGGGACGAGAGCCGTGTTGCGGCTCGGGCGCTTCGTGACGCGCTGCAAATCCTGCCGACAGGGGGCAGGATTTCTGTCCTGACAGTGCAAGACGAAAAGACGCTGCGTCGGACCGGCCTTGCGCAGACCCTTGTGTCGTCTCTTGATCTGCGAGGCTATGAGGCAAAAGCTGTCGACCTGACGCTGGACGGAAGAAGCATCGCAGCATCTCTTCAGGATACGGCCCTTGCCGAGGGCGCGCAACTTCTGGCCATGGGCGGCTTCGGCCATTCCCGGATCCGCGACTTCATTCTTGGAGGGGCGACCAAAGGCGTTCTGACCGATCTGAGAATGCCAGTTCTTCTAGCGCACTGATCGCCAACTTTCTTGAGCCCAAAGGGTAAAGAAAAGGCGAATGAGAACACCTCGCGTCGTTTCTGCTACGGACCTGTCAACCCGATCAGATCGTGCCGTCTACAGAGCCATGCGACCGGGCGAAAGTCTTCGCGCACGGTGCCGGATCGTATTTGTAGTCCATGGTGAAATTCCGAAGAACAGGCTGACTGACCGAGACCTTGGTCAGGCCCTTGGTGCGAAAGATAGTCTCGGACATGGTCGTCATCCTGCGCTGCTCTTGTCCGCAAAAGTCCTATCGGGTTCGGTCGGCGGCGGGTTGTTTGCGTCCTGCCCGGCCTTTGACGAAGGGGGTGACGGTGTCATTCGGGCCAAGGCATTCCCGTATCGCTGGCAGGTCGAGGGTTTCATCGGCCTCCAGCCGGGCGACAAGTTGCTCGATCGGGTCGCGGTGCGACTCGATGATCAGCAATGCCTGCGCTTCGGCTGCGTGCAACAGGGAGATCACCGCCTGATCCACCCGCGCAGCCGTCTGGTCCGAAAAACTGCGCGGCTGGGCGATCTGCTGGCCAAGGAACGGGTGATCTTCGCTGTCGCGCAGATCGACCGGGCCGATGTCGGGGTCCATGCCCCAGCGCGCCACCATTGAACGCGCCAGCACCGTGGCGCGGCGGATATCGTCATCGGCCCCCGAACTGACCGAGCCGAGCAGCAACTTTTCCGCCGCCCGCCCGGCCAGAAGCGTGGTCAATTGCACCTGCAAATATGCCTCGGGCAGGGTGTGGCGGTCATGTTCGGGCAGCATGTGGGTGCTGCCAAGGCTGCGCCCGCGCGGAATGATCGTGACCTTGTAGATCGGATCGGCACCGGGGTTGTAGAAGGCCACAGCGGTATGCCCAGCCTCGTGCACGGCAAGGCGATGCTTTTCGTCCGGCTGAATCGCCAGTGTGCGCACCGTGCCCATCATCACCTTGTCGCGCGCCTGATCCAGATCTTCGGGGGTAATGTCTGCCGCCGACCGGCGGGCCGCAGTGATCGCTGCCTCGTTCAAGAGGTTCTTGAGATCTGCCCCGGAAAACCCCGGAGTCCCTGCTGCCACCTGATCCAGATCGACATCATGGCACAGCGGCAGATCCTTGACATGCACATCAAGGATTGCCCGCCGGGCGATCTTGTCGGGCAATTCAAGCGTCACATGCCGGTCGAACCGGCCGGGGCGCAACAATGCAGGGTCCAGCACATCGGGGCGGTTGGTGGCGGCCAGCACCACCACCGCCTCGCGCGGGCTGAATCCGTCAAGCTCGGCAAGGATCTGGTTCAGCGTCTGTTCGCGCTCGTCGTGGCCACCGCCAAGGCCGGTGCCGCGCGTCCGGCCGATGCTGTCCAACTCGTCGATGAAGATGATCGAGGGCGATTGCTTGCGCGCCTCTTCGAACATCTTGCGCACCCGGCCTGCGCCGACGCCCACGAACACCTCGATGAACTCGGACCCGGAAGTGGAGAAGAACGGCACATTTGCTTCGCCTGCCAGCGCGCGGGCGAGCAGCGTCTTGCCGGTGCCGGGCGGGCCCATCAGCAAGACGCCATGCGGCACGGTTGCGCCAACCTTGGAAAACCGGTCCGGATCGCGCAGGAATTCAACCAGTTCCGACACCTCGCGCTTGGCCTCGTCCTGGCCTGCGACATCGGCAAAGGTCACCTTGCGGGTGGGTTTGACAGGTTTGGCCGCCCGTCCGCCCAAGAAATCCCCGATACCCCCCGGAAGGCCGCCACCCATACCGCCGCCCATCCCGCCCATCATTCTACGGCTGAGCCAGAAGTAGAAGCCGATGATCAGAAGCCACGGCAGCAGGGATATCAGAGCCGACGGTGCTCGTGGCTCTTGGGCTGTCACCGTCACACCCATTTCCTCAAGCAGTGGTAACAGGCCGGCATCAGGTTGCTGCGGGGTGATGGCGCGCACCCGGTTGGCACCTGTGGCGGTCGGGCTGTGCAGGGTGGCGACGATGGCTGACGCTTCAAGGGTCGCTTGGCCCACCTGTCCGCCACGGATGAGAGCCTTGATTTCACTATATGAAACCTCGGTTGGTGCCGAAGTCCCCGAGGGCATCTGCGTGGACAGAAACGCAAACCCAACCAGCATGAAAACCACGGGCCACAGCAGCCGTGCCAAAGTCGGCCGTTCTGACGGTTCTGGCGGTGGTACGTGATTTTCCATGTCTCATCCCAATCAAAACTGTGTCAAGGAAAGCCAACCCCCGAAACAGGTGTGCGTGAATGCGCCATTATTGCCTGGGCAGACATCCAGGGCCTTGATGCAGATCAGATCGTGGTCGCGAAAGTTTCGAATGCGCTGCGCACCTGCCGGAGAGCGGCCGGCTATTCGTCTTCATGAAGGGCAGGCAAGGTTGCGATTGCGCCCTTTAACATGATAATATTGCATGAAATTCAGCCGATTGCACTTTGGTCACCAGGGTCATGTAGCTTACCGAAGGACGATCAAGCCATAACCACTCGTTGCGCGACAGAAAACACCAAAGCCTTTGGTGCCTTCATGACCACCAAGTTCCAAACCGACGCAATTCTGGAACTGATTTAGGCTCTTTGAGCCGACCATTTCGAGACCCACCCCCACGAGATTGACTGGGGCCACGTCGGCTTCCTGAACCACTACGCTAGCCTCCTGCATCAGTTCACCGACAGCGCCTTCAAGGAAGGCGAACATGTCGCGTGATCCTGCCCAGCGCTACCACAACGACCTGATGTCGTGCATCACTGCCTTAGTTGCCACGCTCGACCAGTAGACGAACCCGCCATGGCTAAGGAAACTCAGGTCATCGTCCTCGGTCCCGGGGCACAGCGCCCCCAAAACAGCGCCCTGCCGCTGACAAGGGGGGGGGCGGGCCAGCGGCAAAGATCGTGGTGACGACGATGATTGAGCGCGACTGGCTGCAGGGGCCAATGCCAAACCTCGCCGCAATGAGCCGCTCTCGCGCGAGACCGGTGACGGGAATGTCACCACGCTGGTTGCCGCGGACGCGGGGCTGCTGGCTATCGTATCGAACCGGTGGTGGTCAGGACCATAGTGGCGATCTGCGACGGTGCCAAACGCGGGCTGTTCCGCGCTGAACAGGATCGATCACTCGTCTTGCCGCTGCCCGCTCGGTGAAAGGGGTCGTATTTGGCCCAACTTGGTCGCCGGTATTCGTAAAGTAGGCAGTCGCCGCGCTGCATTTTGTCAGCTTTCGCTCTCCGGGCCTGCACCCCAGATCACAGAGCGTTCGTGACGACGGATCACATGTTTGAGGTCATCAAAAGCCGAAATGATGTAGCCAGAAAAACGCTCGACTGCGGGGTTGCGGGCGGCCGTGGTCAATCGCAGAATTCCGAGCGAGCGGTTGGGTTGAGGAATGTCATAGGGGAGCACTACGATCCGATTGTCTTGCCGCTGCGCGAATACCACCGAAAACGGCAGGACTGCCAAGGCATCGGTTTCCGCCAGAACATGAACCACACTCATCAACGATCCGCCGGAATACCGGATGTTCAGGTCTGACATACCAATCGACATCAGGATCATCTGGAGATCGGACATCAGCGGCGATCCGGGCAGCGGGGCGACCCAAGGATAGCGGGTCAGGTCGCCCGCCTCCAATGGACGTTTGCGCATAAGCGGATGCCCCGGACGGCAGGCCACAATATTGCGGCCCGGCAAGATCTCGGTGAACACAAAGCGCGAGCCGAGTTCCAGCGCCCCGATCGGCACGATACCAAGATCGATCTGATGTGCCTCCAGGCCTGCCGCTAATTCGGGCAGGTTCATATAGGCCTGCTGAACGGTAATGCCGGGTTCAAGATTGAGAAACTCGCCAATCATCCGGCTGATCATTGCGTCGATGAAAAATGGCACGCCGCCCACGCGCACCTGTCCGGTTGTGCCGCGCACAAAGCCCTGCACCACATCGGACGCCCGCCGGGATGCGGATATGATCGCCCGCCCCTGCACCGCAAGCTGGCCGCCCAAAGCCGTGGCCTGCAACGGACGACGGCCCTTGATAAACAGGGGCTCGCCCACCCGTGCCTCGAGCATGGCAAGTGAGCGGCTGACGGCGGGCTGAGTCAGGCCCAGCATCGCGGCCCCTTCGGAAACCCCGCCAGCATCAAGGACTGCCGCCAGCTGCATCAGATGTCGTTCATTCAGCTTCATGCCATAGTGCTATACTGTGCGGCGAACAACTCAATCAGATTTCTTCCGGATCACGATATTCCTGTCTCAAGGGGAGGGAGGCCCCGATGGATGGAAGGGCAGCATGGCAGGCTGCGTGCGGGAGAAAACCCGCCACAGGCCAGGAGGGTTTCAGCAGAGCTGGCGGACCGGATGGCCCGCGCAGGCACGTCCCGGCTGCACGAGACGCTGGGTGCCGTCGTTTTGGCCATGCATGACCTGATCGAAAATCTGCGCCTTACCCCCGCCGAACTGCGTGCGGGAATCGAATTTCTGACCGAAGTGGGGCACGTGGCCGACCCCCGCCGTCAGGAATGGGTCCTGTTGGCTGATGTGATGGGTCTGTCTTCGCTGCTCGATGATCTGCAGGCTTTGCGCCCGGCGGGTGCCACGCCCAACACGGTTGCCGGGCCATTCTATCGCGCTGACGCGCCCGATCTGCCGCTTGGCTCCGATATCTCGCGGGACGGCAGGGGAGAGCCACTGTCGGTGGGCGGCAAGATCGCAAGCGTGACCGGTAGGCGGCTATCGGACGCGCTGGTGGAGGTGTGGCACGCCAATGCCGAGGGGAAGTACGAAAATCAGGAACCCGATCTGCAGCCAGAACACAATCTGCGCGGAAGGTTTCGCACCGATGCGCTGGGTCGCTTTGCCTTTCGTTCCGTGATGCCGCGCGGCTACGTTCTGCCCTCTGACGGGCCGGTTGGTCGGCTGATGGAGACGCTCGGTCTGTGCCTTGAACGACCGGCGCACCTGCATTTTCGCGTCTCGGCCAAGGGCCATGAAACGCTGGTTACCCATATCTTTGACCGCGCCGATGATGCCATCGGGCGAGATGCGATTTTTGGCGTGAAACCCGAACTGTTGGCAGAATTCCGTTCTGCAAAAGATCCAGCCGCGGGGCGCATGCTTGACGTAAACCTGGTGCTTTGTCCGCTGAGGCAAAGCAGAATTGAAACGGAGGAAACACCATGAGCCAGATCAGCGGCTTTCACCACCTGACTATGTCGACCGACGGTGCGCAGGAGGATTTTGATTTCTACACCAAAACGCTCGGCCTTCATTCGGTCAAGCGTACGGTGCTGTTTGATGGCACCATCCCGGTGTATCACCTGTATTACGGCTCGCCCTCGGGAGACGCCTCTACAATCATCACCACCTTTCCGTTCCGCAAACCCGGTGTGTATGGTCGACGCGGCACAAACCAGTCGCGCACGATCCTGCAGTCCATTCCCAAGGGTGCGTCACAGTTCTGGGTGGATCGGCTGAACGCGCGCGGTATTGCGGCAGAAAAGATCACCCGCTTCGGCGCTGACCGGGTGGCCTTTGCACATCCCTGCGGGATTCCGCACGAATTGGTGGAAAGCGATGGCGATCCGCGTACGCCGATCACCAACACTGTGCAGGGCATCGGGGCCGAACATGGGATCAAGGGAATTTATGGCGCGGTTGTCGCCTGCTTTGACCGCACCGCGATGGACGATTTCATGACGATCGCCCTGCCGTTGACCAAAGAAGCCGATAGCCACGAAGGGATTGTCTATCGCGTTCCGGATGCGAATGGCGTGGTACAGCGCCTTGAGGTGATCGAAGATCGTGACAGCCCGGCCGGTACATGGACCTTGTCGGGGGGCACGATCCACCATCTGGCGCTGAACACCGGGGATGAGGACAGCCAGATGAAGCTGCGAGCCCATATCGAGGGCTTGGGGTTCACCGACATCTCGGAACAGAAGGACCGCAACTACTTCAAGTCCTGCTATGTCCGCAGTCCGGGTGGTGCGTTGTTCGAGCTTGCGTGGACCACGCCCGAAGGCTGGGCCAAAGATGAACCCCCCGGTCAGATCGGCAAGACGCTGGTGTTTCCGCCATGGTTCAAGGACCGCGAGGCGGAACTGCGCGAAGGCCTGGAAGCGGCAGAATTCGTCTGATGATGGGGGGCGCGCTCTGGATGGGGGCGACGGATGGGGCAAGGGCGGTCTGCGTTCTTGTCCACGGCCGGGGCCAGTCGCCTGAAGAGATGCAGGCCCATGTTCTTGCGCGACTTGATACGCAGAATGTGTGTTTTGTGATGCCCCGGGCTCAGGGCGGGGCTTGGTATGCCGCCCGCGCGACAGATGCGCTGACCGAGGACACCCGAAGTGCACTGTCTGCCGCGCGGCATCAACTGCAGGCCGATATCGTTGCGGCGCGGGCCGCCTGTCCGGGGCTTCCACTGGTGCTGGCCGGGTTCTCGCAAGGAGCGTGCCTTGCGCTGGAATATGTGTTTTCCGGGCACCCCGCGCCCGACGCACTGGTGGGCTTTACCGGCTGTCGCGTGGGTCAGCGCGGCGACGCACGCCCGCAGGCCTTGCCACCCGACCTGCCGGTTTATCTGACCGGATCGGATGCCGATCCGTGGATTCCGGTGGCAGCCTTTGCCGATGCGGTGCTCGATTTGGGGCAGGGCCGGGCGCGACTGCGCGCAGAACTTTTCCCGGGACGTGCGCACGAGGTCTGCGATGCCGAGGTCAGCATGCTGGGAACCATTCTGACCGATCTGATCCGCACCAAGACAAACAAGATGGCGGCCTTGCAGTAGGGCCGTCTGTCGTCACATCTGCGGTCGGTACAAGCACGGCCGCGCAACTCAAAGGGAGAAAAAGATGATCACCAGACGCTCATTCCTGCGTACCGCTTCTGCCACCGGCCTGACACTTTCAGCATCAGCTCTGGCCGCACCGGCGATTGCTCAGGGTGCCAAGATCAAACTGGGGTTTGTCTCGCCCCAGACAGGCCCGCTGGCCGGGTTTGCCGAAAGCGACGCCTTCAACATCGAGGCATTTCTCGCCTCTGAGATCGGCCGAGAGTTCGAGGTGATCGTCAAGGACAGCCAGTCCAATCCCAACCGTGCGGCAGAGGTGACCAAGGAGCTGATCCTGAACGACGAGGTAAACCTGATGCTGGCCGCATCGACCCCGGAAAACACCAATCCGGTTGCCGGCGTGTGCGAGGGCGAGGGGATCCCCTGCATCACCACCGTTGCGCCCTGGCAGCCGTGGTTCATCGGCCAGCAGGGCAACCCGCGCGATCCGGCAAGCTGGAAGCCGTTTGACTATGCTTTCCACTACTTCTGGGGCATGGAAGATGTGATCAGGGTCTATACGGCCATGTGGAATCAGTTGGAAACCAACAAGAGCGTTGGTGGCCTGTTCCCCAACGATGCCGATGGCAATGCCTGGGGCGACAATGACAATGGGCTGCGCCCTGGTTTGGCTGCGGCTGGTTTTGATCTGACCAACCCCGGAAGCTTTCAGAACTTGACCGATGATTTTTCTGCGCAAATCAACGCGTTCAAGGCGGCAAACACGGATATTATTACCGGTGTGCTGATCCCGCCCGATTTCACCACATTCTGGAACCAGCTGCGTCAGCAAGGCGTCAGCCCAAAGGTGGTAACGGTGGCAAAGGCTCTGTTGTTCCCGCAATCGGTGGAAACATTGGGGGCCGCCGGGCACAACCTCTCGTCCGAAGTATGGTGGACGCCGTCGCACCCGTTTGCATCGTCGATCACCGGGCAAAGCTCTGCTGATCTGGCGGCGGCCTTTACCGAGAAAACAGGCCGCCCATGGACGCAGCCGATCGGCTTTGTCCATTCCCTGTTCGAGGTTGCGGCAAATGTGATGGGACGTGCGAGCGACCCGACCGATGGCGATGGCGTGGCAGAAGCGGTGGCCGCCACCGATCTGGACACGATCGTGGGCAAGGTGGCGTGGAATGGCGCGGGCGTGCCGGAGTTTGCTGCGCGCAACGTGTGCAAAACCCCGTTGACCGGTGGCCAGTGGCGAATGAAGGACGGCGGCGGCTATGATCTGGTCATCGTCGAAAACGGCGGTGCGACCGAAATCCCGACCGGCGGCACCATGGAAGCGTTGTCCTGATGCAAGCAGCGGCGGAGCCAAGCCTTGGCCCGCCGCTATTTCTGCCCAACCTTTTCCCGGTATGCCAATTGGGCCCGACTGATCCCCAACAGCCGCGCCGCTGCCGAAAGATTGCCGTTGGCCTGCAGTTGCGCCAAGGCACGGATGCGGGCTTCGTGTGCGGGCAAGGAAAAGGAACCTGCTGTCATCTGCGCCGCGATCTGCGCCTCAAGCTCATTTGACTCACCCAGCAGTTTTGGCCGGGGCGCCACACGCTGACAGGCGCGTGCGACCAAGGTGGCCGTTATGGGCGCTCCTTCTGGCGTATCCACCAAAATCGCCGTCAGAATGGCCTCCAACCCCTCGACGCCGTGGAGGGGGGGCTGATCACCAAGTTGGTCGAGTGCACCCGGAGCAACCACCGGTGGATCAAGACCCAACTGTGCCGCCAGGCGTGGCAAGCGTAATTCTGCCAGGTGCGGCAGATCCGCCAGGCGGTCAGCCAGTCCGGGCAGTTCTGTCGAAAGTGGTGCGAGCCTCGCCCAGAGCGAGGGCAGAACACCCCCAGCGGCCAGATGTGACAGAGGAAGTGCCGATGTGACCACCAGCCGGGACCACGTCTGCGGTTCCTGAATGCTCAGCGCGGACGCAAGT
Source organism: Pseudotabrizicola sediminis (assembly GCF_004745575.1). Taxonomy (GTDB): domain Bacteria; phylum Pseudomonadota; class Alphaproteobacteria; order Rhodobacterales; family Rhodobacteraceae; genus Pseudotabrizicola; species Pseudotabrizicola sediminis. The sequence continues at coordinate 59,011 of NZ_RPEM01000008.1, read as the reverse complement.
TCTTCCTGTGCGGGGGCGGGCATCGCCTCGATGCGGTCAAGAACCAGTGCGGGAGGGAAATCCCTGCGGCGCGGTTTGCGCTGCTGGGCCAATGCTGCACGCAAGGTCTCGACACCAGTGTTGGCCCCCGTCAGCCGCAGCGCTCCATCAGCGCGACCCGACAGCCGCAGCAGATGTGCAGTTGCGACCTCTTGCCCGCAACTGCCTGCCCCGGCGATCAGACAGGGCAAAGGCAACAGCGCCGCCTTTTCAAGCCAGCGCAGCACAGGGGCCAAAATCGGCATATCCGCCGCATCGGGCACCTGACCGGCCTGCGGCTTGCGCCGGGGGGCCTCTGGTATCCGAGGCAGTATTCGGTTGCGGAACAAGATGACATCCGGGTCATCCTCGCCCCAGCCTGTCGCCAACCTGCCTTGAACGCGGCAACAGCGATGCCCCTGAGCGACACATTGGGTTTCCTTGTAGATGACAGGCACCCCAAAGAAAAAACTGGCGTATCCAGACGCATAACCCAGTTGCTGCCAGCACACTGGGCGGTCCGACTGTCGGGGCTGGTCTGGCCCATCTTCGGCCTCTACCGAGTTATGCCAGAGGAACTCTGCAGAAAACCGGCCTCGCGCAAAATCGAAATCATTGTGGATGGTTTCGACCCGGACGATGCCGCTAAACATATGCAGGCGTGTGCCGGCAGAGAAAGCATCGCCCCGGTCCAATGCAGGCCAGGATTGCGCGACAAAACCCGCATCATGCTGCCCCATCCGAAACCCGCGTCGCAGCATCAGTATCCGCGCCTCATCCTCGCCAAGCAAAAGCACAAGTTCGCGTCGCAGAACGCGGTCTGCCTCTGCAAGTTGCAGGGTGACCCGCTCGCCGTTCAGGTGGAGCGCGCCGGTCAGCGCATCAAACGCCAGACCGCCCAGCAGTTCGCGCACCGTGGGGCGGCCTCCGCGATCCAGTAATCCAGGAGAGTCGATTGTACGTTTCAGGGGAAGCAGCGGAGACTTCATGCCGTCAACTCTTTGCAGTTATTCTTAAATAAGCAAAGAAATTTAATCATTTGATGAATCAAATTTTGCCACAGACTAGAGGTTACTGGTCAATTTTGATTTTATCATTATTTATCAGTATTTTACACTTATGCTGAAATGATATATTAACCGCTGACTTCCGCATTTGACTTGTAGGTCGGTTCACATGTTCACTGAAGGTATTGGTTCCGCTTTCTGGGAGGTGGGTGGGATCTTTCCGCAAATGCTTTTGGGAAGACCCGGCGCGATCGGGTCCCTTTGAGTGCCTTTGGGCTCAACTGCGGGTGGATTGCAGGCACACTGTCCGGAGGGGGATCAGATGGCAGCACTTGAGACAATGTTCGATGTCCGCGGCAAATCGACAATCATAACCGGAGGGGCCAGCGGCATTGGTAAGGCCTACGCCGAAATCATGGCCCAACAGGGTGCGAGAGTCTGCATCTTTGACATCGACGCCACTGGACTGGATCAGGCCGTCGCCGAAATGGTTGCGCAGGGATGGGATGTCTGGGGCCAGATCGTTGATGTCGGTGATCGACCGGGCATGGCTGCCGCCTTTGATACGGTGGCCGTGCGCCACGGGTGTATCGACACGGTGTTTGCCAATGCGGGCATCGACCCGGGGCCAGGGTTCAATACTCCGACTGGTGAGCGCAACCCTGACGGGGCCATCGAAAACATTCCGGACGAACAATGGGACCGTGGTATCGAGATAAACCTGACGTCAGTTTATGTGACGATAAAGAACGCCGTGCGGCACATGAAACCCGCTGGCAAGGGCGAGATCATAGTGACCTCATCCATCGCCGCGCTCATCAATGAAAGCATCGTCGGCACCAGCTATATGCCTGCGAAAGCGGCCGTGAACCAGTTTGTGCGCCACATGGCGATGGAGCTGGGGGCGTATGGGATACGGGTCAACGCCATTTTGCCGGGGCCGTTCATTACCAATATCGCGGGTGGGCGGCTGCGCAACAAAGCCGACCGCGCGGCGTTTGAGTCGCAATCACTGATCGGGCGGATCGGAGATGTCGATGACATCAAGGGTCTGGCGCTGCTGCTGGCCTCGCCTGCGGGGGCATATTTCACCGGATCGCTGATTGTGATCGACGGTGGTTCATTAATACGGATGACGTGAGTTCATCGCCTTGCGGCCTGTGAGGAGGAAGCAGGTCGTATGGTCAACAAGAGGGAGGAAACAACGATGACCTATTACAATACACTGGTCAAATCGGGGATCAGTCGCCGGTCTGTGCTTCGGGGCATGGGTGCCGGCATTGCTGCTTCGACACTTGCAACGCCAACCTATCTGCGCGCCCAGACGGCGGGTAAGGTCAAGATGGCCTATATCAGCCCGGCGACCGGTCCACTTGGTCTTTTCGGTGAAACCGACGGCTATACCGTGCAAAAGATCCGCGACGCGCTGGGCGGCACTTTTCAGGCTGCCAATGGCAGTACCTATGAGCTGGAAATCCTGGAGCGCGACAGCCAGTCGAACCCCAACAAGGCCGCCGAACTGGCCGGTGACTTGATCCTGAACGAAGAGGTGCATCTGATGGTGCCCGCCTCCACCACCGACACCATCCTGCCGGTGATGGAGCAGGCGGAGTTGTATGAGGCCCCCTGCATTTCATCCGGGGCCCCGTGGCAGGCGGTAATCATGCCGCGGGGGGGTGGTGACTTTGACTGGACCTATCACTTTTTCTGGGGTCTGGACGAGGCGCTGAACACCTTTGTCGGCCTGTGGGACGGTTTGGAAACCAACAAAAAGGTCGGCATGCTGTTCCCGCAGAACATCGACGGCGAGACCTGGGGCAACAACGACTATGGCCTGCCGGTGCCCACGCGCGCTGCAGGATACGAAGTCACAATTCCCGGCTATTTCCAGCCGCGCACGAACGACTTTTCCGCTCAGATTGCCGCGTTCAAGCAGGCCGGAGTCGATATTATTGGTGGCATCACCTATCCGGATGATCTGAAAACCTTTGTCACGCAGTGCAACCAGCAGGGCTTCAAGCCACGCGCCGTGACCGTGGCGGCGGCGCTTCTGTTCCCCGGCGGGGTGGAGGCGATGGGAGAGCTTGGCAACGGGATGTCGAGCGAAGTCTGGTGGACGCCTGCCTTTCCGTTCAACTCGACCATCACCGGGCAGAACAGTGCCGCATTGGCAAGTCAATGGGAGGCCGACCAGAAGCGCCAATGGACACAGCCGTTGGGCTATTCTCACGCGCTGCTGGAGGTGGCGATCGACATCCTCAAGCGTTCCACAGACCCGATGGACCGCGAAGCCAACCGCGAGGCAATGGCGGCGACCGATATCACCACGGTTTGCGGCCCGGTAAAATTCGGCGGCACCCCGCACAAGAACATCTGCACCATGCCGATCTTTGGCGGGCAGTGGGTAAAGGGCGAAAGCTGGCCCTATGATCTGAAGATCGTCGACAATTCGGTAAACCAACTGTTCGAACCCGAACAGGCCATTGTGCCGATCGTCTGGTGAGCCTGCAATCGGAGGGGCGGGAATGAGCCAGAACGCATTTTTGCAGGCCAGAGACGTGTCGAAAAGTTTCGGCGCGGTTCGGGTGCTGCACGAGGTCAGCTTCGATGTGTATCGGGGCGAGGTGCTGGGAATTCTTGGCCCCAACGGTGCAGGCAAGACGACTCTGTTCAATATGATCAGTGGCGATATCAAACCCTCAGGCGGGGAAATCCGCCTCGGGGGCACGGCGCTTGGTGGCGAACCGCCCTTCAAGCGCTGCCGCATGGGCATCGGGCGGACCTATCAGATCCCCCGGCCTTATTCGGGCATGACGACCTTTGAAAACCTGCTGGTCGCAGCAGCCTTTGGCGGCGGACGGTCCGAGCGGGACGCCTATGCGTTTTGTGCGCAGGTCCTGACCGAATGTGAGTTGGCCAGCAAAGCCAACACCCCCTCGGGCAGTCTGACCTTGCTGGATCGCAAGCGTCTGGAACTGGCGCGGGCGCTGGCGTCAGATCCAAAGCTCTTGTTGCTGGATGAGATTGCGGGCGGACTGACGGAAGAGGAGTCGCAGTCACTGGTCGCGCTGGTGCGGCGCATCCGCGACCGCGGCGTAACAATCGTGTGGATCGAACACGTGCTGCACGCGCTGATGGCGGTGGCTGATCGGCTGCTGGTGCTGAACTTTGGGGAAAAGATCGCTGAAGGCCTGCCGCAGGAGGTAATCGCCAATCCAGAGGTCAAGCGAGTCTATATGGGGGTTGAGGCATGACGGTGCTTTCCACCCATGGTCTTGTTGCCCGATACGGTGACTTTCAGGCGCTGTATGGCGTTGATATCGACGTGGCCGAAGGCGAGGCTGTGGCGCTGATTGGCGCGAACGGCGCGGGGAAATCCACCTTTTTGCGCTCCATCATGGGATTGATGGCGGTGAAGCCCGAAATGGTGCGGCTGGACGGCCAGCCCATCGGAGGGACCCCAACCGATCGCATGGTTCAGAAAGGCGTGGCCATCGTGCCCGAAGGCCGTCGCCTGTTTACCGGCATGTCGGTGGATGACAACCTGCGCGTGGCAATGGATCAGGCCGACAGGCTTGGGCGAACGGGAGGCTGGTCGCTGGAGCGGCTGCACCGCCTGTTCCCGATCCTGAAGGAAAAAGCCCGGACCGAGGTGCAGAACCTGTCGGGTGGACAGCAACAGATGGTGTCGATCGGCCGCGCGCTGCTGAGCCAGCCGCGCGTGCTGTTGTGTGACGAGATCAGCCTGGGTCTGGCACCCAAGGTGATCCGCGAAATATACGCGGCCTTACCCGAGATCAGGGCCCAAGGCACTGCCATCATCGTGGTGGAGCAAGATGTCGGCCTCGCGCAATCCGCCTCGGACCGGATTTTCTGTCTGTTGGAGGGGCGCGTGACCCTGACCGGAGCCTCGTCAGCCATTACTCGAGAACAGATCGCCGGGGCGTATTTCGGAGGCTCTCATGCAGTGGTTTGACGCGCTGATCCAGGGTATTTTGCTTGGCGGCATGTATGCGCAATATGCCCTTGGCATGGCCTTGATGTTCGGTGTGATGCGGATCGTGAATGTCAGCCATGGCGATCTGGTAATTCTTTTGTCGTTGATCGGGATTTCGCTGGCCTCCAACTTTGGCTGGGGTCCGTTCACGGTGATGGTCGCGCTTGTGCCGTTGGCAATTGCGCTGGGGTGGCTGCTGCAAAAGGTCGTGCTGAACAAGGTGGTAGGCGACGATCCGTTGCCGTCGCTGATCGCGACCTTTGGCCTGTCGATTGCGCTGCAAAACATGATGTTGCAGATCTGGTCGGCCAACAGCCGATCATTGCCGGGGGGCGGCATCGAAAGTCAATCGATCCAGATCGGCGGCATCTATGTCGGTCTGTTGCCGGTGCTGGTGCTGACCTTTGCCACCGCCCTGACCTGGGGCCTCGACCTTGTGCTGAAGCGCACCCGCTTTGGCCGGTCACTGCGCGCAGCCTCGGCCGATGTGGAGGCCGCGTCGATGAGTGGTATCAACGCCCGCGCCGTCTATGCCTCGGCCACCGCCATTGCCGTCGGTATCCTCGGCTTTGCCGCCGTATTTCAGTCGCTGCGCTCAACTGTGGCTCCGGCCGACGGTGGCGCGCAGCTGATCTACGCCTTTGAGGCGGTGATCATCGGCGGCATGGGCTCGGTCTGGGGGGCGTTCATCGGGTCCATGGTGCTGGGCGTCTCGCAGGCCATCGGCTTTCGCATTGACCCCGGTTTTGGTGTGCTGGCCGGTCACCTTGTCTTTCTGCTCGTGCTGGCCATCCGCCCGCAGGGACTGTTTGGAAAGGTCTGAGATATGACAACTGTTGCCCTTTCCCCAGCACTGCCGCGCGTGACTGTTCGCAGACAGACACCTGGCGGGCGTGTCGCCATGGTGCTCTTCTTGTTGGCGGTGGTTGCTCTGGCCGCGATGCCGTGGTGGGCAAAGACCGGAACGATCCGCATGGTTCTTGAACTTTGCTGTTATATTGCGGTCGCCCAGATGTGGAACATGTTGGCGGGCTATGCCGGTTTGGTGTCGGTGGGCCAGCAAGCCTTTATGGGGGCTGCGGGGTATGCGCTGTTCGTGCTGGCGCAGACCTTTGGTGTGAACCCGTTTCTGGCAATTTTCATCGCTTTGCTGGTTCCCGCCTTTCTGGCTGTGCCCTGCTACATGCTGCTGCACCGGCTGGACGGGCCTTACTTCGCCATCGGCACCTGGGTGGTGGCAGAGGTGTTCCGGCTGGTGGCGTCGAACATGGGCTTTCTGAACGCCGGCGCGGGTATGTCGCTGAATGTGATGAAGGAATACTCGCTGTTCGAGCGCAATGTCGCCATGTCGCTGCTGTGCGCGCTTCTGATCTTGTTGACCATAGGGGGGAGCTACTGGTTCTTGCGTTCGCGGTATGGCCTTGCCTTGATCGCCATGCGTGACAACCCTGTGGCAGCCGCCAGTCAAGGTGTGAATGTGCGGCGATTGCGCTTCATGATCTATGTTGCGGCGGCCGTGGGCTGCGGATTGGCGGGCGCGGTTTACGCGATGGCGCAGCTTCGGATCAACCCGCCTTCGGCTTTTGATCCGATGTGGGCGAATGTGGCGATCTTCATCGTGATGGTCGGCGGTATCGCTTCGATCGAGGGAGTGCTGATCGGCTCGCTGATCTATTTCATCGCCGACCGCTGGTTCGGCCAGTATGGCGCCAGCTATTTCGTGGTGCTGGGGGTGATGACCGTGTTTGTCGCGCTTTATGCACGGGGCGGCATCTGGGGCGCGGTGTCAAAGCGGTGGGATGTGCACTGGTTCCCGATCCGTCGCCACCTGGTCTACACACCGGAGGAAAAGCCATGAAAGCAGCCTTTTTTGACGCGGTCGCCACCCCGCTGCGGATTGGTGTGCAGCCCGACCCAGCACCTGGCCCCGATGAGGTGGTGCTGCGTGTTGCCGGCTGCGGCATCTGCGGTAGCGATCTGCATATCACCGAAGATCCTGCCCCCTTTGGAATTGGTGCGGGTTTTGTGCTTGGTCATGAGATCGCAGGTGAGGTGGTGGCCGTCGGGGCAGAGGTTCACGAATTCACGCCCGGTGATGGCGTGGCTGTGGTGCCGATGCGAGGCTGCGGGCGCTGCGCGCGCTGTCTGGCCGGTGATCCGGCGCGTTGCGCGCAGATGGTACTGATCGGTGGCGGCTATGCCGAATTCGTCACCGTTGCAGCGCGGCAGTGCCATAAGCTGCCGCCTGCCGTCGCGCTTGCAGATGGTGCTTTGGCCGAACCGCTTGCGGTGGCTTTACACTGCGTGGTGCGCGCAGGGGTAAAGCCCGGCGACCGGGTTGCGATTCTTGGTGCCGGACCTATCGGCCTGCTGGTCGCCTTTTGGGCGCGACGGATGGGGGCCTTGCATGTGGTGATGGCCGATCTTCACACCCATCAGCGCGCGCGCGCGCTGGCACTTGGGGCCACCGATTTTGCGCTGTCAGGCGACAGATTGGCCGAGAACATCGCTGATCTGTGCGGGGGGCCGCCCGATATCGTGTTTGAATGTGTCGGCAAGCGCGGCCTTTTGCAAGCAGCGGTCCAGGCGGTGCGGTTGCAAGGCAAGGTGGTGGGCGTCGGCCTGTGCGTCGGCGGCGATGAATGGGACCCGTTCATCGCGCTGACCAAAGAGATCGACTTGATTTTTGCGGTGTTTTTTCACCAGCGCAACGAATTCGGCGTGGCGCTGGATGCGCTTGCGGGCGGTCTGCCGCAGCAGATCGTCACCGATCGGATCGGTCTGACACAAGTGCCCCAGGTGTTTGAAAGCCTGCGGCGGCGCACCACACAATGCAAAGTGCTGATCCAGCCAGAGCTGTCCTGAGGAGAAACCAAGATGTCCGTGACGTTCGAGACTTTGGAATACGACGTTGGCGCGGTCCATGCCGTGGTTAAAGCGATTGGCGCGGGAAAACCCGTGCTGTTCTTGCATGGTGCGGCCACGCTGGAAGGGTTTGACTTCGCCGCGGGGTTGGCCGACCGCTTTCGCGTGCTGCTTCCCAGCCATCCCGGCATGGGGTTTTCCGGTCCGGACCCGCATGCGGCGGGTATGGCGGATATGCTGGTGCATTACCTGAACCTGCTTGATGCGCTGGACCTGTCTGAAAAGCCGCACCTTATGGGCTTTTCAATGGGTGGCTGGATTGCCACCGAGCTGGCCGCGATCGCGCGCGAAAGATTTGACCGTGTCGTGTTGGTTGCGCCTGCCGGATTGAACGATCCGGCGCATCCGGCCACACCGCTGGGCGATATCGTCCCGCAGGATTTCCCGGCGTATCTGGCGCATGATCCTGCCGTTGCACTGCCCTATTTTCCCGACGGATCAGACCCTGCCTTTGCCGAGGCCTTTGGCGCAGACCGCGCCCGTGAGGGCGAGGCGGTGGGCCGGCTTTGCGCCCCCTTTGGCATGGGGCACCCGAACCTGCGCCGCATGTTGGCGCGCATCACCAACCCCACATTGCTGGTCTGGGGCGATGAGGACCGCCTGCTGCCCGCAAGCCAGGCCCCGCTTTGGGTTGAGGCACTGCCCGACGCGACGCTGCTGAGCGTTCCGGGCGCGGGCCATCTCGTTTTGCAGGAAAAGCCCGCCGCACTGACCCAGATCGGCGATTTTCTTGCCGCCTGAAACCGATTGTCCGAGGAGGAGACAGCCATGAACAAACCGATAAAGCATAGCTATTGGGGCAATACCGTCGATCATAGCGACCTGCTGGCGCGGATCGCTGAAATCGGCCCGAAACTGGAGGCCAACGCCGCCGCCGATGAAGCTGCGGGCGAGTTGACTCCCGAAAGTTTTGAACTGCTGCGCCCGCTGCGTTTGTCGCATCTGCTGGCGACCGAAGCTCTGGGCGGCGCGCAAATGCGGCCGACCGAAGTTCTGAAACTGCTTGAGGCGGTCACCTGGTGGTCGGGATCGGCTGGCTGGGTGTCGATGGTGCACTGCTGCATCGGCGCGATGTCGGCGGCCTTCCTGCCCGACAGCGCTGTGGAGCGCCTGTTCGCTCCGGGCACAGAAAACCGCTTTTCGGGGCAGGGCGCGCCACTGGGCATGTTGAAGAAAGTCGATGGCGGTTACAGCCTGACTGGCAAATGGAGTTATGGCTCAGGCTTTTCCCATGCAACTTGGTCGCATTCGGCCTGTTTCGTCGATGATGGCACCGGCAAACCTGCCAAGGATGAAACCGGCAATGTCATCATCATGTGTGCTCATGCGCCGGTCCCGGAACACAAGCAGCTGGGCAACTGGGATGTGCTTGGATTGAAAGGCACCGGGTCGATCGACTACGGCGCCGAGGATGTGTTCATTGCGGAGGATTTGGTGTTCCCGATCCTGACCGCGCCGCCGCAGCGGCTTAAGGAACTGTTCAGTCTGGGGATCGTCGGGCTGGCGGCCATAGGCCATACCGGCTGGGCCATGGGCGCGGGGCGGCGGATGCTGGATGAGATCGCAACATTTGCCCGGTCGAAATCTGGCCGCGCCGGGCTTTTGGGCGAAAGCGAAAAATTCTGGCATGATTACGGCCGCGCCGAAGCCAGTTACCGTGCCGCCCGCGCCTTTGTGATGGAAGTCTGGAGTGACATCGAGGCGACAGCCGAGGCAGGCAAGCAGATGACCACCCGTCAGATCAGTCTTGTCCATTTGGCCAAGGCACAGATCCACGAGACCGGGGTAGAGGTGTGCACCTTCGCCTATCGTGCCTCGGGCGGGGCGGGGCTGCGCGCCGGGGTGATCCAGCGTACGTTCCGCGACATGATGGTGGCGGCGAACCACTTCACGATCGCGCCGTCGATCGTGACCTCGGCGGGTCGTGAAGTGGGCGGGCAATGGACTGACCGCAGCTGGCAGTTCTACGACCTGATCGAGAAAAAATAAGCCAAGGCCCACTGGCCGGCTTGGTCCGGCCGGCCGGGATACAGGAGATCTGCCGATGACCGCGCCTGCGCTGTCCCACGCCTTTCGCGAGGCCTTTCGATGTCATCCGGCCGGGGTCGCGGTCATTACCGCCGACCCCGGCAATGGCCCTGTGGCGATGACGGTGTCATCGCTGATCTCGGTCAGCGCAGACCCGCCCACGGTCGCCTTTTCGCTTTCGGCCCGGTCGGGCTCTGCCACATCGGTGATGGCGGCGAGCGGCCTGATCATTCACCTGCTGCGCTACGCGGATCTTGACCTGGCGCTTTTGGGGGCTGCGCCGGGGGCCGACCGCTTCGGCACGGCCGCTCCCTGGGAACGTCTGTCCAGCGGCGAGCCGCGCTACACAGCCGTGGCCACATGGTTTCGCGCACAAATCACTGGCACGCTTCCGGTGGCGGGCGCCACCGTTGTCACCGCCGAGTTGCTTGACGGGGTCTGTGGGACGCCACTGGGTGCGCCGGAACTGGAATCGCTGATTTACATGGACCGGCGCTGGCACCGCTTGCGCGAAACGCCAGACGGGGCTGCAAGCCTGACGCTGATGGATACAGAGTACCGCGATGTCTTTCGCTGACTCACCCGCCGATTTTGGCTGTTATGATGTGGTGATCGTCGGGGCCGGGTCCTCGGGCTGTGTCCTTGCAAACCGGCTGTCAGCAGACCCGCGCCGTCGCGTGTTGCTCATCGAGGCCGGGGGCAGTGACAATCACCCGTGGGTTCATATCCCCGTTGGCTATTTGTTTGCAATCGGGCATCCCCAACTGGACTGGGGCTTTCGCACTCAACCCGTGCCGGGGCTGAACGGGCGCAGTCTGATTTACCCGCGCGGCAAGGTGCTGGGCGGCTGTTCGTCGATTAACGGCATGATCTACATGCGAGGTCAGAAGCAGGATTATGACCTGTGGCGCGATCTGGGCAATCCGGGCTGGGGCTGGGCCGATGTCTTGCCGCTGTTCCGACGCTCGGAACGGCACTTCGGGGCTGCGGACGACCACCATAGCACGAGCGGCGAATTGCGGGTAGAGGAACAGCGGTTGCACTGGCCGATTCTGGATGAGGTGGCACGGGCGGCGCAGGACATGGGGATCGCCGCCACCAGCGATTTCAACGCGGGCGACAATGAAGGCGTTGGGTATTTTCCGGTAAATCAGCGGCGTGGCTTGCGCTGGAATGCGCGCAAGGCGTTTCTGGACCCGTCGCGCGGCCGTTCCAACCTGCGCATCATCACCGGGGCGCAAGTACAGTGCCTGACATTTGACGGGCGGCGGGTGACCGGTGCCGTTTTCCGCGACCGAAGCGGCCTGCATCATGCCCGCGCCGGGCAAGAGGTGGTGCTGTCGGCCGGTGCCATAGGCACGCCGCACATTCTGGAACTGTCCGGAATTGGCCGCCCCGAAGTTCTGAGTGCAATCGGTGTTCCCGTCCGCCATGCGCTGCCCGGGGTGGGGGAGAACCTTCAAGATCACCTGCAACTTCGCACGGTCTTTGCGATCACCGGTGCCCGCACTTTGAATGACCGGGCGCGCAGTCTGTGGGGCAAGGCCGGGATCGCGTTGCAATATGCATTGACTCAATCGGGGCCGATGGCGATGGCCCCAAGCCAACTGGGTATCTTTACCCGCTCGGGGCCAGAACATGACCGGGCAAACATCGAATATCACGTACAGCCGCTGTCGCTGGACGCGTTTGGGCAGCCGCTGCACCGCACGCCCGCGCTGACGGTTTCGGTGTGCAACCTGCGCCCGACCTCGACAGGTTCATGCCATGCGGTCAGTGCAGACTCATTTGCTGCACCGGCCATTCAGCCGAACTATCTGGCCACGGAGGCAGACCGCAAGGTCGCCGCCGACAGTATTCGTCATGCCCGCCGGCTTATGGCTCAGCCCCATCTGGCCCGCTTTTCCCCGACCGAGCTGAAACCGGGGCCTGGCGATGCGGATGATGAAAGCCTTGCGCGGCTTGCGGCACAAATCGGCACCACGATCTTTCACCCGGTGGGCACGGCGCGGATGGGCAATGACCCCCTTGCAGTCACCGATGCTGGGTTGCGGGTTCATGGTCTGGCAGGGCTGCGGATCGCCGATTGCTCGATCATGCCACGCCTTGTGAGCGGGAACACCCATGCGCCCGCTGTGATGATTGGAGAGAAAGCGGCAGAGTTGATCATGGCGACGGGCTAATCGCCTGCCCAAGCGGCGGGTTCATACCGAAGTGTGATATTGATGCGCAGCCATCCGATCAAATCAGCCAGATCCTCCGACTAACCTGCCGACAGGGAAGACCCGCCGAAAAAGCGGGGGAGAGAGGTCCGTATGGCGATCCTGTCATTGCAGGGCGTGTCGAAAAACTTTGGCGCGCTGAAAGTGACTGACGATGTAAGTTTCGACCTTGCCCCCGGCGAGGCGCTTGGGATCATTGGTCCGAATGGCGCCGGAAAATCGACGCTTTTCAATCTGATCACTGGCAATCTGCGGCCTGATGCCGGGCAGGTTTTGCTCGATGGCCGCGATATCACGCTTGAAACTCCGATGCAGCGCTGCGCCAGCGGTGTTGGGCGGTCATTCCAGATCCCGCAGCCGTTTGATCATCTGACGGTATATGAAAACCTGCTGGTTGCGGCCCGGTTCGGTGGCGGGCTTGCGGCGTCCGAGGCACCTTTGGCCTGCATGGACATCTTGCACCGGACCGGACTGTCGGCTCTGTCGGATCGCAAAGCCGGGGCGTTGCCGCTGCTGCACCGCAAGCGGCTGGAACTGTCGCGCGCGTTGGCGACCCGCCCACGCGTGATCCTGCTGGATGAGATTGCAGGCGGGCTAACCGATGGCGAATGCGTCGATCTGGTCGCCACCATTCGCTCCTTGCACGCAGAGGGCACGGCGATCATCTGGATCGAGCATGTCTTGCACGCACTGACATCGGTTGTGACCCGCCTGATCGCACTGAACTTTGGCCGGGTCCTGATGACGGGCACCCCGGACGAGGTGATGGCCGCGCCGCAGGTCCAAGAGATTTATCTGGGGATCGAGGCATGACCGGACTGCTGGAAATTCAGGGCCTGACCGCGCATTACGGCGACTTCAAGGCGCTGTTCGGTGTGGATCTGATTCTGGAAGAAGGGCAGACGCTGGCGATCATCGGGGCCAATGGAGCTGGCAAGACCACTTTAATGCGTGCCATCACCGGCATCGCCCGTGTCAGTGGTGGTAGCATCCGGCTAAAGGGCCGCGATCTTGCGCAACTTTCTGCGCCCGACATCCTGACGGCCGGTATCGCAATGGTGCCCGAAGGCCGCCGCCTGTTCCCCAGCCTGACCGTCGAAGAGAATTTGCAGATTGGTGCGCATGCGCGTACGGGCAACCGGTTCTGGACGCTGGACCGCATCTTCACCCTGTTTCCCATCTTGCGTGAACGGCGCAGCCAACCCGGCACCGCGCTGTCGGGTGGCCAACAACAGATGGTGGCGATTGGCAGGGCGCTGATGTCTAACCCAACCGTTTTGCTGTGTGACGAGCTGAGCCTTGGCCTTGCCCCGGTGGTAATTCGCGAGATTTATGCTGCCTTTCCCACCATCCGCGATAGCGGGGCGGCGATTATCGTGGTGGAGCAGGACATCAGCCAGGCGCTCAAGGTGGCCGATCACGTGCATTGTATGATGGAGGGACGGATCACCTTGTCGGGTCGCCCGCAGGAGTTGAGCCGCGGGGCGATCCATGACGCCTATTTTGGAGTGAAGCACGCATGATGTTGCTGGATACATTGGTGCAGGGCGTGATGCTGGGCGGGCTTTATGCGCTGTTCGCCGCTGGGCTGAGCCTGGTCTTTGGCATCATGCGACTGGTCAATCTGGCGCATGGCGACCTGATTGTGGTGGGCGCCTATCTGATCCTCGGGATCGGCACCTCCATTGGTATCAATGCCTTTCTGGCTGCGGCAATTGCCCTGCCGATCATGTTTGCCTTTGGCTGGCTATTGCAGACCGCGCTTTTGAACCGGGTGCTGGGCGATGACATTCTGCCGCCCCTTCTGGTCACCTTTGGCCTGTCGGTGGTGATCCAAAACGTGCTTTTGCAGACCTACAGCGCCGATAGCCGGAAATTGCCCGTGGGTCCGATCGAGTCTGCGTCCTTGCCACTGGGTCCGGTCACGGTCGGGGTGATGCCGCTGATCACCTTTGGGTCGGCAATTGTGGTCATATTGGCACTGAACTGGTTGTTCTATCACACCGCATTGGGCCGGGCGTTTCGGGCCACGTCGGATGATCCGGTGACCGCGCAGCTGATGGGGATCCGTCCGCGCCGAGTTTTCGCCATCGCCACGGGCATTGCGCTGGTCGTGGCCACGATCGCCGCGCTCTATCTTGGTGCGCGGGCAAACTTTGACCCGTCGATTGGTCCGGCGCGGCTGCTCTACGCATTTGAGGCGGTCATCATCGGAGGTCTTGGCAGCCTGTGGGGCACTTTGGCGGGCGGCATGGTGATCGGTGTGGCGCAAGCCGTCGGCGCGTCAGTGAACCCAGAATGGCAGATCCTTGCCGGGCATATCGCCTTTGTCGCGGTCCTGCTGGTGCGGCCGCGCGGCTTGTTTCCGCGCGCAAATGACTGAGGGGCAGGAATGAAAGCTGTTTTGACACTCGGTGTAGGTCTGGCCGTCGTGCTGGCTTTGGCGCTGGTGCCGGTGATCGGCCCGCGTATTCTGGTGCAAGACCTGTTCAAGGTGCTGTGCCTGCTGGTGCTGGCGCTGAACTGGAACCTTCTGGCAGGGTTTGCCGGGTTGGTCTCGGTCGGGCAGCAAGCCTTTGTCGGCATCGGTGCTTATGTGATGTTCGCCACCACCATTCTCTGGGGATGGGATCCGCTGGCTGGCATGCTGATCGGCGGCATGTTGGCAATGGCTCTGTCGATCCCGATTGCCTTTTTCGCCTTTCGTCTGAATGGGGCCTATTTCGCAATCGGGACATGGGCGGTGGCCGATATTGCACGGCTGTCTTTTGGACAGTGGCGCGCGCTTGGCGGTGGCACCGGCACCGCACTGCCGCGCGACGCCACGCGTGAGATGTTTGGCGTGGGTCTGGTGCGCGACCTGCTAGGGGTATCTCCGGCGGCGGCGATCGATGCCGTGACGTATTGGCTTGCGCTTGGCTTGGCCACGGTGATGCTGGTGGCGTGCTGGCTGTTCTTGCGCTCGCGCATGGGTTTGGGCTTGCAGGCGGTGCGTGACAATCCGGTGGCCGCGCAGTCGGTCGGCGTGGACCCGACCCGTCTCAAGGCGCTGGTCTTTCTGCTGACGGCCTTTGTCACAGGGCTGTGTGGGGCACTGTTGTTTATCCAGATCGGTCGCATCACGCCGGATGCCGCTTTTTCCGTCATCGACTGGACGGCCTTTGTGATCTTTATTGTCGTGATCGGGGGGATCGGCACCCTGCCGGGCCCGATCGTCGGGGTTCTGGTGTTTTACGGACTGCAACGATTGCTGTCCGATTACGGCACCGTTTATCTTATTGCGCTGGGGCTCATCGGCATTGCGATCATGCTTTTTGCGCGGCGCGGCCTATGGGGTGGCCTGATCCACTGCATTGGATTTGATCCGTTTCCGCTGGGCCATGCCGCGCCCAGACTTGCCCGTCAATCCATCAAAGAGGATGCAGCATGAGTTATTTTTCCGAAAGCGGTTCGGCCGAAGCGGTCAACAGCCGAATGGGCGATCAGACCGATGCCCGGCTTGCACTCGTGATGTCAAGTCTTGTGACGCACATTCACGATTTCATCAAGGATGTAGGCTTGACGCAGCAAGAATGGGAATACGCCATCGATTTCCTGACACGCACCGGCCAGATCTGCTCTGGCGAGAGGCAGGAGTTTATCTTGCTGTCCGATACGCTGGGCGTGTCCATGCTGGTCGATGCCATCAACAACCGCCGTCCGGAACCAGCGACCGAAAACACGGTCTTTGGTCCGTTTCATGTTGCGGATGCCCCGATCCGCGCCATGGGCGACACTATCTCTTTGGATGGAAAGGGCGAAAGCTGCCTGTTCGAGGGCCGGGTGCTGAACCTGAACGGCACCCCGATCGAGGGCGCGACGGTCGATGTCTGGTGCGACAATGCCGACGGGTTTTATGATGTTCAGCAGCCCGGCATTCAGCCGAAATGGAACAACCGCGGGCGTTTTGTCACCGGCGCAGATGGGGTCTATGTATTTCGTGGGGTCAAACCGGTCAGCTACCCCATTCCGGATGATGGACCCGTGGGGCAGATGTTGGGCCTGCTGGGGCGCCACCCCTATCGCCCCGCGCATATGCACTATTTGATTACCGCACCCGGCTTCCAGAAGCTGGTCACCCATACCTTTGTTGGTGGGGATGACTATTTGGCCTCGGATACGGTGTTCGGGGTCAAGGACACGCTGATCGCCCCGTATGAGCGCGTTGAGGGCGGCGACACGCTCTGGCACTCGCCTTTTGATTTCGTATTGGTCCCCAGCTGAGGCCACCATGCCCAATGTGAAGCTGTTCATTGACGAGGCGCACTATCAAAGCCTGCACTCCGGACTTGTTGCGCTGCTGGCCCCGTTGCGCGACATGCTTTGTGCCGCGCTGTCAGTTGATCACGCAGCGTGTCATATCGCGGTGATCCCGGTCATTGGCCTGCCTGACCAGCCTCAGATCAATGCCGAGCTTTCCTATTTGCCGCGCCCCGAACGCACACCGACCCTTCTGCGACAGGTGGCGCAGGAGGTGCGGTCGCAACTCCACTCCGCAACAGGACTTCCCGTCGCGGTGCGGATCGCGGCGCTTGATCCGGCCAGCTATATAGCCCTGAAATAGCTCTTCAGCCCCGCCGCCGGGTGACTTGTTGATCGTGGTCCATCCGGGCTTGAAGACGCTGGCATTCGGTTTGAAGGAAATTGATGAACTGAGCAACGGCAGGCGGGCCTTGCCTGTCGACCATCGTCAGCATGCCAAGCTGCCGGTCCGGGTGGTCAATTTTCAGCGGCAGCGCCTCCAGCTGAATCGTGCGGCGCGACATGAAGACCACCGAATATGGCAGCACCGTCAACGCATCCGACCCCGCCAGAACCGACTGTATCGATGCCAGCATCCCCCCCGAGAAGTTTACCCGGAAATCTTCTTGCCCGATGGATTTCAACGCCTGCAGCAGATCGCGGTAGAGCGGACTGTTCTGCGGTGGAGCGACCCAAGCATAAGGCGCAATATCGGCCAGGGTGATGGCCCGCGCGCGGGTCAGCGGATGCCCGGCCCGGCAAGCAATCACGTTGTTGCCCGAAAGCAGCGGCGCAAACTCCATATCCTGAGGCACCTGCCTGGGATGCAGCGGCAGGATTGCCAGATCCAGCCCGCCATTGCGCAACCCGGTTTCCAGAGAGTCCAGATAGCCGTACGTCTGGTCGATCTGCACATCGACGTGGCGGGTCTGGAATTCAGCCACCATGCTGGCCACCACCCCATCCATGAAGATCGGCGAGCCGCCCACCCGCAAGCGCCCGGCCAAGCCTTGGCGAAAACGGCGCACCAGCAGACTTGCCTCTTGATTGGCGCTGCGTATCCGGCTTCCAAGACGCGCGAGGCTTGCCCCCAATTCGGTCGGGCGCAGCGGGCGGCGGCCAGGCTCGAACAGCGGCATGCCGATGCGGTCTTCCAGCAGCGCCATGCTGCGCGATACCGAAGGCTGCGATTTGCCAAGCGCTTCCGCGCCTTCGGTCAACCCGCCCTTTTCGACAATGGCCGATAGAATTTCCAGATGTTCGCTGTCTATCTTCATAGCAATAAGCGATATTACATCGGTATCATCCGATCAATATTTCTCTGGTGCTGGGCTAGGTTTCCCAAGTCCGACGAAGGAGAGGAGTCCGATGTCCTTTTTCCGCGAAGATTTCACTGCACGCAGCGCGTCTGTACGTGTGCGCTTTGGGGCAGGCATCCGTGCTGCCGTTTCGGAAGAAATGGACAATCTTGGCGTCAGCCGTGCCTTGATCCTGACCACGCCTCAGCAGTCCGACATGGCCGATGAGTTTGCCAACTATTGCGGCGCCAAGGCAGTCGGGCGCTTTACAGGCGCTGCCATGCACACGCCAGTTGATGTGTCGGAACAGGCCACCGATTTGGCGCGCAGGCTGGGCGCGGACGTGCTGATTTCGGTCGGGGGCGGGTCAACCACGGGTTTGGGCAAGGCAATCGCCCTGCGCACCGATCTGCCGCAGATCGTGGTGCCCACCACCTATGCCGGGTCAGAGGCGACGGGGATTCTGGGCCAGACCGAAAACGGGGTGAAAACCACTCTGACAAGTGCGAAAGTTCAGCCCGAGGTGATCTTGTATGATGCCGAACTGGTGGCCACGCTGCCCTTGTCCATGACAGTCACTTCGGCCCTGAACGCGATGGCCCACGCGGCCGAAGGGCTTTATGCCCGTGACCGCTCGCCGATATCGTCGCTGATGGCAGTTGAAGGTTTGCGCGCTTTTCGCGACAGCCTGCCAAAGGTGCTGGCGGACCCCGGCAATCTGACCGCCCGAGGCGAAACGCTTTACGGGGCGTGGCTGTGCGGCACCGTGCTTGGGCAGGTTGGCATGGCGCTGCACCACAAGCTGTGCCACACGCTGGGCGGCAGCTTTGATCTGCCCCATGCAGAAACCCACGCCATCATCCTGCCGCACGCTATTGCCTTCAACGCATCAGCCGTGCCCGATTTGCTGGCACCGCTGGCTGATCTGTTCGGCACGAGCTCCGGCTTTGGCGCCGGCACTGGCCTGTGGCAGTTTGCGAAATCCGCCGGTGCGCCATTGTCGTTGCGCGATCTGGGACTTGTGGAGGCTGATCTGGACCGGGCCACCGATCTGGCCACCGCCAACCCCTACTGGAACCCGCGCCCCGTTACGAAAGACGGCATCCGTCGTCTGTTGCAGGCGGCCTGGGCCGGGGATCGCCCTGACATCTGATATACCGTGCGGATTATCCCCGCGCTTCGACTGACATACCGAGAGGACATTTCCATGGCTGACATCAACACAGACGTTCTGATCATCGGCACCGGCCCTGCAGGGTCAGCCTCTGCAGCGCTTTTGTCCAGCTACGGCGTCGCCAACATGGCGGTGAACCGGTACCGCTGGCTGGCCAATACCCCGCGCGCCCACATCACAAACCAACGCACGATGGAGGTCTTGCGCGACCTAGGCCAGGATGTGGAGGACGAGGCCTATATGTTCGCAACCCATCAGGATCTGATGGGCGAAAACATTTTTTGCGAAAGCCTTGCGGGTGAAGAAATCGGGCGGATGAAGGCTTGGGGAAATCATCCGCTAAGCCGCGCCGAACATCAGATGTCGTCGCCCACCAAGATGAATGATCTGCCGCAAACCTTCATGGAACCCCTGCTGTTCAAGACCGCCTGTCAGCGTGGCACGCAGGCCCGGATGTCCACCGAGTATCTGCGCCATGAACAGGACAGCGAAGGCGTCACCACCACCTGCCTTGACCGGCTGACCGGCAAGGAAGTGACGATCCGCTCCCGGTATCTGATCGGGGCGGATGGTGGGAAGTCGCTGGTGGCAGAACATGCTGGCCTGACGTTCGAGGGCAAGATGGGGGTCGGTGGCTCGATGAACATCCTGTTCCGCGCGGATCTTTCCAAATATGTCGCCCATCGGCCCAGCGTTCTGTATTGGGTGATGCAGCCGGGTGCCGATGTGGGCGGTATTGGTATGGGTCTGGTGCGGATGGTGCGGCCGTGGAATGAATGGCTGATCGTCTGGGGCTATGACATCAATGGACCCGAACCCGAGGTAACGCCCGAGTTTGCCACCGGTGTTGCCCGCCAGCTGATCGGCGACCCGGAGCTGGAGATCGAATTGCTGTCGGCCAACGTCTGGACGGTGAACAACTATTACGCCACAAAAACCGCCAATGGACGGGTGTTCTGCATGGGCGATGCCATCCATCGTCATCCGCCATCCAACGGCCTGGGTTCCAACACCTCGATTCAGGATGCGTTCAATCTGGCGTGGAAACTGGCGATGGTGCTGAAAGGTCAGGCCGGAGAGCGCCTGCTGGAAACCTATGACGCTGAACGCGCACCCGTGGCCAAGCAGATCGTCACCCGCGCCAACCAGTCGATCGCCGAAACGGGTCCGATTTTCAAAGCGTTGGGCATGGCCGAAGGTGTGGATCCGGTGCAGATGCAGAAAAACCTGCAGGCCAGAACCGAAGGCTCAGCCGAGGCCGAGGCGCAGCGGGCGGCAATCCGCAAAGCGATTTCTTTCAAGAAATATGAATTTGATGCCCACGGCGTCGAAATGAACCAGCGCTACCGCTCTGGTGCGGTGGTTACCGATGGCCAGATCGAACCAGCGTTTCAGATGGACGCTGATTTGCATTATCAGCCGACCACCTGGCCTGGCGCGCGGCTGCCGCATGCCTGGCTGTATCGCCATGATACCGGGGCGCAAGTCTCCACGCTTGACCTGTGCGGCCGTGGCCACTTCAGTGTGCTGACCGGGTTGGGCGGTGAAGCATGGGCAGAAGCCGCGAGCCGTGCAGCGGCCGACCTGGGCATTTCGATTGCGGTGCATATCATCGGACCCCGGCAAACCTATGTCGACCATAGTGGTGAGTGGGCGCGACTTTCTGAAATCCATGACAACGGCTGCTTGCTGGTGCGCCCCGATCACCACATCTGTTGGCGTGCAACAGAGCTGAGCACAGACCCTGCCGCAGATCTTGGCCGGGTGCTGCGCACCGTTCTGGCGCGCTGAAGGCTAGGGGGCTTTGGGTGGTAGCATCCAAAGCCCCAGGCATCGATGCTCTGCCGGCGGGAGCGGGGAAAGATCAGCGCAGCGAGGGTGAGGGCTTCGATGTGGCCTTCTGTCAGCCGGCAGACTGCCTGCGGTGTTGCAAGCTGCAGCAAATGCGATCTGCGTGGCCCGCTTTGCACGATGATGCAGTGTGCGCGCGCTGAGAGTGACGCGATCAAAAGGGTTGGAATGGTCTCTTGCGGCCGCAAACGCCTGCTGGGGCCGCTCGCACAGGCGCGCGACGGGGCGTGCAATCACAGGGCTCGTTTGATGGATCACCCAACGTTGATCACAAATTCAGGTGGGTTACGCGCGCAGCATCGCGCCAGCGCGCGGTGTCGAAACTGACCTGCAAGCCAGATTCGGACGACTTCCATACGACGCATAGCAAACCGCTATGCAAAGGCAAAGAAATCTCATTCCTGAGGCCCCGCACCTGCGTAACCTGTTTGTATCCGGTGGGGAGGCCCGCCCAGAGCGGAGGCATCGGATAAGTCTGCAATCAAGAAGGTGCCGCTGGCCGCATGAGAGTGCGCTCGGCGCATAAGGGGGTATATGATGTATCGTGTTTTTCGGCGCGCGCTGGATGCCGCAATCTCGGCGGCCATGGCAGTGGCGGAAATCGCGATGGCGTTGATGATGCTGCACGTGGTGCTGCAAATTGCGATGCGCGGTATCTTCCGCATCTCGATCGACAGCGTCCCGGAAATTGTTGCGTTCTACTACATGGCCGGCATGATCTTTTTGTCCTTTGCGTATGTCACCCGCGAGGACGGGCATATCTCTGCGTCATTGTTTACCGACATGCTGCCCCGTCGTGCCAATGAACTGCTGCAAGGGCTGATATTTGTGGTCCTTGCCATCGGGATGGGCCTGTTTGCGTGGGAAACCCTGCATGAAGCCATCCGAATGACCCGTATTGGCGAATTTCACCAAGGGGCCAGCATCAACCTGCCCAAATGGCCGACACGCTGGTTTGCGCCCATCGGGTGCGGGCTGATGGCGCTGTCGGCCCTGGTGCTGGCGCTGGACAAGATCGTGGGTCGGCCCGTGGGCATGACGCCAAGTGCGGTTACGCACGCCGCAAAAGGATAAGCCATGTCAAATCTCGCCATCGGGTTTTCGGGATTTCTGGCCATTGTCGCCTTGATCGGATTGCGCGTTCCTGTCGGGCTTGCCCTGTTGATCGTCGCGTTCTTCGGCATCTCTATTGTGACGTCGCCGGGAATTGCGTTTTCGTTGGTGCGTGTGGTTCCGTTCGATTTCGTGGCGAACTGGGATCTGTCCGCGATCCCCATGTTCCTGCTGATGGGGGCCATTGCGCATCGGTCCGGCATGACGTCCAGTCTCTTTGACGTGGCGCGCTTGTGGTTATCGGGTTTGCCGGGCGGGCTGGCAGTCGCAACGAACTTTGCGTGCGCGGGGTTCTCGTCGGCATCGGGATCATCTTTGGCCACCACGATGGCCGTCGGGCGCATCGCTATCCCTGAAATGCGGAAGTATAAATACGATGACGGTCTGGCCTGTGGGATCGTAGCCTGCGGTGGCACGCTGGGTGTCCTGATCCCGCCGTCGATCATTCTCGTCATCTATGGCATCTTTGCGGAAGTGTCGGTTGCAAAGCTGTTCATCGCAGGGATCATTCCTGGACTGCTGACGGCGGGCATTTATACGGCACAGATCATTATCCGCTGCAAACTGGATCCGTCCCTTGCGCCGCCTGTTGATGAAAAGCCAACCTGGGCGGAACGCTTTGCCGCTTTGGCAGAGATATGGCCGCTGCCGCTGCTGATCCTCGCTGTTATCGGCGGCATCTATTCCGGTATCGCCACCCCGACGGAAGCGGGGGCGCTGGGAGCGTTTCTGGCCCTGTTGATCGCTCTGGCTCAGCGCCGCATGACACTTGCCATCTTTCGCGAGGCGGCGCGCGAAAGCATCGTGGCCACGGCGGCGGTGTTCTTTGTCGCGGTCGGTGCCGTGCTGCTTACCCGTTTCATGGCGTTTTCGGGCGTGCCCATGTATCTGGCATCATTGGTCGCGGATTTTGGTGTCAGCCATCTGGCCATCATTCTGACGATCATGGTGATCTATCTGATCCTTGGCATGTTTCTGGACCCGCTGGGCATGATGCTGCTGACGCTGCCGGTGTTCCTGCCGCTGTTGATTGCAGCCGACATGGACCTGATCTGGTTCGGCATCCTTATGGTGAAGTTCATTGAGATCGGGCTGATAACGCCACCTGTCGGGCTGAACGTCTATGCCGTGAAATTGATGCAACCCGAGATACCGCTTCAAAAAATCTTCAGGGGCGCGGTGTGGTTCCTGCTGTCCGAAGTGCTGATCGTCGGATTGCTGATTGTGTTCCCAATTATCACGCTGTGGCTGCCCAGCGTCATGTGACCCGGTTTCTGCCCTGCCAAGGCCAATTCCAGACTTAAACCAGAGGAGGAAATACCAATGAAACTTAAAGCTTTTGTCGCTGCGCTCGCCGTGGTGGCCATCCCGGCCAGTGCCGAAACATTCAAATACTCGGCCTGGACACCCCCGCCTGCGCCGAACAACCGGCTGGGCACTGTGCCGATGTTCGAAAAGATAACAGCCGAAACGGCGGGCACCGAAAATGAAATGACATTTGAAAACTTCATGGGCGGACAGGTGTTCAACGCCTTTACGACGTTGGCAGGTCTGCGCGACGGGGTTGTGGACGGGGGCATCCTCGTGCCGGGCTATAACTCGGCCGAGTTGAAAACCCACACCACGATGGGGGAACTGCAGGCGTTGGCAAAGGAGGGCTACGCTGCGGCTGGCGCCGGAACCGAAACCCTGCTGTTGAACTGCCCGGAGTGTCTCGAAGAATATGGCGCGCAGAACGTGATGCCGATGGGGGTCTATGCGACGGCGCCCTATCATCTCATGTGCAACTTCGACCTTACCTCGATGGACCAGTTACAGGGCAAGCGCTCTGCGGAAGGCAACCCGATGTTCAACCGTTGGGCCGCATCGCTTGGCATGTCGCGTCAGGGCCTGCCGCCAAACGAATTCCAGCAGGCACTGGCACGCGGCACGGTTGATTGCGTGTTTGCGCCCAAAGATTGGCTGGTGGCATTCTCGCTCGCGGATGTGGTCAAGACAGTTGTCGATGATGTGTCGCACGGCGTGTTCCCGGCCGTTGTGATGATGGGTGTCAACAAGGGCACCTGGGACGGGATGACACCCGGTCGCAAGGAAATTTTCGCCCGCGAAATCCCCCAGGCGATCATGAATGTGGTCGACGGCTACTATCTGGATGAAGTCAAAGGCAAGGATCTGGCGCTGGCCAATGGCGCGAAGTTCATATCTCTGGGTGATGGATTTGCCCAAGCCTGGGCGGATTTTCAGGCCTCGGAACGAACCGAGGTGATCGCCGCCGCCGAAGCGCGTGGTGCCACTGGCGCTGCCGCCGCGGTCGACGCCAATATCGCCCTGTTGGCGGAGTGGGAGGCGATTGTCGAAGACGTTGGCAAGGACCCCGTGCTTTTGGCGGCACGCCTGCATGAGCGCGTTTTTGCGACGCTCGTCGACTAAGTCTGTGGGGCAGGTCATCGGCCTGCCCCGTTGTTCCGCCGCGGAAAAGGAAGAGCATGCCGATATGACTCGCACGCTTGTGACAAGTGGGCTGGCCATCCGGCAGGTGATAGCGCGATCAGAGGCGCCGCGTGTGATCCATGCGCAGTTCTGGGTTTGCGGTGGTCATCTGGACCGGGCCACGCCAGGTTTTCCGCCAAACCGTGGCACCGTCTGGCGCTTTTGTCCGCCCGAGATTTGAGTGAACCAAAGGGAGGTTAAGATGGATAATATTGCAGATTTCATCGTTGTTGGTGCAGGGCCGGTCGGTCTGTTGACGGCCCTGGGCCTCGCCCGCGCCAATGCCAGTGTAATCGTGCTGGATGCGGATGCGCAGTTGAATGACAGCCCGCGTGCAATGACTTATACGGACCCGACGCTGGTTTTGATGAACCGTCTGGGCATTCTGGACGCCGCCGAGAAGGTTGCCATCCGCAATCGCGAAATCAACTTTGTCTGGCCACAGGATGATCTGGTCGTCACGATCGACACGCTGAAAGCCGAACCCACCCGCACCTATGCTCATAACCTCCATTTCGGACAAGAAGCCTTGGGTCAAATCGCCATGGATGCGTTTCTGACCTATCCCATGACGGAAGTGCGTTTCAGCACCAAGGTTCGCGCGATCAGCCACGGAACCGCCCATGCAACTGTCACGGTAGAAACCCCAAACGGCGTCCGCGAGTTGCGGGCAAAATGGGTTATCGGATGCGATGGCGGCCAGTCCACGATCCGCAAGCTGCTGGGGCTGGAGTTTGAAGGGTTCACATGGCCCGAACGCTTTGTGGCGACAAATGTGCGCTATGACTTCACCGGCAAGGGGTGGAAAAATGTTCACATGATCTGTTCTGGCCCATCCTGGGGTCTGGTGGCCAAGATCAATGCCGAAGGCCTGTATCGCGTGACCTTTCCCGAAGATCCTGACATTCCGGTCGAGGAAGTGGGCCGGCGCATACATGATCATTACAAGCGCATCATGCCCGATGATGAAGCTTACGAAATCGTCAGCTGGGCTCCGTACCGGGTACACGAGCGCACTTGCCCAACCTACAACATGGGCCGCGTGGTCTTGGCGGGCGATGCCGCGCATATTTGCAACCCCTGTGGCGGGCGCGGTCTGACGGGTGGGATCATGGATGTGGACCGTCTGGTGACAGCCTTTGAGAACGTTCTGTCGGGCGCGAACGAGCGTGATGAACTGGACGCTTATACCAAGGATCGTCGGACCGAGTTTGTGGAAGTTTCATCCCCATTTGCCAGCATGATGAAACAGATGTGGGAACGCTCTGACCGTGACGCGCAAAAGCGGGATCAGGCGGAAATTATGAAACTGTCGGTGGGCTCATCCTCGATCAGTTTGGCCGGAATCAAGAGGCGGGACGCTGTGGCTTGAAGCGTTAGTGCGGCTTGTCTCGGCGGTAGTCGCACTCTCACAGATCAAGGGAACTGGCGCCATCATCGACAGATCGCCTTGTCCCACTTTCTTGTTTTAGGGCCAGGACCCATTGATCTGCTTGAGGCTGCCGCTGCTGCGTGTGTCGAGGCCCCTGAGCTACGCGGGTGATCATGAGCACTCCAGTCTGGCTGACGGGCGAGCAGGTGGAGCGGCTGAGACCGTTCTTTCCAAAGAGCCATAAGAAGCCGCGCGTCGATGATCGGCGGGTTTTGAGCGGCATGATTCTTATCAGTCGCAACGGCTTGCGGTGGTTTGATGCGCCCAAGGAATATGGCCCGCCGAAGACGCTCTACAACCGATGGAAGCGGTGGGGCGACAAGGGTATCTTCGCGAGGTTGATGGAGGGGCTGGCCTCAAAAGGCACTGGGCAGAAGACCATCATGAGCGACGCGACCTATCTGAAGGCGGACCCATTGCCCGGCAGCACATGCAAGGCATGTGCGAGTGGGGCACAGCCACCAGACTGCGGTCGAAGAAGGGGAGCCATAGGACCAAAGGAGCCGCCTGATCGGCCGAACCAAGGGCGGCATGAAAACCAAACTGCACGCCGTTACCGATGCGGAAGGCCGCCCGTTGCGCGTCTTCACGACCGCAGGCCAGGTCAGCGACCCTATCGGGGCAGCTGCCCCGCTGGGCGGTTTGCCAAAGGCGGGGTGGCTGCTGGCCGACCGGCGTTGCGATGCCGACTGATCCATAGATGTGTTGAAAAACAGGGGGATAAAACCCTGCATCCTGGGCCGGAAGTCGCGCGCCAAGCCCATCAAGCACGACAAGCGCCGCTACAAACGACGCAACAGGATCGAGATCATGTTCGGGCGGCTGAAGGACCGGAGGCGCGGCGCCACCCGTTACGACCGATGCCCGAAGGTTTTCCACTCCGCCGTCGCTCTGGCAGCAACCGTCATGTTCTGGCCATGAAACGAGAACGAGTCCTGACCCTGGAAAATCTCAGTAGCCGTCCAGGCCATCGCTCCGAATGGTCGCAGCTTTTCCGCAGAGACGCACGACGCTGTCGCCGGTTTATCCCGAGTTAATTCCAGCCGTGCAGGGACTGTTCCGACTGTGTGGAACATCTTTGCGCCCGGTGACGTCGGGGAGGGCCGCGTCAATGTTGCGTGCAACTTTTGTCGTGCCAAGCATGGCAGACTCTTTTGAATGTGAATGTGCCGACCTCATGGCCGCCGCAGCAGGTAGATGTCCATGATCCAGCCGTGCCGCGCGCGTGCCTCGGATCTGGTGGTTATGATCTGTGCCGACACGTCAGGCAGCAAACCTGTGATCAGGATTTCTTCGGGCAAACCCAGGTAGGCCCCCCACCAGATCATCACGCCGGTCTGGTCAATGGCATCGAACGCGCCACCACTGTCAAGCATCACCACCAAGGTTTTTGCGTCGGGTGGCCAGCCGAGGGTACGCAAATTGCGCGCCGTCGTGATCAGAACCGGGGCGGCCAGATCGTTCAGCGGAATCGCATGGGCCGCGCACAGCGCCTGAATTGCGGTTATGCCGGGGATGACCGTCAGGCGCAGGGGCTGGCGGTGCTCCACCCGCGCGGCGATCCGCAAGGTGCTGTCATACAGCGACGGATCCCCCCAGACCAGCAGCGCTATGCGCGGGCCGCCTCCGGCTGCCAGATGCCGGGCAATACGTTCATGCCAAATGGCGGCGATGGCGTCGTGCCAGTCGTTGACACGGTCCAGATACGCGGGCGTTGCGGGGTTGCGGTTGGGCAGATCGAAGGTTTCGATCCGGGTTGCCGGGTTGGTTATGCAGTTTTGACAGATTGTCATTCGCAAACCGGCGAGGTCTGCCTTGTCCTCACCCTTCAGCGGCACAAGAATCAGGTCAGCAGACGCTATGGCCTTGGCGGCCTGCACCGTTACATGGTCGGGGTTGCCGGTGCCAATTCCGATCAGGAACAGGTCAATCGTGATGGGGGACGTCATTCTTCTGCCAACGGGCCGTAGAGGATCAGCGCCGGTTGATCGCCCGTATCCAGTGCCAGTTGGGCGGCAAGTGCCGCAATGGTGGACCGGGTCAGTGTCTGGTTCGCATGGCCCACCGACTGGGCCAGAAGAGCCGGGGTGTCGGGGGAAAGGCCATGGTCCATCAACGCGGTCGCAAGCGCCGGAAAGGTGCGCTTGCCCATGAACACCACCGTGGTCGCCGTCGCATCCGCCAGCGCTGCCCAGTTCATCGCTTGCGGAAGATCGCCCGTCACATCGGCCCCGGTGATGAACTGCACCCGCCGCGCCGTCAGTCGCCGGGTCAGCGGGATGCCCGCCGCGGCCGCCGCCGCGCATGCCGACGGCACACCCGGCACGATTTCGAAGGCGATGCCAGCGGCTGTCAGTGCAGTGATCTCTTCCTCAAGCCGCCCGAAAACCCCGGCGTCCCCCGATTTAAGCCGGACCACCCGCGCACCGGTCAGGGCGTGATCGACCAGCAACCGGCTGACGTGGTGCTGCTTTGGCGACGCACGCCCGGCGCGCTTGCCCACGGCCACCAGTTCTGTTTGCGGGCCGACATGCGACAGCACCGGCCCCGAGGCGAGATCGTCAAACAGCACCACGTCCGCCTGCGCCAACAGACGCGCGGCCTTGATCGTCAGCAGGTCCGGGTCGCCCGGCCCGGCAGAAACGAACGAAACAAAGCCGGTCTTGGCCCCGATCATAGCCCCGGTCATGCTGCGGCCTGCGGGCTTGCGGGCGCGATCAGATGGAAAAAGCTGCCCGTCACGCAGCCGCCCTCCGTTTGTCGCCACGACCCGGTTTCGGCCACCGCGGCCCCGGTGGCATCGGTGACCTGTGCCAGCGGCGCGTCGGGTTGCGCCACGATGCTGGCGTAGTGAAATTCATGCCCGCGCAGCGCACTGCCTGCCGCAAAGCCGCCAAAAGGGTGCTGCAGGCGCGCCAACCGATAGCCCAGATGCATCCGCCGCTTGGCAAAGCTGGTTTCCAGCCCCAGCAACCCCACCATCCGGTGTCGCGTGCCGTCCGCGGCGACCAAGCCTTCTCCCAGCGCCATGTAGCCCCCACATTCGCCATGCACGGTCCGGGTTTCGGCAAAGCTGCGCAGGCCGCTGCGAAAGCGTTCGCAGGCGGCAAGTCGACCGCTGTGCAGTTCGGGATACCCCCCCGGCAGCCAGCAGGTGGTGGCCGAAGGGTCCGGGCCTTCGTCTGCCAGCGGTGAAAATGGCAAGAGGGTGGCACCTTGCGCCCGCCAATCCGCCAGAACATGCGGATAGACAAACGAAAACGCGGCATCGCGCGCCAAGGCGATCCGCGCGCCGGGGGCAGGGATTGGTGCCGCATCCGGCACGTCACGGGCGCTGCCGGCGCGCGCGGCGGCGAGGATGGCGGCCAAGTCACAATGCGCGGCCACGAATTCGGCGGCATCGGCCAGCAGTTGCGTCAGTGCTGGCAACTCCTCGGCCTGCACCAGGCCCAGATGGCGTTCGGGCAGGGCGGTCTTGGCGCTGCGCGGCAGCGCACCCAGTACGGTCAGGCCCGCTTGCGCCATGCCCGCGCGCACCAAAGCCTCGTGCCGGGGCGAGGCGACCTTGTTCAGGATCACGCCCGCCACCGGCAGCCCCGGCCGAAAGCGCGCCATCCCCAGCGCCACCGCCGCCGCCGTCTGCGCCTGACCCGACACATCCAGTACCAAGATCACCGGCCAGCCCATCAGGGCGGCAAGCTCAGCACTGGCCCCTGACCCCGCCTCGCCGGGCTGGGCCACGCCGTCGAACAGACCCATTGACCCTTCGGCAAGGATCAGGTCCGCGCCGTGCCCCGCCTGGGCCTGCCGCGTGATCTGGTCTGCCGTCATCGCCCAGGTATCGAGGTTGACCGAAACCCGCCCTGCTGCCGCCGTGTGGAACGCGGGATCGATATAGTCTGGCCCGCTTTTGAACGGTTGCACGCTCAGCCCTTGAGCGCGAAACGCCGCCAGAAGCCCCAGCGCGACGGTGGTCTTGCCGGTGCCCGAGGCGGGGGCCGAGATCAGCAATCCGGGGGGCATTGCGCGCGTCATTCGGGAAACCGCGGGTCGGTGCCGACCGGGCGATAGCGGCGGTCGTAATCCCCCGCGTAAAGGCGACTTTCGTCGAAACCGGTCGCAGCAAGCGCATGGCCCACCAGGATCAGGGCTGTCCGCTCGCCCACCCCGATCGCCGGGTCCAGCGTCGCCAGCGTGGCTCGGATCACCCGCTGTTCCGGCCAGGATGCGCGAAACACCACCGCAACCGGGCAATCGGCACCATACTGCGGGATCAGCCGGGCCGTCACTTCGTCCAGCAGATGCACCGAAAGATGGATGGCCAGCGTGGCACCGGTTGCGGCAAAGTTCTCAAGGCTTTCGCCCTCTGGCATTGCCGATGCGCGCCCCGACGTGCGCGTCAACACCAGCGATTGCGCCACCCCGGGGAGCGTCAGCTCGGCCTCCAGCGCGGCGGCGGCGGCGGCAAAGGCTGGCACGCCGGGGGTCACGTCAAACGGGATGTCCATCGCGCGCAGGCGGCGCAACTGTTCCCCCATCGCAGACCAGATCGACAGATCGCCTGAGTGCAGCCGCGCCACGTCCTGACCTTGCGCGTGGGCCGCTGCGATTTCAGCAATAATGTCATCCAGGCTGAGCGAGGCCGTGTTCACGATCCGCGCGCCGGGCGGGCAATGCGCCAGCAGCGCGTCGGGCACCAGACTGCCCGCATAAAGGCAGACCGGGCAGGCGGCGATCAGGTCGCGGCCGCGCAGGGTGATCAGATCGGCCGCGCCGGGGCCTGCGCCGATGAAATGCACGGTCATGGGTGCGCTCCGTTGCTGAGGGCCATTGCACAGGTTGCCATGCCGTCGGGAGAGGTCATGCGCCCGACGATCAGCGTGGCGTCCGGGCCTGCCCCCGAAAGGGCGGCAGCCTCGGCGACCGATCCGGTGCCGAACATCGCTTGCACGCGCGGCGACCGGGTTGGGGTTGCAACACCGGCCACCGGCACCGCCAGTACAACCAGACCACGCTCGATTGCGAGAGCGCTCAACGCCGCAGCCCCGGCTTTGCTTGTCGCTGTCGCCAGCGCGGTGGCAGGCCCGCCCGCCTGTTCGACCAGCCCCAAGGCCGCGCGAAGGGCCACCAGCGGCGCGCCGTCGCGAAATCCGAACCCAGCGACTTTCATGCCGTCACACTCCATTGCACAATAGGGCGTGCTGCGTGCCAGCCCCTGAAGGCCCCCAGCGGCACAGCCTCGGCCAGATCAATCCGCAGCAGGCTGCCGCCGTGGCGGGTGTGGCGCGCGGCAAGCACCGCCTCGCCCTCCAGCGTCACTGCGTTGGCAATCAGCCGGGCACCGTCGGGCAGCATCGACCACACTGCGTCGTGCAGGCAAGCATCACCACCTCCGCCGATGAACACCGCATCCGGGTCTGGCAGATCGGCAAGTGCGGCCGGGGCGTCGCCCTGCACGACAGACAGCCGATGCGCCAGCCCAAAGGCTTCAGCGTTGTGGCGGATGTTGGCGCAGCGATCCGCCCGCTGCTCAATCGCTACGGCGCGACCGCCCGACAGGCACCATTCCACCGCGACAGACCCCGACCCCGCCCCGATGTCCCACAGCATCTGCCCCGGCCTGGGGGCCAGCGCCGACAGCGTCAGCGCCCGTACAGGACGTTTTGTGATCTGGCCATCATGGGCAAAGGCGGTATCAGGCAGACCACTGGCGCGCGACAGCCCGGCATCGCGCGGCAGATCGCAGCCATCCAGGGCCACCGCAACCGGGGCTGCGATGTCGGTCCAGTTTGCCCCCTTGCGCACCCGTTCGTCTGCGCCGCCCATCGCCTCGCACACTGTCATCTGCACCCCGGCAAAGCCGTTGTCCGCCAGCCAGCCCGCCAGTTCGGCCACCGCTGCCGCATCGCGCAGCGTGCAGATTGCCCGCACGCCGCGCGCCATCACCGGTGCGAGCCGCGCAAACGGCGCCGCGTGCAGGCCAAGGCACAGCGTGTCCTCCAGCCGCCAGCCCAGCCGGGCCGCGACCAGCGAAAACGTACCCGCCACCGGGTAGGCCAGCCATTCGTGCGGGGCCAGATGCGCCGCCACCGACCCGCCCGCGCCAAACCAGAACGGATCGCCCGACACCAGCATTGCCACCCGGCGTCCCCGCAGGGCCAGCAACGGAGCCAGATCGAACGGCACCGGCCAGTCGCGCCCCCGCGGCCCGATCTGCACGAGGTCCAGATGCCGGGGCGCCCCAAACACGATCTCGGCCCCCGCCAGCGCGTCACGGCTTGCCAAGGGCAGGCCCGCCAGTCCATCACTGCCCAGACCTATGATCGACAACCACGGATCAGACATGACGCGCATCCTTTTGCTGGGTGGCACGACCGAAGCGGGCGCATTGGCCCGCGCACTGGCAGGTGCGGGCATCGACGCGGTCTATTCCTATGCCGGGCGCACGGCGGCCCCGATGGATCAGCCGATCCCGGTGCGGACGGGCGGCTTTGGCGGTGTGGCGGGATTGGCGCAATTCCTCCACGATCAGCGGATCAGCCATGTGGTCGACGCAACACATCCGTTTGCCGCGCAGATCAGTCAGAACGCCCTTGATGCCTGCGCGCAGGCCCGCGTGCCGCTGGTGGCACTGGAGCGTCCGGCATGGCAAGTGGCCCCGGGCGATGACTGGATCTGTGTGCCCGATCTTCCGGCCGCGGTCGCCGCTCTGCCTGACCAGCCTGCACGGGTATTTCTGGCGATCGGCAAGCAGACGCTGGCGGCTTTCGCGGCCAAACCGCAGCACCACTATCTGCTGCGGCTGGTCGATGCGCCCGATGGCCCGCTGCCGTTGCCGGACGCCGTGGCCGTGGTCGCGCGTGGCCCGTTCGATGTTGCGGGAGACCTTGATCTGCTGCGGGCGCACCGGATCAGCCATATCATCGCCAAGAACGCGGGTGGGGCAGGGGCCGAGGCCAAGCTGATTGCCGCCCGCGCGCTGGGCCTGCCGGTGATCTTGATCGACCGGCCCGATTTTGACCAGCGCGTGTTGCCCCCGCGCCATGTGCTTGGGTCGGTGGCGCAGGTGATGGCCTGGCTGGGTCATGCGGGCACCGAGCGGGGGGTGTAGATCCAGCGCCCGATCCGGCGGGTGGCGGCATTTCCAACGATCACGACTGTACGCATGTCGGCCATCTCAGGCACGGCTTCGGCCAAGGTGACGGTGCTCAGGGCTTCGTCGGGGGTTGAAACCGCGCGCGCAAACAGGATCAGCCGCGCCGGCTCGCAAGTCTCGCGCAGCACATCGAGCACGTGGCCGAATTGATGGGGTCGAGAGTTCGATCGCGGGTTGTAAAATGCCATCGCAAAGCCGCCAAGCGCTGCATGGCGCACCCTGCGTTCCACCTCGGACAACGGTTTGAGGTTGTCGCTCAGGTTGATCGCGCAAAAATCATGGCCCAGCGGCGCGCCCGCCCGCGCCGCTGCCGCCAGCATCGCGGTGATGCCGGGCAGGATGCGAATGTCGGTCGCATCGGGGTTTCCGCGCGCGTCGATCGCTTCGAACAGGGCCGAGGCCATCGCAAATACGCCCGGATCGCCTGACGACACGATCACCACCCGCCGTCCCGCCGCCGCCAGATCGAGCGCGAGGCCCGCCCGGTCCAGCTCCACCCGGTTGTCAGACGGGTGCAACACAAGCCCCGGACGCGGTGCCACCCGCGCCACATAGGGAAAATAGCCCACCACATCGGTCGCCTCGGCCAGCGCAAGGGAAACTTCGGGCGTCACCTGCGCCTCTGCTCCGGGGCCAAGGCCCGCGACAGTGACCCAACCGGTCATTCCTCGCCCCCTGCAACGGGTCTGCGACCCCGGCCATGCACCAGCACAATGGCAAAATACGGGCAATCGGCGGCCTCGACCTCTGCCAGCCGCGCGATGCGCTGGCCCGGCATCGTGCCGCGTTCCACCAGCCAGGCGTCGTCCAGCCGCCCTGCCTGCGCCAGCGCCCGGCGCACCCGCGGCAGGTTGCGTCCGGTCTTCATGATCACCAGCGCGTCGGTGCCCTGCATGTGGCGGGCCAGATCCGCCTCGGGCAGGGTGCCCATCAACACGGTCAGCACGTCATCGCCCCAGGTGATCGGCACGCCGACCGCGTTCCAGCAGCCGACCATGCCGGGAATGCCGGGGATCACCTCGACTGCCACCTGATCCTTGAGCCGAACATAAAGGTGCATGAATGACCCGTAAAAGAACGGATCCCCCTCGCACAGCACCACCACATCGGTGCCCGCCGCTGCCAGTGCTTGCAACCGCGCAGCCCAATCATCATAGAACGTGGCCAGCAGGTGTATGTATGCCTGGCTATCGAACGGCAGTTCGGTGGTGACGGGATATTCCATTGCCATCTCCCGCACATCCGCCCGCAACATGCCGTCCACCATGCGCCGTGCCTGACCTTGCCTGCCGGACTTGCGGAAATAGGCCACATGCCCCGCAGCCCGGATCACCCGGTCGGATCGCACCGACAGCAGGTCGGGGTCGCCGGGACCAAGCCCGGCACAGATGATGCGGCCAGCCGTCATTCCGTTTTCCATCGTCATTCGCGCCGACTTGCCAATGCGTTGACAGCCGCGACAGTGATCGCTGATCCACCAAGGCGGCCTTCGACCACCACCGACGGCACAGGTGGGGCCGCAATCAGCGCTGCCTTGGATTCCGCAGCGCCGACGAACCCTACCGGACAGCCGATGATCGCTGCGGGGCGCGGGCAGGTGGGGTCGTCCAGCATGTTCAGAAGGTGAAACAGCGCTGTCGGCGCATTGCCGATCGCCACCACCGCCCCGGCCAGATGCGGCCGCCACAGTTCAACCGCCGCAGCCGACCGGGTGGTGCCAAGCCGGGCGGCAAGCGGGGCCACGGCCTGGTCTTGCAGCGTGCAGATCACCGCATTGTTCACCGGCAGCCGGGTGCGGGTGATGCCCTCGCTGACCATGCGCACATCGCACAGGATCGGCGCTCCCGCCTCCAGTGCCGCGCGCGCGGCGATAGCCATGCCGGGGGAAAAGCGGATGAACCTTTCCAGCCCGACCATGCCCGCGGCGTGGATCATGCGGACCGCGACCACTTCTTCCTCGGGGGTGAAACGGGCAAGGTCGGCCTCGGCGCGGATGATGGCAAAGGATTGCAGATAGATCGTGGCGCCGTCGGTTTCATACTGGTGGATCATCGAAACAGTCCTTCGCTCTCTATCTCGGCGGCCGCAAGACCCGCGGCTTCGGGCAGGTCCTGGGCCGAGCCTTGCCTGATCCGGTCAAAGCCCTTGGCCGTCGCCACCAGCGTGATATCCGCTGCACCCGGATGGGCGCAACCCTTGGCGCAGCCTGTGACGTGAAGGGTTTTGCCAAGTGGCACCTGGTCTGCCAGGCGTCGCGCCAAGGGACGCACTGGCGCATGGGCCTGCAAACACCCCGGCGCGCCAGTGCAGGCGATCACGCGGCGGCGCGGGTCGTCGACGGCTACGATCAAGTCGGGCCTGTCGGGCAGCGCGGTCAGGCCTTCGATCAACAGCATGCGCCAAGGCGTCACGCGCACATTGCCCAACGCTGCCAGTGCCGCCAGCGTTTCGGCCTGTATCTGGCCAAACTCGAACCCAACCAGCGCGCCCATCGGGTGCAACCCTGGACCGTAGGCCGAAGGGGGCGGGGCGGGTGCAGTATCGGCCTGCTCGGGTCGCACGCCGCGCGCGATCAGAGCGGCCATCCGGCCCCGGCCTGCCGTCACCCCACCCGCCGCGACAAACCAGTGCGCCAGATCAACCGCCCGTTGTGCAGCATCTTGCGGCGTCACCGGCGTGCCCAGCGGCACCCCGTCACAGCGCAGGATCAGACCTCCCGCTGCGCAACGCTCCAGCCGGATGTCGGCTGACACAGCCTGCAGAACAGGTGCAGGCCCCGTATCCACCGCAAATCCGAATTTCCCTGGCAGCACAGGCCCTTGCGTCAACTCTGCCGCCAAGCGACGGGCGAGGCTACTGGTTGTGGCATCGGCAAACGGTGTCACCATGATGGCACGCCTGGCCTCGGTCGCAGCATCAGCGTCGATCAGGTCGAGCGCGCGCAGATCCTCGATCAGCCCCGGATGGCTGGCCTGCGTAACGCCCCGCACTTGCACATTGCCGCGCGACGACAGATCAATCAGCCCATTGCCGTGCGTTCGGGCGGCTTTGGCGATCCCGGCGGCTTGTGTGCGGGTCAACCGCCCGGCATCCGGGCGGATCCGCACCACCAACCCATCGCCCGACAGCATCGGGCGCAGCGCGCCGGGGCACCAGCCCTGCACCACAAACTCCGAAGCGCCAGTCATGGCGTCACCAGTGAGGCTGCAATCGAGTTGCGCCGCGTCACCCACAGTCCGGCCTCGGCCAGCCTTTGGAACAGGTCTTGCACCGCCGCCAACGCCCCCGGATTGGCGATGGCCATGAAATCCACCACCTCCGGCCGGCCCAACGTTGCGTCGTGGTACAGGTCGAACAGATGCGCTGGAACCACCCCCGCCAGATGCGCAAAAGCGGCCATGTGGTCCAGCGTCGCGGCAATCTCGGCGGCCCCGCGAAAGCCGTGCGCCATCATGCCGTCGGCCCAGGCGGGGTTGGCGGCGCGGGCGCGCACCACGCGGGCGATTTCTTCGGTCAGGGTGCGGGCGCGGGGGCGGTCGGCTTGCGTTGCATCAAGGTGGTAAAGCGCGGGTTGCGCCGCCCCCAGTCGGGCCAACGCCGCCGCAAAGCCTGCCTCGTGCGCGGCATAATCGGCGGCCATCAGCACATCGCTTTCCGGCAGATCCTGCGCATGCACAAAGGCATCCGCGCCGCGCAGCCGCGATTCCAGCCCCGCACGGTCGTCGCGGCTGATGCCGTCGGTGCCGATCGCCCAAGAAGACGCGGCCAGCCACGCCTCGCCTGCCGCCGTGCGGGCTTCGGCGCTGAAATCGTCCATCGCGCTGCCCATACCAAGGCCATACTGCCCCGGAGCCGGGCCGAACACCCGCGCGGCGCGGCATGCATAGGGGTTGTCCTGGGCGGCCTCGTCGCGCGCGGCCAGCGCTGCCGCCCCGGTTTCAAACAGCGCCGCAAGCCCCGGAAACACATCACGAAACAGCCCCGACACCCGCAACGTTACGTCAATGCGCGGGCGTCCCAGCAGCGCCAGCGGCACCACCTCGACCCCCGACACCCGGCCCGATCCCGCATCCCAGATCGGGGCCAGCCCGGCCAGATGCAGCGCCATCGCGAATTCTTCGCCGGCCGTACGCATGGTGGCGCTGCCCCACAGATCGACCACCAGCCCGCGCGGCCAGTCGCCGTGATCTTGCAGGTGTTTGCGCAGCAACTCCTCGGCCAGCTTGACGCCCATGGCATGGGCCGATTGCGACGGCACAGCCCGTGGATCGACGGCGAACATGTTGCGCCCTGTCGGCATCACGTCGCGCCGCCCGCGCGCGGGCGAGCCGGACGGCCCCGGTGCGACCCTGCGCCCCGCCAATGCGGTCAACAGACCCTGGCGTTCGGCATCGCCACAGGCACCGCGCCCCAGCACATGGAGACCCTCGCCGAACTGGCTTTCCTTGATGTCACAGACAAAACGGTCGATCCGGGTGATCGCTTCGGCCAGACTGGCGGTGGCGGGCAGGCCCAGGTCGGCCACGATGCCTGTGCCCTGCGCCTCGGACCTGATATCACCGATCAAGCGGTCGCGGCGTGCTGGGTCCAGACCGTCGGCGGTAGAATATTCGTCCAACAGCCGTTCCAGCCGCTGCAGTGCGGGCGGCACCACGGCACGGATCTGAGGTGGCGGCAGATGGCCCAGCGTGACCGCCCCGATCCGCCGCTTGGCTTGCGCGGCCTCGCCGGGGTCGTTCACGATGAACGGATAGATCACAGGCAGTGTGCCCGTCAGCGCGGCAGGCCAGCACGCACCCGACAAGGCCACGGATTTGCCCGGCAACCATTCCAGCGTGCCATGCGCGCCGATGTGCAGCATGGCATGCAAGCCCTGAGATTGCAGCCACAGATAGAACGCCACATATGCATGGCGCGGGGCGCGCGACAGATCGTGATACTGGGCGTCGCGTTCGCCGGGATCGCCCCGTTCGGGTTGCAGGGCGACCAGGGCATGCCCCCGGTGAAGCGCCGCGAACTGGAACGCTCCCCCGGCGCAGGCGGGGTCATCCTCGGGTTGACCCCAGGCGCTGTGCAGCGCCTCGCGCAAGGGCGCGGGCAGGGTGGTCAGGGCAGCCACATAATCGGCCAGCGGCCAACGCAGGCGGGCGGTCTGCAACTCCGTCAGATCGCTGCCCGCATCGGTGGTATAGCCCGTGTCCGCCAGATCGCCGAGCAGTTGCGTCGTAGAGGCCAGCGCATCCAGCCCCACCGCATGGGCCATCTGATGTGCCTTGCCGGGATAGGTCGACAGGATCACCGCCAGCTTCCGGTCGGCGGCTGGGGTGACGGCCAGCCGGTGCCACGCCTGCACCCGGTCGGCCACCGCATCCACCAGTGCCGCATCGGGCCGGTGGGCAAAGCGCGAGAATTGCAGGTCAACGTCGCGCGGGGCCACCGACTTGAACGACGCAACCCCGGCGAAAAGCCGCCCGTCCACCTCGGGCAGCACGACGTGCATCGCAAGGTCTGCAGGCGACAGACCACGGTCCGATGCGGTCCAGTCCCGCTTGCGTGCGGTGGACAGCGCCACCTGAAACACTGGGCATTCCACCGCGTCAAATGGCGTGCTGCCGTCATCGCCGCGCGCTGAAAATGCGGTGGCGTTGACGATGGCGACCGGCGGTGCGGCCAGCAGATGCGGGCGCAGCCAGTCGGCAAAGCCCGGCACCTTGAGCGAGGGCGCAAACACCCCGCAAGCCGCAAAGCCCCGCGCCCGGAATGCCGCAATCAGCGCGTCGATCGGGGCGGTGTCGGCGGCGGTCAGATAGCTGCGGTAAAAGCTGATCAGCACCAGCGGTGCGGTGTCAGTCTGGCCGGGTATCTGCGCCGTCACCCCCAGCGTCGGGTCATAAAACCCGAATTGCGCCACCCGCTTGTCGCCCGCGACAGGGCCGGCATACAGCCCGGCGGCGAGGCTGAGTTGCGCCAGCGCCGCCTGCGCCGCCACCGCTCCCCCGGCATCGCACAGCTCTTGCAGCCGCCGCAGGGTCGAAACCGGCAGGGTTGATGCCGCATCCAACGCAGGGTCTGCCCGCCCGTCGCCGGGAAGGATGGCCAACGCAATCCCGCGCCGCCGCGCCAGATCTTGCACCGATGCGATTCCATAAGGCCAATAGGCCACCCCGCCGATCAGCCGGATCAGAATGGCCTTTGCCCCTGAAAGGGTACGCTCAACATAGGTATCGACCGACACCGGATGTTTCAGCGCCACGATGTTCTGCAACCGGGTGCTGGGCAGTTTGCCCGCCGCACGCTGCCAGCCCGCCGCAAATGCCCCAAGGTCGCTGTCGGAATACGACAGCACCACCAGATTCGCCGGATCTTGCGCCGGATCATAGGGGGCTGCGGTTTGATCCAAGCCATGGGTTTCACGAAAGACGACGTGCATGATGCGAAATCAGGCCAGCAGAACGCGGCGGATAGCGTCCGCGTCGATGGCGTGATGTTCGCCGATCACCACCAGCTGCGAGACGCGCGCCGCAGTGCCCCACGGGCGGTCGAACTGATGGCGCACCCGTTCGCCCACCGCTTGCACCAGCAGACGCATCGGTTTGCCCGTCACCGCGACATACCCCTTGACCCGCAGCACGTCCTGTTCGCGGGCCAGCGTCTGGATGCGGGCCACAAGTGCGTCGATGTCGGCAACCTCGGGCAGATCAATCACCACGCTGGCGAAATCGTCATGCTCGTGATCCTCGCCGTCGTGGTGGCTGGGGCGCGCGGCAAGATCGTTTTCCGCCGCGGCTTGCAGGCCCAGGATCACGCGGGGGTCGATGATGCCATCGGTCATCGGCAGAATCGGCACGCGGCGCGGGCTTTCGGCCTCGATCACCGCGCGGGCTGTGGCAAGGCCCGCCTCGCCCGCAAGATCGGCCTTGGACAGCAGCACGATGTCGGCACAGGCGATCTGATCCTCGAACACCTCGGACAGCGGGGTTTCATGGTCGATGGCGTCGTCGGCCCGCCGCTGCGCGTCTACCGCCGCCACATCGGGGGCAAAGCGGCCCGCGGCCACCGACTCGGCATCGGCCAGCGCGATCACCCCGTCCACGGTGATGCGCGACCGGATCGCCGGCCAGTCGAACGCCTTGAGCAGCGGTTTCGGCAGCGCCAGCCCCGAGGTTTCGATCAGGATGTGGTCGGGGCGCTGCGGCAGGGCCATCAGCGCCTCGATCGTGGGGATGAAATCATCGGCCACGGTGCAGCAGATGCAGCCGTTGGCCAGTTCCACGATGTTTTCCACCGGGCAATTCACATCAGCACAGGATTTCAGGATGTCGCCATCGACCCCCAACACCCCGAATTCATTGACCAGAATGGCCAGCCGCTTGCCCTGCGGATTTTGCATCAGGTGGCGTATCAGCGTGGTTTTTCCAGCGCCGAGAAATCCGGTGATGATGGTGACGGGGATCTTGGTCAGGTCGGGCGTAGTCAGATCGGGCATGTCAGGACTCCAGCGGGGGAAGACGGGCAATACTTTGCTTGCGGAAAATCACCGGGCGGTCGCGCCAGGGCACCAGCCCGTCGGTCGTGGCGGCATAAAGCCCGGCTCCGCGCAGAATCTCTGGCGCATCGGCGGGCGACATCCGGCCGTAAACATAGGACCAACCGCCGGGTTTTGTCACGGCAACGGTGCAGCCATGATCACAAGCCGACAGACACTCCACCCCGCGCAGCGTGACGCCATCAGGCACCTCGGCGACCGTCAGCGCCGCCATCAGTTGCGCACCGGGGGCCAGCTCGCCCTCGGGCAACGGTTGTCCGGCACGGCAGGTCATGCAGACGTAAAGTATCGCGGTCAAAACAGTCAGCCCTCGGTATGGAACGGGGCATAGCCTGCGGGGCGGGCGACGCGCGCCCACATCCGAAGGTCACGGAACACCCCGTCCGTGCGTTTCAGTTCGATCGCTGGCAGGTCTCCCGGCTTGCGGATATCGGAACCACGGGGGTTTCGGCGCTCTGGCCGCCTTCCCAGCCTTGCGGCCAGTGGCATGGACAGACCTTTCCGGTCACGGTCGCGGGGGCGGCTGCGCTTGGCTTTGCAACGCGAGTGTCGCAAAACTTGTCGCATTCCCTTTTAGCCTGCCATAGGACAGGCACCAGCAATATTGCCCCACCTGTGACACAGGCATGGGCAGAGTCAAGGAAAAGGAAGGGCAAGATGACAGACAGCAGCGACACCCCCCTGACAATCCCGGATGCCGACGTTGCCCAAGCTGAATTGGCCCGTCACGCCGCCAAGATGGCCAAGATCAAAGCCGCACGCGACAAGATGATGGCGGGCAAGGCGGGCGAGAAGGGCCTGATTATCGTGCATACCGGGGCGGGCAAGGGCAAATCCTCATCCGGGTTCGGCATGATCCTGCGCTGTATCGCCCACGGCATGCCCTGTGCAGTGGTGCAGTTCATCAAAGGCGCCTGGGACACTGGCGAGCGGCGGCTGATCGAGGAGAACTTTGCCGACATCTGTCAGTTTTACGCGATGGGCGAAGGCTTTACCTGGGAAACTCAGGATAAGGCGCGCGACATCGCAGCGGCGCGGCGGGGC
The DNA here is from genome assembly GCF_004745575.1 of Pseudotabrizicola sediminis. Classification (GTDB taxonomy): domain Bacteria; phylum Pseudomonadota; class Alphaproteobacteria; order Rhodobacterales; family Rhodobacteraceae; genus Pseudotabrizicola; species Pseudotabrizicola sediminis. The sequence continues at coordinate 17,429 of NZ_RPEM01000008.1, read as the reverse complement.
TGGGAAAAGGCCAAGGAGCTGATCCGGGACCCCGATATCCGTTTTGTGCTGCTGGACGAGATCAACATCGCCCTGCGCTATGACTACCTTGATCTTGACGAGGTGCTGACGTTTCTGCGCGATGAAAAGCCACCCCTGACCCATGTCTGCCTGACCGGGCGCAACGCCAAGGACGCGCTGATCGAGGCGGCGGATCTGGTCACCGAGATGACGCTGGTCAAGCACCCCTTCCGGTCGGGCATCAAGGGCCAGCCGGGCGTGGAGTTCTGACCCCATGGCCGCACTGATGATACAGGGCTGCGGGTCCAACGTCGGCAAATCGATGCTGGTGGCGGGCCTTTGCCGCGCGGCCCGGCGTCGCGGTCTGACAGTAGCCCCGTTCAAGCCCCAGAACATGTCCAACAACGCCGCCGTGACGGTCGACGGCGGTGAGATCGGCCGCGCTCAGGCCTTGCAGGCGCTGGCTTGCGGGATTGACCCGGTCACGGACATGAACCCAGTGCTGCTGAAGCCTGAAACCGATGTGGGATCGCAGGTCATCGTGCAAGGGCGGCGCGTGGCCACCGTGCGGGCGCGCGACTACGCCGCGATGAAGCCCGCGCTGATGGCGTCCGTGCTGGACAGTTTCGCGCGGTTGCGGGCGGGATACGATCTGGTGATCGTCGAAGGTGCGGGCAGCCCGGCCGAGATCAACTTGCGGCCCGGTGACATTGCCAACATGGGCTTTGCCTGTGCGGCGGACGTGCCAGTGGTGCTGGTGGGTGATATCGACCGGGGCGGGGTGATCGCGCAGATCGTCGGCACGCAAGCGGTCATTGATGCCGCAGATGCCGCGATGGTCGCAGGATTTTTAATCAACAAGTTCCGCGGTGATCCGCGTCTGTTTGACGACGGCTATGCGATGATTGAGGCCCGAACCGGCTGGCGCGGTTTCGGCGTGGTGCCGTGGTTTGGTCAGGCCCATCTTCTGCCCGCCGAAGATGCGCTGGACATCGCCTCGGGTCCTGCAGGCGATGGTGTGGTGATCGCCTGCCTGACCCTGTCGCGCATTGCCAATTTCGACGATCTGGACCCGCTGAAAGCCGAACCCGGCGTGCAACTGGTGATGGTGCAGGCGGGGCAACCGATTCCGGCTGCGGCGCGGCTGGTGATCATTCCGGGGTCGAAATCGACGCGCGGGGATCTGGCGTTTCTGCGCGCCCAAGGCTGGGACATTGATCTGGCGGCGCATGTGCGGCGCGGCGGGCATGTGCTTGGCATTTGCGGCGGCTATCAGATGCTGGGCCGGGTGATCGACGACCCCGACGGGATCGAGGGCGCGGCGGGGGCTTCGGCGGGTCTGGGCCTGCTGGACGTGGCGACGGTGATGACGCCGGACAAACGCCTTGCGCGGGTTCAAGCGGTGCATGCGGCCAGCGGGCTTGCGGTGGCGGGGTACGAGATCCACATCGGCCGCACCGATGGCCCTGATTGTGCGCGGGCGTTTGCCCATGTGCAGGACCGGGCCGAGGGGGCGATCAGCGCCGATGGCCGGGTGACCGGCAGCTACCTGCACGGGCTGTTCGCGTCGGATGCCTTCCGCACGGCGTTTCTACACGGTCTGGGGATTGCGGCCCCGCTGCGGTCGCACGGCGCATCGGTCGAGGCGGCGCTGGATGCGCTGGCTGACCACGTCGAGGCGCATCTGGATGTGCCGGGGTTGCTGGCGCTGGCGCGTTGACTCAGGCCAGCGCAGCCGTCAGGCGTTGCCATTCATCTTCCGGGCCCGGCAGGCCAAGGCGCAGCCAGCGGGGGGAGTAGGGGAAGATCCTGCTCCAGATGTGATGGCGGGCCAGCCGGTCGCGGGCGCTGGTGGCGTCTGGCGTGTCATAAAGCCGAAACAGCGCGGTGCCGCCCACACAGGCCCAGCCCGCCCCTTGCGCCAGTCGGTCGGCGCGCACTGCGTCGGCGGACAGTTGCACCCGCATCGCATCGGCCCAGGCGGTGTCGGCCAGCGCCGCCCTTCCGATCTCGATGGCAGGCCCCGCGACGGGCCAAGGCCCGGCCATCCGCGCCAAAGCGTCGATCAGGGGTGGCGCGCCAAATGCAAACCCCAGCCGCAGCCCGGCCAGCCCATAGAATTTGCCGAACGACCGTAGGATCAAAATGTTGGCAGGGCAGGCAAACGGCAACAGCGACAGTGCGGGCTGCGCATCGGCAAAACTTTCGTCCACCACCAGCAGCCCCACGCGTCCGGCCAGCCCGATGAGCGCTTCTGCGCTCCAGCACCGCCCGTCAGGATTGTTCGGGTTGACCACCACAGCCAGATCGGCTCCCGCCAGATCGTCTAGCGCATGACAACCCTGCACGTCCCAGCCGCAGGCGCGCAAGCAGGCGGCGTGTTCGTTGTATGTGGGCACCAACACACCTGCGGTCGCCGCAGGCCGCAGGCGCGGGACCATTTGAATAGCCGCCTGCGCGCCGCCCAGGGCCAACCCTGCCAACCCTGGCGCAGCCCCCCACGCCGCCGCGGCTGCCGCGACCAGCCCCGCTTGCGCGCTATGGGTTGGCAGGCCGCGCCACGCATCTTGCGTCAGCGTGGGCAGCGGATAGGCCCGCCGGTTGATCCCGGTGGACAGATCAATCCAGTCCCCCGCCCCGAACCGCGCGATGGCCGCGTCGATGTTGCCGCCGTGATCTTGGCCGCCATGATCCTCGCCGCCATGATCCCCGCCGACGGTCATTGGGCTGCATCCGGCGCGGTTTGCCCCCAGCGGTCGGCGAAGATCAGATCCGCCAGCGGCAGCCGCCGGGCCCAACCGCGCGCCTGCAACTCGGGCTCTTCATAAAGGGCGTCCACATGGCCCAGACACAGATAGGCCACCGGCACGACAGTTTCTGGCAGACCCAGGATGTCGCGCACTTCTGCCTCGTGAAAGATGCTGACCCAGCCGACGCCGATGCCCTCGGCCCGCGCGGCAAGCCACAGGTTCTGCACGGCGCACACCGTCGAATACAGATCCATGTCGCGATTATGGGTGCGCCCCAAACCCACCGGCCCGCCCCGGCTGCGGTCGCAGGTGATGCACAGGTTCACCGGGGCATCAGTGATGCCTTGCAATTTGATTGACGCGTAAAGCGCGGACCGGTCGGCTGCAAACATCGCCGCGGCTTCTGTATTTGCACGGGCAAAGGCGGCATGCACCTGCGCCTTGACCGTCAGGCTGCGGATCACGATGAAATTCCACGGCTGCATCAACCCGACCGAGGGTGCGTGATGCGCCGCCTCCAACAGGCGGAGCAGGGTTGCGTCATCGACCGGGCGGTCGGTGAACTGGCTGCGTACATCGCGGCGGGTTTCAATCGCGCGGTAAACGGCGGCCTGTTCGGCTGCACTGAACGGTCCCGCAGGCGCGGGGGTAACGGGTGGCTGCATGACAAATCCCCTGTCACGGACACTGACTGCCCGTTGACCATCGGGCAGCCCGGTTGCGTCTGGCCGGTCTTCTGACTTGGTATCAACCAGGGCTGCACCTTCCCGGCACGGGGCCAGTGGCATCTTGCAGCCCCGTCCACCTTACAGCGTTGGGCACGTCGCGGAGTTGCACCGCGTTCCCGATTCTTCACCCCAGCGCAATCCGCGCCGGGCTGACACCAGACAAAAACACGCTACTGTCGGTGCCGGGGGGACGCAATCGCCCAATGCTTGCCGCAACCACATCGATCAGAGCGATACAGGCCGGCAAGGGACGGCGACAGAGCACGAGGTCCCGGCGCAAATCGCAGGGCAAGAGGTCGGCAGAGCCGACGTTGCCCCAAGGTTCGTCTGCGATGTGGTCTTCATAAATCCGTGGCCCCGACAGCCGCATCCCCAACGCCCCGGCCATCGCGGCCCATGCAGGCCAGCGTCGCAAGCGGGCGCGCCGACACGGCGGCATCGATCACTTCGCCCAGCCGGGCAGGGATCAGGGTTCCCCCGTCGACGACACGCGCAGAGGCCCAGCCAAACGCCTGATGGCGAGGAGCGCGACGGCAGAACCAAGTCACCGACTGCCCGATCCGCGGTAAAACCGGCTCGGCCCGCCCGCCACCGCGTTGATCGCCGTCGCAACCACCATCATCGCCGCAAAACTCATGCCCGCCCGCCGCTGAATTGCAAAATGCCCCGCATGCCTGCGTCCCGCAACGCCTGTGCCGCGTGATCCGGCACCCGGCCCGGTGCAAAGATCAAGCCGCGCGCCGCCCCGGTATGCGCGATGATCCACCCCAGCGCGCCCAGCCTGCTGGCCAGATCGGCGGTCGGATCCTGCGCTGGGCCACGAAGGTCCAGGCTCCGTCGTGCCGATACGCTTGCCAGCGCGGCAAAGCCTTCCAGATCGCGTGCGGCCTTCCACAAAGGGACGAGGTCCACGATATCGGGAAAGGCGCTGTCGGCCGGGTCAGTGATCCGCGGCAGCCCGAAAAACCCGCCGATCACCTCATAGGCGGGCAGGGCGGGCAACCGTGCCAGCGCGCGCCCTTGGCGCGAGGCCCACAACAGCCGCTCGGGATTGCGCGACATCAGCGGGTCTGACGCGCCCTCTGCCCGCAGACAGGCCCGCGCCAGCATTGATGCCGGACCCCGCCAGCGGGCCAGCCGTGCCAGCGCCAGCAGACTGGCAGTGGAAACTCCGGTGCCCAATCCGGCCTCGGCGCACGCCTGCACCCTGACGCCATACGGCAGGTCAAGCCCGAGATATGCAATGAACCGAGCCGCGGCGGCGGCGCCGTGCGGGCCGTCCAGACCGGCCCCCCGCAGGTTTTGCGCGCCCGCATCCATGCTTGCGGTGACACCCAGCACTGCGCAGGGCAGGGTAATCAGAACCACCGGGCCACCGGGGCCAAGCCGTCCCTGCATCCATTCGCCAAAATGCCCAGACAGATGCAGCGCCCGCGCGGGCGCGCCGTTGGCACAAGAATCCTGTCGTGCTGCGGTCAAAGTACTGCGGCTTTGGCGGACCAGCGGACAAACATTGCTGCGGCCAAGATCAGAAACCCGCCCAAGCCGCCAAGGCTGGCGACAGTTGCAGGATGACCCACCATGTCGGTCAAAACGGGCTGCACCACTGTCGCCGTGTCATAGGGTGTGGCGCTGTAGTTGCAAAACTCCAACGCCGTGGACGACGCGATCATGTCTGTGTCCACCCGGCGTGCCAGATCGACAGCGGCAGGCGTTCCGCCCTCGGCGGTCATTCGCAGCAGCAGGTCGCGCATCGCCGCCAGATAGGCGTGGGAACAGGCATTGAACGGACTGAACTCGTCCGAAATGCTGCCGGGGACCAGCCCCCACAAGCAATAGGCCCGCTGGATCTTGGCGTAGTTCAGAACCCGCTGAAAATCTGCTGTCGTCACAGGCTGCCGTGCGGCAAGAGCAAGAATGTCAGACCCATGGCGGGCGATCACTGGCATCTGGCCATGCGTGATCTCTACGATCGGCACGCCTGCAACGGGCACGTTGCCCGAGCCTGACACATGCGCATTGGCGGACCCAGTCTGCAGGGCGACCAGCAAGACGACACCGCGCAACAGCCGCCGCACGCGGTTGTGCGCCGTTGTCGTTCTGGCGTACTGCCACAGCATCGGATCAGACGGCAGCAGGCCGCCTGACCTGCCGCCCTTCCAGAAGGCGTTCCGCCACTGCGCCAAACCCAAGCCCGAGGATCAGCCAAAGTACCACATGGATGCCCAGCGAAGACACGCGAAAGTTCCAGAGCACCGCGGGATCAAAGCCTGGGGGCATTTCGTTCACTGACGGCAGGGCAAGGAAACTGGTTGCGGTCAGACCGAAAAACACCGTCCCCGCGATGATGCTTGCCGACCAGCCGCCGCGTTCACGCCACAGGCGTCTGGCGATCAGCACCGTCACCGCCATGCAGATCACCGACAAGACCAGCATCAGAAAGAACAGCGTCGTGCGGGCCGCTATTGTCTCTGCCAAGCCCACGGCGGGCGGATTGGCAGGATATTTCAACTGCGGCACCAGTGCGGTTGACACGAATGCCGCCAGACCAAGCAGCGCCGCCATGCCACGCGCCCTGACCGCGCACAGCCGGCCATAGGTCAGAGCGAACACCAGCGCAAAAATGCCCCCGACGGCCGCCCCATACCCCACAAGCCCAACCGCCAGACCAATGCCAGCCTGCGTTTGACGGCTGACAGCAGGCAGCCCTTCGTCCGCCCCGCCGCTCACGGCGGTTTGAAATGCGATGGCCAGATCAACCTGTGGTTCACCAAAGATGAACGCGAACACATAGGCACAAAGACCGGCGATAACGCCGACAATCATGCCGCGCAGCAAAAGCGCACCTGTCATGTCACGCTCCTGTCAGTGGCAGGGAAAGCCAAGCAGGTGGCGGCCGTCATGCATGAATTCGTGGATCATGTCGCCCTGCACCACGGCCGAAGCGCCCTGTTCGGCACCAACGAAATAGATCGCGAACGCCAGCATCAGGATGCCGAAAAGGGCCCATGGCAGGACCTCGCGCGCCGGCAGCGGGGCAACGGCAACATCTGTGGCAAGTGCAGGTGTCATATCTGTCTCCTCGGGATTTCGCGTCCCACTCAGGGTTGATCGGATACAAAAAGGTCTGACTCTCGCAAAAGCGAATACAGGGGCGCGACCGTGCCGGGTTTTCACCGACTTCTTTCTGATCTTCAAGTCACAGAGATGGCATGTTACGATTGAACAAGTCAATCGCTTGGCGCGTTCCGGTCGTGAAATCGGGCTTTGATGGGGACTTGATGACAGTTGTTCTAACGCTTGTGTCGCATGGGGCGACCACAGCGTCGCTGCGCGCGGCTTTTCCGGCAGACGACTCCCTGTTGGACAACAAGGTGCCGATGATGGCACCCGCAGGGTGGCGCAGCCGACACTGCATTTGCAGCCCGATGGCGGCATGCCTTCAGATGGCGCAGCATTTCGGACTTCAGGCGCGCGTCGAGCCTGACCTGCGCGACCTTGATCACGGGCGCTGGTCTGGGATTGAAATTGCGGCAGTTGCGCAGTCGACCCCCGAAGCTTTGGAGCTCTGGGTCAACCAACCTGCATTCCGCGATCATGGTGGAGAAAGTCGTGATCAGTTGGCGGACCGGATGGCGGCCTGGCTGGACCGTGTTGCCAGTGACGGTAATCATGTGGTGGCCATAACTCATTCAGCCGTCATCCGGTCAATTGTGTGCCGCGTTCTTGGCGCACCGCCCACTGCGTTCTGGTTGATTGACATTGCACCCGGAACTGTAACCGACCTGCGCCACGACGGTCGCAGGTGGGCGCTCAGGCGGCTGAACTGTGCAGGCTGAATGGCCCGTCATCTGCAAGTGAAGTGACTGTCTTACGCGCCCATGCCGCCGACATAAAAAGTGGCTTTGCCGCTAAATGAGCCGCGTTTTAGGTTGGTACCCATCAGTTCTGCCTGACGCGCGCATGACGCTGTCTGGTTGATCGATCCGCCCATAGCGATTGAATTACATCAAGATATTGTAAATAAATAGTAAATCTAATATTTGTCAGTTTATCTTACCCTCGCATTGAGCGATTCCGGGTTTATGGGAAGGATGCAATTCAGCCCCGGAGACCAGGCCATGACAAACTGCCGCACCACCGCCCCCTGATCATTTCGACACCCATCCCGACCAGATCAACCGGGGCGACGGTGGCACCATGACCGATTACGCCAGCCTGCTGCGCCAGATCCCGGAAAGCTCCCCCCTTACGGCGCAAGAGCACGAACAGCCGCCGATATCCGACCGGGGCCGTTCACTGGTCAGGTGGCACAGCAGGCCCCGCAGCGCCGTGTCAGGCGCCCCACGCGACTGGTATCGCACCATCTTCCGACCCGGCGCAGCAATCTGGCACGCCCGGCGTTCCGACAGCCCGAGATGGTCTTCAGATGCGCAACAGACTCGCGCATCACCATTTGTCTGGCAGCAGTTCCTTTATCATGGCCATGTCGAGCATCTGCTCGGCCAGCCGCTGCTTCAGCTTGGCGTTCTCGTCCTTAAGCGCCTTTAGCCGCCTGGCCTCTGACACTGTCATTCCGGAATACTTCGCCTGCCAGGCATAGAGCGTGCCTTCGACATGCCGTGTTTGCGGAAGAGATCGGTACACTTAGCGCATGCCTCACGCCGCTCTGGCCGCAGAAGGAGAGAAAATCCATTTGCAGGTCAGACACTTAGCGGCGGGCCCGTTGCCTCCGACCACATGTCACTCAGGCAGTTCCGCTTACGCTGCGGCGTACGCGCTGAAAGCCTCGGTGCTTCCGTCGCGCAGCATCAAGTAGACGACGTAAGCCTCGCGCTCTGTCTCAGGCCCCATGCCCGGCGAGCCGTAGGGCATGCCCGGCACCGAAAGGCCGACGGCTTCGGGACGTTCTGCCAAAAGGCGACGGATGTCGGCGGGGGGCACGTGGCCTTCGATCACATAGCCGTCCACGTGCGCTGTGTGGCAGGATGCCATGTTTTGCGGGATGCCGCTGGCGGCCTTGTGGGCTTGCAGGGCATCGTACTCAAGCAGTTCGATGGTGGCGTTGAAACCGTCGGCTTCGAGGATCTCGACCCACGCCGTACAGCACCCGCAGTTTGGATCCTTGACCACGCGGATTGACGCTTGCGTGATATCGGCGGTTGCGGGGCGCAGGCTGACCACAAGACCTGCAGCCAATGAAAACAGGGCGGTGCGGCGGGTCAGGCGTGTCTGTTGCATCTGTGAAAATCCGGTCTTGGCGGGAGAACTTCCCCTATACTTTGGGTCCTTTCCATCCAACCTGCAATGAGCACAATGCACACGGTCACGCCATTGTGTCAGGCCGCCTTTGGCCAGCGGCGATGAAGGTCGTCAATCACGAAGGCATGTGAATGATGGGGACCATGCTGTGAAATGTGGGGGTGATCTGGCGGCAGGTCCGGATGGTCATGCGGCAGGACGCTGTCAACCTCAGCAGGCCATATCTTGAGCACGGCAACCAGCCCAAGCGCGCCAATGCCGGCCAGAAGCAACGCGGCTTCAGACAGCCCCGCCCCCGCACCAACCCATCCGGCAACCGGATAGGTCACCAGCCAGCAGGCATGGCTGAGCGCGAATTGCGCGGCAAACACAGCGCCCCGGTCGGCTTCACGGGCGCAACGGTTGATGATGCGGCCAATCGGCGTCTGCGTCAGCGAAAATCCAAAACCGATGAGCGCCCACAATGCAATCAGGCTGGTCAGACCGCCCACCAGCGGCACAAGTGCCACGCCTGCCACCATCAGGGCCGCGCCGCCGATCATCACCGGCCGATCCGCCAGACGTTCAAGCATGCGCGGCAGCAGGAAGGCCGCCAGCATGGACCCCGCGCCAAAACCCGCAAAGGCAAGGGCGACGGCTTGCTCACCCAGACCCAGCCGTGCCTGCACCAGAACGACCGTGTTGACATAGACCATCGCCCCGGCAGCGGCGACGGCGGCCTCCATGACCATCAACCCACGCAGGCGGGGCGTTCGGGTGTAGATGCGGATGCCTTTGGTGACGTCTGCCCAAAACTGGCTGTTCTCGCCGCGCACCCGGTCCGGCAGCCGCGCGGTCACAACCAGCAGCGCCGAGGCGAAAAATCCCACCACCGTGCCCGCAAACAGAATTGGAAAACTGACCACCGTCAGCAGCAGCGCCGCGATCATGGGCGAGGCGAGTTGTTCCAGATCCTCGGCCAGCCGCAAAAGCGAGAGGGCGTTGGTATAGTCATCCTCGTCCTTCAGCACATCCGGAATGACAGCCTGAAACGCCGGTGTGAACCCCGCCGATGCCGCCTGAAGAAAGAAGATCAGCACGTAAATCTGCCAGACCTGATCGACAAAGGGCAGGCAGGCGATCACCCCGGCGCGGATAAGGTCAAGCGCCACCAGAAAGGTGCGTCGCGGCAAGCGTTCGGCCACTGCCGCCGCAATCGGGGCAAGCAGGACATATGCCACCATCTTGATGGCCAGCGCCGTGCCCAGAACCGCCCCGGCATTATCGCCTGCGAGTTGCCAGGCGAGCAGCCCCAGCGCCACTGTGGCCAGACCAGTGCCCAAAAGGGCTACGATCTGCGCGGCGAAAAGGTGGCGAAAGGCCGGGTTGCGCAGGGTTTTCAGCATCTAGAGCAGTTTCGTGAGGGATTTGATTTCGGCCAGATCGTGTTCGCCCCCGGTTGTCACGCAATGGTCGATGTGATCATGGATCAACGCCCGCTTCGCCTCGGCCACCGCGCGTTCGACGGCGTGCAGTTGCGTGGCCAGATCGATACACGGCCGACCCTCCTCGATCATTCCGATCACCCGCCGCAGATGCCCTTCGGCGCGTTTCAGCCGGGCGGCGATGGCAGGGTGGCTTGCATGGGCATGTGGTTCTGACATAACGAAAGCGTATCCCCCCGAGGGGGATCGCGCAAGCAACGAACAGGGGAGTTCATCCCCAAAGGACAAGGCAATGCAGAGCCAGTCGGCAGGATGGGGCAGGATCTGGGCGCTTTGTGCGGCCCTTGTCATGGCGCTATCCTTGGCCGCAGCGCCTGCAATTGAGGCAGTCAAGCATGGTCCTGGCGCACTGATGGCCGAAGCCGAATATCGCGCCTTTCACGCCACGCACGGCCATTGGCATGACTTGCCCAGTGGCCATCACGACTCTGGTGACCATGACCATGTGAGCGTGGTCGTCCTGACATCCCCCGGCACAGAGCATCATGCCCCGTCCGAGCGTACCTTGCGGCCAGACGGGATGCGTGCGCAAAGCACGATCCGAGAGGGCCCGCGACGGCCGCCACGTTTGAGGATGACCTGAACCGCCGCCCGCACCAAAGGGCAGTCAGACAGTTATATCAGTCAGGATCAACGATATGATACCCAACGTCCGGGCGCTTTTGCGCCGTCCGGTGCCGTGGCCAGCCCTTGGCGCCCTGTGCACCCTTTTCGCATCCCTGCTGCTTGCCGGTGCAGCATTGGCCCACAACGTCACCGAAGGCGATGCGGGTTATGTGCAGGAGGTGACGGGCTTTCGCCCCATCGCGTTCATCTACCTTGGTGCAAAGCACATGGTCACCGGCTATGACCACCTGCTGTTCCTCGCGGGGGTAATCTTTTTTCTCTACCGCGCCAAGGACATCGCCACCTATGTCAGCATTTTTGCCATCGGTCATTCGGTCACGATGATTGCGGGCGTCTGGTGGCAGATCTCGATCAACGCCTACATCATCGATGCGATCATCGCGTTTTCTGTGGTCTACAAGGCGCTGGACAATTTGGGCGCGTTCCGGCTGTGGTTCGGCGTGCAACCGAACACCAAGGCCGCCACGCTGATTTTCGGCCTGCTGCACGGCTTTGGTCTGGCGACCAAGATTCAGGAATACGAGATTTCGGCCGATGGTCTTCTGGGCAATCTGATCGCGTTCAACCTGGGCGTTGAGCTTGGCCAGTTGATGGCGCTGGCGCTGATCCTGCTGGCAATGACCCAGTGGCGCGCGCGCCCCGCCTTTGCGCGGCAGGCTTATGCCGCGAACGTTCTGATGATGGTGGCTGGCTTTGCCCTGATGGGCCTGCAGTTCACCGGCTATTTCGTCGCCTGAAAGGAGGGCGCAACTCATGACCAGTCGTTTTGACTCTCAAAATGCCTCCCAGCGGGCCGAACCCCGCCAACCGGCATTCGCATCACCCGGTGTGCAATCAGTGCCCGCCTCTGCGGGGGGCCTGATCCGGTCAACTCTGTTGGCGGCGGGTGGGGCGGGCGCGATCCTTACCTTCTTCTGGCTGCCCGCCGAATACGGGATCGACCCGACCGGCGTAGGCGCCCTGACCGGCCTGACCGAGATGGGCGAGATCAAGCAGCAACTTGAGGCCGAGGCGGAGGCGGACGCACAGGCCGCAGCTGTGGCGCCACCCTTGCCACCGCCGCAAACTGTGGCCGCAGCACCCGAGATCATCGCACGGCTGGACCGCATCGACGCCCAGCTTGCCGCGATATCGGCGGTCATCGGCACACGGCCCAGTCCTGAGGATACCGCGACCGTGGCCCCGTTGGCGGCCGACCCCGCGCCAGAGGACGTCGCCCCGGCTTCCCCTGACCCGATTGAGGCTGCCGTCGCAGAAGCAGTCGCCCCCGAATGGCGCGACGAGGTCAGCTACACGCTGAACCCCGGTGAGGGGATCGAGGTCAAGCTGGCGATGGAAGCAGGCCAGGTCGCCCTCTTCTACTGGACGGCGAATGGCGGCGCGGTGAACTTTGACCTGCATGGCGATGGTGGCGGGCAGAACCTGAGTTATGAGCAAGGCCGTGCCGTGCCAGAGCAGACCGGCGAACTGGTTGCCGCCTTCACGGGCAACCACGGCTGGTTCTGGCGCAACCGCTCGGACGCGCCTGTGACGGTCACGCTGCAAACGGGTGGCGAGTATGCTCAGATGAAGGCCCCCTGACAAAAAATGCGGCAGGCGGTTCATTCGCCTGCCGAACAATGGGTCAGGGTGCGCAGACGGTGTGGTGCGCAAAAGCTCACCCATGCGGTCCGCGCTTCAGGTTGCAAATGTGCCAGTCAGATTGGTGTCCAAAAGCGCGACCGCAGCCTTTTCGGGGACTTGGTCGCCTTCACACCCGCACCTGACCCCGAAGAGCCGCATCATGCTATGGCGTGGGGACCACGACCAAATCCTGTGGCAGAAGGCTCCCGCCGTTGAGAATGCTGCAACAAATCGATACAATCGTGCAGCGGTGTCGTAGTGTGCGAATGCCGGTCAGCGCAGGACAAAGGTGACATAGAAGACAGATGTTGCTGCAGCCGACCACAGGTAAAGCAACCAAAGGGAAAATCCGCGTCGTCGATGATGACGGCGAGATCTTGTCGCTTGTCGCCAAACTCCTGCGCGCCAACGGGTTTACTGTCACGAGGCCGTCCTGCGTCAAAGCCGGTCTGTTGATGGGGGGACGCCGCAATGCGACTGAATGGCGCCTGGCGGATCGGTTGCTGACCATCAAGCGCACGCTGGCCGGGTTGCCGGTTCTTCTGGCACCGGCGCCTGCTGATCACCGGGGTTCTGGCGGCGGTGACCACATCGCACAGTTTCGCCACGCAGCTGCCACGCGCGTTCCTGCCGCCGTTAAGCGAGGGCACACTGACCCTCAGCATGCTGTTCAGCCCCGGCATTTCGCCGGAAGAAAGCCAGCGCAACGGTCTGATGGCAGAGCGGTCGATGAATTAGGTGGCCGAGGTCGTGCTGGTCGGGTGCCGGACGGGCCGCGCGGAACTGGATGAACACGCCGAAGGAGTGCATCGTTTCGCGGATCGTTGATGGCAATAGCTGCTTTGACGTGGTGCTGCGCCGGAGGACGAAGATCGCACGACACGCGATCCTGGCGATCTGTTGATCGAAATCCCGACCGGCTGGCTCCCTGTCAGCCAGATTGTCGAAGTGGTCGAAACCGACGACCCGAACCAGATCCTGCGCGCAAAACGGCAAAGCTGTTCACGCCGATCCCGTCGGCAAGGTCACGACCGCTTCAAGCCCGCCTTTGCGCTGATTGCGCAGCTTCACGCTGCCGCCGTGTGCCTGAATGATGGTCCGGGCGATGGCGAGGCCCAAGCCGACGCCGCCGGTATCGCGGCTGCGGGACTGTTCAAGGCGGACGAAGGGTTCAAACACCGCCTCAAGCTGATCTTCCGGCAGTCCCGGGCCCTTGTCTGCAATGGTGATGATCGCTGTGCCCGGCTCTTGCGCCAAGGCCACCTGCGCCGAGCCGCCATAGCGCACCGCATTGTCGATCAGGTTGCGCAACGCGCGGTTCAGCGCCGTGGGACGGATGGTAACGGGCAGGGGTGGGGACGGGACCAGCGTTGCCCTTTCGCCGCCGACATCGCCCACCAGATTTGCCAGCAATACCGCAAGGTCGACATCAGAAGGGGGTTCGGCCTTGGCGACCCCTCGCGCAAATTCCAGCGTGGCCTCGACCATGGCCTGCATTTCCTCGACCAGCGCTTTCAGCCGGAGGCTGTCCTCGGTGTCATCGAGCATCTCGATCCGCAGGCGCATGGCGGTCAGGGGCGAGCGCAAGTCGTGGCTCAGGGCGGCAAGCATATGCGTGCGTTCGTTGACGAAACGGGTCAGGCGGTCTTTCATCCGGTTGAAGGCCTGCGTGGTTTCGCGCACCTCGGTCGGCCCTGACAGCGGCAGCGCTTCGACATCAAGGCCGCGGCCCAGCCGGTCAGCGCCAAGCGCCAAAGCCCGCATCGGGCCGACGACACGCCGCGCGGTCCACCATGCCACCAGCGCGACTGCCACCGCCATCAACACAAGCGGCAACAGGGCCTGCGGTGACAACTGCAAGCCCGGACGATGGAACATGGTGCTGACATTCAGCCAGTCGCCCCCCGCCAGCCGGATGGAAAGCGTCAGTTCAACGGGCTCGATCCGCCCGGCCATCATTGCATCGTGCATCGGGCGCATGTTGGCGGGAACACCGTCCGGCATCGGCAGGGACACGGGGGAGGGGGCATGAACATCGGCGCGGACGTCGCGTTCCGCCTCGCCCAGGATCTGGCGGATCTGGCGCAAAACCACGTCCGAGTCGGCGCTGTCATGCAGTGCTTCCGGCTCTGGCCCGATCTCAAACCTGACCAGAGGCGAATCTGCTGCCCGCAGGATGGACGGGCGCAGATCGGCTGGGGCGCTGTCCAGAAGCAAAACCACATTGGCGGCTCGCCCAGCCGCTTCAAGCCCCAGCGCGGCGCGCACCGCGCGGTTCCGCTCGTCCGTCAACAAATGAAGCCCAAGCCCATGCGTGATGGCCAGCGCCAAAAGCAGCATGACCAGCAGCTGCCCGCCAAGCGATTGCGGGAACAGTCTGCGCAAAAGGGCGGGGCGCAGGCTCATGGCAATGTCCTTACATCGGCGGCCAAGCTGTAGCCGCCGCCCCAGACTGTGGCAATCAGCGCGGGCCTGGCCGGATCGACCTCGATCTTGCGGCGCAGACGGCTGATCTGGTTGTCGATCGTGCGGTCGAACACTTGCGCCGCGCGACCCGAGGTCAGATCAAGCAATTGCTCGCGGCTGAGCACGAAGCGGGGCCGTTCCAGAAAGACGGTCAGCAGGCGGAATTCGGCAGTGGTCAATGCGACCTCGGTGCCATCTGTGTCAGTCAGGGTCCGGCGGTCGGTATCAAGCACCCAGCGGTCAAAAGCCAGCCTGTGCCCCGCAAGGCTGCCGCCAACCACTTCCCCCCGGTCAGACCGGCGCAGGATCGCCTTGATCCTGGCCAGCAACTCGCGCGGGTTGAAGGGTTTGGGCAGATAATCATCGGCGCCAACCTCCAGCCCGACGATGCGGTCGGTCTCGTCCCCTAACGCCGTCAGCATCAGGATCGGAATGTCGCCCTGTGCGCGAAGGCGGCGGCAGACCGACAGGCCATCTTCGCCCGGCATCATCACATCCAGCACGATCAGATCGAACTGCCCCACCTTCATCGCGGCATCCATCGCGACGGCATCGGCGGCAGAGGTCGCGCGCATGCCGTTCTTTTCCAGATACTTCACCAGCGCATCGCGGATCTCGCGGTGGTCATCGACGATCAGGATATGGGGCGGCTGGGTCATCATCTTGTCTCCTGATGGCGACCCTAGCGGAACCTGCAGGCATTGCGGACAGAAGATTGTCGCAAAGCTCTCTCAGCATCCGTCCTTGCGACAGATTGATACAAAACAGGCGTTCCCCTGACAAACCTGTGGGACATCTGACCCCCAGATTGCAGCTATCGCAATCCAGTCCAGGAGAGACAGAATGAATCGCTCGACAAAATTCGCCCTCGCAGCCGCAGCCGCCCTTGGTATCGCCGCTGTTGCCGGGCCGGTCGTCGCCCAACAGGGTCAGATGCAGCATGGCAATATGCAGCATGGTGGCACGATGAAGGGCACCATGGGCCAGCATGGCGGCATGATGGGTGGTGGAATGGGTATGATGGGGGGTGGCCAAAGCTATGCCATGGCCACGTTCGACACCAACAAGGATGGCACGCTCAGCCCCGAGGAAATGGCGGCGGGCATTCAGGCCGAACTCAAGACCTATGACACCGATGCCAACGGCACCCTGTCGCTGGAGGAATTCGCAGTGATGCATGCAGCCCATATGCGGCCAATGACCGTGCGCGCCTTCCAGATGCACGACGCCGATGGCGACGGGCAGGTAACCGATGCCGAAATGGCTGCCATGGCAGAGATGATGCAAAGCCATATGGGCGGGCAGCAGGGCGGCATGCCGGGCATGGGTCACGGCATGATGGGCAACAACTGACACGCGGCTTTCCCGCCGCCAACCGGACAAATGTCCGGTTGGCGGCAGAAATCCCAACACAGATCAGGAGGCTGTGATGATGAATGGCTATGGTATGGGCGTGGGCATGGGTTTTGGCTGGCTCTGGATGATCGTCATCCTTGTGCTGGTCGGCCTCGTGATTGCGGCGCTGGTCAAATACCTGCGGAAATAAACGAATGGAAACCCGATGGATTATACAATCAACCGCCTGATCACCGGCGCGGATTTTGATGCGGTCGACGCGCGGACCCGTGCCGCACTGACCGCGCAGGGCTTTGGTGTTCTGACAGAAATCGACGTCAAGGCGACGATGAAGAAGAAACTGGATGTGGATATGCCAGCCTATAGCATCCTTGGTGCCTGCAATCCGAAGATGGCACTGGAAGCGATCGGGATGGAACCGCGCGTGGGGGCGATGCTGCCCTGCAACGTGATCCTGCGCGAAGTCGAGGGCGGGGTTGAGGTCAGCGCCGTCGATCCGGTGGCCTCGATGCAGGCCATCGACAACACCGCTTTGCACAGCGTCGCAGGTCAGGTGCGCGATCTGCTGGCCAAGGCTGTCGCAGCGATCTGATCTGCCCTGCGGCGCAATCCGCGCTTGACCCTCCCGCACTGGGAAGGCGCACCCTGGTACTAGAGGGCCGTGCACCGGTCTTCACGCGGCACTGACCGCGACAAGGAGAACGCCATGTCCAAATCAGACCCGCACGCAGATCATACCCATGTAGGCACCGAGATGCCTGAAAGCCGCATGGGGATGCCTGATCCTGCCGGGCCGACAGCGATCNCCGC
Organism: Pseudotabrizicola sediminis; assembly: GCF_004745575.1. Lineage (GTDB taxonomy): Bacteria > Pseudomonadota > Alphaproteobacteria > Rhodobacterales > Rhodobacteraceae > Pseudotabrizicola > Pseudotabrizicola sediminis. Next base: position 323 of record NZ_RPEM01000008.1, on the reverse strand, counting down.
ATGGGGATGCCTGATCCTGCCGGGCCGACAGCGATCGACCCTGTCTGCGGCATGACGGTGAGCCTTAAGCCAGAGACGCGGACCGAGAGTTTTGGTGCAGAGGCTTTCCAGTTCTGCTCTGAGAACTGCCAGACCAAGTTCAAGGCCGATCCGTGGTTCTACGCTTCGGGCCGTGCCGCAGGACGGGAAAAGGCCGCCCCGGCCAACGTCCAGTACACCTGCCCGATGCATCCAGAGATCATCCGCGACGCGCCGGGGGCTTGCCCGATCTGCGGCATGGCACTGGAGCCGATGGTGCCGTCGGATGAGCCCAGCGAGGAGCT
>NZ_RPEM01000079.1 GCF_004745575.1 Pseudotabrizicola sediminis | reverse complement strand
TCCTGGTGCGAAGAAGGCTGATGGCATGAGAACGAGTCTGTCCGAAAAACGGGAAACCGCCCCTGGGGCGGGGCTGAAAGCGCGATGCTCGGCCATAAAAGCTCGCCTTGCTGCAGCAGAAGCGATCAAGCTGCCATCTCGGCGCAGCCGAAGCCGTTGATAAGACATTCCTTTGATTCCGATGCTGAAACAAAACCACTTTTACATCTCTGGTCGGCGTTGATGATGTAACCGCCCCCCGGCGGCATGTGTGTGCCAAGGTGGGTCTGTATGGATCCACAAAGGGGAGCGGTCATGTCGGAGATTATCACGG
>NZ_RPEM01000078.1 GCF_004745575.1 Pseudotabrizicola sediminis | reverse complement strand
CCAGCCGGACGATGTCTTGCCTGTCGCCGGGCTTTGCGTCGTCATGCGGCTCTCCCCTCCGGCCCAGACAGACCGCTGCCCTTGATCGCCTGCCCTACCGCAGCGGCCTGCAAACGATCGAGCAGGGCCAGATCCGGCTTTCTCAGCGGCGCATCGGCAGACAGGTCTTCGAAGCGGACCCCCGGTCGCGGGGACAAGATCGCGCTCAGACGTTCCAGCAGGATGCAGGCAAGAAAGGCCGGACCCACAAGCGGGTGATTGCGCAGCGCCTTGCCGATAAAGGCCAGAAATCCGCGGTTGTCGCCCGCAGCCCGGGCGAGGG
>NZ_RPEM01000077.1 GCF_004745575.1 Pseudotabrizicola sediminis | reverse complement strand
CAGGGGCCGCATACCTGCTCTGGTTGGCGGCTCAGATGTGGCAGTCCGTTCACACCGGTCTTGGTCCACAACGCTATCGACGCGGCTGGATCGCTGCAACGTCGGCAGGAGCCGCCTTCAGCCTGTGCAGCCCGTTCACATTCGTGTTCTACCTGATGGTACTTCCCTCGGTGATCCCAAGCGGAACGAACGATCCTTCGGCCCTGGTAGTGATCGTGATGGTCACCGTGGCGGTTGTCGGAGGGGTCCTAATGGCCGTTATGCTGCTGGCGCACCAATTCCGCCGCATCGTTTCCTCGCCTGGGGCGTCCATTGCTTTCAGCCGCGGAATGGCCGTGCTGCTA
>NZ_RPEM01000076.1 GCF_004745575.1 Pseudotabrizicola sediminis | reverse complement strand
CCCCCTAATTTCATCGAGCGCATCAAGTGCGCGGCGCTCGCGGGCTATGATGTCTTCGGCGGTCTTGCTCCAGACGAAAGGCTTCGGCTTGGTGTTGTGCTGCGCGAGGTAGTCGTAAATCGCCCCTTCGAGATCGTCGACGCTGGAGTAGCTGCCACGACGGATGCGTTTCGCGGTGATCTCGGCGAAAAAGCGCTCGACCAGGTTCATCCAGGACGCGCTTGTCGGCGTGAAGTGCAGCTTGAAGCGGGGATGTTTCTCGAGCCAGGCCTGCACCTCGGGCGTCTTGTGGGTGGCGTAGTTGTCGAGCACGAGGTGGATGTCGCGGGGTTTCTTCACAGCCCGGTCGATCCGGCG
>NZ_RPEM01000075.1 GCF_004745575.1 Pseudotabrizicola sediminis | reverse complement strand
CAGCCGCAGGCAGCACATGGACATGGTCGTTCTGGCGCACATCAAGGAGATGGCGCGCCTAAGTCTGGGCAGCCATGGTCGGCCGAGAATGATCGCGGATTTGAAGGAAGTCGGCATCGATGTGGGGCACCGGCGCGTCGGGCGCCTGGTGCGTGAGAACGGGATCGTTGTTGAAAGAACACGCAAATTCAAGGTCGAGGAGGGTCAGGAAATGATCCGGGGGATCATTTCCCCGACGAGGGACAGACAGCGACCATAAGTTCAACATCGTACCGAACCTGCTGGAGCGTGACTTCACGGCGGATCGACCCAACCAAAAATGGGCGGGCGATATCAGCTGTATCTGGACCCGCGAGGGCTGGATTTATCT
>NZ_RPEM01000074.1 GCF_004745575.1 Pseudotabrizicola sediminis | reverse complement strand
GGGCGTCCATTGCTTTCAGCCGCGGAATGGCCGTGCTGCTAGTTGGAACATCTGTTTCGCTGCTGATGCTTTAGGCTTCAATGGCCACAATTGAACGACCGCTCCAGTGAAGCCGTCCTTCGGTACGTGGCGGGTGCCGAAGGTCCCCTTTGGTGAAGGTTTTCCGATGCGGGCCGTGGCGTGAGGGTGGGGGCTTGGCGCGCGGGCGGCCCGCGTTGGCAAACCTCCCAAGGAGGAAGCCGCGGGGGCCTGTCTCTGCCTATGTGTTGATTTTCACCCAGAACTGAGCCGGTTTTTTCACCGAGAAGTGAGCCACCTCTGATTATGGATTTCAGGTCATGGGGGTAATCCCCCCCGAAATTAAGGGGCTGCATA
>NZ_RPEM01000073.1 GCF_004745575.1 Pseudotabrizicola sediminis | reverse complement strand
CTCGATCTCGAGATCGACCCCAAACTCGCTTGGGCGCTGGCGCATCGCGCCGCCTTTCCGGTGGACGTGAATCGCGCCCCACGCGAGATGCTGCTACGGGTGCCGGGGTTCGGCACCAAGACGGTGGGCCGCATTCTGGATGCAAGGCAGCATGGGGCGGTGCGCTATGATCATCTGAAGGCGATGGGCGCGGTACTGAAAACCGCCAAGGCCTTCATCAGCGCCCCCGGCTGGTCCCCGCGCGGGATGACCGATGCGGCGACCTTGCGCGCCCGGTTTGCCCCCGCTCCGGTTCAACTGTCGCTGTTCTGATGTACCATATGACCCTGCCGGTGATCGGAACCGTGGCGGCGTGGCGCAAGGCCGCGCGGGAACTT
>NZ_RPEM01000072.1 GCF_004745575.1 Pseudotabrizicola sediminis | reverse complement strand
TTGAGCCAGCGCCCCATCTCGCGGTCATCGCCTCGACCAAGGTCCTTCAAGGCGGCACCGTATGAGCGAAGTTTATCGGTGACGATCGTCTCGGGTCGACCGTGCCGCTTCATCGATTTTCTGAGAAATTTCAGTGCTGCTTTGCGATCCCGCGTCTTGGTGACGACGCTTTCAAGCACCTCGCCCTCGTGGTCAACCGCCCGCCAGAGATAATGCGTGGCACCGTTGATCTTCACGTAGACCTCGTCCAAGTGCCAACGCCAGTGTCGGCAAGCGCGCATTCTGTCGACCCGTCTTCGTCGTATTTCGGCGGCGAACATAGGGCCGAACCGGTTCCACCAGTACCGCACCGTCTCATGGCTGATCTCGATCCCCCGCTCGTGCAGCAGA
>NZ_RPEM01000071.1 GCF_004745575.1 Pseudotabrizicola sediminis | reverse complement strand
TGGAACGGGCCTGCCCAATCCGGATCAGGACGGTTTTGACCGATAATGGCAAGGAATTCACCGACCGCCTGTTTGGTCTGCGCAAACGCGAGGCCACCGGCAAGCACGAGTTCGACCAGCTCTGCGCAGACCTAGGAATCGAACACCGCCTCGCACCGCCGCAGCACCCTCAAACCAACGGGATGGTCGAACGCTTTAACGGCCGGATCGAGGAGGTGCTTCAATCCCACCACTTCCATTCAGGCGAGGAACTAGAAACCACGCTGCACCGCTACGTGCTGCTCTACAATCAGCAGCTTCCGCAGTCAGCCTTGGGCAGCAAGACGCCCTTGCAGGCGATGAGGGACTGGCACAAACTGAAACCGGAGGTGTTCAGGAAACAGCCATATCACCTTCCGGGATGTGACA
>NZ_RPEM01000070.1 GCF_004745575.1 Pseudotabrizicola sediminis | reverse complement strand
ACCGGGTAAAGCAAACCCGCCGCGATTGGCACGCCAAGCGCATTGTAGGCGAAGGCGAAGAACAAGTTCTGCTTGATGTTGCGCAGCGTGGCGCGGGCCAGCTTGCGTGCCCGGACGATGCCCATCAGGTCGCCGCCCAGCAGGGTGATGCCGGCGCTCTCCATCGCCACATCCGCGCCCGTGCCCATGGCGAGCCCCACATCGGCGGCGGCCAGCGCGGGCGCGTCATTCACGCCGTCGCCTGCCATCGCGATCTTGTGGCCATCGCGGCGCAACTGGTCGATCAGATCCTTCTTGGCCTCGGGCAAGACGCCCGCGCGCACCTCGTCAATGCCGAGTTTGCCCGCCACTGCCTGTGCTGTGCGCTCGTTGTCACCCGTCGCCATGATGACGCGCAGCCCCAATGCGTGCAGTTC
>NZ_RPEM01000007.1 GCF_004745575.1 Pseudotabrizicola sediminis | reverse complement strand
AATTCTACAAATGCACCCCGTCAAAAATGGGGGGATTACCCAAATCGATGCGTGATCTCGCGAATGCTGATCTTGTCCGGTTCACCATTATCAGAGTGGACCAGTTGGAGGTGATTTTAGAACAACTGCTTGATGAAGTGTGACTGCATTTGGAACAGCACTGTAGCGCATAGAGGACCGGCAACTTCGGTCGAGCACCGCAGCTCTTAGAAAGTTTCAGCACCCATTGCTTTTTCGAAACACAAACTCCGGCAACACTGTTTCCCATTCACTTCTTTTTATATAGGCATGAAAGGCCTTGTCACTGTCTGCCTTGCGCCATCGGACGATGGCTCCAACTTTGCCGGAAACGAGGTATGTGCCTTCGGGCGGTGCCCAGTTTCCCGCCATCCGGCCCAGCACGCGGCCTTGCGCATCAAGGATCATCCATTTTCTCTCGCGCCGTTCCAGGGTGATCTTGTCGTCGATCTCGGCCTTGTTGATGGCGGCGCGGGATTCGCTCGTGTCGACGACGCGCCCGGCATAGGAAAGATCGACCGAACTCATATCTGGCAATTGGTATAGGTCAGGCTCGGGCAGGTCGGAAGGTTGGGGGGCCTCTACTTGTCGCAAAAGCTCACTGTCGCTGTCAGCGTGGACGAACGCGTGGGCACCGCGGGTCACCACAGAAAGGCTGCGGCGCGCGCGCGTCATTGCGACGTAGAACAGTCGCCGTGGAGCCTCGCCGTCCTCCCCCTTGGAAAGCGCTTGCCAGCCGCCGTTCAGGATCACCACATGGTCGAACTCCAGGCCCTTGGACCGATGCGCCGTGAGCAGCAAAAGGCCGCGTTGCGTTCCTCTGACGGCCTGCGCCCATTCGGCAAGCCATTCCAGCGCGTCGGGAACCGGGATCGTCTTGGGTCCGAGCTCGCGTGCCAGATCCGCGACGCCTTCCGCGATCAGGTCGACCCAGCGCGTCTGCCGCTGCTGATTGAGGACATCAAGGATGTCCTGGATCGTGAGCATCGCCGTGGGTTTCTGCCGCAAACCCGCCACCAGCTTTTGCATCTCTCGCAGCCGCCAGATGCTGGGGAGCTTTTCATTGGCCATCTCGATCTGCAGGCCCAGTTTTTCGGCATAGGCCCGCACCGGCCCAAGCCGCCGCCAGTCGCGCGAGATGATCGCCGTGCGCGACCAAGCAAAATCCGGGTCCAGACGCGAAAGCCGCACCAGCTCGTCCACCGTTGCGACCCCTTGGGCAACGTCATCGCCGGCCACGTCAAGAAATTGCACACGACCGCGCCCCACAGGATCGTATGTCGCCATCACCCCACCGCCGGGGTGGAGGCCGCGGACCTTGTCAACGGTGATCTGGTGACCGGCTTTCATGCGCTCCTGAGCAGCCTCGATCACCTGGTTTGCAGCGTCTATGATGTAGCGGGTCGAGCGGTAGTTTTCGGTCAGGAACTTGGGTTTGGCGCGATAATCCTCTTCGAAGCGGCGGATGAACGAGACCGAAGCTCCGGTGAATGCGTAGATGTTCTGGTCGTCGTCTCCGACGGCAAACAGGCTGAGCCGCTGGTCGGGATCATCGAGAGAGCGACCGGCCACGGCAGCAATCAGGGCATATTCCTCAGGTCCGATATCCTGATATTCGTCGACCAGAATCCACCGATAGCCTTGGATCAAAGCCTCGCGCTGCGCCTCGGCCTCGGCGCGGCTGAGCCCTTCACCTGTGATCAGCCGCACGGCATCCCGGAGGATGGCGTCAAAGTCGCGGGTTTCGGTGGTCCCGCCCGCAAAGCTTGCCCCCACCAGTCGCATGGCCAGGGCATGACAGGTCGAAACGGTAACCCAAGCGGCATCTTCGCCGACAAGATGGCGCAAGCGGGCACGGATCTCGGCTGCGGCGTGCCGGTTATAGGTCAGGACCAGAATGCCCTGTGGGTTTTCGCGCCGGACGCGCAGCAAATAGGCGATCCGGTGCACCAGCACCCTTGTTTTGCCCGATCCAGGTCCGGCCAGCACAAGGACGTTGGTCTCCTCGCGATCATCGGCCACAATGTCTTGCTGGGCGGGGTTGCCAAGATCGTCGACGATCTGCTTCCAGGCCCGTCCTGTGGTCTGTCGCCGGATCTCGACGCCGCGCCCGGGCATCCAGCGTCGCAGGAAACGATCTTGGTCCAGTGTAAAATAATCCCGAGCGAGCGCCTGCGCCTCGTCGATCCGGTCCAGCCCTTTTTCGGCATAGGCGGCCATGACATGGGTTTGCAGCGTCTGCTCGCGGTAATGCTCTTGTAGAGGCAAGAAATCCTTGGCCGAAAATGAGGCCCTGTCGGGTTTGAGATGTATCGTCATCGCCGAACGGAAGACCGTCAGCCCCTTGCCAAGCGTCATCACCTGCTGTTCATGCAGCCACAGAAGCGCGCGCTCCATCAGCTTAGTCATGTCCCTGACGCCTGACGTCTTGATGACCGCGTCCCCGTTCAGTTCGGCTATGAGATGTCCAAGTGTCGTCTCGACCTGAATGTCCTTGCCCCTCGTGCCGGTTGGCACCTTGGCGATCAGAAATTCGAGCAGGCGCTCAGCTGCTGTCCATCTTAAAGCCGCCGTCTGGTCCACAGCCCGCCATGAGCGCTGCAACACAACCTCAAGCGTTTTGGAAGAGAGCTTTCTCAGCCGGATGTTGCCTTGGCCGCCGTCTTCGTCGCGCCCGTCTCTCTCAATACTGCGCAGCAGGCGTTCAAGTATGTGCGGACCAGCACCCGCATTCCCCATCTCTCTCAGCTTCTGGCTGGCAACGGTGAGGTCAAGCTGGCCGCCGCCACCCGTATCGGCGTCTGGGGCCATCTCTCGCATTGTGCCGATCAATGCGCCTTCCAGGGACCGCGCCGCCGCGAAACGCTGGCGAGAGGCGTGCTCAATCCCGACATGTATCTGGACTGTGATGGCAATATCATTCCTAGCCAGTCCCAGCGTTTCGAGGTCTGCCATGGCCTTGGCAAGCGCACGATGAGTAAGACCTGCGACCCCGGTCAATTCATCGGTCGAAACGCCTTGATCCGGGGCGGTGTTCATCAGGTGGCACACGATATCCATAAGTTGCTTGCGACGAGCGTTGGTGATCTGCGCTTGTTCGAGCCGGGCCGCCGCCTCCTCCAGTGTGCGCACCATCAGGGACGACGCGAAGACCTGCACCCGGTTCTCTTCGCGAGAAACCAAGGTTGCCTCTTCCAGCCAAGAGACAGCGGTTTTGACCCGCGTGTCATCCGTTGCGCTGTCACGAAGAAATTCGCGGTCTTTCTCCTCGCGAACAATTTCTCCTGCGGTTGCGACCACCTTGCCACCATTTCGGCCATTCTCGTCGATGCGGCGCAGTGCCTTGTGGATCGCGCCGATCTCGTGCCGCTCAAGTCGCGAACGAGCGGTGAGAGTAAACTGCCGCTCGACGTCATCGGTGTGATACAAAAGCACGCAATCAGCAGGCATCCGGTCGCGCCCGGCCCGACCCGCCTCTTGCAGGTAATTTTCCAACGATCCGGGGATATCGGCATGGACAACCAAACGGATGTCCGGCTTGTCGATCCCCATGCCAAAAGCGTTCGTGGCCGCGATCACACGCAAGTCGCCCACACGGAAGGCTTCCTGCACGAACCGCTTATCATCGACCGTCAGCCCTGCGTGAAAATGTGCCGCCGCCAGGCCTTGTGCCTTGAGAAACGTCGCCACCCGCTCGGTCTCTGACCGCGTGGCACAATAGACAACCGCGCCAGAGCGCCCCTCGGGGAGGCGCTCCTGGATAACCGTCAGAATATCCCCAATCTTGCTTTCTTTCCCCGTCGCCAGCACTGAGAATGACAAGTTCGTCCGTGACGTGCCGCCGTCGAAGAGGACTAGTTCGACGCCAAGTTTCTGTTGGAAATGATCAATTATGTCGCGCACAACCTCGGGCTTGGCCGTGGCTGTCAGGCAGAGGATCGGAGCCGGCGGCGCGTCACCCGAGAATTCGCGGATAAAGCGACCGATGTAGCGATAATCGGGACGGAAATCGTGACCCCACTTTGAGACGCAATGCGCCTCGTCAAGCACCCAGAACCCTACTTCGCGCTGCTGCAGAACCGAACGCACCGAAACCGAGCGCAATTGTTCGGGCGATATCAAGAGGATTGCCGCCTGACCAAGCCTGACGCGGTCGAGGGCCTCTTGCCGTTCGGGCATCGAGAGCATGCCATTGATCGTCACTGCCGAAGAAATGCCCGACCGCTCCATCCCCTGGACCTGATCGGCCATCAGGGCAACGAGGGGCGAGATGACCACGGTAAGCGCGCCGGTCTTGTCGTAAAGGCTCAGGGCAGGGACCTGATAGCAGACTGACTTGCCTGTTCCAGTCGGCAGGATGCCAAGGACATGGGAATGGCCCATCGCCTTTTCGACGATGACCTCTTGCAGCGGCCGACCCTTGGCATCGGCAGGCTCGGGGCGGAAGGCAGGAAAGCCGAACCACTTCTGCAGCGCTCCTTTCGGGTCGTTCATCGCCGCGCACCAAGTGCAAGACGGCTTGCCACAGTTGGTGTCACGCAACTGGCGAACGATCAGCGCGGCCTGCGGAAAGGATGCCCGCACCCAAGGCGGCATGACAGATTCTCCGCCGGAGACCGAAATCCAAGCGAGGGCATAGGCCATCGGCCAAGCCATCTGCGCATCCTTCAGCGTGTCCAGCACAGGACCGACCTGGGCACCACAAGCCTGACCTTCCAGGATCTTGCGGATCGCAGCCAGGGCTACCTGCCGATCAGGCGCATTCGCGTTGCGAATCTCCTGAAAAACCGCATCGAAGCCATCGGAGCGATCCGTTCGCGTTACAAGGTGGTGCCACGCCAGAAGCATGTCGGGAGGCTGCCCTTGGAGGGCATCAATTTGGTTGGTGAGCACGTCGAAGACCATGCGGGCATCCAGCTCGGGGTCATTCACATGTCCGGCCTGCAAGCGCCCATCGTGGTGATGCTTTACGAGATGATGATAAGGATTGCGCGGAAAGGCCAACGGGTTGAGCCAAAGCGTATCGATGGGTGCCATCATCTTGCTACGAAGCGTCGGCCGTGAGGCCAGCAACTGCTCTATGTCATGGCGCAGGATATTGTGGCCTATGACATAGCTTGTCTTCTCAAGGGCCAATTCCAGCCTGTCGAGCGATTGCTGCAGCCTTCCTTTGCCCGCAACGACTGCCGGGCCAGAACCATAGCGAACGGCGGCCAGATCAAAGATTTTTGCAGTCCTGGGATCGACCTCCAGATCAACTGACAGGCACTGCTCCAGCAGGAGCGGTCTGGTCTCGGTTTTGGGACGCAGGAAGCTAAGAAAAGCCATGTGGTCCAGTCACATAATTGACGGTTAACACTTTGGTAAGGCAGACGTTAACACACGGCAACATAATTGCCCTCTGCACGTTACGAGAATGCAGCTAGCTATCGGACAACTTTTTCATGTCAGCATTGTGGTTGACACTTCAGTTGCGACCAAGAACGGCTGGTCTTGGAACTGGGGTGTGTGATTTCACCAGTTCTTTAATCAGGCCGGCCGTGTGTCGGTAAGGTCAATTAGTAAAAGACGGTTTGCGCTGAGATTAAGCTCCGGCAGCGCATCAATGACCTTCGCCTTGGCCGCAATCGTGACATCGCCATAGCCGTCACTCGCCGTCTTTCCGGGGTGGCCCTGGATTGCATCCAGCACCCGGACTGAAGCGCCCAGTTCAAGACCCTGCGTCTTGAAACGGTGGCGCATTCCATACGAGGGCTGAACGCCATCCGGAACCAGATCAAGCTCGTTCAGCCATTGCGACAACTTACCCGCAGTGCCACGTGCCCCAGCAAGATATCGACCGGGTGTTTTTGCATTGTGAAACAGAGGTCCATCTTTCGCTGTCCGCACGAAGTCAGAGAATCCACACGCGATGACCTGGCGATGAAGTGGCACGTCGCGGTATTGACCGGTCTTTACCGAACCTGCCTCGGGCGTAATGCGCAAGATCCATCGTCCACCTTCTTCGCGCACGTCCTCCTTTCGAAGTTGCGTAATTTCTGTGACTCGAGCGCCTGTGAAGGCACAGAGCAAAGGAACCCACCGCTTCGCCGCGGTTATGTGAGGACTTTCTCGGTTTGACGGGTTTGAGGTTTCTAAAGGCATGTGGCTGATGGAGGCGCGCAGAACCTGTTCGGCTTCAGCGCTCGTATAACCCTTTTCACGGGACTGCACCTTTCGTGGCACCTCTTGGCGCACGGTTTGGGCTTCATTGGTTGGCAGATGTTCGTTTTCAAAGGCCCACCGCAAAATCGCGCTAACAGCAGCGAGATGCTTGTCAGAGACCGTTTTCGGCGACTTCCCCGATTTCATCAACGCATCGCGCCAGTCTAGCAGATTGCGTCTTGTGATTTTGCGCGCGTCACCGTGTCCAAGAAACTTGATGAGCGCCACGATCACGCTTTCCCAGTTGGCACCGCCGTCCTTGTGCTTGCCGATGGCCTGGCGAGTCGCGATGTAATCTCTGAAAAGTTGCAAAAGCGGAATAGCGGCAACGGCTTGAAGCGGGTTTGCAGGTTGCTTTACGACCGGGTCGGTAGGGGTGTCACGGAAGTTCCCACGATCCCGATCCAATGTGCGTGCAAGCCCATCTATTTCGGCACGCATGAACTTGTGCGAGAGATCACGCCATTCGGACGAGCCAGGAACCACCGTCAACTCCTGGTCTGAAACGAACTTCTGGACCGCCAATTCGACAAGGCGTGTATCACCTGCATACAATCCGGCTTGAAGGGCTGCGAGCCGACGTGCCCGCAGCTGATGATCGAAATGTCGGGCACCAGCTTTGAGTTCAAAGTCTGTTGACACGTTGAAGACGGCGACCGGGCCCCGACTTGGATCACCCTCGCCGGCCTCGATACGTTTCATCGCGCGCTCGTGTTCAGCCTCAATTTCTTCAGGTGTCGGCATCGATGCGCGCTTTTGCTCGTCGTGCTCAAGCAAAATTGTATAGTGTTGCCAGACGGCATGCTCCTGAAGTTCCGGCGTCAGCGCGCGGAGAGGTGGCTCTAGCTCTATTGGTGCGGGAAGGGGCAACGACCCAGCAGCGCGGGCTATCTGAGCCTGAAGTCTTGCAACAGCAGCTGCGTGTTTTTGGTCTGCCACACGCAGGTCACCGCCGAGTGCCTTGGTCAATTGGGTCTTGCCGGAAAAGTAGGATCTGAGGACCTCAGGAATGGAAACTCGCGCCCAAAAGCGACCGTTTTTTCCTTCCAATGGCGACGTTTCGCAGCCATTCCAAAACCCCATTCTGGCACCTGTTCTGGCACTTAGAATGGCACCAAGGTCATGAAAGCAAGGGGTTTCTTTGAGATCAATGGGTTGAATGGTGCTGTGAGAGAGGATTGAACTCTCGACCTCTCCCTTACCAAGGGAGTGCTCTACCACTGAGCTACCACAGCATCGGCGCTTTCCAACCGGTTTGGTTGGTGCGTGGCGGGTGATTAGTCGCAAACGCGACAGGGTGCAAGCCCCTTTTCCGGGCTTCTCTGGACCAAGTCTGTCGCCTGCGCTATAGCGGCTGCGATGACTGAGAAAAACGCCAGAACCAAGAGCGGAACCGCGCCTTTGCGCGGGGCAGAGTTGCGCGCTGCGCGGCTCAAGGCTGCGCTAAAAGAGAATATGGCGCGGCGCAAGGCGCAGGCAAGGCAGCGCGGGGCCGGGGCCGGCGAAGGCACGGCGGATCTGCACGCAGAGCCGCAGGATGACGCAGACGTAGGTGCCCTTGCAAAAACGGCCGCAGGGCTCGGGGTGCAAGATCACACGGGGGCAGGCTCCGGCGTCGAATTCCGCCCGGATGCGCTGTCGGGCGACAAGTCACAGCCGGACACCGGTTCTGCCACCCTCAGACAGCCTGACACCAGGTCTGGCACATAAATTCGGCCGGGCATCCGCTCCGGCGCACAAACACAAAGGGGCGCAGGCCCCGGTACGTACAGAAAGTAGGACAGGCATGGATTCGATTCTGGTCAAGGGCAATGGCCCACTCAACGGGGTGATCCCGATTGCGGGGGCCAAGAATGCCTGTCTCACGCTGATGCCGGCCACGCTGTTGTCCGAGGAACCGCTGACGCTGACCAATGCGCCGCGCCTGTCCGACATCCGGACCATGACCCAACTGCTGGAATCGCTGGGATCAGAGGTGGCCAGCCTGCAAGGCGGTCAGGTGCTGGCGATGTCGAGCCATGCGATTTCGAACCACACCGCCGATTACGACATCGTGCGCAAGATGCGGGCGTCGATTCTGGTGCTGGGCCCGATGCTGGCCCGCGACGGCCATGCCATCGTGTCGCTTCCCGGGGGCTGCGCCATCGGCGCGCGGCCGGTGGACCTGCATCTGCAGGTGCTGGAGGCGATGGGGGCGGAGCTGGACCTGCGCGATGGCTATGTCCATGCCAAGGCCATCGGCGGGCGCCTGCGTGGCGCGGTGTTCGACTTTCCATTCGTCTCGGTCGGGGCCACCGAGAACGCCCTGCTGGCGGCCACGTTGGCCAAGGGCACCACGGTCCTGACCAATGCCGCGCGCGAGCCGGAGATCGTCGATCTGGCGCGCTGCCTGCGTAAGATGGGCGCGCAGATTGATGGCGAGGGCACCAGCACGATCACGATCCAAGGCGTCGACCGCCTGCATGGTGCCACCCACCCCGTGGTGACCGACCGGATCGAGCTTGGCACCTATATGCTGGTCCCCGCGATCTGCGGCGGCGAGGTGGAATGTCTGGGCGGCACGCTGGAGCTGGTTGGCGCGTTCGCCGAAAAGCTGGATGAGGCGGGCGTGTCGGTGACCGAAACGGCGCGCGGGCTGAAGGTCAGCCGCAAAAATGGCCGGGTGTCGGCGGTCAATGTCACCACCGAACCATTCCCGGGCTTTCCTACCGATCTGCAAGCGCAGATGATGGCACTGCTCTGCACCGCCGACGGCACCTCGGTGCTGGAAGAAAAGATCTTCGAGAACCGCTTCATGCATGCCCCCGAACTGATGCGCATGGGGGCCAAGATCGACGTGCACGGCGGCACCGCCACCGTGACCGGGGTCGAAAAACTGCGCGGCGCGCCGGTGATGGCCACCGATCTGCGGGCATCGGTCAGCCTGATCCTTGCGGGTCTGGCGGCGGAAGGCGAAACCGTGGTCAGCCGGGTTTACCATTTGGATCGCGGCTATGAACGGGTCGAAGAAAAGCTGATGGCCTGCGGTGCAAAAATCGAACGGATCAGTGACCGGCCATGACAGATGCCCGCTATGAGGACGGTGATGAAGTCCCCCTGCGTCTGATCGCGGCGGAAGCCGCCGATCTGCCGGTGATGGCCGCCCTGCTGCAGGATGCGGTGTTCCCGATCACCGAAATGCGCTTTGATCCCAAGGCGCGCCGTTTTGCCCTTCTGGTCAACCGCTTCCGCTGGGAAGACTGCCCCGCGGCGGAGGCGGCAAAGCGCCCCTACGAGCGGGTGCGCAGCCTGCTGGTGGTAGAGGATGTCCTGCGTGTACGTACATCCGGCATCGACCGGACGGACAAGGACACCATCCTGTCGCTCCTGACGCTCGACTTTGCGCCCGGTGCCGATGGCATGGGCACCATGACCCTGACGCTGGCCGGCGACGGGGCGATCGCCATCGAGGTCGAGGCGGTGAATCTGCGGCTGGACGATGTGACCCGCCCCTATGTCGCCCCCTCGGGCAAGATGCCCGATCACGGCTGACCCCGGCCCTGACACCTGCGCTGAGCCCCCCCGGGGCCGCACCCCCCGCGCCGGTTCTGCCCGGTTTCCGGGCGCCATGCTCTTGCAAACCCGCCCCGTCACCGCTTGCAGCCCGGCGAATCCCGCGCTGCGGGTTGGCAAACCGGCGGATTGCCGCTGAGGCAGCCATCGCGCTGGGCGCCCGCACCGCGCTGATGGAGGAACTGGCGGGCCTCGATGCACAGCGATCCAAACTGATGGCGCTCCGGGGCAGGGCGATCCTTGACGACGCCCAAGCCATCCTGACCCGCGCCGGTGTGGCCGAGATCACCACCCGCCTGCGCCATGGCGATATCGTGGACACCGTGGCCGAGGTGGAACAGGACGCCGGCATGATCCTGATCGGCAAACGCGGCGAGGCGGCTGATTTCGCCAAAGGTCACCTCGGCTCGAACCTCGAACGCATCGTGCGCGCCAGCCACAAGCCGGTGTTCGTGGCCTCCCGCGCGTTCAGGCCGATCGAAAAGGTGCTGGTTGCCTATGATGGCGGCGCATCCGCGATGAAGGCGGTGGATCACATCTCGCGCTCGGCGCTGTTTGCGGGGCTGTCGGTGGTCGTGGCCACCGTGGGCAGTCCTTCTGCCGAGGTGAAACACCGCCTTGAAAACGCCCATGCCCAGCTTCGTGCCGCCGGTCTGGCTGCGGAGACGAAGATTGTCGAAGGTCAGCCCGAAACCGCCCTTGGCAAGCTCGTCGATGCCGAAGGCTTCGACATGCTTGTAATGGGCGCCTATGGCCATTCGCGCATCCGCAGCCTTGTGATCGGCTCCACCACCACTGAAATGTTGCGCTCCTGCAAAGTGCCTGTCGTGCTGGTGAAATAATCCCCAGCTAAGCTCAGACTCCGGGCCGCAAGACCAAAGACCATTGGCCCAGCCAATGGTCTTTTCCTTTTCCGGTGTCCCGGCTGGCCGCCTGTCATCAAACCTTCACTGGACCGACCCTATCGCTTCCATTATTCCCGAATAATGGAATCAAACCGCGCCGCCCATGCCTTCGCCACCCTTGGCCATCCCGGTCGCCTCGCGGTGTTCCGGCTGTTGATGCGCTTTGCCCCGCGTGGCGTGCGCCCGACCGAGATTGCGCAGGCCCTGAACCTGCGCCCCAACACCCTGTCGCACCACCTTGCCGACCTCACCGCCTCGGGCCTGGCCACGGTCGAACGGCAGGGCCGGTCGCTGTTCTACGCGGTCGATCTTGAAACCGCCGAAGGCTTGATCGGCTATCTCGCGCTCGATGTTGCCCGCGCCCGCCCCGATCTGCTCGTCTCCCTCCGTCACGCACATGAGGATATCATGCCCATACTCGACACCGATTTTGACGTGCTCTTCATCTGTTCGGGCAACTCTGCCCGCTCGATCTTTGCCGAGGCGCTGCTGCGCGACCTGGGAAAGGGCAAGTTTCAGTCCTTCTCTGCCGGCACCCGCCCCAATTCGGAACTCAACCCCTTCGCGCTCGATGTCCTGCAGCGCAACGGCCATGATGTGTCCACCCTGCGCTCCAAACATATTTCGGAATTTCAGCAGCCCGACTCGATCGTGATGGATTTCGTCTTCACCGTCTGCGACTCCGCCGCTGCCGAAGAATGCCCGCCCTGGCCCGGCCAGCCGATCACTGGCCACTGGGGCCTGCCCGACCCGGTCAAGGCCACTGGCACCGACGCCGAAAAGGGGCTGGTCTTTGCCCAGACCTATGCCGCACTGCGCCGCCGCATCGCCGCCTTTGTCGAACTCCCGTTCGGGCAACTCAGCCGCATGTCGCTGCAAACCCGGGTCGATGCCATCGACGCCGATGACCTGACCTCACAGAAAGGCTGATCCCCATGCCCCGCATCGCCCTCAATGGCCTTGGCCGGATCGGCAAACTTGTCCTGCGCGACCTGATCGACACCGGTGCCGGGGGCGAGATCGTGCTGATCAACGACCCCACGGGCGACGCCGAACAGCACGCCCTGCTGATGGAATTCGATTCCGTCCACGGCCGCTGGCCCACGCCGGTCCGCCATGAGCCGGATGCGCTGATCCTGAACGGCCAGCGCATCCGCCTGACCCATGAAAAGACGATTCAAGACCTACCACTGGCGGAACTGGGCATCGATCTGGTGATCGACTGCACCGGCGTCTTCAAGACCGCCGCCAAAATCGCCCCCTATTACACCGCCGGGGTGAAAAAGGTTGTCGTCTCTGCCCCGGTCAAGGACGGCGGCGCGCTGAATCTGGTCTACGGCGTCAACCATCACCTCTACGATGGCAGCCAGACCCTGATCACGGCCGCCTCATGCACCACCAACTGCCTCGCCCCGGTGGTCAAGGTGATCCATGAAAATCTGGGGCTCAAGCACGGCTCGATCACCACCATCCATGATGTGACCAACACCCAAACCATCGTCGACCGCCCGGCCAAGGATATGCGCCGCGCCCGCTCGGCCCTGCTGAACCTGATCCCCACCACCACCGGCTCGGCCACCGCGATCACCCTGATCTACCCCGAGCTCAAAGGCCGGTTGAACGGCCACGCCGTCCGCGTGCCGCTGCTGAACGCCTCGCTCACCGACTGCGTCTTCGAGGTGGACCGCCCGACCACGGCGGAAGAGGTCAACGCCCTGTTCAAAACCGCTTCCGAGGGCGCGCTCAAAGGCATCCTCGGCTATGAGCCCCGCGCGCTGGTGTCGTCGGACTACACCAACGACCCACGCTCAGCGATCATCGACGCGCAATCGACCATGGTGATCAACGGCACGCAGGTGAAGATTTACGCATGGTATGACAACGAATGGGGCTATGCCTGCCGCTTGGCAGACATCACCCGCATGGTGGCCAACACGCTTTGACCCCATCGCCTCCGGCTGCTCCCTCAACGTCATCCACAGTGTCGGACAAGCTCTGTTTCATTCATCTGTTCAAAAATATCCCGGGGGTCCGGGGGCTGGCCCCCGGACCGACACCAACCGAAAGCACCACATGTCCGCCATAAACCCCCTGCGCGCCTACGCCTCCGTCACGGCGGCCTACTGGGCCTTCATGCTGTCGGATGGCGCGCTGCGCATGCTGGTGCTGCTGCACTTCAACGGGTTGGGCTTCTCGCCCGTGCAACTCGCCTGGCTGTTTCTGCTTTATGAACTGGCAGGCATTGTGACCAACCTTTGCGCGGGCTGGCTGGCCGCGCGCTTTGGCCTCGCGGCCACGCTTTATGCCGGGCTGGCGCTGCAGATCGGCGCGCTGGCGGTGCTGGCGCAGCTCGATCCGGCGTGGACCATCCCCGCCTCGGTCGCCTTTGTCATGGCGGTGCAGGGGGTGTCGGGGGTGGCCAAGGATCTGGCCAAGATGTCATCCAAATCCGCCGTCAAGCTGCTGGCCCCCACCACCGACGGCGGGTTGTTCCGCTGGGTGGCGGCGCTGACCGGGTCCAAGAACGCGGTCAAGGGGCTGGGCTTCTTCATCGGTGCCGCCCTTCTGGCGCTGGCCGGGTTTCAGGCGGCGGTCTGGGGCATGGCCGCCGTGCTCCTGGTGATCCTGATTGCAGTCGTCCTGTTCCTGCCCGCGGGTCTGCCGGGCCGGATGAAGGCTGCGGAAGGCTGGGGCGGCTGGCGGTCGAAAGACCCTCGCGTCAATCGCCTCAGCCTCGCCCGCCTGTTCCTGTTCGGCGCGCGCGATGTCTGGTTCGTGGTCGGCATCCCGATCTATTTTCAGGCCGTGCTGTCGGACGGCACCGCCGAGGGCCGGCGCGAGGCGTTTTTCCTCGTCGGTGGCTTCATGGCGTTGTGGATCATCGCTTACGGCGCGGTGCAGGCCTTTGCCCCGCGCATCCTTGGCGGCAAGGGCCAGTCAGAAGCACAGGTGACGCAAAAGGCGATCTTCTGGGCGGGCCTGTTGGTGCCGATCCCCTTTGCTCTGGCTGCTCTGGCCTATGTCGCGGGCGAACCCGCGCCGTGGCTGACCGCCACGCTGATCGCGGGCCTGCTGCTGTTCGGCTTTGTCTTCGCCATCAACTCTTCCGTCCATTCCTACCTGATCCTCGCCTTCGGCGCGGCCGAGCGGATCACGCGGGATGTGGGCTTTTACTACATGGCCAATGCGGCGGGACGGCTGACCGGCACCTTGCTGTCGGGCGTCAGCTACCAGATCGGCGGCCTGCCGCTGTGCCTTGCCACCGCCGGGGGGATGGCCGGGGCCGCCTGGATAGCCGCGCGCAGGCTCAGAACGGGCTGAACCTTCAGCCTCTTACACCAGCCGCTCCACCTCTTTCGCGGCGCGCACGAAGTCGGCGAACAGGGGGTGGGGGGAGAAGGGCTTTGATTTCAGCTCCGGGTGAAACTGAACCCCGATGAACCAGGGGTGGTCCTTGACTTCGACAATCTCGGGCAGCTTGCCGTCCGGCGACATGCCCGAGAACACCAGCCCGCAGGATTCCAGCTGCTCGCGGTACTGCACGTCCACCTCATAGCGGTGGCGGTGCCGTTCCTCGATCACCGTGCCGCCATAAACCTCGGCCACCTTCGACCCGACCTTCAGATTGGCAGTGTAGGCCCCCAGCCGCATGGTGCCGCCCTTGGCATCCCCGTGCTTGCGCCGCACCGTGTGGTTGCCCTGCACCCATTCTTTCAAATGATAGACCACCGGGGTAAACCGTTTCTTCCCGGCCTCATGGTCAAACTCTTCCGACCCGGCATTCGGCAACCCGGCCAGATTGCGGGCCGATTCAATCACCGCCATCTGCATGCCAAGACAGATGCCCAGATAGGGGATCTTCCGCTCGCGCGCGAATTGCGCCGCCTTGATCTTGCCTTCGGTCCCACGCTCGCCAAAGCCGCCGGGCACCAGAATGGCGTGGAAATCCTGCAGATAGGGGGCGGGGTCTTCGTTCTCGAAGATCTCGGCGTCGATCCATTCCGCCTTGACCCTTGTGCGGTTCGCCATGCCGCCATGGGTCAGCGCCTCGGCAATCGACTTATAGGCGTCTTCCAGCTGGGTGTATTTCCCGACAATCGCCACCCGAACCATGCCTTCGGCATTGTTCAGCCGGTCCATCACGTCTTCCCAACGGGTCAGGTTCGGCTTGGGCGCGGGAGAAATTCCAAACGCATCCAGTACCGCCTGATCAAGGCCCGCGCGGTGATAGGCCAGCGGGGCCTCGTAGATCGTTTTCAGATCATAGGCCGGGATCACATGCTCTTTGCGCACATTGCAGAACAGCGCGATCTTTTCACGCTCCTTGTCGGGGATCGGGTGTTCCGACCGGCAGACCAGCACATCAGGCGCCAGACCAATGCTCTGCAATTCCTTGACCGAATGTTGCGTCGGTTTCGTCTTCAGCTCGCCGCTGGCCGCCAGATAGGGCAGCAGCGTCAGGTGCATCAGGATCGACTGGCCACGCGGGCGTTCGTGGATGAACTGGCGGATGGCTTCAAAGAACGGCAGGCCCTCGATATCGCCCACCGTGCCGCCGATTTCGCACAGCATGAAATCAACCTCATCCGCGCCGATGCGCAGGAATTCCTTGATCTCGTTGGTGACGTGGGGGATGACCTGAATGGTCTTGCCCAGATAATCGCCGCGCCGTTCTTTCTCCAGCACGTTGGAGTAGATCCGTCCCGAGGAAATCGAGTCTGTCGCGCGGGCATGCACGCCGGTGAACCGCTCATAATGCCCAAGGTCCAGATCGGTTTCGGCACCATCATCGGTGACAAACACTTCGCCATGTTCAAACGGCGACATCGTTCCGGGGTCGACGTTCAGGTAGGGGTCCAGCTTGCGCAGGCGGACCGTGTAGCCCCGGGCCTGCAACAATGCCCCAAGGGCCGCCGAAGCCAGCCCCTTGCCAAGCGATGACACAACGCCGCCAGTGATGAAAATATAGCGTGCCATGTGCGGCCCCCGTGTTGTTCTTCGCTGTTATTCGCTGCGATTCGATGAATGGGAATCGCAGCACCACGGGACCAAAGCCTTATCCTAGGCAGCAGTCCTTTGCAACAGCACCGCTAGATGCTGTTTTGACAGGTCGGGCCGCGACAAGAGATGGTGGTATCAGTTGTCGGCGCGGGGCGGGGCCAGCGGCGCGTCGGTCGGTGCGGGGGGCAAAAGGTCGCTGCCCGCCGGTACTGCCGGCACATTGGGCCGCGCCGATGGTGCGCCGATCTGGTCCACCACCGAGTTCGATCCCGCCTTTTGCGCGGCCAGAACCGTGAGGGTGATCGAGGTGCAGATGAACAGAATGGCCAGAATCCACGTCACCTTGCCAAGGGCTGTCGCCGCAGCCCGGCCCGACATGGCACCACCGCCGCCACCACCCATGCCAAGGCCGCCGCCTTCGGACCTTTGCAGCAGAACCACGCCAACCAACAGGAGGGCGAGGACAAGGTGGATGGCAAGAATGACGTTTTCCATGGGCGTTCCCGAAGCTGACGCGCCTATCTAGGCTGATGGGGGGCGGCGCGCAACCCCTACACCGTTGGCGCAGGGTGATCCGTCGGATGCCTCTGGCGGGACCATTCCGGAAAAGCGGCAATGCAGCGCCGCGCGCAGGCGGCAGGGACGAAACGCCAGGGTCGGGCCATGACAGACGATTTCCCTGTTTCCCTGCGCGGCCCTTGCGTCTATAGCACAGACGGTTTTGGAACCGAGGAGATCAGCATGGCCAATGTGGTTGTCGTGGGCGCCCAATGGGGCGACGAGGGCAAGGGCAAGATTGTGGACTGGCTGTCCGAACGCGCCGACATCGTCGCGCGCTTTCAGGGTGGGCACAATGCGGGCCATACGCTGGTCATTGATGGCAAGGTCTACAAGCTGTCGTTGCTGCCAAGCGGCATCGTGCGCGGCGGCAAGCTGAGTGTCATCGGCAATGGCGTGGTGCTGGACCCTTGGCATCTGGTGATGGAAATTGCCAAGCTGCGCGATCAGGGCGTCGATATCTCGCCCGACAACCTGCTGGTGGCCGAAAATGCGCCGCTGATCCTGCCGCTGCATGGCGAGTTGGACCGGGCGCGCGAAGGCTCTGTCGGCGTGGCCAAGATCGGCACCACCGGGCGCGGCATTGGTCCCGCCTATGAAGACAAGGTGGGCCGCCGTGCCATCAGGGTGGCCGATCTGGCCGATGCGGCCACGCTGGAACTGCGGGTGGACCGCCTGCTGGCCCACCACGGCGCTCTGCGCCGCGGTCTGGGGATGGAGCCGGTGGATCGTGCCGCCCTGCTTGCCGCGCTGCAAGAGATTGCGCCGCAGGTGCTGCCCTATGCCGCCCCGGTCTGGAAGGTGATGAACGATTCGCGCCGCGCCGGAAAGCGCATCCTGTTCGAGGGGGCGCAGGGCGCGCTTTTGGACATCGACTTCGGCACCTATCCCTTTGTCACCTCGTCCAATGTGATCGCGGGGCAGGCGGCCACCGGCGTGGGCCTTGGCCCGACGGCGATCGATTTCGTGCTGGGCATCGTCAAGGCCTATACCACCCGCGTCGGCGAAGGCCCGTTCCCGGCGGAACTGTTCGACGCCGATGGCGAACGGCTGGGCGAGCGGGGCCATGAATTCGGCACCGTCACCGGGCGCAAGCGCCGCTGCGGCTGGTTTGACGCGGTGCTTGTGCGCCAGACCTGTGCCACCTCTGGCGTGTCGGGAATCGCGCTGACCAAGCTCGACGTGCTCGACGGGTTCAAGACGCTGAAAATCTGCACCGGCTATGAGCTGGACGGGATGCAGCTGGACTATCTGCCGACCGCAGCCGATCAGCAGGCCCGCTGCACCCCGATCTATGAAGAGATGGAAGGCTGGTCTGAATCGACCGCCGGGGCGCGGTCCTGGGCGCAGCTGCCCGGTGCTGCGATCAAATACGTGCGGCGGATCGAGGAATTGATCCAATGCCCGGTCGCACTACTTTCTACCTCACCCGAGCGGGACGACACCATTCTGGTGACCGATCCCTTTGCAGACTGACGGGCGCATCTAAACCGGATGAGGATGGCATGGCACTGAGTTACAAGGCGCGGCGGCGGTTGTCTTTGCTGGTTTTGCTGGTGGGCCTTCCGGCCTATGTGGTGGTGGCGGTCACGCTGGTGAACTGGATGGACCGGCCCTCGATTCTGGTAGAGCTTGGCATCTATGTCGGGCTTGGGCTGCTGTGGATCTTGCCCCTGCGCCCGGTGTTCATGGGGGTGGGGCAGCCCGACCCCGATGCCACCCCACCCACAAACGACCTGCGCGACTGAAACCGCCCCTAATGAACAGGCGGGCTGCACCCGGTGCAGCCCGCCTGTGGCTTAGTACCAGTCAGCTGCGCGGTCAGCCGGCGATCTTGCGGGCATGCGCCAGAAGCGGCGATGCATCGCTGATGGCGAACTGGCCACGGCGGCTGCGTTCGATCACGCCTTCGCGCAGCAGGATGCCAAAGCTGCGCAGCCCGTCTTCACGCGAGACGCCCTCGGTGGCGGCCCCGATGTGGCGCATCAGCTGGGGGCGGGTGAAACTGTCCAGCCCTTCGACACAGGCAATATAGGCCGCAGCGGCTTCCAGCAGCTCTGGCAGATCGGTCGCGCCAAGCCGTTCGGCGAAATCGGGAAACCCGATGTCTGCTTCAAACAGATTGTCGGCATCTTGATCGGCGTCATAAGCGTCATCCGCCACGGCCTCGATGGCAAGCGCTGCCGAAGACATCGGCCGCCGCGGCCGCACCGGAACAACCGCCGCCGCTGGCGCGCGCGACACGTCGGCAGGGCGGTCGATCCGCTGCGCCGAGACCAGAACCAGCGGGGCCGGACGCTCGCCCTGCGGGGCCGGGGCGGCGGCGGTGGGGCGCATGACCTTGGCCAGATCGTCGCGGTAGGCCCCCATGCGGGCGCGGCCGTTCTCGGCCAGCGTGCTGCCGGTGGCCCGACGCTCGGCGATCGTCGCGGCGACGGCGGCTTTCAGATGGGCAATGGCCGACCGGCGGCGCTTGGTGTCGGGCACTTCCATCTGGGTGCTGGCCTCTGCCATCAGACGGCTGACCGCCACTTCTTCGGCGGGGCGGTCAAGATGATGGCCGATTGCACCCGCCTGGGCGGGTCCGGCGGCAGCAGCATCCGACGCCTCGGCGTGCGGCTCCCGTTCCAGCGCGGCCAGTTCCGCCGTCAGGGCGGCTTCGGCCTCTTGCGACAGGGCGGCGCGTGCGGGTACCGCCGTAAGGCCTGCCACCGGCGCATCAACGCGGCGGATCTTGATCACACGGGCGCGGGCACGTTGCAGTTTTTCAACCGAGACCGGGGTGCGCGATTCGGCTTCGGCAGCAAAGTCTGACGCAAGCTCTGGCACCGCAGGGCGCGCCCCCACAGTGGGCCGCAGCGGGCGCACCGGACGGATCGGGCGCACGGGGGCCGCCACCGCAGGCGCGGTGTCAGGGGCCGCTGCGTCGGCCTGCGCGTCGTCATCCGCAAGGTCGGCCTCTGGTGCGTCAGCGCTGGTCAGATCTGTCGCCGCAGCCTCATCTGCCACGTCAGAAAGCGGCTGCAACAGGGCGTCGTCTTCTTCTGCCTCAAGCTCTGGCTCAAACGCTGTCTCATGCGTTGCCGCAGACTGTGCTTCAAACGCGGCCCCCGCCAGTGCGGCAACATCGTCTGTGTCGTCGTCATAAACATCGACCGTTGCGACAAGCTCCGTCACTGCGTCGTCCAGGTCGTCCTGCGACCCGGCATCTGCGACTGGCTCCGCCTCGGGCGCTGCCTCGGCTCTGGCCGCTTGCGCGTCGACCAGGGTGCCAAGGCTGGCAAGCAGCGCGTCATCCGCCTCGGCTTCTGCCATCGCCGAGCTGCGCGCCATATCCGGCGCCTCTAGCGTCACCGCCTCATCCGGGGCAGCTGTTTCGGCAAGCACGCTGGCGAAAATGTCTTCATCAAAAGACTCACCATCGGCGAACTCGGCGGGGGTTGCGGACCTCGCCACCTCATCGCTGGCCTCCACCATCTCTGGTTCGGACAGATCATCGGCACCATCCGGCAGCTCCGCTGGCGCGGCGTCCTGCGGACCGGCGTCCACATGGGCGACCGCATCCAGCGCCATCAGGTCGGCAAGGTCGTCTTCGTCCACCCAATCCTCTGCGTCATCCTCTGCCGGGACAGCAGGCGGCGCAGGTGCGATGGCTGCGTCAACGGGCAGATCGTCCGGCACCTCATCGGCTTCGATGCTCTGCTCTTCGGGCGGCAGGTCGTCGGTCAGGATCTGCGCATCCGCCGTCACCGCGTCCTCTGGCAAGACATCTTCGAAGGCTGCAAGGTCGGTCAGCGGTGTCGCGTCGGCGTGCTGGTCTTCGGTGAAATCATAGGTGAAATCATCCTGTGCAAGCGCCAGCGGGACGGCCAGCGTGACAACGGGGGTCGCCTCCCGGCTTTCCGCCGCGGCCTTGCGCAGGCGGGACAATTTTTCGGCCACCGTGCCCGCCGCAGGTTCTGCACCGGTCGAAGCTTCGGTCTCAACCCCGGCCAGCGTCGGCGTTGGGCGCGGCACCGGGGCTGTGCCACGCGCCGGCATTTCGACCACAGGCTGCGGCGCGACCTGCGCCGCGACAGACGCGCTGTGCGCGGGGGCTGCGGCAGTGCCAGGCTCTTCGGCGCGCAGGATCACGCCATTCTCCTGCACCTTCGCCTCAACCCGGCGCTGGATTTCACGTTCGGCAATCTTGTGCAGCATGGCGGCATCGGGCTGCGGCGGTTCGGCCCCGAAGTAACGATCTCCGGCGGCCAGATCGCGGAAATACTCCGCAATGGCCTTCATCGTGTTGAACGGGTCTTCAAAACCCTCCAATGTACAGGAGAAGGTTCCATAAGAAACCGTCAGGATTTTACTCGCACCCATCATCAGACACCGCCTCTCGCACATATCGACATGTCTTCTTGACCCTGCACTTGTTCGAATCCATGGACAGATCAGGGTGTTTTGAAGGATTGATTGTGGCACGCATCCCGGTGGTTTGCCTCAATTTGAAAGACAGTATCCGCATGAATCCAGTTATAGTGCAATCCTCGGGCGGTATCACGCTTGTGGGCGGTGCACCTGTTTCTGCCGCATTGTTTCGAATTTCGCAGCAAAGGGCGCCGGTGATTGTGGCGGCCGACGGGGGGGCGGACCGCTGTCTGGCCCATGGTGTGCAGCCGCAGGCGGTGATCGGCGACATGGATTCCCTTTCGGACTCGGCCCGCCTTGTGCTGGCGGACCGGCTGCACCCGATTGCGGAACAAGACACCACCGATTTTGACAAGGCGCTGCGGTCCATCGACGCGCCCTTCGTGATCGCCCTGGGCTTCATCGGGGCGCGGGTGGATCATGGGCTGGCGGTGCTGACCACGCTGGTCCGCCAGCGGCGCCCCTGTGTTCTGCTCGGCCCGCAGGATGTGGTATTTCATGCGCCAACGCGGCTGCGGCTTGCGCTGCGCCGGGGCGACCGGTTCAGCCTCTATCCGCTGGGCAGGGTCACCGGCACCAGCACCGGGCTGGACTGGCCGATCGACGGGCTGGACTTTGCGCCCGACGCGCGGGTCGGCACATCGAACCGGGTCAGCACCGGGCCGGTCAGCCTTGAACTGTCGGGGCCGGGGATGCTGTGTATCCTGCCGCGCGGCCGGCTGGATCAGGCCTTGGCGGCGCTGGCCGACACCGCACGCGCCGACAGCCGTTCGCGGTAGATGATGTACAGCCCCGATCCGGTGATCACCGCAATCCCCGCCCAGGTCAGCGCGTTGGGGAAATCGCCAAAGATCCAGTAGCCAAGCGCCACCGCCGCCACAATCTCCAGATAATGCAGGGGGGCCAATGTGGCCGAAGGCGCGAACTTCAGCGCATAGGTCATGCACATGTGGCTCAGCGCCGCCCAGAAGCCGACCCCGAACAGCCACAGCCAGGCGTTGCCCTGCGGCATCACCGGGTCAAGCTGCCACCAGCCAGTGCCATTGGCCAGAACCATCACCGGCAGGCACATCAACAGGCCGGTCCATGACGTGTGGAACTGCATCGCCACCGGATGCATGAATCCCGCCACCTGCCGCGTCGACAGCATGTAGAACGCAAAGAAAAACGCCGTCCCCAAAGGCCACAGCGCCACATAGCCAAACGCCGCCAGCGACGGCTGGATCACCAGGAGCGCCCCCGCAAAGCCCACGCAAGACGCCGCAATCCGGCGCGGTCCGACCTCATCGCCAAACAAAAGACGGCCCAGAATCAACAGGATGAACGGCTCGACAAAGGCAATCGCCAGCGCATCGGCGACCGGCATCACCGAAATGGCGGCGACAAAGCTGAAGGTCGACAGGATCAGAAACACCGACCGCAGACAGATCAACCCCAGCGCCCGCGGGGTCAGACGCAAGGTGATGCCCATGGCCAGGATGATGGGCGCCATCAACGCCCCCTGCACCACAAACCGCGCCGTCACGATCTGCCCCACCGGGATCGTGTCCGATGCCAGCTTGGCCGATACATCCAGCAGCGGCGCCAGCACGCAGAACGCCAGCATCAGCACAACGCCGGGAAGGATACGGTCGGGGTGTCGGGTCATCCCCATGGGCTAGCGCGCCCGTTGTGTGCCGTCCATGACAAAAGCGACACCGGGTCAGGGGTTTTTGTGCAGGTGGGACGGGAAGGGGTATCCGCCTCAGAACCCCGTCAACGCCGCCATACGGTCATGCGCGGGGATGGCGCGCATCTCAAGGCGTGTCACACTCACCGTATCCTTGCATACCAGCGTCAGCTTTTGCATCGCGGCCTCGGTCAGGGGCGGTGCAAACAGCGTGTCGCGGATCAGCATCTGTTCGGCTTCGGTCAGGTCGATGATTTCGGGCCTACCTCCGCCTTCGGCCCCTTCGCTTTGCACCGTGACAAAGGTCAGCGGGGCGACGCGGGCCAGTTCGGATTGTTCCACCACAAGAAACAATGCGCCGCCGGTCAGCCGCCGCCCGGCGCCGATGCGGGTCAGGAGTCCACGGGCGCGAAACGCCAGCAGGTCGGCCAGACGGTCGCGCGTGGCATCGTCCAGCAGGGTCGCGCGGGCAGCGGGTGTGAGTCGAAGAAACCGCATTTCGACCGCGTAAAGCACCAGCGCCATCAGGGCAGGGGCCTGCGCAATCGCCAGCGCCGAGTCGCGCCAGATCAGCGCCATCCCGGCAAAGGGCGCAAGCGCTGTCAGATAGCGCAGCAACTCGATCTCGAACACCACCCGCGCCTTCATCCGCCAGCCCGCGCCCCGTGGCCAGACAAAGCTGCGGCCCAGAAAGCGGCGCGGAATCTGGCGGAACTCAAGCGCTGCGCGGTTCTTCATGGTTTTCGGGGTGATGATGAACATGGCACAAGTCTAGCGCGCCCGTTTCGCGCGTCGAGCGGCGTCAGGGCGCCACATCGACAGTGCCGCTGGTGCGGATCACTTCGGCAATCTGTGCCAGCTGGCTGCCCAGCGGGTTGGTCTTGCGCCAGACGAGGCCAATCGTCCGCGTCGGGCGTGGGCTTGGCAGGCGCGCCACCGATACCGGGGCCAGGCGGGTTTCCACCGCCACCGCCATCTGCGGGATCAGCGTGACACCAATGCCTGCGCCCACCATCTGCACCAAGGTGGTCAGCGAACTGCCCTCCATCAGGTCGCGCGGCAGGGCTGATCCCAGCTTGCAAAAGGAAATCGCCTGTTCGCGAAAACAATGCCCTTCCTCCAGCAACAACAGCCGCATCTCGCGCAGGGTTTCCGGATTGGGCACGGGTTTATCGGCATCGCTTTGCGGGCGGACCAGAATGAACTCTTCATCAAACAGCGGGTATTCCGTCAGCCCCGGTTCCGACACCGGCAACGCCACCAGCGCCGCATCCAGCCGCCCCTCGACCAGATCCTCGACCAGCCGCTGCGTGATCGCCTCGCGCGGGCGCAGGTCAAGCCCCTCATAGCGCGCGGTCAGATCCTTCATGATGCGCGGCAGCAGGTAGGGGGCCACGGTCGGGATCACCCCGATCCGCAACCGCCCCGTCAACGGGCCAAAGGAGGCGCGGGCAAGATCGCCCAGCTCTTCCACCGCCTGCAAGATCACCCGCACCCGCAGCGCGAATTCCGTACCCAAGGGCGTCAGGCTGATCTGGCGCGGCCCGCGTTCGATCAGCGGTGCGCCCAGAATATCCTCCAGCTCTTTCATCTGGATCGACAGGGCGGGCTGCGAAATCGCACAGGCCTCGGCCGCGCGGCCGAAATGGCTGTGTTGCGACAGGGCGTCGAAATAGCGCAGATGTTTCATCGACAGGGCTTTCATAAGAAAAACATATAGGGATGATTAGAAAATGCAAATTCTAATTATGGAACCGCCATGTTAGAGAGATTCTAATCAGCGTGGGTTCGACCTTGGGGCGATTCGTCCCGCAGGTCCGCGGTCCGGCTGTGCCAGCGACACAAAAGCGGAGAAGCGACATGGATGGAAACGATATCAAGTCGGGCGGCAAATGCCCGGTGATGCACGGGTCTTTGACCACAACGGCAGCCACGATGACCGACTGGTGGCCAAAAGCGCTCAATCTCGACATCCTGCACCAGCACGACACCAAATATGACCCGATCAAGGGCTTCGACTACCGCGAAGAGGTGAAAAACCTCGACGTGGCAGCCCTCAAGGCCGATGTGCATGCGCTGATGACGGACAGCCAGGATTGGTGGCCGGCAGACTGGGGCCATTACGGCGGCTTGATGATCCGTCTGGCATGGCATTCGGCCGGAACCTACCGTCTGGCCGATGGCCGGGGCGGTGGTGGCACCGGCACCATCCGCTTTGCGCCGCTGAATTCGTGGCCTGACAACGCCAACCTCGACAAGGCCCGCCGCCTGCTCTGGCCGATCAAGAAGAAATACGGCAACCAGATCAGCTGGGCCGATCTGATCATTCTGTCGGGCACCATTGCGTATGAATCGATGGGTCTGAAAACCTATGGCTTCAGTTTTGGCCGCGCAGACGTCTGGCACCCCGAAAAAGACATCTACTGGGGCGCCGAAAAGGAATGGCTGGCCCCGTCCGAAACCCGCTACGACGATGTGAAAAATCCCGCCACCATGGAAAACCCGCTCGCCGCCGTGCAGATGGGGCTGATCTATGTGAACCCCGAAGGCGTGAACGGTGTGCCAGACCCGGCCATGACGGCGTTGCACGTGCGCGAAACCTTTGCCCGCATGGCGATGGATGACGAAGAAACCGCCGCACTGACCGCAGGTGGCCACACCGTCGGCAAGACCCATGGCAACGGCGACGCCGGTGCGCTGCAGGCCGCCCCCGAAGGCGCCGACATTGTCGAAGGTGGCCTTGGCTGGATGAACAACACCAGCCGTGGCGTGGGCCGCAACACCGTCACCTCCGGCATCGAAGGCGCATGGACCACGCACCCCACCAAATGGGACAACGGCTATTTCGACCTGCTGTTCGGTTATGAGTGGGAGCTGAAGAAATCTCCCGCCGGGGCCAACCAGTGGATGCCGATCAACATCCGCGAAGAAGACATGCCGGTTGATGTGGAAGATCCAAGCATCCGCGTGATGCCGATCATGACCGATGCCGACATGGCGATGAAGGTCGACCCGATCTACCGCGAGATCTGCGAGCGTTTTGCCGCCGACCACGCCTATTTCAGCGACACCTTCGCCCGCGCCTGGTTCAAGCTGACCCACCGCGACCTTGGCCCGCGCACCCGCTACATCGGGCCGGACGCGCCGCAGGAAGACCTGATCTGGCAAGACCCGGTCCCCGCAGGCACCACCGGCTATGACGTGGCGGCGGTAAAGGCTGCCATCGCAGCCTCTGGCCTCTCGGTGTCCGACATGGTCAGCACCGCATGGGATTCCGCCCGCACCTATCGCGGGTCAGACCTGCGCGGCGGGGCCAATGGCGCCCGCATCCGTCTGGCACCCCAGAAAGATTGGGAGGGCAACGAGCCCACCCGTCTGGCCCATGTGCTGTCGGTGCTGGAACCCATCGCGGCCCAGATCGGCGCAAGCGTGGCTGACGTGATCGTGCTGGCAGGTTCCTACGGTGTGGAACAGGCGGCGAAAGCGGCGGGCTTTGACGTGACGGTGCCCTTCACCCCCGGTCGTGGCGATGCCACGGCAGAGCAGACCGATGCCGCGTCCTTCGACGTGCTGGAACCTGTGGCCGATGGCTTCCGCAACTGGCAGAAGAAAGACTATGTCGTCAGCCCCGAAGAGCTGCTGCTCGACCGTGCCCAGCTGATGGGCCTGACCGCTTCGGAAATGACCTGCATCTTGGGCGGTATGCGGGTGATCGGCACCAACCACGGTGGCACCGCGCATGGCGTGTTCACCGACCGGGTGGGGGCGCTCACCACCGATTTCTTTGTCCACCTGACCGACATGGCGTGGAAGTGGAAACCGGCGGGCAACAACCTCTATCACATCACCGACCGCAAGACCGGCGATGTGAAGTTCACCGCCACCCGTGCCGATCTGGTGTTCGGCTCCAACTCCATGCTGCGCGCCTATGCCGAGGTCTATGCGCAGGACGACAACGCCGAAAAGTTCGTGCACGACTTCGTTGCGGCTTGGGTCAAGGTGATGAACGCCGACCGCTTCGATCTGGCCTGATTGGAAAACAGGCATCTGAACACCGGCCCCCCGCAGGCATCCGCCTGCGGGGGGCCTTTTTTCTTGCCCAAGGCTGCAAGGACTGTCACGCAAGCGCCCTATAGTCTCGGCAAGGAGTGCCCCCCATGCGTCTGGTCAACCGCACCTTCGACGAGCTTTCCCCCGGTGACACGGCGCAACTGCGCCGTCTGATCACGCCGGATGATCTGTATGTCTTTGCGGCGTCTTCGGGCAATTTCAACCCGATGAACCTGCCCAACGGCGATCTGGATGGCGACGGCAAGCCCGAACAGATGGCGGCGGGTATGTTCATTGCCTCGCTGGTTTCCGCCGTGCTGGGCACCCACCTGCCGGGTCCGGGCACACGGTTGCAGCACCAGACCCTGACCTTTCACGCCATCGCCCATGCCGGGGATGAGCTGCTGTGTCAGGTCACCGTGCTGGAAAAGATGGAAGGTGGCACCGTCCGCCTCAAAACCGAAGTGACCCGCCCGGCCGACGCCGCCCTGATCCTGACCGGAGAGGCCACCGTGCTGGCCCCGCAGATCCGGTTCGACCGCGACAACCAGCACATCCCCGGCCTGATCGTGCAGCGCCACCGCCATTTCGAAGCGCTGATCGACCGCGCAAGGCCCTTGCCCGCGCTGCCCACCGCCGTGGTCTGCCCCGATGATGACAATTCCCTTGGTGGCGCGATGCTGGCCGCCACGCAGGGCATCATCTCACCGATCCTGATCGGCCATGCCGAGGCCATCCAGGCCGCCGCCCGCGCCATCGGCGCCGACCTGACCGGGGTAGAGATCATTGACGTCCCCGGCGACGATGTCGCCGCAGCCGCCATGGCCTGCCAACTGGTGCACGAAGGCCGCGCTTTGGCGGTGATGAAAGGCCATCTGCACACCGATGACCTTTTGCGCCCCATGGTCGACCGCGATCATGGCCTGCGCATGGGCCGCAAATTCACCCACGTCTTCCTGATGGACGTGCCCGGCCTGCCAGAGCCGGTGATGGTCACCGACGCCGCCATCAACATCGCGCCCGACCTGATGACCAAGGTCGACATCATCCAGAACGCCATCACCCTTGCCCTGTCCCTGGGCATCGACCCGCGTGTCGGCGTGCTGTCGGCGGTGGAAACCATCAACCCCGCGATCCAGTCGTCGATCGACGCAGCGCTGCTGTCCAAAATGGCCGAACGCGGCCAGATCAAGGGCGGGCAGGTCGAAGGCCCGCTGGCCATGGACAATGCGGTGGACATGGCCGCCGCCCGCACCAAGGGGCTGACCGGCGGGGTGGCGGGCCGCGCCAACATTCTCGTGGTGCCCGGGATCGATGCGGGCAACATGCTGGCCAAACAGCTGGCCTATATCAGCCATGCCGAAGGTGCCGGGCTGGTGCTCGGGGCGCGCGTGCCCGTCATCCTGAACTCCCGGTCGGACAGTCCCATGGCGCGGCTCGCCTCCTGCGCGGTGGCGGCGCTGCACCATTTTGCGGGCAAGGCGTAGGCGGGGTTCACCCCGCCTTGGCCAGCCCGTGGCGCGGAATGCCCGCTTGTGACCTGCGCAGCAACGTCATGACGTTTGCCATACGCAAACCATACCCGCGCCAGCCGCGAAACATACGCCGCTGCAACCGGGTGCGGCCACTCCGGGGTAGGGCGGGGTTCACCCCGCCGCCCCGCCGCTTCACCCCGCCGCAGGGGTAAAATCAAACGCCATCAGATGCCGATAGCGCTGCCCCGGCTCCAGCCGGGCCGAGGGGAACTGCGGCCGGTTCGGGCTGTCGGGAAAGCGCTGGGTCTCCAGCGTGAACCCGGTAAACGGCGCAATTGGCGCACCGTCCTTGCCCGGCAACCCGCCTGCCAGAAATGCCCCGGTGTAGAACTGCACGCCCGGTTCCGTCGTCCAGACCTCCATCCGCCGGCCAGACTCTGCGTCCACCGCCTCGGCGCAAAACCGCAAAGCCTCGCCCCATTTCGGCTCCAGCGGACCGGTCAGACACCAGTTGTGGTCAAACCCCATATCCGACGGCAGCTTCGCCCCGATCTTGCGCAACGCATTGAAATCAAACGCAGTGCCAGCCACCGCCCGCACCTCGCCGGTGGGGATCAGATCGGCGTCCACCGGCGTGTAATGCGTGGCCCCCAGCCGCAAGTCCTGCCCCATGACCGACCCCGACCCGGCCATGTTGAAATAGCTGTGGTTCACCATGTTCACCACCGTGGGCGCGTCGGTCTGCGCCTCCATCGCGATCCACAGCCGGTCGGCGTCGTCCAGCCAGTAGCGCACCTGCATCGACAGCCGCCCCGGATAGCCCATGTCGCCATCCGGCGACTCGGCGGTCAGCGTGACCGCGCGGTCGGACAGATCCGCAAGCTCCCAGATCATGCGGTCAAACCCCGCGCGCCCGCCGTGCAGATGCTTGGCCCCCTCGTTCTGGTCCAGCTGCACCGCGCGCCCGTCCAGCACAAAGCTGCCGCCCGCAATCCGGTTGGCATAGCGCCCGCAGGTCGCGCCCAGATAGGCCTTGGTCGCGACATAGCCCGCCGCATCCGCGTGCCCCAGCACAATGTCGGCGCAGACTCCGGCGCGGTCCGGCACCCACAGCTCTGTCAGCCGCGCGCCGTAAGGCGTCACCCGTGCCTGCACGCCGCCCGCACGGCCCAGCACAACCGCCCCGACCTCGACCCCGTCCACCTGTCCGAAAGGTTCCATCGTCATCCCATTCCCCCAAGGTCCATCCGCTCATGCCTCTGGCAGATCCGCCATCAGCCGTGACAGGTGATGCGCCAGCACCGCCACATTCGGCGGCTGCAGGATTGACAGGTGATCGCCGGGCACGTCAATCACTTCAAAGCCCGATGCCGCGACCGGTGCCCAGCCAAGGCCGTCCTGCGCGCTTTCGGGGCTGTCGAAGATGTTCGCCTCGGCCCGGAAAATCGTCAGCGGGCGGGTGATCGGGGTGACCTCATAATCCTGCACCGCCAGTTCCGCCGCCACCATGAAGCGGTCCACCGACATCGGCGCGGCCTCGCCGTGTTGCTGCAACCGTAGTCGCAGCTTCTTGACCCGGTAAGCCACATCCGCCCAGCGGTTTGCCACAATCCCCGCCAGATGCGACGGCCCGCGCAGCAGCAACTGGCGCAGATGCACACCCGCCCGCGCCCGGCCCGAAAGCCGTGTCCGCCCGCCGGGACCGGCGCTGTCGAACATCGCGATCACCCGCACCTCGCGCCCGGCGCGGGTCAGCTGCTGTGCCAGTTCATAGGCGACATAGCTGGCAAGCGACACCGCCGCCAGACTGATCGGCCCGTGGGGGAATGTGTTCATGATTTCATCGGCATAGGCGCGCGCGGTTTCCTGCACACCAATCGGTGTATCTTGCGCCAGCAACCCCACCGTCAGCCCGAACACCGGCTGATCCGGCCCCAAAGCCTCGGCCAGCGGGCGGAAGTGTTCCTCATTCCGGCCCAGAACATGCACGCCGAACAGCGGAGGCTGGCTGCCCTCGGGCTGGATCGGGATCAGATAGCGAGGCCCCGACCGCGCCGCTGCCAGCGCAAGGGCAAGCGCGCGCGGCGTCGGGCGGCGGTGCAGATCGGCCACGCCAAGCCGATGGCCCAGTGCCGCCTCGATCCGGCCAATCAGCTGCACCGCCAGCAGGGAATGCCCACCCAGATCGTGAAAATCATCCTCCGGCCCCACAGCCTCCAGCCCAAGGGTCTGCGCCATCAGCTCGGCAATCTGTCGCGTCACCGGATCGTCGCTCGGCATGGCATCGGCGGTCAGCGCCACCGCTGGCACCGGCAGCGCGCTGATGTCGATCTTGCCGCCCGGCGTCCGCGGAAAATGCGCAACCGGCACAATCGCGGGCACCATATGCGGCGGCAGCCGCTTGGCCACCGCGGCCCGCAGTGCCACTGGATCGGGCAGGGGCTGGCCGTCTGCTCCCGCCACCCAGACCACCAGCCGCGCCGCTGGCGTGCCTGCCCCCAGCACATGCGCCAGCGCCCGGCCCACGCTGTCCTCCACCTCCAGCGCACGCTCCACATGGCGCAGGTCGATGCGAAAGCCGCGCAGCTTGACCTGCCGGTCGCGCCGCCCCAGAAAGGCCAGCGCCCCATCGGGTCGCCAGCGCGCCATATCTCCGGTGCGGTAGATTCGCCCGGCCCCCAGAAAGCGGTCCGGCCCAAACGCCTCGGCGGTCTGGGCCGCATGGCCGATATAGCCATCGCTGACCGCTGGCCCACCGATCCACAGCTCGCCCTGTGCGCCGCGCGGCGCCGGTGATCCGTCCGGGGCCAGCACATAGGCGCGGGCATGCGCTGTCGGGCGGCCGATGGGAATATCCTCGCCCGCCGTTGCCGGTCCGGGTTCGTGCAGGGTGCAGGTGATGGTGGCCTCGGTCGGGCCATAGCCGTTCATCCAGCGCGCCCCGCGTGTGATCCGCTGCCAGGTCGCCAGCGCGCGCGGGCTGATTTGCTCGCCCCCCACGATCACCAGCCGCACCGTTGGCGGCAGCTGCAACCCGTCGCGGGCCATTTCGTCCACCAGCACATGCCAGAACGCGGTCGGCAGGTTCAGTACGGTGATGTCACACCGCGCCACCTCTTCCAGAAACACCCCGACCGACCCGGCCATGGCATCTGTGCGCAGGACCAGCTTGGCCCCTGCCAGCAGGGTGGGGATGATTTCCTCGATCGACACATCAAAGGACAGGCTGGCAAACTGCAGCACCCTGTCCGACTGGGTCAGGCCGAAAGCGGCGATCATGGCGCTTGCATGGGCCGACAGCGCCCGCATCGGCACCTTTACCCCTTTGGGCACGCCGGTCGAGCCCGAGGTATAAATGACATAGGCCAGCCGGTCGGGGTCGGGCGGCAGGAAATCTGGCACCGGCGCGCGCACCTCCGGCGCATCTGGCGACAGCACCCGCACACCGGCAAAGACCGCCTCGGGACGCGCGATCATCAGGCGCGCACCGCTGTCGTGCAGCATATGGGCGATCAGGGCTTCTGGATAGGCCGGGTCCAGCGGCAGAAAGGCCGCCCCCGCCCGCAGCACCGCCAGCATGGCAATGATGAACTCAGGCCCGCGCGGCAGGCAGATCGCCACGATCTGCCCCGGTCCGGCCCCGGCCTGCGCCAGCCGCCCGGCCAGATCTTCCGCCCGGGCGTTGAGCGTCAGATAATCCATAATGTCATGCTGTCCCACCATCCGCAGGGCCGAGGCACAATGGCGCTGTCGCGCCATGTCGGCAAAGCGCAGGGCGACGCAAGGGTCAGCCGGGGCCAGCGCCCGGTCGGGCTGCGCCAGTGCCATCAGCGCCGCCTGTTCTGCGGGTGGCAGCATCTGCAAATCGGCCAGCGGCGTCGCAGGCCCCGCTGCAGCAAACGCCTCCAGCAGCCGCGCCATGTGGTCCAGCATGGCCTGCGCCTTGCTGTCCGGCACCACCGCCGGGTCATGTTCCAGCATCAGCAGCAACCCGGCATCTCCGTAGGCCGACAGCGTCAGGGGCAGGGCCCCTTCCTCGCGCAGCTCCACCCGCCGATGGGCCCAGTCCGGCCCCAGCCGCCGCATGGTTTCGTTCAGTGTGGCGCGTTCAAACATCACCATCGACTCGAACAGCTGCTCCGTGCCGGGCACGCCGCACCAGTGGCGGATGTCGGTCAGCGCCGCATGCGCGTGCCCGCGCAGTGCAAGGGCGTCCTGGCGCAACCCTGCCAGAAAGCCATCCGTCGCACGCGGCGGGCTGATCTGTACCTTCACCGGCAGGGTGTTGATCAGGCAGCCCACCGAACGCTCGGTGCCCGGCACGATCTGCCGGCCCGACCGTGTGGCCCCGAACACCGCCGTGCACTGCCCGGTCCAACGCGCCACCACCATGCCCCAGGCGGCGTGAACCACCGTGGCCAGCGTGGCCCCTGCCGCCCCGGCCCGTGCGGTCAGCGCCGTGGTCAGATCCGTTTCCAGCCGCCGCTCCAGCACGCGCTTGCGCGCCGTGCCGCTGTCGCAAACATCTTCGGTCAGCGGGTTTGGATGATCAAACCCATCCAGATAGCTGCCAAAGAACGCCTGCGCCGCGGCGGTGTCCTGCGCGGCAAGGCCCTTGGCATAGCCCAGAAACCCCACCGTTGGGGCAGGGGGCAGGGCGCGGCCCTTCAGCGCGGCAAACACCTCGTCCAGCACGATGGCCATGCTGCGCCCGTCGATCATGGCGTGATGCACGGTCCAGACCATCACCGCCTGCCGGGGCCCCAGTTGCGCCAGCAGCACCCTCCAGGCCGGAGCCGCCTCCAGATCGACGCCCGCTTCGCGGTCGGCCTCCAGAAATTGGTCCAGCATACCCGCCTTGCGCCGTGCAGGCAGGGCAGACCAGTCCTCAACCGTCAGCGCCACCTCGATCCTGTCGCGCAGCACCTGCACCGGCACCACCCGTCTGCGCCACAGAAACGACAGCCGCAGCGCCTCGTGCCGGGCCGCCACCTGTGCCCAGGCCGCGCGCAGGGCCCCGGCCTCCACCACCTCGTCGTCCAGGTGCACGACGATCTGTTCCAGATTGACCCAAGGCCGCCCCGCCAGCACGCTTTCATACACCATACCCAGCTGCAGCGGGGTCAGCGCATGTTCCAACTGTGCCGCTGCGGGCGAGAGCGGCCGTGTCATTCCACGCCCCCCCGGAACAGGGTCAGCAGTTCGGAAATCGCCACATGGTCCATCCCGATGGCCCCCGCCGCAATCAGCCCGCCCAGCAGCAGAAAGGTCAGGTCATGCGCCGCGTCCCAGGCCCCGTGCCGACGCGCCAGCCAGATCAGCAGCGGATAGACCGCAATCGCCGCCAGTGCCTGCCCCACCAGCGCGCCCACCAGCCCCAGCCATTCGGCGCCGATGATCAGCCCGCAGACCAGAAACAACGCCCGCGCCGCCGTCAGCAGGAAATAATTCCGGCTGTCCCCCGCCGCCAGCGCCGCCTGATCATAGGTCATCCCGATCACCGACGGTATCTGCACCACGGCGATCAGCACCAGAATGGCCCCTGCCGCCGCATAGCGCGGGTCGTAAAGCAGATCCACGATCCACTCGCCGCCAAACGCCATCGCTGTCAGCATCCCCATTGTCAGCGATGTCAGCCCAAAACGCAGCTGCCGCAACCGCGCGAAATTCGCAGCCGACGCCCCGGGCGGCCGTTCGCGGTACAACGGAATCAGGATGCGCCCGCCAATCGTCTGGCCCAGAAGCATCGGAAATGACGCCAGAAAAAACCCGATGTTATACAGCCCCAGCTGCTCCAGCGTCAGGTATTTGCCCAGAATCGCCTTGTCGCCCTGCGCCACCAGAAAGCCGCAGGCGGTGGACAGGAACAGCCAGAACCCGAAATGCAGCAGATCGCGCGCCGCCGCAGGCTCCCAGGCCAGCCGGCTTTTCGGGCCGGGCAAGGCAAAGCGCACCAGCGCCAGCCGCGTGCCCGATGACACGATCCACCCCGCCACCAGCGCCCAGACCGATTGCGTGGCCCAGGCCAGCGTCACCATGAACACCAGCCCCACGGCTTGCGAGATCAGATCCAGCGCCGTCAGCCGCCCCAGCCGCAGATGCCGCGCCGCAGTGTCCACCCGCGTCGGCTCCAGCCCTTGCAGCAGCAGCGAAAACCCGGCCACCGGCAGGATAAGTGCCAACTGCGGCTGGCCGTAGAACAGCGCGGCGGGGTAAGCTATGGCCGCCGAGGCCAGCCACAAAACCGCCCCCCGCACGACCTGTATGGTATAGGCGGTGTTCAGAAACGCCGGATCATCGCCACGCCGGTGCTGCAGAATTGCCGGATGGGTGCCCATGTCGGAAAACATCGTCAGCCCGACAATGAACACCGACACCAGCGCCATCAGGCCAAAGGCTTCGGGAAACAGCAGCCGCGTCAGGATCAGGTTCGACGCCAGCCGCAGCGCCTGACTGCCGCCATAGCCCAAGGCGGTCCAGGCCGAGCTGCGCATCGCGCGCGCCGACAGCCCGTCGCCGCGGAACCGTGTCATGACCGGGCTCATCACAGTGCAAACCTTGCGAAATGTCTGGTGGCGGCCCGCCCCCCGGCAACCACGCTCGATTTCGTTAACCTTGCCCTAAAGCAGTGCTCCGCTTCAAGCCCCCGATTTGGCAACGGTGTTTTGCCACATATGCCCCCGCAAGGCTTTGCCTTGCCTTAACCGATCCATTGGCCTGATTGCCCAACCGGTGCTGCGCAATGGACGGCCCGCAAGCCCTTCGGCTTTTTAGGCTTCAAACCGGCGTCACGGTGCGCACTGTCCTTTGCCCCATCACCTGTTCCCAAATATAGGGGGGGCCGCGAAGCGCGGTGGCAGAACCCCCCTCTTTCCTGGCAGCCCACTACATCCTAAAAGCCAACCCCCTGAAATCAAGCGACCTGCACCCTTGTAACTCAGGCGGAAGTCTCATCCCCGGCCCTTCCACGGCACCAGTTTTTTCTCGGCCATCCGCATCAGAATGTCGATGCCATAGCCGATGATTCCGATCAGGATGATCCCCATCACCACGATGTCGGTCAGTTGGAATTTCGAGGCTGCGATGATCATCATCCCCGCGCCCTTCTGCGCCGCCACCAGTTCGGCCGCCACCACCGTGCCCCAGCACACCCCCATCGCCACCCTTGCCCCGGTAAAGATATCGGGCAGGCTGTTGGGGATGATCACATGCCGCAGGATCTGCGCCTTGCTCGCCCCCAAGGAATAGGCCGCGTGGATCTTGGACAGCTTCACGCCCGAGACGCCAGACCGCGCCGCGATGGTCATGATCCACAGGGCGGCAAGGAACAGCAGCACCACCTTCCCGGTCTCCCAGATCCCGAACCAGATGATCACCAAGGGAATCAGCGCCAGCGGCGGCACCGGTCGCATGAACTCCACGATCGGGTCGAACCAGCCGCGGAACCAGCCCGACAGCCCCATCGCATAGCCCAGCGGAATGCCCACGATGGACCCCAGCACAAACCCCGCCATCACCCGCGCCAGCGACGCGCCCAGATGCCCCCAGAGCGAGGTGTTCTGATAGCCGTTGGTCGCGATTTCCACAAAGCGCGCCACCACCGCCTCGGGCGCGGGCAGCCAGATCGGTTCCATCTGCATGCCCTTGGCCGCCTGAAAGTTGAGCGATCCGCGCGGGGTCAGCGTGACCGTGCCGCCGGTCACGTTGACGCGGTCATCTATCGCAATCGGCTGGCCGTTGACGGCCACCACTACCGCGCCCTCACCGTCATTCTCGACAGGGCGCAGAAGCACCGACCGCCATTCCTGCACCACCGCTGAATCCCCTTGGGCAAAGCCGCTGCCCTGCGGCACCTGAGGCTCCACCGCTGTTTCGCCCGCCGCATGCACCGTTATCCGCACCTCGGCCTCGGCCTCGGCGCCGTCGGGCGCGCGGGCGGTGTAGGTGAACCCGGCCTCTCCGGAAAAAGGCCCCGGAACATGCAGGGGCACGATGCTGGACCCGGTGAATGCCCCCCAGATCAGGAATACCGACAGCACCGAAATCACGCTGGCCACCCGGTCGGGCTGGATGGCGGACTCGTCGCCGAAGGTCACGGTTTTGAGCGAGGTAAAGTCATGCCGGTTGCGGTGGCGTTTGATCCGGCCCCAGACCAGCATCGAGACCACGAAGATTGTCACATAGAACACCAGAACCATCATGCGGCGCTGTCCTTCTTGCCCATGATTTCCTCTTCCATGCCCCAGATCATCGACAGGATTTCCTCGCGCGTTTCCGAAAAACCGTCAGACTTCTTGACCTCACGCAGGTCCGTATGCACCCCGCGCTCGGCAAAGGGCAGTTTGTATTCGCGGAATATCCGGCCCGGTCGCGGGGCCATCACCAGCAGGCGTTCGCCCAGAAGCAGCGCCTCTTCAACCGAATGGGTGATCAGGACCACGGTCTTGCCGGTTTCCTTCCACAGCTTCAGCACAAGACCTTGCATCTTTTCCCGCGTCAGCGCGTCCAGCGCGCCAAGGGGTTCGTCCATCAGGATCACATCGGGATCATTGGCAAGGCAGCGGGCCAGCGCCACACGCTGCTGCATGCCTCCCGACAGTTCATACACCGCCTTTTCGCCGAAATCATGCAGGCCGACCGTTTCCAGCAGATGGTCTGTGATGCGGTCACGCTCGGGCTTGGCCATGCCCTTCATCCGTGGGCCAAAGTCGATGTTCTGACGCACGTTCATCCATTCGAACAGCGCACCTTGCTGGAACACCATGCCGCGTTCGGGGCTGGGGCCGGTCACCCGCTTGCCGCCCAGCACGATCTGGCCTTCGGTCGGGGCCAGAAAGCCCGCAAGGATGTTCAAGAGGGTGGTCTTGCCGCACCCCGATGGCCCGAGCACCGACAGAAGTTCACCCTGTTTCAGGTGCAGTGAGACGTTTTTCAAAGCCTGCACCGCCGCGCCACCCGGCAGGTCAAAGCGCATCGAGATGTTGTCGATGATCAGTCCGGACATAGGCCCTCCGGGAAAGTGACGGGCGGCCCGATCGGGGCCGCCCAAAGGGGCTTACATGCCGTTTGCGGCGGCCAGCGGTGCGGTGTTGACCGTGGTGTCATAGCTTGGCAGCGCCGCCGGGATCGAGCCTGCGCCGACAAAGACCTCGGCCACGCCTTGCATGAACGACTGAGCGCCGCCGCCCAGCCATTTTTCGGACAGTTGGTCTTCGACAGTGGGGAAGACAAAGGTGGCGATGGTCTCGGACGTGCCGGCTTCATCCATGCCGGAATCGCCTGCGATCACCGGCAGCATGGTGGCCTGATTGGCGCTGTCGGCCCACATGGCGTTGGCATCGGCGGTCACTTTCAGGAATTTTGCCACCAGATCAGGGTTTTCCGCGACAAAACCGGCGGGGGCCGAGGTCACGTCAAACACCAGAATGCCAAGTGCTTCCTTTTCCGCGCCGGTCAGCAGGACATTGCCCGACTCTTTGGCGCGGCGCAGGCTGCCACCCCACCCGCAAAACATGTCAACCGAGCCTTGGGTAAAGGCGGCCGCTCCATCCGGCGGGGCCATGTCGATGATCTCAAGGCTGGCCAGATCGACGCCGAAATGGTCCATCTGCTTGAGGAAGCCGTAATGCGCGGCGGTACCAAGCGGCAGGGCCACCTTTTTGCCCGCCAGATCAGCGGCGTTGTCCTTGTCGATTTCCAGCACATTCTGCACGACGCAATTGTCATTGTCGGCATAGGACACGGCCACGTCGAGGATCTGCAGATCCTGCCCTGCACTGGCCGCGACCACGAAGGGCGGCACGCCTTGGCTCACCGAAAAATGTACATCGCCCGCCGCCATCGCGGCCGACATGGCGGTGCCGGTATCAAAGGCGACCCAGTTCACCTTGACGCCCATTTCAGCATCATAGGTGCCCTGCACCTTGGCGTATTGGAACGGCATCGGCCATTCCATGAAATAGGCGACCGTCACTTCTTCCAGCGCCATGGCGCTGGTGGTGCCTGCCAACAGGGTCACTGTCGCGGCGGCGCTTGTCAGTGTCTTGCGGAATGTCATCCTTGGTTTCTCCATGTTGGGTTATAGTTTTTGTTGTCTTGCCCTCATTGGTCGGGGCGGCTTTGTGTCTGTCCAGCGGCTTGACCGGTGTTCAGGAAAACGGAAGGTCTGCTTCCACCATAGCCAAGTCATCGCT
Source organism: Pseudotabrizicola sediminis (assembly GCF_004745575.1). Lineage (GTDB taxonomy): Bacteria > Pseudomonadota > Alphaproteobacteria > Rhodobacterales > Rhodobacteraceae > Pseudotabrizicola > Pseudotabrizicola sediminis. Next base: position 232,035 of record NZ_RPEM01000007.1, on the reverse strand, counting down.
GTCATGATCTTTGCCCTGCTTTGGCCTTGGGCAAAACGATTCTGTAACTGGCGCTATCGGGGTGATGCGTCTGGCCCTACGATTGCCTGCGGCAAAGGCGGATGCTTGGGCAAAGGCCGGTCGCATCGCGGCCCGGCACGGGTATTGTCACAGAAAGGCACGGTCCATGGACAGCTACAGCAGCAATGATATCTCAGCGGTGGTCGAGGCGGACCGCGCCCATGTGTGGCACCATCTGAGCCAGCACAAGCCCTATGAAACCGTTGATCCACGCGTGATCATCGAAGGCAAAGGCATGCGGGTCTGGGATGCGCGCGGCAAAGAGCATCTGGATGCAGTGTCGGGCGGGGTCTGGACGGTGAACGTCGGCTATGGCCGCGAGAGCATTGCCAATGCGGTGCGCGATCAGCTGATCAAGATGAACTATTTCGCCGGGGCCGCAGGGTCGGTGCCAGGCGCGCGCTTTGCCCAAAGGCTGATCGAAAAGATGCCGGGGCTTTCGCGGGTTTATTACTCAAACTCCGGGTCCGAGGCGAACGAGAAGGTCTACAAGATGGTGCGCCAGATCGCGCACAAGCACCATGGCGGGCGGAAGTGGAAGATCCTGTACCGTGAGCGGGACTACCACGGCACCACCATCGGCACGCTGGCGACATCCGGGCAGGCGCAGCGGGCGGCGCAATACGGGCCTTATCCCGATGGCTTTGTGATGGTTCCGCATTGTCTGGAATACCGCAAGCAATGGGACGTGGAAAACTACGGGTTGCGCGCCGCCGAGGCGATCGAAGAGGTGATCCTGCGCGAAGGCCCCGATACGGTGGGCTGTCTGGTGCTGGAACCGGTGACGGCGGGGGGCGGGGTCATCGTGCCACCGGCGGGGTATTGGGAGAAGGTGCAGGAGATCTGCGCCAAGTATGACATCCTTTTGCACATCGACGAGGTGGTGTGCGGCGTGGGCCGGACGGGAACGTGGTTCGGCTATCAGCACTATGGCATCAAGCCCGATTTCGTGACGATGGCCAAGGGTGTCGCCTCTGGCTATGCCGCGATTTCCTGCACGGTGACGACAGAAGCGGTGTTCGAGTTGTTCAAGGACGACCCCACCGACACGATGAGCTATTTCCGCGATATCAGCACCTTTGGCGGCTGTACGGCGGGGCCTGCGGCGGCGCTGGAAAATATGCGGATCATCGAGGATGAGGGGTTGCTGGACAACACCACCGCCATGGGCGCGCGGCTGATGGGCAACCTGCGCGCTTTGATGGACAAGCATGCGGTGATCGGTGACGTGCGCGGCAAGGGGCTGTTCTGCGGGGCCGAGCTGGTGGCGGACCGGGGCAGCAAAGAGGCGCTGGATGAAAAGCGCGTGCAGGCGGTGGTGGCCGATTGTATGGCGCAGGGGGTAATCATCGGGGCGACCAACCGCTCGGTTCCGGGGCTGAACAACACGCTGTGCCTGTCGCCCGCGCTGATCGCGACCCCCGATGACATTGATCAGATCACCGATGCCATTGATCAGGCCCTGACGCGGGTGTGCGGCTGAGGCGTTTTCAAGAAAATTGACTCCTCTGCCCTGAAGAAGGGCAGAGGACACTGTTTTCATGTCGTTGTCGCCTTCGCTCCGCCTCCGGTCTGCGATCAGCGTGGGAAGCGTTTGTGAAGGCAGCAAATACGAGGGCGGGCTTGACCTTTGGATGGGCACGGCGTTTCTGGTCTTACCGTTATTAAGGCCAGATCATGCCCATTCCCGCCGAAGCGTTTTTCCTCCCGCCCGGAACGGCTGGCACCCTGCAAAGCCGCATCCGGTCCATGGTGGTGCAGGGCGTGCTGGCGGGGCGGTTGCGGCCCGGAGACAAGATGCCGTCGTCGCGCGGGCTGGCGCTGCATCTGGGGGTCAGCCGGATTACGGTGACCCTTGCCTACGCCGATCTGGTGTCTTCGGATTACCTGTCGGCGCGGGGGCGGTCGGGGTATTTTGTGTCGGACACAGCCCCCCGCGCGCCGGAGTTTCCGTCATCGCCAGCGCGGGATGAAGGGGTGGATTTTGCCGCCCTGACCGGGGCGCGGTACTCAAAGCTGGCGCGGCTGGCCAAGCCCGAGGACTGGGAGCGCTATCCGTTTCCCTTCATCTACGGTCAGGCCGACCCGGCGCTGTTTGATCATCAGAACTGGCGGGCCTGCGCCTTGCGCGCGTTGGGGCGGCGCGATTTCACGGCGCTGACCTCGGACTATTATGAACGCGATGACCCGATGTTGATCGAGCATGTCTTGCGCAGCATCCTGCCACGTCGGGGAATTGCGGCGCGGGCGGACGAGGTGCTGCTGACCATGGGCGCGCAGAACGCGCTTTGGATCGCGGCGCAGGTCTTGTTGGGGCCGGGCAGGCGCGCGGTGATGGAGAACCCCGGCTATCCCGGCCTGCGCGCCATTCTGGGGCCGTCGGGAACGGACGTGCTGGTCGTGGATGTGGATGAGGGCGGATTGCCGCCGGAGCGAGTGCCTGCGGGCGTGGATGTGGTGTTCACAACCGCCTCGCACCAATGCCCGACCAACGCCACCATGCCGGTCGCGCGGCGGGTGGCGCTGCTGGAGGCGGCAACGCGGCAGGGCTTCGTGATTGTAGAGGATGATTATGAATTCGAGATGTCCTACCTCAAACCCGTGGCCCCGGCGTTGAAGTCCTTGGACCGGGAAGGCCGGGTTGTTTATGCCGGGTCGTTTTCCAAGTCGATCTTTCCGGGCCTGCGGCTGGGGTATCTGGTGGCCTCGCCGAGTTTCATCGCCGAGGCGCGGGCGTTGCGGGCGATGGTGCTGCGCCATCCGCCGGGGCATATCCAGCGGACGGTGGCGTATTTTCTGGCTGATGGCCATTACGACGCGCTGATCAACCGGATGCGGGTGGCGTTCCGCCGCCGCCGACAGGTGATGGAAGACGCCTTGGCCGACCAGGGGTTGAACATGGTGGGGCAGGGCGGCTTTGGCGGGTCCAGCATCTGGATGCGGGCGGCGGACGGGGTGGATACCGAAGTTCTGGCCGCGCAGCTGCGGGGCGAGGGCGTGCTGATCGAACCGGGCCGGGCGTTTTTTCACCCCGACCGCGCCAGCCGCCAGCATTACCGGCTGGCCTATTCGTCCATTGCGCCATCCCGCATTCCCGAAGGCATTGCCCGGATTGCGCAGGCTTTGGGGCGGATGCGATAGGTGCGCGGTCTGGACTTAAAGGCGCAGACCCTCTGGCCCTAAGCCGGGTATGTCGGCCCCGCTAGACTGTCCCAAAGATCCCCCTGCAGGAGCCGGACCGATGCGCATGACCACAGAAGAAGCCTTTGTGAAAACCCTGCAGCGCCATGGCATCGAACATGCCTTCGGCATCATCGGCTCGGCTTTCATGCCGATTTCCGACCTGTTCCCGCGCGCCGGGATCACTTTCTGGGATTGCGCGCATGAGGGCAGCGGCGGGATGATGGCCGACGGCTACACCCGTGCGTCGGGCAAGATGAGCATGATGATCGCGCAGAACGGGCCGGGGATCACCAATTTCGTCACCGCCGTGAAGACCGCCTACTGGAACCACACGCCGCTGCTGCTGGTAACGCCACAGGCCGCAAACAAGACCATCGGGATGGGCGGCTTTCAGGAAGTCGAACAGATGGCACTGTTCAAGGATATGGTCTGCTATCAGGAAGAGGTGCGTGACCCCAGCCGCGTGGCCGAGGTGCTGAACCGCTGCATCCTGCAGGCCAAGCGCCAGTCAGCCCCGGCGCAGATCAACATGCCGCGCGATTTCTGGACTCAGGTGATTGATATCGACCTGCCCGAAGTGGTGGAGTTCGAGCGGCCCGCCGGGGGGGAAGCGGCAATTGCGCAGGCCGCGGCGCTGCTGTCAGAGGCGAAGTTTCCGGTGATCCTGAACGGGGCCGGTGTGGTGCTGGGTGGGGCCATTCCGGCCAGTATGGCGCTGGCCGAACGGCTGGATGCGCCGGTCTGCGTCGGCTACCAGCACAACGATGCTTTCCCGGGGTCGCACCCTCTGTTTGCCGGGCCGTTGGGCTACAACGGGTCCAAGGCCGCAATGGAGTTGATTTCTGAGGCAGATGTGGTATTCTGTTTGGGTACTCGGCTGAACCCGTTTTCAACGATCCCGGGATACGCGCTGGACTATTGGCCGAAAGCGGCCAGGATCATCCAAGTCGACATCAACCCGGATCGGATCGGGCTGACGAAACAGGTAACGGTCGGTATTGTCGGCGATTCCAAAAAGGTCGCCGAAGCGGTTTTGGCGCAATTGGCCATCACCGCCGGTGACCATGGGCGCATCGAACGCAAAGCGAAAATCGCACAGGTGAAATCGGCGTGGGCGCAGGCGCTGTCGTCGATGGATCATGAAGAGGATGATCCGGGAACGTCATGGAATCAGCGGGCCCGCGATGCCAAGCCTGACTGGATGAGCCCGCGCATGGCCTGGCGCGCGATTCAGTCTGCGCTGCCGCGCGAGGCGATCATCTCCAGCGACATCGGCAACAACTGCGCGATCGGCAACGCCTATCCCACATTCGAATCAGGGCGGAAATATCTGGCACCGGGGCTGTTCGGGCCTTGCGGTTATGGACTGCCCAGCATCGTTGGAGCCAAGATTGCCTGTCCCGATGTGCCGGTGGTCGGCTTTTCCGGCGACGGGGCCTTTGGCATCGCGGTGACGGAACTGACCGCGATTGGTCGGCCCGAATGGCCTGCGGTGACCATGGTGGTGTTCCGCAATTACCAATGGGGCGCGGAAAAGCGCAATTCGACCCTGTGGTATGAGGACAACTTCGTGGGCACCGAACTGGATGAAGGCGTGTCCTACGCCGGGATCGCGCGGGCCTGCGGGTTGCAAGGTGTGCAGGCGCGCACGATGGAGGAATTGCGCGACGCGCTGACGCAGGCTTTGGCGGATCAGAAGGTGGGCAAGACCACGTTGATTGAAGCGATGATCAATCAAGAGTTGGGCGAGCCGTTCCGCCGTGATGCGATGAAAAAGCCGGTAGAGGTGGCGGGGATTTCCAAGGATGACATGCGGCCGCAGGTCGCATGATCCCCTTTGGGCTGACCGGGGCCGAGGCGGCGCTGGTCGCCGCCGGCATGGTCGTGGCGGGCTATGTGCGCGGCTATTCCGGCTTTGGCTTTGCCGCTTTGGTGATGCTGTTTGCCGCCTTGGTGACCGACCCGTTCCCCTTTGTCCCGGTGGTGATCCTTGCCGATATCTTCATGACCGCCGGGCAGGCGCGCGGGATCTGGGCGCATATCGACTGGCGGCGTGTGGCGGGGTTGTTCGCGGGCTGTCTGGTGGGCGTGCCTTTGGGCGTGGCGGCGGTGCAATGGGCCGGTGCAGATCTGGGGCGGGCGGTGCTGTCGGTGTTCGTGCTGATGATGTGCGGGCTGCTGCTGGCGGGCTGGCGCATCGGGCGGCAAGGGGATGGCGCACATGTCGGTGTGGGGGCGGTGTCGGGCCTTGCCAATGGGATGGCGGTGGGGGGCTTGCCGGTGGCGGTGTTCTTCACCGCGCAAGGGGTGGCCCCGGTGGTGTTTCGGGCGACGGTCATCGCCTATTTCACCGTGCTGGATTTATGGTCGTTGCCGGTGCTGTGGCAGGCTGGTCAGATCACCCGCGACAGTTTCATCGCGACGGCCTTCGGTTTGCCGTTTATGCTGATCGGGTTATGGCTTGGCGGGCGGCGCTTTGCCAGCACCAGCCCGCAGGATTTCCGGCGCTTTGCCATCCTGCTGCTCACGGGGCTGTCGGTGGCAGGGCTTTTGAAATCGGTGATGTGATGCTTCTGGTGGTCAATTCGGGCTCGTCTTCAGTCAAGCTGGCGGTGTTTGCCGGCATGACGCTTTGCGCACAGGCGCAGGTGGAACAGATCGGCAGTGGCGGCCCGGCGGATCACGCGGCGGCCCTGACACTGGGGCTGCAGCGGCTGGCGGTGCCTGCGGCTGAGCTGCGGGCGGCCGCGCACCGGGTGGTGCATGGCGGGGCAGGGCTGACCCAGACCTGCCGCATCACGCCAGAGGTAGATGCAGAGATTGCGGCTTGCGCAGGGCTCGCCCCTTTGCACAACCCGCCCGCCTTGGCAGGCATGCGCGCCGTGGCGCGGCTGTGGCCCGCGATGCCGCAATATGCGGCGTTTGACACGGCATTCCATGCAACCAATCCGGAGGTGGCGACAGCCTATGCTTTGCCGCTGGCCGAGCGGCAAAAGGGGCTGCGGCGGTACGGATTTCATGGGTTGTCATACTCCGCAATTGTTCGAAATGTGCAAGAATTTACGGAAAAACCACAGCCAAAACGCATGCTTTCGTTCCATTTGGGCAATGGCGCATCTGCTTGCGCTATTGCCGACGGTCGGTCGGTCGCCTCCAGCATGGGGTTTTCGCCGCTGGATGGGCTGACCATGGGAACCCGTCCCGGCGGGCTTGATCCAGCGGTGGTGCTGGATCTGGCTGCACGCTACGGGATTGATGGCGCCGGGGAAATGCTCAACCGCGCCTCGGGGCTGAAAGCGCTGGGTGGCAGCAACGACATGCGCGCCCTGCACGCGGCCGGCACGCCGGAGGCGAGGTTTGCCATTGATCATTTCTGCTATTGGGCGGCGCGGCATGGGGCATCGCTGTGTGCCGCGCTTGGCGGTCTGGATGCGATCACCTTCACCGGCGGGATTGGCGAGAATGACGGTATCATCCGTTCCAAAATCGTGAACCAGCTTGCCTTTCTGGGGGCGGTGCTGGACGGTGAGGCCAATGCGCGAGGGGCTCCGGCCCTGCATGCGGCGACATCCGGCGTCGCGATCTGGACCGTTCCCGCCGATGAAGAACGCCAGATTGCCTTAGAAGCCGGGGCCGTCATGCGGCAAGAGGAGGGGCTGCGATGAACCAACCGCGTCTGAACACATCGCCCCATGTCTCTGATGAGGTTCGCAAAACCACCTGCTATATGTGCGCCTGCCGCTGCGGCATCAATGTGCATCTGAACAGCGGCAAGGTCACTTATATCGAAGGCAACCGCGACCACCCGATCAACAAGGGCGTGCTGTGCGCCAAGGGGGCTGCCGGGATCATGCAGGTCACCGCGCCCAGCCGCTTGCGCACGCCACTGCGCCGGGTTGGCCCACGCGGGTCGGGCGCGTTCGAGCCGATCAGCTGGGACGAGGCGCTGCAGACGGCGGTGGACTGGATGCGCCCGTTGCGCGAGACCGCGCCGGAAAAGCTGGCGTTCTTCACCGGGCGCGACCAGTCGCAGTCTTTCACCGGTTGGTGGGCGCAGGCTTTCGGCACGCCCAACTATGCCGCGCATGGCGGGTTCTGTTCGGTCAACATGGCGGCGGCGGGGATCTACACCCTTGGCGGCGCGTTCTGGGAGTTTGGCGCGCCGGATTGGGAGCGCAGCAAGCTGTTCGTGCTGTTCGGCGTGGCCGAAGACCATGACAGCAACCCGATCAAGATCGGCATCGGCCAGATGAAGGATCGCGGCGCGCGGGTGATCGGGGTCAACCCGATCCGCACCGGGTACAACGCGGTGGCCGATGACTGGATCGGCATCACGCCGGGCACCGATGGCTTGCTGATCCTGTCGCTGATCCATTGCCTGCTGGAGGCGGGCAAGGTGGATCTGGAATATCTGGCGCGCTTCACCAACGCGGCTTACCTGATCAATGAGGCGGCAGGCCCGGAGAAGGGCCTGTTCGTGCGCAACGCCGAAGCGCAGCCTTTCGTGATCGACCGCCGCACTGGCATGCCTGCCCCGTGGGAGGCCAAAGGCGTGCAGCCCGATCTGGGGGCGGTGTGGCAAGGCCATCGCACGGTGTTTCAGCACATGGCGGAACGCTATTTGTCGCCGGACTATGCGCCCGAGGCGGTTGCGGCGCGCTGTGGCGTGACCGCGCTGCGTATCAGGCAGCTGGCAGCGGAACTCGCAAGCGTGGCCTTTGATCAGGCCATTGAAATCAAACAGCCTTGGGTCGATTTCCGGGGCGATGCGCATGACACCATGATCGGCCGCCCGGTCAGTTTCCACGCCATGCGCGGCATTTCGGCCCATTCCAACGGGTTCCAGACCGCCCGCGCGCTGCATCTGTTGCAGATCCTGCTGGGCGCGGTGGAAACCCCCGGCAGCTGGCGGATGAAGCCGCCCTACCCGAAACCGATGGAGGCACATCCCACCCCGCATTTCGTGACCGTGCCCGGCAAGCCGCTGTCGGGCCCGCATCTGGGCTATGTGCGCGGGCCGGACCAGTTGGCGCTGCTGCCCGACGGCAGCCCGGCGCGGATCGACAAGGCGTTCTCGTGGGAAAACCCGTTTTCCGCCCATGGGCTGATGCATATGGTCATCCCCAATGCACATGCAGGCGATCCGTACCGGATAGATACGCTGTTCCTGTACATGGCGAACATGGCGTGGAATTCTTCGATGAACACCGCGCAGGTGATGGAAATGCTGACAGCGCAAGAGCCGGATGGCAGTTATACCATTCCGCGCATCATCTATTCCGATGCCTATGCGTCGGAAATGGTGGCCTATGCCGATCTGATCCTGCCCGATACGACCTATCTGGAACGCCACGACTGCATCAGCATGTTGGACCGCCCCGTGAGCGAGCCGGATGCGGCGGGCGATGCGATCCGCTGGCCGGTGGTGGAGCCCGACCGCGATGTGCGCGGGTTCCAATCGGTGCTGCTGGATCTGGGGGCAAGGCTGGGCCTGCCGGGGATGGTGAACGACGATGGCACGGCGAAGTTCAAGGATTACGCCGATTACATCGTGAACCACATCCGCCGCCCCGGTGTCGGCCCGCTGATGGGCTTTCGCGGCAGTGGCGATGGTGAAGGGCGGGGTGCGGCCAACCCTGACCAGATGGCGCGCTACATTGAAAACGGCGGGTTCTATCAGGCGCATGTGCCGGCGGAGGCTGCGTTTTTCAAGCCGTGGAACAGCGCCTATCAGGATTGGGCGGTGCAGGTCGGGCTGTTTGACACGCCGCAGCCCTATCTGTTCAACATCTGGTCCGAACCGATGCGCCGCTTTCAGCTTGCCGCCGAAGGCCATGGCGCGGTGCAGCCCCCGGATCATCTGCGGAACCGCCTGAAGCTGGCGATGGACCCTTTGCCGGTGTGGTATGAACCCTTTGGCGATGCGGCAGAACCATTTGGCTTTACCGTCCATGCCCTGACCCAACGCCCGATGGACATGTATCACAGCTGGGGCGGCCAGAATGCCTGGCTGCGGCAGATCCGGGGGCATAACCCGTTGTTTGTGCCGGCAAAGCTGTGGCAGCAGCATGGGTTTTCTGAGGGGGATTGGGCACGGGTGACTTCGCCCACCGGGCAGATCACGGTGCCGGTGGTGCAGATGGCGGCGCTGAACGAAAACACCGTCTGGACATGGAATGCGATCGGCAAACGCAAAGGGGCGTGGGCGTTGAGTGAGGGGGCGACAGAGGCCAAGCAGGGATTTCTGCTGAATCATCTGATCTCGGAACTCTTGCCAGCAAAGGGGGACGGCATGCGCTATTCGAATTCCGACCCGGTAACCGGGCAGGCGGCGTGGTTCGATCTGAGGGTGCGGATTGAGCGGGCAGAGCCGCCGCAGATGGGGGAAAGCCTGCCCGCCTTTGGTGCGGTACCGCGTGTGGTACCGGAAGGGAGCAAGCGATGACCTGTCTGCCGGGAAGATCCGAGCGTACGCTTGGGCTGGTGATCGATCTGGATACCTGTGTCGGCTGTCAGGCCTGCGTGACTGCCTGCAAGGGCTGGAACGATCAAGGGTATGGTGTGCCATTGTCGGACCAGAACCCTTATGGTTCAACACCTTCCGGCACGTTCCTCAACCGGGTGCACAGTTATCAGGTGCAGCCTGCCGACGCGGCCCCAATGATTGTGAACTTCCCGCGGTCCTGCCTGCATTGCACGGATGCTCCGTGTGTTACCGTCTGCCCCACGGGGGCCAGTTACAAGCGGGTCGAGGATGGGATCGTGCTGGTGAATGAGGACGCCTGCATCGGCTGCGGCTTGTGCGCCTGGGCTTGCCCTTACGGCGCGCGGGAAATGGATGCGGATGCCGGGGTGATGAAGAAATGCACGCTTTGCGTCGACCGGATCTACAACGAGAACCTGCCGGAGGAAGACCGCGAACCCGCCTGCGTACGCACCTGCCCGACCGGCGCGCGGCATTTCGGCGATCTGGCCGACCCGCAGAGCGCGGTCAGCCAGCTGGTGGCGGCGCGGGGGGGCTATGATCTGATGCCGGAACAGGGCACGCGGCCTGTGAACAAATACCTGGCCCCGCGCAAGAAGGACCGGCCTGATAAGGCCAGCCTGCTGGCACCCTTGCTGGACATTCAGGCGACTGGCTTTGCCGGATGGCTGGACCGGGTTTTGGGGAAAATCTGAATGAATCCGGCACCCTCTGTCATCATCTTCACCGTTCTGTCCGGCATGGGCTTTGGCTATCTGGCACTGCTGGCCACCGTGCATGACTACAGTGGCATCGCGGCGTTCTGGCACTGGTTTGTCGGCTACGCGCTGGCCAGTATCGGGCTTGCCGCGTCGGCCTTTCACCTTGGCAATCCGCAGCGGGCGTGGCGGGCGTTCACGCAGTGGCGGTCCAGCTGGCTGAGCCGCGAGGCGTGGGGGGCGGTGCTGACGCTGCTGGCGTTGGCCCCTGTCGCGCTGTCGGATTGGCTGCACCTAGGTCTGCCGGGCACCTTTGGCTGGCTAGGGGCGGGGCTGGCGGTTGTCACCATTGCCGCCACTGGCATGCTGTATGCCCAGATCCGTGCCGTGCCGCGCTGGCATCACTGGACCGTGCCGGTGCTGTTTTTGGCCTTTGGCGCTGCGGGTGGCTGCCTGCTGGCTGGGTTGCGGATGCCATCATTGCTGGCCCTGCTGGTGCTTGGCGGGATGATGGCGCTGCACTGGCGGGTGGGGGATGGCGCATTTGCCCGCGCAGGCAGCACGCTGGGCACGGCGACCGGGCTTGGAGGGCGGGGTCAGCTGAGCGTGTTTGAACCGGCCCATACCGCTGGCAGCTACCTGCTGCACGAGATGATCTTTGTGGTTGGCCGCCGGCATGTGCCAAAACTGCGCGCGCTGGCGCTTTTTCTGAGTGTGGTCTTGCCGTTTCTGGCCATGCTGCTTTTGCCGGGCAGATACGGGCCCTATGTTGCGGTGCCGCTGCATCTGCTGGGGGCATTTGCCCAACGCTGGCTGTTTTTTGCCCAAGCAGAGCACGTGGTCGGCCTGTACTACGGAAAACGATAAGCGCCCTTGCGCGGTGGCGGCGGGTAGACCATGCTGCGCCCGCAGTGAGTTCTGATGGAGGGCGCACTCTGAACGCTATGGATGGCACTGGTTTGGCTGAAAACACCGCCGAAGCATTGCTTCTGGCGCTTCCCGACATTGTCGCGGATCTGGCAGAGGCCGGTGTTCTGGGCCGTGGGCTGGAGCCCGCCCAAACCGCGATCCAGCAGGCTTTGTCCGGTATGTCAGCTGCGCTGTGCTGCGCGCTGCGGCTGACCATAGAAGACAGGGTCTGGGTTTCGGGCCAGACCAGCGATTTTTCAGCGGTCCAGATTTCCCATGGCAGCGTGCTTCTGGATGGGGTGCCGGAAACCCTGCCCGCGGCCTTGCGCCATGGGCTTGGTGCGGTCTTGCGCACGATTTCGGCGCTCTATCTTGCAGGTCAGCCCGGGGCCGAGCGGCAGATGGCAGCACAGCAGGCTACGACAAAGATCGCCCGGCGCGACAGATTGCTGCGCATCATGTTTGATCTGTCTCCGGTCGGGGTGGTGTTGATCGACTATGCGACGGGCACGATCATCGAGGCCAATGCTGCCTTCACCGGGTTCGGCAACTGGAACCGCGAGGCTTTGATCGGCACGACCATCCGGTCATTGGTGGTTGCCGAGCATGAGAGTGTCATCGACACTGCCGTTGCCGCGTTAGAGGAAGGCGGGCAGTTCGGGCCAATGGATCAGCAGTTTGTCCGGCCCGACGGATCAAGTTTCCCGTCGGTTCTGCGCGGTCTGATGCTGAGCGCAGGAAACGGAAAGAAAGCGGTCTGGTTGCTGGTCGAAGATGTGAGCGCGCTGCGGGCGCAGTTGGCAGAGGTGCAGGCGGTGCGGGACGAGGCCGTGCGCGCGCGGGCGGAGCTGCATACAGCGGTGGAGGCGCTGCCGCATGGGTTTATGCTTTTCGATGCCGATGACCGCATTGTCATGGTCAATTCCCAGATGTCGGAAGTCTATCCGGAACTGGCACCTATGCTGGTTCCCGGCGTGCGCTATGAAGATCTGCTTCGGGCTGGTCTTGCCCTGGGCCGGTGGCCCGAAGCCAAGGGTCGCGAGGATGACTTTACCAAAGATATCATGGCTGCACGGAATTTGCCGGTCTATGACGATACGGTCGAATTGCTGAATGGCCGCATGATGCGTGTGGTGGATCGCCGGACACCGTCCGGCGGGCGCGTTGGCCTTCGGATTGATGTGACGGCCGAGCGTGACAACCAGCGCCGGCTTTCACAGGTGATCGAGGGCTCGCAGGCAGGAACGTGGGAATCAGACTTTGCTACCGGGGAGAACCTGATCAACGAACGCTGGGCGGAAATGCTGGGCTGGACCTGCGCAGAGCTGGCACCGACCACCGTCACCTCTTGGCGGAACCTGCTGCACCCCGATGACAAGGAGATGGCCCTCGCAAATGTCGCCCGCGTCAGGCAGGGCAAGACGGACCGTTTCGACCAGGTGTTCCGGCTGCGGCATCGGACGGGCCATTGGGTCTGGGTGCAATCGCGCGGGCAAGTGTCCGTGCGCGATGAACGCGGGGTTGCGATGCGGATGTCTGGTGTGCATTTCGATGTCTCGGCGCTCAAGGCGGCTGAAAAGCGTCTTGAACAGATCATCGAAGGCGCAGAGGTCGGCACTTGGTACCATGACATGATTCAGGGCCTGTGCCATGTGAACGACCTCTGGGCCGAGATGCTGGGCTATACGCTGGAAGAGCTTGGGCCAGTGACCGATGCTGTCTGGAGAGGCCTGCTGCATCCGGATGACTGGGTCCGGCTGAACCAGAACATGCAGCGGCGTTTTGCGACCGAAACGACCAAGTTCACCGACGAGTTGCGGCTGCGCCACAAACACGGCCATTGGGTTTGGGTGGCATCGCGCGGGCATGTCACCGCCTGGGATGCGCAGGGAAACGCGACTGCCACATCCGGCGTGCATATGGATATCAGCGACCGCAAACGGCTTGAAGTTGATCTGGAGGCAGAGCGCGATTTTCTGTCGACCCTGATGGAAACCTCGGGTTCGGGGATTCTTGCGGTGGATGACACGTCGCGGATCGTGTTTTTCAACCGCGAAGTACAGCGCATCCTGGAAGTGCCGGGCGAGGCGTTGTTGAACCAGATTTGTGACCCGATCAGACTGCGGCTGCATGATATGTCTGGCAACGTCTTGCCGTTTTCCGGCCTGCCATGCCAGCTTGCGCTGAACTCGGGTGATATGGTCCGTGATCTTAGGCTGCGGGTAAGATTGGCGGACGGTCGCGCAAAGGTGCTTTCCGTGAACGCGGCGGTCTTGCCGGAGGCTGGGATCGAGGCCAGAGTGGTGTGTACGATCACCGATGTTTCGGCGGCGGCGCAGGCCGAAGACAATCTGCGCGCCGCGATCCATCGCGCCGAAGACGCAAGCCGGGCGAAATCGCAGTTTCTGGCCAATATGAGCCACGAGTTGCGCACGCCGTTGAATGGCGTGCTCGGCATGGCAGAACTGTTGGCCGAAGGTGTCCGCGACCCCAAACAGGGGGCGATGCTGGATGCAATCCGCGAATCCGGGGTGCATCTGCTGTCGGTGGTGAATGACATTCTGGATCTGGCAAAGATCGAAAGTGGAAAGCTGGTTCTTGACCTGGCCCCGCTGTCGCTGCGTGATCTGGCCACCCGGATCGAAGCGATGCACGGGGTGTCGGCGCGCGGCAAGGGGATTGGGCTGAAGGTCATCCTTGGCGCCGGAACCGGCAAGATGCGGATGGGGGATGCGACCCGACTGTTGCAGGTGCTGCACAATCTTGTCGGCAACGCGATCAAATTCACCGAGTCCGGGTCGGTGACGATCACGATCGAGGAAGTGGCGGCCCATGCCAGCGCGCTGCGCATCCTCATTTCCGACACCGGAATCGGCATGAGCGAAGACCAGACGGCGATTGTCTTTGATGAATTCACCCAAGGCGATGAATCCATCACGCGGCGGTTCGGGGGCACCGGGCTGGGGTTGCCCATCGTGCGGCGGCTGGTATCCTTGATGAAGGGTGAGGTTTCGCTGGTCAGCACCTATGGCAAAGGCACGACCGTGACGCTCACCCTGCCGATGCTGCCGGTTGAAAGCACGCCGCAGGGGGCCGGCCCGATGCAGGACTTGCCGGATGTCGCAGGGCTGCGTGCCCTGCTGGCCGAAGACAATTCTACCAACCGGCTGATCATGCGGGCCATGCTGAACCGACTGGGCATCGCCGTGACGCTGGTATGTGACGGGGATGAGGCGGTGGACGCCTGGGGGCCGGATCAGTTTGATCTGGTGTTGCTGGACATTTCCATGCCGCGCAAGGATGGGCTGACCGCCTTGTCAGAGCTGCGCACCAAGGCAGGCGACGCTGGCTTGCCGCCCATTCTGGCGGTAACAGCACATGCGATGGCGCAGAACGTGGCAGATTACCGGGCGGCTGGCTTTGCCGAGGTTGTGACCAAGCCTGTTTCGCTGCACGCTTTGGCCCACGCCATTCATCAGACGCGGCGACCGGTTGCAAACCTGCTCATTCCCGCGGCACGTTTGCACTGATCCCTGCCTCTTTGCCTATTCCTTTGGCGTTGGTCGACCTGCGAACGATTGCTTGTAGCGAATCGGCGTTGGGTTTTACCGTATGGTCAAACAACAAAACCAACAGGGGGTGACTATGATGATCGGCATGAAACGGGGTGTCTCGCGGCGCGGATTGATTTTGAGCGGCGGGGTACTTGGCCTTGGCGCGGCCTTCCTGCCGCGCGCAGTTCTGGCGCAGGAACCGATGAAGGTTGCAGGCATCTACACGGTGCCGGTCGAGCAGCAATGGGCCGGGCGCATTCATCAGGCCGCCGAGGCTGCCAAGGCGGCGGGCGTGGTTGATTACACCTATACCGAGAATGTGGCCAATACCGATTATCCGCGCGTGATGCGCGAATATGCTGAAAGCGGCGTCAAGCTGATCGTGGGCGAGATTTTCGGGGTGGAGGCCGAGGCGCGCGAAGTCGCGGCAGAATACCCCGAGGTGGCGTTCCTGATGGGGTCGTCCTTCATGCCAGATGCGGCGGCCAACCCCAATCTGGCGGTGTTTGACAATTATATTCAGGACGCAAGCTATCTGTCTGGCATCATCGCAGGGGCGATGACGACCTCGGGCAACATCGGTCTGGTCGGTGGTTTTCCGATTCCGGAAGTGAACCGACTGATGCATGCCTTCATGGCCGGTGTGCGCGAAACCCGGCCGGATGCCAGGTTCCAGGTGACCTTCATCGGATCATGGTTCGACCCGCCGAAAGCCAAGGAAACTGCCTTTGCGATGATCGAGGCCGGGGCCGACATGCTTTATGCCGAACGGTTTGGCGTGGCCGATGCGGCGATGGAGCGCGGCGTGCTGGCGATCGGCAACGTGATCGACACGCAGGCGGACTATCCGGAAACGGTTGTCGCGTCGGCTTTGTGGCATTTCGAGCCGACGTTCGAGGCGGCGATGGCGGCGGTGACTGCAGGCAGCTTTACGGCGGAAAACTACGGCGTTTACAGCTACATGCAGGCGGGGGGATGTTCGTTGGCACCGCTTGGCACGTTCGAGGGCAAGGTGCCTGCGGCGGCGATGGACCTGGTGGCGGCCCGGCAGACCGCGATCATGGATGGAAGCTATACCGTCGCAATTGACGACAGCGAGCCGAAATCATCGTGAGCCCAACCAAAACAGAGGCGGAGATTGTTCTCCGCCTTGACCAGATCACCAAGCGCTTTGGCAAGCTGGTGGCGAATGACGCCATCAGCCTGACGCTGCACCGGGGCGAAGTTCTGGCGCTTCTGGGGGAAAACGGCGCGGGCAAGACCACGCTGATGAACATCCTGTTTGGTCACTATCTGGCGGATGCGGGCAGCGTGACCGCCTTTGGTCAGCCCCTGCCTGCCGGGCAGCCCAAAGCGGCACTCGCAGCAGGCATCGGCATGGTGCACCAGCATTTCACGCTGGCAGACCAGCTTACGGTGCTGGAGAACATCACGCTGGGCACCGAAAGCCTTTGGTCGTTTGGGCGGGGGCGCGCGACTGCCTTGGCAAAGGTGCAGGCGCTGAGCCGCGATTTCGGGCTGGCGGTCGACCCGCACGCGCGGATTGCCGATCTGTCGGTGGGCGAGCGGCAGCGGGTGGAGATCCTGAAAGCCCTGTACCGCGAAGCGCGCATCCTGATTCTGGACGAGCCGACCGCGGTGCTGACCCCGCAAGAGGCCGAAGCGCTGTTCCAGACCCTGCGGTTGGCGACCGCGCGCGGGCTGTCGGTGATTTTCATCAGCCACAAGCTGCATGAGGTGATGGGGCATTCGGATACCTGCGTCGTGCTGCGCCATGGCTGCGTGGTGGGGCAGGTGGCCACCCGTGACACCGATCGCCACGCTTTGGCCGCGATGATGGTGGGGGCCGAGATGGCCGAGGCGACGGTGGCCCCGGGTGTGCCGGGGCCGGTAAGGCTGTCGCTCAGGAATGTGCGGGCGGGGCCCCTGCGCGAGGTGACGCTTGACCTGCGGGGCGGGACGATCACCGGGCTGGCGGGCGTTTCGGGCAACGGACAGGCGGCACTGGCCGATCTGATCGGCGGCGGGCTGCTGCCAGAGGCGGGGGTGATGCTGGTGGATGGCACGGCCTTGCCCAAATGGTCGCCGCGCGCGGCCATCGCGGCGGGCGTCGGGCGCATTCCCGAAGACCGCCACAAGACCGGCACGGTGGCCGATTTCACGCTGGCCGAAAACGCGGTTCTGGAAACCTATGCCACCCGCTTTGCCCGCGCGGGCTTTGTGGATTGGGCAGCTGTAAGGCGGCATACCGAAACCCTGATCGCAGGCTATGACGTGCGCTGCCCGGGGCCCGAGGCACGGATCAGGCTTCTGTCGGGCGGGAATATGCAAAAGCTGATCCTTGGCCGGGTGATGGAAGAAGCCCCCGGCATCCTGATCGCCAATCAGCCGGTGCGGGGCCTGGATGTGGGGGCGATTGCCTATGTGCACGGGCGGCTGGTGGCGGCGCGCGATGCGGGTGCTGCAGTGCTGCTGATTTCCGAGGATCTGGACGAGGTGATGGGATTGTCTGACGTGATCCATGTCATCAGCGAGGGGCGGCTGTCGCCCGCGTTCGCACGCGGGGCGCTGACGCAGGGCGAGCTTGGGTTGTGGATGGCGGGCCACGGGTTCG
Source organism: Pseudotabrizicola sediminis (assembly GCF_004745575.1). Classification (GTDB taxonomy): domain Bacteria; phylum Pseudomonadota; class Alphaproteobacteria; order Rhodobacterales; family Rhodobacteraceae; genus Pseudotabrizicola; species Pseudotabrizicola sediminis. Next base: position 214,533 of record NZ_RPEM01000007.1, on the reverse strand, counting down.
GGCAGGGGCTGACCGATGCGGCTTGAGCCTGTTGCGAACCCCACCCTGCTGCGCCAGCTGGGATTGCCTGCCCTTGCCTTGGCCGCGACGGTGCTGGTTGCAATGGGGCTGGCGTTGCTGGCCGGGGCAAATCCCTTTGCGGTGCTGGGCCAGATCCTGACCGGGGCGCTGGGCTCACGGCTGGCGGTGCTGGAAACGCTGAACCGCGCCACACCGCTGATCTTTACCGGGCTGGCGGTGGCGGTGGCCTTCCGGGCCAAGCTGTGGAACATCGGGGCCGAGGCGCAGCTTTACGCCGGGGCCATCATCGCGGTTTTGCTGGGGACGGGTGCCCTTGGTGCGCCTTTTGTGCTGCCGGTCAGCGCGGCTGTGGCGCTGCTGGCGGGGGCTATGCTGCTCTTGGTGCCGGTGCTGTTGAAGGTACGGCTGGGAGTGGATGAGGTGGTGACCACCTTGCTTTTGAACTTCATCATGGCGCTGTTTGTGAGCTACCTGCTGGAAGGCCCGCTGAAAGACCCGATGGGCATGGGCTGGCCCAAATCCCCCGCGCTGACCCCCGATGCCCGCCTGCCGCGCATCGTGGACGGGTTGCGGCTGCATTGGGGCTTTGGCATTGCGCTGATTGCGGCGGTTATCGTCTGGGTTGTTCAAACCCGCACCACACTGGGGTTCGAGATGCGGGCTGTCGGGTCCAACATCCGCGCCGCGCGCTTTGCAGGCATGCCGGTGAACGCGGTACTGGTGAAAACCGCGCTGCTGTCGGGTGGGTTGGCGGCCTTGGCCGGGTGGTCCGAGGTGGCGGGGGCCAAGGGGCACCTGTCTTTGGACCTCTCGCCGGGATTCGGCTATACCGGGATCATCGTCGCCATGCTGGCGCTGCTGCATCCGCTGGGGGTGGTGGTGACCGCGCTGTTCGTGGCTGGGGTATTTGTGGGGGCCGATGCCATGAGCCGGAGTGCGGGGGTGCCGACCTATATCGCTGATATGCTGCTGGCGGTGGCGCTGTTGTTCATGGTGCTGGGAATCGCGCTGACCAAGGTTCGGGTGGTGCGGGGATGATCAGCGGTCAGGGCTTTTGCAAACCGCCGGGGGGGGTTGGTGCCCCCCAAGGCAAGTGGTTTTTCGAACCGACGGCGAAACCACTGGGCTGCTTCCGCGGAGTATTTTTCAAGGGTGCAAGCCATCAGAGCCTTTCAGGAGAATGGGTGTGATTGAAATCCTGATCTCGGCCAGTTTCTGGGCGGCGGTGCTCCGCATCGCCTCACCGCTGATCTTTGCCACCATGGGCGAGCTTATCTGCGAGCGGGCCGGGGTTCTGAACCTTGGGATCGAGGGGATCATGGTGATCGGGGCCTTTGCCGGGTGGATGGCGGTCTATCTGGGTCTGCCGCTATGGGGCGGGGTGGCGGTGGCTTTCTGTGCTGGGGCGCTGTTCGGACTGCTGCACGGGGTGCTGGTGGTGCCCTTTGGCCTGAGCCAGCATGTGGTGGGGCTGGGGGTGACGATGCTGGCCACGGCAACCGCCTATTTCGCCTATCGGCTGGCCCTCCCACAGGTGACGACCCCGCCAAAGATCGTGCCGTTTCAAAGCTGGGAGGTGCCGGTCTTGTCGGACATTCCGCTGCTGGGGCCGGCGTTGTTTGCGCAGACGCCGCTGACCTATGCGGCTTTTGCGTGTGCCGGGCTGGTGGCCTTTGTGCTCTACCGCACGCCATTGGGGCTGGCGGTGCGGGCGGCGGGTGAGAACCCGGCGGCGCTGGAGGCGCAGGGCGTGTCGGTCACCGGTGTGCGCGTCGGGGCGGTGATGGTGGGATCGGGGCTGATGGCGGTGGGGGGCAGTTTCCTGACCCTGTCGGCGTTTTCGTCATTTTTCTTCGAAATGGTCAACGGGCGCGGCTGGATCTGCATTGCTCTGGTGGTGTTCGGGGCCTGGCGGCCCGGCAAGGCGGTGCTGGGCGCGCTGCTGTTTGCCGGGTTCGATGCCTTGCAGATCCGGTTGCAGCAGACGCCTATCGGCGCGGTGGTCCCCTATCAACTGTTCCTGATGTTGCCCTATGTCCTGTCCATTCTGGCGCTGGTGGCGATGTCGCGCCGCGCGCAGGTCCCTGCGGCGCTGATGGTGCCCTATGCCAAAGGAGAGCGCTGATGTTTGATCTGATCGTCAAGGGGGGCACCCTGCCGGATGGCACAGTGGCCGATATCGGCATCAAAGGCGACCGCATCGCCGAGGTGGGGCGGATCGAGGCAGAGGCTGGGACGGTGATCGACGCCACCGGCGATCTGGTCAGCCCGCCCTTTGTTGACCCCCATTTCCATATGGATGCCGTGCTGTCCTATGGCCTCCCCCGCGTGAATGCCTCGGGCACGCTGCTGGAGGGGATAAGCCTGTGGGGGGAGTTGCGGGCGCAGGCATCGGTGGACGAGATGGTGGCGCGTGCCCTGCGCTATTGCGACTGGGCGGTCAGCATGGGGTTGCTAGCGATCCGCACCCATGTCGACACAACGCCCGACCATCTGCGCGGGGTGGAAGCGATGCTGCAGGTGCAACGGACGGTCGCGCCATACCTCGATCTGCAACTCGTGGCCTTCCCGCAAGATGGCCTTTACCGCAGCCCGACGGGTCGGCAGAACCTGCTGCGCGCGCTGGATATGGGAGTGGGCGTGGTCGGCGGCATCCCGCATTTCGAACGCACGATGGAGGAAGGGGCCGACAGCTTGCGCGATCTGGCACGCATCGCGGCAGAGCGCGGGTTGATGTGGGACGTGCATTGCGATGAAACAGATGATCCGATGAGCCGTCATGTCGAGACCATGGCGCGCGAAGTGACGCGGCACGGCTTGGGCGCGCGGGCCGCGGGGTCGCATCTGACATCCATGCATTCGATGGACAATTATTATGTGTCCAAGCTGATTCCGCTGATTGCGGAAAGTGGCATGACGGCGATTCCGAACCCGTTGATCAACATCACCCTGCAGGGGCGGCACGACAGTTATCCCAAACGGCGCGGGCTGACGCGGGTGCGGGAGTTGCAGGCGGCGGGGGTGACTGTCGGCTGGGGGCAGGATTGTGTGCTGGACCCTTGGTACAGTCTTGGCACCGCAGACATGCTGGATGTCGCCTTCATGGGCCTGCACGTGGCCCAGATGACCCACCCCGAAGAGATGGCACGCTGTTTCCGCATGGTGACGCAGGACAATGCCAGAATCATGGGCTTGCACGATTACGGGCTGATGCCGGGCAGTCTGGCATCGCTGGTGGTGCTGGATGCCGGCACCCCGGTCGAGGCGCTGCGCCTGCGGCCCGACCGTCTGGCTGTGGTGTCCAAAGGCCAAATCGTCGCGCAAAAGCAGCGCAATGACACGCGGCTGGCGCTGCCGGGGCGGCCGGAACAGGTCCGGCGGCGGCATGATGGCACGCGGGCCTGACCGGCGAACGGGCAGAAGCGCCTAAAATGCCGTGTGAATTGCGGTGCAGCTAAACGGATCCTTTAGGCTTTCGGCGCTACCTCTGGGCTTGCAGAGGGTTGCAGCCGCCCCTCTTTCGCGGGTCAGAGGGTCAGGTAAAGATGCGCACGATCGAACTTGTCGCAAGAGTGACGCCGGATTCGGCGCAGGCCCTGTGGTACGACCTGGATAGCAGGTATGACCCAGCGGGGCCCAAGCCCGACATCACCATTGATGCCTCGGCGGTCCGGCATCTGAGCTCTGCCGCTTTGCAGGTGCTGCTTGTCGCCCAACAGCGCGCACAGCGCGATGGCGGCGCTCTGACACTCACTTCTGTTTCGCCCGAATGCCGCGATTGCCTTCGTGTCATGGGTGCACTTTCCCTGATCAAGGAGGATAAGGCATGAGCCTGCGCATTCTTGCGATTGATGACTCCCTCACCATGCGCGAGATGCTCCGGCAAACCCTGACGGAAGCCGGTTTTGACGTGGTGCTGGCGGAAGACGGCATTGACGGGCTGACGCAACTGCCGGATGTCGCGCCGGATCTGATTCTGACGGATCTGAACATGCCCAACATGGACGGATTTGGCCTGATCGAAGCTGTGCGCGCCGGGGATGTTGCGCCGCGCGTGCCGATTCTGGTGCTGACAACGGAAAGTGCGGCAACGCTGAAAGAGCGTGCGCGTCAGGCCGGGGCAACCGGCTGGATTACCAAGCCTTTCGACGAACACTCGCTGGTGTCAACCATCCGCCGCGTCGCGGCTGTGTGAGGGCATAATGGCGGGTGCGATTGATCTGAAGGATATTTTCTTTGTCGAGGCGGAAGAATTGCTGTCCGCCCTGGAAGAAGGGTTGCGTGCCATCCAGACCGGCGCGCAAGAGGCTGACACCGTAAATGCCGTGTTCCGGGCGGTGCATTCGATCAAGGGCGGGGCGGGTGCCTTCGATCTGAAGCCATTGGTCAACTTTGCACATCGGTTCGAAACGGTGCTGGATGCCCTGCGCGGCGGCCAGTTGCAGCCAGAACCTGCCTTGCTGGGGGCCTTGTTGCATTCCAGCGACCATCTGGCCGATATGATCAACGCGTCGCGCAACGGGACAGAGACCGACCCGGAGCTGGATCAGCGCGTGATTGTCGCGCTGGAAGCACAGGCGGGCATGGGCGGCCACAAGGAAGAAGAGGCGTTCGTCTTTGAACCTCTCGCGCTCGATGGTCCGTTCGGCATGGATCTGTCGGCCTTGCCTCTGACCAGTCTGTTGCGCAAGGTCACGCTGACCTTCCGTCCCCATTCCGGGGCCTTTGCCTCGGGCCATGATCCGGCCTTTTTGCTGCGCGACCTGTGCGGCACCGATGAGGTTGAGGTCGAACTGGATCAAAGCGCCTTGCCGGTACCGGGCGGATTTGACCCCGGTCAATCCTATCTGGGCTGGACCGTGACCTTGCAGACAGAACGGTCTGACAGAGAGATCCTTGCGATTTTCGATTTCATCGAAGGCAATTGTGATCTAACCCTTGAAGCTGAGGCGGAAACGCCGCCAGACCCTGATGGTCCCCTGCCAGAGACAAGCCTTGCACCGTCGGCACCGGTTGTCGTTGCAGCAGCGCCGGTGGCGGCTCCGCCAAAACCGGTGGCCCCGCCAAAATCACCTGACGCCCCAGCTGCAGCTTCACCGCAGCCGGCCTCTTCTGCACCAAGTGCTTCGACCGGCCCGCGGCCGACCATCCGCGTCGACATTGACCGTGTTGACAGGCTGGTCGATATCCTGGGCGAGTTGGTGATCCATCAGGCCATGCTGACGGAAGCCATCGAACAATCCCCCGGCTTTGGCTCTGTCGAAGTGGACCGCAGCCTCGATCAGCTGCGCCAGCTGTCGCGCCAGATCCAGGAATCTGTCATGGCGATCCGGGCCCAGCCGGTCAAGCCGCTGTTTGACCGGATGCACCGCATAGTGCGCGAAGCGTCGATGGCGGCGGGAAAATCCGCGCGTCTGGTGACCGAGGGCGAAAGCACCGAGGTGGATAAGACGATCATCGAGCGTCTGGCCGATCCGCTGACCCATATGATCCGCAATTCTGTGGATCACGGGTTGGAAAAGCCCGCGCGCCGGGATGAAATCGGCAAGCCGACCGAAGGTGTTGTAAAGCTGTCTGCCGCACACCGGTCTGGGCGGATTGTCATCACCGTTCAGGATGACGGGGCCGGCATCGACCGTGACAAGGTACGCCAGATCGCCATCGAAAAAGGGCTGGTTCCGCCCAATGCAGAGCTTTCGCCGCAGGAAATTGACGCCCTGCTGTTCCTGCCGGGGTTTTCAACGGCGACTGAAGTGTCCGCCCTGTCCGGTCGTGGCGTTGGCATGGATGTGGTCCGCTCCGAGATTGCCGGCCTTGGTGGCCGGGTGGGGATTGCGTCGGTGCGCGGCCAAGGCACGACGCTGACGATCAGCCTGCCGCTGACGCTTGCCGTGCTGGATGGCATGGTGTTCGAGGCGGCGGGGCAAACCCTCGTACTGCCCGTCTCGACCATCATCGAAACGCTGCGCCCCGACATAATGATGCGCCACACACTGGGCAGAACCGACTCTGTCCTTGATGTGCGTGGACGCTGCCTGCCGCTGATTGATGTCGGTGCCGCGCTTGGATTTCGGCGCACGCTCAAGCCGGGCGAGGGGGAAATCGTCGTCGTGGTCGAACGTGGTGATGATGGCGCGATCGCCCTGATGGTCGACGGCATCCGCGATCAAAGGCAGGTGGTCATCAAGGGGCTGGAGGCCAATTATGGCCAGATCCCCGGTATCGCGGCGGCCACTGTGCTTGGCGATGGGTCTGTCGCTCTGATTGTTGATCCCTCCGATCTTGCCGCCATCGGCCCGAACCCATCTCGCCCCAATGTTTTCCTAGCAGCGGAATAAGCTCATGCGCTCCTCCGGTTTCGCCACCGATCCCGATATCAGAGAACTGGTTGCCTTTCGGACAGCCGGGCAGGATTTCTGCATCGACATTCTTTCGGTCCGTGAAATCCGCGGTTGGAGCCGGCCGGCGCTGCTGCCACATGCGCCAAGCTATGTGCAGGGGGTGATCAACCTCCGGGGGGCCGTGGTGCCGATCCTGGATCTGGCCAGGCGGCTGGGTTTGGAGCCGATTGAAGACAAGGACCGCAATGTCATTATCGTGGCCGCAATCCAGAACAGGACGGTCGGTCTTCTGGTGGAAGCGGTGACCGATATCCTGGGGGTTCCCGCCTCTGGCATTCAGCCGACACCCGATCTTGCGTCCGAAGCCACCCGCAGCATGCTGCGCGGCGTGGTTGTGCAGGACAGCCGGTTGATCCGCTTGCTGGATGTCGCACAGCTGTTGCCGCCGGCCGATGACGCGGCGGCCTGAACCCATGGGGGCTTCCTTGCAAGCGGATGCAGATGTGCCACTGGATGATCGGGATTTCTCGCGCATTGCCCAGATTGTGCACTCGCTTGCCGGCATTGTTCTGGCCGATGCAAAGCGCCCTTTGGTCCATTCGCGGCTGATAAAACGGTTGCGTGCCCTGAACCTGTCGGATTTTTCAACCTATGCAGACTTCATCTCTGCCGATGGGAATGAAGCAGAACGTCAGGCGCTGATTTCAGCTGTCACCACCAATGTTACCTCCTTCTTTCGCGAACAGCATCATTTTGACGCTTTGGCATCAACCATTTTGCCGCCGCTGATCGCGAAGGCGCAGGCTGGCGCGCGGGTACGCCTGTGGTCCGCCGGCTGTTCCAGTGGTGAGGAGCCCTACAGCATCGCGGCCACGATCCTTGCGGCCTGCCCGGATGTGCACCGCTATGATGTGCGCATTCTGGCGACAGATATTGATCAGACGATGATTGAAAAGACCCGGCGCGCCATCTATGCGAGCGACTCTGTGCAGGGCCTCTCGGCCGAGCAGTCCCGCCGGCTTTTTGACCATCCCGCAGCTGGGGATGAACTGCGCATCGCTGAAAAGGCGCGTCGGCTGGTTTCCTGCAATCCTTTAAATTTGCAAGATAAATGGCCGATCAAGGGGCCGTTTCAGGTGATCTTTTGCCGCAATGTTGTGATCTATTTCAACCAGGTCACGCAAGAACGGCTGTGGCAGCGTTTTGCGGACCTACTGGCTCCGGGCGGGTTTCTGATGATCGGCCATTCTGAGCGCATCACCGGTCCTGCCCTGTCAGAATTCGAAACTGACGGCATGACAACCTATCGTCGCCGCTGAACAGCGGCATTGAATTGACCTGACAAGGGGGCTCAAATGAAGCGGGAAGATCTGAAAGTGATGGTGGTCGATGACACGGCGGTCAGTCGCGGTCTGATTACACAGGCGCTGGACTGGATGCAGATCGAGGGGTATCGCACCTGCGCTGACGGGGATGAGGCCTTGCGCTCGCTGGTGCAAAAGCCGGTTCATCTGGTCATTTCAGATTATCATATGCCCGGCCTTGACGGGCTGGGCCTGCTGGAAGGAATCCGGCGCACCCGGGGGATTGAGCGGCTTGGATTCATCCTCGTGACAGGCCGGGCCGATGCCACGGTCGTTGCCAAGGGGCGGGCCCTTGGCATGAATAACATGATCACAAAGCCCTTCACCCGAGAGGGGATGCGTGACTGCATTGAAAAGGTGGTAGGCCCCATTTGATGTCTGATCCAACCGGCATTGAGCCAGAGATCAATCCGGTCTTTGCCAGCGAGAGTTCTGCCCTGAGCGGACGGCTCGCGGTGCTGCGCAGTGGAAAGCATCTGCTGCGCATTACCGAAACCCTGCGGGCGATCGAAGCTGTGATGCTTTGCACAGATGGCATTGATGGCACTGTCGTGGCAGATCTGAAAGGAACCAACAGGTCTCGCCTGCAATCGCTGGATCTGATGATCCAGGAACTGACAGGCTTGTCTGATATCTTGGTCGGGATCGCATCGCGGCTGCCCGATGAGCCTGACCAGCACATCGATGTGCTGGTAGACCTGCCGCGTTTGCAGACCTTGACCCATGCTTTGCGCCATGGGCAGCAGCTGGCGACCACGCCACAGATCGTCCTGTTCTGATCGGCTCCGACTGTGTGCCGGCACCGTTTTGTAACGGTGCCGGTCGTCAAAACAGCACAATTTCGGTACGCGGAACAGGCACCACTGCCACCTCTTTCACCGCTGTCGTCGGCATCTTCATCTGCTGCACCTGGCCAGACACCGGCCAGACGCGGATCTTGCGCCCATGGTCACCGCCCAGGCTGCCGCCAAGGTAGCGAATGTTTTCCCGTCGCAGGAAATCTTCCGCAAAGCGCCCGTTCGCGGCACCGATATCAGTCAGCCCGGGAACCATACGCCCGCCGCCAAACAGCTTGCCTTCAAGCCGGTCACGCCGCGCGCCGCTGCTGATCAGGCTGTTGATCAGCAATTCCATGGCGTTGAGCCCATATTTCATGGCGTTGCGGTCATTCGGGTCATTTCCGGGCAATAGGAAATGGTTCAAGCCACCTACGCCCGCCACTGGGTCGCGCAGGAAGGCGGCGACACAGGACCCCAGGATGGTGGACAGCACATCCTGAGGGTCGGATGAGATGATGTATTCGCCTTGAATGACAATCCTAAGCCGTTCGCCGGTCTGCATCAACTGATCCCCCTGTTTGAAATGTGTGGCCCGGTCTGACCCGACAGCCGCAGGAGGGCGGCGGCGATTGCGGAAAGCGGGAGGATCTGATGGGCAGCCCCGAGTTCGCGCGCGGCACCGGGCATTCCGTAGACGACCGAACTTGCCTGATCCTGGGCAATGGTATGCCCCCCGGCACGGCGGATCTGCAGCAGCCCTTCTGCCCCATCGCGTCCCATTCCGGTCAGCAGAGCGGCAACCGGGGCAGGGCGCAGTTGGGCAGCTGACAGGAACAGCGGGTCAACCGCCGGGCGGTGCCCGTGCACCGGTGGGGCCTCTGTCAGCCGTATCGACACGACCGGGGTTGCGGCCAGGCACAGATGCATGTTGCCGGCGGGCGCGATGTAAATCTGGCCCTGGCGCAGCAATTGTCGGTCCTGCGCCTGAACGACGTCGGCAGCGCAGACACGGTTCAGCCCGGCGACAAAGCCTTCGACAAACCCCGGGCGCATATGTTGCACCACGAAGGTGGGCGGGCAATCACTGGGAAACTCTGACAGCAGCGTGTAAAGCGCTTCGACCCCCCCGGTCGACGCGCCAATGACGATGATGCGACCGCCGCTGTTGCGGGTGTTTCCCGTAGGACCATTTGCACTGGACGGATCAGGCAGCACGCATTACCTCCCGGCGCGACGGGGTGCCATTCAGGTTAAAACTGGACAGAAGGTCAGAAAGCTCATCGGCCTCCTGCTTCAAAAGAGCACTGGCCGCTGTGGATTCTTCAACCATGACGGCATTTTGCTGGGTCACCTTGTCAAGAACTGCAACCGCGGCGTTGATTTCCACCAGGCTGCTGGACTGATCTTGCGCGGCCTGCGAAATTTCCTGAACGATCGAGCTGATTTCTGCCACGTCGGAGACAATCGCCTCGACCGCGCGACCGCTGTGGCCGACCAGCTCGGCCCCGGTGCCTACCTGGGCTTCAGAGGTCGAGATCAGGGTTTTGATCTCTTTGGCGGCCTCGGATGAGCGTTGCGCCAGGGCCCGCACTTCGGCCGCGACGACGGCAAAGCCTCGTCCAGCCTCGCCCGCCCGCGCCGCCTCTACCCCGGCGTTGAGCGCCAGAAGGTTGGTCTGAAAGGCAATGTCGTCAATAACCGAAATAATCTTTGAAATCTGGTGTGACGACTGTTCGATGGCGGCCATAGCCCCGATCGCCTGCCGCACCACACCGCCGTTGTTATGCGCTTCGTCATGTGCCGATTTAACCTTGGTGCCGGCTTTCAGCGTGCCTTCGGTGGCAGAGCGCACATTGGTGGTCAGCGTGTCCAGCGCGGCAGCCGTTTGCTCCAACGTTGCCGCCTGGCTTTCGGTGCGGCGCGACAGGTCGGCTGCAGCGCTGGAAATGGTGTCGGCACCACCAAGGATCGAGGCCGCAACCTCGGCCACGCGCGACAAGGTGTCGGACAGGCTTTGGGCAGCCTGATTGCAGTTCAGCCGCAGGCTTTCGTAATCAGGCGGAAAGTCTGTATCTATCCGCGCTGTCAGATCACCTTGCGCCAAGGCACCCAGCGCATCCCGCAGCGCTTCGACCACGTTTTGCTGTTCGACGGCACGGGCCTGTGTCGACCGTTCGGTTGCGGTGCGGAACTGGGTTTCTGCGGTCTGATCCGTGCAGATGGCGACAACCCGCTGCGCTTCGCCGCGCCGGTTACGAATGACGTTCAGATTGCAGATCACGAAGCGGTCGCTGCCATCGCGCGCAACCCTGTGGTGGAATTCTGTAAGGTGACCCTGCGCGATCGTGCGGCTCAACACATCCTCGGCCTGTCGCCTCCCTGCCTTGAACAGCTGGCCGAGATGCTGACCGATGAGCGCGTTGCGGTCGTATTGATAGGTGGTTAGCCCCACATCATTCATGCTGAGAATATGGCCATCCAACCCGATTTCCAGCACGGTCTGGACCGAATTGACAGCGGCAATGATCGCGTCGGAGCGCCGCCGGTCACGCACGTTTTCCCAGGCCACCACATACCCTGCCCGCGAGCCGTCATCTTCCTCGACCGCAGAGACCGACAGGGCAAACACCTGTCCCCCTATCTGGATGTCCGAGTCCATCCTTGCAGCCGGGTTTGTCAACATGGACATGTTGGCGGCATGATTGCCATGGAACACCGAAATATTGCGCCCGATCAGCCGGTCCGGGTCAATGCCGGGGAAGCGGGCCTGAAGATCGGTGAGGTTGTCGCGAAACAGCGAGATCAGGGCGTCATTGATGTAAAGCAGCGTGCCTTGGGCATCCGCGATCATCATCGCTATGCTGGTTGTGGCAAAGGCCTTGCCTTTGAACAGCATTTCCACCCGGTTGGCATCGGCGGCGGCCTGATCCTGGCGAAAGACTTCCAGCCCGCGGGCCAGTTCGCCGACTTCATCCCGGCGGTTCAGAAAGCGGATTGCCACAGGTTCGCGTGCCATCATCGACAAGGTTGCTTGGGTCAAGAGAGACAGCGGTCGTGCGATCCAGTGGCCAATGGCCAGTCCGACACCGAGCGCGGCAAGCCCAAGCACTCCCAGAGCCAGCAGCGTGCGCAAGCTGGCCTGTCTGACCGGGGCCGCGACCCGCGCCTCTTCGAATTCGGTTATCACGGCCCAACCTGCGCCAAAAGCGGAGACGGGCCGGTATGCTGCGAGCACGGTTTCTCCGGAACTGTCGGCGGTGCTTTCCATCACCCCGGTCTCGCCACGCTGTGCCGCCAAGATCTGTGGGGTTTGAGGGGGCTGCCGACCTTGCACAAGCTCGTCCCCGCGCTTCATCCAGTAAGTGCCATTGGTGCCAAGCAACGTGAACCGGTAGGTCTCAGCATCCTGACCATCATTGCTGACCAGCCCGGCCAGCAGGTCGGACGGAATCTGGATCGCCAGGACACCGATCTTGCGTCCGGCACTGTCGACCACGACATGGGCCAGAAACCCGGCGGGCGCCCCGTCGGCATAGGCATAGGGGGCCAAATCCTCGAACACGAGACTTGGCCGCGCTGCATCCGATGCGCGGCGGAAGGCCGCGCCGAGCGGCGTATTGGCCAGATCACCGCTCAGCGCATTCAGGCCAAGGTCGCCCGCTTTAGTTGCTGAATATACCAGCGTTCCCTCGGCATCAAAAAGGTATACGTCGTAGAATCCATGTTCGCGGCGCAGGCTGCGGTAATAATCGTGTACTTTGGCATGGGTCTGGCCGTAGGCGCTGCGGTCCATCCTGTAGTCGAAGGTGTCGCGAGCGGTGCCTGATGCGCGGTTCGGATCTGTATAGGCGCGTTTGAGAAAACCCGCGGCGTCGGGCTCTGCGGCGCGCAGTGTGACCGACAGCTGCTGGATACTGTCACGGGTCTGTCTGGTATCGGCCACCGAACTGACGGTCCGCCCGGCCGCGTCAAACCACGTATCGACCCGTTGCGCAGCCCGTGCCGTCGCCGCCTCCATCCCTGTGATGGCCTGAGTGATCAGGGCCTTGCGCATGTCGGTCAGGACAAAGCTGGCGTAGCCTGCCAGAAGCGCCAGCATTGACAGGAAAAAAACTGCCGGAAGAAGGATCGTGAGACGGGTTCTTTTCATGTGGTCACTCCGGCCAGACAAGACCCCTGCATCCGGCTGATGCAGGGTCCCGCTGTCGGGCAGAGTGGCCTATGGCCTCCTAAGCCTTCCCTAACGCCGAAACTTCTAACGATTATCCGGAGAGAAGAGCTGCAGGGCCGCCTTGGCGATCTGGCTGGCCGAGGGCAGGGTCGCCGCATAGGCCGGGCCGGTGGCGATGAAACTGTCTTCCGCCGTCACCCGAATCAAAGAGGGGTGGCCGGCCAGCAGGGTCATCACCGCCTCGGAGAGGTTGCCCGACCGGCGGCACTCATCCACCACAAGAATGCGCCTCGCCCCCTGCACCGCTGCCAGCAGCGCCGCTTCGGGCAGGGGGGAAATCCACCGCAGGTCAATGATCCTGCACGACACTCCTTCTGCCATCAGGATCTTGCGGGCCTGATGCGACAGCATCACGCCATTGCCATAGGTCACGATGGCAAGCTCTGTGCTGTCCCCATCCACCCCGACTTCGCCAAATGTCAGACGCTGGCCGGGTGCGGGATAGGTCTGCATCCACAGCCCGTCGCCGGGGGCATGCAGATCGCGCGCGGGGTAAAGGGCTATGGGTTCGACAAACACCACCACGCGCTGCTCTTCGGCGGCAAGGCGCGCGCATTCGCGCAGCATCAAGACCGCCTCGTCGCCGCGCGACGGGCAGGCGACGATCAGGCCGGGAATGTCGCGCAGAACTGACAGCGAATTGTCATTGTGGAAATGCCCGCCAAACCCCTTTTGATAGCCCAGACCGGCGATCCGCAGCACCATCGGGTTGGTGAACTGACCGTTGGAAAAGAACGGCAGGGTGGCGGCTTCGCCCCGGATCTGGTCTTCTGCATTGTGGAGATAGGCGAGGAACTGGATTTCGGGGATCGGCACGAACCCGTTCTGCCCCATCCCGATGGCCAGGCCAAGGATGGATTGTTCATCCAGCAGCGTGTCGATCACCCGCTGGCTGCCAAAGCGCGCCTGCAGCTTTTGCGTAACCCCATAAACCCCGCCCTTGCGGCCCACGTCCTCGCCCATCAGCACCGTCTCGGGCCGGTCGAGCATCAGGTCTGTCAGCGCCCAGTTGATCAGGCGGCTCATCGGTTGGGGGTCGGCCATGGCTTTCACGTCATTGCCAAACGCCTCCACTCTGGCCTCGGGGCTAGGGCCGTTGCGGGGCGCGCGCAGGCGCGAGGGCGGAGTGATGCTGGCCATCACCTGCGCTGCGGTGTGCAGCCGGGGACGCAGGATGGCCTCCTCTGCGCGCCGTACCACCTCATCATTGGCCGATTGATACAGGGACAGGGCTTGATCCGGCGTCATCACCCCGGCCTGATCCAGCAGACGCACCGCGTGCAGCAGCGGGTCGTTCGCCTCATCCGACTCGACCTCGGCGCGGGGCAGGTAGGTGGTTGGCACATCGGCCCCGGCATGACCGTAAAGCCGCACGGTGCGCAGGTGCAGGATGGCAGGCTTTTTCGTGCGGCGGATGGTGTCTGCGACCGCCTTGGTGACGGCATAGGTATCGTACAGGTCCAGCCCGTCTGCCGCGTGATAGGCGAGGCCCGGGCGGGCGCGCAGCACAGCCTCCACCCAGCCGGGTGGGGATTTGGTGGAAATGCCGATGCCATTGTCTTCGCAGACAAACAACAGCGGCAGCGGCGCGCCCTGCCACGCCGCCCAACCGGCGGCGTTCAGGGCCCCTTGCGCCGTCGAATGGTTCAGCGAGGCATCGCCGAAGCTGCACATCACTACAGACTCCGGGTCCATGATAGCATGCTCGGGCCGGTGTTTGCGCATCAACCCGAGCGAATAGGCTGCACCCACCGCTTTCGGCAGATGGCTGGCGATGGTCGAGGTTTGCGGGGGGATCATCAGCGCACGGCTGCCAAGCACCTTGTGTCGCCCGCCGGAAATCGGGTCATCGCTGGAGGCTGCGAAGGACAGCAGCATGTCCCACACCGGGTCTTGCCCCGGCACGGTCAGCGCGCGGGCAATCTGAAAGGCGGCGTCGCGGTAATGCAGCAGCGCCATGTCGCCTGCGCGCAGGCCAAGGGCGACGGCGGCCATGCCCTCATGCCCGGACGAGCCGATGGTGTAGAACCCCTGACCCGCCCGCTGCATCACCCGCGCCTGCCGGTCCAGCGCCCGGCTGAGGCAGGCCGCGCGGTACGCAATCCTGGCCTGATCTGGCGAAAGTGGCCCCTGTGGTGCGCGGCCCGTAGGCAGATCGCCCGCCGCGACCCGCCGCAGGAAATTGTCGTGTACGATGTCAGCGCGGTCCATGCTTTTCCCAGGTATCAGCGTGTCACGCCCTTGGGGCGCAGTGTGTAACGAGGGGTGGGGTCAGAAAAACGCCTGCAACCCGGTGATGGCGCGGCCCAGGATCAGGGCATGCACATCATGCGTGCCCTCATAGGTGTTGACCGTCTCAAGGTTCACCATGTGGCGCATGATCTGGTAATCTTCCTGAATGCCGTTGCCGCCGTGCATGTCGCGCGCCCAGCGGGCGGCGTCCAGCGCCTTGCCGCAGTTGTTGCGCTTGATGATCGAGATCATCTCGGGCGCGGCATTGGCCTGATCCAGAAGCCGCCCGACCTGCAGACAGCCCTGCAGGCCAAGACTGATCTCGGTCATCATATTGGCCAGCTTCAGCTGAAACAGCTGGGTCTGCGCCAGCGGCTTGCCGAATTGCTTGCGGTCCAGACCATAGCTGCGCGCGGCATGCATACAGAACTCGGCCGAACCCATCACCCCCCACGCGATACCATAGCGCGCGCGGTTGAGGCAGCCGAACGGGCCTTTCAGCCCCTCGACGTGGGGCAGCAGGGCATCCTCGCCGACCTCCACATCCTTCATCACGATCTCGCCGGTGATGCTGGCCCGCAGCGACAGCTTGCCGCCGACCTTTGGCGCGCTCAGACCCTTGGTACCGCGGTCCAGCACAAAGCCCTTGATCTTGCCGCCATGCGCCTCGGACTTGGCCCAGACCACAAATACATCGGCAATCGGCGCGTTCGAAATCCACATCTTGGCGCCATTGAGCACGTAGCCGTTGGCGGTTTTCTTTGCCACGGTCTTCATGCCCGCAGGATCAGACCCGGCATCAGGTTCGGTAAGGCCAAAGCAGCCGATCCACGCGCCGCTGGCCAGTTTTGGCAGATACTTCTGCCGCTGCGCTTCGGTTCCGTAGGCATAGATCGGGTACATCACCAGGCTCGACTGGACGCTCATCATGCTGCGATAACCGGAATCCACCCGCTCCACCTCGCGCGCCACGAGGCCGTAAGCAACGTAAGAGGCCCCCAGCCCGCCATATTCCTCGGGCACAGTGACGCCCAACAGGCCCATCTCCCCCATCTCGCGGAAGATCTCGGGGTCGGTGGATTCTTCGCGATAGGCTTTGATCACCCGCGGCTGCAGCTTTTCCTGCGCGTAAGACCGGGCGGCGTCGCGCAGCATGCGCTCTTCCTCGGACAGCTGATCATTCAGGCGGAAGGGATCTTCCCAGTCGAACCGGCCCAGTTCAGGGGCATCTTTGGCTTTCAGCTTCGGGGTATCAAGGCTCATGGCATCCTCCGGTTCGGGGCAGTGTGGCACGGGTTGCGGTGGGGCGAAAGGTATTGGGTTTGTGCATGACCCGGTGGTGTGCTGCAACGCTTTCTGGGGCGCTGCCCTCCACGCCAGCTGGTCTCTCGGACCAATGGCGAAATCAATTGGCTAACCCCGGAGCAGTTTTGAAAGCTGCAATTTCTAGACAGCCTGCCGGGGCAGTGCGCCTCTTATTGCTCAGATCGGCAACGAATGCTATCGAAGCATTGTCACTGGTTCATGAGGAAAACGCATGATCGGCCCGCGTCGTCTGTTGCCGTCAATGCCTGCCCTTCTGGCGCTGGAGGCGGTGGACCGGCTTGGCACCGCATCTGCGGCGGCGGCAGAGCTGTCGCTGACCCAAGGGGCGGTCAGTCGGGCGCTGCAGGGGCTGGAGGGGCAGTTGGGCGTGGCGCTGTTCATCCGGGAACGGCAGCGGCTGCGGCTGACACCGGCGGCACAGGATTATGTGCGGCATGTGCGGGTGCATCTGACGGCGCTGTCGCAGGCATCGTTGCGGCTGCGCGCCAATCCGGGTGGCGGCGGGTTGTCGCTGGCGATCCTGCCGGCGTTCGGGGTGCAATGGCTGGCACCCCGCTTGCCGGACTTTGCCCGCAGGCACCCCGGGGTGACGGTTAACCTGTCCACCCGGCTGCGCCCGTTCGATTTTGCCGCTGAGGGGTTTGACGCCGCCATCCATTTCGGACGTGCCGACTGGCCTGGGGCCGACCATTTGCTTTTGCTGGAGGAAGAGGTGCTGCCGGTCTGCGCCCCGTCGGTCATGGCCGAACCTGTTGCGGCGGTCGAGGCGCTGTTGACCCTGCCCCTGCTGCAACTGGAAAGCCGCCCCGGAGCCTGGGGGCGCTATCTGGCGCAACAACGTGTGCCGGGACAACGCCCCGTGGGGATGGTGTTCGATCAGTTCGCCACCATGACACAGGCGGCAATTCACGGCATGGGCGTTGCCCTGTTGCCGCTGTTCCTGATCAGCGACGCGCTGCAAGAGGGCAGGCTGGTGCCCGTATGGCCCGCGCGCGGGCATGGTTTGGGCAGCTATTATCTGGTCTGGCCAAAGGATGTGCCCCCGCGCCCGCCGCTGCTTGCCTTTCGGGAATGGATTGCGTGTCAGATCGGGTGAACTTGTGCAATTGCGCACAGACTCCGTGTTTAAATCTGGCTTATCTGAAGACGCCTTCGGGCTAATATATTCCCCAAGCCCCGCGTCGGGGCAACAGGAGGCCAAGATGACCACCATTCCCGGACTTCACCACGTCACTGCCATTTCTGGCGCACCGCAACCCAATGTCGATTTCTTTACCGGAACGCTTGGCCAGAAGCTGGTCAAGAAGACCGTCAACTTTGATGATCCCGGCACCTATCATCTGTACTACGGCGACGGGGCCGGCAGCCCCGGCACCATTCTGACCTTTTTTCCCTTTGCCGATTCCGGTCCGGGGCGGGCAGGGCCGGGCATGGCCTCGGCCTATGCCTATGCCATCCCGACGGCTCAGTTTGACCGGATTACCGATGACCTCGCCGTGGCGGGACACACCTCCGCCGGTGCCGGGTTGCGCTTCGGTGAACGGTTCGTCACCCTGCGCGACCCGGATGGCGCGCCGGTCGAGCTGATCGAGAGCACCGAGGCAACGGATATGCATGGGTTCCACTCCGTTACCCTGTGGGAGCGCGATCCGGAGCGGACACTGCGCCTGCTGACCGATGTGTTCGGCTATCAGCACGTCGGCACCGAACAGGATGGCACCACCGAGCGCCACCGGCTGATCGTGCCGGGGGCTGAGCGTGGACGGGTTCTGGATGTGATCCGGGTTGCCGGGGCGCAACCCGGGCGGCAGGGCGCGGGCACCATCCACCATGTGGCCTTTCGCGCGCGCGATGATGCGGAACAGCTGGACTGGATGGAACGGCTGGCCCGTGCCGGTCACCGGACCACCCCTGTGACCGACCGGCAGTATTTCAATGCCATCTACTTCCGGGAACCGGGCGGGGTGCTGTTCGAGATTGCTACCGACCCGCCGGGGTTCGCGATTGATGAGCCTGCGGACAGTCTGGGCCAACAGCTGAAACTGCCGCCGCAATACGAACCCATGCGCGCGCGGATCGAACGGGTGCTGCCGCCTCTGCGGGTGCGCGCGTGATCGCGCATCTGCCGATCGGCGCCGCACAGGGGCTGGTCATGCTGCACGGGCGTGGCGGGTCGGCGGCGGATATCCTGTCGCTGCTTGACCACGCCGCCTTGCCGGGCGTGGCCGCCGTTGCGCCAGAGGCACCGGGAAACAGCTGGTGGCCCAGCAGTTTTCTGGCCCCTGCCGCCCAGATGCAGCCCTTTGTGCAGCGTGGGCTGGCCGAGGTTTCGGCAGGCGTGGCGCGGCTGGAACAGGCGGGCCTTGCCCGCGCGTCGATCTGGCTGTGCGGGTTCAGCCAAGGGGCGTGCCTTGCGCTGGAGGCTTATGCCCGTGAGGGCGCGGGGCTTGCAGGCGTGTTCGCCTTTTCCGGCGGGCTGGTCGGATTGGCGGATCAGGGTGATACTGATCCGGCGCTTTCCGGCCATACAGGCAAGCAGCTGGAATACACCGGCCAGCGAGAGGGGCAGGTCTGGCTGTCGGTGCATCAGCGTGACCCGCATATCCCGCTGAAACGCGCCGAGGACAGCGCCGCTGCCCTGCGCCGCATGGGGGCGGCGGTGAAGCTGCAGATCTATCCCGGTGCCGGTCATGCCGTGATGCGCGAAGACATTGCCGCTCTGCGCAGGCATCTGAACGGCTAAGGGGCCAACCTGCCCCTTTTACTTTGTCAAAATCAGCTTGCCCTGCCGCGTGATGCGCAGAGAATAGACCATGCCGTTCAACAAGATACGCGCCTCGCGCCCGCCTTCGGTCAGGACCGTGGCGTCATGCAGCGGGATCGCCTCGGCAATTCGGGTCAGATCTGTCATCGCGTTCATGCGCGTCCCTCCAGCCGGTCAAGCATCGTGCCGATCAGATCGTTGGGCACAAAACCGGCCAGAGACTGGCGCAGAAGTTCAGCAAGATCCGGCGCAACCGGGGCTTTTTGGGCAAGGTGTGGTGTCATGATGGGGCTTCCTTCGGACAGGGATCAATCTTTGCGATCATGGTCATGGCTGGCCCGTCCGGACTGGCTGTTTGAATACCTTACTAAAATACTTTGAAATGTAAAGCCTCGTCCCGAAGATTTTTCAAATCGGCTGTTGAACCGGGTCCCAACCTGCTACATTCCAACCTGACACCGCGAAAAGGATCGTGCCATGGCCGAGCGCAAACTGAAACTGTCGCCCCTTGATCCGGTCTGGACCCGGGTGTGTGATGAGGCCGAGATGGCGATCAAGGATGACCCGCTGCTCGGCGGGTTGATCCATTCGTCCTTGCTGCACCACCCGACGATGGAACAGGCGCTGGCCTACCGTTTTTCGTTCAAGCTCGCCTCGCCCGAAATGGGTGAACAGATTCTGCGTGAGATTGCCGATCAGGCCTACCGCGATGACCCCGATCTTGGGGCTGCCGCGCGGGCTGACCTTATGGCGGTTGTCGACCGCGACCCGGCCTGCCACCGCTATCTGCAACCGATCCTGTTCTTCAAGGGATATCAGGCGGTGCAAGCCTACCGCATTGGCCACTGGCTCTGGACCCATGGGCGGCGCGATCTGGCCTATTTCGTCCAGATGCGGGTGAGTGAGGTGTTTGGCGTCGACATCCACCCGGCGGCAAAGGTCGGGCGCGGCATCATGATCGACCATGCCCATTCCATCGTCATCGGCGAAACGGCTGTTGTGGGCGACAATGTGTCAATGCTGCATTCGGTCACCCTGGGCGGCACCGGGAAAGAGGATGGCGACCGCCACCCCAAAATCGGCAATGGCGTGCTGATTGGCGCAGGCGCGAAAGTTCTGGGCAATATATCTGTCGGTGACTGCTCGCGCATCGCCGCAGGCTCGGTGGTGCTGCAGGATATTCCGCGCAACAAGACGGTTGCCGGTGTTCCCGCCAAGATCGTCGGTGAAGCAGGGTGCTCGCAGCCTTCGGTGTCGATGGATCACAATCTGACGGGCTGCCTCGACTGCGGTTGACGATGGCGCACATGAAAAAGCCCCCGGATGCAGCAGCATCCGGGGGCTTTTTGTTGCGACATCGTCAGGCCAGCATGGTCATCGGGTTTTCCAGCGCCTCGATCACCGCTTTCAGGAAAGCGGCCCCAAGCGCGCCATCGATCACCCGGTGATCGACCGACAGGGTCATCGACATGACGGTGGCAACGCCAATCGTGCCATCCGCCTTGACCACCGGCTTTTTCACTCCGGCACCGACCGCAAGAATCGAGCCGTGCGGCGGGTTGATGACGGCATCGAAGTTGTCGATCCCCATCATCCCGAGGTTCGAGATCGCAAAACTGCCGCCCTGATATTCATGCGGGGCCAGCTTTTTGGTCTTGGCCCGTCCGGCCAGATCCTTCATCTCGGCGGACAGGGCCGAGAGCGACTTCTTGTCGGCATCGCGCAGAACCGGGGTGAACAACCCGCCCTCAATCGCAACCGCAACCGCCACATCCGATGGTTTCAGCTTCAGGATCCGGTCACCGGCCCAGACTGCGTTGCAGTCTGGCACAGCTTGCAGCGCCTGCGCGCAGGCCTTGATGATGAAGTCATTGACCGACAGCTTCACCCCGCGCGATTCGAGCGATTTGTTCAGCGTGGCCCGGAACTCCATCAGCGCATCCAGCTGCACCTCGCGGCGCAGGTAGAAATGCGGGATGGTCTGCTTGGCCTCGGTCAGCCGGGCGGCGATGGTGCGGCGCATGCCGTCCAGCGCCACTTCGGTGAACTCGCGGTCAGCGTACATTTTCAGCACGGTTTCCGTCGACGGGCCGGTAGGCATTGCACCCTTGGCCGGGACTGCCGCAGGGGCCGCTGCCGGGGCAGGGGCCGCGGTGGCGGCTTTGGGGGCCGCCTGCACGCCTTCGACATCGGCGCGCACGATGCGGCCATGCGGGCCAGAGCCCTGGACCGCGCTCAGGTCCAGACCCTTTTCCTTGGCGATCCGCCGCGCCAGCGGTGAGGCGAAGACCCGCGCGCCCGAGGCCGGAGCGGGAGCCGGTGCTGCAGCGGCGGCCGGTGCCGCAGCGGCGGGAGCCGCTGCCGGGGCAGCCTCTGCCGGTTTGGCCGCAGATGGTGCCGCTACGGTGGCAGAGGCATCCTCTCCCTCTTCCAGCAGCACGGCGATGGCGGCGTTTACCTTCACCCCCGCCGTGCCTTCGGCCACCAGCAGCTTGCCGATGGTGCCCTCATCCGTGGCCTCGAACTCCATCGTCGCCTTATCGGTTTCGATCTCGGCCAGGATCTGGCCGGATTTCACCACATCGCCCTCTTTCACCAGCCATTTGGCCAGCGTGCCCTCTTCCATCGTCGGGGACAGCGCGGGCATCAGAATTTCGGTTGCCATGTTGCGCCCTCCTTACCGGTAGCAGACAGATTTCGCCGCGGCAGCGATTTCCGCCGGGGTGATCAGCGCAAACTTTTCAAGGTTCGCGGCATAAGGCATCGGCACATCCTTGCCGGTGCAGGTGATGACGGGGGCATCCAGATAGTCGAACGCGCGCTGCATGATCGTCGATGCCATGTGGTCGCCGATCGACCCCACAGGGAAGCCTTCCTCGACCGTGATGCAGCGGTTGGTCTTCTGCACCGATGCCAGCACCGTGTCGTAATCAATCGGGCGCAGGGTGCGCAGGTTGATGATCTCGGCCTCGATCCCGTCCTTTGCCAGAACCTCGGCGGCAAGCAGCGAATGCGCCACACCGATGCCGAAGCTGACGATGGTCACGTCGCGGCCCTCACGGATGATCGACGCCTTGCCGAACGGAATGGTGAAATCTGGGTCGGTCGGCACATCAAAGCTGCGACCGTACAGAATTTCATTCTCAAGGAAGATCACAGGGTTCGGATCGCGGATGGCCGATTTCAGCAGGCCTTTGGCATCGGCGGCGGAATAGGGCATGCAGACACGCAGGCCCGGAATGGCGGCATACCAGGCCGCGTAGTCCTGAGAGTGCTGCGCGCCCACGCGGGCGGCGGCCCCGTTCGGGCCACGAAACACCATCGGGCTGCCCATCTGGCCGCCCGACATGTACAGCGTCTTAGCGGCAGAGTTGATGATATGGTCAATCGCCTGCATGGCGAAATTGAAGGTCATGAATTCGACAATCGGGCGCAAGCCGCCCCAGCTGGCACCGACCGCGATGCCGGCAAAGCCGTGTTCAGTGATCGGGGTATCGACCACGCGCTTGGCACCGAATTCATCCAGCAACCCCTGGGAAATCTTGTAGGCCCCCTGATATTCGCCGACCTCTTCCCCCATCAGGAAGACGTTGGGATCACGGCGCATTTCTTCGGCCATCGCTTCGCGCAGGGCTTCACGGACGGTCATGGTCTTGGTCGGGCCTTCGGGCAGGTCGGTGTGCGGCCAGCCCTTTGCGGCCACCACCGGCGCGGGTGCCGGATCTGCCGCTTTTGCAGGCACCGAAGCCGGAGCTTCGGCAGCGGGGGCCACAGCCTCTGCCACCTTCGGCGCGGGCGAGTCGCTGACGGTTTCACCGTCTTCCACCATGATCGCAATCGGCGTGTTCACCTTCACACCGGCTGTGCCTTCGGCGATCAAGAGCTTGCCGATGATCCCTTCATCGGTTGCCTCAAACTCCATCGTGGCCTTGTCGGTTTCGATCTCGGCCAGAATCTGGCCTGATTTCACCGCATCGCCTTCTTTCACCAGCCATTTGGCCAGAGTGCCTTCTTCCATCGTCGGGGAAAGCGCGGGCATCAGTACTTCGGTTGCCATGTCGTGTTCCCCCTCAGGCGTAGATGTCGGTCCAGAGTTCCTCAACCGGAGGCTCTGGGCTGTCTTTGGCAAATTCGGCGGACTCGTTGACCTGCGCCTTGATCTCTTTGTCGATGGCCTTCAGGTCTTCGTCGCTGGCAAGGCCGCCTTGCAGCAGCAGGTCGCGCACGTGCTCGATGGCATCCTTTTCACTGCGCATTTTCTCCACCTCTTCGCGGGTCCGGTATTTGGCCGGGTCGGACATCGAGTGGCCGCGGTAGCGATAGGTCATCATCTCAAGGATATAGGGGCCTTGGCCCGCGCGGCAGGCGGCAACCGCCTTTTCGCCGGCCGCCTTCACGGCCAGCACATCCATGCCATCCACGGCTTCGCCCTTGATGCCATAAGCCGCACCGCGTTCCCACAGCGATGGTGACTTGGTGGAGCGTTTGACCGACGTGCCCATGGCGTAGCCGTTGTTTTCGATCACGAAAATCACCGGCAGGTTCCACAGCTCGGCCATGTTGTAGGTCTCATAGACCTGGCCTTGGTTGGCCGCGCCATCGCCGAAATAGGTGAAGGTCACGTTGTCATTGCCCAGATACTTGTCGGCAAAGGCCAGACCAGCGCCCAGAGGCACCTGCGCCCCCACGATGCCGTGGCCGCCGTAGAAATGCTTCTCTTTCGAGAACATGTGCATCGAGCCGCCCTTGCCCTTGGAATAGCCGCCGATGCGCCCGGTCAGTTCGGCCATGACACCCTTGGGGTCCATGCCGCAGGCCAGCATGTGGCCGTGGTCGCGGTAGCTGGTGACGCGCTTGTCACCCTCTTTGGCCGCCGCTTCCAGCCCGACCACAACCGCCTCTTGCCCGATGTACAGGTGGCAGAATCCGCCGATCAGGCCCATGCCATACAGTTGACCGGCCTTTTCTTCGAACCGGCGGATCAACAGCATCTCGCGGTAGTATTTCAGCAACTCTTCCTTCGAGGCGTTCGGCCTCTCGGCTGGTTTCTTGGCGGCCATATGCGGCACCCTCCCGTCAGTGGCTAGGATAGTTTAGTGTTAAACCATCCATAGCCTATCGGGTTTTGTTGGGCAAAACAAAAAATGCGCGCCGAACGGCGCGCTGGGCTGGGCGTGTCTGAGGATCAGTCCTTAAATCAGCGGATCACGATTTCATCGGCGCGCACGTAACCCAGCACATCGCGCACCTGTTCATCAAGCAGATCGACATCCAGATAGCGGTCCGACAGGCGCGCGGTCAGGTTGCTGATCTTGGCCAGATCCTGATACAGACGGTCCCGTTCCACCCGCAGCACCTCGGCCTCGGCGCGGATCTGCACCTGACGCAACACCCCGTAATCGCCCTGCACGGCGGCAAAGGTGAAATAGGCCCCCAACATGAAGGCCATCAACAGATAAAGAATGCCGCCAATCGGCAGGCGGGTGCCCTGTGCCGTCATGTCTCTGCCCCTTCAGGCCGTGTTTTCCGGCCTTGCCTCAGACATGGCACATCTGATTCGCAAAAGGAATCCCCCAAGAGGGGAATTCCGATCACGTTTGCCGCAAGCGCAATCAGCCCGCGACCGATGCCGCGTGGATGCTGGCAATGGCGTTGCCAAGTGCGGCGTCGAAATCGGCGTCAGATTGCTGCGCCGACAGGCCTTCGGTCAGCGCCCGGCTGAAGCTGGCGATGATGCCATGGTTGCGCGCCAGAATGGCATTGGCGGCCTCGCGGCTGTGGCCACCGGACAGGGCGACGACTTTCAGCACGCGCGGATGATCGACCAACGGCGCATAGAAATTGTCTACCGACGGCAGCGACAGTTTCAGCATCACCTTGCGATCCGCCGGCAGGGCGTCGAGGTGTTTCAGGATTTCGTCTTGCAGCATCGCCTCGGCCTCCGGCTTGTCGGCGATGGAAATTGTCACCTCCGGCTCGAGGATCGGCATCATGCCTGCTGCCGCAACCTGATCGCCCACAGCAAACTGCTGCGTCACGATGGCCGCGATTCCCTTGGCATTGGCGGCATTCACCACCGACCGTTCCTTGGTGCCAAACACGCCCAGCCCCTTGGCGCGTGCCAGAAGCGCATCGAGCCCCGGCATCGGTTTCATCAGTTGCACGCCGTCGGCTTCCGCCTCCAGCCCTTTGTCGATCTTCAGGAAAGGCACCACGCCGCGCTTGTCCCACAGGAACTCGGCGGTCGGGATGCCGTCGATGTCGCGGTCCATGGTCTGTTCGAACAGGATGGCCCCCACCACCTTGTCGCCGGTGAACGCAGGCGATTTGATGATGCGCGACCGCATGGCGTGGATCATGTCATACATCGCCGCCTCGCCAGAATAAGCGTCCTCGGCCACGCCGTACAGCTTCAGCGCCTTTGGCGTTGACCCCCCGGACTGGTCCAGTGCGGCGATAAACCCGTTTCCCTTGCCGATCTGGTCAGCAGCCTGCGCGAATGTCATGTCAATGATCCTTTGAAAACGCCATTGGGCTTTGGATAGCCGCAAGCCATACGTCCCGCAATCATGGTGGCGCTAACAGCTTGAACTCCGGTCAGAAACGGCGCCGTTCACGACATCAGCGCCGCCACACCGGGCAAGGCCTTGCCCTCCATCCACTCAAGGAAAGCCCCGCCTGCGGTGGAGATGAAGGTAAAATCCTCCGCCGCCCCGGCCTGATTAAGCGCCGAGACCGTATCACCGCCGCCCGCCACCGAGATCAGCTTGCCCTCACGCGTCAGCGCCGCCGCCGATTTCGCCGCTGCATTGGTGGCCGCATCGAATGGTTTCAGCTCGAACGCACCCAGCGGGCCGTTCCAGATCAGGGTTTCGGACGCCTCGAACACCTTCACAATGGCCGCCACACTCATCGGCCCGGCGTCAAGGATCATCGCGTCGTCAGGGCAGGCATCGGCCGCCACCACATCATGCGCGGCATCGGCCTTGAACTCCCGCGCCACCACCACATCCACCGGCAGGTGGATGGTGCAGCCTGCAGCCTTTGCCTTTTCCAGAATCTCCAATGCAGTTTCGGCCATGTCGCGCTCGGCCAGCGATTTTCCAACTTCGATCCCTTGCGCCACCAGAAAGGTGTTCGCCATGCCGCCGCCGATCACCAGATGATCGACCTTGCTCACCAGATTGCCCAACAGGTCCAGCTTGGTCGAAACCTTGGCCCCGCCGACCACCGCCACGACCGGGCGTTTCGGCGTGCCAAGGGCTGCTTCCAGCGCCTTCAGTTCCGCCTCCATCAACCGGCCCGCTGCCGAAGGCAGCAGGCGGGCAAGCGCCTCGGTCGAAGCATGGGCGCGATGCGCAGCCGAAAACGCGTCATTGACAAAGATATCACCCAAGGCCGCCAATTCAGCCGCAAAGGCCGGATCGTTCTTTTCCTCACCGGGGTGAAAGCGGGTATTTTCCAGCAGCACCACATCGGCCGGACCAGCACCGGCGATGGCCTCTGCCGCCACAGCACCGGTGCTCTCGGCGCTGAACACCACCTTGCGGCCAAGGCTTTCCTGCAGCGCGCCCGCGATGTGCGACAGGCTCATCCCCGGCACCACCTTGCCCTTGGGCCGGTCGAAATGCGCCAGCAGAACCACCCGGCCACCGCGCGCGATAATATCCTCGACCGTGGGCCGGATTTTGTCGATCCGGGTGGTGTCGGTCACGCGACCGGCCTCCATCGGCACGTTGATGTCAACGCGGACCAGCACCGTCTTGCCCGCAAGACCGATGTCGTCGAGTGTTTTCCAGCCCATGTGGGACTCCCTGTCGAAATGTCGCCCCCTGTTTCCGCCGGAAAGCCGCGCAGGTCAACCGATCTGCGCACGCCCCCCTTTCCATATGCGGCCCCGGCGATTAGGTTCCGGGCCAGACAACAGCAAGGAGCCAAATCCGATGGCCGAGATCAAAGACCCCGAAAACACCATCATCCTGACCCTGAAAGACGGCGAAGTGGTGATCGAACTGCTGGCCGACGTGGCCCCCAAGCATACCGCGCGGATGAAAGAGCTTGCCCGTGCGAAAGCCTATGACAACGTGTGCTTCCACCGCGTCATCAACGGCTTCATGGCGCAGACTGGTGATGTGGCCAATGGCAACATGGAGGCCAATTTCAATCTGCGCCGGGCTGGCACGGGCGGGTCTGATCTGCCGGACCTGCCGGCGGAGTTTTCCAAACTGCCGCATGACCGGGGCACTTTGGGCGCGGCCCGCAGCCAGAGCCCGAATTCGGCCAACAGCCAGTTCTTCATCAACTTTGCCGACAATCATTTCCTGAACAACCAGTACACGGTCTATGGCCGGGTGATCTCTGGCATGGAACATGTGGACAAGATCGCCAAGGGTGAGCCGCCGGCGAACCCTGACCGGATGATCACCGTGCGGGTGGCTGCCGATGTCGCGTGATCGTTTCATCGCGGGCGGGCTCTTCGCCCTGGGCCTTGCGGTTGTCGGCGGCTATGCCGTCAGCCAGATGGCAACGCCGGTGATGGCGCAGGCCGAAGACGGACCGGGGCCGAACCTGGTGATCGAGGTTGCAGGCAGCACCAGCGGGCAGATCGTGATCGACATGCTGCCGGACGTGGCTCCACAGCATGTGGCGCAGATCACGGCGCTGGCGGCCGAAGGGGCCTATGACGGCGTGGTGTT
The DNA here is from genome assembly GCF_004745575.1 of Pseudotabrizicola sediminis. Lineage (GTDB taxonomy): Bacteria > Pseudomonadota > Alphaproteobacteria > Rhodobacterales > Rhodobacteraceae > Pseudotabrizicola > Pseudotabrizicola sediminis. The sequence continues at coordinate 186,779 of NZ_RPEM01000007.1, read as the reverse complement.
CCACCGCGTCATTGATGGCTTCATGGCGCAGACCGGCGACGTGGAGAACGGCAAGGCCGGTGGCGATCTGTCGATGGCGGGGATGGGCGGGTCGTCGCGCCCAGACCTTCCGGCGGAGTTTTCCGACCTCAGCTTTGAACGCGGCGTGGTCGGCATGGCCCGCAGCCAGAGTCCGGATTCGGCCAACAGCCAGTTCTTCATCATGTTCGCCCCCGGCGAGTTTCTGAACGGCCAGTATACGGTTGTGGGCCGGGTGATCGAAGGCATGGAGGTCGTTGATGCCATCAAGAAGGGCGATGGCGGCAATGGTGAAGTGTCCGACCCCGACCGGATGGAACGTGTGACCGTCGCGCAGTAAAGGCCCGTCGGTGCTTTGGTGTAACACGGGGTTTCCCCTGTGTTACACACCCCGCTCTTGTGGATTATCAAGGGCTTGAGATTTCGATTTCATGAATTTTTAACGGTTGGCCCGCACCGGGTCGCGCGGGCCGCTTGTCTTTCCCAACAGGCTGCCCGATGATCCGCCCCGATCAACAAAGGGGCTTTTCCAGTGGACACCGACATGCAGCGCCGTCTGGCGCAGATGCTTCATCACCGCTCTGCGGGGTTGCAAAAGGGCGATCCGGTGTCGCTGCCGCTGACCACATCCACCAGCTATCACCTGCCAGAGGTGCAGGGCGCGGCCTTTATTTATGGCCGCAACGGCACGCCGACCTGGGAGGCGGTGGAGGCGCAGCTGGCACTGCTGGAGGATGCCGAAACGGTGACCTTCCCCAGCGGGATGGGGGCGATTTCAGCGGCGCTGTTTGCCAGTCTGCGCGCGGGCGAGCGGGTGATCCTGCCATCGGATGGGTATTACGTGACGCGGGTGTTGTCCGAAGGGTTCCTGACGCCTCTGGGTGTTGACGTGGTGCAGATCCCGACGCTGGACTATGCATCGGCCGATTTCACCGGGGCGGCGGTGGTGTACCTTGAAACCCCGTCAAACCCCGGTCTGGATGTGGTGGACATTGCCGATGTCTGCGCCCGCGCCCATGCGGCGGGGGCCATTGTGATCGTGGACAACACCACGATGACCCCGCTGCTCCAACGCCCGCTGGACCTTGGGGCCGATCTGGTGGTCGCCGCCGATACCAAGGCCCCGGCGGGGCATTCCGATGCGTTGTTCGGGCATGTGTCCGGGCGCGATGCGACCCGCATGGCGCGGGTGCGCGACTGGCGGCGGCTGTCGGGGTCGGTGCCCGGCAGCATGGAGGCTTGGCTGGTGCACCGGGGGCTGGAAACGCTGGAGGTGCGGTTGGAGCGGATGTGCGCATCTGCCGCCGTGATTGCCGGGCGACTGGCGGAGCATGACGCGGTGCAGGCGCTGCGCTATCCGGGGCTGCCGCAGGACCCGTCCTATGCGCTGTCCGCGCACCAGATGCAGGGGTTTGGATTCCTGATCGGCATGACGCTTGAAAACGCCACCGTGGCCGAACGGTTTCTGGAACGCTGCCTTTATCTGGTGCGGTCCACCAGCTTTGGCGGCACCCATTCGGCGGGGGAACGCCGGGCGCGTTGGGGCGACAAGGTGCCCGAAGGCTTTGTCCGCCTGTCGATCGGGGTGGAGCCGGTGGAGGCGCTGTGGAGCGCCATGGCAGAGGCGCTCAGATAAGTGCGATCAGCCGCGCCGCCTCGTCACGCGGGGCGGTGAGGGGCGCGCGGTCCTCGCCGGGGTAGAAGCGCGCGCGCACAGCCGTAGGCATCGGGCGCGGGGTCTCCACCAGCACGCGCGGGCCGATGCGCTGTGCTTCGGCCTGCCAGTTGCGCGCAAGCGCGATCTGCCCGGCCTTGCTGGCCCCGTAAGCCGCGCCGAATTTCTGGCCTGCCACCGGATCGTCGAAAAACATCGCCGTGCCGGTTTTGGCGCGCAGCAGCGGATCGACCATGGTGATGAGGAAAGCCGTGGCGCGCAGGTTTGCGGCGATGGATTTATCCAGATCCTTCATGTCGATGGAAGGTGCCGGCGCAAGTGCGGTGGCATGCACCGCCGTATGCGCCCAGAACTGCAAGCCACCCCAGCGGTCATGCAAGGACCGGCACAGGTGGCGCATCGCGTCCTCATTGGTCACATCCATCGGCGCGAGGGTCAGGCTGCCCGCGCCGGGCAGGCGGGCCTGCTTGACCCGGTCATCCAGCTCTTCGAGGCCCCCCACGGTGCGCGCGACCGCCACCACATGCCAGCCGCGCAGGGCAAGCTGTTCGGCCATAGCCGCGCCAAGGCCGCGCGAGGCACCGGTGATGAGGGCGAGTTTTTCGGTCATGTGCGGTCTCTGTTGGCTATTGTCGGAGCGGGGGTTTCACACCCCCGCACCCCCGTGGGATATTTACGAACAGATGAAGGGAGGAGGCAGAGGTGCAGTCTACTCGGCGGCTTTCATCTCGAACCCTTCGGCGATCTTGTCTGACGGGGTGACGGGGTAGTCACCGGAGAAGCAGGCGTCGCAGAATTTGGGGGCGGCGGGGTCGCGGCCCGCAGCCTCTCCGGCGGCGCGGTATAGGCCGTCGAGCGAGATGAATTTCAGGCTGTCGACGCCGATCCAATCGCGCATCTCGTCCTCGGACATGGTGGCGGCGAGGAGCTTGCCGCGTTCGGGCGTGTCGACGCCGTAAAAGCAGGGCCAGGCGGTGGGCGGCGAGGCAATGCGGAAGTGGACCTCTGCTGCACCGGCATCAAGGATCATGTCCTTGATCTTGCGGCTGGTGGTGCCGCGCACGACCGAGTCGTCGACCAGGATCACCCGCTTGCCCTTGATCAGGGCCCGGTTGACGTTGAGTTTCAGGCGCACGCCCATGTTGCGGATGGATTCGGTGGGCTCGATGAAGGTGCGGCCCATGTATTGGTTGCGGATGATGCCCATGGCATAGGGGATGCCCGACTGTTGGGAATAGCCGATGGCGGCGGGGGTGCCGGAATCGGGGACCGGGCAGACCAGATCGGCGTCAACGGGGGCTTCGATCGCCAGTTCCATGCCGATGCGGTGGCGGGTTTCATACACCGACTGGCCACCGAGGATGCTGTCGGGGCGGGAGAAATAGACCTTCTCGAAGATGCAAAAGCGCGAGGGGGCGGGGTGGAAGGGGCGCGAGGAGTCGATCTTGTTGCCTTCGATCACCACCATCTCGCCGGGGTCGATCTCGCGCACGAAATCGGCACCGATGATGTCGAGCGCGCAGGTTTCCGAGCTGAGCGCCCAGCCGGAATCCCCGATGCGGCCGAGGACCAGCGGGCGTACGCCAAGCGGATCGCGGACGCCGATCAGCTTGGTGCGGGTCATGGCGACGACCGAAAAGGCGCCTTCGCAGGCGCGCAGCGCGTCCTTGATGCGCTCGGACAGGTTCTTCTGAATCGAGCGCGCCATCAGGTGGATGATGCATTCGGAGTCGGACGAGGATTGGAAGATCGAACCACGCTCGATCAGCTCGCGGCGCAGGGCGGCGGCGTTGGTAAGGTTGCCGTTATGCGCAATGGCGCAGCCGCCCATCGAGAACTCACCAAAGAACGGCTGTACGTCGCGGATGGCGGTGGCCCCCTTGGACCCGGCAGTGGAATAGCGGACATGGCCGATGGCAAGCTGGCCGGGCAGGGTGTCCATCACATCGGCTTTGGTGAAGTTGTCACGGACATAGCCGAAGCGGCGGGCGGAGTTGAAACCGTGGTCGGGGTGGTAGGCGACGATGCCGCCCGCCTCTTGCCCGCGATGTTGCAGGGCGTGCAGGCCAAGGGCGGTGAAGTTGGCCGCATCCGAGACGCCGATGACGCCGAAGATCCCGCATTCCTCCTTCAACTTGTCATCATCGAAGGGGTGGGACAGGAAGGGGCGCATGGGGGCTGCTCCATCTATGTGTGATGGGCCACCCTTTACGGCATGGTTACGCCAGTGTCACGTGCATTGCAGCAGAATGGCGTTGCCAATTTGCTGCAATGCAGCGGGTCAGTTGCCGGTGGGGGCGGCTGGCGGCGTGGTGGCCGGGGCTGCGGCCGGGAGAGCGCAGGCGGCTGTCAGGTCGGTGTAGCGCTGCACGATCCAGCCCGGCGCATCTTCGGGAATGGAATTGTCGATATTGGTCTGAAAGCTGGCGAAAACCCGTGCAGAGCGCGAGTCGTCGACCATGGGAATGGTGTTGGCCGCCACCGCGCGATCGTAGACGATGAAGGCCACCGCCACCAGCACAACGCCGCGCGCGACGCCGAACAGGAAGCCCAAGGCCTGATCGATGCCGCCGATGGCGGAGCGCTGGACGAAGCTGGAAAACAAAGGTGTGAACAGGGCGGCGATCACCAGACCGATGGCAAAGACGGCGGCGAAGGCCCCGATGATCGACAATTCGCAGCTGTCGCCCAGAAACTCGCCGACAACGGGAAGTTCGCGGATCAGTGGCTGGGCGGCGGGGGCGAAGATGAAGGCCAGAACGGCGGCCCCGATCCAGCCCGCGATGGCCATCGCCTCGCGCACAAGGCCGCGGGAATAGGCAAGGATCGCTGACAGGACGATGACGCCCGCCACGATGCCATCAACCAGGGTAAAGCCTTCCATCATCCGCTCCTTTGTGCGCGTCAGCCTGCGCCGAACATCTCGCCGACAAAGGCGGTCAGATCGGGCATCTCGCGCAGACGCATATCTGTTCCGCCCGCGGTTTTCGACCCCGTGGGCAGGGTGGCTTGCTGAAAACCAAGTTTCGAGGCCTCTTTCAACCTGTTTTCGGTCTGCCCCACCGGGCGCAGTGCACCCGATAGCGAGATTTCTCCGAAAAGCACCATGTCTGGCGGAATTGCCACATCCTCGCGCGCGGAAAGCAGCGCCGCTGCCACCGCCAGATCGGCGGCGGGTTCGTTGACGCGCAGGCCCCCGGCCACGTTCAGGAACACATCCAGCCCGGTGAAGGGGATGCCGCAGCGTGCCTCCAGCACCGCGAGAATCGTCGAGAGGCGCCCTGAGTCGAGGCCGACCACGGTGCGCCGGGGCGTGCCGAGGGTAGAGGGGGCGACGAGGGCCTGAATTTCTGTCAGCACCGGGCGGGTGCCTTCGATGCCCGCAAAGACCGCTGATCCGGGGGCGGGGCGGTCGCGGTCCGACAGGAACAGGGCTGAGGGGTTGGTGACTTGGGCCAACCCATTTCCGGTCATCTCGAACACGCCGATTTCATCCGCTGGGCCGAAGCGGTTCTTTACAGCGCGCAGGATTCGGAACTGGTGGCCGCGCTCGCCTTCAAAATACAGCACGGTATCGACCATGTGTTCGACCACGCGCGGGCCTGCGATCTGGCCCTCTTTGGTGACATGGCCGACCAGCACCACCGCGACGCCGCGTTTCTTGGCGAAAGTCACCAGCTCATGCGCCGCGGCACGGACCTGAGAGACGGAGCCGGGCGCGGCCTCGACCGTGTCCAGCCACATGGTCTGGATCGAATCGATGATGGCAAGCGCCGGGCGTTCGGCGTCCAGCGTGGTGAGGATATCGCGCAGGTTGGTTTCGGCCCCAAGGCCCACGGGCGCATCCTGCAAGCCCAGACGCTGGGCGCGCATGCGGACCTGCGCTGCCGCCTCTTCGCCGGAAATATACAGGATTTTCAATCCGGTGCGGGCGAAACTTGCAGCGGCCTGCAACAGAAGGGTGGATTTGCCGATGCCGGGGTCGCCGCCGACAAGGATGGCCGAGGCGGGCACAAGGCCACCCCCCAGCACGCGGTCCAGCTCGTCAATGCCCGATGAGGCGCGGGGCGGCGGGTCTTCCTCGGTGGCGAGGTCGGTCAGCGGAATGGTGCGGCCCTTGTGCCCCAGCGATTTGGGGCCGGCCGACAACGGGGCCTCTTCAACAATGGTATTCCATGCGCCGCAGGCGTCGCAGCGGCCCTGCCATTTCTTGTGGGCAGCGCCACAGGCGGTGCAGGTGAAGCTGGGGGAGGATTTGCTCATGGCCTTGCCTAGCGCGGAAGCGGGGGGCGCTTCAAGCCTTGCGCTTGGTGAGGGGCAAGGGCCATCAGCGCGCGCGATGCGACAGGATCAGGCTGAGCAGGATGCAGGCGGTGAACAGATAAAGCCCCCATGCGACCTCGACCGTCGCCAGCCCGACGCCCTTGACCACCACGACATAGAGCGCGATCAGGAACACATCTGCCATGGCGAGTTTGCCCAAAATCCGCAGCGCAGGCAGGGCGCGGGGCGACAGCAAGCCGAAGTCCAGCAGCGCCAGCCCCGCCGTCTTGGCCATCGGCGCAAACACCGCCATGACCGTCACCAGCAGCGCAAGCGCCACATCGCTGGCCCAGAGCGATTGCAGCCCTGTGATGACCGAAATCTCATCCAGCCCGAACAGGGGCAGCAGCCCCGCGCGCAAGAGCGGGGCGAACCACGAGACCGGAAACAGGACCAGCAGGGCAAGGTTAAGCCATTTCATAATGCTCTTGGTCGCGCTCTGGTCCTGCCGGGTCAAGTGCGGTTGTGCTGGATAGGCTGGGGCCCGCGCGCGTTGCCCGGGTCATAGCGGCAGGTCATAGCCCAGCAGATCGCGCAAAACGGCCACGCCGGTGGTCAGCGTCAGGGTGATCAGCATGGTCACCACGATGCTGTTGGTGATCAGCAGCAGCGGTTCGTGCCATTTCGCCTGCCGCCCCCAGGACGACACCAGCCAGAACCAGCCGATGACTGACACCACCCGCCCCGGCAGCACCAGCGCGGGCGCAAGCGGTGCGGGCCACAGCATCCAGACCAAATAGAGCGCCACGCCGCCCATCAGCACCAGCCCCCGGCGGTCACCGATGCGCCAGGTGGTGTAGGCAGACAGGGCGATGGCCAGCGGGGTGATGGTGATCAGGGTCTGGACGAGGCTGCGCCAGACCGAGGGCTGATCAAACAGAAAGGAGAGATCCGCCTGAAACACGGTGCCCATCTAGCGGATGGCGTTGATCGGGCCGGTGGCGCGGCCATGGATGAACTGTTGCACGTAAGGGTCTGTGCATGCGTCCATTTCCGACACGGGGCCGGTCCATTTGATGCGGCCATCATGCAGCATTGCAACATCATCAGCGATGGCGCGGACCGAAGACATGTCATGCGTGATGGTCATCGCCGTTGCCCCCATTTCCACCACGATTTCGCGGATCAGATCATTGATCACCCCGGCCATGATCGGGTCAAGCCCGGTGGTGGGTTCGTCAAAGAAGATGATTTCAGGCTCGGCGGCGATGGCACGGGCAAGGCCCACGCGTTTCTGCATGCCGCCCGACAACTCGCCGGGGTAAAGGTCGGCCACTTGCGGACCAAGGCCAACGCGGCGCAGTTTCTCAAGGGCGATGGCGCGGGCCTCATCCTTGGGGCGGCGGGTGGCACCGCGCATCAGGCGGAAGGCGACGTTTTCCCAGACGCGCAAGCTGTCGAACAACGCACCGCCCTGAAACAACATGCCAAAGCGGGCAAGGAAAGCGTCGCGTTCCGCGCGGCGCACATCCTGCCCGTCAAGCGTGATGCTGCCGCTGTCATGGGGCACCAGCCCAAGGATGCATTTCAAGAGCACCGATTTGCCGGTGCCCGACCCGCCGATGATGACCATGCTTTTGCCCGACGCAAGCGTCAGGTCAACGCCGCGCAGCACGTGGTTGGTTGTAAAGGACTTTGTGACGCCGGACAGGGTGATCATGAGGTGAAGAACATCTCTGTCAGCAGGTAATTGGCGGCGAGGATCAACACGCTTGCGGCGACCACTGCCGCCTTGGTGGCGCGGCCCACGCCTTGCGCGCCGCGACCCGAGGTCATGCCATGATAGCAGCCCATCAGCGCGATGATGAAGCCGAACACCGCACCTTTGACGAGGCTGGAACCGATATCCCACGGCTCGAGAAAGTCGACGGTGTTTTTCAGATAGGTGACGGAGGTGAAATCCAGCCGCGTCACGCCGACCAGCCAGCCGCCCATGATACCGATGGCATCGCCGACGCCAACCAGCACCGGCACTGTCAGCGTGGCGGCCAGCACGCGCGGCACCACAAGGTATTTCATCGGGTTGGTCGATAGGGTGGTCAGGGCGTCGATCTGCTCGGTCACCTTCATGGTGCCAAGTTCCGCCGCGACGGACGAGGCGACGCGGGCCGCGACCATCAGGCCGCCAAGCACGGGCCCAAGCTCGCGCACCATGCCGATGGCGACGATGGAGGGCACAACGCTTTCCGCATTGAACCGCGCGCCGCCGGAATAGATCTGCAGGGCCAGCGCTCCGCCGGTGAACAGAGCGGTCAGGCCGACGACAGGCAGGCTGAACCAGCCGATCTGCAGCATCTGGGTACCGAGTTCGCGCCAGTAGACCGGCGGTCGCAGCAGGTGGCCAAGGATGCTGGCGGCAAACAGCGCCACGCGGCCGATGGCGGCAAGGGCAGCGAGACTGGGCCGACCGATACCGCGCAGCAGTCCGGTGGCTGGGTTCACGCCCCGCCCTCCTGATAGCGGCGGGTGTAGCGGGGGCCGAGCGAGGTCAGGATCTCATAGCCGATGGTGCCGGCGATGTCAGCCAGATCATCGACCGTCTGGTGCGGGCCGAGGATGTCGAGGCTGCGTGGCACATAGGACAGATGGCTGATGTCGACCGTGATCAGGTCCATCGAAACGCGGCCCACCAGCGGGCAGGGCGTGTCGCCATCCCAGAGCACGGCGTTGTTCGACAGCGCGCGCAGCAGCCCGTCGGCATAGCCGCCCGAGACGGTGGCGATCATGGCGGGGGCATCGGCAACCCACCCGCAGGCATAGCCCACCGACTCGCCGGGCTGAACGATACGGGTCTGGATCACCGGCAAGGACAGGGTGACGACGCGGCTTGCCCCTTCATAGGGGCGCCCGCCGTAAAGGCCGATGCCGGGGCGGGTGAGGTCGAAATGGTATTTCGGGCCGAGCAGAATGCCCCCCGTGGCCGCGAGCGAGCGCGGCACGCCGGTGCCATCGGTCATGGCGTGGAAGGTGGAGAGCTGCAGGTCGTTGAGCGCATGATCCGGCTCATCTGCGCAGGCCAGATGCGACATGATCAGCTCTGGCCCGGCTTCGAGCAGGTAGGGGGCCACCGCCTCCCACTCCGCCTCTTCCATGCCGAGGCGGTTCATGCCGGTATCCAGCTGAACGCCGAAGGGCAGGCCGGGCAGCGATTCCAGATGCCGGGTGACCTGATCAATGCTGTTGAGCATCGGGCAAAGATCAAGGTCGTGCACCATTTCGGTGTCGCCGGCCATATGGCCCGACATCACGCAGATCTGCGGCCCGGGGCCAAGCGCCTGACGCAGGGCGGCACCTTCTTCCGAGACGGCAACGAAAAACCGCCGCGCCCCGGCCTGCGCCAATGCGCGGGCCACACGGGTGATGCCAAGGCCGTAAGCGTCGGCCTTGACCACGGCAGCGGTCTGCACGCCAGAGGAAGAGGCACGGTCCAGCGCGCGCCAGTTGGCGGCGATGGCGTCAAGGTCGATGGAGAGTGTCGCTGTTGTCATGGGGGTTTGTTGTCGGATCAGGGGTTACGGTCAAGCGGAAAAGGCGGTTCCGGCGGAAAGGCGGCGGGCTTGGGGGGCATCGAGCCCCCCGCGCCCGCTGCTGCCGCGGGGCGGGTCTGATACGGGGTGCGGGCGGGGAGGGCGGGAGCCTCCGGCGGGAGTATTTGGGAAAGGTGCAACCCTGAGAGACAGGGGGCTGGTCCGGGGATCAGTAACCGGGGCCGTCGCCCTGCCAGGGTTTGGCAAGGTTGCCAAAGCGGGTGAAGCGGCCTTCAAAACTGAGGTCGACCGAGCCGATCGGGCCGTGGCGTTGTTTGCCGATGATGACCTCGGCCTTGCCATGGACCTGTTCCATGATTTGCTGCCAGGCGGCCATCTTTTCAAGCTCGTGGTCGCCGGGCTTTTCGCGCTCTTTATAATATTCGTCGCGGTAGACGAACATCACCACATCGGCATCCTGTTCGATCGAGCCGGATTCGCGCAGGTCTGACAGTTGCGGGCGTTTGTCTTCGCGGCTCTCGACCTGGCGCGACAGCTGCGACAGGGCGATGACGGGGATGTTGAGCTCCTTGGCGATGGCCTTGAGCCCTTGGGTGATTTCCGAAACTTCCTGCACCCGATTGCCTTCGGAGCTTTTGGCCGAGCCTTTCAGCAGTTGCAGGTAGTCGATCATCAGCACATCCAGCCCATGGGTGCGCTTGAGGCGCCGCGCGCGGGCGGCGACCTGGCTGATCGGCAGGGCCGGGGTGTCGTCGATATAAAGCGGGCAGGATTCCAGCTGCTTGGCGGCCTCGACGAAGCGGCGGAATTCGTCTTCGCGCATGTCTCCGCGGCGGATCTGCTCAGATGGCACTTCGGAGGCCTCGGACAGAATCCGGGCGGCAAGCTGTTCGGCGCTCATTTCCAGGCTGAAGAAGCCGACCACGCCGCCTTCGACAGCACCTTCATGGCCATCGGGTTTGCGGCCGCGCTTGTAGGCCTTGGCGATGTTGAAGGCGATGTTGGTGGCGAGCGAGGTCTTGCCCATCGACGGGCGGCCGGCGAGGATCAGAAGGTCGGATTCGTGCAGGCCGCCCAATTTCTTGTCCAGATCGGTGAGGCCGGTGGAAATGCCCGCCAGGCCGCCGCCGCGCTGATAGGCGGCGTTGGCCACGTTCACCGCATCGGTGACGGCCTTGAGGAAAGACTGGAACCCGCGTTCGGCCACGCCCTGTTCGCCCAGCTTGTACAGCCGCTGTTCGGCCTCGACGATCTGTTCGCGCGGTTCCGACGCCATGTCGACCTTGGCAGCCTTAGCGGAAATGTCTTTGCCCAAAGCGATGAGTTCGCGGCGCACGGCAAGATCATAGATCATTTGCGCGTAGTCGCGCGCCGCATAGGCGCTGATGGCTGCCCCGGCCAGACGCACAAGGTAGGCGGGCCCGCCAAGTTCTTTCAGCCCGTCATCATCCTCGAAGAACGGCTTTAGTGTAACCGGGCTGGCCAGTGCGTTCTTCTGGATGCGGGCGGCAGATTTCTCGAAGATGCGCTGGTGGACAGGATCGTAGAAATGCTCGGCCTTCACGGTGCTGGCGATGCGGTCGTAAACATCGTTGTTGGTCAGGATGGCACCCAGAAGCTGTTGTTCGGCTTCGGTATTATGCGGCAGGGTGTCGGTGGTGATGTCGGGGGCGGCGGGGGAAAGATCGGTTCTGATCTTGGCGACTTCGTTCATGTGTTGCCTCGTGCCCCCCGGATGAAGCCTGCGGTGTAGCCTGCCCGGTGGTGTGGGGGCAAGCCGGGATAAGAGTGTGGACAACCCCGTCTGCCGCCACGAGTGTCCGCAACAGGTGGTGGGGGCAAGCGCTGTTGCCACGCTATGTAGCATGACTCCGGGGGCGCTGTCACCGGGCCACGATTCGGACGCCAGGTTGTGCGCAAATCATCCCCCGTTTGTGCACGGGGTTATCCACAGCGGGTTTCCGCTTCGGCAAAAACCCGCCGGAGATGAGGCGTGCACAACCGGTGGGGCGCGCCTCAGGTCTTGCGGGCGTCCTGCCAGGCGCGGGGGGCTTTCAGGAACGCCTCCACCTCGGTCAGGTTGTTGGTGTCGAAGGTGCCCTGATCGCGGGCCTCAGCCAGCACATCCCACCAGGTGCACAGATGGTGCAGGGCCACCCCATGCTCGGCCAGACGCTCCTCGGTGCCGTCAAAAATGCCGTAGTAGAAGATCACCGCGGTGTGGGCACAGGTGGCCCCGGTGTCGCGGATGGCATCGACGAACGACAGTTTCGATCCACCATCGGTGGTCAGATCTTCAACCAGCAGCACGCGCTGGCCCTCAGACATGACGCCTTCGATCCGGGCGTTGCGGCCATAGCCTTTGGGTTTCTTGCGCACATAGGTCATTGGGAGCGCCAAGCGTTCCGCGACCAGTGCGGCGAAGGGAATGCCGGCGGTCTCGCCCCCGGCGATGTTGTCAAACGCCTCGAAGCCTGCGGCGCGCATCACGGTGACGGCCATGAAATCCATCAGCATCGACCGGATGCGCGGATAAGAGATCAGCTTGCGACAGTCGATATAGGTGGGGGACGGCAGGCCTGAGGCCAGCGTGAAAGGCGTGTCGGTGTTGAAATGCACCGCCTTGATCTCCAGCAGGGCGCGGGCGGTCAGGCGGGCGATTTCGTCGCGCGGGGGGAAGCTGGTGGGAATCATGGCGGCAGTCCTTGCTATGGCACGTCAGGCTTCCACGGCCCAGTGGACGGGGAAGCCGGGGTTGAACACGGTGACGGGGCCGGCCTCGGTATATATCTTCTCGGGCCAGGTTTGGGGGGCATCGTGGCGCGCTAGGCGCAGGGATGTGTCGTTCACCGGCAGGCCGTAGAAGGCGGGGCCATTGCGGCTGGTGAAGGCCTCCAGCCGGTCCAGCGCGCCCTCTTCCTCGAACACATGGGCGAGGAGCGGCATGGTATTGGTGGCCGTAAAGCAGCCCGCGCAGCCGCAGCCGGTTTCTTTTGCGGCATCGACATGCGGGGCGGAATCGGTGCCGAGGAAGAAGCGACCAAGTCCGGAGGTAGCGGCGGCGCGCAGGGCGAGGCGGTGCTTTTCACGCTTGGCCACCGGCAGGCAGTAGTAGTGTGGGCGGATGCCGCCGACCAGCAGGTGGTTGCGGTTCAGGATCAGGTGATGGGTGGTGATGGTGGCACCCAGATTGGGGCCGCCCTCGCGCGCATAGGCCACGCCTTCCTCGGTGGTGATGTGTTCCATCACCACGCGCAAATCTGGCAGGCGGCGGCGCAGCGGGTCGAGCACGGTGTCGATGAACACGGCTTCGCGGTCGAAGATGTCAACGTCATGCGTTGTCACCTCGCCATGCACACAAAGCGGCAAGCCGATCTGCGCCATTTTTTCCAGCACCGGCATGACCTTGTCGATATTATGCACGCCACCGTGGGAATTGGTGGTGGCCCCGGCGGGATAGAGCTTCACCGCCTTTACCAGACCCGAGGCATGGGCGGCGGCGACATCGCCTGCGTCGGTGCTCTCGGTTAGATACAGCGTCATCAGCGGCTGGAAGGCAGCGCCTTCGGGCAGGGCCGCAAGGATGCGGTCGCGGTAGGCGCTCGCCTGTGCGCCGGTGACGACCGGGGGCACGAGGTTGGGCATGATGATGGCGCGGGCGAAGTGGCGCGCAGATTCGGGCAGCACCCCTTGCAGCATCGCGCCATCGCGCAGGTGCAGGTGCCAGTCATCGGGGCGTATGAGCGTCAGGGTCTGGGTCATGCTGTCCGGTTACCGCAAAGGCAGCATGGTTTCCAGAGGGCAGTTGCCGGTGCGGCAGCCGCCCTCTGCGAGAGCAGGATCAGAAATCCCAGTCGTCATCCGTGGTCGCCACGGCCTTGCCGATCACATAGCTGGAGCCCGATCCCGAGAAGAAATCGTGGTTTTCGCTGTCAGGCGACAGGGCGGCGAGGATGGCGGGGTTCACCTGTGCGGTCTGTTCGGGGAACAGTGGCTCGAACCCGAGGTTCATCAGCGCCTTGTTGGCGTTGTAATGCAGGAACGTCTTCACATCCTCGGTCAGGCCCACCTCGTCATAAAGCTCCGCCGTGTAGCGTTCCTCGATGGCATAAAGGTCGAACATCAGCGAGAAGGCGAAATCCTTGGCCTCATCCCGTTCGGCTTGGGAAACGCGTTCCAGCGCGCGCTGGAACTTGTAGCCGATGTAATAGCCGTGCACGGCCTCGTCCCGGATGATCAGGCGGATCAGGTCGGCGGTGTTGGTCAGCTTGGCGCGGCTGGACCAGTACATCGGCAGGTAGAAGCCCGAATAGAACAGGAAGCTTTCCAGGAATACCGACGCCACCTTGCGTTTGAGCGGGTTGGCCCCGGCGGCGTATTCGTCCAGGATCAGCCGCGACTTGGCCGCCAGATGCGGGTTGTCTTCCGACCAGCGGAACGCCTCGTCCACTTCCGCCGTCGAGCACAGCGTCGAGAAGATCGACGAATAGGACCGTGCATGCACCGCTTCCATGAAGGCGATGTTGGTCAGCACCGCCTCTTCATGCGGGGTGGCGGCGTCCTGCATCAGGGCGGGGGCGCCGACTGTGTTCTGGATGGTGTCGAGCAGCGTGAGGCCGGTGAACACCCGGATCGTCAGTTGCTGTTCCATCGGGCGGAGCGTCGCCCAGCTTTGGATGTCATTCGACAGCGGCACCTTTTCCGGCAGCCAGAAGTTCGACGTCAGGCGGTTCCAGATCTCTAGATCCTTGTCGTCCTGCAGGCGGTTCCAATTTACGGCGCGGGGGGTGGCGCGCAGGGTGGTTTGCATGTTCATGGTTTTGGTCCTTTCACAAGCTGCATGAGACGCAGCCCTGCACTTCTGTCCCTTCAAGGGCCATCTGGCGCAGGCGGATGTAATAGATGGTCTTGATGCCCTTTTTCCACGCGGCAATCTGCGCACGGTTGATGTCGCGCGTGGTGGCGGTGTCGCGGAAGAACAGGGTCAGCGACAGACCTTGGTCAACGTGCTGGGTCGCTGCGGCATAGGTGTCGATGATCTTGTCGGGGCCGATTTCATAGGCGTCCTGATAGAATTCGAGGTTTTCGTTGGTCATGAAGGGTGCGGGGTAATAGACGCGGCCCAGCTTGCCCTCTTTGCGAATCTCGATCTTCGATGCGATCGGGTGGATCGAGGAGGTGGAGTTGTTGATATAGCTGATCGATCCGGTGGGCGGCACTGCCTGCAGGTTGCGGTTGTAAAGCCCGTGTTCCATCACATCGGCCTTGAGCGCTGCCCAGTCGGCGCGGGTAGGAATGGTGATGCCGGCTGCGTCAAACAGGGCGCGGACGCGATCCGTTGCGGGCAGCCAGTCGGCAGAGGTGTATTTGTCGAAGAAGGTGCCCGAGGCATAGGTCGAGTTCTCGAACCCCTTGAAGCTGGCCCCCCGTTCGCGCGCGATCAGGTTCGACGCCCGCAGCGCGTGGAACAGCACGGTGCAGAAATAGATGTTGGTGAAGTCGATACCTTCTTCCGACCCGTAATGGATACGCTCGCGGGCGAGATAGCCGTGCAGGTTCATCTGGCCCAGACCGATGGCATGGCCTTCGTCATTGCCGCGCCGCACCGAGGGCACCGCGTCGATGGCCGACATGTCGGACACCGCGGTCAGCGCACGGATCGCGACTTCGACCGTTGTGCAGATATCGCCGCCATCCATCGTGGTGGCGATGTTCAACGACCCGAGGTTGCACGAAATGTCGGTGCCCAGGTGGTCATAGGACAGGTCTTCATGGAAGGTGCTGGCCTCGTTTACCTGCAGGATTTCGGAACACAGGTTCGACATGCTGATCCGCCCGGCAATCGGGTTGGCGCGGTTCACGGTGTCTTCAAACACGATATAGGGATAGCCGGATTCGAACTGGATTTCCGCCAGGATCTGGAAGAAATCGCGCGCCTTGATCTTGCGCTTCTTGATGCGCGGGTTGTCGACCATTTCGCGGTACTTCTCGGTGACCGAGATTTCCGAAAACGCACAGCCATAGACGCGCTCCACATCGTGGGGCGAGAACAGGTACATATCCTCGTTCGCCTTGGCCAGATCAAAGGTGATGTCGGGGATCACCACGCCAAGGGACAGCGTCTTGATGCGGATCTTCTCGTCGGCATTCTCGCGCTTGGTGTCGAGGAATTTCAGGATGTCGGGGTGGTGGGCGTTGAGGTACACCGCGCCGGCACCCTGCCGTGCGCCAAGCTGATTGGCGTAGGAGAAGCTGTCTTCGAGCAGTTTCATCACCGGGATCACGCCCGACGACTGGTTCTCGATGCCCTTGATGGGCGCCCCCGCCTCGCGCAGGTTGGTCAGCATCAGCGCGACACCGCCGCCGCGCTTGGACAGTTGCAGCGCCGAATTGATGCTGCGCCCGATGGATTCCATGTTGTCTTCCAGCCGCAAGAGGAAGCACGAAATCAACTCGCCGCGCTGGGCCTTGCCGGCGTTGAGGAAGGTGGGCGTGGCGGGCTGGAAGCGGCCAGCGATCATTTCCTCCATGAAGCGCATGGCCAGCGCCTGATCGCCCTTGGCCAGCGTCAGGGCGACCATCACCACCCGGTCCTCGAACCGTTCGAGATAGCGCTGCCCGTCGCGGGTTTTGAGCGTGTAGGAGGTGTAGTATTTCAGCGCGCCCAGGAAACTGGGGAAGCGGAACTTTTTCGCATAGGCCGCGTCGAAAATCTGACGCAGGAAGGCGGCCGGATAGGCATCGAGCACCGGGGCCTCGTAATAGCCCTCAGTGACAAGGTAGCCCAGCTTTTCCTCAAGGCTGTGAAAGAACACGGTGTTCTGGTTCACATGCTGCAGGAAATACTGGCGCGCCGCCATCTTGTCGGCGTCAAACTGGATGCGGCCATTTGCGTCATACAGGTTCAGCGTCGCGTTCAGCGCGTGGTAATCAAGTGTGGCGGGGGCGGCGGTCAGGACGCGGTCAAGCATTGGTCTCTCCAGAATGTGGCAAGCCCGGACCTGATCTGGGCAATTTCGGTGTCGGTTCCGGCCAGTTCGAACCGGTAAAGGCAAGGGACGCCGCATTTGGCGGCAATGACGGGGCCGGCATGGCCAAAATAAGTGCCGAAGTTGCGGTTGCCCGCACCGATCACCCCGCGCAGATGGGTGCGCGCGGAAGGATTGTTCAGAAAGCGGATGACCTGCTTTGGCACCGCGCCCCGCCCCGTGCCGTCCGAATAGGTCGGGCAGATCAGGACGAAGGGTGCATCAGGCGCAGGCATCGGGTCAGACGGGCTGGTGGGGATGCGCAGGGCGGGCAGGCCCAGCCGGTCGATCATCCGCGCGGTGTTGCCCGAGCCGGAGGAATAATAGACCAATTCTGCGGGTCGCGCCGCCATGGGTTCAGCAGAGTGCGCTGATCTTGTCGGGGCGGAAGCCCGCCCAATGATCGCCGCCCGCCATCACCACCGGCACCTGACGGTAGCCAAGGGCCGACACGCGCTCCAGCGCGTCGGCATCCTGCGACAGGTCGATGATGGTGTAATCGACGCCCAGATTGTCGAGCGCCCGGTAAGTTGCCACGCATTGCACGCAAGCCGGTTTTGAATAGACGGTGATGGTCATTGCCTGTCCCTTTTTTGCCTGTTTGAGGCGGGGGCAGGGGCGACACCAAAGCTTGACCCAAAGGCCCTGCGAGGTGCACGCCACCGGGCCCACCGCCCGTGTGTCTGTTCCTGTTCAGGCAGGTCTCCTGGCTTACGGCCCGGCCCTTTGCCCCGCCTTCCCGGCCATGAGGGCCAGTGACATCTGGGGCAGGCTTGCCGCCTACAGTTGCGGGGGCAGCGCCGGCATGGACCGGCTTCCCTTTTCATCCCTTTCTCGTTGCCGAGTCGGGGACACCTGAACATCTGCATATAGGGGCTAGGGGTGCTGGGCTGTCAATATCTTGTTTATGGTTGACAGCTATTCTATTCCGCCGCCAGCGCGGGTGTGGCTTGGGGAACATAGTTGAGGATTGGCCCCAGCCAGCGTTCCACCTGGTCCACCGGCATCTGCTTACGGGCAGCATAGTCCAGAACCTGATCCTGTTCCACCTTTGCCACGCCGAAATAATAGGCCTGCGGATGGCCGATATAAAGGCCGGACACGGAAGACCCGGGCCACATCGCCATGCTTTCGGTCAGCCGGACGCCGGTGGCGGCTTCGGCATCCAGCAGGTGGAACAGCGTGGTTTTCTCAGTATGGTCAGGCTGCGCCGGATAGCCTGGGGCCGGGCGGATGCCGCGATAGGGCTCGCCGATCAGCTCGGCAGGGGCGAGAGATTCGTCCGGTGCATAGCCCCAAAGCTCGCGCCGGACCATCTCATGCATCCGCTCGGCAAAGGCCTCGGCAAAGCGGTCGGCAAGGGCCTTGACCAGAATCGCGTTGAAGTCGTCATTGGCGCGTTCAAAGCGTTCGGCGATGGTAATCTCCTCGATGCCTGCGGTCACCACGAAGCCACCAACATAGTCGGGCGTGCCCATGGGGGCCACGAAATCGGACAGCGCCACATTGGGGCGGTCGTCGCGCTTGGTGACCTGCTGGCGCAGGGTGTGCAGGGTGGCAAGATCGGTGCTGCGCGACTCGTCGGTGAACAGCCGCATGTCATCGCCCACCGCATTGGCGGGCCAGAAGCCCACCACGGCGCGGGGGCGGAACCATTTTTCCGCGATGATCTGCGCCAGCATGGTTTGCGCATCGGCAAACAGCGCCCGGGCAGCGGTGCCCTGCGCCGGATCGTCAAGGATCTTGGGGTACACGCCCTTCAACTCCCATGTCTGGAAGAACGGTGTCCAGTCGATGTAGCGCGCAAGGTCGGCCAGATCCCAGTCCTCAAAGACCTTGGTGCCGAGGAAAGATGGCGCGGGCACATGATAGCCGTTCCAGTCCAGCCTCAAAGCATTGGCACGGGCGGCGGCCAGCGGCAGGCGCTTCTTGGCCAGTTCCGCCCGCGCATGGCTTTCGGCCACCTTTTCATATTCCGCGCGCAGGGTTTCCACGTAAGACACGGTCTGATCGGGCGACAGCAAGGCCGACACCACCCCCACCGCCCGGCTGGCATCGGTGACATAGACGGTCTGGCCGCGCGCGTATTTCGGGTGGATTTTGACCGCCGTATGCACGCGGGATGTGGTCGCCCCGCCGATCAGCAGCGGGATATCGAACCCCTCCCGCTCCATCTCGCTCGCCACATGCACCATTTCGTCAAGGGATGGCGTGATCAGGCCGGACAGGCCGATGATGTCGACCTTTTCCTCGCGCGCGACCTGCAGGATCTTGGCCGCAGGCACCATCACGCCAAGGTCAATGATGTCGTAATTGTTGCACGCCAGCACGACGCCCACGATGTTCTTGCCGATGTCATGCACATCACCTTTCACCGTGGCCATCAGCACCTTGCCAGCACTTTCGCGCCCGGTGCCGCCGTTCAGGCGCTTTTCTTCCTCCATATAGGGCAGCAGCACGGCCACGGCCTGCTTCATCACGCGGGCGGATTTCACCACCTGCGGCAGGAACATCTTGCCCGCGCCAAACAGGTCGCCCACCACATTCATCCCCGCCATCAGCGGGCCTTCGATCACATGCAGCGGGCGGGCGGCTGCCAACCGCGCCTCTTCGGTATCGGCGTCGATGAATTCGGTGATGCCGTTGACCAGCGCATGTTCCAGCCGCTTTTCCACCGACCAGTCGCGCCATTTCAGATCGCGTTCCTTGGCCTCGCGCGCGCCGGTAGATTTGAAGCGTTCGGCAATCTCTAGCATCTGCTCGGTGGCTTCCGGCGTGCGGTTCAGCACCACATCTTCGCAAGCGGCGCGCAGATCGGGGTCGATGCTGTCATAGACCGCCAACTGCCCTGCGTTGACGATACCCATGTCCATCCCCGCCTGAATGGCGTGGTAGAGGAACACGGCATGCATCGCCTCGCGCACCGGGTCGTTGCCGCGAAAGCTGAACGACAGGTTCGACACGCCGCCCGAGACATGGACATGCGGCAGATCGGTGATGATCCGCCGGGTGGCATTGATGAAATCGACGCCGTAATTGTTGTGCTCCTCGATCCCGGTTGCCACGGCGAACACGTTGGGGTCGAAGATGATGTCTTCGGGCGGAAAGCCGATGCCGGTCAGCAAGGCATAGGCGCGGGTGCAGATCTCGACCTTGCGGTCTTCGGTATCGGCCTGACCCTGTTCGTCAAAGGCCATCACCACCACGGCGGCCCCATATGCGCGGCACAGGCGGGCCTGATGCAGAAAGGCCGCCTCGCCCTCTTTCATGCTGATCGAGTTCACGATGGGTTTGCCCTGCACGCATTGCAACCCGGCCTCGATCACCTCCCATTTCGAGGAGTCGATCATCACCGGCACGCGGGCGATGTCGGGTTCCGCCGCGATCAGGTTCAGGAAGTCGATCATCGCCTGACGCGAGTCGATCAGCCCTTCATCCATGTTCACGTCGATGATCTGCGCGCCGTTCTCCACCTGATCCCGCGCAATATCCAGTGCGGCAGTATAATCGCGGTTGGTGATCAGCTTGCGGAACTTGGCGGACCCGGTGACATTGGTGCGTTCGCCCACGTTCACGAAGGCGATGTCGCGGGTAAGCGTGAACGGCTCCAGCCCCGACAGGCGCATCAGGGGCGGCTGTTCAGGGATGGCGCGGGGTGGATATTTGGCCACGGCTTGGGCAATGGCGCGGATATGCTCGGGCGTTGATCCGCAGCAGCCGCCGACGATGTTGAGAAGGCCGTCGCGGGCAAATTCTTCGATCTGGGCCGCCATGAACTCGGGCGATTCGTCGTATTGGCCGAATTCATTGGGCAGCCCGGCATTGGGATAGGCGCAGATCAGCGTGTCGGCGGCGGATGAGAGTTCCGCCAGATGCGCGCGCATCTCTGCGGCCCCCAGCGCGCAGTTCAGCCCGATGGTCAGGGGGGATGCATGGCGCACCGAATGCCAGAAAGCGCTTGGCGTCTGGCCCGAAAGCGTGCGGCCCGACCGGTCGGTGATGGTGCCCGAGATCATCACCGGCAGGCGCACCCCGCGCTGCGCAAACGCCTCTTCACAGGCAAAGATCGCGGCCTTGGCGTTCAGCGTGTCAAAGATCGTCTCGATCAGGATCAGATCGGCCCCGCCATCGATCAGCCCGCGCAATTGCTCGGCATAGGCCATCCGCAATTGGTCAAAGGTAACAGCGCGGTAGCCGGGGTTGTTCACATCCGGGCTCATCGACGCGGTGCGGTTGGTGGGGCCAAGGGCACCCGCGACAAAGCGCGTGCGGCCATCGGTCGCCGTGGCGCGGTTCAGCGCTTGCCGCACCAGTCGCGCGCCGTGGAAGTTCAGGTCGTAAACCAGATGCTCCAGCCCATAATCCGCCTGCGCGATGGAGGTGGAGGAAAAGGTGTTGGTCTCGACGATATCCGCTCCGGCCATGGCATAGGCGTAATGGATATCCTCGATCGCCTGTGCTTGCGTCAGGATCAGCAGGTCGTTGTTGCCCTGTTGCGGATGGGGTTTTTCCCCGAACATCGGCGGGTGGCAGGCGCAGCCCGCACCATGCGCCGTGAACTCGGCCTCGGCAAAGCCAAGGCCCTGAATTTGCGTGCCCATCGCGCCGTCAAGGATCAGGATCTTGTCCCGCGACAGGGCGGTGATCTGGTCGAAGACGGGGGATCTGACGGGCGTGGCGGTGGGCATGGCGTTCCGATCGAATGGCAAAGGGCACGTCAGGGATGCCATCCGACACTTTATGCCGCGCTGCTGCGTGACGCCAATTCATATTCCGTTGGAAGATTATGCACCGCGTTCATATTCCTGCCCGTGCGCCTACCGATCCGCTCAGGTCTTGTGCGGCAGGGTCGACGGTGCCCCCCCTTCAAACCGGTTGCCGTTGGTATAGTCGCACGGCGCTTCCTGCATCTGCAGATGCAGGCCGGTGCCGGTGTAGGGGTGGGCGCGGGCGACATCCTCATCAAAGTCGATCCCCAGACCGGGGGCCTCGGGCGGCAGAATGTAACCGTTTTCCCAAGTGATGGAATTGCGGATCAGCTTTTGATGAAAGGCCCCGCCGGTTTCAATCGTTTCGGCCATCAGCAGGTTGGGAATGGAGGCCGCCAGATGCACATTCGCCGCCCATTCGACCGGCCCGGCATAAAGATGCGGGGCCATTTCGGCGTTGAAGACCTCGGCTATGGCGGAGATCTTCTTGGCCTCCCAGATGCCGCCCACACGCCCCAATGCGGGTTGCAGGATCTTCACCCCGCCGTGGCGCAGCAGGGCACCGAATTCGGCCTTGGTGGTCAGCCGTTCGCCGGTGGCGAGCGGGATGCGCACAGCGCGCGCCACTTCGGCAAATTCCAGCAGGTTGTCTGGCGGGATTGGTTCTTCGTACCAGAGCGGATTGTACGGCTCCAGTTCACGCCCCAGCCGGATCGCGCCCGCCGTGGTGAACTGGCCGTGGGTGCCGAATAACAGGTCCACCCGGTCGCCCACCGCTTGCCGGATCGCGCGGCAGAAGGCAACGGAACGCGAGATGTCGGACATTGCGGGCTGATGCCCGCCGCGCAGAGTATAGGGTCCGGCGGGGTCGAATTTGACGGCTGTGAACCCCATCTCGATGAATCGCACGGCAGCCCCTGCGGCGGCGTCGGGGTCGACCCAGAAGTCGGGGTTTTCATTGCCCGGTTCAGGGTAAAGATAGGTATAGCTGCGGATGCGCTGGTTTATCCTTCCCCCCAGAAGCGCCCAGACCGGGCGGTTGCGGGCTTTGCCGAGGATATCCCAGCAGGCAATCTCCAGCCCCGAAAACGCGCCCATCACCGTGGGGTCGGGGCGCTGCGTGAAGCCTGAGGAATAGGCGCGGCGAAACATCAGTTCGATGTCTTCGGGGGAGGAGCCTTCCATGTGGCGGGCGAACACATCCTCGATCACCGCGATCATCGCCTTGGGGCCGACGGTGGAGGCGTAGCACTCGCCGTAGCCTGTGATGCCGCAGGCGGTGGTGAGTTTCGGAAAGATCCAGTAGCGCCCACCCCAGCCCGGGAAGGGTGGGGCCACGACGAAGATTTCAAGGTCAGCGAGTTTCATGCAAGCGATCCTTTTGCGGCAAGCGCCGGGGGGTTTCACACCCCCCGGACCCCCCGTGGGATATTTGTGAACAGATGAAGGGTACGGGCAGGACTGGGGCAGGGCAAAGGCGTTTGCGACATGTTATGCCGCAAACGGGCGATCTGGCGGCTGCGGGCGGCGCAGGCGCGGGCCGAGGACGTGCAGCGCGATGCAGGCCAGCATCAAGGTGGCGGCCAGCAGGAAGGGGGCACCGGGGGCGAAGACCGGAGCACCGGGTGCGGTGAAGGCGCTGAAGGTGGCGGTCATGATCAAAGGTGAGGTGATCATGGCGATGGCATTCAGGCTGGCCAGCACGCCCTGCACCTCGCCTTGCGCGTCCGCAGGGGCGGCGCGGCTGGCGATGGCCTGCAACGCCGGGGTGACGGCGCCGCCAAGGGCGGTCACGGGCGTGATCATCAGGGCGATGACGGGCGAGGTGACGAGGCCGAGGCCGGTCAGCGTGACCACATCGACCCACATGCCGTAATGCGCGGCCCGGTGCTCGCCAAAGCGGCGGATCATCGGGCCGACCAGCAGGGCCTGACCCAAGGCATAGCTGATACCGTAGACAGCCAGCGACACGCCGACCATCTGCGTGCTCCAGCCAAAGCGGGCCTGGCCGTAATAGGCCCAGATCGCCGGGTAGACATTCATTGAGATGCCGAGGATCAGGAAGCACGCAAGGGTCAGGCGCAGGCCGGGCAGGCGGCTGACGGCGCGCAGCGCGCCCAGCGGGTTGGCGCGGCGCAAGGAGAACGGGCGGCGGGTGGCGTCGGTCACGGTTTCGGGCAGGACCAGCAGGCCGAAGATCAGGTTGGCGAAGGCAAGCCCTGCTGCGGCATAGAACGGCGCGCGGGTATCCACCCCCGCCAATAGCCCGCCGATCAGCGGCCCCAGCACGAAGCCCACACCAAAGCCCGCGCCGATCAGCCCAAAGCGCGCGCCGCGCTGATCCGGCGGGGTGATGTCGGCGATATAGGCGGTGGCGGTCGAATAGGTGGCCGCCGTGATCCCCGCCACCAGCCGCGCGATCAGCAGCAGCCAGATCGTGGGGGCCACCGCCATCACAAGATAGTCGATGCCCATGATCAGAAGCGAGACCAGCAGCACCGGGCGGCGGCCGAACCGGTCGGACAGCGAGCCCAGGATCGGCCCGAACAGGAACTGCATCACCGCGTAAGATGTGGCCAGCACCCCGCCCCAGAGCGCTGCGTGGGCAAGATCCTGCCCGGTGACCGCGCGGATCAGGTCGGGCATCACCGGAAAGATCAACCCGATCCCGATGGCATCGAGCGTCACCGTGGCGAGGATGAAGGTGAGCGCGAGCCTTGGGGCGGGGGTCACGGGGTGGCCCCGGTGGACAGGGCGATCTGGTGCAGGCGCTGGGCCAGCGCCTCGGGGCAGGCGAAGAACGGCGAATGCGAGGCGGCCAGAGTTGTGCGCTGCGCCTGCGGCACCGACAGCTCCATCACCGCCTGATACTCGGGTGGGATGGCGCGGTCATCCGTGCAGCGGATGTAGTGGCGGGGCAGGGACTGGCTGCGCGGGGTTAGGGTGAGCGCGGTTTCCTGCGGCGCAATAGGTTGCGGCGTCAGGCACAGGCTGGCCAGTGCCTGCGCCTGCGCGTCGCAATCGTGGTAGAACAGCGCATCGGTCTGGGCGGGGTCGAAGCTGAAGGTGCCAGCGGCTTTGTCGATGCGGATCGCCGGGGCCAGCGGCTGGCGCGGGCCTGCGCGGCGCATGTCGCCCAGCGTCATCCCCGACACGGGCGCATAGGCGCAGAGGTAGACCAGCGCGGCAATATGGGTCGGGTCGGCTTCGGCGGCTGCGGTGATCGGGTAACCGGCCATGGAATGGCCGACCACAATCGTCGGGCCGGTCAACGCGGCGCAGATCGCCTGCGCATAGGCGTCCAGCGTTACCGCGCTTGCGGGCGTGTGGTCGCGGCCATGGCCGGGCAGGTCGATGGCGCGGGCGTTATGGCCAAGTGCCGCAAGCGCCGGGATCACCCGGTGCCAGCACCACGCCCCGTGGCAGGAACCGTGGATCAGCAGGAAGTCAGACATGGCCGATACTCTCCAGAAACGCGCTCAGGGCGGTGGCATAGCTGTCAGGCTGGTCCAGCATCGGCAGATGACCCGCGCCACGAATCAGCTGGAACCGGCTGCCAAGGATCAGATCGGCGGTTTCCTTGACCAGATCGGGCGGGGTGGCACCGTCACTGATCCCGGCAATGGCAAGGGTCGGCAGGGTCAGCCCCGCAGTCGGCGTGTAGAAATCGGTGCCCGCAATCGCCGCCGCCACGCCCATCCAGCCTTCGGGCGGGGTGGCCAGCAGCATGGCACGACGCTGCGCAAGGTCGGGCAGATCTCGCCAGTTCCGGCCTGACCAGCGCGCCATGGTGGCATCGGCGATACCCTCCATCCCGCCTGCGCGCACCGCATCAATCCGCGCCTGCCATTGTGAGGCAATCCCGATCCGCGCGGCGGTGTTGCACAGCACCATGCCGCGTACCAGATCCAGCCGCTTGACCGCCAGCCCCTGCGCGATCATCCCGCCGACCGAATGGCCGACCACCACCGCGTCGCGCAGGCCCACCTGCGCCATCACCCGTTCAACATCATGGATCAGCGCACCCATGGCATAGGGGCCCTGCGGCACATCCGACAAACCATGCCCGCGCATGTCCAGCCGCAGGATGCGATGCCGGGGCAGCCGCGCCACGACGCCATCCCAAAGCCGCAGATGGGTGCCAAGCCCGTGCAGCAGCACGACCGGGGCCGCACTTTCCGGCCCGGAAAGCTCCATGTTCAGCCGCAGGTCGGGAAAGAACACCAGCGCCATGGCTCAGCCGAACCGCGCCAGCGCGTCGCGGAACAGCGAAGGATCAGCATTGCCGCCGCTGGCCACGCAGATCACCGGACCCTCCGTGTCCGCAACCAGCGCCGCCGCCAGTGCCACAGCCCCGCCGGGTTCGAGCACGATGCGCAGATGGGTGAAGGCAAGGGCCATCGCCTGCAACGCCTGATCATCGGTTACGGCGATCCCCGGCCCGGCCAAGCGCTGCAACACCGGGAATGTCAGCTCTCCCGGGCTGGGCGTCAGGATCGCATCGCAGACCGAGCCGGATGTGCTTGCGTTGCGCAGGCGCGACCCCGCCACCAGCGACCGGGCCATGTCGTCAAACCCGACCGGTTCCACCGTGCGCAGCCGCAGGCCCGGAGCCTGCGCCTCCAGCGCCAGCGCGATCCCCGCCGAAAGCCCGCCCCCGCCACAGCAGACCAGCACATCGGCGGCGTCAATGCCCACAGCGCGGGCCTGATCTGCAATCTCCAGCCCTACCGTGCCTTGCCCCGCAATCACCTGTTCATTGTCAAACGGCTTGATCAGCACCAGACCGCGTTCGGCACACAGCGCGGCGCCTATAGCATCGCGGTCCTCGGTCGCGCGGTCATAGAGCACCACCTCTGCCCCGTAAGCCTTTGTATTGGCAACCTTCACCTCTGGGGCATCGGATGGCATCACCACCACCGCCGTCAGTCCATGCTTTGCTGCGGCCAAGGCCACGCCCTGCCCGTGGTTGCCCGAGGAATAGGCCAGCACACCGCGCGTCGCCGCAGGCAGCGCCGACACCGCCGACCATGCGCCGCGGAATTTGAACGAGCCGGTCACCTGCAGGCACTCCGCCTTAACAAAAATCCGCTTGCCAAAAGCAGCATCGAGCAACGGCGCGTTCAGCAGGGGCGTCAACCGCGCATGCCCTGCCAACCGTGCCGCCGCCGCCTCGATCATCGCAAAATTCATGCGCAGGCTCCCAGAAAATCGTGGATCACCGCCACCGCCTCGGGTTCATCCAGAAACGGAATATGCGCGCGGTCCGGCACTTCGGCAAAGATCATGTCAGGGCGGCGACGGCGCATTTCTGCCGCCGTTTCCATCGACAGCAAGTCAGAATTCGCCCCCCGGATCAGTGCCAGCGGCAATCCGGCGCAGGCGTCGAACAGCGGCCACAAGTCCACCGCTGGCCCCTGAAACGCCGCCAGAAACGCGTCGCGCAATGCAGGGTCATAGGTGATGCGCAGGCCATCTGGCGTCTCAACGTAATGCAGCTTTGCCTCTTCCAGCCAGCGGCTGGCTGGCACAGCCGCAAATCCCGGCATCACGCCGGGCAAGGCTGCTGCCAGCGCCGCATGGGTCCGCGGTGCCGGATTGCGCCCGACATAGTCGAAAATCCGCGCAAGCCCCGGCTGGTGAATCTCTGGCCCCACATCGTTGAGCAACAGTCCCGCCACACGCGGTCGGGCCACCGCCGCCAGCATCATCCCGATCAGCCCGCCGCGTGAGGTGCCGATGACCGCCGCCCGATTTACCCCCAGATGGTCGAGCAACGCCAGTGCATCAGTCGCCTCCACCGGCACGGTATAGGTGCCCACCCCGGTCCAGGCGCTTTCCCCGCGCCCCCGGTAATCCATCCGGATCACCCTGCAGGGCGGCAGGTGCGGCAGCATGTAGTCGAAATCCCCCATGGTCCGGGTCAACCCGGGCAGGCAAAGCACCGGCATGCCCTCGCCCCGGTCATCATAGGCCAGACGCGCGCCATCCGGTGCAGTGAAAAACGCGGTCATGGGCAGGCTCCTTGGGTCCATCGGGGCAGGCAAATCCCCCGCAGCAGATAAAGCCCAAGCGCGCCTTGCCTGCAAGTTCCCATCCACCGCGCACCCCCCCACGCCCTTCATTGCACCTTTCCCAAATACTCCCGCCGGAGGCCAATACAGATGCCGCCAGCACCCCCGGCCGTCGCCGCGCGCCGCCGGACCGCACAAGGCGCGGCAAATGGGGTGCTTGCCCCGGTGGCCCCGGTTGCCTAAACCCGCAGCACAACAAGGCAGGACAATATGGCACGCACACCCATTGTGACCGAGGACCGCGCAAAATCGAAACAGGTCAGCGCCCTTGGCGGGCTGCTGCCGTTTCTGCACCCCTACCGGCCCCTTCTGGTATTGGCGCTGCTCGCGCTGATCCTGACAGCCGCTGTCAGTCTTGTGTTGCCGTTGGCGGTGCGCCGGGTGGTCGACAATTTCAACGCCGATGTGGTGATCCTTGACCAGTATTTCGGGGCGGCCATCATCATCGCCGGACTGTTCGCCTTTGGCTCTGGCATGCGCTACTACCTTGTCACCCGGTTGGGTGAGCGGGTGGTGGCCGACATCCGCCGTGCGCTTTTCGACCGCGTGCTGATGCTGTCCCCCGCGTTTTTCGAACGCATCATGACGGGCGAGGTGCTCAGCCGTATCACCACCGACACCACGCTGATCCTGTCGCTGCTCGGATCATCGGTCTCGATTGCGCTGCGCAACAGCCTGATCCTGCTGGGCGGGCTGGTCTTGATGCTGCTGACCTCGGCCAAGCTGGCGGGGCTGGTGTTGCTGATCGTGCCGGTGGTTGTGGTGCCGATCATCATTCTGGGCCGCCGGTTGCGCACCTTGGGGCGCGAGAATCAGGACTGGATCGCCAATTCCTCCGGTTCCGCCTCCGAGGCGCTGTCTTCGGTGCAGACGGTGCAGGCCTTCACCCATGAAAGCCAGACCCGCGCCGCTTTTGCCGAAGTGACGGAGAAAAGCTTTGCCTCGGCCAAGACCCGCATCGGCACCCGTGCCGTGCTGACGATCTTTGTGATCTTTCTGGTATTCACCGGCATTGTGGGCGTGCTGTGGATGGGTGCGCGCGATGTGCGCGCCGGGGCCATGACAGCGGGGGAACTGATCCAGTTCGTGATCTACGCCATCATGGTGGCCGGATCGGTCGGCGCGCTGTCTG
This sequence comes from Pseudotabrizicola sediminis, assembly GCF_004745575.1. Taxonomy (GTDB): domain Bacteria; phylum Pseudomonadota; class Alphaproteobacteria; order Rhodobacterales; family Rhodobacteraceae; genus Pseudotabrizicola; species Pseudotabrizicola sediminis. Next base: position 158,332 of record NZ_RPEM01000007.1, on the reverse strand, counting down.
AAATCTGGGGTGAACTGCAGCGCGCTGCCGGTGCCACCGAACGTTTGGTGGAACTCTTGCACGCCACCGATCCGGTGAAAGACCCGGCCCAGCCAAAGGCGCTGCCGCGCCCGGTGCGGGGCGACATCCGGTTTGATGCGGTAACCTTCCGCTATCCGGCCCGGCCAGACACCTCGGCGCTGGACGGCATCTCCCTGCATGTCCGCCCCGGCGAGACGGTGGCGCTGGTCGGCCCCTCGGGCGCGGGCAAGACCACGATCCTGCAACTGCTGCTGCGGTTCTATGATCCGCAACAGGGTGCCGTGCTGCTGGACGGGGTCGATCTGCGCGATCTTGACCGCACCGATTTCCGCCAGTCGCTGTCGCTGGTGCCGCAGGACCCGGTGATCTTTGCCACCTCGGCCCGCGACAACATCCGCTTTGGCAAACCGGACGCCACCGATGCGCAGGTAGAGTCCGCCGCCCGCGCCGCCGCCGCGCATGAGTTCATAAGCCTGCTGCCGCAGGGGTATGACACTTACCTTGGCGAACGCGGCGTCATGCTGTCAGGCGGGCAAAAGCAGCGCATTGCCATCGCCCGCGCCATCCTGCGTGACGCGCCGGTGCTGCTGCTGGATGAAGCCACCTCCGCGCTCGACGCCGAATCCGAACGGCTGGTGCAATCGGCGGTCGAAACGCTGGCGATAGGCCGCACGACTTTGGTGGTGGCGCACCGGCTTGCCACCGTCAAACGCGCCGACCGGATCGTGGTCTTCGATCAGGGGCGCATCGTGGCGCAGGGCAAGCATGACGATCTGGTCGCCGAGGGCGGCCTTTACGCCCGCCTCGCGCGCCTGCAGTTCACGGACGGCGCGGCCTGAGGGGGAAAGCCCGCAGACATTTTCCCGCCGATGGCGCGCCACCGTCATTGTGCTTTGATCTGAACCCGCCATAGGGTTGCCCCAACGGTCGCGGCACCCGCCGCGCGGACCGCAACAGGATGACAGGAGATACCGATGGGTGTGTGGAGTTTCGTAAAGGACGCGGGCAAATCGCTGTTCGGCGGCAAGGCCGAAGCGGCCGAAATGCCGGAGCCAGAGGCGCTGAAAGCCGAGATCAAGGATCTGGGTCTTGACACCACCGGGCTTGATATCAAGGTCGATGGCGACAAGGTCACCGTCGAAGGCAAGGCCGTATCGGCAGAGATGAAGGAAAAGGTCATCCTCGCCGTCGGTAATGTCGCCGGTGTTGCCTCGGTCGAGGCAGAAGACGAGGATGACGGCGCAGAGCCTGTGTTCCACACCGTGACAAAAGGCGAAAACCTGTCGGTCATCGCAAAAGCCCATCTTGGCAATGCCAACCGCTACATGGAGATTTTCGAGGCCAACAAGCCGATGCTCCAGCACCCCGACAAGATCTATCCCGGTCAGATGCTGCGCATCCCTGCCTGATCCGGCCCGAGGCCGATGGCACAAGGCGGCCCCGGTGGGGCCGCCTTTTTCCTGCCCTCTGTCGGTTGCCGACAGCGCTTTGACGTTGCGTTTTCACCGCCCGCCAGCGCTTGGCAAACCGCCCGTTTGCCCACATTGTAGGCCACAGGGAAAACAGGCCCCCCATCAACGGGGCTGCAGAGGGACCACAGGGGAGGGGACCAATGGAAAAATTCGTCACGCGCGAGGATATCGCCGCGACCGAGGCCGAGATGTCATGGGCAGACCGCCCGGTGGCACGCACGATGTATGACTGTATCAGCACAACAAAGGCCGCGCATGGTGCCCACCCCGCCATCAGCTATCAGCTGCTGTCGGGGGCCGATACCAAACGCGAAACCCTCAGCTGGGCCGAATTGCACGGCCAGGTCACCCAGGCCGCCAACCTGTTCCGCAGCCTTGGCATCGGCCCAACCGATGTGGTGGCCTATGTGCTGCCCAATGCGCTCGAAACCGCCGTCACCCTGATCGGCGGCGCGGTGGCGGGCATCGTCAACCCGATCAACCCGCTGCTGGAACCCGAACAGATCAGCGCCATCCTGCGCGAAACCAAGGCCAAGGTCGTCGTCACCCTGCGTCCGTTCCCCAAGACCGATCTGGCGCAGAAGGTGGCGCAGGCCGTGCGCCATGCGCCAACGGTGAAAACCGTGCTCGAGGTCGATCTGGTGCGCTACCTGTCGGGTGCCAAGAAATACATCGTGCCGCTGATCCGGCCCAAGAATCCCACCAGCCATTCCGCCAATGTGCGCAATTTCACCACCGAACTGGCCCGCCAGCCCGCCGACCGCCTGACCTTCGCCGATGAGAAGCATGACCGCGTCGCCGCCTATTTCCACACCGGCGGCACCACCGGCATGCCAAAGGTGGCGCAGCACAAGGTGTCGGGCATGGTCTACAACGGCTGGCTGGGGGCAGAGCTGTTGTTCAAGCCCGATGATGTGGTGATGTGCCCGCTGCCGCTGTTTCACGTCTTCGCCGCCTATCCGATCCTGATGAGCATGATCACATCAGGCGCGCATGTGGTGTTCCCGACGCCCGCAGGCTATCGCGGTGACGGCGTGTTCGACAACTTCTGGAAGCTGATCGAACGCTACAAGGCCACCTACATGATCACGGTGCCCACCGCCCTGTCGGCGCTGATGCAGCGCCCGGTGGATGCCGATATTTCCAGCTTGCGCAGTGCGTTTTCCGGCTCGTCGCCGCTGCCGGTAGAGCTTTACAACCGCTTCAAGAAGGAAACGGGGATCGAGATTGTCGAAGGCTACGGGCTGACCGAATGCACCTGCCTTGTGTCGATCAACCCACCGGGCGGGGTGAAAAAGATCGGCTCGGTCGGGCTGCCGTTTCCCTACAGCCATGTCCGCATCCTGATCCAGACGGCCGAAGGCTTCCGCGAATGCAACGTGGATGAGGTCGGCGAGATCTGTGTCGCCAACCCCGGCGTGTTCGAAGGCTCGACCTACACCGAGGTTGACAAGAACAAGGATCTGTTCGCCGAAGGCCGCTTTCTGCGCACCGGCGACCTGGGGCGGATCGACGCCGATGGGTACCTGTTCATCACCGGCCGCGCCAAGGATCTGATCATCCGTGGCGGCCACAACATCGACCCTGCGATCATCGAGGAAGCGCTGATGGGGCATGAGGCGGTGGCCGTGGTCGGTGCCATCGGCCAGCCCGACGCGCATTCCGGTGAATTGCCGGCGGCCTATGTCGAGCTGGTCAAAGGCTCCACCGCCACCGTGGCCGACTTGATGGAGTATGCCACCAACCACATCCACGAACGCGCGGCGCTGCCTAAACACATCGAGATCCTGTCCGAGGTACCCAAAACCGCTGTGGGCAAGGTCTTCAAACCCGACCTGCGCCGCATGGCCATCACCCGCGTCTATGACGAGGCGCTGGCCAAGGCCGGTATCCCCGCCACCGTCGCCATGGTGGCCGAAGACAAGAAGCGCGGTCTGGTCGCCAAGCTGAGCAAGACGGGCGAGGTCGAGAACGCAAAGGTCACCGAGGCGCTGGGCGGGTTCACCAGCCCGTGGGACTGGGCGGCGTAAGGCACCGGTGCTGTCGGCGCGCATCCGTCAAGGGCGCGCGCCGGATCCCTTCAGTGCGACAGGACGCAAACAGAAATCGCTGCCCGAAAGCGGGTATTGGGCGAACCCCGCACCCCAGCCCATTTTCAGTCCCATAATATCCCGGCAGGACCGGGGGGCAGACTTTGGAACAAACCACGCGCGGGAAAAACCCCTCGCGCGGACCCTATCAGACCCCCCGGTTCAGCCGGTGGAACAGATGGGTAAAGGTGGCCGCCCCCAGCACCGGGATCAGCAGGTTGACCAGTGGCACCGACAAGGGCGCCGCCATCAGCGTGCCCGCCAGCCAGACCTTGCCCCAATGCTGCTTGCGCAGCGCCTTCGCCCTCTCCCGCCCCAGCCGCCGCATGGCGACCAGCGTGAAATATTCTCGCCCCAGCAGCAGCCCGTTGACCGCCCAGAACACCACCGGAATGAACGGCCCGGCAAAGGCATAAAGGATCAGCGCCAGTGCATTGACCGCGATCAGCAGGGCAAAGAAATTCGCTGCATCCACCAGCGCGTCGCCCAGCGGAATGCGGGGGGCGGGCGGCAGGGCGGGGTAGTGCCGGTCTTCCACCGCTTGCGCCACATCTTCCAGAAACAGCCCGGTGAAGGCCGAAGCCACCGGCATCATCAGAAACACCGACAGCCCGATCATCAGCAAAGCCGACCCCCAGGACAGCAGCGTATCCAGCCCCTCGACCGGGCCGACAAAGGGGATGGCGATGCTGTCGGGGATGAAAGTCTGGATCAGCACCAGAAATCCTGCATAGACCGCCACCAGCAGCGCCAGCGACAGCAGCACGCCAAGCACCATCACGCGCCGGAAGCGGGGATCGGACAACTGCCGCAGCGCCTTGAGGAAATCGCCGATGATCATCTCAACCCCAGCTGACCAGCCGCGACAGGTCTGGCCGGGGCCGGTCTGGCCCCAGTGGCCCAGGGGTGGCGATGTGGATGATGCCCGCGACGGTTTCATCGGGCGTGCAGCCAAAGGCCTGCGCCCGGAAGGTGGCGTCATGCGACGGCCAACCCGACAGCCAGCACGCCCCCCAGCCGGCGGCGGTTGCCACATGGACGATGTTCATGCACAAGGCCCCCGCCGACAGCAACTGTTCGGCCAGCGGCACCTTCTCGGCCAGTTTGGGTGCCGAAATCACCACCACCGCCAGCTGCCCGCGATCGAACTGGCCCCGGCCTTTCTCGATCTTTTCGGCATCGCCGTCTAGCGCGAGCGCCCGCGCCTCGGCCAGATCGGCCAGACGCGCCATGGCGGCGCGGTCCAGCACGATCATTCGCCAGGGTTCCAGCTTGCCATGATCTGGCACCCGGGTGGCAAGGGTCAGGATCTGCACCAGCGCGTCGTGGTCGGGGACCGGAGCGGTGAAGGTCTTGGCCCCCGGTGACCGGCGGTTGGCCAGATAATCGAGAACGGCGGGGTTCGGGTCTGGCATGGGGCGCTCCGGTCTTTGGTCGGATGCAAGCTATGCGGTGGCGCGGGGAAATTCCAGTGCCCGCGGGCAGGTTGCATCCGACGCGCGGCTGGGTCAGGGTCGCACGAAACGGGGGCCGGACATGACCAAAGGCGCATGGAGCCATCTGGCGCATGAAGGGGCCGAAATCCGGGTGCGGGTGACGCCCCGCGCCCGCCAGCCGGGCGTGACCCATACTGCCGAAGGCTTCCGCATCAGCGTGACCGCCCCGGCGGATGAGGGGCGCGCCAATGCCGCCGTGGTCGAGGCGCTGGCCCATGCTTTGGGCGTGGCAAAGACGCGGCTGACCCTTGTGCGCGGGGCTGCGGCGCGCGACAAGACATTCCGGCTTGAGTGACCCAACCCGAAAGGCCCGCCCATGTCTCAGCTTCCCGCGCTTCTGGCCATTCTACTGGGCGGGATCGCCATTGCGGTGCAGGCCCCGCTGAACGGCGCGTTGGGGCGCACGCTTGGCGCGGCGCTGCCTGCGGCGGCGGTGTCCTTTGCGGTCGGGTTCGCAGCCCTGATGGTGCTGAGCTATGCGACGGTCAGCCATCCGTTCGGCAAGCTGGCGGCGGTGCCGCTGTGGCAATGGGCGGGCGGTTTGCTGGGGGCCTATTACGTGTGGTCGGTGATCTCGGGCGTGCCCACGCTGGGGGTGGTGACCGCGATGGCGGCTCTGATCCTGGGGCAGATGGCGGGGGCGCTGGTGCTGGATGCCATCGGGGCCTTCGGGGTGCCGGTACAGCCGGTCAGCCTGACGCGGGTGTTGGCGGTCATTCTGGTGGCGGCAGGGGTGGTTTTGTCTCGGCTTTAGGGCTGGGGTTTGGTCGGGCCCGATGTGGCGGAACGCTCCAGCCGGTAGCTGCCTTCGGGCAGGTCAAGTGCGGCGGCCAGGTCGGCCAACTGTCCCATTGACAGTGTCACCCGCACGATATCGCCCGACAGCGGGTCTTCCTGTTCCAGCACGACGCATTCCTCAAACGCAAGGATGGTGACGTCCTCTTCCAGACCATCGGCCCCTTCGTCGATCAGGGTGATCACGGTCACGTCAAAGTCGTGTTCAATGGTAAACATGGTGCAGAGTAGCGCCGGGGCCATGGCAAGCGCAACGGGATAGTCGGGGGACAGGGCGGCATTTTTGCCGAGGGTCGCGGCGCGGATGCTGGGATCTGGCGGCGGACCCGTGCAACTTGGCGTGAAGGGGGATACGGGGTCTTTTGTCTGCCGGGGCACCTGCTATCTTGCCCGGCAACCAAAAGAAAAATCCGAAGAAGATTCCATGAGGCGGCAGATGGTCTTTAAGCGATCCGCGATGATGGTGGCCGTGGCGGGCTTGCTTGCCGCCTGCCAGCCGGTGGCCTATCCGGCCAACGGTCCGGTGGTGCAACCCCTGCCCTTGCCGGTGGGGGCGGTGCCGATGACCGGCGACCGGTTGACGGAAGAGCAGGCGGCGCGCAATTTCGTGGCCGTGGTGTCGCGGGTGGAACCGGTGGCCGAGGCGATGTGCCGTGAGCGTAACCCGCGCAGCAATTGCGATTTCCAGATTGTGGTCGATGACCGCCCCGATCAGCCACCGAATGCGTTTCAGACGCTGGACCGGTCGGGTCGCCCGATCATCGGGTTCACGCTGGCGCTGATCGCAGATGCCCGCAACGCCGATGAAATCGCCTTTGTCGTCGGGCATGAGGCGGCGCATCATGTGGCGGGGCACATCCCGCAGGTGCAGCGGACCGCCACCACCGGGGCCGTGCTGGCCGGGGTGCTGGCGCAAGCCTCGGGCGCGCCGCCAGAGGCGGTGCGGGCGGCGCAGCAGATGGGTGCCACGATGGGCGCCCGGACCTATGCACGTGATTTTGAGCTTGAGGCTGACGCCTTGGGGGCCGAGATCGCCTTCCGCGCCGGGTTTGATCCGGTGCGGGGGGCAGCCTTCTTTACCCGTCTGCCGGACCCGGGGGACCAGTTTCTGGGCAGCCACCCCCCGAATGCGCAGCGCCAGGAAACCGTGCGTCGCGTGGTTGCGGGCTTGCGGTGACACGGGGCAGGGATGATCCAGCTTGAGGCAGTCGTCAGCGACCGGGGCTCGCGCTATGCGGTATCGGGCGGGGCAGTGGTGGGACGCGCCGGGGTGGACGTCTTTCTGCGCGATCTGAAGCGGCAAAAGAAATACGCCAAGGCCACGCACAACACCTGGGCCGTCATCCTGAGCGAAGAGGGGCCGGTGCGCCACGATGACGGCGAATCCGGCGCTGGGGCGGTGATCCTGAAAATGCTGGAGCGCGAGGGGCTGACTGACTGCGTGGTGGTGGTCACGCGCTGGTATGGCGGGGTGCATCTGGGCGGCGACCGCTTTGCCCATGTGGTTACCTGCGTGCGCGCCTTTCTGGAGGCGTGGCGCAAGGCGGGCTAATGGTGCCGCCGCAAATGTGCGCGGTAGAGGAGCGGGGCGAGGATGTGGTCATAGGTCCGGTCGGCAACCCAGTGCACGCCGGGCAGGCCGGTCAGCCGCGCCAGCCAGCGCAGATGCGGCATCTGCGCCCAAAGCGCGCGGAATGCTGCCAGACCGGACAGCACCTGCCCCTGATGCCAGACATGCAGCCGGCGCGCGGCCTGATCCGGGGTCAGGCCCCAGTCTGCGGCGTGGTCCATCGTGTCAAAGCGGATCGGCAGGCCGTCGCGCAATGCACGGCGCTGATAGGCGGTGATCTCGGCCCGGCAGATCGGGCAGGTCTGGTTGTAAAGCACGCGGGTCTGGTCATTCATTTAAAAGAAATAGCCCGTGCCGCGGGACCGGACAGTGTGACAGCACGGCGCAGGGCCCGGGCGCGGTAGGACGCGCGCCCGGGCCTTGGCATCAGGCGCTTTTGCGCGCTGGTTGTGCGGGTGCCAGCTGCGCGGTGAGGGTCAGGATCTGCCGCACCGCCTCAACCGCCTCGGCACCCTTTTTCACGAAGTGATCGGCGAAGAAGGCGGTCAGCACCTCGGTCGGCTGATAGTTGTGCGGCGTCAGCGAGACCGAGAACACCGGGATGCCGGTGGTCATCTGCGCCTGCATCAGCCCGTCGATCACGGCACCGGCCACAAAATCATGGCGGTAGATGCCACCATCGACGACAAAGGCGATGGCCACTACGGCATCATAGCGCCCGGTTTCGGCAAGCTTTTTTGCCAGCAGCGGCATTTCGAACGCGCCGGGTACGTCGAAGGTGTCAACATTTGTCTGCGGCAACAGGCTGGCTGCGGTGGCGACAAAGCTGTCATGCGCACGGTCGACGATATCGGCGTGCCAGCGGGCACGGATGACGGCGACACGGGCCGGAGAGGTGTAGGGGGAAGGGTGGGTCATTTTGGAACCTTTGCGTTTCTGCGTCAGGTCCCAGAGCATCAAACGGACAGCGCTGCCGGGAACCCGGCAGGCACAGACCATTCTCTTTCATCCGGACTATACCGTCGGCCCCGGAGTTTCACCGGATCTGCTGACCCAAGTGCCCCAAGGGGGTGCTTGGCGCTCGCGGGCTATACCGCCGGTGGGGAATTGCACCCCGCCCTGAGAACACAGAATTGCTACGGCTTTCGGCCACGCAGGGCAAGACAGGATTTCGCGCAGCAACTGTGCACAAAGGGGTTACCCCAATGCATAGCCCGCACCGCGCACGGTGCGCAGCGGGTCCATCCCGCCGTTCTGCATCAAGGATTTGCGCAACCGGCCGATATGGACGTCAACCGTGCGGCTGTCGACATAGATGTCGCGGCCCCAGACCCGGTCCAGCAGCTGTTCGCGCGACCAGACCCGGCCTGGCTTTTCCATGAAGGTGGACAGCAGGCGAAACTCGGTCGGCCCCAGCTTCAGCACGGAATTGCCCCGGTAGACCCGGTGGGTTTCGGGGTCGAGCCGGATGTCGTCCCATTCCAGCACCACACCGATGGTCGATGGCCGCACGCGGCGCAACTGCACCCGGGCGCGGGCCATCAGTTCCAGCACGGAATAGGGCTTGATCACATAGTCATCGGCGCCCGTTTCCAGACCGCGGATGCGGTCCACCTCTTCGGCGCGGGCCGACAGCATGATGATCGGGATGGAGCGGGTTTCGGGCCGGATCTTGAGGCGTCGGCACACCTCGATCCCCGACAGTTCCGGCATCATCCAATCGAGGATGATGATGTCGGGCGTGTCTTCATCGACCATCATCAGCGCGTCTTCGCCATTGGCGGCCTGCACCACCCGAAAGCCTTCTGACTCCAGATTGTAAGCCAGAACTTCACGCTGTGCCGGCTCGTCTTCGACAAGCAGCACGACGGGTTGCGAGGTATGGGCCATCAGGTGCCTCAGATCGTCGTCGTGGCGGAATCGGTCAGTGACGTGACATCGCTTTTGGGTCTGTCATCATCGGGCATGACACCGGTGACCAGATACAGCACCTGTTCTGCGATGCCCGTGGCATGGTCGCCGACACGTTCTATGTTTTTGGCAATAAAGTGCAGGTGCATGCAGGCGGTGATGTTGCGCGGGTCTTCCATCATGTGGGTCAGGAATTCGCGGAACACCGAATTGTACATCTGGTCCACCTCGGCATCGCGTTTGCGCACATCCTCGGCCAGAGTGGCATCACGCGTGACATAGGCATCAAGCGCGTCTTTCAGCAGTCCGACCACCGAGCGCGCCATGCGCGAAATCGACCCGGACGATCCGCCCACGGGGCGCATCTGGCTCAGCACCAGCGAGCGTTTGGCAAGGTTCTTGGCATAGTCACCCGAACGCTCCAGCGAACCGACAATCCGCATCACCGTCAGCACGGTGCGCAGATCGGTAGCGGTGGGAGAGCGCAGCGCGATGATGCGGGCGCATTCGGTGTGGATCAGGTCTTCCAGATCGTCGATGGCCTTGTCCCCGGCGCGGACTTCGGCGGCAAGCGCCTCGTCGCGGGTTTCCAGCGCCTGAGCGGCCTGCAGAAGGGCATGTTCGACCAGCCCCCCCATCTTCATGACAAGAGCCTGAACACCTTCAAGGTCACGGTCGAAGGCCGAACGGATATGCGGTTCCATATTCATCATTCCTTAGCCGATCCGGCCACTGATATAGCTTTCGGTGCGGGGGTCTTTGGGCGAAGTGAAGATTTGCCCGGTTTCCCCGTATTCGACCAGATTTCCCAAGTGGAAAAAGGCGGTGCGCTGGCTGACACGGGCGGCCTGCTGCATCGAATGGGTGACGATCACTACTGAGAACTGGCTGCGCAATTCATCGATCAGTTCCTCGACCTGTGCCGTGGCAATCGGGTCCAGTGCCGAACAAGGTTCGTCCATCAACAGCACCTCGGGCGAGGTGGCAATGGCACGCGCGATGCACAGACGCTGCTGCTGCCCACCGGAAAGGCCAGTACCGGGAGAGGCCAGGCGATCCTTGACCTCGTTCCACAGGGCAGCCTTGCGCAGGCAGGATTCGACGATTCCGTCCAGTTCGGCCTTGCTGGTGCTGAGCCCGTGGATCTTGGGGCCGTAGGCCACGTTGTCATAAATCGACTTCGGGAATGGGTTCGGCTTTTGGAACACCATGCCGACCTTGGCACGCAGCTGGACCGGGTCCACGCTGCGGTCATAGATGTTTTCGCCATCCAGCAGGATTTCGCCGGCGATCCGGGCCGAGGCCACGGTGTCGTTCATCCGGTTCAGACAGCGCAGGAAGGTGGATTTGCCGCACCCCGACGGGCCGATGAAGGCGGTGACGGTGTGGTCCAGAATATCGACATCGACATCTTTCAAAGCATGCGTGGTTCCGTAATGCACCTGAACGCCGCGCGCTGTGATCTTGTTCTTGTGGTCGGACACGACCCTCTCCTCAAGCTGAATGTCTTTCATGGCGTCCCGCCTTCCCTTCGTCTGCGCGCCACGCATGCGTGAGGCGACTCGATTGCACGTGCAGTACCGCAGCGGCATGACGGTCGTGCATCGGTTTTGTAACATGATCATGACATGACGCGCGATGGATTTCGCCCTCGGGTTGCGCGGGCTCTGGCCCTTTGCGCGCTTGGGGGATAGCCTTTGCTGCAGACAGGGCCCCGGAAGGCAGGACATGGACAGGCAGATGACGGCGCGGGCGGTGTTGACTGGCATGGGCATTGCGGCTGGGGTGGGGCTGTATGGTCTGTCGCAACTTGCAGAGGCGGGCAGTCTTGCCGGGCGGCCTCTGTTGGCGGTGGCGAGTTTTGTGTTCTGCTTTTTCACCGCCCTCATGCTGATGACCGGACCCCTTTCCGCAGCGCGGGCCGCCCTTGGCGCGCTGCTGATAGCGGCGGGGGTGACCGTGATGTCGGGCTTTGCCGCACTTGGCTTTGTCCGGGCCGAAGATGTGCTGGACAGTCCGCATGCGGTGCTGGGCAGCGTGATCCTGGCCTTGCTTCCTCTTCCGTTCTGGATCGCGTCGCATCGGGGTGGTTGGCGGAATTATGCGGCATTGTTCGGGGAAAGTTGGGCGATGGTGGTGCGTGCCCTTGCGGCCTGGGCCTTTGTGGGGCTGGTCTGGGCGGTCATCCTGTTGTCGGATGCGCTGCTGAAAGGGGTCGGGATCGGCCTGATCGACCGGGTGATGGACCTTGGCCCAACCAGCTGGCTGGTGACCGGGGGGGCCCTGGGGCTTGGGCTGGCGGTGGTGCAGGAACTGTCCGATGTTGTCAGCCCCAGCCTGATCTTGCGGTTTTTACGGCTGTTGCTGCCGGTGGTGTTTGTGGTGTCGGGCGTGTTTCTACTGGCCCTGCCGGTCAGGGGCGTGTCCGGCCTGTTCGGCGGCTGGTCCTTTGCCCTGACTTTGCTTGCCATGGCGGGGGCGTCCACGGCGCTGGTGACGGTGGTGGTGGATCAGGATGACACGGAGGCGGCGCGAGGGCGGGTACTGACCGGAATGGCGCAGGCCATGGCGGTGATGTTGCCGGTAATGGCGGGGCTGGGGGCCTGGGCGGTCTGGGTTCGGGTGGTGCAATACGGCTGGACGCCGGAACGGGTGTTTGCGGCCCAGGTCGCAGCCCTTGGTGTCGGCTATGGCGCGCTTTACGCCTTGGCGGTGCTGCGGGGGGCAGGGTGGATGGCACGGGTGCGGCAGGCGAATGTGGGGATGGCCATGGTCGTCATGGCGATGGCCCTGCTGGCGCTGACCCCGGTGCTGAGCGCCGAGCGGCTGTCGGCGCGCAGTCTGATGGCGCGGCTGGAGGACGGGCGTCTGCCGGTCGCCGCGCTGGAGCCCGGGTTGCTGGACCGCTGGGGCATTCCGGGCGCGCGGGCACGGGAAATGCTGGAGGCGCGGGCGGCGGAACCGGGGCAGGAGGATCTGGCCCGGCGGCTGGCGTTGGCCGCCCCGCAGGGCGGTGCCGCCGACCGTGACACAGTGCTGGGCGCATTGGTCGGCTTGCTGCCGTTGCAGCCCGAAGGGGCGACGGCGACGCGCGACATGTATTTGGGCGCGCTTGACGACTACCGGCTGACAGCCCTGCGCGAAAGCTGTGCCCGACAGATGCCCGGCGGGGGCGCGGGCTGTGTGATGGTGGTGGCCGACCTTGTGCCCGGTCTGCCCGGCGAAGAGGCGCTGCTGCTGGATTACGGTCCCGGCGGCTTTGTGCAGTTCACCGGCTTTCGCAATGATCCGGTTTCGGGACCGACGATCCGCGACGTCATGCCGGCAAATGGCGTTCTGCCGCAGCATGAAGACGGCGCGGCGCTGATCCGCGCCTGGCAGGCCGCCCCACCCGCGACCATGCCGCTGGCGGTGAACCAGCTGAGCTTGCCGGGTGGAGGGGGGCTGATCCTGGCTCCGTAAGATGGCGGGGTCTGAGGCCAAGACTTTGTTAACGTCTGTGGCCTAGCCTGAGGGTCGTTGTAATGCATACGACAGGGGCGCACCAGTGTATGGGCTGATCAATCGCGCACTGGAAAACTTCCTGAAAGAACGCCATGGCGCGGCGCTTTGGCAGCGCGTGGTACAGCGGGCGCAATCGCCGTTCGATGGTTTTGAACCGTTGCTGACCTATGATCCTGCTCTGACCGATGCCTTGGTCAGTGCAGCCTCTGACCTGCTTGGCCAGACCCGGGAAACTGTGCTGGAAGATCTGGGCACGGAATTGGTGTCGCATCGTGACCGCGATGGGTTGCGGCGGCTGTTGCGGTTCGGCGGGGTCAGCTTTCGTGACTTCCTGCATTCACTGGAAGAGTTGCCGGACCGCGCGCGGCTGGCCTTGCCCTATCTGGAACTGCCGGCGCTTACGCTGCAGGATCATGGGGCGGGGCGGTTTACCCTGAAGGCGCTGCCCTATGTTGCGGGCGCGGGCTATATTCTTATGGGTCTGCTGCGGGCGATGGCCGATGACTATGGCGCGCTGGTCGTGCTGGAACTGGCCCCGCCGCTTGCCGGGGTCGATGTGATCCAGATTTTTGTGCTGGACGAAGCCTTTGCCGAAGGCCGCCCTTTCGATCTGGCGGCAGGCACGGTATGACCTGTGGATGTCCGGATGGATGACCGGCGCAGACCGGATGAAGGCCACTGCATCCCCCCGGTTGGATTGGGAATTGCGGCGATGGACCGGCTGATGCCGATGCACCTGCACCTGTCGGCCCATGGCAGGATCACGGCCCGTGGCCCGACGCTGGCCAAGATCGGGGCAGGGCTGGAATTGGTCGGCCGAAATTTCTTTGACCTGTTCGAGGTGCGTCGCCCGGGCGGAGTCGAGGTCATGGCAGACCTTGTGGCGCGACAGGGCCAAAGGCTGCATCTGTGCCTGCGACACGCAGGGGCGGAATTCCGCGGTCTTGCGATGACGGATGAGGCGGGCGGCATCGTGCTGAACCTGTCGTTCGGGATTGGCGTGGTCGATGCTGTCCGCACCCACGGCCTGACCGATGCCGATTTCGCGGCCACCGACCTGACGGTAGAGCTGCTGTACCTGGTTGAGGTGAAGCGTGCCGTGATGGGGGAATTGCAGCGGCTGAACCAGCGACTGCAGGGGGCCAAGTCGCATGCCGAAGAACTGGCGCTGACCGATACGCTGACCGGGCTGCGCAACCGCCGCGCGCTGGATCTGGCGCTTGCGCGGACGGTTGCCGCAGACAAGCCCTTTGCATTGATGCATCTGGATCTGGATCATTTCAAGGCGGTGAACGACAGGCTGGGCCATGCGGCGGGCGATCATGTGCTGCGGGTGGTTGCCAAGGTGCTGTCAAATGAAACCCGTGCGGGCGATCTGGTTGCCCGGGTGGGCGGGGATGAGTTTGTCATCCTGCTTCCACGCCTGACAAACCTGTCCCGTCTGACTGTGGTGGCTGATCGTATCATCGCAGGCATTGCGCAGCCGATGGTGTTTGATGGGCAGACCTGCCAGATCGGGGCCAGTGCGGGGCTGACGGTGTCGACATTGTACCGCCTGCGCAACGCGCAGGTGATGCAGAACGATGCAGACACAGCGCTTTACGCGGCCAAACGTGCCGGACGCGGGCGTGTCATGGCCTTCACGCCGGATCCGGGGCCGAAATAGGGAACTGCGCCTGTCACCCGAACGTTCTTTTGCCATGAGGGGGCCATGTCCGGCTGCCCGTATTTCGAAAGGACCACTTATGTCTGAAGCACTGAAGGCCGTGCCCGGCTCTGACAAGATCGACACCGGTATCACTGGCGTGACAGCAATCGCCAAGGGGCTGAGCGATTCGCTGGCTGACACATACCGTCTTTTGTTCAAATCCCATGCGGTTCACTGGAATGTCGAAGGCCCGATGTTCCATTCCATCCATGTGCTGACCGAAGCCCAGTACACCGACCTGTTTCAGGCGGCTGACGATCTTGCAGAGCGGATCCGCGCCCTTGGGCGGATTGCCCCGTTTCAGATGTCTGAAATCACGCGGATGTCTTGCGTGAAAGACCCGGCCAAACTGGGCTCGGCGCAGGATATGGTGGAAGATCTGGCAAGCGACCACGAAGCCGTGGTGCGCCGGATGCGCGATGTGATCGAAAAGGCCGAAGAGGGGAAAGACGTGGCGACCGCAGATTTGCTGACCGCCCGCTGCGCCTTTCACGAAAAGGCTGCCTGGATGCTGCGCGCGACTGCCAAGTAACCGACGAACGCAAAAGGCCCCCGGATGCTTTCCGGGGGCCCTTCCAAAGCAGCGAGATGGTTCAGTCCAGACGGCTTACAACGCCATCGGCAAAGGCCGCGATCAGGGCAGCATAATATTCCGGGGTATCGGTAAATGCGCCTTCCAGGACCGTGCCATCGGCGGCAAAAGCCTGTGCATTCAGGGCAGTGACCGTCAACTCGTAGTTGTCAAACTTGGAATTGTCGGTTTCGCTAGTGATGTTGACCGACCCGACCAATACAGCATCTTCCAGGCCAAGCTGGTTTTGAAACGAGTTGGCCAGCGACAGTTCGTCGATGTCGATCAGGATCTTCGATCCTTCCTCACCGGTACGGTCAACCAGTCGCGCCAGAATGGCGTTTTCCAGATCGTCGGCGGCATTCGTCCAGTAGGCTGCGGCCTCCGCGTTTGAAATTGCGGTAATGTCGGCCTCGACGGACACTTCTTTAATCAATGTACCCTGAGCAAACGCGGCATTTGCGAGGAACAAGGCGGTGGTCGTCATCAGAATTTTGCGGAACATGAGTAGATCCTTTCGTGCAATGGCCGCGCAGGCTATTACCTGCGCTTGGATGACAAACGCACGTTTGATCAAAAGGTTCCCAGAGATTTTCATTCAGCAAGAAATAAGCGCCAGCCGGAACCGGCAGGCGCTTATGTTTTCGTTCCAACGGCGCACATCCTGTTCGCTGGTGTGACCTGTCTCAGGCGTGCAGTGTTTGGGTCGATGAAAAGAACATCGCCTGGCTGACGGCCGAGCGCACCTGCTCTTCGGAAAACGGTTTGGTGATCAGGAATGCCGGTTCCGGTTTGTCGCCGGTCAGCAGCCGTTCGGGGAAGGCGGTGATGAAGATAACCGGAATATCGTCGAACTGAGCCAGAATATCGTTGACCGCATCAATGCCCGAGGAATCATCAGCCAGCTGGATATCCGACAGGATCAGGTCAGGCCGCTCGCGTGCCGCCAGTTCCACCGCTTCACGGCGGGTGCGTGCGACGCCGGTGACCTTGTGACCGATCTGGCCGACGATATCGACGATATCCATCGCGATGATCGCCTCATCCTCGATCACCATCACCTTGCCGGTCACCGACGCTTCCATCTCGCGGATGGCGGCGTCCAGAAGCGCCTGCACATCACTTTCGTCATGCGCCATGATTTCTGCGATGGCGGGGCGATCAAAGCCTTCGATCGCATGCAGCAAAAGCGCCTCACGCGAATTTGGCGTCAGGCCCGACATATGAACCTGCGCGCGCCTGGCCAGAATGTCGTCTTCGACATCCAGCGGAGCACCCGCACTTGCCCAGACCCGGTGAAAGCAGTGGAACAGGCCAATCCTTGGGGTCGTTGCTTCACGCACCGGTGTGTCTTCGATCAGGATGCTTTCCAGCGTGGCGGCAGCATATCGGTCGCCACTGTCCTGGCTGCCGGTGAGGGCACGGGCGTAGCGGCGCAAAAAGGGAAGGTCGGCCGCGATTGCCGAAGTCAGATCGAAGGTCGCAGAGGCATTCATTATTTTCTCCCCAGTTTCGTTTTCTACGGAACCAAACGCACTGGATTAGCGTTCGGTTCCATGAATATATGCGGGATCAGTAGCACAGCATGATGATGGAACATATGGCAGGTGACAACCAGAAGTCCAGTTTGCGAAAGGACATCGACGAAAACCTGAAGCGTGTCTATGAAGATGCGTTGAAAGAGGATGTACCTGATCGGTTCAAGCTGTTGCTTGAACAGTTGAAGGCCAAGGAGTCAAAAAAATGACTTCCGCTTCCGCTGTTCAGGCTGATCCGCGTGACGAAATGGCGAACCACATCCCATCGCTGCGCGCCTTTGCGATCTCGCTGACCCGCAATGTAAGCGAGGCGGATGATCTTGTGCAGGAAACAATCCTGAAAGCATGGTCGAATATCGAGAAGTTCACGGTTGGCACCGACCTTCGTGCCTGGTTATTTACCATCCTGCGCAACACATTTTTCTCGTCAAAGCGCAAGACCCGCCGCGAAGTGCAGGACACCGATGGCGTTCATGCCGCGACGATGTTCGAAAAACCGCATCATGATGGCCGGCTTGCCTTCACCGATTTCAGCCGCGCTTTTGACAAACTGTCGCCAGAGCACCGTGAGGTTCTGATCTTGGTCGGTGCAAACGGCTATTCCTATGAAGAAGCAGCCCAGATGATGGGTGTCGCAATCGGCACGGCGAAAAGCCGCGCCAACCGTGCGCGGGCCCGGCTATGCGACATGCTGGGTCTGGCCGAGGGCGAGGATATTCTGGCGGAACAGTCCGGCGCGACCCTTGCCGTGATGGGCCGGTCAGGATTCCAGGCCGCATGACAACGAAAAGTGCCGCCGTGCGGCGGCGGTTTTCAGGGCTGGGCTTTCGCTTGATGGCGGTGATGGGCGTGGCACTGCTGCCGCTTGCCATGTTAAGCTATGTTCAGGGTCTGAAAACCGCGCAGCTGGCCGAGGCACGCGTGACCAATGTGATCAGGGGGGAAACCCTGATGGCGGCCAACCCGCTGATTGCAGAAATCGTCAAGGCCCAGACCAAGACCGCCACGCTTGCCGTGGTTCTGCGGGCAGTGCTGCGCGGCGGTGTGGCGGCCAATCTGGAAGCTTGCCGGGAAGTCATGGACAACGTGGTCGAGGCGGATATCGGCCTGATCACCTTTGCCGGCTATGTTGACGTGAACGGCCAGATGCTGTGCGGTGCCCGGAATGAACAGCGCGATCTTTCTGGCACCGATGCTATGGCTCAGCTGTTGACGGACCCCGGCCCGAAAATTGCGGTAAACCCACATGGGCCGGTGTCGAAGACTTCGGTTCTTATTGCGTCGCATCCGGTGCGGGACCGGTCTGGTGCCTTGATGGGCTTTGCCTTTGTGTCCTTGCCACATGAAGCCCTTGACCGGCGCGTGCTGGTGAATGTACGTGATGAAGCACAGCCGTTGTCCCTGATGACATTTGACGGAAAAGGCGTGTTGTTGACATCCTCGATCGGGATGGATGCCGCGCGTGACAACCTGCCGGTGAAACGTCCACTGGAAAGTTTTGTCGACGGCACTGGCACCAGCTTTGTCGCCAGAACTGCAACGGGAGAGCGACGCGCCTTTGCCATCGTACCCTTGCAGGCGGGCACGTTGTATTTGCTGGGGTCGTGGCCCGCGAACCGGTTGGATAACACGGTTTTCGAAGGGGCGTTTCCGGCCTTTCTGTTCCCGATGATGATGTGGGCGGCAAGTTTGCTGGTGGCCCTGCTTGCGTCAGAAAGTCAGGTCCTGCGGCATGTGCGGCAATTGCGCGACCGGATCACGGCCTTCGCCGCCGGAGAGCGGCAGTTGCCGCGACTGGATATGGCAGGTGCCGCGCTGGAACTGCGCTCGGTCGGGCGGGCCTATGAACGGATGACCGAGGCAGTGGTGCGCAACGAGGCGGATCTGGAAAACACGATCCATCAGAAGGAAGTGCTGCTGCGGGAAGTTCACCACCGGGTGAAGAACAACCTGCAACTTATCGCATCCATTCTGAATATGCAGCTGCGCGGTGCCCGCACCGCCGAGGCGAAAGAGGCGATGCGTACGGTTCAGGACCGGGTGATCAGCCTCGCCACCGTGCACCGCGAGCTGTACCAGACCAGCGGGCTGACCGATGTGCGCGCCGATGAATTGTTGCCGCGTGTCGCCACCGATCTGCTGCGGATCGGGTCCGCCCCCGGGCGGCGGTTTGCGCTGGACGCGCAGGTGGATGATATCCGCCTGACACCCGATCAAGCCGTGCCGCTGGCGCTGTTCCTGACCGAGGGCATGGCGAATGTGATCAAGCATTCCCCGACCGCCGCCGTCGGCAAGGCGCGGGTCGAGCTGACGCTGCGGCGGCTGGAAAACAGCACTGCGCGGTTCACCTTGAAAAATAGCCTGATGCCGTCAGGGGGCGACGGCAAGGACAGTCCGGATGCCGACGGCAAGGATGGTTTCGGATCACAGTTGTTGACGGCTTTTTCCCAGCAGCTGAGCGGCAAGATCACCCGCGGCCGCAGCGGAGACGCTTACGTGCTGAACATGGATTTCCCCATGCGTCCCCTGTCGGAAGGGGAAGAACGGGTGGCCCCCAAGGTGGTTGCCCGTCCCGAGGCGGATGATGAGGATGACCTGTCCTGATCCGGGGCAGGGTGCGACACCGGAACAATGGGCGATACGATGCGCGACAACGGCTCATCCGGGGGCGAGTCCCCGCAGGTTTTCATCACGGCGGCAGAGGCCTATCCGGCCCTTGAGCGCGCGTTTCTGGACGCGAAATCCGAGATCATCGGCAGCTTTCTGGTGTTCGATCCCGAAACCCGCCTGCGGTCGCCCGAAGGGCAGGCGGTGGGAAAGCGGTGGTTCGATCTGATCGTGCATTGCC
Source organism: Pseudotabrizicola sediminis (assembly GCF_004745575.1). Classification (GTDB taxonomy): domain Bacteria; phylum Pseudomonadota; class Alphaproteobacteria; order Rhodobacterales; family Rhodobacteraceae; genus Pseudotabrizicola; species Pseudotabrizicola sediminis. The sequence goes on along the minus strand of NZ_RPEM01000007.1, from coordinate 138,808 downwards.
TGCAGCGGGGGGTGAGCATCACGCTGACCCTGTCGGATTTCGACCCGATTGCCCGCGCTGTGATGCATCGCGGTACATGGCGCAGCCTGCGCCTGTTGCAGGCGGCGGCCGAGGTGGCTGGCCCCGGGGCCGCACGGCTGACTGCCAGGGCCGCGCGGCATCCGGCGCAAACGGGGTCGGTGCCGCGGTTTGTCATCTCCCCCATGATCATGGCGAGGGTCTTGAAAAGCACGCGTTGGCTGAACCGGCAATCGCCACAGATCCGCGCGACGGCCTTGCGTGACATGCCGGGGGCACGGGCCTTGATGGTGGTGCGCGATGATGGCACCGTGCGGCCCCGGCTCTGGCCCTTGCCACGCCTGTTTCCGGGGACGCATCACCAGAAGATTGCGGTGTTTGACCGCAAGGCGCTCTATGTTGGTGGGCTGGATCTGAACGAGCGGCGCTATGATGATCAGGATCACGAACAGGCGGCGGAGCAGACCTGGCACGATGTGCAGGCTTTGGTCCGTGGTCCGGTGGCCGCCGATGCCGCCCGGCATCTGGAGACGTTTCAGGCGGTCACTGCGGGACAGGTCGCACCGATCAACACGGGCGATCTGCTTGTGACTTTGTCCCGGCAACGCCATGTGCCGCTGATCAGATTTGGCCCCAAACCCGTGGTGCAGGGGATTTTCAACGCCCATTGTACGGCCATTGCAGGCGCGCGCGGTCTAATCTATCTGGAAACCCAGTATTTCCGCGATGGCAAGCTGACCAAGGCGCTGTGCCGGGCCGCGCGGCAGCAGCCTGATATGCGCCTGATCCTGATGCTGCCCGGAGCGCCCGAAGAGTTGGCGTTCGGCGAGCATGACGGGCTCGATGCCCAGGTGGGGGAATGGCATCAGGCCCGATGCCTGCGCCACCTGCAACGCGCCTTCGGGGCGCGTCTGTTCATCGGCAGTGCGGCGCAGCAAAGGCGGGTCAAGCCCAAGCAAAAGCATGGGCGCGATCTGCTGGCCAAGGCCCCGCTCATCTATATCCACGCCAAGGTATCGGTGTTCGATCACGTGGCCATCATCTCGTCGGCCAACCTGAACGGGCGGTCGATGCGCTGGGATACCGAGGCTGGGGTGGCGTTCTCCCAACCCGAGGTGGTGGATGATATCAGGCACCGCTGTATGACCAACTGGTTGCCCGAGCATGCCGATGCCAGTTTTCATGACCCAAAGACGGCAGTTGCCGCATGGCGGGGGCTAGCGTTGTCCAATGCGGCACGGGCGCCCGAGGACCGTCAGGGCTTTGTGCTGCCTTACGATATCCGGGCCGCCGAAAAGTTCGGCACAGCGGTGCCGTTCCTGCCGCCGGAAATGGTCTGAACCCAAAAAAAGACCCATGGCATCAGCCATGGGTCAGTCGGGGTTGCCTTGAAGAGGCAGGGGCAGACAGGAATGGCGTCAGTCCGCGCGGCTGCCGGTCAGCTTGTCGGCAAGCTTTTGTGTGGCAGTACGGCGGGTGCGGGTCTGCGCGCTGACGCGCTTTGCCGCCCCGTTGATCTTTGATGCGGCGCGGCGCGATGTTTTGCGCAGCGAGTTTTCCACATCCTCCGCCACGTCTTCGACAGCTTCGGCAGCGTGGCGGCCGGTGTCGCGGGCTTTGTCGCGGGCACCTTCCAGAATGTCGGTCAGATCAGAGACCATGGCCAGCGCTGCCTCGGTCCCACGGGCGCGCACGGCGCTTGCGGCTTCGCCAAGCGCTCGCCCGGCGGCGGTGCGCTCGGTGTCAAAGGTCTTGCGGGCCTTGGCCAGCAGCGCCTCGGCAGAGTCTGCCAGCGAGTCACCTTCGCGGCGATTGGCCTGCAGCGCCGTGGCAAGTGCCGCGCCAAGGGCCAGGGCAACTGCCGCCGAGGCAACCGGATGACGCCGCAGGATGTTGCGGTCATCCTCGGGTTCGGCCAGATCTTCGATCTGATCCTCGATCGCTTCGGCCCCAGAGGCAAAGGCCGCATAGGCCCGTTCGCGCGCGGCGATGATCCGATCAGCGGCATCCGCGCTCATATCCGACAGGCCATGCCCAAAGGCAGATGCCAGATCTGCGGCCAGATCGGCGGTGACCGTGGCTTTTTCGCGGGCGAAGGCCGCAGCATCGGTCCCCCGGTCGGACATGTCTTCATAAAGCGCCGTCAGGCGTTCGCGGGCGGCTTCGCGCGCATCATCGGCGCGGGCCTGCCAGTCTTCGATGGTGTCGGCCATGCGGTCGGTCAGGCTTTCGTCACGCCGGGTGCCAAAGGTCAACCAGGCCAGCCCGGCCCCGACCAGAACGGTCGCCAACGGATAGCTGCGCAGGGCGCGGGCGGCCGCACCAGCCAGAACGGTCTGACCCAAGGGCCCGGTCGCGAGGCCGATCAGATCATCCGTGGCTGTGTCACGCATGTCGCGGCGTCCGGTCAACCGGCCCGACAGGCGGCCAATGGCCGCGCGCAATGCGTCTTCGGTGGCGCGTGCTTCATCATACAGCGCCTCGGATTTACGGGAGCGTGCCATGTCAGTCTCCTATGCAAGGTTTGTCAGGGGCGGGTGGTCGGCAAGGTGTCACCGCTGCCCGCGAGTGAGGTCAGGGGAAGCGTCGCCCTGCGCAGGCAAGAGCGCGCAACGAAAACAAAAAGCAGCGCCAGCGCGGCACAAGCAAAGGCCGCCGTCAACACAGCCTGCAGTGGCGTCAGGCCAAGCAGCGCCAGACCCAGCAAACCCGCCTGCACCAGCAGAACCATCAGGATCACCACAAGGATCAGCGCCAGAAGCAACAGAACCAGCGCTGTCACCAAAGACGAGGTCCGCGTCCGGATCTCAACCTTCGCAAGCGCGAGCCGCAAGGCCACGGCCCGCCGTCCCAGCATCAAAAGATCCATGAGCGGGACAATCAGGCCTTCAAGTCCAGAGCGCGACATTACGGTTTTCCTGTCAGTCGTGGGTCAGCCAGCCAAGGGTCAGACCCGGCTTGTCGCCGAGCGCGGACCCATGATCAGCCACAGGATGAACCCGATGATCGGCAGGAACAAGATCAACAACGTCCACAGCACCTTTTTCCCGGTGCTGGCAGAAGAGCCAATGACAGAAATAATGGCCCAAAGATCAAGGGCCAGGATCAGAAGTCCGCCGAAACCTGATAATTCAAACATGCTCAGTTCATTCATTCTGCACATCCTTTGCGGATCGTCTGAAATCTTTCGCGGTCAAGCAGTGCGATGCCTGTCCGCTACGGTGTGATCCTACAACGCGATAACCGCCATCCGGTTCCGTCGAAAACCCAAGAGGCAGCGCAATTTTTGACTGTGACGGTCTTTGCGCGAAATCAAAGGATAGACCCGTCAGGTTGACCGGCGGATCGAGGATGCAGGAACAATCCGTCCGGCACCAGGACCGCATTTCCAACGCTGCAGCCTGAAGCCTGATTTTCGGGGGCATGTTTAAATTCGCTGGGAACCCGACCTCAGCGGCCACGTTGATTTGCCATAAGCGCTGCGGCGCATTGACCTGAACTTGAACCAGAATGAAGGAGATCACCATGCTTGGTTGGGCATTGACGTTTCTGGTCGTGGCACTGATTGCAGCGGCCTTGGGCTTTGGCGGAATTGCAGGCGCATCGGCCTCGATTGCGCAAATCCTTTTCTTTGTCTTTATCGTCTTGTTCGTTGTGGCGATGATTGCTCGTGCCGTGCGCGGCAAGCCCCCGGTCTGACCGCACCCCTTGCGGACATCGCACACGAAGAAAGGTCGCCCCTCGGGGCGGCCTTTTTTTGCTGTATGGGTGACGCTAAAAGGAATGTTGGCAAACACCAGACTAACCGCGACCTGACTACATTTGTCTCGCATCACAAAACCCCGCAGCACAAATCTGCGGGGCCTCACCGGCAATTATCAGTTTTGTCAGTCAGCCTGCTGCTGGGTGACAGGAACAACCACGAATTCTGTGGGCCGGGCGGGCAGGGCGCGGCCGGCGTGACGCGAAAAGCTGATCAGGGAATGCCGCAGAGCGCAATCAGGTGTATTTTCGGTGGTCAGAAAGACGATCCGCCGGGCACCGTTGGCCACCAGCTTCCGGGCGCGGGACACTGCTGTCAGAAAGTCGTTGCCAGTCCCCATGCATCCCGGGCCGCCACCGCATCGAATATAGTGCACGGCGTTACTGGCCTGACCCGTGGCGGAGTCTTCGTTGCCGTCAGGGTCTGCCACGCCGGCACCCGCCGCGATCAGCGCCTGCATCCATGGCAGGTCCAGACGTGGCGGAACAGAAGGCGAACCAGAAGGAAGATGTGGCTGGGGCGGATCGGTGGCGGTCATGCTGCGCTCCTGTCGTCACATGGTCGCACGCTCAATGGGCGCGATGCAGCCTTAACGTCGCAGGGGCAGGGTTTGGTTCCCGCTCTCTTGCAGATCGGCGAAGAATTGCCCATCTGAAGCGACACTCGGAAGCCCATTGGCTGGAACCAGAGGAGGCAGCGCCGCATTGAGCCATATTGAGCAAAGGTGCGGAGACTGTGGCGGCGCAAAGGAACCGATCTGATCATGTCGATCATGCAAGACAAGCAGGGCCTGCCACCCGAGGGGCCAAAGGCAGGGTCTGGACCATCCGGCGCCGATCGGCCTGCCAATTCAGTGTCTGACCTGAAGGGGGTCGTGTCGCGCCTGCACAGCGCTGCGCGTGGGGCAGAGCGTGTGGCGCTTGGCGATCTGGTGGACGCCATGGGGCAATCCTCTATGGCCGCCGTGTTGCTTGTGCCTGCGCTGCTGCTGGTGTCACCGCTGAGCGGTGTGCCGGGGGCGTCGATCGTGGGCGGTCTGGTGATTGCCCTGGTCTCGGCGCAGATTTTGCTGCGCCGCCCGAAAGTCTGGCTGCCCGAATTCATCCGTACGCGCAGGCTTCCCGGCCCCGCCTTGCGCCGCGCCCTGGCCTGGCTGCGCACTCCGGCGCGACGGTTTGACGGGCTGGCACCGGCAAAGCCCGGCGGGGGTGCGCATGCGTGGTGGACCCCGGCTTTGGCGCTGGTGTGTCTGGCTCTGGGAATGGCGATGCCGATGATGGAGCTGATCCCGTTTTCCTCCAGCATCGCGGCTTCGCTGATTGCAGCATTTGCGATGACCATGTTGACGGGACGCGTCCGGATTGCGATGGTGGCCATGGTGCTGGCCGGTCTTGCGGTCGGGGGCGTGCTATGGCTGCTGTGACGCCGGAGTGCTGACGACAGGTTATCTGCTGTCACTGTCCAGCGGAATTGTCAGGGTGACGCGGGTGCCGTTGATGGTTTCAAATACCAGCCGGCCTGCAAGCTGTTCGGTGAACTGCAAGGCCACCCGCAGCCCCAGACTGCGGGATTTCTCCGGCACGAAATCGGGCGGCAGACCGTTGCCATCATCTTGCACGATGACAATCGCTTCATTGCCGCGGCTGCGCATGGTCAGCAGAAGGTGGGTCTTGCCGACATCACGCGCCGCATGTTCAACCGCATTCGACACCAGTTCGACAATGATCAACGCAAGCGGCGTGGCCTGGTCGCCGGTGACGACCACCGGTTCGATATCGAAATCAAGCGTGAACCGCTCGGATTGGGAAGAGCTGCTGACCACCTCGGGCAGCAGTTCGCGCATCATCTGCCCCATATCGGTGGTTTGTCGTTTGGGGTTGTGCAGCTGGCGCTGAATGCTGGCAACCACCTGCAGCCGGGCCGAGGCCGCATCCAGCGCCGCCCGCGCGCTTTCATCCACAACATTGCGGCGCTGCATTTTCAACAGCGAGGCCACGACCTGCAAATTGTTCGAAACCCGATGCTGCAATTCGTGAAACATCGTCTTGTTGGCCTGTGCCAGCGTGTTCGACCGGTTTTTTTCATCTTCCAGTGTGATGAGCGCATTGCGCATCGCATGAAGCAGCACCAATTCCGTCCCGCTGATGAAAAGATAAAACACAAGCGTCAGAATGATCTGGGGCGATATCGCAAAACTGTTTTCCGGCGCAAGAAACCAGTACCAAGATGCCAGACCGCAGACGGCGGCAACCGCAATCCCGGCTTTGGTTCCGGCAAAATATCCGGTCAGAATAATGGCCGGAAAAAACGTCACATAGGGAAAACCCGGCGGCAGGGCCGAGTGAAGATAATGGCGCAAGGCAACAGAAATAACAATTGCAGAACAGGCAAACGCAATCTGATAGACTGGGCTCCGCTCAGCGACGGCCCAAAGTCGCAATTGTTTCATTCCGTTACCCTATGTCCGGTCCCGCCCCGGCGGCAGGCAGACGTTATCCAAAGCCAATCGCATTGCAACGGTTTTCCCTGCGGACTTCGGGGTCCGGGCAGGCGTCATGCAGGGCATGTCGCACTTGCGCCGCAGAAAACGGCATGTCAAGCGCGTGCCACCCGAGTGCGGCAATTTCCGCGGCGTCATCGTCATCGGCCCCTGTCAAAAGCATCTTTGCACGGGAGTGCCGCACCAGACTGGTCAACCCGTACCCACGCACACTGCGCAGCGACTGGTTTAAAATCAGCAGGTCGGGGCGTTGCCCGTTGGTCAGTACTGCCAAAATCTGCGGCACATCGCGGCACAGGATTACGCTGGCGTCGGGCCAGGCTTCCATCACGGTTTGCGCCAGATCGAGGCTGATCAGCACGTCAGGGTCCTGGACCAGGATCGTCTTTGGCATGTTACCCTCCTGGGAAATCTAAGGAGTGTCATGGAACCAAAGGCGGCTTTGTGCATTTAACTGTGACATAGTCGCGGAGGAAAAATTGAAAACACCTTGCCGGTCTTGCCCTTTGCGCCAATGCGAAGCGTTTCTGCCCATGACCGAAGATGAAATCCGTTTCATGGAACGTTTCAAGAAGGGAGAGCTTTCGGTCGAGCGTGGTGCCACCATACTGTCTGAAGGTCAGTCCAGCGCGCAGCTTTACACCGTGCTGAGCGGACTCGGCCTGCGTCACAAGACATTGGAAGACGGCAGGCGGCAGGTCTTGAACCTGATTTTCCCCGGCGACTTTCTGGGGCTTCAGGCCGGCCTGATGGGTGAGATGGGGCATTCTGTCGAAGCTGTCACGCCAATGGTTCTGTGCGTCTTTGACCGCAATACGCTGTGGTCCCTGTTCCAGACCAATCCGGCGCGGGCCTATGATCTGACATGGATCGCCGCAGTCGAAGAGCATTTTCTGGGCGAAACCGTTGCCACCATCGGTCAGCGCGATGCCTCTGCCGCACTGGCTTGGGCGTTTTTGCGGATTTTCCGGCGCGGGGAAAGTCTTGGCTTGGTCAGCGATGGCAAAATGTCGTTGCCCTACCGCCAGCAGGATATGGCCGATGCGCTTGGGCTGTCATTGGTGCACACCAACAAGCGGTTGCAGAAGTTCCGCGCGGCGGGGCTGATGGACTGGTCGCGCGGCATTTTGCACATTCCCGATCGCAACGCATTGGCCGAGCTGGCCAATCTGGGCGACGGCCCGGCAGAAAAGCGGCCCATCCTCTAGCGGTCCGATGTGCCTGCCCCTCTTGCAGCGCGCTGCCCATCAGGGCAATGTGCAGTCAAAAAGGTGCTCTGTGCGCGCCGCAGCGAGAGGGACGACGATGCTGAAGGGGATTGATCACCGGCTCAACGCCGATGTTCTGGGCGCGCTGCGGGCGATGGGGCATGGCGACTATGTCGTTGTGGTCGATACCAATTTCCCGGCAGACAGTATTGCGCGCGGCACCGTCACGGGCCGTCTGTTGCGGATGGAGAATCTGAGTGCTGCACAGGCAGTTCAGGCGATCCTGACCGTGCTGCCGCTGGACACCTTTGTGCCCGATTTTGCCGGGCGCATGCAGGTGGTGGGTGAACCCGACACGGTGCCCGAAGTACAGGCTGAAGTTCAGGCCGAGGTCGACCGCGCCGAAGGCATGCCCCGGGCCTTGCCGGGGATCGAACGGTTTGCTTTCTACGATCTGGCCAAAGGGGCCTATGCGGTGATCCAGACCGGCGAGCGGCGGTTTTATGGCTGCATCATGCTGCGCAAGGGCGTGATCGGGCCGGAGGTCTGAGTCATGTCACACAAGATCGTCGTTCTTGGAATTTTCGTGGCAGATGCCGCCTACCGCGCCGACCGTCTGCCGCGTCTGGGAGAGACCATTCTGGGCCAGCATTTCATGCTGGGGCCGGGGGGCAAGGGCTCGAACCAGTCGGTTGCTGCGGCTCGGGCGGGGGGGGATGTGCACATCATCACCCGGCTGGGGCAGGATGCCTTTGCCGCCATGGCGCGCGATCTGTGGAAAGATGCGGGTGTCGTGCCAGAGGTGACCGAAGACCCCGACAGCTACACCGGGTCGGCCTTCATCTTTTTGGAAGCGGCGACCGGGCAGAATGCGATCATCGTCGCGCAAGGGGCGGCCGCGCGGATTTCTGTCGCCGATGTCGAGGCGCGGCGCCCCCTGATCGAAGGCGCTGCCGTGTTCATGACCCAGCTGGAACAGCCGCTTGATGCGGCGCAACACGGGCTTGAAATCGCGCGCAATGCCGGGGTGCGCACCATTCTGAACCCGGCCCCTGCCGCCGCGCTGACCGATCAGATGCTGGCTTTGTGTGATCTGATCACCCCCAACGAGTCCGAGGCAGAGGGGCTGACCGGCGTGACCGTCACCACCTTCACCGATGCCGAGGCTGCGGCTGACCGGCTGATCGAACGCGGTGTCGGGGCGGCGATCATCACTCTGGGGGCCAAGGGGGTTCTGTACCGCAAGGACGGGCACAGTCTGCACGTGCCCGCCCGCGCGCCGGGGCCGGTGGTCGATACCACCGGGGCCGGGGATGCGTTCAACGGCGGCCTTGCCGTCGCCCTGTCGCAAGGGGCCAGCATGCAGGACGCGTTGGGCTTTGGCGCTGCGGTGGCAGGCATCTCGGTTACCCGCCATGGTGCCGCCAGTTCGATGCCGTCCCGGGCCGAGGTCGATGCGTTTTTGCGCGGGCACTAAGACCCCGGGGCGGTTGACGGTCTTGTCAAAGATTTGCGGGTGGTAACGCCGTTTTTTGTGATGGGGCCCTAAACATTGCTTAAAAATTGACACAGTTGTAAGCATTTTGGGTATGAAAGCGGGTGTCGGGGCCGTCCGATGCGCGTTCTAAAGGATGTTTGCCATGTCGCCGCTGTCATTTTCAAAGTCACAAACTCTGCCATCCTTGGCACCCGCACGGCATAAGCGCCTGCTGGACATTGGTTTGATCGTGCTGGCCTTGCCGGTGATCTTGCCGCTGATTGTCGTGCTGATCCTGGCGGTCAGGTTGTCTTCTTCCGGCCCGGTGCTGTTTTTTCAAACCCGGGTCGGGCGCGACGGTCGCCGGTTTCGTATGGTGAAATTTCGCAGCATGTATCCCGATGCCGAAGGCAGGCGCGCCGCCCTTTTGGGAGAGTCAGACCGCGCCGGGGTGTGTTTCAAGCACAAGGACGACCCGCGCGTCACCCCGGTGGGGCGCTTTCTGCGCCGGTCATCGCTCGATGAGTTGCCGCAACTGTGGAACGTGCTGAAGGGCGAGATGTCGCTGGTCGGCCCGCGTCCGGCCTTACCGGAAGAGGTGGCGGTCTATCCGCCCGTTGCCATGCAACGGCTGGCGGGGCTGCCGGGTCTGACCGGGGTGTGGCAGGTGTCGGGGCGGGCGGATATCAGCTTTGACGAGATGGTGGAAATGGATGTGGCCTACCTGCGAACCGCCAGCTTGCGCGGCGATCTGGCGCTGATCTTCCGTACCTTTGGCGCTGTCGCTTTGGCACGTGGTGCGTATTGATCGGGCAGTTGCTCCGCCCGTTTTTTCCAAGAGTCTAATTTTTAAGCCTTGCGCCTTGTATTTTAGCTTATGTGCTGTGCCCCCCCCCTCTTCCCGGCCTTCGCACCCTGTCACGCATTGAGCCTGCCCGTGCCGCGCCGCAGCGTGTCGCAAAGCGGGGTGCCATGCTGACGATACCCATCAACCAGCCGATGCAGCGCAGCCGGGGTGAAGCCTCGGTGGCGCTGGAGCATGGCACTGCCGGCATGCGGCTGACAGGCCTGCGCCAGCAGGGATCGGCCAAATGCATTTTGCCGTATGGGGCCGTGGGGCGGGGCGGAGCACCCGAGGTGGTGTTTCTGAACACATCCGGTGGGCTGACCGGGGGCGATGCGCTGTCATATGCGATGACACTGGGGCCGCGGGCACGGGCTGTTGCCACCACCCAGACGGCAGAGCGGGCCTACCGCTCGTCGGGCGGGGCTGCGCGGGTGCGGGTTGCGATGACCGTTGGCGCAGATGGCTGGCTGGACTGGGTGCCGCAGGAAACCATTCTGTTTGACGGCAGCTGCCTTGACCGTCGCACCACGCTTGATCTGGCCCCCGGTGCCGGTTGCCTGCTGCTGGAAAGCGTGGTGCTGGGCCGGGCCGCGATGGGTGAGACAGTGGCGCGTGTCGCCTTGCGCGACTGGCGCGAGATCCGCGAGTCGGGCCGCCCGGTGATGGTGGAACCGCTGGTGCTGACGGATCGGGCCTTGCAGACCGGGGCGGCGGGGCTGGCGGGCGCGCGCGTCTTTGCCTCGGTGGCGATGGTGGGGCAGGGCGTGGCCGATCTGTTGGACCCTGTCCGCGCCGTGCTGGATGAGGCAGGGGTGACAGCCGCTGCCTCGGCCCCGGATGGTCGCCTGATGCTGCGGATGATGGCGGCTGATGGCTGGCCGCTGCGCCGCCAGGTGGCCCGTTGCCTTGCCGTGTTGCGCCGGGGTCAGCCCCTGCCGCGTGTCTGGCAGATGTGAAGGAGAGCCCATGAACCTGACCCCCCGAGAAAAAGACAAGCTGCTGATCAGCCTGGCCGCCATGGTCGCGCGCGGCAGGCTGGCGCGCGGCGTCAAGCTGAACCACCCCGAGGCGATTGCCCTGATCACCGATTACGTGGTCGAAGGCGCGCGCGACGGCCGCCGTGTCGCCGACCTGATGGAGGCGGGGGCAACCGTGATCACCGCCGATCAATGCATGCCCGGCGTGCCCGAGATGATCCATTCGGTGCAGGTCGAGGCCACGTTTCCCGATGGTACCAAACTTGTCACCGTCCACCACCCGATCCGCTGAGAAAGGCCCTGATATGAAACGATTTTCACTCCTGCTCGCTGCCGCTGCTCTGGTGCCGCAAATAGCCTTGGCGCATGTGGGCGACCATGGCGGATCGCCTTTCCTGTCGGGGGTAATGCACCCGGTTAGTGGGGCGGACCATGTGCTGGCAATGGTGGCTGTGGGCCTTTGGGCTGCGGTGACCGGCGGGCGGGCGCTGCTGGCCCTGCCTCTGGCCTTTGTGGCTGCGATGCTGGCGGGGGGCGGGCTGGGGGCAACGGGCATCGGCCTGCCGGGGGTAGAGCCGATGATTCTGGCGTCGATTGTGCTGATCGGCCTGCTGGCGGCGCTGGCATGGCGCGCACCGCTGGCCCTTGGGGTGGGCATCGTGACGGTTTTCGGCCTGTTCCACGGCCACGCGCATGGCACCGAAGGCCCGGCTGCCGGGCTGATGGTCTATGGCGCAGGATTTGCCCTTGCCACCATGGCACTTCACCTCGCCGGGCTTGGCCTTGGGCTGGCGCTGAACGCGCTGTCCGCACGCGGGGCCACGCGGGCGCTTGGGGCTGGCACAGCCGTTGCGGGCCTTGCGCTCGCCTTTTCATAGGGACATCGCGATGATCCCCGGAGAGATCTTTCCCGTCGATGGCGATGTGATCCTGAACGCGCAGGCGCCGGTCACCGTCCTGATGGTCGCCAACACCGGTGACCGGCCGGTGCAGGTTGGCAGCCACTACCACTTCGCCGAAGCCAACCCCGGTCTGTCTTTTGACCGGGACGCCGCGCGCGGGCAGCGACTCGACATTCCTGCAGGGACGGCTGTGCGTTTCGAGCCGGGTCAAACCCGAGAGGTGCGCCTTGTGCCGCTGTCCGGCACGCGGCATGTGTATGGCTTCAACGCCCATGTCATGGGCGCATTATAGGAGCCTGTGCCATGCCCCCGTTTTCCCCCTTCGATCTGATGCGCCTGTCGATGAACACTGCAACCATGCTGGTGCAGGCGCAAAGCGTGATTGCCATGCGAATGATGGGAATGGCCGGGGTCTGGACTGTCTCGCCCAGTGAAAATGCCCGGATGGTGTCTGAAAAGATGCGCGCCACGGTGAAGGCCGGGGCTGCTGCCCAGAAATCCGCCCTGTCCGGCGGCTCTGCCACCGATATCGCCGAGGCAGCCCTTGCCCCGGTCAAGCGCGCCACTGCCGCCAATGCCCGCCGCCTCACCCGCAGCGGGCCAAAAAACCCGTTCTGACAGAAAGGTTTCCCCCATGCCGTATCTGCTTTCCCGTGCCGCCTATGCCGATATGTACGGGCCGACCGTGGGCGACAGGGTGCGTTTGGGCGACACTGACCTGATCATCGAGGTTGAACGCGACCTGATCGCCGAACGCAGCGGTACCGCGAGTTTTGGCGCAAACGGCATGATGTATGGCGAAGAGGTCAAGTTCGGCGGTGGCAAGGTCATCCGCGACGGGATGGGCCAAAGCCAGACCACCCGTGCGGCGGGGGCGATGGATACCGTGATCACCAATGCGCTGATCGTGGACTATACCGGCATCTACAAAGCCGACGTCGGCCTGCGCGATGGCAAGATCGCGGTGATCGGCAAGGCCGGCAACCCCGACACGCAACCGGGGGTGGATGTGATCATCGGGCCGGGAACCGAGATCATCGCGGGGGAAGGGCGCATCCTGACCGCTGGCGGCTTTGATGCCCATATCCATTTCATCTGCCCGCAACAGATCGACGATGCGCTGCATTCGGGGCTGACAACCATGCTTGGCGGTGGCACCGGGCCCGCGCATGGCACGCTGGCCACCACCTGCACGCCGGGGCCATGGCATCTGGGCCGGATGATGCAGGCCGCCGATGCTCTGCCGATGAACCTGGCCTTTGCCGGAAAGGGCAACGCGTCGCTGCCTGCAGCGCTGGAAGAACAGGTGTGGGCGGGCGCGTCGTGCCTGAAGCTGCACGAAGACTGGGGCACGACGCCCGCAGCGATTGATTGCTGCCTGACAGTGGCCGATGCGATGGATGTGCAGGTGATGATCCACACCGACACGCTGAACGAGTCGGGCTTTGTTGAAAACACGCTCAAGGCCATCGCGGGCCGCACCATCCACGCCTTTCATACCGAAGGCGCAGGTGGCGGGCACGCGCCTGATATCATCAAGGTGGTCAGTTCGCAGAACATCTTGCCATCCTCGACCAACCCGACGATGCCCTATACGGTCAACACCATCGAAGAGCATCTGGATATGCTGATGGTCTGCCACCATCTGGACCGCAAGGTGCCCGAGGATGTGGCCTTTGCGGAATCGCGCATCCGCCGCGAGACCATTGCTGCCGAAGATATCCTGCACGACCTGGGCGCGTTTTCGGTGATGGCCTCCGACAGTCAGGCGATGGGCCGGGTCGGCGAGGTGATCACCCGCACCTGGCAGACCGCGCACAAGATGAAGCTGCAACGCGGCCGGCTGGAGGGTGAGCAAGGGGCCAATGACAACCTGCGTGTCCGTCGCTACATCGCGAAATACACCATCAACCCGGCGATCATCCACGGCATCGCTGCCCATATCGGCAGCATCGAGGTCGGCAAGCGCGCCGATCTGGCTTTGTGGAGCCCGGCCTTTTTCGGGGCCAAGCCCGAAATGGTGCTGATGGGCGGCGTGATCGTTCTGGCACAGATGGGCGACCCCAATGCCAGCATCCCCACCCCGCAGCCGGTGCATAGCCGGTTGATGTTCGGCGCTTATGGCCGTTCGGTGGAGCGAAATGCGGTGATCTTCGTGAGCGAGGCCGCACAGGAAGACGGCATCGGCACGCGGCTTGGGCTGGCCAAGGAGACCCTTGCCGTCAAAGGCACGCGCGGGGTGCAGAAATCCGACATGAAGCTGAATTCCGCCACACCCTCCATCGAGGTGGACCCGGAAACCTATGAGGTGCGGGCGGATGGCGTGCTTTTGACCTGCGAACCGGCGGAGGAGTTGCCGCTGGCACAGCGCTATTTCCTGTACTGAAGATCCGTCACTGCAGGGTGCTGCTCAGGGCGGGTCGATTGCGCCGGATGGGCCAGCCGGGGCGCACCGCAGACTCCGCACCGTCCGCTGCCAGCAATTCCTTTTGCAGCTGGAGTTCACGCCGTTTCAGCTTCAGAATCTGGGCGCGCACATCTGCCAGTTCTTTTGATAGGTCCAATGATTGCATCCAACCCTCCCTCAGCGGTTGCCTTGCCCAAGATTGCTCTGAAGGGGTTAAAGACTTCCTACCACTTCCCGGCCGCCCCGTTTTCTTTCGAACCGAGGATAAGACATGACCGATCTGCCTGCCGCCCGCCATCTGCTGAAAGACGCCCCCGCCACCTGCCATGACGAGGTGGTGCTGAGCTATGACGAGCGTCTGATCCGCCGCAAGCGGCTGGTTACCGCGCGGGGGGATGGCTTTCTGGTCGATCTGCCGGAAGTGACCAATCTGGATGCGGTCTGGGGTTTTGAGCTGGAAGATGGCCGCACAGTGCGCGTGACTGCCGCGCAAGAGGCGGTGCTGGAAATCACCGGGCCAGACCTTGCCCGCTACGCCTGGCACATCGGCAACCGCCACACCCCCTGTCAGGTGGAGCCTGCGCGACTGGTGATCCGCGCTGATCATGTGCTCGAGGCGATGCTGCGTCAGCTGGGGGCCGGAGTGCAGGCCTTGTCCGCCCCCTTTACGCCGGAAGTTGGCGCCTATGGCATGGGGCGCCCGATGGGGCATGACCACGGGCCGGAAGGCGGGCACAGCCATGCGTCTGCGCACAGTCATTCGCATGGCCACAGCCATGGCCATGATGATCATCATGATCATGACCATGCCGATCATCATCATCCGCACGACAAAGTCTGATTTGCAGCATGACCCAGGACTTGTTGAGCCTTGTGCAATGGCTGTCCCCGGCGTTTCCGACCGGCGGCTTTGCCTATTCGCACGGGCTGGAGTCGGCGATTTCATCCGGGCAGGTGACCGATGCCGCCAGCTTGCGGCAATGGCTGACCGAGGTGTTGCAGTTCGGCGCAGGCCGGCAGGATGCGATCCTGTTGGTGCAGGCTTTGCGGTCAGACGCGGATTACGGCGCGCTGGACGATCTTGCCCGCGCCCTGCAACCGTCGTCCGAGCGGCTGTCTGAAACGCTGGAGCAGGGCACCGCCTTTGCCCGCACGGTCGCGGCCCTGACGACGCGCGTTTTACCCGCCCGCTGCCTGCCGGTCGCGGTGGGAGAGGCGGCGGCACCCCTGTCTCTGCCCCCCGCACAGGTGGCTGCCTTGTATCTGCACGCGTTTGCCAGCAACCTGACCTCGATCGCAATGCGCTTCATGCCCTTGGGGCAAGAGGCGGGGCAGGGGGTGCTGGCATCGCTGCACCAGGTGATCGACGCGCTGTCGGCAGAGGCCACCCTGTTGACGCTTGAGGATCTGGCGTCGTCTGCACTGGGGGCGGATCTTTCGGCACTGGCACATGAAACGATGGACGTAAGGATTTTCAGGACATGAGCGTGAATGGCCCCCTGCGGGTAGGGATCGGCGGCCCGGTGGGCGCGGGCAAGACCACTCTGACCGAACATCTGGCGCGCGCGCTTGGCGCGCGCTGTTCGATGGCGGTGATCACAAATGACATCTACACGCGTGAGGATGCCGATTACCTGCTGCGTGCGCAGGTACTGCCCGCCGATCGCATAAGGGGGGTGGAAACCGGCGGTTGCCCGCACACGGCCATCCGCGAGGATGCCAGCATCAACCTGGCCGCCGTCGCCGATCTGCGCCGTCTGCACCCTGATCTGGACCTGATCCTGATCGAATCCGGGGGCGACAATCTGGCCGCGACCTACAGCCCCGAGCTTGCCGACATCACCATCTATGTGATCGACACCGCCGCCGGGCAGGACATTCCGCGCAAACGCGGGCCGGGGGTGACGCGGTCGGACATGCTGATCGTGAACAAGACCGACCTTGCGCCTTACGTCGGTGTCGACCCGGTTTTGCTCGAATCCGACACCGCCCGCGCGCGGGGCACTCGCCCCTACATCATGGCCCGCCTGCGCGATGGCCATGGCGTGGCCGAGGTGGTCGCCTTTCTGGAACGCGAGGGCGGTCTGACGCTGCGACCCCTGGCTGACAGCGCAAAAGTGACCTGACAGCACCCTTTGCGGCGCACCCTGAGTGAAAGCCCCGGCCCGTCCGGGGTTTTTCACGGCATGATCACTTATTGATCAAATTCCACGCCTGAGTCGCCTGCATTTGCTGCAGTCCGCCTGATTTTGTCGCGATTGCCCGCGCATCTGCCCAATCCGATAGCAAAACCTGTGACCTGCCAGAGCCTTGCGCGCCGGACGCGCCCCACACCTTGCCGCACCGCGGCAATGACGCTTTCGTGGCAGGGCCGTCCGGGTCCGGACGGCACAAGAACAATGAATGTGCTGTGGCGGCGGCGAAGGGTCGAATCGCCACCACGGCGCGGGGTGCAACAACGTTGCCGCATCAGGACAGGCCGTTCCGGAAGAACGGAAGGCCCCGGGCTTTGTGCGGCCCAATGAGGGAAAACCATGTCGAATTTCAAGGGAGCGCTGCTGGCCTCTGCCATTGCCATGACGGCAGGGCAGGCCATCGCACAGGATGAGACGATCAAGATAGGTGTGCTGCATTCGCTGTCAGGCTCGATGGCGATTTCGGAAACCACGCTGAAGGACGTGATGCTGATGCTGATCGCCGAACAGAATGCCAAGGGCGGCGTGCTGGGCAAACAGTTGGAGGCGGTGGTGGTCGACCCCGCATCCGACTGGCCGCTGTTCGCCGAAAAGGCGCGCGAGCTGATGACGGTGTCGAATGTCGATGTGATGTTCGGCTGCTGGACGAGCGTGTCGCGCAAATCGGTGCTGCCGGTGATTGAAGAGCTGAACGGGTTGCTGTTCTACCCCGTGCAGTATGAAGGCGAGGAATCCTCAAAGAACGTATTCTACACGGGTGCCGCGCCAAACCAGCAGGCCATTCCGGCCACCGACTATTTCCTTGAGGAACTGGGCGTCGAGAAATTCGCCCTGCTCGGCACTGATTATGTCTATCCGCGCACCACGAACAACATTCTCGACAGCTATCTGAAGTCCAAGGGCATTGCCGAGGCCGATATCTTCGTGAACTACACGCCCTTTGGCCATTCCGACTGGTCCAAGATCGTGGCCGATGTGGTCGCTCTGGGCGCTGATGGCAAAAAGGTCGGTGTGATCTCCACCATCAACGGCGATGCCAACATCGGGTTCTACAAGGAACTGGCCGCGGCGGGCATTTCCGCCGATGACATTCCGGTCGTGGCCTTCTCGGTTGGCGAAGAGGAACTGTCGGGCCTTGATACCTCCAACCTCGTCGGACATCTGGCGGCATGGAACTACTTCCAGTCGGCGGAATCGGAACTCAACACCGAATGGATCGCCAAGTGGAAGACCTTTGCCGATGAAAACCGCGTGTTCAACGACCCGATGGAAGCGCATGTGATCGGCTTCAACCTCTGGGTTCAGGCGGTCGAGGCGGCAGGCACCACCGATGTCGATGCGGTGCGCAGCGCGATGTACGGTCTGGAAACCCCGAACCTGACCGGCGGCATCGCCAAAATGTTGCCGAACCACCACCTGACCAAGCCGGTGCTGATCGGCGAGATCCGCGCCGATGGCCAGTTTGATATCGTGTCGTCCACCGATCCGGTCCCGGGCGATGCCTGGACCGACTTCCTGCCGGAATCCGCCGTGCTGGAGGCTGACTGGGCCGAGCTTGACTGCGGTATGTACAACACCGAGACCAAGACCTGCGTGCAGATCAAATCCAATTACTGATCGCATTCGGGCGGGGGGCAAAACGCTTCCCGCCCGATCCACACGACCTCTCCTTCCCAAAACAAGGCCCACCCATGCGCGCCGCCTTTGCTGCCGTCCTTTTTGCGCTGCTGTCGCTCATCCCGTTTGGCAGTCTTGCCCAGACCGGCCCGGTGGTGGCCGACGTCCCCTTTGCCGCCGCAATTGTCGAAGAAAACCGCGCCCAGATCGAAAAGCCGTCGCGCCAGACCATTGGCCCGGTGATCGCGGCGCTTGCCGCCAGCGGCGACCCGCAGGCGCTGGTGATCCTGTCGGCCTGGGCCAACCGGGGTCTTGGTATCCGCAAGTCCGACGGCGCCTTCGTGCTGATTGCCGAGGCCGAGGGTGGCTATGCCCTGCGCACGCTTGACGGAACCGATGCGGGCATCGCGCCCCGCGCCGACATCACCGAACTGCGCCCGAATGCCGGCGTGCGCGGGGTGATCGCCACGGCACTGGTCCAGTTCCAGCTGAACGACCCCGACCGTGCCCGCCGCGCCGATGCGCTGACCACCATCGCCCGCGATCCTGCCCCAGAACTGCTGGCCCCCCTTCGTGCATCGATCGAGGCCGAGACCGACCCCGCCCTGCGCGCCCAGAAAGACCGTCTGAACCGCCTGCTGACCCTGCGTTTTGACCCCGACAGCGCCACCCGCATTGCCGCGATTGAAAGCTTCGCGGGCGATCTGGGGCTGGACCTGCGGGGCGCGTTGAACCCGCTTCTGGCCGTCACCCGCCGCGCCGCACCGCTTGGCACGGAAATCGAGGGCAACATCGCCCGTGATCTGCAGCCCGGCAGCGACCTGACCGAGACCGAAGCCTATGATCTGCTGGTCGCAGCCAACCTTGCACCCGCACGCCTCACCACGGCCGAATTGAAAGCGTCGCTGGCGGCCAACATCGTTGACGGCGCCGTCGCGGGCATTCCGCTGGCCGATCTGAACACCCAAAGCGCGCGCAACCGCGCCTATACCGCGCTGGAGGTGGTAGGCTCGGTGCCGGTTGCGGCCACCGATGAAGAGGTGACGCAGATCGTCGCCGACCATCATTTTGTGGAAACCTATTCGGAACCCGACACCGCCGTAACGTCCGCCGCTCAGGACGTGCTGACCGGGATCGAGGTCAAGCTCGCCGCAATGCAGATGGCCGATCTGGCACTCGATGCGCTGTCGCTGGCCTCGATCTACTTTCTGGCCGCCATCGGTCTTGCCATCACCTTTGGCGTGATGCGGGTGATCAACATGGCGCATGGCGAATTCATCATGATGGGGGCCTATACCGGTTATGTGGTGCAGCTGTTCATCCCGAACTACACCCTGTCGCTGATTGTGGCCCTGCCACTGGCCTTTCTGGTGACCTTCCTCGCCGGAGTCGCAATGGAGCGGCTGGTGATCCGGCATCTGTACAAGCGCCCGTTGGAAACGCTGCTTGCCACCTTCGGCATCTCGATCGCGCTGCAACAGCTGGCCAAGAACATCTTCGGCACGCAGGCCCGACCGCTGACCTCGCCCGCGTGGCTGGATGGCGCGCTCAGCTTCAACGACATTGTGTCGATCAGCTATATCCGGGTGGCGATTTTCGTGCTGGCCATCCTGTTCCTGTTGTTCTTCCTCTGGCTGATGAACCGCACTCGTCTGGGGCTGGAGGTGCGGGCGGTGACCCAAAACCCGTCGATGGCGGCATCGATGGGCATCAACCCCGACCGGATCAACATGCTGACCTTTGGCCTTGGCTCCGGCATCGCGGGCATCGCGGGCATCGCCATCGGGTTGTTTGCGCAGGTCACCTCCGAGATCGGCCAGGCCTATATCGTGCAAAGCTTCATGACCGTGGTGGTCGGCGGGGTTGGCAACATATGGGGCACGCTGGCGGGCGCGCTGATGATCGGCACGCTGCAAAAGGGGATCGAGTTCCTCAACCCCTCCAACACCCTCGCAGCCCAAACCTACATGATCCTGTTCATCATCCTGTTCATCCAGTTCCGCCCAAGGGGCATCATCGCCCTCAAGGGCCGCGCGGCGGGGGATTGAACGTCATGCTCCCGCTTTCATCTGTTCAAAAATATCCCGGGGTAGTCCATTGGCTTCGCCATTGGTTCAAGAAACCAATGTACTGGGGGGCTGGCCCCCGGTTCGACGGCAGGAGCGTGCAATGACCCGAACATTTCTGGCCCGCAACCCCTCCGTCCTGATCTTCCTGCTGATCCTGTCGCTCTTCACTTTGGGCGTCACCGTCCTGTCCGAGGCTTACGGCGTGGCCTTCTTGTCCACGTCTTTCATCAAGACGTTGGGCAAAACGCTCTGCCTGTGCCTCGCCGCCCTCGCGATGGATCTGATCTGGGGCTATGCGGGCATCCTGTCGCTGGGCCACATGGCGTTTTTTGCGCTTGGCGGGTACATGATCGGCATGTGGCTGATGTATGCCCGCACCGAAGGCATCGTCATCACCGCCCTGTCGAATGAGGCGCTGCCTGCCACTGCGCAGGAAATCCAGAACGGCATCGCGGCACAGATCTTCGGTGTGGTCGGCGCGTCCGAATTGCCCCCGGTCTGGCTCTTTGCCCATTCCCTGCCGCTGCAACTGATGCTGGTGGTGCTGGTGCCGGGCCTGCTGGCGTTGATCTTCGGCTGGCTGGCCTTCCGCAGCCGGGTGACAGGGGTGTATCTGTCGATCCTGACGCAGGCGATGACCCTCGCCCTCGCGCTCTACCTGTTCCAGAACGACTCCGGCCTGCGCGGCAACAACGGGCTGTCGGGGTTGCAGAACATTCCGGGGCTCGACGGGGTGTCGCAGGATCGCGTCTCGGTCTGGTTCCTCTGGGCCTCGGCCGCGGCCCTTGGGCTTGGCTATCTGCTGGTGGCCTGGGTGGTTTCGGGCAAGTTTGGCTCTGTGATCCGCGCCATCCGCGATGACGAGGCGCGGGTGCGCTTCCTTGGCTATTCGGTGGAGGGCTACAAGCTGTTCGTTTTCACCCTGACCGCCATCATCGCGGCCATTGCCGGCGCGCTTTATTACCCGCAGGCGGGCATCATCAACCCGGCAGAACTGGCCCCGATTGCCAGCATCTACCTTGCGGTCTGGGTCGCCATCGGCGGGCGTGGGCGCCTGTATGGGGCGGTGATTGGTGCTGCCTTTGTCTCGCTCTTGTCATCGTGGTTCACCGGCGGTCGAGCACCGTCGATCAACCTGGGTTTTTACACCATCAACTGGGTCGACTGGTGGCTGATCCTGCTGGGCCTGTCGTTTGTCGGCGTCACCCTGTTTGCGCCCAAGGGCATCGGCGGCTTGGTCGATCTGTGGCAGGGCCTGCGCAGCCCTGACCGCAAGGGGGCGGACCTTGGGCCAGGTGACGGGGCGCTGTTGGAAAAGGAGGCCAAGAAATGACGCAGCTTCTGGAAGTCTCTGGCGTGTCGGTCACCTTTGACGGGTTTCGCGCCATCAACAACCTGTCCTTTTCCATCGGCCCGGCAGAGCTGCGCGCGATCATCGGGCCGAACGGCGCGGGCAAGACGACGTTCATGGATATTGTCACAGGCAAGACCCGCCCCGATGAGGGCAAGGTGCTGTGGGGGGATCGGTTGCAATCGCTGCTGTCGATGTCCGAGGCGCAGATCGCGCGCGCGGGTGTAGGCCGCAAGTTTCAGCGGCCTACGGTGTTCGAGGATCAGACGGTCGCCGACAATCTGATGATGGCGCTGAAAGCGCAGCGCGGGCCGCTGGCGGTGCTGTTCTGGTCGCCCAAACCTGCTGATCATGCTCGCGTGGCGGAACTGGCCGAAGAGGTGGGTCTGGGTGACGCGCTTGCCCGCAAGTCAGGCGAGCTGAGTCACGGGCAAAAGCAATGGCTGGAAATCGGCATGCTGCTGGCGCAGGAGCCGCAGCTCTTGCTGGTCGATGAACCCGCAGCCGGCATGACGCTGGCAGAGCGGGAGCATACCACGCGGCTGCTGGTGGACCTTGCGCGCACCCGCGCGGTGGTGGTGGTGGAGCATGACATGGAATTCGTGCGCCGCCTGAACTGCAAGGTCACCGTGCTGCACGAAGGGTCTGTGCTGGCCGAGGGCAGTCTGGACCATGTCACCCGCAACCCGCAGGTGATCGACGTTTATCTGGGGCGGTCCGAGCGATGATCAGAACCGAAAACCTGACCCTGCACTATGGCGGCAGCCAGATCCTGCATGGCATCTCGATGGAGGCGCGGGCCGGGGAGGTGACCTGCGTGATGGGGACCAACGGGGTCGGCAAGACCTCGCTGCTGAAAGCGCTTGCGGGGACGCATCCGCGATCAGGTGGAAAGCTGTGGCTGGCGGATGAGCCGGTGCCGGTGGTGCCGCCACAGGCGATGGCGCGGCGCGGCCTGGCGGTCGTGCCGCAGGGGCGGATGATCTTTCCGCTGCTGACGGTGCGCGAGAATATGGAAACCGCCTATGCGCTGCTGCCGCGGGTGGAGCATCGCATTCCGGATGAGATCTTCGAGCTGTTTCCCATCCTGAAAGAATTCCTGCATCGGCGCGGCGGCGATCTGTCGGGCGGGCAGCAGCAGCAGCTTGCGATTGCCCGGGCCATGATCATGAAGCCGCGTGTGCTGCTGCTGGACGAGCCGACGGAAGGCATCCAGCCCAACATCATCCAGCAGATCGGGCGGGTGATCGAGTATCTGAAGGGCAAAGGCGATATGGCGATCATTCTGGTCGAGCAGTATTTCGACTTTGCCTATGGTCTGGCCGACCGCTTCTATGTGCTCAAACGCGGCGAGGTGGCGCTGGAAGGGGACAAGGCGACCCTGTCAAAAGAGGTGCTGAAGGCCACGGTTTCAGTGTGAGCCGGGGCGTGTAACACTGGGGGAATGCTTCGAAAAAAAGCGAACGTTAAGGATTTGTGAATTCATTTGGCCGTGGTGCAGTGACCTGACGGGCACGCGCCACAGTGAGTTGATCCATAGCGGCGCACACCAGTCGATAAACCAAAAGGCCCCGGATCGCGCCGGGGCCTTTGACTTGATGCCGGCGTCAGATCAGTTCGTGGCAGCCGGTGCAGCTTCGCCTTCAGCTGCTGGTTCCACGGCGGGCGACAGCGAGGCGATATAGGCCCAGACGTCGGCCTGCTCTTTGGCGTTGCCGAGCTTGAAGCTCATTTTCGAGCGGGCGCTGTTGTCTAGCTTGGCTTTCAGGAACTTGGCCGGGTCAGCGACGTATTCGACAAAGCTTGCCTCATCCCAGGTAAAGCCGGTTTCGCCAAGCGCCACGAGCGACGGGCCGTAGCCCTTGAAATCGGCCTGGTTACCGGCAGCGCGGCCCGGCAGGCCGTAGAGGTTTGGCCCGGTTTTGGCATTGCGGCCACCAAGGACGGTGCCATCGGCATCTGCGATGACATGGCAGGTCTGGCACTTGTTGAACACACGTTCCCCGGCAGCCGCATCCCCGGTCGCATCCTGGGCCATGGCGGGCACAGCAAAGGCGAGCGAGGCGAAAGTCAGGGCAGTCATAGCGAGTTTCATAAGGGATCCTCCGAAGTGAATTCTATGGGATACAAATGCATCCCGATTGCGAAAAGGCAAGTCACGCGCGCGTGCTGGCGTCGAGTATCTTTTTGCAGACCGATGAAACCGCAAGCAGGGGCACTGCGTTTCAGACGCGGTTTCAGGCAACGGCAAGGGCAAGGGCACATTGCCGCCAGAGCGAGGCCAGAGCCGTGACCAGATGATCGATATCGGCGTCGGAATGCAGCGGTCCGGGGGTGATGCGCAGCCGTTCAGTGCCCTTTGGCACGGTGGGATAGTTGATCGGCTGCACATAGATGCCCCAGTCGTTCATCAGGATGTCGCTGATCATCTTGCACTTGACCGGATCGCCGATCATCACCGGGATGATGTGGCTGTCGTTTTCCAGATGCGGGATGCCTGCGGCATCAAGGCGGGCGCGCAGCAGGGCCACTCGGTCGGCCTGTGCGGCACGCTCGGACGATGACGTCTTGAGGTGCTTGATCGACGCGGTGGCCGCAGCGGCAACCGCCGGGGGCAGGGCGGTGGTGAAGATGAACCCGCTGGAAAAGCTGCGGATGAAATCGACCAGCGGGGCCGATCCGGTGATATAGCCGCCGACGCAGCCAAAGGCCTTGCCCAATGTGCCCTCGATCAGGTCGATGCGGTGGGCGAGCCCCTCACGCTCTGTCACGCCGCCACCGCGCGGGCCGTACATGCCGACGGCATGGACTTCGTCGATATAGGACAGCGCGCCATGGGCCTCGCAAACCTCGACAATCTCGCGGATCGGCGCGACATCGCCATCCATGGAATAGACGCTCTCGAACGCCACGATCTTGGGCCGGTCGCCCACGGCATGCAGCTTGCGGTCCAGGTCACGCCAATCGTTGTGGCGCCACAGCACCTTGTCGGCGCGGGAATGGCGGATGCCTTCGATCATCGACGCGTGGTTTTTCTCATCCGACAGGATCACAGCACCCGGAATTCGCGCGCCAAGGGTGCCAAGCGCGGCCCAGTTCGACACATAGCCAGAGGTGAACAGAAGCGCCGCGTCCTTGCCGTGCAGATCGGCCAGTTCGGATTCCAGCAAGATATGGTGGTGGTTGGTGCCGCCGATGTTGCGGGTGCCGCCGGCACCCGTGCCACAGGCGCGCACGGCATCGACCATCGCATTCACCACTTTCGGGTTCTGGCCCATGCCCAGATAGTCGTTGGAACACCAGACGGTCACATCGCGCAGCGCCCCGTCCTTGTGGTTGTCGGCGCGCGGAAAATTGCCGCAGCGGCGTTCCAGATCGGCAAAGACGCGGTAATTGCCTTCAGCTTTCAGGATATCCAGATGGCTGGTGAAGAGGGCGTCAAAGTCCATGGGTCTTCTCTTTCAACGTCGGGTGCAGGGTCTGCATCGCCTGCGGTTGCGATTTGCGCTCGGGCAGCATCCAGCGCCAGAGCTTCTGGTCAGGAAGCGGGATGACCATGAACCAATGCTCCAGAAGCGCGAGCAGGGTCAGGGCGGACAGAAGGGTAAAGCCGATCAGCGTGCCATCGGTGCTGGCGGTCATGGCGCGCTCCAGAAAGCAGTAGGAGGCGTAGCTGAGCGCGGTAATCGACAGCGGGAACACCCAGTTCATCGGCGCGCGACGGAAATGGCTGGCCAGATGTGCCAGCGGGCGGGGCAGGAATTCGGTATGGATGCGCGGCACGCCGAAGAACAGGTTCAGCTTGGCCGAGATCCGGGCGAAGAACAGGATGGCAAAGGTCCACAGGCCAAAGATATTGGCGGCGTCACGGGTCAGGATCAGGATGGCGATCAGCAGGGCGATCAGCAGCAACTCGTGCCACAGGATTGTGCCGATGGCGCGAAAGAAGCGGTCCGCAAGCGGCGCATCTGCGGGGCAAGCCCGGATGTTCGGCCCGGCGATGATGCCGGACAGGAAGGCCAGCTCAACCCAGCCCCAGACCGCCAGCGCCGAAAGAAAGGCAAGATAGGCCCCGATGGCCGAGGTGTCGGCCCGCGTCTCGTTCAGCCCGATGATCCCCGCCAGCAGCAGCGGCAGGCCCAGCAGAACCGACCACAGATGCGCGTCCTGGCCGGAATTGTCCGCCCGGCGCACGCGCCACAGGATGATGCCGGTCGAAAACCACCACAGGAAGATGGCCGAAAGTGCTGCAATCCACGGGTTGGTCAGGGTCCATGCGTCAGTCATGCGTGGCCCCCCTGTGTCCAGAGGGGCCACACGCTGCGACAGGACGCGCCCATCCTGTCGCCGCAATCACCGCTGTCGCGGCGATATGATGGCGATCGGTCAATACGCCGGCTCCAGCCGCACCGATACGGGCGGCGTCGTCTTGATGACCGGGATCGTGTAGAGCGAGACAAAGGCCGCAAGGGCGCGCGCCGTGCCCCAGGCATTGGTCATCCGGCCCGAAAGCCCGCCCTGCTTGCGCCCGCGCTCCATATCCAGCATGGCCGCGTTCATGCGGCGCAGGCCCGGAATCCAGCGCGGGTGGTTGATGTCGATTTCCACCGGGAACACCTGCCGCGCAATGGCCGACGTTTTGCGGAACACTTCCTGGTCATACCAGTCGATGTCCACCCCCAGCGCCTCGTGGAAATCCTTGCGGGCATGGTCGCGCACCCACATGGTGGAATAGACGGCAGTCAGGAAGAACCGGATCCACAGCTTGTTCTGCCATGTGGTGGTCAGCTTGGGGTCGGTGCGCATCAGCAAGGCGAAGGCTTCGCCATGGCTGAATTCGTCGTTGCACCATTCCTTGAACCATTTGAAGATCGGGTGGAAGCGCTGTTCGGGATGCGCCTCCAGATGCCGGTAGATGGTGATGTAGCGGGCATAGCCGATCTTTTCCGACAGGTAGGTGGCGTAATAGATGAACTTGGGCCGGAAATAGGTGTATTTCTTGGCCTTGGTCAGAAAGCCGAGGTTCACCGCCACACCGGCTTCGCGCAGGGCATCGTTGATGAAGCCTGCATGCCGCGCCTCGTCGCGCGCCATGTAGTTGAACAGCTCGCAGATGTCGGGGTTGTTGCCGCGGCGCTTCATTTCCTTGTAGAGCACGCAGCCCGAAAACTCGGCTGTGCAGGACGACACAAGGAAGTCGATGAATTCGGCGCGCAGATGCGGCTCCATCCCGGCCCAGTCCACGTGGTCCCAGTCGGCGTTTTTCTTGAAATGGCCCTTGTTGGGGTCTGACTTCATCTGCGCGATCAGCACATCCCATTCCGCGCGCACCGGAGTGACATCGATGCGGTCCATCTCGTCGAAATCGGTGGTGTAAAAGCGCGGGTTGAGCAAGGTGGCGTCGGTCGCCATCGCGGTGGTGTCGAACTTGCCCGCGAGCTCGGCGTGCAATTCGCCATGTGTGGTGTCGTGTGCGGCTTCCAGTGTTGCGTCTTTCATACCGTCAGCTCCTCTGAAAACGAAAACTCGCACAGTTCCATGAAATCCAGATCGCCGGTCAGCTTGACCCACTGGCGTTCCAACCAGGTTGCGCGGGTGATGGTGGCGACGCGGTCCTCGATGATCAGCTCACCATAAGCGGCCAGCACCGGTGCACCATGCACCAGCACCTCGTCGCCCGGATGGATGACGGCGCCGTTGTTGAACCTGACATGCGCATGCAGTGCTTCAAACCGGTGACTGACCTCGACGGTGCAGGGCACCTGTTCCTTTATTTTATTGAAGATTCCCATTGGTCTGGTTCCCTTATTTTGTTTGATCGAGCAGCCGTTCGAACGCGGCTTTGTTGTCGCCGCCAAAGGCATAAAGCTCTGCGCTCCAGCCCGTGGTCGGATCTTCGGCCACAAGGCGGCCGTTGTCATAGCGCACAACCCGCATGGGTGGGTTGCCTTCGACCTTGGCCACCAGACGCGCGCGCGCCATGGCAGACTGGATCACCGTGATAAAACCACCATGCGGCAGATCCATCAACAGGGTGCCGTCAGCATCGCGGACCACAACCGCCTGTGCTGACTGGCCTTCAAGAACCAGCCACCGTTCTTGTACGACGGTAGCGGCTGGCGGAACACCCACATGCGGGTGGTCGGTCAGGACCGACAGGCTGACGATGGTCAGCGTGATCATCGCAAGCCCGAACATCGCCCAGAGAAGAACCCGCGGGATCATCTCGCGTTCGGGCGAAGGGCGGTCGGCGAGGGTGCGGAATTGTGCCATGTCTGCGCCCCCCTTATTCGGCGGCCAGCATGGCACCCGACGGGGCCACGGTGACAACGGGTTCATTCAGCTTGGCCTGCGCGGCATCGGCCAGCAGACGCGCCACGTTCTGCGCATCGGGGATGCAGCGGAAGGCGGGCTGGGTCACACGCGCAAAGCCGGGGCGCAGGTGCGGCCACAGCACGGCATAGGACAGCCGGACACCATCGGTGATCTCGATGGCAATCGTGCCGGTGCCGCCGGGTTTCAGGTCCAGCCGAGCGGTGGCGATGCGCACAAAGGGAATCGTATAAGTTACGGGCAGCGCTGCCCCGATCCGCATGATGACGCGGGCGGATGTGATAGTGTAGATCGAGGCGCGGGCCTGTGCCCATGCCAGCAGGTAGATCACGCCGTAAGCCGCAACCGCCAGCACCAGATAGGGCAGGCCAGTGGCCAGCATCAGCGCGGTGCCGCCATCGGCATAGGCCCCGCCCGCGCGCCAGAGCACGACGATCAGCATGTAGCCTGCGATCCAGTTGATCTTGTAGGCTTCCCGCGCAAGGGCCATGGCCTGCGCCTTGCCCTGCCACAGGATCTCTTCGCCTTTTGGCAGACCGGCGGGGACGCCGGGCATCAGTTCGAAATCAAAATCTTTGTTATGGTCCGACATCTCGAACCCTCCGTATCTGCTAGGTTAAGACGGGGCGGCGCGGGCGCGCGCCGCCCCCCTTCTTGATCAGAGCCCGTGCTTGCGGTTCGTGGCATACATCCAGCCCGAGGCGACATAGGCCGAGATCTTGTCTTCCTCGAGCTTGGTCACCGTGGTCAGCGATTTGGTGGCCGGAATGTTCGCGAAATGGTCCGAGGTGATCGAGCGCACGCGCACCCGGTCGGCCCAGATCCGCGCCATCGTCATCGGGATCAGGCGGCGTTCGCCGGTGTTGAGCTCGACTTCCAGATAGCGGACCAGCTGTTCGGGGGCATCGACCCACATGTCGCTGACGCGGCCCACCACTTCCAGATCGGCTGCCTGCACCGGCAGACCGCGCGGGTCACGCCCGGCGCTGACGGCAAAGCCCTTGGCCTGTGCCATCGGCACGATCTTGGCATGGCCATGGGCATCCAGTTCCGGCTCATCCCGGCGCGGGGTCCACGAGGCAGGACCGACGCCATCGAGCATCGGGTTGCCGGTGGGCGCATGCGGAAAACCTTCGGACACCGCGGTGCGGGCCAGAGCCAGATCGGTGCGGCGATGCGCATCCTCATTCTCGGCCGATGGCATCAGCAGGGTGCCTTTGCCATTCGGCAACAGGAAGGTTTTCGGCTTGGGCACCGGGAAGGGCCCCTGATTGGGGGCGGGCAAGCCATCTTCGGTTTCCAGCGGATAGCCTTCGCGCATGTTTTCAGTTTGCAGGTAATAGATCAGCAGGGCAAAAAAGCCCCAGAACAGCCAGATCGACAGGCTTGCCAGGTCGAAATTGCCAAAGAAGTTTACGCCAACCATGGAATGGTCCTCCGCGTCAGGTTGGGAAGTCGGCGAGGGCAAGTTTGCCCGCGTCGGCCTCCGGTTTCGGTGAGGTCAGGATGCCAAGCTTGACCAAGGGGCCAAGCACGACAAGGGTCGCAAAAAGTAGTACGATTTCAAGATGATAAACGGCTGAATAGCCGATGCTCGGGTCGGTGAGCGCCCCCAGTTTGCCGCTGGTGGCCAGATGGCTGACCAGATCACGCAGGGTGCCGCCGATCAGGATGGCAAGGCCCGCAGCCGTCGCCTGCGCCGCGCCCCAGGCGCCAAGCGCCAGACCAGCCCCCGCCAGCCCGCGCGCGGGCATGGTCATCGCGGCGGTCAAGGTCGAGATGCCGAACAGCCCGCCGCCAAAGCCGATGCCGAAAGCGCCGGTATAGAAGATCAGCGTGCTGTCCAGCGGGGCTGCAAAGATGATGCAGGAAAACGCGGCCACTCCGGCCAGAATGCCGCGTGCCGCCATCCGGTAGGGGTCCAGCCCGCGCGTCAGCCAGCGCGCCGCCAGCAGAAAGCCGATCAGCGCCCCCGCCGCCCAGGCGGCGGTCAGCAGTGTGGTGGCCCCGACCGACAGGCCAAGGATCTCGCCGCCGTAGGGTTCCAGCAGCACGTCCTGCATCTGGAACGCCAGCGTTCCCAGCATGACCACCGCCAGAAGCCGCCCGGCGGTGCCGCCGGCCATCAGGTCCGCCCATGCATCGCGGAACTGCGGGCGTGGTTCCTCGCGCTGCGCCTTCGTCATCGGCGCGACCTTTTCCTGCTTCCACAGGGCGATGATGTTCAGAACCAGCGTCGCCGCACCACAACCCTGCACCACACGGACCAGCGTGATCGGGTCGTAATCGCGCAAAAGCCAGCCGACGATCACCGCCGACACGCCCATGCCGACAAGGAACATGATGTACAAAAGCGCCACGACACGCGGCCGCGTCTCATCACTCGCGCGGTCGGCGGCCAGCGCCAGCCCGGCGGTCTGGGTCATGTGCATGCCAACGCCTGTCATCAGAAACGCCAGTGCGGCCAGCACCTCACCCGCCCAACGCGGGCCAAGATATTGGTCGCCCGACAGCACGATCAGCGCAAAGGGCATCACCGCAAGGCCGCCCATCTGCCACAGGCTGCCGAACCACAGGTAAGGCACCCGCTTCCACCCGATGGCAGAGCGGTGGGTGTCGCTGCGGTGGCCGAGGAACGCGCGGAATGGGGCCACCAGCACCGGAATGGCGATCATCAGTGCCACCAGCATCGCAGGCAGCGACAGCTCGACAATCATCACCCGGTTCAGCGTGCCCAAAAGCAGCACCGTCGCCATCCCGACCGAAATCTGGAACAGCGACAGCCGCAACAGCTGCCCCAACGGCAGCCCCTCAGAGGCGGCATCGGCAAAGGGCATCCAGCCAGACCCAAGCTTTGCGATGTCCTTCTTGCGCAGGATCATGGCCGGTACTCCAGACATTCGCTGATGTAGAACCCACTGCTGATCCGCCCCACGCGCGCCAGCCCCGGGCCAGTGGATTTTGCAAGCGCGTCAAAGGCATGCGGGATCATGATGGGTGAGCGGTCGGCGCGCGGGAACACCTTGCCAAGCGTGAAGAAGGTCATCAGGAACGGCGTGCGCGGGGCCACGGTGAACACGATGCCCCCCCGTGTGCGCCGCGCCAGCTGGTGCAGGATCGCGGCAATGTCGGTACCGTTGTAATAGATCAGGCTGTCCATCGCGATGACATGGTCAAAGCTGCCCAAGCCCTCGTCCGTCATGTCCCCGGCGGCAAAGGTCACCTGATCCGCAAAGCGCGGCTCCAGCCGGTCTTGCGCAATGGCAATCAGCTGCGGCGAAATATCCACCGCCACCACCTGCGCCCCGCGCGCCGCCAGTTCAGCCGTCATCAGCCCGGTGCCACACCCGGCATCCAGCACACGCGCGCCTGTCAGGTCGGCAGGCAGTTGCGCCAGCATGGTCGCGCGCATCGCATCGCGGCCTGCGCGCACGGTCTGCCGGATACGGCTGACCGGCGCGTCAGAGCACAGACGCTCCCACACTTTGGTGGCGCTGCGGTCGAAGTAGTCTTCGACCCTGGCACGGGTGGTGGAATAGTCGGACATTCTCAATCGAATCCCAGCAGTTCAAAGATCTCGCGGTCAGGCAGCGGGGCGGGGGTCGATCCCTTGCCCTGAACCGAGCGCCAGAGCGTGTCGGCCAGCTTCATGTATTCGGCCCGCGCCATCACCACGTCTTCGGCGTCGTCCATCTCGAACAGGGTCTTTTTCTTCAGGCGCGACCGGCGGATGGCGTCGATGTCGGGCATATGGGCCAGCCGGTTGAAGCCGACACGGGCACAATAGCGGTCCACCTCGTCGGTCTCGCGCGACCGGTTGGCGACGCAACCCGCAAGCTGCACCTTGTAATTGCTGGATTTTGCCTGCACCGCCGCGATGATCCGGTTCATCGCATAGATGCTGTCAAAATCATTGGCGGTGATGATCACCGCGCGGTCGGCGTGCTGCAAGGGGGCCGCAAAGCCACCGCACACCACATCGCCCAGCACGTCAAAGATCACCACATCGGTGTCTTCCAGCAGATGGTGCTGCTTGAGCAGTTTCACCGTCTGCCCGACGACATAGCCGCCGCAGCCGGTGCCGGCAGGCGGGCCGCCGGCCTCCACGCATTTCACGCCGTTGAAACCGACGGCGACATAATCTTCGGGCCGCAATTCCTCGGCATGGAAATCGACTTCCTTGAGGATGTCGATCACCGTCGATTGCAGCCGCCCGGTCAGGGTGAAAGTGCTGTCATGCTTGGGGTCGCAGCCGATCTGCAGCACCCGTTTGCCCATCATGGAAAACGCGGCCGACAGGTTCGAACTGGTGGTCGATTTCCCGATCCCGCCCTTGCCATAGACCGAGAACACCTTGGCCCCCTCGATCTTCACATCGCTGTCCTGATGCACCTGCACCGACCCGTCGCCATCAAGGCCTTTCAGGTTTGGGATCTCATCACGTGGGCTCATTGTGCCCTCCTTTCCAGAGGCGGGCGCGCCCCNGTGCCCTCCTTTCCAGAGGCGGGCGCGCCCCTTTCATCTGTTCACAAATATCCCGGGGTCCGGGGCAGAGCCCCGGTCCGAAAGCGAAATCAAGGAACCACATCGTCATTCTGCCGCGATCCCTTCCAAACGGTCTTCCATCTCATCCGCAGCACGTTGAAGTGCTGCCAATGTCTCGGCATCTGGCTGCCAGTAGTTGCGGTCGGATGCTTCCAGCAGGCGCTGCGCCATCTTGTTGCTGGCTTCGGGGTTCAGGTTTGCCAGACGCTTGCGCATCACCTCGTCGAGCACAAAGGTTTCCGACAGGCGCTGATAGACCCAAGGGTCGACATGGCCGGTGGTGGCCGACCAGCCAAAGGTGTTCGATACTTGTGCCTCGATCTGGCGCACGCCCTCGGCCCCGTGCTTCAACAGCCCCTCATAGAACTTGGGGTTCAGGCTGCGCGAGCGGGTTTCCAGCGCGATCTGGTCTTTCAGCGTGCGCACCGTGCCAGCCCCACGGGTCTGATCGCCGATGAACACCGGGGTCTCTTGCCCGCCGCGCGCGCGCTTTACCGCGCGGGCGATGCCGCCCAGCGTGTCGAAATAATGGTCCACCGTGGTGACGCCCAGTTCGACCGATTCCAGGTTCTGATAGGCCAGATCGACATCCTTCAGCGCCTTTTGCAGCAGCTGGCCGTTCTGCATGGGTTTGCCCGACCGGCCATAGGCGAATGATTTGCGCGACTCGTAGGCATCGGCCAACTCGTCCTCGGCCCCGAAGGCCGACGACCCGACCAGCACATTGACGTTCGACCCATAGGCACCCTCGGCGTTTGAGAACACCCGCAGCGCCGCCACATCCATCTCGACGCCCATCTCGGCGGCATAGGTCAGCGCATGGGCGCGGACGAAGTTCTGCGACACTGGCTCGTCGGCGGTGGCGGCCTTCCACGCCGCCTCGGCCAGCATCCGGGTCTGCAAAGGCAGCAGATCGCGGAAGATGCCCGACAGCGTCATCACCACGTCAATGCGCGGGCGGCCCAGTTCGGCCAGCGGGATCAGATCGGCCCCGCACAACCGGCCATAATGGTCAAAGCGCGGGCGCGCGCCCATCAGGGCCAGCGCTTGCGCAATCGGCCCGCCATCGGATTTGATGTTGTCGCTGCCCCACAGCACCAGCGCCACCGTGCGTGGCAACTTGTCGGCGGCGGCGAGCAGGCGGCCGGCCTGTGCCGCACCGTCCTGCATCGCGAAAGCGGTTGGCATGCGGAACGGGTCGAAGGCATGGATGTTGCGGCCCGTGGGCAGGATCTCCGGCGCGCGGATCAGATCGCCGCCCGGCACCGGGCTGATGAAGCGGCCAGACAGCGCGCGCAGCAGGGCGGGGATCTCATGCTCTTCACACAGCAGGCGCTCGGCCTCTGCCTTGTCGGCGGTATCGGGCATCAGGTCCAGCATGGCGGCGCGGTTTGCGTCGCTCATCTTGCGGCCCAGCACGTGGAAGCCATCGGTGATCAGCGCGCCTTCGGTCTCCAGCAGCTTGATCCACAGCGTGTCCAGATCGCTGGCGTCCAGATCGACGGCAAGCGCCTGCACCAGCAAGAGATCAATCAGCTCCAGCCGCTCCGGCGCATCCATCGGCAGGGCGCGCAGGCGGGTCAGCGTGTCCTTGACGTCCGCCAAGCCCTTGTAGAGTCCCGATTGCGCCAAAGGCGGCGTCAGGTGGGTGATGGTGATCGCGTTCGACCGGCGCTTGGCCAGCGTCGCCTCGGACGGGTTGTTGGCGGCATACAGATAGATGTTGGGCAGGTTGCCGATCAGCCGGTCGGGCCAGCAGGTTTCCGACATGCCCGCCTGCTTGCCCGGCATGAATTCCAGAGCGCCATGCATCCCGAAATGCAGCAGTACATCTGCCCGGAAATCTTCGCGCATCCAGCGGTAGAAGGTGGTGAAGGCATGCGTGGGCGCAAAGCCCTTTTCAAACAGCAGGCGCATCGGGTCGCCTTCATAGCCAAACACCGGCTGCAGGCCCACGAAGACATTGCCCATCTCGCGGCCCAGCACGAAGACACCGCGCCCGTCGGTCTGGATCCGGCCGGGGGCAGGGCCCCAGGCCGCCTCGACATCGCGCAGCCAGCGGGTTTTGGCGACCACCTCGGCGGCGGGCACGATGGCGGCGACATTGGCAGGCTGGCCATACATCCGGGCCGATCCGCCCAGCACCGCCTCGCGCAGATCATCCAAGCTCTCGGGCGGGTCGACGCGGTAGCCGGCGGCCTTCATGGCGTGCAGCGTGTTGTGCAGCGATTCAAACACCGACAGATAGGCTGCAGTGCCCGCAGCCCCGGCGTTGGGCGGAAAGCCGTACAGCACGATGGCCACCTTGCGGTTTGCCACATCCGACCGGCGCAGGTGGGCCAGACGTGCGACCTTGTCGGACAAAGCCTCGATCCGCTCAAAGCAGGGGGCCATGGCGCGGGTGGTCAGCGCCTCGGCGCTTTGCGGCTGGCAATTCTTGCCGCAGCCCTTGCAGCCATCGGCGTCGTGGCGGCCGGCAAAGACGGTGGGGTTGGTCGCCCCGTCAATCTCGGGCAAGGCGATCAGCATGGTGGTTTCCACCGGCCCAAGGCCGCCACCCGACGCGCCCCATTGTCCCAGCGTCTGAAACTCCAGCGGGTGGGCCGCGATATAGGGCACATCCAGCGCCGCAAGGGCCGTCACAGCCGCAGGGCTGTCGTTATAGGCCGGGCCGCCCACAAGGCTGAACCCGGTCAGCGACACCAGCGCATCGACCTTTGCCCCAGCAGGCCCTTTGAAGAACATGTCTATCGCCGGACGGCCATCAAGCCCACCGGCAAAGGCTGGCAACACGGCGATGCCCTTGGCCTCGAAGGCGCGGATCACGGCGTCATAATGCGCGGTATCGCCGGCAAGGATGTAGCTGCGCAGCATCAGCATGCCGATGGTGGCCACGGCCCCTTCGGGCCGGGGCATCAGGCTGGCATCGGTGGTGATGCGACTGGCAAGATCGGGGTGGTAGAGGCCCACATCCGCATAATCGATCGGGGCCGCCGCCTTGATCCGCGCCCAGTCGCGCTTGCCCGAATAGCGGCTGACCAGAAAGCGCACCATGGCTTCCAGATTGTCATCCGACCCACCCAGCCAGTATTGCATCGACAAGAACCAGGCCCGCAGATCCTGCGCCTTGCCGGGAAAATACTTCAATATCTTCGGCAGACGCCGCAGCATCGCCATCTGCTTCTGGCCCGACCCGGACGACGGGGCCTTGGTGCCGCGCAGTTTTTTGAGCAGCGCCATCGGGCCCGAGGCCTCGACACTCATGTCCAGATCGCCCATTTTCGTCAGCTTGACGACCGCCGGGTCGGCAATCACGCCGACAAAGCCATCGCAGCGCGCGCGGGCAGCCTGCAATTCGGGCAGGATGGCGGTGATGTGCTCCTCGATGAACAACAGGTTCGCCACGACGAAATTGGCGCTGTTCACCGCCGCCTTGGCCGCCGCCAGTGCGGCCGGATTTTCCGCCCATTCGGCGGCCGCATGAACCGAAACCTCGATCCCGGGAAAGTCATGTGCCAGCCGTGGCGCGATGCGTGCCGCAGGACCTGCCGCATGGGCATCCAGCGTCACGATCACGAAACGGTAAACCCCGGCGTCAGCGGACGCAGTCATTCCCGGCGATGGAGAGCGGTCATCGCGCATAATGGGCCTTTGCCTCGTACAGTGTTTCGACAGAAATTTCGGCCACGCCCTTTTCGCGGGCATAGCCTTCGGTGTTGCGCTTGGCCTTGCCGCGCACAAAGAACGGGATCTTCTTCAACTCGCGCTCGGCAGCCGCCAGCCAGACCGGCTCACCCAAAAGCGGCGCGGTTGCTTCTGGCTTCATCTGTTCGGAAATATCCCGGGGGGCGGCGAAGCCGGGGGGCAGAGCCCCCCCAGCCACACTGGCCAGGGGTGCCTCGTCGGGCACCTCGCGCAGGTCGGCCTTGCCACCATGATGGCTTGGGCCGGCATCGGAGTGAAATTCGAAATCCTCGCGGAACATGGTCAGCAGATGTTCTTCCAGACCCATCACCAACGGATGGATCCAGGTGTCAAAGATCACATTCGCGCCCTCGAACCCCATCTGGGGCGAGTAGCGCGCGGGGAAGTCCTGCACATGAACCGGCGAGGAAATCACCGCGCACGGAATACCAAGGCGCTTGCCGATGTGGCGCTCCTGCTGGGTGCCGAGGATCAGTTCGGGGGCAGCTGCGGCGATGGCATCCTCGACCTCAAGGTAATCATCGGTGATCAGCGCCTCCAGCCCGTAGGCCTTGGCGGCGGCGCGCATGGGGCGGGCAAATTCGCGGTTGTAGCAACCCATGCCGACCACCTCGAACCCGATTTCGGTCGCGGCGATGCGGGCGGCGGCGATGACATGGGTTGCATCGCCGAACAGGAAAACGCGCTTGCCGGTGAGGTAGGTGCTGTCCACGCTTGCCGACCACCACGGCAGGCGCAGGGCGGATTCGTCGACCTTTGGCGACAGGCCGGTGAGGCTTGCTACTTCATGCAGGAAATCGCGGGTGGCACCAACGCCCAAGGGGACCACCTTGGTATAAGGCTGTCCGCAGGTTTTCTCCAGACAGCGGGCCGCGCCTTCGCCGGTTTCGGGGTAGAGCAGCACGTTGAAATGCGCCTGACCCATGCGGACGATGTCGGCGGGGGTGGACCCCAAAGGGGCGGCCACATTGACGGTGATGCCCATCAGGCCCAGCAGTTTGGTGACCTCGGCCACGTCATCGCGGTGGCGAAAGCCAAGGGCGGTGGCACCAAGGATGTTGCAGGTGATGGAGTCGGTCCGTGGCATCGGCTTTGACAGCGCGCGGCACAGCTGATGAAACGTCTCGTCCGCGCCGAAGTTTTCCTTGCGCTGGTAGCTGGGCAGGTCCAGCGGGATGACCGGGCAAGGCAGGTCAAGTGCCCCTGCCAGACCGCCCGGATCATCCTGGATCAGCTCTGCGGTGCAGCTTGCCCCCACGATCATCGCCTGCGGCTTGAAGCGGGCATAAGCGTCGCGCGCGGCATCCTTGAACAGGTTGGCGGTATCGGCCCCCAGATCGCGGGCCTGAAAGGTGGTATAGGTGACCGGCGGGCGATGGTTGCGCCGTTCGATCATCGTGAACAGCAGGTCAGCATAGGTGTCGCCCTGCGGCGCGTGCAGCACATAGTGCAGGCCGGTCATGCCGGTGGCGACGCGCATGGCCCCCACATGGGGCGGGCCTTCATAGGTCCACAAGGTGAGCTTCATGCCGCAACCCCCTTTGACAAAAGCGCTTTGCGGCGCAGGGGGCGGCTGAACAGGGCGGCGAGATCGCCCGCCTGTTCGTAGAAATGCACTGGGGTAAACACCAGCTCGATGGCCCATTTGGTGGTATGGCCCTGTGCCTCCAGCGGGTTGGCAAGGCCAAGGCCGCAGACGGTAAGGTCGGGCGCCGCTGCGTGCTGGCGGTCAAGTTGGCGGTCGACATCCTGACCCTCGCTGATCACCGGGCCTTCGGGCAGCAGGTCTAGGTCGGGGCCGGTGATGGCGGCGTGCAGGAAGGGGGTGCCAACCTCCAGCGGGGTCATGCCGCATTCGCGGGCCAGAAAGCGGGCGAGCGGGATTTCCAGCTGGCTGTCGGGGAAGAAGAACACCGACTTGCCGTTCAGCGTTGCCGCATGCGCCGCGACGGCCTTCGCCGCGCGGGCACGGGGGGCGGCGGTGACGGCGTCGAAATGGTCGCGGCTGATGCCGAATTCCTGTGCCACGGCCCAGAGCCAGAGCGTGGTGCCTTCCTCGCCAAAGGGGAAGGCGGCGGGCAGGTGCCGCGCCCC
The DNA here is from genome assembly GCF_004745575.1 of Pseudotabrizicola sediminis. Classification (GTDB taxonomy): domain Bacteria; phylum Pseudomonadota; class Alphaproteobacteria; order Rhodobacterales; family Rhodobacteraceae; genus Pseudotabrizicola; species Pseudotabrizicola sediminis. The sequence continues at coordinate 100,800 of NZ_RPEM01000007.1, read as the reverse complement.
GCGCCGGATCAGGGCGGCATGGGTGTCGCCGAGAAAAGGCTGCACCAGCGCAAAGACGGTTTCGGGGCCAACAGCGGGCAGATCGGCAGCGCGGCGGGCGGGCAGCATGCGCACCGGGCCGATGCCCAGTTGCGCCAGAAGCGACAGGCACTGGTCTTCGACCACATCGGGCAGGGCACCAACCACCAGCAGTTCGCGCGCCGTGGTGCTGGCAAGGGTGGGCACCATGGCGGCAAGGCAGGCGTCTTCGCCTTGGGTAAAGGTCGTCTCGATGCCAGAACCGGAATAGTTGTAGACCCGCACATGCGGGGCGTGCAGCCCCGACAGCCGTTCTGCCGCGCGGGCCAGATCCAGCTTGATCACTTCCGACGGGCAAGAGCCCACAAGGAACAGCTGCTTGATATCGGGGCGGCGGGTAAGCAGGCGGGCGACTTCACGGTCAAGCTCGGTATTGGCATCGGCGAGGCCCGCCAGATCCTTTTCCTCCAGGATCGCGGTGCCGAAACGGGGTTCGGCAAAGATCATTACCCCGGCCGCCGATTGCAGCAGATGGGCGCAGGTGCGCGATCCGACCACCAGAAAGAACGCATCCTGCATCTTGCGGTGCAGCCAGATGATTCCGGTCAACCCGCAGAACACCTCGCGCTGGCCGCGCTCCTTGAGCACGGGGGTGTCGCGGCAGCCGCGGTTCGGGGCGAGGGCGGGGGAATCAAGGCTCATGCGGCCACTCCTTTGGTCGGGGCGGCGGCCACACCGGCATCAAGCCGGGCCATCCGCAGTTTCCACAGGAACTGACCGGCGTTCACGACGTAAGTCGCGTAGGCCGCCAGAGCGACGGTCATCTGGGCTGCTGGCGACAACGCGCCGGTGATCAGCCCGTACAGATAGAAGGTGTGCAGCGCGATCACGACAAAGCTGATCACGTCTTCCCAGAAGAAGGCGGGCGCAAAGAGATACTGGCCAAAGACCACCTTTTCCCAGATCGCGCCGGTCACCATGATGCCATAGAGAAGCGCGGTCTTGATCAGGATCGACACGGTGGCAGCGGTATAGCCGTCGCCTGTCCAGACAAAGCGCAACACCAGCACCAGCGACACCGCGAAGGCCAGAAACTGGACCGGTGCCAGAATACCCTGCACCAGCGTCCACCGCGTCGCGTCGCGACGGGCCCGCTCGGCCGGGGTGTAAAGCTGCTTGCGCGGTGAATGTGTTGGCTTTGGCTGCATGTGCCGCGGCCCCTCCCTTTGGTCTTTTCCTGCTTACAGGTTAGACTTGGGGGCGAAAGTGTCAACATAAACTTACACACGGGGCGCAGCTTATATCAGGGCCACCTGAGCGCGGAAAACAGGAAATATTCCGATTAGTGTCATGTAATTTCAGGATTAAAAGGCAGATGCGGTGGGGTGATCCAAAATGCTACAGTTGAAAAGTGTCAATTTGATTTGACAACTCTTTCCTCATTTGGGAGAGTCGACACAATGGCGCCTGCATGCCCGGACTGCATTTGCGGTTTTGCTGTTGACGCGCGACCTTCAAGGTGGTCTCGGAGTTCGGCATGCAGGATGGCAACTTTTCAGTGGATGGGCTGCGCGGTTTGAACGGAGCGGGCATTTCGCAATTTGCGGCGGATGTGATGGCACGGGTGGCGTCGCGTGAGGATTTACCCCGCGCTGCGCTGAAAGAGCCGTTGCTGGCGGCGATGATGGCAGCGCTCCGGTCGCCGGATCTGGCGGCGCTGGGCAGATTGCGGCCCGATTTCAGGCGGTTGCGGGTCAGCAATGACCTGCTGGCCGATCACTACATTCCCGAACTGGCCCGCAGGCTGGGCCGGGAATGGGAGGATGACACGGCCACGTTTTCGCAGGTGAGCATCGGGTGCTCGCGGTTGCAGGTGTTGCTGCACGAGGTCGGCAAGGGCTGGTCTGCGGATGGCACCGATGCCCCGGAGGCTGCGACGGTTCTGCTGATCGTGCCGGGGAACGAGCAGCACATGCTGGGGGCGCTGGCGGTGGCGGGTTGGCTGCGGCGCAAGGGGATTTCAGTCTGCCTGCGGATTGCGCCGACAGAGACGGAACTTGCGACAATTCTGGCCCAACGGCGATTTGATGCGGCAATGATTTCAGTTGCCTGCGACGAAATGCTTGAAATTTGTACTGGCTTGGTGAAAACGCTCAAGCAAGAGACTTCTGCTAGACTGCGCATCGCCTTGGGAGGGGCGGTTCTGGAACGCGGGGGGAACGTTGCGGTTGTATCACAGGTGGATATCGTCACGAACGATCTGTCAAAAGCGGTTGAAGTGCTGGGTCTGACCTGCCGACGACCTGCGATGACAGTGATAACATAAAGCGCCCGGCTTTGTCAGGCGCAGCAAAAGAACGGATAGTCTGGTGACAACGGATGGACGGCACCTTTTGAGCAGTGGAAAGCTGCCGCTGATTGCGCCGGAGGTGTTGGGCGAAATCATTGCCTCTGCCAGTGACCTTGCCCTGCTGATCTCCCCCACACATAGGGTTGTCTCGGTGCTGGTCAACCCCGCGCATGGCATTCAGGCGCGGGTGGCAGACTGGGAAGGCGCCAGCCTGCAAAGCATTCTGGCCGGCGAAAGCTGGCGCAAGCTGGAAGCGCGGCTGGCCGATCTGGGCAGCCGGCGCGTCCCCCCGGTGATCGAGCTGAACCATGCCGACCGGACCGCCTGGGAATTTCCGGTGCGTTACAGCCTGCATCGCATCGGGTCGGACGATTCGGTGCTGATGGTCGGCCGCGATCTGCGCCCCATTGCCGAAGTGCAGCAGCAGCTGATCTCGGCGCAACTGGCGCTGGAACGTGACTACGAAGCGCAGCGTGAGGCGGACACTCGCTACCGCGTACTGATGGAGGTCGGGCGCGACCCGATTGTCATCGTCTCGATGTCGACCGGGCGGATCACCGACCTGAACCCGGCGGCGGCGGTTTTGCTGGGCGGCAGCCGGGCCGAGATGGTTGGCGCGGCCATCGCGCAAGAGTTTGAAGGCCGCAGGCGTGGCGAGTTTCTGGAAAGCATGGCCAATCTTGCGGTGGCCGAAAGCGGTGGCCCGATCGAGCTGTCGGCCCGCCGGTCGCAAAAGCGGCTGCTGGTCACCCCGACCATGTTCCGCGCCGCCGGGGAGCGGCTTTTGATGTGCCAGATCGACCTGGCCGATTCTGTAACGCCGCAGGGCGATGATCTGACCGACAATCTGGCGCATATGTATCAGGATGGCGTGGACGGGATCGTGTTTACCGATGCCGAAGGTCTGATCGTTTCCGCCAATGAGGCGTTTCTCAACCTGACCGACAGTGCGAACACCGCCGCGGTCCGTGGCCGGTCTCTGGCCGATTATCTGGTGCGCGGCGCGGTGGACCTGCGGGTGCTGATGGACAATGTCAAACGTACCGGGCAGCTGCGTCTTTATGCGACCAGGCTGACCACCGATTTTTCCGGGCAGACGGCGGTGGAATTGTCCGCCAGCTGGCTGAACGACCGTCCCAATCCGGTGCTGGCGCTGGTGGTGCGTGATGTCAGCCGGGCCGACTCGTTGCGCCGACCCTCGGGCGTGCCCAATGAAGAGGGGATGCGCAACGTGATGGATCTGGTGGGATCTTCCACGCTCAAGGATATCGTGGCCGAAACCACCGATGTGATCGAAAAGATGTGCATCGAAACCGCCTTGGAACTGACCCGCAACAACCGCGTGGCGGCGGCGGATATGCTCAGCCTGTCGCGGCAATCGCTGTATGTGAAGCTGCGCAAATACGGGCTGATCAACAAGGACGGCGACTGATCGCTGCCCTTGGCTGACGGGATTGCAATCGCCGGGCCGCGCGCCCGGCTTTCATCTTGGCAAAATGCTCTTTGAGGGGTCGGGACAAAGCGCCCCGGGGGTGCCGTGGGGGCCTAATTTGCCCCCGCCAGAGCGTGACAGCAGAATCTGTCAGGATTAATTTACACTATTTGCCCGGCAACCCCTTGCCCGACTCTCAATTGTAAGGTGTAGTTGACAGATGACTGTCAGTATCGCCTCACACCCCCGCACGACCCCACAGCCCCGCGCCATGCTGGAGTTGATCAAACCGATCACCTGGTTTCCGCCGATCTGGGCCTATCTGTGCGGCGCTGTGTCATCGGGCGTGGCGCTGACCGGCAACTGGGGAATCGTGATCCTTGGCATGGTGCTGGCGGGGCCGATTGTCTGCGGCATGAGCCAGGCCGCGAATGACTGGTGCGACCGCCATGTCGATGCGGTGAATGAGCCGAACCGCCCAATCCCGTCAGGCCGGATACCGGGCCGCTGGGGGCTGTATATCGCGCTGGCAATGACGGTGCTGAGCCTTGCCATTGGCTGGCTGCTGGGGCCATGGGGCTTTGGCGCGACCGTGGTGGGGGTGATTGCCGCTTGGGCCTATTCGGCGGAACCGGTGCGCCTTAAGCGCTCGGGCTGGTGGGGGCCGGGGCTGGTGGGGCTGTCCTATGAAGGGCTGCCGTGGTTCACCGGGGCGGCGGTGCTGCTGTCGGCGGCCCCGCGGTTCGAAGTGGTGATCATTGCCCTCCTGTATGCGCTCGGCGCGCACGGCATCATGACGCTGAATGATTTCAAGGCGCTGGAAGGCGACCGCCAGCATGGCGTGCGCTCGCTTCCGGTGGTGCTGGGGCCAGAGGTTGCGGCCCGGATCGCCTGCACCACGATGGCCATGGCGCAGGCCGTGGTGATCGCACTGCTGTTCCTCTGGAGTGCGCCCTACCACGCGATGGCGGTGATCGTGCTGCTGCTGGCGCAGATTCTGGCCATGCGGCGGTTGTTCCGCGACCCCAAGAAATATGCGCCCTGGTACAACGGCACGGGGATCGTGTTCTACGTCTCTGGCATGATGATCGCGGCCTTTGCCCTGCGTAACCTGGGGGTTGCGGGATGAAGCTCAACTGGGTCCAGATCGCCCGCCTTGGTCTGGTGCAGATGTGCCTTGGCGCGGTGGTGGTACTGACCACCAGCACGCTGAACCGGCTGATGGTGGTTGAACTGGCCTTGCCTGCGCTGGTGCCCGGGCTGCTGGTGGCGCTGCACTATGGCATCCAGATCACCCGGCCCAACTGGGGCTTCCGGTCCGACACGCGCGGCAACCGGACGATGTTCATCATTCTGGGCATGGCGGCGCTGTCGGCGGGGGCGTTTCTAGCGGCGCTTGGGGTGGTGATCATTCCGGCGCAGCCGCAGGCGGGGCTGGCACTGTCGGTCGCGGCCTATGCGCTGATCGGGGTGGGGGTCGGGGCGTCAGGCACCTCGCTTCTGGCGCTGCTGGCAACGGCCACCGCGCCGCACCGGCGCGCGGCGGCGGCGACGATCACCTGGCTGATGATGATTTTTGGCATTGCCGTCACGGCAGGCACTGTCGGCCATTTCCTGAACCCCTATACGCCCACGCTGCTGCTGGAAATCGTCGGGATCGTCACCCTTGGTGCCGTATTGCTGACCATTCTTGCGGTCTGGGGCATTGAATCGCGGGTGATTGCGGAACGCGAGGCCGATCCGGCCCCGTTCCGGCAGGGCCTCGCGCAGATCTGGGCCGAGCCGCAGTCGCGGGCCTTCACGCTGTTCGTCTTCCTGTCGATGAGCGCCTATTTCATGCAGGAGTTGATCCTTGAACCCTATGCCGGCTTGGTGTTCGGCTTTGACGTGGGCCAGAGCACTCAGCTGTCGGGTGCGCAGAATGGCGGGGTTTTCCTTGGCATGCTGGCAGTGGGCATCGCCGCCACGGGCCTGCGCGTCGGCAGCCTGCGGCAGTGGGTGGTTGCGGGCTGTATCGGATCGGCCGGGGCGTTGTGCGTGATTGCGGGGCTGGGGCAACTGGGCCTTGCGCTTCTGGTGCCCGCCGTGATCACGCTTGGCTTTTTCAACGGCATGTTTGCGGTGGCCGCCATCGGGTCGATGATGGCGCTCGCCGGTCAGGGGCGCGGCGCGCGCGAAGGCACGCGCATGGGCTTGTGGGGCGCGGCACAAGCGCTTGCCGCCGGGTTCGGTGGCCTGCTCGGGGCCGCAGGAGTTGACCTGCTGCGCCTGTGGCTGCCTGCACCCTCTGCCTTTGGCCTCGTCTTCGTTGCCGAAGCCGTCCTGTTTCTCATTGCCGCGCTGATCGCGCTTCGTGTGATCGGTGCCACCCGGGGTGGCCGCGATCCGCACCCTTCCGCCTTTGCCATTCCGGGAGAATGACCATGCAATATGATGTTTTCGTTGTGGGTGGCGGGCCATCGGGGGCGACCGCCGCCGAGGATCTGGCACGCGCGGGCTATCGTGTCGCGATGCTGGACCGGGCAGGGCGGATCAAGCCTTGTGGCGGGGCCATCCCGCCACGCGCGATCCGCGATTTCGACATTCCCGATGCGATGATCGTGGCCAAGATCAACACCGCCCGCATGATCAGCCCCACGGGCCGCGCGGTCGATATCCATATCGAGGGCGGCTATGTCGGCATGGTCGACCGTGAGGAGTTCGACGAATTCCTGCGCGACCGCGCCGCGATGAACGGGGCCGACCGGCTGACCGGCACCTTCCTGCGCATTGAGCGTGATACCGCCGGCACCCATGTGATCTGGCGCGACAAGGCCTCGGGGGCCGAGCGGCGCAGCCGCACGCGTCTGGTGATCGGGGCCGATGGCGCGCGCTCTGCTGTCGCGCGGGCCGAGGTGCCGGGCGGCGACAAGATTCCTTACGTCATCGCTTACCACGAAATCCTCAAGGCCCCCGAAGGCGGCCTTGCCGCCAATGCCGACTACGACCCAAAACGCTGCGACGTGATCTATGACGGCAAGATCAGCCCCGATTTCTATGGCTGGGTCTTTCCGCATGGCAAGCACGTGAGCGTCGGCATGGGCACCGAGGTGGATGGCGTCGATCTGAAGGTCGCCACCGCCGCCTTGCGCGCTATGTCTGGGTTGACAGGGTGCGAAACGGTGCGCAAGGAAGGCGCGCCGATCCCGCTCAAACCGCTGGACCGCTGGGACAATGGCCGCGACGTGGTGCTGGCGGGCGATGCGGCGGGGGTTGTTGCGCCCTCATCGGGCGAAGGCATCTTCTACGCTATGGCCGGGGGCCGCGTGGCCGCCACGGCGGCGCAGGCGGCGCTGATGTCGGGGCGGGCCAAGGATCTGAAACTGGCGCGCAAGATGTTCATGCGTGAACATGGCACGGTGTTCCGCGTCTTGCGCTCGATGCAGGATGCCTATTACCGCAGCGACGACCGGCGTGAGCGGTTTGTCAGCCTGTGCCATGACATTGATGTTCAAAAGCTGACGTTCGAGGCCTATATGAACAAATCTCTGGTGAAGGCGCGCCCGATGGCGCACATCAAGATCGGAATAAAGAACATGGCGCATCTGTTGGGATTGGTATCGCCGAAGTGGTCATGAACGCACAAACCGAAGAGCTGATCCCGGCCTGGGTGGATGGGGCGCTTGCCCCCGTGGGCAAGCTGGAGGTGCATCAGCGCGGGCTGCGGCACAAGGCGGTGTCGGTGTTTGTGATCGAAGCAGGTCGCGTGCTGATCCAGCGCCGCGCCCTGTCGAAATACCATACACCGGGGCTTTGGGCCAACACCTGCTGCACCCATCCGCGCTGGAACGAAGACCCCGCCACCTGCGCCGTGCGCCGGTTGCGTGAAGAACTGGGCATCACCGGCCTGTTCCCGGCCTTTGCCGACCGGGTGGAATACCGCGCTGACGTGGGCGGCGGGCTGACCGAACACGAGCTGGTTGACATTTTCGTGGCTGACGCCGGACCGTCGATGACCGTCGCCCCCAACCCGGACGAGGTGATGGAAACCCGCTGGGTCGACCTTTACGATCTGTCGGCCGAGGTGCTGCGCTCCCCCGCAAAATTCACCCCCTGGCTGAAAATCTACATGACCGAGCACATGGCGCGCATCTTCGGTGCCACGGTTGGCGTCGGTCGCTGACCGCTCCCAGCGCCCGATCCGAGATCAGAGCCGCGCGGCCAGCCAGGGCAACAGCGCTTCCGCCACCCGATCCGCCGCTTCTTCATGCACCAGATGGCCGAAACCGGTGATTTCGGCATAGGTGGCGTTGGGCATGTGCTGCACCGCGTCGCGCGAGACCTTTGGCGGCACGGCATTGTCGCGGTCTGATGCGATCAGCAGCACGGGTTCCGCGAGGGATGGCAGCCGCGCCATCAACCCCTCCAGCCGCCATTGCGACATCATGCCCAGCGTGCCGTTCACATGGGCAGAATCGCGCACCAAGGTCAGGTATTGCGCCTGACCCGCCGCATCCAGCGGCGATCCGGTGCCGGACAGCAGTTTGCTCACGCTGGCCGCATTGCCCCAAAGCCGCGCCACCGCCGAGCCGACAAAGGGGGCGGCGGCCAAGGCGCGGGCCATCAGCGGGAACATAACGCCTGCGGCTCCGTCAAAGGTGCCAAGGGCTGCGTTGATGCCGACAATGGCCTTGAGCGGGGTCAGGTCGGCCATGCGCAAGGCAATTGCCGCCCCTGCCGAATGACCGATTGCCGCCTGCGGGGCAAAGCCTGCGGTCACGCATAGGCGGGTCAGGTCCTCGGCCATTGCGTCCAGCCCCAAGCGGCGCATGCCACCGGCGCGGGTACAGCCCTGACCGGGCAGATCCGGCACGATCACCCGGTAATTGTCCGAAAGATACGGGATCAGCGCGCGAAAACTGTGGCCAGACCCGCCCGCGCCATGCAGGAGCAAAACGACCGGCCCGTCGCGTGGCCCGGTATCAATCACCCACCAGTCATGCGGGCTGAGGCGGATATGGCGTGCTGCCGCGCGATACGGCCAGTCGGCGGGCAGGCGGGCGCTGTCCATGGCGTCAGTCCCCCAGCGCCGCAGAAAGCACGCCCGACAGCCGCCGCGCATCGGCGCGGGGCAGGGCGAGGTAGGGGGCATCCATCGCCCGCGCCATCGCCGCAAGGCCGGGTTGCGGGCGATTGGCGGTATCAATCACGATCGACGGCATCCCTGTGGCGCGGATCGCGCGGGCCAGCCGTGTCGCATCTTCCTCGGCCAGTGCACGGTTGGCGCTGCCATCCAGCGCGATATTGCCGCGCCCGTCGGTTAGCAGCGCAATCGTCGGGGTCAGCCCGTGGGCGCGGGCCTGCGTGGCGGTGGCCAGTGCGAGGCGCATGCCCGCGGCAAGGGGCGTGCCGCCGCCACCGGGCAGGCCGGCAAGGCGGCGCTTGGTCTGCACCAGGCTGCGGGTGGGGGGCAGGATCACTTCGGCTGTGGTGCCGCGAAACGCCACCAGCGCCACATGGTCGCGCCGCGCATAGGCGGCGGCCAGCAGCAATTCCACCGCGCCCTTGGCCTCGGCCAGACGGGCGAAGGCTGATGAGCCGGAGGCATCGACGGCAAAGATCAGCACCCGGTCGGATGTCTCAACGAAGCGCTTGATGCGGATGTCAGAGGTGCGGACCAACAGAACGGCATCTGACTGGGCAGCCTTCCGCCTCAGCGGTTGCCACGGGGCAGCCGCGCGCAAGGTGGCCACCAGATCGATCCGCGCGCCAGACCCCAGCCTGCCGGGGCGTGAGGGCAGGGGACGACCGCGCCGGTTGCCGCCGCGCTCTGCCCCGGTGCCGCTGGCCCCTTTGGCGGCACGCGCGGCGCGGCCTGCGGCCAGTTGCGCCAAAAGGTCAGCGGGCAGGGCGGCGCGGGCGGCCTCAATCAGCATGTCCTCGGGGATCGACTGGCTTTGGCTTTCAGACTCCGACGGCGCATCGTCGCCGGGATCGGGGGGGGGCGGTTCGGCCTCGTCTTGCGGAGCAGACTCGGGCAGGGGCAGGGCCCGGTGGCCGTAGATCAGCTCTGCCGCCTGCCGCAGGTCCGCGTCTTCCACGACCTCGCGGCCCCACAGCGCCGCATGGGCGCGGGCGGCGGCCAGCGCCAGCAGCGGCGCGCGCAGGGAACCGATCCCCAGTTCCGCCGCCGCGCGGGTGAGTGCGGCAGCGGCATCGGCGGGCAGGGTCACCATAGCCAACAGACTGCGGGCGCGCGACAGGGCATCGGCGTCCATCACGATCTCATCGGTCTCGGACCATGCGATGCCATCGAGATCCAGAAACAGACCCAAGCGGTCCGTCAGGGCAGACGGCAGGCCCTCGCCATCCTCCGCCGCCTCATCCAGCGCAATCAGGCAGTGGCGCGGCCCGTCCAGCGCCTGGGCCAGCCGTGCCGACAGGCCCGGCGGCACCCGTTCGGCCATGGTCAGCACCAAAGCGGCAGGCTGGCTCAGCACCCCCGGCGTGGTGATCTGCCGACCCGTCGCAAGCGTGGCCGACAGGTCCAGCCCGCCATAAAGCGCGTCATCGGCAATGCCGGGATGCAGCCGCACCAGCGGCAAGGGCAGCGCACTCAGCGCCGCCGTCACCCGGTCGCGCACGGCGGAACTGCGCGCGCGCAGCCACAGCCCCTTGAGCCCTTGAGGGTCAACGGCCAGCAGCTGCAGGGCAAGGGTGATCCGGGTCCAGTCCATGATCGCCCTACGGCAGAACCTCTTCCACCATGCGCGCGACCCGCACGCCTGATCCCGCCTCATCCAGCGGGTCGCGGCGCAGGCGGTGCGACAGGGCCATGGCGGCAACCGCCTTCAGGTGGCTGCGGGTCACGGTGTCCGCCCCGTCAAACGCCGCCTGTGCCCTTGCGGCGCGCAGCAGCGTCAACTCGCCCCGCAACCCGTCAGAGCCAAGTGCAATACAAAGTGACGCACAGTCATGCAGCACAATATTGGGCGTCTTCATCGCGGCCAGCGTCACACGCGCGGCCAGAATGCGGTCGCGCAAAGCGGCATCCGCTGCCTGCCAACCGGGCATGAAGGCGTCATAGCCGGTCTCGTAGGCATCGCGGCGCAGGATCACCTCTACCCGGGTTTCCACGTCACGCGGGCTGGTCACCTCGACCGACAGGCCGAAACGGTCCAGAAGCTGCGGGCGCAGCTCGCCCTCTTCGGGGTTGCCGGAGCCGACCAGCACAAAGCGCGCGGCGTGGCGGATCGACAGGCCTTCGCGTTCCACCACATTCTCGCCCGATTGTGCCACATCCAGCAGCAGATCGACAATATGGTCCTCCAGCAGGTTGACCTCGTCGATATACAGGTATCCCCGGTTGGCGCGGGCCAGCAGCCCCGGTTCAAACGCCTTTTCGCCACGCGTGAGCGCACGTTCGATATCCAGCGCGCCGACCACGCGGTCCTCTGTCACCCCCAGCGGCAGATCGACCACCGGCGTGGGCTTGCGGATGATCTGGGTGCCGGTCACCTGCGCCCAGTCGGGGCATTGGTCGGGGCGGGCAGAGTTGACGGGGCAGCCTTCGACCGCCTCGATCTCCGGCAGCAACGCCGCCAAAGCACGGACAGCGGTGGATTTTCCGGTGCCCCGGTCACCGAACACCAGCACGCCGCCGATGGCCGGGTCGATGGCGGTCAGCACCATGGCCTGCTTCATCGCCTCTTGCCCGACGATGGCCGAGAACGGGAACGGCTGGCGCGCGGTGCTGCGTTTGGGCAGGGCGTGGATCTTTGGTGCGGTATCGGCGGGCATCAGGCAGCGTCCTTCTGTGTTCTGTACCGGGCCAGCGGATCGCCGCCTTCCCAGCTTCCCACCGTGCCCAACAGGGCAAAGCGGGCGTAAAGTTCTTCGGCAAACCAGTTGCCGTCGCGCACGGCGTCGATGGCGCGGCCATGCGGGCCGTTGCCGCGCGCAAACATTGCCATGCTGGCGGCATCTGGCCAAACCGAAAAGGTGACCTGATGCAACAGTGGCATCTCGCCGATGCCGATCTTGAAGATCACGTTCGGGTCGGCGCCGATGACGGCGGAAATATCGGGCACCCGGTTCCAGAAGCGCAGCGCGCGGGCGGGGCGGATGGTGGCGCGGGTCAGCGCGATGATCGGGCCGCTTGTCTGGGTGGGGGGTTGGCTTTGGCCGGTGGTGGCAAAGGGGTTCACCCCCGCCCACGCGCCGCGCGCCGAGGTGGGGTTCAAAAACAGGGTCCAGCTTTCCGCAGCCTTTGCGCGCCAACGGCTGTGGACGGCGCTGGTGGCCACCGCATCGCGCGCCGTCGCCTCATCCGGCCAGGTCGCCAGGATCGCCCAGACGCCCCAGTTGGGCCGGGGGGTAAAGCCTTGCCCGGTGCCCGATCCGCAAAGTTTCCAGAATGCAGCCCGCCGCTCTTGCGCCAGCCCGAACCGCGCCGCCCCCATCTGACCGATCACCCAAAGGCGCGGACCAAGACCGTCGAACCGGAACAGGCTGAGCGTGGCGACGGAAATGGATTGGTCCTCCAGAGTGGCAAGTGTAAACTTAGTCTGACATTTTTTGACTGCAAGGGGAAGCTGTAAGGTTGGCTTTTCGCAGGCAAAGCCTATTGTTGTAAATTGAACTAGACAGGTTATCATCCCGATATGCGCGATTCATCAAACACACCCGCCCCGCCGCCTGCTGCCGATCAGGCCATCGTTATCGGTGCGGGGCTTGGCGGTCTCGCCTCGGCCATGCGGCTTGGGGCAAAGGGGTACAGGGTCACGGTGCTCGACCGGTTGGACCGTGCAGGCGGGCGCGGGTCGTCGATCACCCAAGGCGGCCACCGATTCGACCTTGGGCCGACCATCGTGACGGTGCCGCAGGGCCTGCGCGATCTTTGGGCGGTGTGCGGGCGAGATTTCGATGCCGCTGTGGCGCTGAAACCGATGGACCCATTCTACGAGATTCGCTTTGCCGATGGCGAGACCTTTACCGCGCGGCAAGACGACGCTGCGATCAAGGCAGAGGTCGCGCGGATTTCCTCCTCCGACTCAAAGGGGTATGCGAAGTTCCTCAAGGATTCCGAGGCGCGCTATTGGTTTGGCTATGAAGACATGGGCCGCAAGCCGATGCACAAGCTGTGGCAAACGGCCAAGGCGATCCCGACCTTCATCCGCATGCGGGCAGACCGGTCGGTCTATGGTCATGCCGCGTCGCGGGTGAAGGATGAACACCTGCGCTTTGCGCTGTCCTTCCATCCGCTGTTCATTGGCGGTGACCCGTTCAACGTGACGTCAATGTATATCCTTGTCAGCCATCTGGAAAAGGCATTCGGCGTCCACTACGCCATGGGCGGGGTGCAGGCCATTGCCGACGCGATGGTTGGTGTCATCCAGTCGCAGGGCGGCGAGGTGGTGCAGGGGGCGGAAGTTGACGAGATCACCATCGCAGGTGGTCGCGCATCGGGCGTGCGGATGGTGTCAGGGGAGACATTGGCGGCTTCGGTGGTCGTGTCGAACGCCGATGCGGGCCACACCTATGACCGGCTGCTGCGCAACGCGCCCAAGAAGCGCTGGACGCCGGCCAAGCTGAAGCGCGCGCGCTGGTCGATGGGGCTTTATGTCTGGTATTTCGGAACCAAGGGCACCAGGGAGATGTGGAAGGACGTGGGCCACCACTCCATCGTCGTTGGGCCCCGTTACCGCGAGCATATCAAGGACATCTTCATCCGCGGCAAACTGGCCGATGACATGAGCCTCTATGTCCACCGTCCTTCAGTCACTGACCCAAGCTGCGCGCCAGCGGGGGATGACACCTTCTATGTCCTGTCGCCGGTGCCGCATCTGGGCCACGACAATGGCGTCGACTGGGCGGCAGAGGAAGAACCCTACCGCGCCAAGATGCTGAAAGTGCTGGAAGAGCGTCTGCTGCCGGGTGTGACCGACCGCATTACCGAAAGCGTCACCTTCACCCCCGAAACCTTCCGCGACCGGTATCTGTCGCCCTTTGGGGCCGGGTTCTCGATCGAGCCGCGCATCCTGCAATCGGCCTGGTTCCGCCCGCACAATGTGAGCGAGGAACTGCCGGGCCTGTATCTGGCGGGGGCGGGCACGCATCCCGGCGCGGGCATGCCCGGCGTGATCGGCACGGCAGAGGTGCTGGGCAAGCTGGTGCCCGACCCCTTGGTGCGGCATGAGTCACCGGCGCAATATGCGCTGCGGATGGCCGCAGAATGATCGCGCCCGCAGACATGGCGGCCTGCCGCGCCGCGATCCGTACCGGGTCTTTGTCGTTTCACGCGGCATCCCGCGTGCTGCCCGCACGGGTGCGCGACCCGGCCTTGGCACTGTACGCCTTCTGCCGGGTGGCGGATGACGAGGTGGATGAGGGCACCGACAAGGCGGGGGCAGTCCTGCGGCTGCGCGACCGGCTGGATCTGGTGTATCAGGGCCGTCCGCGCGACGGCTTTGCCGACCGGGCCTTTGCATCGGTGGTCGAGGAATTCGACATGCCCCGCGTGTTGCCCGAGGCGTTGCTGGAAGGCCTTGCCTGGGATGCGATGGGGCGGCGCTATGACACGCTGTCGGGTGTTCTTGACTATTCCGCCCGGGTTGCGGCGGCGGTTGGCGCGATGATGTGCGTGCTGATGCGGGTACGCGAGGCCGATGCGCTGGCACGGGCCTGCGATCTGGGGCTGGCGATGCAGCTGACCAATATCAGCCGCGATGTTGGCGAGGATGCGCGGGCGGGGCGGGTGTTTCTGCCGCTGGACTGGCTGGAAGAAGAGGGCGTCGATCTGCAGCCGTTTCTGGCCGACCCCGCCGCCTGCAACGGCGTGCGCCGGGTGACGGCGCGGCTTTTGCGTGAGGCGGACCGGCTGTATCAGCGGTCCGAGGCCGGGGTGGCGGCGCTGCCGCTGGCCTGCCGTCCGGGGATCTTTGCTGCGCGGCATATCTATGCCGGGATCGGCACACAGGTGGCGCGGGCGGGGCATGATTCTGTGACGCAGCGGGCGCGCACCGGCAAGGGGCAAAAGCTGGGCTGGCTGATGCTGGCCGGCTTTCGCGCCGCCGCCTCGCCGCTGTTGCCGCGTGCGGCGGTGCTGCATGCCAAACCTGCGCCGGAGGTGGCCTTTCTGGTCGATGCCGCCGCCCGCAAGGCCGGCGCGCGGGGCCGGTCGGACGCGCTGTTCGAGGTGCTGAACCAGCTGGAGGCCCGCTCGCGCGGCATTGCCTGAAAAGGGGGCTGCGGCTGCCCACGATGTTCCCCTGTGTTGCAGCCTGTGGTTTCACTTGAAACCAACGGTTTGGCATGGCGAATTCATCCCGTATTCTACACGTCGCACAACCGGTCGGTCTTTTTGGCAGCTCCAACACCGTATCAGAGGGACCGATAACGCGCTTGCGCGAAGGCGCTTTGGGCGCGCAGAGCAGGTGAGCCGAGCGGGGCGCGGCACCCGTCTTGCGTGTGGCCCCCACCCGCTTTGGCTTGCGCTTTGGCCGATCCGGGTTAGATAGAGGGCACATCACCTTAGGGGCTCCACCATGGATTTCGCGCTGTTTTTCACCTTTCTGGCCGCCTGTGGTGCTGCGGCAGCGACCGGGGCGATGTTCCAGCCCGGCGACTGGTACAAGGGTCTGTCAAAGCCGTGGTGGACCCCGAAGGACTGGATGTTCCCGGTGGCCTGGACGATCCTGTATATCTGCATCGCGGTGGCGGCGATGCGGGTGGCGATGCAGGCCGGGTTTGATCCGCTGGTGGGGCAGGGGCTGGCGCTCTGGGCGGTGCAGATCGCGCTGAACACGCTGTGGACCCCGGTGTTTTTCGGGCTGCGGCGGATTCGGGCCGGGTTGGTGGTGCTGGGCCTGTTGTGGCTGGCGGTCGCGGCGACTCTGCTGGTGTTCTGGCGGATCGACCCGCTGGCAGGCTGGCTGTTCGCGCCCTATTTGCTGTGGGTCACGATTGCCGGGGCGCTGAACGCTTCGGTCTGGCTGCGCAATCCGGGCGTGGCGGCGGGCTGATCGCCCTTACCCTGTTGCCATCATCTGTCCTGACATAGCCTCGGGGCGGGCCGATAGCCTTGGGGGGCGGACAGCCGCCGGCAATGGCCACAGGGAACAGGTGGCTGTGGCTCAGTCTGTGAACGTCCATCCCGCGCGGCGTGGCACGCGCACCGCCAGCATGGGTTTCAGCAGCGGCTGGCGGAAGCGGCGCAGGTCAAGCGCCTCGTGCACGCCGGTGGTTGCCTCGCCGTTGATGCGGGTTTCCACAAGGCTGCGGCTGTAGAACGGCGCATCCAGCATGTTCAGGCGCTGGCGTGGCATCGTGCCCGCATCGGCCCGGGTTTCGCGTTTCACCTGCCACAGGCTGCGGGCAAAGCGGGTGCGGGGCGGGGCTGTGGTCTCGCGCACTTCCCCCGCGCTGTCGATCTCCACCGCCAGATCCAGCGTGGTGCCGTCGCGGCGGGTGGCATCATAGATGCACAGGGCGCGGTCCTGCATTGGATAGCGGCCCCAGGTCCAGAAATCGAAATCCTGTTCCAGCGCGCGTGTCCCGAAATTGGCGTCGAAATAGCCGTGGCCTTCCCATTGGTGGCCTTGGGTCAGGTTCACCGCGATATGGCAGGTGGGCGCAAAGGGGCGCCAGATGTGGGCGGCGTCAGGGGTCAGCATGACCTCCATGCCCGTCACCGCCTGCGGGGTCAGGATGATCTGGCCACGCACCGGGGTCACCATGGGCGGCGCGCCCCATTCATTGATGTCGATGATTAGCTGGGTGCCGGTCCAGTGCAGGCGGCTTGGCCCGACCTCGAACGTGTCGGCGCTGCGGCGGAGCGCTGGGCGGCCCCGATCAGTCATGGTGAACCGGCTGCCAGGGCCATAGGTGGCCACGTTGATGCAGCAGTGGTTTTCCGGGTCGCGGCGGCCAGACCAGCCGTACCACGGAGAAAACACCGAGCCTATGAAGGCGATGACCGAGACGGCGCGGGTGCCGTCAAGGCTGACCCCGTCGATGTACCACCAGGCATAGCCATTGGCATCGACCTCGACCCGGAAATCCGGTCCTGCCTGATCGCTTCGGCCGCGTGCCGCGCGGAGAGGGCTGCCATCGGCACCCCCGCTCCCGGATGCGCCCCGCCCCCCGCCAGCACCAGCCCCGGCAGGCGGGTCTGCGCTGTCGGGCGCTGGAACGCCGCCAGCAGCCCCTCGGGCGAGCGGCCGTAGATCGCGCCCTGTGACGCCGGATACATCTGCGCCAGATGGCTGGGCGTGGTCAGGGCCGTGGCGTCCGGGTCGGGCGAGAAGGTCAGGCCGAAGGACCGGAGCCGGGGAAAGGTGCGCTGGCGGCATCGGGGTTCCTCATCTGGGGTGGGGGCAAGGTTGGGGGGCGCGTTCAGGATGATCTCGAACCGCTCTGGCCCCGGGGGGGCGGTGGGGGTGCGATCCTGCGCGCAGACGTAAAGCGTGGGCTGCTCGGCAGGCTGGCCGCGCCCGATAGGGCCGAATTCGGCCTTCGGGTCATCGGTGAAAAAGACGTTGTGATGGGTGAGGTCGGCACCTTGCGGCGTGGCGGCAAAGGCCCAGACCTGGGCTGACAGGCTGCGGGGGGTGGTCTTTGCCGTGGCAATCGCGGTCTGGGCGGCGGGCCCCAGCAGACCATCGGTCAGGGCGGCAGGGTCGCCGTTGAAGATGCAATACCGGCAGCGCAGGGTGTGGCCGCCTTCAACCTCGACCGCAGTGACGCGGCCCTGTTGGGTGACGATGCGGCGGGCGCGGGTGGCATACTGGAACCGGACGCCCATGGCGGTCGCCAGCCTTGCGAGGGCGGCGGCCAAGCTGTGCATTCCGCCCTCCACCGCCCAGACGCCTTGCGCCTCGGCCCGCCAGATCAGCGCGAGCACGCCCGGCGCATGGCGGGGCCTGCCGCCGACATAGGTGGCATAGCGGGCAAACAGCTGGATCAGGCGCGGGTCGCGGAAGTGCAGCCGCAGCAGGCGTTCGAGCGAGATGCCGGGCAGCAGCGCGGGCCAGATCCGGGGTCGGGCAGCGGCTGCCTTGGCGATCTGCATCAGGTTCGGTCTGGCCGCCCGCATCACGGGGGCGTCGAAGGCCGCCAACAGGTCTTGCGCCATGCGGTCAAAGCGGGCGAAGGCCGCCGCCTCACGCGGACCAGCGAAGGCGTGGATCGCGTCGATGTTCGCCTCGGTCTCGGGGAACAGATCCAGCGTCGGGCTGCCCTGCCACCAGTGCCGCGCAAGGATGGGCTGCGGGATCAGGCGTATGTGGTCGTCAAGGCTCTGGCCCGCCAATGCAAACAGGTCGTCGAATTCGCCGCGCATGGTCAGCACCGTGGGGCCGGTATCAACCGGACCAGCGGGTGAGGCAATGGCGCGGGCCTTGCCGCCGGGGGTGTCGGCTGATTCGATGACGGTAACCGCCAGCCCCATCGCGGCGAGTCGGATCGCAGCGGCAAGGCCGCCCATGCCCGCGCCGATCACGATGGCGGTGTCGTTGTCAAGAGGGGCATGCTGTTTGGCCATAGGGCTATTCTGGCTGGACGGGGGCCATTGTCCATAGGGAATTACAGGAATGTGTAAGTTTTAGTTTACACATGCGCCGCAGACTGCCACGATGGGCAGGTAAAACGTCGGGAAAAGGGCGGCACATGGCACTGGACGGACGGATTGAAGCGGCAATGCTGCAGGCGATGTCTTTGACGCAATCGGGGGCGGCCCCGGCGCGGCTGGGGGCGGCGCTGCCCTATGCGGTGTTTCCGGGTGGCGCGCGGATCCGGCCCACCATTCTGATGTCGGTGGCGCTGGCCTGCGGCGATGACCGGCCCGGGCTGACCGATGCGGCGGCGGTGGCGCTGGAGCTGATCCATTGCGCCAGCCTTGTGCATGATGACCTGCCCGCCTTTGACAATGCCGATGTGCGGCGCGGCAAGGCCACCGTGCACCGCGCCTTCGGCGAGCCGCTGGCGGTGCTGGCGGGGGATAGCCTGATCGTGCTGGCGTTCGAGGTTCTGGCGAGTGCCGGGGCCAATGCGCCCGGGCGCGCGTTGCAGCTGGTGCGGCATCTGGCGCAGCGCACAGGCATGCCGATGGGCATCTGTGCAGGCCAGGGCTGGGAGAGCGAGGCGCAGATCAACCTCGACGCTTATCACCGCGCCAAGACCGGCGCGCTGTTCATCGCCGCCACCCAGATGGGGGCGCTTGCGGCGGGGCAGGATGCGGAACCCTGGGAGGAACTGGGCGCGCGGATCGGGTCGGCCTTTCAGGTCGCCGATGATCTGAAAGATGCACTGATGGGGGCCGACGAGATGGGCAAACCGGCGGGGCAGGATGCCGCGCATGGCCGCCCGTCCGCCGTGGCCGAACTGGGAATCTCCGGCGCGGTGGCCCACCTGCGCGACATTCTGGGCGGGGCGATCGCCTCGATCCCGGCCTGCCCCGGCGAGGCGATGCTGGCGCAGATGGTACGGGCCTATGCCGAAAAGATGACCCCGGCGCGGCTGACCGCCGCCAGGGGATAGGGCGTGGCCGATGTGCCGGTGGCCGGGCCAGAGCGAATGCGCAGGCCGGGGCCGGGGTGGCTGGTGCGGGCGGCGATGTCGCCGCGCTTTCATGCCGTTATTGAACGTATTCCGGGCCTTAGACTGAAATCGCGCGCCGAGGGGCGGGCGCTTTTCGATGTGGTGTCGGGCTTTGTGCAGTCACAGGCGCTGCTGGCGCTGGTGGAATTGCGGGTGCTGAACCGGCTGGCTGACGGGCCGCTGAGCACGTCGGCACTGGCGCTGGGGGCTGATGTGCCGCCCGAACGGATGGCCATTCTGTTGCAGTCCGGGGCAGCGCTGAAACTGCTGCGCCATGCGCGCGGTCTTTGGCATCTGACCCCGCGCGGCGGGGCCTTCCTGACCGTGCCGGGGCTGGAGGCAATGGTGCGCCACCATGATGTGCTCTACCGCGACCTGTCTGATCCGGTGGCGTTTTTCCGCGGCCAGACCCAGCCGGAACTGGCCAGGTTCTGGCCCTATGTCTTCGGGGCGGGCGGGGCTGCTGACCCCGCGCTCGCCGCGCGTTACAGCCGGTTGATGACCGACAGTCAGGGGCTGGTGGCGGCAGATACGCTGCGGCTGGTCAGCCTTGGCGGCACAAACCATCTGATGGATGTGGGCGGCGGCACGGGGGCGTTTCTGCGCGCGGTGGCGGCAGAGTACCCGGGCCTGCGCCTGACCCTGTTCGACCTGCCCGCCGTGGTGGCGGGGGCCGCCCCGCTGCCCAACCTGACGGTCCACGCGGGCAGTTTCCGCGATGACCCACTGCCCGAAGGCGCGGATATGATCAGTCTGATCCGGGTGCTTTATGACCATACGGACGCCACGGTGGCGGCGTTGCTGGCCTCTGCCTTGCGCGCCTTGCCCCCCGGCGGGCGGCTGCTGATCTCGGAACCGATGTCGGGCGGGGCTGTGCCAGACCCGGCGACGGATGTTTATTTCGCCATCTATACACTGGCGATGCAAACCGGGCGAACCCGGTCGGCGGCCGAGATTGCCGCGCTGCTGGCCGCGGCAGGCTTCACCGCGATCCGGCCGCTGCCGGGGCCAAGGCCCTATGTCACCTCGGCGATCACGGCGCAAAAGCCTGCGGGCTAAGGGCGCGTCCGATTTTTCGGACAGTTTGCCGACTTATCTTGCGCAAATGTGTCCATTTAAATTGACACTTCCGATTGTAAGTCTAAACTTACACTCAGAGCAAAGACCCCGATGACCTGCGACTCTGTGTCGCGACTTTCGGGAAAGGGAGGAAGACCACGTGAGAACAACTGCCGTCATTCTGTCTGGCCCGCGCGATCTGGGGCTTGGGACATTGGGCCTGAACGCCCCGGCGGTTGGCGATCTGGTGGTCGAGGTGTCGCATTCAGGGATCTCTACCGGCACGGAAAAGCTGTTCTGGACCGGCACGATGCCACCGTTCCCGGGCATGGGCTATCCGCTGGTTCCGGGCTACGAATCGTTTGGCGAGGTGGTGGAAGCCGCCCCCGAAAGCGGCTTCCGGGTGGGCGAGCATGTGTTCGTGCCCGGCGCCAACTGTTTTGAGGGCAACGTGCGCGGGCTGTTCGGTGGTGCCTCGCGCCATCTGGTCACCCCCGCCGCCCGTGTGGCCCGGATGGACCGCAGCATGGGGGCCGAAGGCGCGCTGCTTGCCCTCGCTGCCACCGCCCGCCACGCGCTGGCCGGGTTCAATACCGCGCTGCCCGACCTCATCATCGGCCACGGCACGCTGGGCCGGTTGCTGGCACGCCTGACCATCGCCGCCGGTGCGCCCGCGCCGACCGTGTGGGAGGTCAACCCCGCCCGCCGCGAAGGCGCTGTCGGCTATGACGTGATCGATCCGGAAACGGACACCCGCCGCGATTACAAGGCCATCTACGATGCCAGCGGCGCCAAGGGCTTGCTCGATCAGCTGGTCATGCGTCTGGCGCGTGGTGGCGAGATCGTGCTGGCCGGGTTCTACACCGAACCCGTCGCCTTCGCCTTTCCACCCGCCTTCATGAAAGAGGCGCGGTTCCGGATTGCCGCCGAATGGAACGCCGATGACCTGACCGCCACCCGGGCCCTGATCGAAAGCGGCGCGTTGTCGCTGTCGGGCCTGATCACCCACACCCGTCCGGCAGCGGATGCGACAGGGGCCTACAGAGAGGCCTTTGAAGACGCCACCTGCCTGAAGATGATCCTAGACTGGAGCGGCCACGCATGACCTTGGATATTCCGAACCTCAAAGATTTTGACGCCCGTCTGCGCGATGAAGCGCATGAAGAGCCGACCTTGGAAATCCCGCAGGGCGCGCCGACCAAGAAGACGCAGATCATCGCGATCTACGGCAAGGGCGGCATCGGCAAATCCTTCACGCTGGCCAACCTGAGCCACATGATGGCCGAAATGGGCCAGCGCGTGCTGCTGATCGGCTGCGACCCGAAATCGGATACGACTTCGCTGCTCTTTGGCGGCAAGGCCTGCCCGACCATCATCGAAACCTCCACCCGCAAGAAGCTGGCGGGCGAAGAGGTGAAAATCGGCGATGTCTGCTTCAAGCGCGGCGGCGTCTTCGCGATGGAACTGGGTGGGCCAGAGGTTGGCCGCGGCTGCGGCGGGCGCGGGATCATCCACGGGTTCGAGCTGCTGGAAAAACTGGGGTTCCACGACTGGGACTTTGACTATGTGCTGCTGGACTTCCTTGGTGATGTGGTTTGCGGCGGATTCGGTCTGCCGATCGCCCGCGACATGGCGCAAAAGGTGATCCTGGTTGCCTCGAACGACCTGCAATCCCTGTATGTCGCCAACAACGTCTGCTCGGCGGTGGAATACTTCCGCCGGATGGGCGGCAATGTCGGTGTGGCGGGGCTGGTTATCAACAAGGATGACGGCACCGGCGAAGCGGCGGCCTTTGCCGAAGCGGTCAAGATCCCGGTGCTGGCGGCCATTCCGCAAGACGACGACCTGCGCAAGAAATCGGCCAATTATCAGATCGTTGGCAGCTATGAGAGCCAATGGGGCCCGATGTTTGCCGATCTTGCCACCGCCGTGGGCCTGGCGCCCCCGGTGCGCCCGGCACCGCTGTCGCAGGACGCGCTGCTCGGCCTGTTCAGCGCCGAACACACAGGGGCCGATTTTGTGCTGACCCCGGCCACAGATGCCGACATGCGCGGCAAATACGCCACCACCAAAGCCTCGTTGGAAGTGGTGTATGACAATGTTTGATCTGGAAACCCTTGCCCGTCTGGAAGCAGCATTGCGCGCGCTGCAGCGCAAGGCAGGCCAACAATGACCGGCCTGCGCCATGTCATCGCCGACCAGACCCCGGAGGGCGGGGCAGCCCTGCCATCGGTGGATGGCACGGGATGCCATGCCGGGGCAGGCCAGATGCAGGCCGCAGCGCGGGCTGCGGGCAATTCCGAACTGTTGGACCGCTACGCCGCCGATTACCCGCAAGGCCCGCACGACAAGCCGCAATCCATGTGCCCGGCCTTTGGCAGCTTGCGCGTCGGCTTGCGGATGCGGCGGGTGGCCACGGTGCTGTCAGGCTCGGCCTGCTGCGTCTATGGGCTGACGTTTGTCTCGCATTTCTACGGCGCGCGCCGGTCTGTCGGCTATGTGCCGTTCAACTCGGAATCGCTGGTGACCGGCAAGCTGTTCGAAGACATCCGCGATGCAGTGCACGAACTGGCCGATCCCGAGCGCTATGATGCGGTGGTGGTCACCAACCTGTGCGTGCCCACCGCCAGCGGCGTGCCGCTGCGGCTGCTGCCGTCTGAAATCAACGGTGTGCGCATCGTGGGCATTGACGTGCCGGGCTTTGGCGTGCCGACCCATGCGGAAGCCAAGGATGTGCTGGCCGGTGCCATGCTCGCCTATGCCCGCAATGAGATCATGGCTGGCCCCGTCGCCGCCCCCGCCTCGGGCCGGTCCGACCGTCCTGCCGTTGCCCTGCTGGGCGAAATGTTCCCCGCCGACCCGATGATGATCGGCGCGATGCTGGCCCCGATGGGTCTGGCCGCTGGCCCCGTGGTGCCCTGCCGCGAATGGCGCGAATTGTACGCAGCCCTCGACTGCAAGGTCGTCGCCGCGATCCACCCGTTCTACACGGCATCGGTGCGCGAATTCCAATCGGCAGGCCGCACCATCGTGGGTTCTGGCCCTGTGGGCTATGACGGCACGCTTGAGTGGTTGAAGAACATCGGCGAAGCCTATGATGTCTCGCCCGAAAAGATCATCGCCGCCCAGAATGCCTTTGGCGCTGCCATCAAGGGCGCTCTGGCCGCGAACCCGATCAAGGGCCGGATCACGCTGTCGGGCTATGAAGGGTCCGAACTGCTGGTCGCCCGCCTGCTGATCGAAAGCGGTGCCGATGTGCCATACGTCGGCACCGCCTGCGCCCGCAGCGAGTGGAGCGAGGCGGACCGTGCCTGGCTGGCCGACAAGGGCGTGTCGGTGAAGTTCCGCGCGAGCCTGGAAGACGATTGCGCCGCGATGGAAGGCTTCCAGCCTGACCTCGCCATCGGCACCACGCCCGTGGTTCAAAAGGCAAAAGAGCTTGGTATTCCCTCGCTTTACTTCACGAACCTCATCTCGGCGCGGCCCTTGATGGGCCCTGCCGGTGCTGGCTCGCTGGCGCAAGTGATCAACGCGGCCATGGGCAACAAGGCCCGGATGATCGGCATGAAAGCCTTCTTTGAAGGTGTGGGCAAAGCCGACACCGCCGGCATCTGGGAAGGCGCGCCGAACCTGCGCCCCGATTTCCGCGCCGCGCACCAGAAAAAGATCGACAAGCTGGCCCGCGCCGCCAAGGCGGAGGAAATGATCTGATGCTTATTCAGGATCATGACCGGGCTGGCGGCTACTGGGGCGCCATTTACGCCTTCTGCGCTGTCAAGGGTTTGCAAGTGGTGATCGACGGTCCCGTGGGCTGCGAGAACCTGCCGGTGACGTCGGTGCTGCACTACACCGACGCGCTGCCGCCGCATGAGCTTCCCATCGTCGTCACCGGTCTGGGTGAGGATGAGATGACATCGGGCACCGAGGCCTCGATGGCCCGCGCCTGGAAAACGCTCGACCCCGCACTGCCTGCGGTCGTCGTCACCGGCAGCATTGCCGAGATGATCGGCGGCGGGGTCACGCCTGCGGGCACCAATATCCAGCGCTTTTTGCCTCGCACCATCGATGAGGATCAATGGCAATGCGCCGACAGGGCGATGACCTGGATCTTCACCGAGTTCGGCATGACCAAGGGCAGGATGCCGCTGGAGAAAAAGCGCGAAGAAGGGGCCAAGCCCCGCGTCAACATCCTTGGCCCGATGTACGGCACCTTCAACATGGCGTCGGACCTGTTTGAAATCCGCCGCCTGATTGAGGGCATCGGGGCAGAGGTCAACATGGTGATGCCGCTTGGCGCCCATCTGGCCGAAATGCGCAATCTGGTGAATGCTGATGTCAACATCGTCATGTACCGCGAATTTGGCCGGGGTCTGGCCGAGGTGCTGGGCAAACCCTATCTGCAAGCGCCCTTCGGCCTTGAATCCACCACCAAGTTCCTGCGCACGCTGGGAGAGCTGCTGAACCTTGATGTGGAACCCTTCATCGAGCGGGAAAAGCACTCCACGCTGAAGCCGGTCTGGGATCTGTGGCGCTCGGTCACGCAGGATTTCTTTGCCACGGCCAGCTTTGCCATCGTCGCCAATGAAACCTATGCGCGCGGCGTGCGGGCGTATCTTGAGGATGATCTGGGCCTGCCTTGCGCCTTTGCGGTATCCCGCGTGGCCGGGAAAAAGACCAACAACGAGGCGATCCGCGCCGATCTGAAGGCCCACCGGCCGCTGATCGTGATGGGGTCGATCAACGAGAAGATGTATCTGGCGGAATTGAAGGGCGGTCACGGACCGGCCCCTAGCTTCATCGCCGCCAGCTTTCCGGGCGCTGCGATCCGGCGCCACACCGGCACGCCCTTCATGGGCTATGCGGGCGCGGTCTGGATCTTGCAGGAAGTGTGCAACGGGCTGTTCGAGGCGTTGTTCCACATCCTGCCGCTGGGCACCGAAATGGACAGTGCGGCGGCCACGCCCACCACGCTGCGCCGCGATTTTCCATGGGATCTGGATGCTCAGGCAGCCCTTGATCGCATCGTTTCCGAACATCCGGTTCTGACCCGGATCTCTGCCGCCAAGTCCTTGCGGGATGCGGCGGAAAAGGCCGCGCTCGACCAAGGGGCCGAGCGGGTGATTGTCGAATTTGTCGAAGGACTGACCGGGGATGCCCGACCGCCTTCGAGCCAGAAAACCAAGGGAGGCACGACATGAGTGACCAGACCGCGAACGGGCATGCCCACCGCACGCCCAAAGCCGAATTCTACATCTATTTCTCGCTGATCTTCATGGTCGCCGTGCCCCTGTCGCTTGTCGCCTGGGTCTGGACCACGCTGCGCGATCAGCGGTTCCCGAAATATGGCCCCTTTGCCCGCGCCTGGCGCGAAGCAGGAGCCATCACCCCGGCGATTTTCCGGACCTGACCGGTCCGGTGCGTCTGCCACCCCGGCCCTGACGGGCCGGACAGAATTTCCTTCCGCCGCGCCCGTCGGAAGTCAACGCTTCGCCCCAACCGCCGTTTCACGCGAGGGGGGTGAAAAACCCGGAAAGGCACTCCGCCGATCCGTGACCCACGCCGCAGGGTATGCGGCGCAGTCTTCATATCCGGAGGATATAACATGGCTGATAGAACCGACCTGAGTTTCACAGGTCTGACCGACGAGCAGGCGCAAGAATTGCATTCTGTTTACATGAGCGGCCTTTGGCTTTTCACGGCGATTGCCGTGGTTGCTCATCTGGCAGTCTACATCTGGCGCCCTTGGTTCTGAGGAGGACACACAATGTCGAAATTCTATAAAATCTGGCTGATCTTCGATCCCCGTCGCGTTTTCGTGGCACAGGGCGTGTTCCTGTTCCTGCTTGCCGCGATGATCCACCTCGTCCTGCTGTCGACCCCGTCCTACAACTGGCTCGACATCGCAGCGGTGAAGTACGACCGCGTTGTGGTTGCGGAATAATCTGTGACCCCCTCGCGGGCGGCCTGCAGGTCAGGCCGCCCGCGAAAATATCCTAATATTTAAAGTCGGCTCCACATGGCGCATTCCGCCCATGAAGGGACCGCCTCCATAAACGCGGAGAGGGAAGCATGGCACTGCTCAGCTTCGAACGAAAATACCGCGTGCCAGGCGGCACGCTTGTTGGCGGGAATCTGTTCGACTTCTGGGTCGGCCCTTTCTACGTCGGCTTCTTTGGAGTCCTGGGCTTCTTCTTTGCAGCCCTCGGCACGATTCTGATATTTTACGGCGCGAGCCTGCAGGGGACATGGAACCCCTGGCTGATCTCGATCGCGCCACCCCCGGTGGAAATGGGTCTGGCCGCAGCACCGCTGCGCGAGGGCGGGTTGTGGCAGATCATCACCATCTGCGCGACCGGTGCCTTCGTGGCCTGGGCGCTGCGCGAGGTGGAAATCTGCCGCAAGCTGGGCATGGGCTTTCATGTGCCGGTGGCCTTTGGGGTGGCAATCTTTGCGTACCTCACGCTGGTGGTGATCCGCCCGGTCATGATGGGCGCCTGGGGCTATGCCTTTCCCTACGGGATCTGGACGCACCTCGACTGGGTGTCGAACACCGGCTACCAATATGGCAACTTCCACTACAACCCGGCGCATATGATCGCGGTGAGCTTCTTCTTCACCACGGCGCTGGCACTGTCCTTGCACGGCGCGCTGATCCTGTCGGCGGCCAACCCTGAAAAGGGCAAGGAAATGCGGACCCCTGATCACGAGGATACCTATTTCCGCGATCTGATCGGGTATTCGGTCGGCACGCTTGGCATCCACCGTGTGGGTCTGCTTCTTGCGCTGAATGCCGGGTTCTGGTCGGCAATCTGTATCGTGATTTCCGGCACCATCTGGTTCGATCAATGGATCGTCTGGTGGGACTGGTGGCTGAACCTGCCCTGGTGGGCCGGTATGGAGGGAGGCATCAATGGCTGAGTATCAAAACATCTTCACTCAGGTCCAGGTCCGCGCCGAGCCCGAGATGGGTCTTGTCGAAGGGGTGGAACTGCACAACCGCAGCAATGGTGCCACGTTCTCAAATCTGGCAGGCTGGATCGGCAATGCGCAGCTGGGGCCGATCTATCTGGGCACCATGGGCGTGATCTCGCTGGTGTCGGGGGCGATCTGGTTCTTCACCGTCGGCGCCTGGTACTGGTATCAGGCGGGTCTGAACCCGGCTGTGTTCCTGCGCGACCTGTTCTGGTTCAGTCTTGAGCCACCGGCAGAAGAATACGGTCTGGGCTTTGCCCCGATTGCCGAAGGCGGGCTGTGGATCATTGCCAGCTTCTTCTTGCTGGTCAGTGTCTGTGCCTGGTGGGTGCGCACTTACCTTCGGGCGCAGGCCCTGGGGATGGGCAAACATGTGTCATGGGCTTTCGCCTCGGCCATCTGGTTGTTCCTGGTGCTGGGCCTGTTCCGTCCGATCCTGATGGGATCGTGGAGCCACGCCGTGCCCTATGGCATCTTCAGCCATCTGGACTGGACCAACCTGTTCAGCCTGACCTATGGCAACCTGTTCTACAATCCGTTCCACGCGCTTTCGATCGTGTTCCTGTATGGGTCAGCCCTGCTGTTCGCCATGCACGGGGCGACCATTCTTGCTGTCTCCCGTTTCGGCGGCGACCGCGAGCTGGAGCAGATCGTCGACCGCGGCACGGCATCGGAACGGGCGGCGCTGTTCTGGCGCTGGACCATGGGCTTCAACGCCACGATGGAGGGGATTCACCGCTGGGCCTGGTGGTTTGCCGTGCTGGTCACGCTGACCGGCGGCATTGGTATCCTGCTGACCGGCACTGTGGTGGACAACTGGTTTGTCTGGGCACAGGAACACGGCTACGCGCCGCTAGATTAAGGGGAAAGCCATGTCTGACCATCCATTCTACCGGGACGAAAACCCCAAAAGCCGCCTGCGGATCTGGATCTTTGGCCAGATGATGTACGGGGCCATGCTGGCTGCGGCTGTCTTTGTCGCCTGCCTGCTGTTCTTTGCGGTGTTCTACGGCATCGGGCTTCTGTTGCCCGAAGAAAGCCGCCAGACGCCCGATCCGATGCCACGCTCAAGCCTTGAGCAGCCGCTGGCACCGGCCGGGCACGATCTGGCCTGACACTTGCGCCCGGGCGGTGTGCCGCCCGTGCCAACCTTATTCGGGCCATCAATGCCGGTCCGGATCCGGGGCATAACCACAGCCCGGTTCCCTTCCTGTTGGCGACAGGGACCTGGTGCCGTGTGGAGACGATCCATACGGCACTTTTTTCTTTTCTGCGGGGAGGGAAAGATCATGCTTTGGAGGAGGCACCCATGAACGATCCCATCAGTCACACCCCCACGCTGGACAAAGTCTCCGGCCCCGCCGATCTGAAGGCGCTGACCGATGCCGAGCTGACGGCTCTGGCGGGCGAGTTGCGACGCGAAACGATTGATGTGGTCAGCAAGACCGGCGGGCATCTGGGGTCATCCCTGGGCGTGGTCGAGCTGACGGTGGCCATCCATGCGGTGTTCAACACGCCCTTGGACAAGCTGATCTGGGATGTCGGGCACCAATGCTATCCGCACAAGATACTCACCGGGCGGCGCGACCGGATGCTGACCCTGCGGCAGGCCGGGGGCCTGAGCGGGTTCACCAAGCGCGCCGAGTCCGAGTACGACCCCTTTGGCGCCGCGCATTCCAGCACCTCGATCTCTGCCGCACTGGGCTTTGCCGTCGGGCGCGAAATGGGCATGCCGGTGGGCGATACCATCGCGGTGATCGGTGACGGTGCCATCACTGCCGGCATGGCCTATGAGGCGATGAACCACGCGGGCCACCTGAAAACCCGGATGTTCGTGATCCTGAACGACAATGACATGAGCATTGCCCCCCCCGTGGGTGCCTTGCAGCGGTACTTCAACGATATCGCGGTCAAGGGGCCGCTGGCCACGCTGAAAGCGGTGGCCGAGGGTGTCGAGGCGCATCTGCCCGGTGCGGTGCGCGACGGCGCGCGGCGGGCGCGGCAAATGGTGACGGGCATGCCGGGCGGGGCGACCTTGTTCGAAGAATTCGGTTTCACCTATATCGGGCCGGTAGACGGGCATGACATGCCGCAACTGCTGGCCACCTTGCGCGCCGCGCGGGCGCGGGCCACCGGACCGGTGCTGATCCATGCGGTGACGGTCAAGGGCAAGGGCTATGCCCCCGCCGAAGGCGCCGATGACAAATACCACGGTGTCGCAAAATTCGACGTGGCCACCGGCGCGCAGGTCAAATCAAAGTCGAACGCCCCCAGCTATACAGCCGTGTTCGGGCAAAAGCTGACCGAAGAGGCGGCGCGCGATCCGCGCATCGTGGGCATCACCGCCGCCATGCCGGGGGGCACCGGGCTTGACGTGATGGCGCGGCGCTTTCCGGCGCGGGTGTTTGATGTGGGCATTGCCGAACAGCATGGCGTGACCTTTGCCGCAGGGCTTGCCGCCAGTGGCATGAAACCGTTCTGCGCGATCTATTCCAGTTTCCTGCAGCGCGGCTATGACCAGATCGTGCATGATGTGGCCCTGCAGAACCTGCCGGTGCGCTTTGCCATCGACCGGGCCGGGCTGGTGGGGCAGGACGGCGCGACCCATGCCGGGGCGTTTGACGTGGCCTTCCTTGCCAACCTGCCCAACATGACCGTCATGGCCTGCGGTGACGAGGCGGAGTTGTGCCACATGATCGCCACCGCCGTGGCCCACGACTCTGGCCCCATCGCCTTTCGCTATCCGCGCGGCGAAGGCAGGGGGGTCGAGATGCCCGAACGCGGCACCGCCCTGCCCATCGGCAAGGGGCGCGTGCTCAAACAGGGGTCCGACGTGGCGCTGCTGTCCTTTGGTGCGCATCTGTCCGAGGTGCTGGCGGCAGCTGACCTGCTGGAGGCCGAGGGCATCAGCGTGACCGTGGCCGATGCCCGCTTTGCCAAACCGCTGGACCATGCGCTGATCGACACGCTGATCGCGGACCATCAGGCGCTGATCACGGTCGAGCAGGGCAGCACCGGGGGCTTTGGGGCCTTGGTGCTGCATTATCTGGCCGGGTCGGGTCAGCTGGAACTGGGCCGCGCGATCCGCACCATGGTGCTGCCGGACCAGTTCATCGATCAGGCGGCCCCTGCGCAGATGTATGACTGGGCGGGCCTGTCCGCCCGCGATATTGCGACCACGGCGCAGGGTGCTTTGCGGCGCGAGGCGGCGGGCAAGGGGCTGCGGCTGGTTTGAGGGCTGCGCGGGCGGCGGATGACGGCGCCTCTGGCGGGCGTATTTTTGAAAGGCGCACTCTGCCAAGCGCGCGACGGGGCCGCTGCGGGCTTGTCTTCCGCGCGGGCGCGGCGCAGTCTGGCACCTAGGGTGTGGCATTGCGGGACCGGGCGGATGTTGGGTATGGGAAGCGTCAGGGCCTTTGGTCTGGCGGTGATGTTTGCGGCGTTGCCGGCCAGTGCGCAGGCTGAGCCGGTTCTGGTCAGCGTGACCGCGCTGCTGCCCGAGGGAGCCGCGCCGCGCCCGGTGTCTTGGTCGGCGGTGCCGCTGAACCTGCCCGAGACCGCAGATGTGCTCAAGGCGATGATCGTGACGCCCGAACCGGTCGCCGGGCCCTGGCAGGTGCTGCTGGTGCCGGGGGAATATGTGATTTCAGGCTTTACCGAAGCAGAGCTTTTTGAGGCCACGACACTGGTGACCGCGCAGACCACGCTGATCGCGGTGCCGGTGCTGGCGATTGAACCGCAGGTTGCTCTGCGCTGCACCGAACCGCGCTGCGACTATGCCGATGCGGCGACCGGGCTGCGCCTGACCCTGCCACAGGGCTGGGTGGTGGATGTGCCTTATCACGCCGATCTGGGCGGCGGCGCACTGGCCCCCGAGGTGTCGACGGTGTTCTATGAGGATGTCGAAGGCGATGGCGGCGCGGTCTGGTTTCTCAATCCGATGGACTGGATCACCAATGATACCGGCCCCTGCCGTGCGGTGGCGCAGGGCAGCCTGTGCACCTTTGAGATAACTCCGGCGGCAGAATCGGGGTTTGCGATCATTGCGCCCTCATTGCAAAGGCTTGATGTGCCAACAGAATAGGCGGCTCGGCGCAGAAGCCGCAGGTGCATAAAAATCGCACGGCTCTGTGGGGCGTGGTCTGACTGCGGCGTTGCCCCCGCCGGGCAGATGTGGCAAGACGAAACTCAGCCGATCCAGACCGATGAGTTCAGCCAATGACCGATTTCTCTGCCCGCCGCGTGATGATGGTTGACACCCAGGTGCGCCCTTCGGATGTGACCAAGTTTCCCATCATCGACGCCATGCTGAGCGTGCCGCGCGAAACCTTTGTGCCGCGCGACAAGCGCGAGGCGGCCTATATGGGCGAAAATCTGGTGCTGCAACAGGACCGTGTGATGCTGGAACCGCGCACGCTGGCCAAACTGCTGGACGCGCTGGACATTCAGCCTGACGAAATGGTGCTCGATCTGGGCTGCGGGCTTGGCTATTCGGCGGCGGTGCTGGCGCGGCTGGCCGATGCGGTGGTCGCGGTCGAGGAAGATGAAGCGATGGCGGTCGAGGCGCAGCATCTGCTGTCGCAGGCGTCGGTCGACAATGCGGCGGTGATCGTCGGGCCGCTGGCCGAAGGGGCCGCAAAGCATGGCCCCTATGACGTGATCACGGTGCAGGGCGGGGTGGAGGTTATTCCACCCGCGCTGCTGGACCAGCTGAAGGATGGCGGCCGGATTGCCGCCGTGTTCATGGAAGGCGCGCTTGGCGTGGCCCGGGTCGGCTATAAATCCGACGGCAAGGTCAGCTGGCGCTTTGTGTTCAACGCCGCAGCCCCGGTTTTGCCGGGCTTTGGCGCATCGGGCGGGTTCCAATTCTGACAGGCTGTTGTGACCCAGTGTTTATGGTACAATGGTGCGTTGGGTAAGATGACGGAAAGCAGACCCCGGAGCGTGTAACCGGGGCGACATTCTTTGGAGCAGTCTGAACATGCGTGGATTTTTTGCAGCAACGGCGATGGCGGTCAGTGTTCTGGCGGCACCCGTCGCCCAGGCGGAAACGCTGACAGACGCGTTCATCGCGGCCTACCGCACCTCCAACCTGCTCGACAGCGAGGCCGCGACCTTGCGTGCCGCGGATGAGGATGTGGCGCAGGCGATGTCGACCCTGCGCCCGGTGGTGGATTTCGTGCTCTCCAGCGGCTATTCCCGCAGCCAGACAACATCCAGCGCACGCTTCGTAGAAGGTGTCCGCACCACGTTTGACCTTTCGGCATCCCTGACCCTGCTGGATTTCGGGCGTCGCGCCCTGCGGATCGAAATCGCCAAGGAATCCGTGCTGGCCACCCGCGAATTGCTGCGCGGGGTTGAACAGGATGTGCTGTTTGCCGCCGTCAATGCCTATGTCAGCGTGCAGGTCAACCAGCAGCTGTTGTCGCTGCGCGAGTCCAACGTACGGCTGGTGACGCAGGAACTGCGCGCGGCGGGTGACAGGTTCGAGGTCGGAGAAATCACCCGGACCGATGTCTCAATCGCCGAGGCGCGGCTGGCGGCGGCGCGGGCCGGTCTGGCGTCAGCGGAAGGCAACCTGATGGTCGCGCGCGAAGCCTACAAGGCGGCGGTCGGGGCCTATCCGCGCAATCTGGCGGCACTGCCGCGCTCGCCCGGCCTGCCATCCTCGATGGAGGCGGCGCGTGCGGTAGCTCTGCGGACACATCCGACAATTCTGGGCGCGCAGCGCCGCGTGACCATCAACGAATTGGGGGTCGAGCTGCAAAAGGCCGGGTTCCGGCCAACGGTCTCGGCCCGGGCCGAGGTTGGCATCAATGACGCCGGGGGGGAAAGCCAGACCTTTGGCCTGACCCTGAACCAGCGGGTCTATTCCGGCGGCAATCAATCTTCGCTGCTGCGCCAGTCGATTGCGGCGCGCGATGCGGCGCGGGCCGATCTGGGGCAGGCCGGGGTGCTGATCGCCGAAGCGGTGGGCAATGCCTGGGCCGGCCTTGCGATTGCCAATGCACAGGTGCAGGCGGGGGATCAGCAGATCCGCGCGGCGCAAACCGCGTTTGACGGCGTGCGCGAAGAGGCCAACCTTGGCGCGCGCACCACGCTGGATGTGCTGAACGCCGAACAGGAACTGCTTGACGCCCGCGTGACCCGCATTCAGGCCGATGCAGAGCGCTATCTGGGGGTCTACCGCGTGTTGCAGGCCATGGGGCTGCTGTCGGTCGAGCATTTGCAACTGGGCATCCCCACCTATGATCCGGCGGGCTATTACAATGCGGTCAAGAACGCCCCGGTGCATTCGGCGCAGGGCAAAAAGCTGGACCGGATTCTGGAAAAACTGAAATAGGGCCGAAACGGGCAGGGGCTTTGTCGGCGATCAGGCGCGCAGATAGTCCACCGCACGTGAATCAGCGGCGCCATATTCTTGTACTCTGGGCACAGCGCGACTAAAGTCATTAACAGAACCGGTTGGCTGCGGGCCAATGGCGCTGCGGAAAAAGCCGGAAACGCGGCAGCATGACAGGCAGGGTACGCAATGTCGGAACCGATGAGCACACATGAAATCGAGGATGTCTTGTCCTCTATCCGCCGCCTGGTGTCAGAAGATCTGCGCCCGTCGGTCGGCCGTGCGCCCGAAGGGCAGGCACAGGCCGGGGTGGCGGAAAAGCTGATGCTGACGCCCGCGCTGCGGGTGGTCGCGGCGATGGAAGCGCCGGTGCCAACCGGGGATGAGGCGGCATGGCGCGCCCGCAGCTTTGACGCGGCAGCCCCGGTGGGGGTCAGCGCTGTTGCCCCGGTCGAAGAGGTGGTGGCCCGTCTGGGCGCGTCCGTGCCCGAAGAGGAATGGGAATCGCCCTTTGGCGACCCCGAAATCTGGGCCGGGCCCGATGCGCCGCCTGTGACAGATACCACAGCGGCGACGACCCCGAGCTTTGTCGCGCGCCCCCGCATGACGCTGAATGCGGCAGAGGCAGAGTTTGAAGCAGAGTCTGAGGCAGAGTCGGAGGCTGAAGAGGTGCCGGTCGGATTCCACGCCGCGCCGATGTCCGGCTTTGCGGATGCCGGGGATGCAGAGCCTGAGGTGATGCCGGGCCTATCGTCGGGCGACGAACCGGCCACGGCCCCGCGCCGGGTGCTGCGCCGCGAGATTGCACCGCCGCAGGACGACGGCGATTGGGCCGATGCCGCCGAAGCAGCGGTGCGCGCCGATCTGGAACAGGGCACCGAAGATGAGGTGATTGCGGAACTCTATGACTCGCAGGCCGATGGTATGGCCTTCGACGAAGAGGTGTTGCGCGATCTGGTCCGCGACCTGATCCGCGAGGAACTGGCCGGAGCACTGGGCGAACGGATCACCCGCAATGTGCGCAAGCTGGTGCGGACGGAAATCGCCCGCGCCATGTCGCTGCGGGATTTCGAATAGCCCGCACCCCCGCGCGTGCGGTGGGCGGCTGGTCTGATACGCAAAACGCGCCCCCCGGGGCGCGTTTTGGCATTCTGCGGCTGAATAAAATCAGGCGGCTTCGCCCATTTCCGATTCCAGCGCATGGCGACGTTCGGATTCTTCGCGGCTGAGCGCGACCGACGTGCGCACGCCTTTGGACACGAATTCCATCAGACCCTTGACGACACGTTCATTCGGGTCGATCCCGGCACAGGACAACACTTCGCGCCCGTCGCGCGACCGTGCCCAACGTGCAATCTGTTCAGGCCCGTTGCCGTATTTTTTGTCATCTGCGATGGCATCGTCCAGCGCAGCAAGCACAACGGCGGCAAAAAGCTTGCGCGCGCGCTGGCCCTGTTCGTAATTGAAAGCGGTGCTGTCAACGAAACCAGTCATTCGGGTGGTCCTTTATTCTTGCTCTTGTCTTTCTGTGCGTCGGGCGAACCTAAACGTTTCGAAGTGATTCGGCACCACCTGTTTTGCATTCCTGTCATGCGTCTGACGCATAGCTGACGCAAAGGAATACCGTATCTAGTCGGCTTGCCCCCTCAGGGCTACCCAGATATAGGTGTGGCGTTTTCGACTTCAACCTTTTGTCAAGGTTTGGCCACAAATGCCCAAGATCAACGGTAATGAAATCAAGCCCGGAATGGTGCTGGAACATGACGGCGGCCTGTGGGCTGCGGTCAAGGCCAACCATGTAAAGCCCGGCAAAGGCGGGGCTTTTGCCCAGGTCGAGCTGAAAAACCTGCGCGACGGCCGCAAACTGAACGAGCGCTTCCGGTCAGAAGATAAAATTGAAGAGGTCCGGCTGGAAAACAAAGACCAGCAGTTCCTGTATGAAACCGACGGGCGGCTGGTGTTCATGGATTCCGAAACCTATGAGCAGATCGAACTGGATGCCGACCTGCTGGGCGAGCGGCGCCCCTTTTTGCAGGACGGGATGACGGCAACCATCCGCTATTACGGCGATGAAGCTCTGGCCGTGACCCTGCCGCAAAAGGTGAAATGCCGGATCGTGGAAACCGAACCGGTGGTGAAGGGCCAGACGGCGGCGAACAGCTTCAAGCCCGCTATTCTGGACAATGGCGTGCGGATCATGATCCCGCCGTTCATCGGCCAGGATGAAGAGATCATCGTGCATACCGAATTCATGGAATATTCCGAACGGGCCTAGGCCTCAGGGCAGGGCGGCCAGCCGGGCCGTGCCTGCCACCATATCCTGCATCCGGTCAAAGCGCAGCCAGGCAATCGCCTTGCCGCCCGACTGGGTGAACAGCGTGCCCGCCTCTTTTTCCCCCGACATCACAGGCGTGCCGACCGGTGCGGCCCCGTCGATGGCCACGGTGATCAGACCCTTTTTCAGCTCGGTCTTGTGCTTCATCCGGGCGGTCACCTCTTGCCCCACATAGCAGCCCTTGCGGAAATCGACGCCATGCAGCCGGTCAAACCCGGTTTCCAGCAGATAGCTGTCATTGGCGATCAGCTCGATCCCGGTTTCCGGGATGCAATGGGCCACGCGGATGGCATCCCAGTCGATCACCGGGGCCTGACCGGGCAGGCCATGCCCGCGCCATCCCAGCGCCGGGTGGCGCGGGTCGGCAAAGGTGCCCGGTGGCGGGCTGTCCAGACCGCGGGTCACGGCCAGATCGGTGCGGGCGATCTGCACATCGGCGCGCAGGCGGTACATCGACAGGCGGCGCAGCGTCTCGGCGGCGATGTTGCTTTGGATGTCGATCAGCAGATGGTCACCGTCCAAGGGCCGGATCACGAAGAAATCGGCCAGATACTTGCCCTGCGCGGTCAACAGCGCCGCCCAGATCATGCCGGGGGCTTTTTCCAGCGGCAGCATGTCATTGCTGATCAGCCCTTGCAGAAAGCTGAACCGGTCTTGGCCGGTGACGGTCCAGACCTGACGGTCAGGCGCGGTTTCGCCACGGCTCATTGCGCGGTCCCCTCATCTTTGAACTGCAGCGCATAAAGGTTGGCATAAAGCCCGCCCTGCGCCAGCAGTTCGGCATGTGTTCCGGTTTCCACCGCGCGGCCCTGATCCATGACGATGATGCGATGCGCAGATCGCACCGTGGCCAGACGGTGGGCGATGACCAGCGTGGTGCGGCCCTGTGCGGCCTGCGCCATGGCGGTCGCAAGGGCGGCTTCGGACGCCGCATCCAGTGCGCTGGTCGCCTCATCCAGCAGCAGCACGGGCGTGTCGCGCAGCAGGGCGCGGGCGATGGCGATGCGCTGGCGCTGACCGCCCGACAGGTTGCTGCCGCGCGGGCCTGCGGGGGTGTCCGCGCCCTGCGGCAGGGTTCCGACAAACCCGGCTGCTTGCGCAGTGGCAAGGACGGCGTCGATCTGCCCGGCGCTGATGCCCTGCCGGCCAAGGGTCAGGTTGTCGCGCAGGCTTTCGTCGAACAGCGCCGCATCCTGGCTGACGGCGGCAAACAGCGCGCGCTGATCATCAAGGCCCATGTCGGTGGTGGCAATGCCATCGATGGCCACCACGCCGCTTGCCGGGTCTGACAGGCCCGTAAGCAGGTGAAACACGGTGGATTTGCCCGCGCCCGACGGGCCGACCAGCGCGGTCAGCTTGCCCGCCTCGGCGGTAAAGCTCAGGCCGCGCAGCACCGGCTGATCGCCATAGCCGAAATGCACATCGGCAAAGCTGAGCGCAGGTGGCAGCGTGGCAGGCATCTGGCCCACGGCAGGGCGGCAGTGCGATGGCTGCAGGCCAAACAGCGCCGCAATGCGGTGCAGGCTGGCCGCCCCGATCTGCCACAGCCCCGCCATGTCGCCCAGACGCCGGATCGGCTGAAACGTCAGCACCATGGCGGAAAAGAACGCCATGAACTCGCCGGTGCTGCGGGTGCCCGCCGCCACCTCGCGTCCGCCAAGCATCAGCACCGCCAGAAAACCGAAGCCGGTGATCAGATCCACCAGTGACGGCAGCACGGCGCGGCCAAAGGCGGCCTTGGTCTCGGCGGAAACGATGCGCGACAGGATCGCGTCAAAGCGCGCGGTCTGATGCGCCTCCATCCGGTTCAGCTTCACCGCCTGAATGCCGTGAAAGATCTCGTCCAGCCTTGTGGCCCGTTCCCCCGCCTGATTGCGCAGATGAATGGCTTTGCGGCGCAGATAGCGGCGCAAGACCGCTGCGGGCAAAATCAGCAGCGGCGTGCCGATCAGCGCGGCAAGCGTCCACCACGGGTCGATGCTTACCGCCACCGCAAACAACCCGATCAGCGCCACCATGTCGCGGCCAATGCCAGACACCAGCGATATCCAGATGCCCTGCACCGCCATGGTGTCGCCCTGCACCCGTTCAATCAGCGCGCCTGGGGAATTGTCCTGAAAAAACCGCATGTCCAGCCGCAAGAGATGCGCGAGCAACTGGCCTTGCATCCGGGCCGCCACCCGCTGCGACACGCGGGCCAGCAGGGTTTTGGACGTAAGCGAGGTAATGGCACGCACCGCAAACAGGCCAAAGATCGCCCCGCCCACCAGCCACAGCGCCCCGGTGCTGCCGCTGCCGAACACGCGGTCAAACAACGGCTCCAGCATATAGGACAGTGCGCCCAGCGTGCTGCCCTCGATCACCATGATCAGAAAGGCCAGCGCCAGCAGCCCGGACTCTGGTCGCAGATACCGCGCCCAGAACCAGCGCACCAAGGGGCCATCACCGGCATCGGTGTCGGGTGGCGGCAGGTCGCGGGCAGGGGTGTCCGGCAGCGTCATGCGCGTGATGTAATGGCAAAGCCGGTGCAGCCGCAAGGACTGGCCCGCAAATCAGCGCAGGCCCGATTGACCTTGGCGAAGACTGGCCATAGCCATTGGCGAATTGACAGCCAGAGGCGCATGATGACGCAACCCAATTCCACCCGGCCTGACCTTTCGCGCGGACGCAGTTATCTGGCCATCCCCGGCCCCTCGGTGATGCCCGACCGGGTGCTGAACGCGATGCACCGGGCCGCGCCCAACATCTATGCGGGCGATCTGACCGAAATGGTTGCCGCGATGTGGCCCGATCTGCGCGCGGTGGCGGGCACCACGCAGCATGTGGCGGCCTATATCGGCAATGGCCATGCCGCGTGGGAGGCGGCGAATGCCAACCTGTTCAGCCGGGGCGATCTGGCGCTGGTGCTGGCCACCGGGCGGTTTGGCATCGGTTGGGCGGAAAGTGCGCGGGCGATGGGGGTCGAGGTCGAGGTGATGGATTTCGGCACCCGTGATCCGGTCGACATGGCCCGGGTCGAGGCGCGGCTGCGCGAAGATCGTGCAGGCCGGATCAAGGCGGTGATGACCACGCATGTCGATACGTCCAGTTCCATCCTGACCGATATTCCGGCCCTGCGCGCGGCGATGGATGCGGCGGGGCACCCGGCGCTTCTGTGCGTCGATTGCATCGCGTCCTTGGGCTGCGATGAATACCATATGGACGCCTGGGGCATCGATCTGACGGTGGCCGCCAGCCAGAAGGGGTTGATGACCCCGCCCGGCATGTCTTTTCTGTGGTTTTCGGAAAAAGCCCGCGCCGCAGGGGTCGATGCCGATCTGCGCACCCCCTATTGGGACTGGCGCAAACGGTCGGAACCGGAAGAGTTCTGGCAATACTGGGCGGGCACGGCCCCCACGCATCACCTATTTGGCCTGCGCGAGGCGCTGGCCATGCTGCACGAAGAGGGGATGGCCCGCGTCTGGGCACGGCATGAGGTGCTGGCCCGCACGGTCTGGGCTGCGTTTGATGCCTGGGGTATGGGCCATCCGCGCATCGGGCTGAATGTGGCCGAGCCCAAATACCGCTCGCGCGCGGTCACGGCGGCGCGGCTGGGCGCACCGGATGCCACGCGGCTGCGCGACTGGACGGAAGCGCAGGGCGGGGTGACCCTGGGCATCGGCCTTGGCATGGCGCTGCCGTCGGACCCGGCCTGGCACGGCTTCCTGCGGGTGGCGCATATGGGGCATGTGAATGCGCATATGACGCTGGGGGCCCTTGCGGTAATGGAGGCGGGGATGTGCGCGCTGGATATCCCGCACGGCCCGGGCGCGCTGGACGCCGCCGCCAAGGTCATCGCGGCGGGCTAAGGCGCAGGGTCTGCTGCGAAAAACCACCCGCGCCCCCACCATCTGCCCGCTTTGCTGCCAGATGCGGCCGAAACCGCCCCTGCCGCAGGGTGCGGATGCGCTGTGCGCGGGTGCAGACTTGGCCCGGCCCGGATTTGCGCCTATTGTGAAGGCATGGAACATGAACATGGCTGCACGTCTATGACTCCTCCGGCCTCGCGGCGCCCTGTCGTGGGCATCATCGGCAACATGAGCCTGCTCAATGAAAGCTATCCGGTACATGCCGGGGGCACGATGAATTCCGAAGCGGTTGCCGAGGTCTCGGGCTGCCTGCCCATCATCATCCCTTCCGACCCGCGCCTTGTGGTGGTCGAAGAGCTGCTGGACCTGTGCGACGGCTTTCTGCTGACCGGGGGCCGCCCGAATGTGCACCCAAGTGAATATGGCGAGGATGAAACCCCCGCGCATGGCAGCTTTGACCGTTGCCGCGATGCGATCACCCTGCCGCTGGTGCGGGCCTGTGTCGAACGTGGCCAGCCGGTGTTCGGCATCTGCCGCGGGTTTCAAGAGGTGAACGTGGCCATGGGCGGCACGCTCTATCCCGAAATCCGCGATCTGCCGGGCCGGATGAACCACCGTATGCCCCCCGATGGCACGCTGGAGGAAAAGTTCGCCCTGCGCCACACGGTGAAATTCAACCCCGGCGGGGTGTTTCATCAGCTGATGGGCGCGCAAGAGGTGATGACCAACACGCTGCACGGCCAAGGCATCAACCGCCCCGGCAGCCGCATCGTGATCGACGGCACCGCCCCCGATGGCACGCCCGAGGCGATCTATGTGCAGGGCGCGCCGGGGTTCACCCTTTCGGTCCAGTGGCACCCGGAATGGAACGCTGCGGGCGATCCGGTCTCGCGGCCGCTGTTCGCCGCCTTTGGCCGCGCCGTGGCCGATTGGGCCGCTGGCCGTCGCCCGGTGGCCTTGCGCAGCGCCTGAGGCCTTGTTCGCGCTAACAAGGCGGATATAGTCGGGGCCGGTTCCAAAGGGGAGGCTGCCGTGACCCATTCCATGACCCGCTCGCGCATCAATGACATCATGGCGCAGGCCGATGACATGATCCGCCAGTATGGCTTTGTCCTGCCGCCCTTTGCCTATTGGACGCCCGACCAGTTCGTAATGCACAAGGCGCAGGCTGGCCGGATCATCGCCTCGCGCATGGGCTGGGACATCACCGATTACGGGCAGGGCCGGTTTGACCAGATGGGCCTGTTCCTGTTCACCCTGCGCAATGGTGATCTGGCCGATCTGCAGCGTGGCGGCGGCATGTGCTATGCCGAAAAACTGCTGATTTCCCGGCAGGATCAGCTGTCACCCATGCACACCCATGTCATCAAGGCCGAAGATATCATCAACCGGGGCGGGGCCACGCTGGTGATCGAACTGCATGGCAGCGATGATCAGGGCCGTTTTGCCCGCGACCGTGGCGGCGTGGTGCGCTGCGACGGGCTGGAGCGGGCCTATGCCCCCGGCGAGAAACTGAAGCTCGCCCCCGGCGAAAGCGTCACGCTGATGCCCGGCGACTGGCATGCCTTCTGGGGCGAGGGCGGCGATGTGCTGATCGGCGAGGTGTCGACCGTGAATGACGACCTGACCGACAACGTCTTTGTCGAACCGATTGGCCGTTTTGCCGACATCGAGGAAGACGTGGCCCCGACCCATTTGCTGGTCAGTGATTATGATCGCTGGTTGGCCTGAACAGTCCACACGCGAGGCATGAAAAAACGCGCGCACCGGGGGGTGCGCGCGTTTTGCTTTATCTCCGGTCGTCTCAGCCCTGCGGGCACAGGCCGTTTACCAGCGCCACAGCGCAAGCCGGGGCGGCGGGTGTCACGGCGGCGGGGGCTGCTGGCGGGGTCGGGGCCAGGGGGGCCGGTGCCGCCGCAGGGGTTGCCGGGGCAGGTGCCGCAGGCACAGCCGGGGTAACCAGCGCCGGGGGCATGGCGGCGGGCGTCGGCAGGCTGGGCCATGCCGTCGGTGCCGTGGACATCGGCCCTGTCACCGCCGCAGGTGTCACGCTGCCATCGGCGTCCGCCGTGGTTGCAACTGCTGGTTCGGGCGCTTTCTTCTTCGGCGCGGGCGGCGGCAGGGTCAGCCCCTTGGGCATCTGGCCGCTTGCGGTCAGCACGATGACCTTGGCCCCGTCCGGCACGCGGTTGTACAGATCAATCACATCCTGATTGATCATGCGGATACAGCCCGAAGACGCATTGCGCCCGATCGACCACCATTCCGGCGTGCCATGGATGCGGTAGCCGTAATCGACGCCATTGGTGGTCAGGTACAGCGCGCGCGACCCCAGCGGGTTGGTCGGCCCGCCGGGCTGACCCTTTTCCCATTTCGACAGCTCTGGCTTGCGCTCGATCATCTCTTTCGGCGGGGTCCAGGTTGGCCACTGGCGGCGGTTGGTCACCAGCGCCTGACCCGACCACTGAAAGCCAGCAGCCCCGACCGCGATGCCATAGCGGATCGCCTTGTTCTTGCCGGTGATGAAGTACAGATGCTTGGTCGCCGGGTTGATGATCACGGTGCCCGGCACTTCTTCCGACGGGAAATCGACAACCTGTCGCTGGAACTGCGCAGGCACCCGTGCCGGATCAATCGCCGGAATGTCGATGCCATTGTCCTTGGTGGCCAGATACATCGCTTCTGCCGGCACCACGACAGCGGGCGCAGAGGTGGTGGCGGGCACACAGGCGGCAAGGCCTGCCGACACGGTAATGGCAAGCAAGGCCCGGAGTGCGAAAGAAGACATATGGAAATCCCGTCAGAAATTCAACAAAGCTGCAAGCGTCGCCCGCGACAGTATCAGCCCAAACTTAACCGAGGTGTTAACAGAGGTCAAAGCCCTTGCGCGGACAGGCGCGCATTCCCCCATTCGCTCGCGGAACTGTGATTTCAGTCGTGCCGAAGGGCAGGCCATCAGCACGCCGCTGCCTCAGAAACTGTCCGATCACAGGGGCTTAACCGCGCCCGCGGATCATGTCACCTTGGCGCGGGCCTTGAATTCCGGCCGGTCCCAGCTGCGGCTGGCCATGATCTGCGCCAGAACAGCCACTGCGCCCTGCACATCGGCGTCCGAGGTATACAGCGGGGTAAAGCCAAAGCGCAGAATATCGGGCGCGCGGAAATCGCCGACGACACCTTGGGCAATCAGCGCCTGCATGATGGCATAGCCGTCCGGGTGGCGGAAACTGACCTGTGACCCGCGTTGTGTGGCATCCCGCGGCGAGGCAAGGGTCAGATCGGGGCAGGCCGCCTCGACCCCCGCAATGAACGCCTCGCACAGATCAACCGACCGCGCCCGCAGATCGGCCATGTCGACATCGTCCCAGATGTCCAGACTGGCCTCCAGCGCGGCAAGTTGCAGAACAGGCGGGGTGCCCACCCGCATCCGCTCAATCCCGGTGCCGGGGCGGTAGTGCAGATCAAAGGCAAAGGGCGCTTCATGCCCCAGCCAGCCCGACAGGGCAGGGCGCACCACATCCTGATGCCGGGGGGCCACATAGATGAAGGCCGGGCCGCCGGGGCCGGAGTTCAGGTATTTATAGGTGCAGCCGACCGCAAAATCGGCGCCGCACCCGGCCAGATCCACCGGTAGCGCCCCCGCCGAATGCGCCAGATCCCAGACCGTGACCACACCCTTGTCGCGCGCCAGCGCGGTAAGGGCCGCCATGTCATGTTTGGCACCCGTGCGGTAATCCACTTGCGTCAGCATCAGCACCGCCACCTCATCGGTGATCGCCGCCGCCACATCTTCGGGCGCAACCGTCACCAGCCGATAATCAGCCCCAAGCGTGCGGCACAGCCCTTCGGCCATATACAGGTCCGACGGGAAATTGCCGGTATCCGACAGAATCACCCGCCGCTCCGGCGTCATTTCCAAGGCAGAGGCCAGCGCCTGATAGACCTTGATCGACAGCGTATCGCCCAGCACCACAGACCCCGGCTCCGCCCCGATCAGCCGCGCGATGCGGTCGCCCAGCCGGGTCGGCTGGTCCATCCATCCGGCGGCATTCCAGCCCCGGATCAGCATGTCGCCCCATTCATCGGTGACGCAGGCGGCAACGCGGGCGGCGGCGGCACGCGGCAGCGGCCCCAGCGAATTGCCATCCAGATAGATCACGCCGTGCGGCAGGTGGAACATGGCGCGGGTGGCGGCGAAATCTGTGGGCATTGGCGGACCTTCTGGTGTCTTTTGTGCAGGTGCAATCTTCTGGCGCAGATGTGCGTTCTTTTTTCCCCGCCGACAATGGCGAAACCGGCACCAGAATACCGCTGCGCAACCGGCCTTGCATGTTGCCTTTGCGACAAGAGTGCAGATAGTCGCGGGACAGCCTGACCGGAGCACTGCAATGCCAAAGACCCTGACCGACTGGATAGACCTGCCGCCGGTCTGGCTGGCGCTTGCGCTTGGCGTGACATGGGGGTTCGATCAGGTGATGCCCTGGGGCCTGTTCGGCCCGGCGGGGCGGTTTGTCGGGGCGGGTCTGGTGATCATCGGGCTGGGGCTGCTGGCGGCGGCGGTGGCGCAGATGCTGGCCGCGCGCACCACCGTCATCCCGCGCGGTCAGCCGCGTACGCTGGTAACCGGCGGGCTGTTTGCCTGGTCGCGCAACCCGATCTATCTGGCCGATGCCCTGATCCTGTCAGGTGCCATCCTGTGGTGGGATGTGCCGGTGGCCGTGCCCTTGGTGTTCGGCTTCATGTTCCTCATTCAACACCGCTTCATCCTGCGCGAGGAAATGGTGCTAAGGGCTGCATTCGGCCCGCAATTTACCCAATGGGCCGCGCGCACCGGACGCTGGTTTGGTCGAACTTTGCGATAGAAATGCCGCAAAGGGCCAGAAGTCTATGAAATAATCTTGCGCGGTG
This sequence comes from Pseudotabrizicola sediminis, assembly GCF_004745575.1. Lineage (GTDB taxonomy): Bacteria > Pseudomonadota > Alphaproteobacteria > Rhodobacterales > Rhodobacteraceae > Pseudotabrizicola > Pseudotabrizicola sediminis. Next base: position 55,959 of record NZ_RPEM01000007.1, on the reverse strand, counting down.
CTAATTGGACCGCAATACAGAACCGGACCTGCGCGCGGCGCAACACTGACCTGAACATCGGGGGAGATACTGTGAAGATCGGGGCACCGAAAGAGATATTTGACGGCGAGAACCGTGTCGCCATGACACCGGAATCGGCCGTGCAGCTGATCAAGCTGGGCCATGCCTGCGTGATCGAGTCCGGCGCAGGGGCCAGGGCCGGGTTTTCCGACGCCACCTATGAAAAGGTGGGCGTCGAGGTCGTGCCAACGGCACAGGCGCTCTATGACGCGGCCGATGTCGTGGTCAAGGTGCGCGGACCCGAGGCGGATGAGGCGCGTCTGCTGAAATCCGGACAGACCCTGATTTCCTTCTTCTGGCCGGCGCAGAACCCGGATCTGCTGGCGCAGGTCGCAGGCCAGGGCGCCACTGCGGTCGCCATGGATATGGTGCCCCGCATCAGCCGCGCGCAGAAGATGGATGCGCTGTCGTCGATGGCCAATATCGCGGGCTACCGCGCGGTGATCGAGGCGGGCAACAACTTTGGCCGCTTCTTCACCGGTCAGGTCACGGCGGCAGGCAAGGTGCCCCCCGCCAAGGTGCTGATCGTCGGGGCCGGCGTGGCAGGCCTCGCGGCCATCGGCACGGCAACGTCGCTCGGCGCGATCGTGCTGGCGTTTGACGTGCGGCCCGAAGTGGCCGAACAGATCGAATCGATGGGTGCGAATTTCGTGTTTCTGGAATTCGACGCCTCCGAACTGCCCGATGGCGCGGCGACGGGTGGCTATGCCGCCCCGTCGAGCCCGGCCTTTGCCGCCAAGCAGCTTGCCAAGTTCCGCGAACTGGCCCCCGACATGGACATCGTCATCACCACCGCCCTGATCCCGGGTCGGCCTGCGCCAAAACTGTGGACAGCGGATATGGTTGCGATGATGAAGCCCGGTTCGGTGGTCATCGATCTGGCCGCCGAACGTGGCGGCAACTGTGACCTGACCGTGCCGGACCAGAAGATCGTCAGCGACAATGGCGTCACCATCGTCGGCTACACCGATTTCCCCAGCCGGATGGCAGCGCAGTCTTCCACGCTTTATTCCAACAACATCCGTCACATGCTGGCCGATCTGACACCAAAGAAAGACGGTGTGATCGCGCATAACATGGAAGATGACGTGATCCGGGGTGCCACCGTGACCCATCAGGGCGCGGTCACCTATCCGCCGCCACCCCCCAAGGTTGCGGCGATTGCGGCGGCCAAGCCGAAGCCGAAAGCTGTCGAACTGACCCCGGTCGAAAAACGCGCGCTCGAAGTCGCGGCGTTCAAGACCCAGACCCGCAATCAGGTCGGCCTGCTGGCCATCGGCGCGGTGCTGCTGCTGGCGCTGGGCCTCGTGGCCCCGGCCAGCTTCATGCAGCACTTCATCGTCTTCGTGCTGGCGGTCTTTGTCGGCTTCCAGGTGATTTGGAACGTCTCGCACTCCCTGCACACGCCCTTGATGGCGATCACCAACGCCATTTCGTCGATCATCATCCTTGGCGCGCTGATGCAGATCGGGTCGGGGTCATATCTTGTGATCCTGCTCGCGGCGCTGTCCGTTTTCATGGCCGGAATCAATATCTTCGGCGGCTTCCTTGTCACCCGGCGCATGCTTGCCATGTTCCAGAAATCGTAAGGGAGGGGGCAAGATGGACTACGGATTCACCACGGCCGCCTATGTTGTTGCGGCTATTCTCTTCATCCTCTCGCTGGGCGGGCTGTCGGGTCAGGAAAGCGCCAAGCGCGCGGTCTGGTACGGCATTACCGGCATGGCGCTGGCGATTGTCGCCACGCTCATGGGGCCGGGGGCAGGCAACTGGTTCCTGTCACTCCTGATGATCGCCGGCGGGGGTGCCATCGGCTACGTCGTGGCCCAACGCGTTCAGATGACCGAAATGCCGCAACTTGTGGCGGCGATGCACAGCCTCGTCGGCTTGGCCGCGGTCTTCGTCGGCTTCAACGCCGATCTGGAACTCAGCCGCGTGCTGGCGATGGAGCCTGCCGCGCGGGTGGGGCTGGAGGGCTTTGCCGCCCTGCTGGCCAAGAAATCCGCCGTTGAAATCTCGATCCTGCGGGTCGAAGTCTTCCTCGGCGTCTTCATCGGCGCGGTCACCTTCACCGGCTCGGTCGTGGCCTTCGGCAAGCTGGCGGGCAAGGTCGATACCACCGCCAAGAAATTGCCCGGCGGGCATCTGCTGAACGCAGGCGCTGCGCTTGGGTCGGTGATCCTTGGTGTGATGTATTTCAACGACGCCGGGATCCTCGCGCTCATCGCGATGACCCTGCTGGCCTTCTTCATCGGCTATCACCTGATCATGGGCATCGGCGGCGCCGACATGCCGGTGGTGGTCTCGATGCTCAACAGCTATTCCGGCTGGGCGGCGGCGGCGATCGGGTTCAGCCTTGGCAATGACCTTCTTATCGTGGTCGGCGCGCTGGTCGGCTCCTCGGGCGCGATCCTGAGCTATATCATGTGTAAGGCGATGAACCGCTCGTTCATCAGCGTCATCCTCGGCGGCTTCGGCGGCACCTCCGGCCCGCAGATGGAAGTCACCGGCGAACAGATTGCCATTGATTCCGAAGGCGTCGCGGCGGCCCTGAACGATGCCGACAGCATCATCATCATCCCCGGCTACGGCATGGCGGTGGCGCAGGCGCAACAATCGGTGTCGGAACTGACCCGCAAGCTGCGCGCCAAGGGCAAGACGGTGCGCTTTGCCATCCACCCGGTGGCAGGCCGCTTGCCCGGCCACATGAACGTGCTGCTGGCCGAGGCCAAGGTGCCCTACGACATCGTGCTGGAAATGGACGAGATCAACGAGGATTTCCCCTCCACCGACGTGGCCATCGTGATCGGCTCGAACGACATCGTGAACCCGGCAGCACAAGAAGACCCCAACAGCCCCATCGCCGGCATGCCGGTGCTGGAATGCTGGAAGGCGAAACAGGTGTTCGTGTCCAAACGCGGGCAGGGCACGGGGTATTCCGGGATCGAGAACCCGCTGTTCTACAAGGACAACACCCGGATGTTCTATGGCGATGCGAAAAAGTCGCTGGATGCGCTGCTGCCGCTGATCGACTGACGCCGCGTGTGTTCTGTAAAAAATCCGACCAAAGGCCCCGGCAGATGCCGGGGCCTTTGACATTCGCGCAACAGACCTGCGGCATACCCCGGTATTCCGGCATTTCGCTTTTGCGCGCGCGCCCGCGCGCCTTAAGTCAAGATCAAAGACCTTTGGCCCGAGTTCCCCCCGCATGACCAGTTTTTCCGACCACCCGCAGCGCTATTCCATCGTGAACGAACTGCACGCCCGACCCTTTCCCGCCATCGAGGTGCCGGGCACGGCGGTATATCTGGCGATCAAAGAGCCAGACGATGCCGCCAACCGCGACCGCAGCCGCGACCGCCGCCATCTGCTTGACCTTCTGGACCGCAACGGCAGTGCGCATCCGCAGCCCGAGGCCACGCATTTCTTTGGCGAGATCGGCCGCAACCAACTGAAATGGGAAAGCCATACCGAATTCGTGACCTATTCGGTGTTCAGCAAAGGCGTGGGCACGCGCCCGTTCGACCCGGCCGAAGCGGCGGTGTTTCCCGAAGACTGGTTGTCGCAAGCCCCCGGCAAGCGGCTTTGTTCGGTCCTGATCCGCATCGAGTACATGCCCGAGGATGAGGCCACCGCGCTGGCCCAGCTGGAAGACTGGTTCGTGGGCGAAAGCCTTGCGGTGTCAAAGGTGGTCGATGGCGCGGCCATTGTCGCGGGCGACTTCCGCATCGATGCGGCTGGCCACATGCGCTTTGCGGTCTTCGTGCGGGCGGGCACCTCGCCGCGCCGCATCGGGCGGATCGTGCAGCGCCTGTGCGAGGTGGAAACCTACCGCGCCATGTCGATGCTGGCGCTGCCCCGGGTGCGGCACCTGAACTCCCGGCTGAACACGCTGGACCCGCGCCTGTCGGATCTGGTGAGCGCCCTTGACGGCACCGAACGCAGCGCCGAGGCGATGCTGCACGATCTGTTGGCCATTTCGGCGGAACTGGAAAGCCTGTCGGTGAAATACACCTTCCGCTTTGGCGCGACAGCCGCCTATGAGGCCATCGTGAACCAGCGGATCGAGGTGATGCGCGAAATCCGTCTGGGCGGCCGCCAGACATTCGCCGAATTCATGATGCGCCGCTATGATCCGGCGATGCGCACGGTCAAATCAGCCGAAAGCCGGCTGCGCAGCATGGCCGAACGCGCCGCCCGCGCGGCAGAACTCCTCAGCACCCGGGTCGAGGTGGACCGCTCGGCGCAGAACCAGAAACTGCTGGAATCGATGGACCGCCGCGCCGATGTGCAACTGCGCCTGCAGCGCACGGTCGAAGGGCTGTCGACGGTCGCCATCAGCTATTACGCGATCAATCTGGCCAGCTATGTGATCTACCCGCTGACCGAAGCTGCGGGCGTGTCAAAAGGCATGGGGCTGGCAGTTCTGACGCCGGTGGTTCTGCTGGGGGTCTGGCTGATGGTGCGGCGCATCCGCCATCATCTGGACTGACCCGCCGGTGACCGCTGTCGGGCACCTTCGACTGGCTGGCTCAAATGCGGCCAGCCCCCTTCATCTGTTCTCAAATATCCCGGGGGGTCCGGGGGGCTGCCCCCCCGTCCACAGGGGCCACAAATGCCAACGCCCGGAGGGGTTCTCCGGGCGTTGGTGTCAGTGCCTCACGCCTTATTCCAGCGCAAGGTCCGTCACCGCATGGGTCCAGGCCATGCCTTCAGGCGCCTTGGTGATCGCCGGATTGTCGGGCGACACGGCGGCGAGCAGGGTGGCCACGGTTTCCTCGTAAGCTGTCGGGTCCAGCTTGCCGGTGCTGCCTGCGGTCAGCTTGGCCACCTCCGACATCATGTACTGCTGATGCTCCAGCCGCTGCGCGCCGGAATCGTCATTGTCGACGATGATCTGCGCCGCCTCATCCGGGTTGGCTTCGGCATATTTCCAGCCCTTCATCGAGGCGCGGACGAACTTCGCCATGGTTTCCACAAAGGCCGGGTCGGCCAGCCGGTCTTCCAGCACATAAAGCCCGTCCTCCAGCACCCCCACGCCTTCATCGGCATAGGTGAAGGTCACCAGCTGATCCTCGGTGATCCCGGCGTCAATCACCTGACCATATTCGTTATAGGACATCACCGAAATGCAATCGGCCTGCTTTTGCAGCAGCGCATCGACGTTGAACGCCTGTTTCAGCACCGTCACCCCACCGTCAGAGCCGTCGGTCGCCAGACCCAGTTTCGCCATCCAGGCATAGAACGGATATTCATTGCCAAAGAACCAGACGCCCAGCGTGCGGCCGGGAAAATCGGCCGTCGTGGTGACGCCCGATTCCTTCAGGCAGGTGAACTTCAACCCGCCATCGGCAAAGGGTTGTGCGATGTTCACCAGCGGCAAACCACGCTCGCGCGCCGCCAAGGCGGCGGGCATCCATGTGGTGATGATGTCGGCGCCGCCGCCTGCAATCACCTGTTCCGGCGCGATATCGGGGCCGCCGGGCTTGATGGTGACATTCAGGCCCTCTTCCTCAAAGAACCCCTTGTCCTTGGCGACGTAGTAGCCAGCGAACTGCGCCTGCGTCACCCATTTCAGTTGCAGCGTCACATCCTGCGCCTGCGCCGTGCCGGCAAAGCTGGCCAGAACCGCCGCGGTAAACAGTCTCTTCATTGGTCGACCTCCGTGTTGTGCCCCTCTGTCGGGGGCGTTGCTTGTTATTTTCGTTGGCTCGGGTGCCAGAACGTCACCCGGGATTCGATCAGCGCGATCAGCCCATAGAGCGCCGATCCCGCCAGTGCCGCCACTGCAATTGTGGCCCAGACCATATCGAGCGCCAGTTTTCCCACCTCGGTCGAGATGCGAAAGCCCATGCCGGTGACCGGGCTGCCGAAAAATTCGGCAACGATCGCCCCGATCAGCGCCAGCGTGGCCGCGATCTTCAGCCCGTTGAAGATGAAGGGCATCGCGGCGGGCAGGCGCAGCTTCAGCAAGCGCTGCGTATAGGTGGCCGAATAGGTCTCCATCAGGTCGCGCTGCAGCCGGTCACTCGCCTGCAACCCCGCCACCATGTTGACCAGCAGCGGAAAGAACACCATCACCACCACCACCGCCGCCTTGGACTGCCAGTCAAAGCCGAACCACATCACCAGCACCGGGGCGAGGCCGACGATGGGCAGGGCCGAGACGAAATTGCCCACCGGCAGCAGCCCTTTTTGCAGGAAAGGGGACCGGTCAATGGCAATGGCCGTGACAAAGGCCGCCACCGTGCCGATGGCGAACCCAGACAGCGCCCCCCGGATCACCGTCTGCACGAAATCGGCCCAAAGGATGGGCAAGGACGATACAATCTTCGGCCCGATCACCGATGGCCCCGGCAGGATAACAGTCGGCACCGCAAAGCCGCGCACCAGCCCTTCCCACAGCACCAGAAGGGTGATGCCGAACAGCGCCGCCACCGTGATCTGCCCCGCGCGGGTCTTGCCAAACCCGCTTGCCGCCAGCCGCACATTCAGCGCCCATGCCGCCAGCCAGAAGACAACCGAACCTATCAGCCAGATCATGCCGGCACCCCCATTCGCGCCCGGGCCAGCCGCTCAATCCACCCGACGATCAGGATCAACCCGCCCGCAAGAATGGCCGCCGCAAACAGCGCCGCCCACATGATCAGCGGCTCGCCAAACTGCGACCCGATCAGCATGCGCGCGCCCAACCCCTCCACCGCGCCGGTCGGCAGCTCGCCGATGATGGTCCCCACCAGCGCCGCCGCAACCGCCACCTTCAGCGAGGCGAAAAAATAGGGCAGCGACGCCGGCAGCCGCAGCTTGAAAAACGTCTGCGGCTCTGATGCGCCATAGGTGGACAACAGGTCCAGCTGCATCTGGTCGGGGCTGCGCAGCCCCTTGATCATGCTGACCAGCACCGGAAAGAACGAGAGGTACGCCGCGATGATCGCCTTCGGTACTTCGCGGTTGTCGATGCCGATCTGGTTCGACACGGTCAGGATCATCGGGGCCAGTGCCACGATGGGAATGGTCTGGCTGATGATGGCCCAAGGCATCACGCTGACCTCCATCACCCGGAACCGCACGATGGCCATGGCCAGCGCCACGCCCAGCACGATGCCAAGCACAAAGCCCATCATCGTGCCCCGCAGCGTGACATAGCCGTGATAGACGAGGGATCGCTTCGACGTCACCGCCTGACCCGTCACCCCATCCCACAAAACCTGTGCCACCTGATGCGGCGGCGGCAGCAGAGGGCGATCTTGTGCCATGGTCTGGGGGATGACCTCGGCCAAAGTGACGGTGGTGCCAGAGCGCGCGGCCTGATCATAAACCCAGGTCGCATTCATCCAGACCGCCGCCAGATACCACAGCGTAAAAATGGCACACAGCACGGTCAGGACCGGGGCAATCTTACCCATCAATGCCCCCGAACCCTTGCGCACACACAGCCATACCTTTGCCATACGCAAACCAGACGTGGGCCAGACGTTGGCTGGCTGTGGATTTGCGCGGCTCAGTCATCCAGATGCCCCGCCCGCAACCCTTCGCGCACCCGATGCGCAATCTCGATGAACTCCGGGCTGTCCCGGATCTCCAGCGGGCGATCCTTGGGCAGGGGGCTGTCGATCACATCGGTGATCCGGCCGGGACGCGGCGACATGACGACGATCTTGGTCGACAGATACACCGCTTCCGGAATCGAATGGGTGACAAAGCCGATGGTCTTGGACGTACGCGCCCAGAGCTTCAGAAGCTCTTCATTGAGCCGGTCACGCACAATCTCGTCCAGCGCGCCAAAGGGTTCATCCATCAGCAGAATATCGGCGTCAAAGGCCAAGGCCCGCGCGATGCTGGCGCGCTGCTGCATCCCGCCCGAAAGCTGCCAGGGGAACTTGCCGCCAAAGCCCGACAGCTCCACCAGCTCTAGCACTTTTCGAACACGATCTTCCTGATCCGCCTTGGAAAACCCCATGATTTCGAGGGGCAGTTTCACATTTCCTGCAATCGTGCGCCACGGATACAATCCCGCCGCCTGAAACACATAACCATAGGCGCGCGTCTTTCGCGCCTCGTCCGGGGACAACCCGTTGACCGTCAGTGTGCCGCCAGTGGGGTGCTCCAACGCCGCGATACAGCGCAGAAACGTGGTCTTGCCACAACCCGAGGGGCCAATAAAGCTGACAAAATCGCCCTTGTTGATGGTCAGATCCACGTCTTTCAGCGCATGAACCGGCCCGTCGCCGGTCTGGAAGGTCAGGTTCAAACCCCGCGCCTCGATCACCGGCTGCCCTGTATGGGAGGTGTCTTTCATCTGGCTCAGACGCCCGTTGCCGGGACGCCGGACCGGACCACGGGGCGTGGCGCCGTCAGGTCTTTCCACTGCGTCAGCGCCCGGTTGACCGCGCCGCGCGCCTCACGGCCCACAAACTGGCCATGGCCCTCGCGGCTGGTCATCACGCCTTCGGTCACCGCGACATGGCCGCGCGTCAGGGTGAACCTGGGCAGGCCTTTGACCTTTTTCCCTTCGAACACATTGTAATCAATGGCAGATTGTTGCGCGCTGGCGGTGATGGTCTTTTCCCGCTCCGGGTCCCAGACGATCAGATCGGCATCCGCCCCCACCAGAACCGCGCCCTTTTTCGGATAGCAGTTCAGGATCTTGGCAATGTTGGTGCTGGTCACCGCCACAAATTCATTCGGCGTCATCCGCCCGGTGCCCACCCCGTGGGTCCAGAGCATTGGCAGCCGGTCTTCCAACCCCCCGGTCCCATTGGGAATCTTGGAGAAATCACCCTTGCCAAAGCGTTTCTGCTCGGTGGTAAAGGCGCAATGGTCCGTCGCCACCACCGACAACGACCCCGACATCAACCCGGCCCACAAACTGTCCTGATGCGCCTTGTTGCGGAACGGCGGGCTCATCACGCGGCGCGCGGCATGGTCCCAGTCGGGGTGGAAATACTCGGACTCGTCCAGCGTCAGATGCTGGATCAAGGGTTCGCCCCACACCCGCTTGCCCTGCTGTCGCGCCCGGCGGATCGCCTCATGTGCGTCCTCGCAGGACACATGTACCACATACAGGGGCACGCCCGCCATATCGGCGATCATGATGGCCCGGTTGGTCGCTTCGCCCTCCACCTGCGGCGGGCGGCTGTAAGCATGGCCCTCTGGCCCGGTATTGCCCTCGGCCAGCAGTTTGGCGGTCAGTTCCGCCACCACATCGCCATTCTCGGCATGCACCATGGCCAGCCCGCCAAGCTCGCCCACCCGGCGAAAGCTGGCAAACAGCTCGTCATCGTTGACCATCAGCGCGCCCTTGTAGGCGAGGAAGTGCTTGAAGCTGGTGATCCCGGCCTTGACGCTGTCCTCCATCCCCTCCCAGACCTTCTCGCCCCACCAGGTCACCGCCATGTGGTAGGAATAGTCGCAATGGGCGCGGGGGGATTTGTTGCTCCACACCTTGGCCGCATCCATCAGCCCCTGACCCTGACCCGGCAGCACGAAATCCACCACCATCGTCGTGCCACCTGCCAGCGCCGCCCTTGTCCCGCTGTCAAAATCATCTGCCGAATAGGTGCCCATGAAGGGCATTTCCAGATGGGTATGCGGATCAATCCCGCCGGGCATGATGTAACAGCCGGTGGCATCGAGCACGGTGTCGCCGCCAAGGCCTTGGCCGATCTCGACAATCACCCCACCCTCGACCAACACATCCGCCGCGTAGGACAGATCCGCGGTCACCACCGTCCCGCCCTTGATCACCGTCGATGCCACAGCACTGCTCCCTTATTTTCTGTCCAAAAATATCCCGGGGCCAGCCTCAGGATACCACCTCAGCCACCTCAAGCACCGCATGCAGCAGCACATCCGTGCCTGCCGCCGCCCATTCGGACGAAATTTCTTCCGCCTCGTTGTGCGACAGCCCGTTCACGCAGGGGCACATGATCATCACCGTGGGGGCAACCCGGTTGATCCAGCAGGCATCGTGCCCGGCACCCGAGACGATATCCATGTGGGAGTACCCAAGCTTTTCAGCGGCTTGACGGACGGTCTTCACCAGACCTTCATCAAAGGTCACCGGGTCGAAATGGCCGACATCCTCGATCTCGCAGCCCAGTCCCAGATCGCGCGCCACCGCATGGGCCGCCCGCATCACCTCGGCCTTCATCGCGTCCAGCTTGGCCTGATCGGGGCTGCGGATATCGACCGTGAACACGGCCTTGCCGGGGATCACGTTGCGCGAGTTGGGGTAGACATTGCAATGCCCCACCGCGCCGACAGCATCCGGCTGATGGCTCATGGCAATCTGATGCACCCGCTCGGTGATCCGCGCCATGCCGAGGCCGGCATTGACGCGCATCGCCATGGGGGTGCTGCCAGTATGTGCGTCGCGCCCCGTCAGGGTGATTTCCAGCCACCACAGGCCCTGACCATGGGTGACGACGCCAACCTGCTTGCCCTCGGCCTCCAGAATAGGGCCCTGTTCGATGTGCAGTTCCAGCATGGCGTGCATCTTGCGCGTGCCCACCGGCTCGTCCCCGACCCAGCCAATCCGGGCCAGTTCGTCGCCAAAGGCTTTGCCTTCGGCATCGGTGCGGGAGTAGGCGTAGTCCTGCGTGTGCATCCCGGCAAAGACACCGCTGGCCAGCATGGCGGGGGCAAAGCGGGTGCCTTCCTCATTGGTCCAGTTGGTGACCACGATCGGGTGGCGGGTCTCGATCCCCAGATCGTTCATCGTGCGCACCACTTCCAGCGCGCCCAGCACGCCCAGCACGCCGTCATATTTGCCCCCCGTCGGCTGGGTATCCAGATGGCTGCCCATGTAGACGGGCAGGGCTCCAGGGTCGGTGCCGGGGCGGGTGGCGAACATATTGCCCATGGTGTCCACGCCCATGGTCATTCCGGCCGCCTTGCACCAGTCTGCGAACAGGTGGCGGCCCTCATTGTCGGCGTCGGTCAGGGTCTGGCGGTTGTTGCCCCCCGCGATGCCGGGGCCCACTTGCGCCATCTGCATCAGGCTGTCCCACAGCCGTTCGGAATTGATGCGGAGGTTTTCTCCGGGTGCTGGCATCAGCTGGCTCTCCCTGTTTGCCAAAGGGTCTTTGCCCCTCTTGCGGCGACTCATTTCCTGACCGTATGGTCAGGACCAAGCGCACCACAACCTGACCATCCGGTCAACATAATTTCCAACAGGCTGATGACACAGAACGCACAAGTTTCACGCATCCAGAAGGGCAGACGCACCGAAATCCGGCGCGAAAATGAGCGTGTGATTTTGGATGCGGCAGAAAAGGTGTTTGCCGAGGCTGGCTATGGCGGGGCGACCATGCAGTTGATCGCCGATATGGCGGGGCTGCCCAAGGCCAATCTGCATTACTACTTTCCCACCAAGGAGGCGCTCTACCGGCAGGTGGTGCGCAACATCTTTGAAATCTGGTTGCATGCCGCCGACACTTTTGACGATGCCCCCGGCCCGGTCGAAGGGATCGGCGGCTATATCGAGGCCAAGATGGCGATCTCGCGCCGTCATCCGTTCGGGTCAAAGGTCTGGGCATCCGAGGTGATGCATGGCGCGCCGGTGATACAGGATTATCTGGAAACGACCTTGCGCGACTGGACGGCGGGGCGGATGGCGGTGATCCAGGCCTGGGTGGATGAGGGCAAGATGGCCCCGGTCGATCCGCGCCATCTATTGTACATGCTCTGGGCGATGACGCAGCATTATGCTGATTTCGGTCATCAGATCGAGACGCTGAACGGCGGCGAGCCGCTGAGTGATGCGCAATGGCGTGACGCGACCGAGACGGCAAAGACGGTCATCCTGCGCGGGATTGGCGTGATCTGAGGCGGTGCTAACCCACTGGCACCCAAAGCACATCGTCGATGCGTGGGGCTCCGGTCGCCAGCATCACCAGCCGGTCAAACCCCAGGGCGCAGCCGCTGGCAGGCGGCATATGGGCGAGGGCCGCAAGGAAATCTTCGTCCAGCGGATAACGCTCGCCATAGATCCGCGCCTTTTCCTCCATCTCGGCGGCAAAGCGGCGGCGTTGTTCGGTCGCGTCGGTCAGCTCGCCAAAGCCATTGGCGAGTTCGACCCCGCAGGCATACAATTCGAACCGTTCTGCCTCGCGCGGGTCATCGGCGCAGGGGCGGGCAAGCGCGGCCTCGACCACCGGATAGCGGTCGAGCAGGGTGGGCCGGCCATGGCCCAGATGCGGCTCGACCCGGTCGGACAGGATGCGGCTGAAGATGTCGGACCAGGTGTCATCGGGGGCAACGCGCAGGTGGATGGCTGCTGCCTGACGGGCAAGGGATTCGCGGTCGGCACTGCCATCATGGGCCAGCGTGGCCAGCAGGTCGACCGAGGCGTGGCGTCGCATCGCATCGGCCACCGATACCCGTTCCGGTTCAAGCATGGGGTCGCAGGTCGCCTCGCGAAAGCGCAAGTGGTTGGCACCCGCCGCCTGTGCCGCGAGCCGCAAAAAGGCCGCGCAATCCTGCATCAAGGTGCTGTAATCCTGTCCGACCCGGTACCATTCCAGCATGGTGAACTCCGGGCTGTGCCGCGCGCCACGTTCGCGGTTGCGCCAGACATGGGCAAAGGCATGGATCTGCGTCTCGCCCGCCGCGAGCAGCTTTTTCATCGCGAATTCGGGACTGGTGTGCAGATACATGCGCCGTGATTGGCCATCGTTGCCGATGGCGTCAGTGCCAAAGGCGTGCAGATGCGTTTCATTGCCGGGGCTGGTTTGCAGCGCGGCGGGGTCGACCTCGGTAAAACCGTCCTCCGCCAGATGGTTGCGGATCCGCGCCTGAATTCGGTTGCGCGCCAGCAGCAGCGGGCGGCGGTCGGCGTGGCGTGTGGCGGACCACCAGGTGTCTGAACCGGACATGCGAACCCTTCCTGCGGTCTTTTTGCGCGGCCTGCGTTGAAATTCGCCGTCAGATGCGGTAGGCGCGCAGACAATCGGTGCCGGGGCTATCCTTCGGCCTTTCAAACCACAAGGAAAACCTGACCGTGAAAGTCATCGCATCCTCGCTGCGCAAGGGCAATGTTGTTGAAATGGATGGCAAGCTCTATGCCGTTCTGAAAGCTGAAAACTTCCATCCCGGCAAGGGCACGCCCACCACCAGTGTCGATATGCGCCGGATTTCGGACGGGGTGAAGGTGGCCGAGCGCTGGCGCACCACCGAGATGGTCGAAAAGGCCACGGTGGACGAGCGGGAATATGATTTTCTGTATGAAGATGGCGAAGGCTATCACTTCATGGAGCCTACCACTTATGAGCAGATCGCAGTGACGCCGGATGTGGTGGGCGATGACAAGGTGTTTCTGAACGAAGGCATCAAGGTCTATCTTCGGACCTATGAAGGCGTCGCGATTGCCATTGAACTGCCCCAGCGCGTGATCGTCGAGATTACAGAAACCGAACCGGTGGTGAAGGGGCAGACGGCGTCATCGTCCTACAAGCCGGCGATCTGCTCGAACGGGCTGCGGGTGATGGTGCCGCCGCATATTGGTACCGGCACGCGGATCGAGATCAACACCGACGATTATTCTTATGTGGGACGTGCCAAGGACTGACCCTGTTTTGCGCGGTCTGATCCCGGCGTAGCTGTCTTTGCGCTGACAGGATGCAAGATGCCGGATCCGATGGTCGGATCCGGCATTTTTATTTGGGATCAGATTTCGTTCGGGATCAGAAATCTTCCCAGCTGTCGCGGTCTGCGGCGGTTGCGGTCTGTGCGGCGCGGGATGAGGACCGGGCGGGGGGCGTGCGTGAAGACTGAAAGGTGCCTGGGGCAGGCTTGCTGTCTGCTTTGGGCGGGCCCCAAGACTGCGCGGTTCGGCTGGCCATCGGACCAGAGGACGCGTCGCGCCGGGTGCCGCTGTTCAGGGTAAAGCGCGCGGTGGTTTCGGCCAGTGCACCGGCTGCCCGGTTCAGCGATTGCGATGCCGCAGAGGTTTCCTCGAACATTGCGGCATTTTGCTGGGTCACCTGGTCCAGATGTTTGACGGCGGTGTTCAACTCGGTGATGCCGTTGGATTGTTCCTTGGCCGAACTTGCAATCTCTGACACCAGGCTGTGCACCTCCCCTACCGCGGATTGGATGCCGGTCAGGCTGCGGCCGGCCTCTGCCACAAGGCTGACGCCGCGTTTGACCTGATCGGAAGAGGCGGTGATCAGCCCGGCGATTTCGCGCGCGGCCTCGGACGAGCGCTGCGCCAGATCGCGCACTTCCGAGGCGACGACGGCAAAGCCACGCCCGGCCTCGCCCGCGCGGGCGGCCTCGACCCCGGCGTTCAGCGCCAGCAGGTTGGTCTGGAAGGCGATTTCGTCGATCACAGAGGTGATGCGAGAAATCTTGGACGAGCTTTGTTCGATTTCGCCCATGGCCGACACAGCCTCGCGCACAACCCGGCCCGAGGTTTCGGCATTCTGCTTGGCCTCTTCCACCCGTGAATTGGCGTTGCGGGCGACTTCGGCGGTGGATTTGACCGAGGTTGTCATCTGGTCAAGCGCGGCAGAGGTCTGCTCCAGCGTGGCGGCCTGTTGTTCGGTGCGGCGGCTGAGATTGTCGGCGGCGCTGCTGATGTCGCCCACTTCGCCGCGGATGGCGGCCGAGCTGTCAACGACATCCGACATCGCCGCCCGCAACCGCTCTGTCGCTTCGTTGAAATCGGAGCGCAGACCTTCATATCGGGTGTCGAACGTCTCGCCCAGGGTGGCGGTCAGGTCGCCGTTCGACAGTTGCGCCAGTGCTGCGCGAAGCGAATCGACGACTTTGCTCTGTGCCGCCTCCATGTCGCGCCGACGTGCCTCGGCCTCGCGCTGATCGGCTTGCTGCCGGGTGACATCGGTTGCGAGCAGAAGATAGGATTGCACCGCATCCTTGTCGTCTTTGACCGGGGTGATGCGCGCATCAAGCAAGGCAGCGTCACCGTTTGGCAAGCTCAGACGGATCAGCCCGTCGACCGGATCGCCCGATCTGAGCCGCCCCCACAGATCGCCGGACGCAGGCTCTTCGAGTGTCAGCTGGCTGCGGCAGTCGCGTCCGGCGATCGTTGCGGCAGAATGCCCAAGCAAGGCGGCAAAGCGGTCATTCGCAGATTCGATCTGGCCGGACTTTGACAATTCAGCGCGCAGTTGCCCCGCGTCGATCGCCGAGAGGACAGCGGCATTGCGGCGGTCTTGCGTGGTCATGCGCCATTCAAGAACATAGCCGGTAAGCACGCCGTCAGTGTCGCGGATGGCGGCCATTGAGACGGCAAACATATCGCTTCCGCGTGAGAAGCCGATGGCTTGCGGCAGACCTGCGCCGCCGCGGCCGGACAGGTTGGCGAGGGCCGGATCAAGGCTGGTGGCGGGGCGTCCGGTCAGCGGCGTGGCCGCGCCCTGACCCGCCGAGAAATGACTGGTCATCAGGGTTTGCGCTGCGGCGTTGGCAAACAGGATGCGGAAATCCGTGTCGGTAATCGTGAGCGCGGCTGAGGCCCCTTCAAAGCCGGAGCCCTTGAACATGCCGACGCGTGTCACCTCCAGCGAGGCGGCGAGATCGGAGCGAAAGCCTTCGAGCGCCCGGGCGATGTCGCCGATCTCATCGTGCGCGGTTCGGCCCGGCACTTCAACTGCATAATCTCCGGCGGCCACTTTGCTGACCGCCTCATTCAGGTTGCGCAGCGGGCTTGAGATGAACCGGCGGAACAGAAGGGCAGCCACAAACAGCATCACCGCAAAAATACCCGCGCCCGTCACCAGGCTCTGCCGAGTTGTCGCCGCAACCTCTGCCGAGATCCGTTCATCGGACCAGCGCGTGACGATCACGCCAACGATCTGCGATTCGGCACCGAAATAGACCGGATGGGCCGCCATCAGGCCGTCTTCGCTGTACAGCAGTTCTTCGTCGTGGCCTGGTTGACGGTTTTGCGCAACCCAAGCGGTAACTTTGGCCAGCAGGTCATTGCCAAGCCGCACAGGCGCATCATCCGTGGCTGTTGCACCCGGACGGCGGGCCTGGGAAAACACAGTGCCATCTAGGCGCAACGTCAAAATCTCTGTCAGATCTTCGCCGGTCAGATCGAACAATTCCTGTTCGATCACGTTTGCCGCTTCGGGCTTGTTGAACCGCAAGGCCCCGCCAGCACTGTGCCCGGACATATTGGTGACCATTCCCGCCATTTCCCGCAATGCGGCATGCAGCATCGCCTTTTTGTCGACGTTGCTGCCAAAGATCGAGCTTGCAACGACGACAGCCACAGTGAGCGCGGTGATTACGGTCGCCTTGAGGAAGATGGACCGCAGTTGGAACAGGGAAGAAAGGGTCATGGGCATCGGGACAATCCTTGGATGCGACAGCTGGAGAAGATGTCAGAGACGTTGAGGTCAGAACTGTTCTGCATTCAGGGCGACCGTGACCGCGCCGATGACACTGCCATCGGCAGGGTCTGTCAGGGTAAACGACACCTGAACCTGATAGGCTTGGCTGCTTTCGTCGAACTCAACCTCGCTGATGTGGATTGCACCGGGGCCATTGGGATAGGTTTCCTGAAACTTCGCCTCATCCCCCTGCCAGTAGTCCGAGGTGGCAGCGGCCGCTGCGACATTGAGGCCAAGCGAATCCATCACGAACACTTCACTGATTTGGCCGCCGGCCGCTTCGATCTGATTGCGCAGCAGGTCTGAGGCAGGGGTGGTCAGAACACTGCTGATGGTGGGTTGCACGGATTTTCCGAGTTCTGACATCCACGCCTGATCCAGCGCGTCGATATCGGCCTGCGTCAGCGCGGCGTGGCGCAGGTTCTGCGCCAGTACGGCAGAGATCAGCTCCGGGTCGGCGGCCCAGGTGTTAAGCGCTTCTGTCGTGAAGGCGCGGGCCTTGTCCTCTGGGAAGGCGCTTTCGGTTGCGAAAGCGGGTAGGCCAAAGGCAGGCAGGGCGCAGGCAAAAAGCAAGGTGGCGGCGAAACGGCGCATTGTGAAATCCCCCAAAGAGGCCCGGTCATCCGGGCGGTCCAGATCACTTAATGGCAACCGGCTTGCCGACCCCTTAACAGCGGAGCGGTCCCTAAAATCCGCATAATTTTTTCGCCTTGCCGTTGCGCGCCCCTGACCCGGGCCTTGGATTCCCGGACGGATCGGGTATTCGGGCCGCTGATCACAGCAGGAATGGGCAGGGCGATGGCGCAGAGGTTCGGTTTTACGGTCGAGGCGACCGATGGCACGGCGCGCAAGGGCGTGATCCGCACCCCGCGCGGCGATATCCGCACCCCGGCCTTCATGCCGGTGGGTACGGCGGCCACGGTTAAGGCGATGCTGCCAGAGTCGGTGCGCGCGACCGGGGCCGATATTCTGCTGGGCAACACCTATCACCTGATGCTGCGCCCGACGGCGGAACGGATTGCGCATCTGGGTGGCTTGCACCGTTTCATGAACTGGGAGCGCCCCATCCTGACCGATTCCGGCGGGTTTCAGGTGATGAGCCTGGCATCCTTGCGCAAGCTGACCGAAGAGGGTGTGCGGTTTGCCAGCCATATCGATGGGTCCAAACACATGCTGTCGCCTGAACGCAGCATGGAGATTCAGAAGCTGCTGGGGTCCGACATCGTGATGTGTTTCGACGAATGCCCCGCCTTGCCCGCGACCGATGCCGAGGTGGCCAAGTCGATGGCGCTGTCCATGCGCTGGGCACAGCGATCGCGGGATGCCTTTGGCGACCGGCCGGGACACGCGCTGTTCGGGATCATGCAGGGTGGAGTCACGCGGGATCTGCGCGAGGAGTCGGCGCGCGCGCTGGTGGACATCGGGTTCGATGGCTATGCGGTGGGTGGCCTTGCGGTGGGCGAGGGGCAAGAGGCGATGTTCGGCGTGCTGGACTATGCGCCGGGCTTCCTGCCGGAAGACAAGCCGCGCTACCTGATGGGGGTGGGCAAGCCCGATGACATCGTGGGTGCGGTGGAGCGTGGGATCGACATGATGGATTGCGTGCTGCCCAGCCGCTCTGGCCGCACCGGGCAGGCCTGGACCCGGCGCGGGCAGGTCAACATCAAGAACGCGCGCCACATGGATGACCCGCGCCCGCTGGATGAAGACTGCACCTGCCCGGCCTGCCGCAGCTACAGCCGCGCCTATCTGCACCATGTGTTCAAGGCGCAGGAAATGATTTCCGGCATGCTGCTGACCTGGCACAACCTGCATTATTATCAGGAGCTGATGCAGGGCCTGCGCGATGCCATCGCGACCGGAACTCTGCCCGCCTTTGTGGCGGCGTTTCACGCGCAAAGGGCGATGGGGGATATCGACCCGGTCTGACCGTCCTGACATCGGCAAGGCGGGGCACGGGGCCGGACCTGTGGCATCCGCATACGACGGCATGCAAAAATTGAGCAAACTGTAAACTTCCACGCGCATTTTTTGCAGCGCGCTGCTAATGTGACGGCGCAGCACCCTGCAAATACGGACAAGTGGCTTGAAATTTCTGCATTGTTTCTGCGTGGTCGACTCGTCGCTTCGCATCCTCTGGGTTGGCGGAGACTGGGATGATTTTGCCTTGCGCAATGGGGGAACGTCGATCCTTGCCAATGATGTGCTGGCAACCCGGCTGACCGATTACATCACCGACAGCGCGACGGCAGGCACGGTTCAGCAAATGGTGGCGGCGGTGATTGACACCCAGGGCAGCCTGCGAATGGATTACCGCTGCGATGGCCCGGATGAGTTGCGCCGCTTCCGGTTGACGATCAAGCCGATGAAAGACGGCCGTGTGATCATGGTGCACGAGCTGCGCGATGCGATCCGGCTGAACCCGCCAATGGAGGTGTGGAGCTATGACCCGGCCGCCCGCGACCAGAAATGCTCGGTCTGCGGGATGGTGCATGCGCCGGGTGCATCATGGAAAGACCCGACCCTGCCGGGGGTGCAGCATCCGGCCCTGGTCTGCTACACGGTCTGCCCGCCCTGCATCACCCGGATCGGCGCGGCGGTGGCTGGTATTCTGGACGGGGCAGAGGCGGGGGATGTGGGAGAGCTGATCCTGAAGCCCGGCTTCAGCCGCACCTGACCGGACAGGGCACCGGGCCGGACAGGCCGCCCGACTGCGCAGATTTGTCCGGGATTGTCCCTTGCCCGCGCAAGCGCCAAGGCGCATCATCACACCAAACGGCTGGCCTTTCCCGGCCACTTGGCTGCCCTGGTTGACACCCCCCCGCAGACTCCCCAGATAGAGGAGCCAGAGAGGGGAAGGTCGGGATGCTGCCGATGGACGGGGCCGTGACCTTCCTGCCGAGATAAGGATACCAAAGATGAGCGAGCAATTTTCGACCAGCTACCCGGTACTGCCGTTGCGCGATATCGTGGTGTTCCCGCATATGATCGTGCCGTTGTTTGTCGGCCGCGAGAAATCCGTGCGGGCGCTGGAAGAGGTGATGCAGGACGACAAGCAGATCCTTTTGTCCAGCCAGATCGACCCGACCGTCGATGACCCCTCAACCGATGGGATCTACCGCGTCGGTGTTCTGGCCAATGTGCTGCAATTGCTGAAACTTCCCGATGGCACGGTCAAGGTGCTGGTCGAGGGCAAGACGCGGGTGAAGATCACCGAATTCATCGACAACCCCAGCTTCTTTGAAGCGTCGGCCGCGCCGCTGTCTGAAACCCCCGGCGATGCCTCGGCCGTCGAGGCGATGCTGCGCGCTGTGGCGGATGAATTTGAACGCTACGCCAAGATCAAGAAGAACATCCCCGAAGAGGCGCTGTCTGCAGTGTCTGAAACGCGCGAACCCGCGCGGCTGGCCGACCTTGTGTCGGGCCATCTGGGGGTGGAAGTGGCCCAGAAGCAGGCGCTGCTGGAAACGCTGGACGTGTCCGAGCGGCTGGAAAAGGTCTACGGCCACATGCAGGGCGAAATGAGCGTGCTGCAGGTCGAGAAAAAGATCAAAACGCGCGTCAAGACCCAGATGGAAAAGACGCAGCGCGAATATTACCTCAACGAACAGATGAAGGCGATCCAGCGCGAGTTGGGGGATGGCGAGGAAGGCCAGAACGAAATCGCCGAGCTGGAAGCCCGCATCGCGGCCACCAAATTGTCGAAAGAGGCCCGCGAAAAGGCCGATGCCGAGGTCAAGAAGCTCAAATCCATGAGCCCGATGAGCGCCGAGGCGACTGTCGTGCGCAATTATCTGGATTGGCTGCTTGGCGTTCCATGGGATGTGAAGTCGCGCGTCAAGAAAGATCTGGCTGCGGCACAAAAGGTGCTGGACGCCGATCATCACGGTCTGGACAAGGTCAAGGAGCGGATCGTCGAATACCTTGCGGTGCAGGCGCGGTCTACCAAGCTGAAAGGGCCGATCCTGTGCCTTGTCGGCCCTCCGGGCGTGGGCAAAACCTCGCTGGGCCGGTCGGTCGCCAAGGCAACCGGGCGCGAGTTCATCCGCATTTCCCTCGGCGGTGTGCGTGACGAGTCTGAAATCCGCGGTCACCGGCGGACCTATATCGGGTCGATGCCGGGCAAGATCATCCAAAGCCTGAAAAAGGCCAAGACCAACAACCCGTTGATCCTGCTGGATGAGATCGACAAGATGGGGCAGGATTTCCGGGGTGATCCGGCATCTGCCCTGCTCGAGGTTCTGGACCCGGAACAGAACGGCACCTTCGTCGACCACTACCTTGAGGTGGAATACGACCTGTCGAACGTAATGTTCATCACTACCGCCAACAGCTACAACATGCCCGGCCCGCTCTTGGACCGGATGGAGATCATCCCGCTGGCGGGCTACACCGAAGACGAGAAGCGCGAAATTGCGCGTCAGCATCTGCTGCCCAAGCAGATCGCGGCCAACGGTCTGAAAAAGGGTGAGTTTAGCGTCGACGACGCGGCGCTGACCCATGTGATCCGCTACTACACCCGCGAAGCCGGGGTGCGGAACCTTGAGCGGGAAATCGCGAAACTGGCCCGCAAGGCGGTGACCGAAATCCTGAAGGGCAAGGCCAAGTCCGTGGCTGTCGATGACGCCAAGGTGGAAGAGTATCTGGGCGTGCAGCGGCACCGCTATGGTCTGGCCGAGTTGGAAGATCAGGTCGGCGTGGTGACCGGCCTTGCCTGGACATCGGTAGGCGGCGATCTGCTGCACATCGAGGCGCTGAAACTGCCCGGCAAAGGGCGGATGAAGACGACCGGCAAGCTGGGCGATGTGATGAAGGAATCCATCGAAGCGGCAGCGTCCTACGTGCGCTCGATCAGTCCGCAAATCGGGGTGAAACCGCCGAAGTTCGAAACGATGGATATTCACGTTCACGTTCCCGATGGGGCGACCCCGAAGGACGGGCCATCGGCGGGCCTTGCGATGGTGACCTCTATCGTGTCGGTGCTGACCGGCATTCCGGTGCGGCGCGACATCGCAATGACGGGCGAGGTGTCCTTGCGCGGCAATGCGATGCCGATCGGTGGTTTGAAAGAGAAACTTCTGGCGGCATTGCGGGGCGGCATCAAGACCGTGCTGATCCCGCAGGAAAACGAAAAGGATCTGGCCGAGATTCCGGACAATGTGAAGCAGGGGCTGAAGATCATCCCGGTCAGCCACGTCCGCGAAGTTCTGGCCGCCGCCCTTGTCCGCCAGCCGGAACCCATCGAATGGGATGAAGCCGCCGAGGAGGCTGCCGCCGCGGCCCGCCGGGCAGGCGAGTTGTCCCAGCTGTCGCAGACCGCGCATTAAGCCTCTGGCGACGTCCGTACCCTCAAAGCGCCCCCGGTCGGGGGCGCTTTTTCATTGTCGGGAGAGTTTTGACAGCGGCGCTGGGGCACACGCGCGTTTGTCAGTGACATCCGCCTGTGAACATGGCTAATCTGCGGAAAAGGTCATCCCCAACATCTGTCAGACGGAGAGTTTTCCATGGCCAGCAAGCCCACAGCGAAACCCGGTCCGAAGGGCATCCCTGCGCCGAAGCCAAAGCTTGCGGCAGAGCCTGCGGCTCTTGCCGCGGCCCCGGCCATCGAACCGACACCCGCCGACAGCAAGGACGAGCGCGCCGCCGCGTTGAAACTGCGTGAACTGGTCACCCGTGTGACGGAAACGACCGGCGGCAAGAAGAAAGGCGTGAAGGAAATTGTCGAGGCGACCCTGACCGCGTTGGGTGATGCGCTGGCCAAGGGGCAAGAGCTGAAACTGCCCGGTGTCGGCAAGGTGCGGGTGGCAAAATCGGTTGACCGCGAAGGCCGGGCGATGATGACGCTCAAGGTGCGCGGCACCGGAACGCCAAAGCCGAAACAGTCGAAAGAGACCCTTGCAGAGGCGGGCGAAGCCGTCTAAGACGCTGCCATCGGGCGATTAGCTCAGCGGTAGAGCGCTTCGTTCACATCGAAGATGTCAGCGGTTCAAATCCGTTATCGCCCACCATTCTTCCGCTTTTCCAAAAAGGCGATCCTTTAAGGGATCGCCTTTTTGTATTTCGGAACGTGGTGCGACCCCCCGGCACGTGCCCACAAAGTCACCCCAAAAGCAGGCTTGATAGCGGCGCGACAAGGCGTTAAACGAGCGCAAGTCGGGTGATTAGCTCAGTTGGTAGAGCGCTTCGTTTACACCGAAGATGTCGGCGGTTCGAGTCCGTCATCACCCACCATTCCCCATCTCAGGCGTCGCGTTTCGCAATCCAGTCATGGTCAGGGTGGTTCTGGAACCGCCATTTGCGCAGCGGGCCGCCCATGACGTTAAGGTAATACATCTCATACCCATAGGGCGCGCCGCAGGGGTGATGGCCCTTTGGCACCAGCACCACGTCGCCGTCTGCCACCGCCATGGTCTCATCCAAACTGCCGTCTTCGGTGAACACCCGCTGGATGCCAAAGCCCTGCGCCGGGTTCAGGCGGTGGTAATAGGTTTCCTCCAGATAGGTCATGTGGGGAAAGCTGTCTTCGTCATGCCGGTGCGGCGGATAGCTGGACCAATGGCCTGCCGGGGTGAAGACCTCGGTCACCAGCAGGCTGTCGGCCACATCGCGCTCTTCCATCGCGATGGCGTTGATATGGCGGGTGTTGGTGCCCTTGCCGCGTGTCAGCTGTGGCACATCCTTAGGCCCGATGGACGCGGCAGCATGGCCGCCAGCCCCCGGTGCGGTGCAGACGGCCAGCGTCAGCCGGGAAGTGGCCGTGACGGCCCAGTCAGAGCCATCGGGCAGGTAGATGCAATGTGGCGGGGTCTTTTCAAACACATCCATCCGGTCGCCGCGCACGCCCCAGTCCTGCCCGCCGCCGGAAAACTGGCCCTTGCCTTCGACAAAGACAAAGATCGCCTCGCGGTCGCCCAGCGAACCGCTGGCGGTCTCACCCGCCTCCAGCCGGTAAAGCTGAAACCCGACATAGCCCCAGCCTGCGCTTTCGGGGGTTATGTCATGCACTTTGCCTGCAGCGCCCTGGGGCTTTATCAACAGCTTGCTCATCTTGTACCTTTCCAAAATACTCCGGGGGACGACAGCGGAGAGGGCCACACATCGGGGGCCCCTCCGCCGCCTACCTCAGATCAACCCGGCTTGCTTTGACAGCCGCTTCAGCGTCGCCAGCCCCAGCGTCTGATACAGCAGGGGGTTGCGTTGGGTCGGGTCTTGTTCCGCCTCGATCACGATCCAGCCATCATAACCCACATCGGCCAAAATCTGCAAAAGCGGGGCGAAATCCACGCCGCCCTCCTGATCGCCGGGCACGGTAAAGGCCCCGGCCAGCACGCCTTGCAGGAAGGAAAGGCCTTCGCTCCGCACCCGAGAGGTAACGGCGGGGCGGATGTTCTTGGCGTGGAAATGGCGCACGCGCGCGGCATGGCGCGTCAGCACCGCCACCGGATCACCACCACCAAAGGCGCAGTGCCCGGCATCGAACAGCAGATGCGTGTGCGGGCCGGTGGCGGCCATCAGCGCGTCGATTTCATCCGGCGATTCCACGATGGTGCCCATGTGGTGATGGTAGACCAGCGTGATGCCTTCGCTTGCCAGATAGGCGGCAAACGCCTCCAGCTTGGTGCCAAACGCCTCCATCTCGGCGTCGGTCAACCGTGGGCGGTCATTCACCGCCACGACTGCCCCGTGGATCGCGTTCGAGGTTTCACAGACGATCATCACCTGACAATCATTGTGCTTCAGCTTGGCCAGATGCGCCTGACAGGCTTTGACCTCGTCTTCCACCGAATGCAGCAGCAGGTTGGTGGAATACCAGCCCGAGATGAAGGTGAGGCCATATTCTGCCAGCAGCGCGCGCAAGGCTTCGGGGTCGTCTGGCCAGCGGTGGCCGTTCTCGATGCCGTCAAAGCCGATCTGGCGACCCGCCTCGTCCAGAATGCGGGCGGTGGGAATGTCGGCCCCGATGCTTTGGTCATCATCATTGGCCCAGGCGATGGGGTTGGTTCCAAAGCGGATCATGCTTGGTCTTTCCGTTGGGTTTCATATTGTACGCGGGCGTCGTTCACCTGCGATCTTGTGCTGACCTCGGGCACCGACACCTCCCACCAGTGGCCGCCATGCGGGGTGCTGGGATAGGGATCGGTGTCGATGACGATCACATAGGGACCGCCGATCTGGTCACGACGGGTGAGGGCGGTTTCCAGCTCGGCAATGCTGGCAACCTTGACCGAGGTGGCCCCCATCGCCCCCGCATGGGCGGCAAAGTCGATGCGGGGCGCGTTGGTGATGTTGGCATGGGCGTAGAGATTGTTGAACTCTGCCCCGCCGGTGCCCATTTGCAGCCGGTTGATGCAGCCATAGCCCCGGTTGTCGGTGATGACGGTGGTGAAATGCACGCCCATCATCGCGGCGGTGGCCATTTCCGAATTCATCATCATGTAGCTGCCATCGCCGACCATGCAGATCACGTCCCGCTCTGGCTGGGCCATCTTGATGCCGATGGCCCCGGCGATTTCATAGCCCATGCAGGAAAAGCCGTATTCCATGTGATAAGCCCCCTGTTTCGGGGCTTTCCACAGCTTGTGCAATTCACCCGGCATTGTGCCTGCGGCGCACATCACCACGGTTTCCATGTGGCCCGCGCGCTGTACCGCGCCGATGACTTGCTGGTCGGTCGGCAGGGCATTTGCATCGCCGGGCACGTCGGTCAGCGGGTCCACGGCGGCGAACCATGCGGCTTTCAGACCGGCGGGCGGGGCAGGGCAGCGGTGATCGGCTAGTGCGACCTGCAACTGCTGCAAGGCCACAAGCGCATCGGCGCACAGCGGTTCGGCCCCATGCTTCATCGCGTCATAGGCCGCCACGTTGATCGATACCAGTTTGCGGTCCTTGTTCTTGAACAAGGCCCATGATCCGGTGGTGAAGTCCTGAAACCGTGTGCCGACGCCAAGGATCAGGTCGGCATCCTCGCACACCGCATTGGCGCTGCTGGCCCCGGTCACGCCGACCGGGCCGAAGTTCAGCGGATGGTCCCATGGCAGCGCCGATTTGCCGGCCTGCGTTTCAACCACGGGAATGTCAAAGCGCTGCGCAAATTCGGCAAGGGCGGCATCCGCGCCGGAAAAATGCACACCACCGCCTGCGATGATCACCGGGCGCTGTGCGGCGCGGATCAAGGCGGCTATGTGGTCCAATTCCACCGGGTCGGGATGCGGGCGGCGGATACGCCAGACGCGTCGCGCAAAAAACGCCTCGGGCCAGTCAAAGGCTTCGGCCTGCACGTCCTGACAGAACGACAGCGTCACCGGGCCGCACTCTGCCGGGTCGGTCATGGTGCGCATTGCACGGGGCAGGGCGGTCAGCAACTGCTCGGGCCGGGTGATCCGGTCGAAATAGCGGCTGACCGGGCGGAAGCAATCGTTGACGGATGCGGTGCCGTCAGTGGTATCCTCGATCTGTTGCAGCACCGGGTCAGGGCCGCGGCCCGCAAACACATCACCGGGGATCAGCAGCACCGGCAGGCGGTTCACATGCGCCAGAGCGGCGGCGGTGACCATGTTCAGCGCCCCCGGCCCGATGGAGGAGGTGATGGCCATCGCCCGGGTGCGGCGCATCTGCTTGGCATAGGCGATGGCGGTATGGGCCATCGACTGTTCGTTCTGGCCGCGCCATGTGGGCCAGGTGTCCTTGATGCCGTGCAATGCCTCACCAATGCCAGCCACATTGCCATGGCCAAAGATCGCCCAGCATCCGGCCAGATAGGTCTGACCCTCATCATTCATCTGCGCGGCAAGGTAGCGCATCATCGCCTGAGCGGCGGTCAGTCGGATCGTGGCCATCGGCTATCCTTTCGCGGCGCGCTGTGCATCCCACAGGGTGCACAGCCGGGTATAGGTTGCGGCCATCATCTCGACCGCCGTGTCTGCGGAGATCGAGCCCGCCATGTAGCCCTCGGCGGCTTCGGCAAAGATGGTGCGGCCAACGGCAAAGCCCTTGACCAGATCGAACTTTGCGGCGGCGGCAAAGCTGGCGGCAAGGGCGTCTTCCGACTCCCCCAGCCCCAGAACCACGATGCCGCGCGTGTGGGCATCGTTGCGGGTGATGGCGTCAACGGCGGCCTGCCATCCGGCTTCCGACTGCATCGGTTCCAGCTTCCACCAGTCAGGGAAGATGCCAATGTCGTAGAACCGCTGGATCACCTGAGCGGTGGTCTGGTCGGTCACCGGCCCTGCCTTGGACGGGATCACCTCCAGCAAAAACTCCAGCCGGTTGCGGCGGGCGGCGTGGAACAGGCGGGTGACGGTGGCCTCTTGTTCGGCCTTTATGTCAGCTGTGTCGTCGGGGTGGTAAAAGCACAGCACCTTGACCACATGGGCCAGCGGCCATTCCGACAGCCCGCCGAAATCGGGGCCAAGTTCTGGTTCAAGCGTCAGCGGGCGTGATCCGGGCCATTCGACCGGGCGGCCGATCCACAAGCCGGTTTCAGCCGCCGCATGCAGCGCATCGCGGCCCAGACGGTTGTCGCACAGGATGCCATAACCGGGGCGGCCCTGTTGAGCCTGCGTCGCAGCTTTGAGACACAATTCCTTGAAAGCGCCGATCTTTTCGGGATTGGCTCCCGGCAGGGCTTCCAGCTGCATCCGGTGGTCAAAGGCAAAGACCCGCATCTCCGGCCAGTCGCCCGTGCGGTTGGTGGACCAGTGGATCTGTTCCAGCGGCTGGTCGTGACGCAGGGCCGGGTTGACCACGCCACGCGCAAAGAAGAACTGCATCTCCTCCCATGATGGATAGGCCGGGGCGCAGCCATGCCGCGACACCGCAAAGGCCCCGCAGGCATTGGCGTATTTCAGCGCGACGGGCCAGGCCTCGCCATCCAGCCAGCCTTTCAGCAGGCCGGACATGAAGCCGTCGCCTGCGCCCAGCACATTGAACACTTCGATCGGGAAGCCAGGACCGGCTTCGCCCTCATCCAGGCTGTCGGGGACGGCACCGGTGAAGGCCACAGCCCCCATCGGCCCGCGTTTGCAGACCAGCGTGGCGCCACTCCCTGCCCGCACGGCGCGCAGGGCGGCGATGGTGTCGGTGCTCCCTCCGGCGATGTGGAATTCCTCTTCGGTGCCAACGATCAGGTCGAACAGGTGCAGCGTGGCTTGCAGCTTGGCAGTCACGGCCGCGGATTCGATGAACCGGCTTTCGCCGTCGCCATGCCCCGCAAGCCCCCACAGGTTGGGGCGGTAGTCGATATCCAGCGCGGTCTGTGCGCCATTGGCGCGGGCCAGATGCAGGGCCTTCATCACGGCGGCTTCGGTGCGCGGGTGCGACAGGTGGGTGCCGGTGGCGACAATGGCACGGGCGCGGGCGATGAAGGCCGGATCAACATCATCCTCGCACAGCGCCATATCGGCGCAGTTTTCGCGGTAGAAGATCAGCGGAAAGCGGTGCTCGTCCCGTATCCCCAGCAGCACCAAGGCGGTCAGCCGTTCGGGGTCAGTCTTGACTCCATCGACACAAACCCCTTCCCGCACCAGCTGTTCGCGGATGAAGCGGCCCATGTGCTCATCGCCCACCCGGGTCAGCAGCGCCGATTTCAGCCCCAGACGCGCGGTGCCCACCGACATGTTGGTGGGGCTGCCACCAATGTATTTCTGAAAGCTGGCCATATCTTCCAGCCGCCCGCCGACTTGTGCGCCGTACAGGTCGACCGACGACCGGCCGATGGTGATGAGGTCAAGATCCCGCATCACAATACCTCTGACACCTTGACCATGCGCCCGGTCGCGATGGATTTCAGCGCGGCTTCGGCAAGGGCAAGCGCCATCAGCCCGTCATGGCCGGTGGTGGGCGTGGGTGCGCCATCTGCGACGGCGGCGACAAAGGCCGCGATTTCATTGGCATAGGCGGCGGTGTAGCGCGACATGAAGAAGTTGAGCAGCGGGGCGGAGTGAAAGCCAGCCTTGTCGGCCAGCGTGATCCGGTTCTCCCCATGGTTTTCCGCCGCCGCCATCCCGTCTGACCCCAGCACCTCAATCCGCTGATCGTAGCCATAGGCGGCGCGGCGGGTGTTGGTGATGATGGCCTGCGTGCCCGACGCGGTGCGCAGGATGACGTTGGCAGAATCGAAATCCCCCAGCTCGCCGATGCGCTTGTCGACCAGCACGGACGCCGAAGCGAAGACTTCCGTGACCTCTTCCCCCAGCAACCAGCGAGCAATGTCGAAGTCATGGATCGTCATGTCGCGGAACATGCCGCCCGACCGGGTGATGTATTCGGGCGGCGGTGCGCCGGGGTCGCGGCTGGTGATGGTGACCATTTCGACGCGGCCGACGCGGCCCGCATCGATGGCGGCCTTTACGGCCATGAAATCGGGGTCAAACCGCCGGTTGAAGCCGACCATCAGCGTGCCCTTGGCGGCCTCGACCGTGGCGATGCAATCCTTGACCCGGTCCAGCGACAGATCGACCGGCTTTTCGCAGAACACGGCTTTTCCGGCCCGGACAAAGCGCTCGATCAGGTCGGCGTGCGTGTCGGTGGGGGTGCAGATCACCACAGCATCGACATCGGCAGAGCCTTCGATGGCGTCGATGCTGCGGATATCGCAGCCATAGGCGTCCTTGATGGCTTGGGCGGCGTCTGGCATCGGGTCGGCAATGGCAACCAGCGTGGCGCCGGGCACCGAGGCGACGGCCCCTGCGTGCACCTTGCCGATGCGGCCTGCGCCCAGAATTGCGAATCTGACGGTCATGATGGTCCTTTCTACTCGGGCGATGCGCCAGAGACGTTCTGATCAAAATCAACGATGGAGCCCGTCATCACACCGGATTGCGGGCCCAGCATATAGGCGGCAAGTCCGGCCACATGGGCGGGTTTTACCAGCATGCCAAAGGGTTGCGCCGCCTCGGCCCGTTCCAGCCAGCCATCGGTGGACCCGTGGTGGCTGCGTTGGATTGCGTCTTCGCCGGGCGTGTCCATCCAGCCGCAATTGATGCCATTGGCGCGAATGCGGTCGTGGCGCAGGGCATTGGCGGTGTTTTTGGTGATGTTCGACAGCGCGGCCTTGGAGGCAGAATAGGGCGTCAGGAATGATTGCCCGACATGGGCCGACATCGACAGGATGGTAACGATGCTGGCCGGGTGCTGTGCGGCTTTTGCCAGTTGCGCCACGCGCTGGATGGCAAAGAACGGCCCCTTGGTGTTGATCGCGAACATGCGGTCAAAGGCTTCCGGCGCCGTGTCCAAGATCGAACCCCGGTCGGTTGACGCGGCCGACAGGCACAGCGCGTTGACCGAGCCCATCAGGGCTGCCGCCTGATCAACGCAGGCGATGACCGATGCGGCATCGGCCAGATCGCACGGCAGGAACGTTGCGCCCAGTTGGGCCGCTGCCGCAGCCCCCTTGTCAGGGTCACGCGCGGCCAGCACCATACGGGTGCAGCCCTCGGCGCGCAGACGCTCGGCAATGGCAAGACCAAGGCCCTGCGTGCCGCCAAAGATCAGCGCTGTGGTGTTGCTATGTGGGGTCATGTCACGCGCGGCCTCCCTGCTGCGGGTTGCGCGGACCTTGTGCCAGACCGGCGGCCCGGTCAACGGGTCAGGCGGTGCTATGCGTCATTCCTGACGAAAAATGACTGGTCAATCTGACGAAAAGCCATCATTTCTGAAGCGGTCAGAAAGGGGGCAAGCGGGCGCGGCTGGCGCCCGCCTGACAGTTACAGCCGGGCTTGCATCGCGTCTTTGGCCCCCAGAGCCGACAAATCGGAACAGGCCTTGCGCAGAGGTTCGGACAGCCGGGCCGCCAGATCCTGCGGGAACACTTCGCGCAGCGCCAGCAGGGCACCCACCGGATCGGCGCTGGTGGCGGCTTCGCGCAGGCGTGGGGCAAGCGGATCTTTGACCTCTATCGGCTGACCGGCCAGATCGGTGCCGCGCACATAAATCATCCAGGCGGCGACAGCGAGCATCAGGCCGGGGCAGGGGCGGTTTGCGGCCAAGTTGGTCTCCAGCGTGCCAAGGATGCGCTGGGGCAGTTTCTGGCTGCCATCCATCGCGATCTGCCAGGTGCGGTGGCGGATGCCGGGGTTGGCATAGCGCGCCCGCAGGGCCTGAGCATATTCGGACAGGCTGACGCCTTCGGGCGGGGTCAGGGCGGGGATGATCTCTGCCGCCCACAGGTGTTGCACGAACCGGTCAAGCACCGGGTCGGTCATGCAATCGGCAATGGTTTCATGCCCTGACAGATAGCCCAGATAGGCCAGCGACGAATGGGTCCCGTTGAGCATGCGCAGCTTCATATGCTCGAATTCAGTCACATCGCGCACCAGTTGCACACCTGCCGCGCCCAGATCGGGGCGCAGACCGCCCACGAAATCATCCTCGACCACCCATTGCCGGAAGGGTTCGTGCATCACCGGGGCGGCATCATGCGCGCCGATCAGCGCCTCCACCCGAGCGATGTCTTCGGGCTTAGTCGCGGGAACGATGCGGTCGACCATGGTTGACGGGAACTTCCCCTCGGCCTCGATCCACGCGGCAAGGGCAGGATCAATCGCATGCGCCAGATCCAGCACCACGCCGCGCACGACATGGCCGTTGTTGGGCAGGTTGTCGCAGGTCAGCACGGTAAAGGGGGGCAGGCCGCGCGACAGACGCAGCGCAAGCGCACGCACCAGATAGCCGGGGGCCGAGACGGGCAGCGGGTGGCTCAGATCATGGACGATATCGGGATGCTGGTCGTTCAGCCGACCGGTCGAAGGCTCATGGCAATAGCCCTTTTCCGTCACCGTCAGGCTGACGATGCGCACGCCCGGATCCGCCATCGCCTCCAGCACCGCCTGCGCATCCTCTCGGGCCACCAGCACACCTTGGACCGATTGCACATGGCGCAGCGTCTCGCCTTCCGGCCCCAGCTCCAACGCCATATAGGTGCCGCCCTGCGGGGTCAGCTGGTCGCGCATGGTGGCCGATTGCAGCGACACGCCCAGAATGCCCCAGTCGCCACCCGAGGCCGACATCGCCTCTTCGATGTAAACCGCGCCATGGGCCCGGAAAAACGCGCCAAGGCCAAGGTGGACGATACCGACAGGAACGGCAGGGGCGCTGCGGGTCAGGCGTTCAGCGGGCAAGCCAGCCTCCATCAACATTCAGAACTGCGCCGTGGATATAGGCGGCAGCGGGAGAGGACAAGAACACCGCCGCCTCGCCGATATCATCGGCACGGCCCCAGCGACCGGCAGGAATGCGGTCGAGGATCGCCTTGTTGCGGTCGGGGTCGGCGCGCAGGGCTTGCGTGTTGTTGGTCTCGATATAGCCCGGTGCGATGGCATTCACGTTGATGCCCTTTGCCGCCCATTCATTGGCCAGCAATTTGGTGATGCCCGCCACGCCATGTTTCGACGCAGTATAGGACGGCACCCGGATGCCGCCCTGAAACGACAGCAGCGACGCGATGTTGACGATCTTCGCGCCCGCCCCCCGGGCTAGGGCCGCCTTGCCAAAGGCCTGACAGGTGAAGAACACCGCCTTCAGGTTCACATCCATCACCGCATCCCAGTCTTCTTCAGTAAAGTCGACCGAGTCCGCGCGGCGGATGATGCCTGCGTTGTTCACCAGAATGTCGATGGGGCGGTCCGAGAATACGTCACGCGCAGCCATCGGATCGGCAAAATCAAGCGCCAGTTCCTCTCCCCCGGTCATAGCGACCGTCTCGGCACAAGACGACCGCCCCGCCGCAATCACATGCGCGCCGGCGCGCGCCATGGCGGCGGCAATGGCCTGACCGATGCCGGTATTGGCCCCCGTGATCAGTGCGGTCTGGCCTGACAGCGAAAACGGGGTCACCGCAAATCCTCCATCTTCACCACTTCCACATCCCGGTAATCGACATTGTCGCCCGCCATCGCCCAGATGAAGGTATAGCTGGCGGTGCCTGCGCCACAATGGATCGACCATGGCGGCGAAATCGCGGCCTCTTCATTGGCGATCACCAGATGCCGGGTTTCGGCCGGGTCGCCCATGAAGTGGAACACGCGCTGGCCTTCGGGAATATCGAAATACAGATACGCCTCCATCCGCCGGTCGTGCAGGTGGGCGGGCATGGTGTTCCAGACGCTGCCGCCATGAAACTGGGTATAGCCGAGCACCAGCTGGCAACTGGTCATCACCTCGGGGTGGATGAACTGGTTGATGGTGCGGTGGTTGACGGTTTCCGCAGCCCCCAGCGTCAGCTTTTTGGCGTCTTCCAGCTTGATCAGCCGCGCCGGATAGGCCTGATGCGCCGGGCAAGAGTTTATGTAGAACCGGCCCTGACCCGAAAACGTCACCGGGCCCGCCCCCATCGGCAGATAGAGCACATCGCCCTTGGACAGCGCATAGGTCTCCCCCCCCGCCGCAACCGTGCCATCGCCGCCGATGTTGATAATGCCCATCTCGCGCCGGTCCAGAATGCTGGCGGTGCCGCATTCCCTGACATGGTCCAGCACAAGATCGCCGCCCGCCGGAACTGCCCCGCCCACGATCATCCGGTCGTAGTGGGTGTACAGAAGGCGGATCTGCCCATCCTGAAACAACCCCTCGCCGTGGAAATTCGCGCGCAGGGCGGTCGTATCCATTCCCTTGGCTTCATTGGCGGAAATCGCCTGCCGGGTTTCAACGTACAGCATGAGATGGTCCTTTCAGAGAAAATCGTCACGGCGGGGGGTAAACCCGTCGATCAGCGTGCCGGGTTCAAGGCAGACGCAGCCATGAACAGCGTTGGAGGGGATGACAAAGGCATCGCCGGGGCCGACCTCGAAGTCGCGGTCGGCAACGGTGAACCGAAAGCGTCCCGATTGCACAAAGGTCGATTGCACATGGGGGTGGCGGTGCAGCGCGCCCAGTGCCCCTGCGGCGGCAAAGCGGAACGCCACGGTCATCAGCTCCGCGCTGTCTGCCAGCACCTGCCGGGTCACGTTTTCGCCTGTTTCGACAATGGGATAGATCATGCAGGCCTCAACGGAACAGGGCAGGCAGCCACAGGGACAGCGCCGGGATATAGGTGACAAGCATCAGCGTGGCGAAGGCCGCGCCGTAGAACGGCCAGATCGTGCGCACGGCCTGCCAGACGGAAATCTTGCCGACAGCACAGCCCACGAAGAGCACCGCGCCCACCGGCGGGGTGCACAGCCCGATGCCAAGGTTCAGCACCAGGATCACCCCGAAATGCACTGGGTCGATGCCGAAGGCGACGGCAACGGGCAGAAAGATCGGGGTGGTGATCACGATCAGCGGGCTCATGTCCATGAAGGTGCCCAGCACCAGCAGGATGACGTTGATCAGCAAAAGGATCAGGATCGGGTTTTCGGTAACGCTCTGCATCAGCGCGATCATCGCGCTTGGCACCTTCAGGTACGCCAGCAACCAGCCGAACGAGGCCGCACAGCCGATCACCAGCAAGACCATGGCTGTGGTGCGCACCGCCGCCTTGACCGCGCCCACAAAGTCATTCCACCCCATGGTACGATAAGCCAATGTGGTGACCCCAAGCGCGTAGATCGCGGCGATACACGACGATTCCGACGCCGTGAACACACCTGAGCGCACGCCGCCAAAGATGATCACAATCAGCAAAAGCCCCGGAATGGCGTTGATCAGCAAGAGCCCCAGCATAGACCAGCCCGGAAACGCCTCGGTCGGATAGCCTTTCTTGCGAGCCACATACCAGGCAGCGGCGGCAAGGCTCAACGCCAGCAGCAGGCCCGGAATGATCCCTGCGGTGAACAGATCGGCAATCGACAGCCGCCCGCCCGCCGAGATCGAATAGATGATCATGTTGTGGCTGGGCGGCAGCATCAACGCGATGATCGAAGACACCACGGTGATATTCACCGCATAGTCAACATCATAGCCGCGCTCCTTCATCTGCGGCACCATCAGCCCGCCGATGGCCGAGGCATCCGCCGCAGCCGAGCCGGAAATGCCGCCAAACAGCACCGATGAGGCGATGTTGACCTGCCCCAATCCACCCCGGAAGTGCCCGACAGCCGCCCCCGCCACGGCAATCAGCCGCCTGGCAATGTCGCCGCGCACCATGATTTCACCGGCGAATATGAAGAAGGGAATCGCCATCAGCGCAAAGACCGACACGCCCGAATTCAGCCGCTGGAACACCACCACCGGCGGCAGGCCCATATAGATGACGGTGGCAAAGCTGGACACGCCCAGACAGAAGGCCACCGGAGTACCGATCGCCAGCAGCACCACGAAGGTGCCGAAAAGAACCCAAAGCTCCATCACGCCACCTCTTCCAGCTCGGTTTCGCCAAACCGTGCCGTCGGCAGGCCCGCCGCCCGCCGCGCTAGCCGTTCCAGCGAGAAGATCACCATCAACACGCCGCCCGCCACCAGCGGCATGAAATCCACCGCGCCGGTGATGCCCAGCGAGGGCAGGGTGATGCCATAGGCCGAAGACATCAGCTGCCAGCCGAACCAGACCATGCCAATGCCAAAGGCGGTCACCACGATATCCGACAGGGAAAACAGCACCATCTTCACCCGGTGCGACACCAGATAGAGCAGAATGTCGAAGGACAGGTGATAGCCCTCGCGGATGCCGACTGCGGCGCCCAGAAAGATGAACCAGCCCATCAGGATCACCGCCGCAGGCTCGCTCCAGATGATCGAGTCGTTCAGCAGATAGCGGAAAAACACCTGCGCGCCGATGATGGCGGTCATCGCCACCAACCCGGCACCGGCCGCCCACAGCGCGCCCTTGGCAACATAACCCAGCCAGACGGCCAGACGTAACAAACCCGGCTGCATCAAGCCCCCCTGCCGCGCGCTGCGGTCATTCATCTGTTCTCAAATATCCCACGGGGGTCCGGGGGTGTGAAACCCCCGGTCCCGCCGCTTGCCTTACTCGGTCGCTTGGATGCGGGTGACCAGATCCTGCAGCTTTGGCGTGCCTGCGTGCTTTTCATAGACCGGGACCATCGCTTCGATGAACGGGGTCTTGTCGATGTCCGAGATCACTTCCACACCGGCGGCACGCACCTTGTCTTCCGACTCTTTTTCACGCGCGGCCCAAAGCTCGCGGTTAACCGGGATCGAGTCTTTCGCGGCCTGTACCACCAGTGCCTGATCTTCAGGGCTCAGTTTGTCGTAGCTGGCTTTCGACATCACCAGAACCTCTGGCACGATCAGGTGCTCGTTCAGGGTGTAGTAGCCGGCAACCTCATAGTGTCCCGACGACTCGAACGACGGCCAGTTGTTTTCCGCCCCGTCGATCACGCCGGTCTGGATGCCGGAATAGACCTCGCCATAGGGCATCGGGGTCGCGTTGGCCCCCAGGGCGCTCATCATGTCGACGAACACATCAGACTGCATGACGCGGATCTTCATGCCCTTCAGGTCATCCACGGACGTGATCGGCTTTTGCTTGTTGTAGAAAGACCGCGATCCGCCGTCGAAATAGGCCAGACCGACAAAACCATGCGGCTCGAACGCAGCCAGAATCTCA
The DNA here is from genome assembly GCF_004745575.1 of Pseudotabrizicola sediminis. Taxonomy (GTDB): domain Bacteria; phylum Pseudomonadota; class Alphaproteobacteria; order Rhodobacterales; family Rhodobacteraceae; genus Pseudotabrizicola; species Pseudotabrizicola sediminis. The sequence goes on along the minus strand of NZ_RPEM01000007.1, from coordinate 20,050 downwards.
TCGCCGATGGGTCCGTCCATCACGCGGTGCATGTGGTCGGTGCCGCGGAAGATGAAGGGCAGCGAGACAACCTTGGTTTCCTCGATGATGTTGTTGAACGGCCCCATCGAGACGCGGTTGAAGTCGATGACACCGAACTTGGTTTGTTCGATGGTGTCCTTTTCCTCGCCCAACTGGGCAGAGTGGAACACTTCGACGCAGATCCGGCCCGCGCTGCGCTCTTTGAGCAGTGCGCCCATATGCTCGACGGCGGCCACGGTGGGGTAGCCGGCGGGGTGGGTGTCTGATGATCGCAGGGTCACTTCGCATTCGGCGTAGGCGGCCCCGGCAAAGGCAACCGATGCCAGCAGGGCAGCGGCCATGGTGTTGAACTTTTTCATTGTAGTCTCCTCCCGTTGAGTGGCTTCACAGCCGGTAGGCCTGCTTTGCAAGCCGGTATGCAAGGTCGTGCGCGACCTCGTATGCATCGCCTTCCGCCAGCCTGCCGGTGCAAACCAGCGTGGCAAGAAAGGCACAATCCACACGGCGGGCCACATCGTGGCGCGCGGGGATCGACAGATAGGCGCGGGTGTCGTCGTTGAAACCCACGGTATTGTAGAACCCGGCGGTTTCGGTGATCATCTCGCGGAACCGGCGCATGCCTTCGGGGCTGTCGTGGAACCACCAGGCAGGGCCAAGTTTCAGCGCCGGATAGACCCCGGCCAGTGGGGCCAGTTCGCGGGCGTAAGCCGTTTCGTCCAGCGTGAAGACAATGACCGAAAGCGCTGGGTCCATCCCGACTGCGTTCAGCAGCGGGCGCAGGGCGGCGACGTAGTCGGTGCGCCCGGGAATATCAAAGCCCTTGTCGCGGCCGAACATTGCCAGCATCGGGTCCGAATGGTTGCGGCGGCTGCCGGGGTGGATTTGCAGCACCAACCCGTCATCAAGGCTCATCCGCGCCATTTCGGTCAGCATCTGGCCGCGGAAGGCATCCGCCTCTTCCGCCGTGCACTCCCCCCGCAACGCGCGTTCAAACAGCAGCGCGGCCTGATCCTGCGGCAGGTCCATCGTGCGTGCGGTGGCGTGGCCATGGTCGGAAGAGGTGCAGCCGTAGGATTTGAAATACGCCCGGCGGGCGCGGTGGGCGGCAAGGTAGCCGGCCCATGTGGCGGTGTTTTCACCCGTGATTTCGCCCAGTTGCGCCACGTTTTTCGCAAACCCGTCGAACTCGGGGTCGACCACCGCGTCGGGCCGGTAGGCGGGGATCACGCGGCCCTGCCAGCCCGAGTCGCGGATCTGTCGGTGCCAGCCCAGATCATCCAGCGCGCCATCGGTGGTGGAAATCACCTCGATCTTGAACCGATCATACAGGGCACGCGGGCGGAAATCCGGCGTGGCAAGGGCGGCGTCGATACGGTCATAATAGTCGTCAGCCGTTGATGCCGACAGGGGCGTGTCAAAGCCGAACACCGTCTCGAACGCGTGGTCCAGCCACATCCGCGACGGCGTGCCCCGGAACAGGTGGTAATTCTGTGCAAACAGCTGCCAGATCTTGCGACCATCGGTTTGCGTGGGGCCGCCATCGGCGCGGGGCACCCCCAGATCGGACAGCGCGATGCCTTGCGAACACAGCATGCGGAAGACGTAGTGATCGGGGGTTACAAGCAGTTGGGCAGGGTCGGGAAAGGCGTCGTCGGTGGCATACCAGCGCGGGTCGGTATGGCCATGCGGGCTGATGATCGGCAGATCGCAAACCGTGTCATAAAGCGCCCGGGCAAGGCCGCGCGCGCCAGAGTCGATGGGGAAAAGACGGTCTTTATCCAGCAATGCCACGTAGTGTTTCCCTCCCGAAGTGCGTTCATGGCGAAAGGTCTTTCCAACGCACCTGCAAACTAATATGCTAGTATGCGAAACCTGTCAACGGAGGCAACCATGGAAAGCACGCTGCTGAAACTGTCAGAGCCGGTGCAGCGGCCTTCCGTGACCGATGCGGTATTTGAAGAACTGCACCGGCAGATTCTGTCACTTGATCTGCCGCCCGGCACCAAGGTGTCAGAGGTGGATGTGGCGCGCATCATGGGCGTGTCGCGCCAGCCGGTGCGCGATGCATTCTACCGGCTTTCAACGCTTGGTTTTCTGACCATCCGCCCGCAGCGCGCCACAGTGGTATCGGCGATTTCCGAGGCGGCGGTGATGCAGGCGCGGTTCATCCGCTCGGCCATCGAAGCCCAGACCGTGCGCATGGCCTGCGAACGGCTGGGGGAGGGTGACTTTGCCGCGCTGGACCGGGTGATCGACCAGCAGCGCGACGCGGTAGAGGCGCATGATGCAATGGGCTTTCATGCGCTGGATGACCTGTTTCACCGCGAACTTTGCGAACGCAGTGGCCATGGCTTTGCCTGGGACATCATCCGCGAGAACAAGGCGCATATGGACAGGGTGCGTTTCCTGTCGCTGTCCTTCGCGTCACAGGACGCTTTTGGTGATCATCTGAAGGTGATGGAGGCCTTGCGCATGCGCAACGCGGATGCGGCCATTGCGGCGATGCATGTGCACCTGTCACGCATCAAAGAGCAGGTGCGCCGGATCAGGGGCGAGAACGAGGCGTTTTTCGAAGGCGCACCGGCGCTGGATATTTGAGCAGGGTGCCGGGGCGGCGTCGCGCGCCCCGGCGTCGCTTGTGCTGAACCGCTCAGTCCAGCGCCCTGAGCACATCGGCCAAAGTGCCGATCAGCGTGTCGATCTGCGACTTGCTGATCATCAGGGGCGGCGACATGGCGATGATATCACCCGTGGTGCGGATCAGGATATTCTTGTCATAGGCGGCAAGAAATGCGCTGAACGCCCGTTTTGTAGGCTCTCCGGCAATCGGGTCCAGCTCTACCGCGCCGATCAGACCCATGTTGCGCACATCGATGACATGGCGTGAGTCGCGCAGGGAATGCAGCGCATCCTCCCAATAGGGCGCAATTTCGGCGGCGCGGTCGAACAGCGCCTCTTCTTTATAAGTCTCCAGCGTGGCGATTCCGGCGGCGGAGGCGATGGGGTTGCCTGAATAGGTATAGCCGTGGAAAAGCTCGATCATATGCTCGGGCCCGTCCATGAAGGCATCGTGCACATCGGCTGTGGTCAGCACTGCGCCCATGGGAATGACGCCATTGGTCAGGCCCTTGGCGGTGGTCATCATGTCAGGCAGCACGTCGAAATACTGTGACGCAAAGGGTGCGCCAAGGCGGCCAAACCCGGTAATCACCTCGTCGAAAATCAGCAAAATGCCATGCTTTTTGGTGATCGCGCGCAGCTTTTCAAGGTAGCCCTTGGGCGGCAGGATCACACCGGTGGACCCGGCGACGGGCTCGACAATCACCGCGGCGATGGTTTCGGCCCCATGCAGCGCCACCAGTTTTTCCAGATCATCGGCCAGCCACGCGCCATGCTCTGGCTGGCCACGGGACCAACGGTTCTCATCGGGCAGGTGGGTATGAGGAAGATGGTCCACCCCGTTGAGAAGGCTGCCAAAATGGCGACGGTTGTTGACGATGCCGCCCACCGAGATGCCGCCGAAATTGACCCCATGATAGCCCCTTTCGCGCCCGATCAGCCGGGTGCGGGTGGCCTGACCCTTGGCGCGGTGGTAGGCGATGGCCAGTTTCAGCGCCGTTTCAACGCTTTCCGAGCCGGAGTTGGTGTAGAACACATGCTCGATGCCCGCAGGGGCAATCTCCACAATCCGGTTGGCCAGTTCGAACGCCACCGGATGGCCCATCTGGAAGGCGGGCGCATAATCCAGTTCTGCCGCCTGCTTCTGGATGGCTTCGGTGATCTTGGGCCGGCAGTGCCCGGCGTTGCAGCACCACAGGCCCGCCGTGCCATCCAGCACCTGACGGCCATCGCTGGTGGTATAGTGCATGTCCTTGGCAGCCACAAACATCCGCGGGTTCTTCTTGAACTGGCGGTTGGCGGTGAAGGGCATCCAGAAGGCGTTCAGGTCATTGGGGGCTTTGCGGTCCAGCGCCATGGTGTCGGGGTTCCTGTTGGGGCGGCCTTGCGGCGCGCGGATGGGTTTTGACCGGATGGTCAGATGTTGCTATCAGTACGGTCAAGCCAGTCAATAGCCCGCACGGATCGCGGTGATCTTAGCACGCCCAACCTGCGCTCTGGCAATTGCAAGATGGCGTGATCTGCGCCAATGTGCCCCCCGGCTTCAGGATTGACGTGACTATGCCCAGACCAAAGACCCGCATTCAGATCAGGAATTCGGAAACCATACTGGAGGCGGCGCTGGATGTGTTTTCCTCGCAGGGTTTCCGGGGGGCGACGCTGGACCAGATTGCCGAGGTGGCGGGGCTGTCGAAGCCGAACCTGCTGTATTACTTCCCGTCGAAAGAGGCGATTCATCAGACCCTTCTGACCCGGCTGCTGGACACCTGGCTTGACCCGCTGCGCGAGATGGACGCCATGGGCGATCCGGTGGCCGAGGTGATGGGCTATGTGCGCCGCAAGCTGGAGCTGAGCCGGAATTACCCGCGCGAAAGCCGGTTGTTCGCGATTGAAATCCTGCAGGGTGCGCCGCGCATGCGTGAGGCGATTGAGGGCGAGCTGACGGCGCTGGTGGCAGAAAAGGCCGTGGTGCTGCGGCAATGGATGGACGAAGGGCGCATTGCGCGGCTGGACCCGGTGCATCTGGTGTTCTCGATCTGGGCGCTGACGCAGCATTACGCCGATTTCGATGTGCAGGTCCGCGCTGTGCTGGGCGAAGGGCATGACCCCTATGCCGAGGCGGGGGCGTTTCTGGAAACGCTGTATACGCGGCTGTTGGCACCTTAAGCGGCGGCCGTTTCCGGCATGTGTTGCGCGTCTGATTTAGGTATGGCGAACGTATGGCATGGGTATGGCACCTTGTGCGGGTCTTGCAGCTGCGGCCAAGGGGGCAGCCGGCGCGGGGAGGGGCGGCTTAACAACCGATTGTAAACTTCACTGACGATTGTAAAGATGGCGCTTTCCAGCCAGTGGACCGCCATGCCCAACAGCCCGAGCCCCCCCGCCAGCCTGACCGCCAGCCTGACGGGCAGCCTGATCCGGGAACGGCGGCTGGCGATGGGGTTGCGGCAGGGCGATGTGGCGCAGGCGGCGGGGATTTCTGCCAGTTACCTGAACCTGATCGAGCACAACCGTCGCCGGGTCGGGGCCGAGGTGCTGGCGCGTCTGGCCGGGGTGCTGGGTACGGACACCGCAATCCTGTCCGAAGGGGCGGGGGGCGCGCTGATTGATGATCTGCGCGCCGCCGCCGCGACCACGCCCCTGGTGGAGCCGGAGCTGGACCGGATCGAGGATTTCGCCGGGCGCTTTCCCGGTTGGGCGGCGGTGCTGGCCGCCCAGCATCACCGGGCCGCGCAACTGGAACGGGCGGTCAGCGCGCTGAATGACCGGCTGACCCATGACCCGCATCTGTCGGCGTCGCTGCATGAGGTGCTGTCGGCGCTGGCCTCGGTCCGCTCGACGGCAGCGATTCTGGCCGATACCGATGATATCGATCCCGAATGGCGCACGCGGTTCCACCGCAACCTGCATCAGGACAGCGAACGTCTGGCCACCGGGGCCGAGGCGCTGGTGGCCTATCTGGATGGGCCGGAAACCGCGGTGGATGCCGGGTTGGCGGCACCGCAGGAAGAGGTGGAGACCTGGCTGTCGGCGCGGGGCTGGCACCTGTCAGAGTTGGCAGGGCATGGTGGGTTTGATGTGCTGATGGAAGAGGTGGGCGCGTTGGCCTCTGCGGCTGCGCGGTCGCTGGGGGCGGCGTTCCTGCGGCAGGCAGAGGCAGATTTCCGGCTGCTGCCGGACGCGGCGCTGCAGGCCGCCGTTGCGACGGGCGCGGATGACCCCTGCCTGCTGGCGCAAGGCAGGGGGATGTCGGTGCTGGCGGTGATGCGGCGCATGGCGCTGTTGCCCGGATCGGCGGCGGGGTTGGTGATCTGCGATGCCTCTGGCACCTTGCTGTTCCGCAAGCCGGTTGATGGCTTTGCGCTGCCGCGCTTTGGTGCCGCTTGCCCGCTTTGGCCGCTGTTTGCCGCATTGGCCCGCCCGATGCTGCCGGTGATGACGCAGGTGGAGCCCGCCGGGCGCAGCCTGCGGCAGTTCCGCACGCTGTCGATCTGCGAGGCGCGGCTGCCGCAGGGGTTTGCCGGACCGGCGCTGCGCGAGGCCGCCATGCTGATCCTGCCCGATGATGCGCCGCAGCCCTCTGCCCCCGTGCTGGCGATTGGCACCTCTTGCCGCATCTGCCCGCGCCCGCGCTGTCCGGCGCGGCGCGAGCCGTCGATCATGGCGGATGCGGGGCTGTAGCGCGCCGCACCTGCAATAGGTCTTTGACATACCCGCCCATTCGCCGGATAGTTTGACCGGAGCCGGCCTCGCGCCGGAGGGGGGATGAAGACCATATGACGGCGCGTGTGCTGCTCATCGAGGATGAGCCGAACATCACCGAGGCAATCCGGTTCATCCTGTCGCGCGACGGGTGTGATGTCACGGCGCTTGCCGATGGGGCGGGTGCCATTGCGGCGGTGCAGGCGGCAAAGCCGGATCTGGTCATTCTGGACCTGATGCTGCCGGGTGTCAGTGGGCTGGAGATTCTGGCGCAGTTGCGCGCCGATCCGGCCACCAAAACCCTGCCGGTGATGATGCTGACCGCCAAGGGGCAAGGCCGTGACCGTGAGGCGGCGGAACGTGCAGGGGCCAGCCATTTCATGACCAAGCCGTTTTCGAATGATGACATGCGTGCCGCCGTGCGCGCCCTGACCGGGGGCTGACCGGGTGGTGCCGCCCCCCCGCACCCCGCCGCTGTTTCTGCGCCGGTCAAGCTATCGCCAGCGCAGGCGGCGCGATGCGGCGCGGCTGTTGCCGGTGGTGGGCCTGTTTCTGGTGCTGATGCCGGTGCTTTGGGGCCCGCAGGACGCGTTGCGGCGCGACACGGCACCGGACGGCATCTATCTGTTCGTCGTCTGGGCGGTGCTGATCGCCATCGCGGTGCTGATCTCGCGGGGGTTGAACACCGCCGATGAAGGCGATGATCCCGAGGCGACTTCTGATCCGGGTTCAGGTCGATAGGGGCGCGCCACGATGCCCTTTAACATTCTGGTCCTGTCCTGTCTGGCCTATGTGATCTTTCTGTTCGGCGTCGCCTGGGCGGCGGAACGGCGGGCGGATCGCGGGCGGCTTGGCTGGCTGCAATCGCCGCTGATCTACACGCTGTCACTGTCGATCTATTGCACCGCCTGGACGTTTTACGGTGCGGTGGGCTATGCGGCGCGATCGGGGCTGGAGTTCCTGACCATTTACCTTGGCCCGACGATCGTGTTCATCGGCTGGTGGTGGGTGCTGCGCAAGCTGGTGCGGATCGGGCGGCAGCAGCGGGTGACGTCGATTGCCGACCTGATCTCCAGCCGCTTTGGCAAGTCGAACCTGCTGGGTGTGATCGTGACGGTGATCGCGGTGGTGGCGGCCACTCCTTATATCGCGTTGCAGCTGCAGTCGGTTACGCTGTCGTTCAGCGTGTTTGCCAGCCCGACCGATGATGGCTTTGCGCCGCCCGGAACCGAGGCGACGGCGGTCTGGGTGGCGTGCGGACTGGCGCTGTTCACCATCCTGTTCGGCACCCGCAATCTGGATGCCAAGGAACAGCACCACGGTATTGTCACCGCCATCGCGGTCGAGGCGGTGGTCAAGCTGATCGCCCTTATTGCGGTGGGGATGTTTGTGGTCTGGGGTATGGCCGACGGGCCTGCCGACATGATCGCGCGGATTAGCGCATCGGACGTCGCCGACTGGAAGCTGCAACCGGGCCGTTGGGCGGGGCTGTTGTTTGCCGCCGGGGCGGCGGTGATTTGTCTGCCGCGGATGTTTCAGGTGATGGTGGTGGAAAACGCGGATGAACGGCATCTGGCCACCGCCTCCTGGGCGTTTCCGCTGTATCTGTTCGCGATGAGTCTGTTCATCGTGCCGATTGCGGTGATGGGGCTGGAACGGCTGCCTGCGACCGCCAACCCCGACATGTTCGTGCTGACGCTGCCCTTGGCCGAAGGGCAGGGCGCACTGGCGATGCTGGCCTTTCTGGGCGGGTTTTCCTCGGCCACGTCGATGGTGATCGTGGAATCCATCGCGCTGGCCACCATGGTGTCGAACCATATCGTCATGCCGGTCTGGCTGCGGCTGCGACCCGCCAAGGCGGTGTCGGGCGATGTGCGGCGGCTGGTGCTGCTGTCGCGGCGCATTTCCATCGGGGTCGTGCTGGGGTTTGGCTATGCCTATTACCGGATGTCGGGCGGATCGACGGCGCTGGCGGCTATTGGGTTGATTGCCTTTGTCGGCGTCGCGCAGTTCCTGCCCGCGATGATCTTTGGCATTTTCTGGCGCGGGGCCACGCGGATCGGGGCGGCGCTGGGGATGACGGTGGGCTTTGTGGTCTGGGCCTATACGCTGTTTCTGCCGTCTTTTGGCCCGGATGCGGTGATCCCGGCGATGGTGTTCATCGAAGGGCCGTTCGGCATCGAATGGCTGCGCCCCCGCGCGCTGTTCGGGGTGGCCACGATGGACCCGCTGCTGCATGCGCTGTTCTGGTCGATGGTGCTGAACACGGCGGCCTTTCTGACCGGATCGCTGTTCACCTTTCCGGGCCCGGTCGAACGGATGCAGGGCGCGGCCTTTGTGCGGGTGTTTGACACCACGTCGGGCAGCCCGCGCGGCTGGGAACGGGGGCTGGCAGACCCCGAAGACCTGCTGGTGATGTCGCAACGCATCATGGGCGATGACGACGCGCTGATGTTTTTCGAGGCCGAGGCGAAGGGGCAGGGCAAGGCCGGTTATCTGCCCGACCCGACGCCCGACTTCATGGCGCGGCTGGAACGGCGGCTGGCGGGGTCGGTCGGGGCCGCGACCGCGCACGCGATGATGAGCCAGCTTGCGGGGCGGGCCACGGTAACGGTCGAAGACCTGATGGCGGTGGCCAGTGAATCGGCGCAGATCATGGAATATTCCGCCCGGCTGGAAAGCCAGCAAGAGGAAGTGACCCGCACCGCCCGCGCCCTGCGCGAGGCCAATGAAAAGCTGATGCAGCTGTCGATCCAGAAAGATGCCTTCCTGAGCCAGATCAGCCATGAGCTGCGCACGCCGATGACCTCGATCCGGGCATTTTCCGAGATATTGACCGAAGGCGATCTGCCGCCCGAGATGGTGGCGAACTATGGCCGCATCATCCATGACGAGGCCAAGCGTCTGACCCGGTTGCTGGACGATCTGCTGGATCTGTCGGTGCTGGAAAACGGCACGGTGCAGCTGAACCTTGGGCTGGCCAACCTGAGCCCGATGATCGACCGCGCCTTGGCAAGCGCCAGCCACACCAAGCCCGAACGTAGCTTTGTCATCCACCGCGATCTGCCGATGGAGAACATCTTCATCCGCACCGATGCCGACCGGCTGGTGCAGGTGTTCATCAACCTGATCTCGAATGCGCGCAAGTATTGCGATGCGACGGCACCGGAATTGCGGATATCTGTGCGGCAGCGCGGTGGGCGGGTGACGGTGGATTTTGCCGACAACGGATCGGGGATTCCCAAGGCAAGCCAGGCGCTGATCTTTGAGAAGTTCGCCCGCCTGACCGACCAGACCCGTGCCGGGGGGGCGGGGCTTGGCCTTGCGATCTGCCGCGAGGTGATGGCCAATCTGGGCGGCACGATCACCTATCTGCCGGGGCAGGGCGGGGCTGCGTTCCGCGTGGCCGTGCCGCTGCGGCTGGAGCGAAAAGCCGACTGAGGCAGTGCGCGTGAACCCTTTGGTAACGCTGCTGGGCGACACTGGTGCAAAGCAGATAAGGATCGGGGTCGCCGTGGCGGGTGAGGTGTTGCGCAAGAAACTGCAGGCCAGACAACAGGCCGTGACCGCTGGCGGGCCGGGCGCTGACCGGGCATGGCGTGTTGGCTTTGCGCGGGCGACGCGCGATATGATGGAGCTGCCGGTCGATTTCGTCAGCCTGTCGTCGTCGCGTCTGTCGCTGGCCGAACTGCTTGATGTGCCGCCGGAGCGCGCGCTGATTCTGATCCTGGAAGGCCCGGAAGACGGGTTGGGCCTGCTGGTCCTGTCACCCGATCTGCTGTCTGCAATGATCGAAGCCTTGACGGTCGGCAAATGCGGCACCCAGCCCCCTGATCCGCGCAAACCCACCCGCACCGATGCGGCCATGCTGTCCCCCCTGGCAGATCTGGCGCTGTCGCATCTGGAAGAGGCACTTGCCGAAGATGGTGATCTGGTCTGGACCAGTGGTTTTCGCTTTGCCAGCTTTATCGAAGAGGCGCGGCCTTTGGGCCTGCTGCTGGAGGATGTCACCTACCGGGCGCTGACGGCCCGTCTGTCGGTTTCGCATGGGGCGCGGGTGGGCGATATGTGGCTGGTCCTGCCTGCCACGGGAAAGGGTCGAAAGCCGCGGCTGCCGGCGCATGCGGTGCCATCCTCGGTCTCGCGGCCGGCCTTTGCCGCTGCCCTTGCCACGCGGGTGGATGCGGCACCCTGCCAGATCGAGGCGGTTCTGGCGCGGCTGTCGATGCCACTGGCTGACGTGATGGGTCTGTCGGTCGATATGGTGCTGCCCTTGCCCAACGCCGCGTTGGAGCGGATCTGCCTTGACGGGATGGACGGGCGTCAGGTGGCCGAAGGCAAGCTGGGCCAGCATCGCGGCATGCGCGCCCTGCGCCTGACGGCACAGGGCGGGGCAGCAGCTGCGCCGACTGCGAATAGCATGGCGATGGACGGCCCCTCGGTTGCAACCGTTGCCGCCTGGGGCGAACCGGAGCCTGAGCCCGAGCCCGGGCTTGAGCCGATGGCACCGATGGACTTTGACTTTGCGGGATTTTCAGCCACCGGCTCTGATTAGCACGGGTCGCCGGAATGGGGGCGGTAGGCAGTCCCGCCTATGCCCTTGCCACGCATGGTTGGGGGATAGGCGTCTTTCACAAGCCGATCACCCCCAGCCTCTCGCGCCGGATCAGCCTTTTGCCAGCGCTTCAATCTGCGGGCGCAGGCCTTCCAGGCTGTATCCGTGCCGCGCCGGAATGCCGATCAGATCATCCGCAGGCATGTCCCCCGCCTTGGCCAGCGCCCAGCAGATTGACGACCGGTTGCCACTGGCGCAATAGGCCAGCACCGGGCCTGTCGCCGTTGCGATGGCTTCGGCCTGTGCGGTGACATTTGCCATCGTCAGCGCGCCGCCGATCACCGGGTTCACCACAAATTCCAAGCCCGCCGCTTCGGCAGCGGCCTGCATGGCACTGGCGTGATGCGACGCCGGAATTTCGGCATCGGGGCGGTTGTTGATGACGCGGGTATAGCCAGCCGCCTTGATCGCCGCAAAATCCTGCGGGTCGATCTGGGGGGCGACGGCGTAGTCGGGGGTCAGCGGGCGGATGTCCATGGGAAGTCTCCTTTGGAAGTCAAACGGCGGCACAGCGCGGGCGGGGCGACCATAGCCGCGACCATGCCAACAGGAAAGACCAGACCACCGGTGCCGTTCCGGAAAGTCGTGAGGGCTTGGCCCCCGCGCACGCCAACTGTCACAGCCGGTTGATCGGCACCTTGAGGTAGGTTGTGCCGCTGTCATCGGGTTCCGGCATTTGCCCGGCGCGCATGTTCACCTGCAGCGACGGAATGATCAGGCGCGGCATCGCCAGCGTGGCATCGCGGCCTTCGCGCATCGCCACGAAATCGGCGCGCGATTTGCCCGCGCCCACATGCACATTCAGCGCCTTTTGCGCGCCCACGGTGGTTTCCCAGGCATAGTCATCGCGGCCCGGTGCCTTGTAATCGTGGCAGACAAAAATCCGCGTCTCGTCCGGCAGGGCCATGATCTTTTGCACCGAATCGAACAGGGTTTCTGCCGAGCCGCCCGGAAAGTCGCAGCGCGCGGTGCCGAAGTCGGGCATGAACAGCGTGTCGCCGACAAAGGCCGCGTCACCGATCACATAGGTCAGACAGGCCGGGGTGTGGCCTGGCGTGTGCAACACATCGCCGCGCAACTGGCCGATGTGAAAGCTGTCGCCTTCGCGGAACAGCCGGTCGAACTGCGATCCGTCGCGCTGGAACCGCGTGCCTTCGTTGAAGATCTTGCCAAAGGTGTCCTGCACCACGGTGATCCGGTCCCCGATCCCGATCTTGCCGCCCAGACGCTCTTGGATATAAGGCGCGGCGGACAGGTGGTCGGCATGCACATGGGTTTCCAGAATCCATTGCAGATCAAGGCCCTGACCCTCAATGAAGGCAATGACCTGATCGGCCGAGCGGGTGTCGGTATGGCCCGAGGCATAGTCGAAGTCGAGCACCGAATCGATGATGGCGCAGGCGGTGCTTTCGGGGTCGCGCACCACATAGGTGACCGTGTTTGTTGCTTCGTCAAAGAAGCCTTGAACTGTGGCTTGCATGATCATTCCCTGTTCGTTTCGGTCTGTCGCTTGCAATCGGATGTAGGGTGCTTGCCAACACATTTCAATAATTGAATGTGTATGGCGGCGCTCGCACATCCTGATGTCCGCCCGACCTGGCCCGCCTGCCTGACTTGACCTGTATCAAGGTGCGTCCCTGCATCTGGCCCGATACTGCCACAGGATCAGGGAGGATATCATGCCAAAATCACTGCAAGACCGCAAAACCCAATTGCTGGATCGCATGTCCGTTTTGGCCGCGCGGCTGGAGGGGATCGGGGCAGAGCTGGAAAGCCACCAGAACCCCGACTGGTCTGACCTTGCCACCGAGCGTGAGGCTGATGAGGTGCTGGAAGGTCTGGGCCAATCGGCGCAGGCCGAACTGCGGAGCATCGAGGCCGCGTTGCACCGGCTGGATACGGGCAGTTATGGGCTTTGCGCCCGCTGCGGCGAAGCGATCAGCGAAGCGCGGCTTGATGTTTTGCCCTTCACACCGCTGTGCCGCGACTGCGTCGCGCATGCGTAGCACCGACGTGAGAAAACAGGGGAAGACAATGGCTGAGACGACAGACTTCGCGCCATCTTGCAGCGGTGGGGGCGCGTGCTGTGGCGGGTGTCAAAAGGGGCGTGACGGGGCGCTGAAGGTTTTGCTGGGCGAAATGCGGGCGCTGGGCGCGGTTCTGCCCGGCCTGATACCGCCAGCCGAGGGGGACAGGGCCATGTCGGACCGGACCACCCGGGCAGGGTCCGGCGCGCGGCCTTTCTGAACCATCCGCTAATCCCCTGATGTCACATTGATCTTTGGCCCCCTCATCGCGCTGGTCATTGTTAACGAAATGTGAACAGCGCCTTGACCCCGCTCCGTGTTGCAAGGCACTGTAAAACTGGGGCAGGCGAAAAGGGCGGGGCATTGGCAAACGGCGTAGACGTGACCGTCTCGGGCGGGGTGGCAGATATCTGCCTGATCCGCCAGTCTGGCGGGGGCTGGCTCGATGCGGCACAGCGCGCAGCGCTGATGTCGGCTTTGGGCGCGGTTGGTGCAGACGCAAGGGCGATCCTGCTGCGCGCCGATGACCGGGTGCTTGCGGCCCATGCCGATGCCGGGCCGGATCTGCCGGATGCTGATGATGCAGCGGCACCATCGCTGGCCAGCCTGTGTCTTGCGATCGAGACCAGCCCGGTGCCGGTCGTCCTGTTGCTGGAAGGTCTGGTCACCGGGGCTGCGGCCGAAATCGCGCTGGCGGCGCAGGTGCGGCTTGCCACCCCGGCCGCGCGGGTGGCGTTTCCGGCGGTGCGGCTGGGGCGGATTTCCGGCGCGGGGGGCACACAGCGGCTGCCGCGGCTGATCGGCGCGGAAAACGCTCTGCGGCTGCTGACCAGCGGCAAGCCGGTTGCGGCCCCCGATGCCCTGATCATCGGTCTGGTCGATCATGTGATCGATGACGCAACGGCCGAAGCGGCTTTTGCGACAGCGATGGGTTTGATCCAGACGCAAGCGATGCCGCTGCGCCCCGCGCCCGATGGCCGTGCCTTTCTGGCGGCGGTGAGGAAGGCGCGGTCGGATGCGGCACCGGGCAGTCTGGCCATGGCCCTTGCCGATTGCGCCGAGGCGGCTTTGCTGCTGCCGCCCGAGCAGGGCTATGCCTTCGAGGCTGCCCTCGCGCTGGAGCGCGATGCCCTGCCGCAGACCGCAGCGCTGGCGCATCTGCTGCGGGCCGAACGTCTGGCCGCCAAAACGCCCGAGCCGTTGCACGATGTGACGCCAGACCCGGTTCAGCGTCCGGCGCTGGTGGGGGCGTCGCCGCAACTGTCGGCGCTGGCGCTGATGACGCTGGCGCGCGGATTACCGGTGACGGTGCTGGAACCCGACCGCGCGCGGTTGGTGCCGATGTTGCAGACCATTGCGCAACGCCAGGAGGCTGCGGTGCAGGCCGGCACATTGTCGGCGGCGCAGCGCGATGCCGACTGGGCAAGGCTGCGCCCGGTGGTCGATGCGACCGGGCTGGACCAGGCCGATCTGGTGGTGGGGGGGGCTGACACGCCACCGCCCGCTTTGGGTGATGCGGTTGTCCTGCTGATGATGGGGCGTGCCGATCTGCCAGCCGGGGCGTTCCGTCTGGTGCTGTCGGGGCGGGTGGCAGAATTGGGCCTGCCCGCCAGCTGCCCGGCGGCAAAGGCGGCGACGGCATTGGCATTTCTGCGACGGATCGGCCAGACGGTGGTGCTGACCGGGGTGCAGTCGCCCTTGGGCATTTCGGGGCGGCTGGCGGCTGCAAGCGGTGCGGCGCTGCGGGCATTGATGGTCTCTGGCGTGGCACCGGAGGCAGTGTCTGCCGCATTGACGGGCTTTGGTATGGTGTCCCCGGCGCTGCCCAAGGTCGAGACCAGCGCTGCGCCGCGTGACATGGCGGCAGAAGAGATCATTCGCCGCTGGCTGGGGGCTTTGGCCAATGAAGGCGCGCGGCTGCTGGCCTCGGGGCTGGCGCTGTCGGCATCGGATATTGATCTGGTGGCTGTCCACGGCCTTGGGCTGCCTGCCGCATCTGGTGGCCCCCTGCACCGGGCCGATCAGCGCGGGCTGATGATTTTGCGCCGTGACCTGCGGATCTGGGGCACAGAGGCCGAGGTCTGGGTACCGGTTCCGGCGCTCGATACGCTGGTGTCAGCGGGGCGCGGGTTTCTGGGTACCGTCAGCCAAGGATGACGCCGACGACCACCACGATCAGCCCAAGGCCCGACACCGCCAAGGCACCAAGGTTCAGCACCACCGCCCGCTGAAGCTGTGCCTTGATCTGGTCATCCGGCAGGCCGGATTTGCGGGCGCGCATGGCCAGAAAGATGCACCACAGCAGCGTCAGCACGCCGATCATGGTCAAAACGGCACCTCCCCAGATCAGCATGTCCATCCGTCGGCCCCCCATGGCAATGACTCTGCGCCGCCTAGCCCAGCTTTGGGCGCGGTGCAAGCCTTGAACCCGTAACGGGGCCACGGTAGGGAAGGGGTCAATCAGCACAGCACGAGGCAGAGATGAGCGATCCCACCGACAATTATTCCGTGACAGCGGACGAGCTGCGCCAGTTCATCGAACGCGCCGAACAGCTGGCGTCTGAAAAGAAGGACATTGCCGAACAGGAAAAGGAACTGTTCGCCGAGGCCAAGGGCCGGGGCTATGACACCAAGGTCATGCGCAAGGTGATTGCCCTGCGCAAACGCAAGCCCGATGAGATTGCCGAAGAAGAAGCGGTGCTGGAAATGTACAAGACCGCGCTGGGGATGGCCTGACACCAGACCGCGGCGGGGGCAGTCCCGCGCCGGGTCGCCGCAGCCAATGGGCGCATCAGGCAGACAGGAACGTCACCCCCGGCATGGCCCGGATTCGGGCCACATCCTGATAATATCCCTCTGTCAGGCTGGCCACCGTCTCTTGCGTCCAGCCTGGCAGTTCCACCTCCATCTCGACCCGGTCGGGCAGGGCGAACTTGTCCAGAAAGGCCGACACGATGCGGCGGCGCTGCACGGCGGTGTGCGCCGGGTGGCTTTCCATATAGGCGATCATCCGGGTCAGACCTTCGGGCGACATGATGGTGCCCAAAAGCTCGTTGGCATCGGTCAGCACGGTACCCTCGGCATGGCCGGACACCGCTTGCAGCACCTCGGGCCAGATCAACGGCGTGTCCTCATCGCACCAGACGGTGAAGGGCACGCCGGGGTTGGCGTTGAGCATATCGCCGATCACATCAGACCAGCGGATATCGGCGGGGTCGATGTCGGACATGAACTGGTCAAAGGTCTTGTCGCGCTGCTTGGCAAACAGGTCGGGCAGAAAGGTCGCCGGGTTGCGGATGGCCAGATAGAATTCGGCCTCGATGTCCGGAAAGATCTGGGTAAAGGCGCTGACCCGTTCGGCCGCTGCCGGGTAAAGCCGGGTCTTCAGCACCCATTGCGGGAACGACAGAAAATTCTCCCATGACAGGATCAGACGCTCGGCCCGGTCTTCATCCATGATCTGGTCCAGCACCAGCGCCTGCGTGTCACGGCTGGCGGGCTGGCCTTTCAGCGTCATCGCCGTATCGCGCAGCAAGGTGCGGTAGCGGGCAGGGCCGGGCACCACGATGCCCTGCTCGCCCAGCACCTGGCGGTTTTTCAGAAGGCACCGCACCAGACGTTCGTCGTCGGTGCAATGGGCGCCAAGGTGGTAGACAATACGCATCCTGCTCTGGACCTGTGCCGGTTCTTGATTGACGCCGACTATAGGCACAATCGGCGCCGAGCACAGGGGGGCATCAGAAGAATTGGCAACAGGGTCCTGCGCGCCACGCCCATGCCGCCACAGGCCTGCGAACAAGGTGATCTGGACAGGGCAGGGCGGCGGGTGCTATCTGGGGCGCAGGATGACCCAGCAAAACACTCAAGTTCCGCGATCTGCTTGGCACATGCCGCGACCTGACCTGTGGTCTGTGGGGGCCTTTGCCATTGCGGTCGTGGTGCTGGCCCCGATGGCATCTGTGCTGTGGATCGCCTTTCACCCGACCGAAAACATCTGGCCGCATCTGCTGGCCACGGTGCTGCCGCGCTATCTGTCCAACACGCTGGTGCTGATGCTGGGGGTGGCCGTGCTGACGGCGGCGGTTGGCACGGGGGCCGCCTGGCTGACCACGATGTACCGCTTTCCGGGGCGGGCCTGGCTGGATTATGTGCTGTTGTTCCCGCTTGCGATCCCGGCCTATGTCGGGGCCTACGCGTTGGTGGATTTCCTGCAATACGCAGGCCCGGTGCAGACCGGCCTGCGCGAGGTGATGGGGTTTGAAACGGCCCGCGATTACTGGTTCCCGCAGGTGCGGTCGCGTGGCATGGCGGTGATCGTGCTGTCGGCGGCGCTCTATCCTTACGTCTACCTGCTGGCCCGCGCCGCGTTCCGCGAGCAGTCGGGCGGATCGTATGAGGTGGCGCGCGCGCTTGGCTGCGGCCCGTGGCGGCTGTTTGGCCGCGTGGGCCTGCCGCTGGCCCGGCCCGCGATTGCCACCGGCGTGGCACTGGCGCTGATGGAGACGGTGGCAGATTACGGCACGGTGCAGCATTTCGGGGTGCAGACGCTGACCACCGGCATCTTTTCAACCTGGCTGAACGGCAACAACGCGGGCGGGGCCGCGCAGATTGCCGGCGTGGTGCTGACCCTGATCTTCGTGCTTCTGGGGCTGGAGCGGATCAGCCGCCGCAACGCCCGCTTTCACCGTGTGGGCCGGTCGGTGCGGCCGGTTGAACCGACGACCCTGTCGCGCGCGAGCGGCTGGCTGGCCTTCGCGCTGTGCATGGTGCCGGTCAGTGTGGGTTTCCTGCTGCCTGTGGCGGTGATGGGCTGGCACGGCCTGCGCCGCCCCGAGGTCTGGCTTGCCCCCGGATTGGCACGCGCCCTTGGCAACACGCTGATCACCGGCGGGCTGGCGGCGGGGCTGACGGTGGGGGCAGCGATCTTTCTGGTCTACGGGCTGCGCATGATCAACCGGACGGCGGCGCGCTGGATTTTGCCGGTCACCACGCTGGGCTATGCGGCGCCCGGAGCGGTGCTTGCGGTGGGCATCCTGATCCCGCTGGCAGCCCTTGACCACAAGCTGGCCGACGCGGTGCTGGAGGTCAGCGGCTGGGATCCGGGGCTGATGCTGACCGGCACGGCGGCGGCACTGGTGCTGGCCTATTCGGTGCGGTTCTTTGGCGTGGCGCAGGGTGCTGTGGATGCAGCCTTTGGCCGGATCTCGCCGTCGCTGCCGATGGCCGCGCGGTCGCTGGGCCGCTCGCCCGGAGGGGCGCTGCGGGCGGTACATTTGCCCTTGATGCGCGGGTCGGTCGCAACCGCGCTGCTGGTGGTCTTTGTCGATTGCGTCAAGGAACTGCCCGCCACCCTGCTGCTGCGCCCGTTCAACTACAACACGCTGTCCACGCGGGTGTTTGAACTGGCCAGTCTGGAACGGCTGGAAGACGCCGCCCCCGCCGCTCTGGTGGTGATGGCCGTCGGACTGCTGGCCGTGGCCCTTTTGGCCCGAACCCATCGCTGAGGGGCTTGCACCCGCCCGCCTGCGCGGTTATTTCAAGGGCATGCCTCTATAGCTCAGCTGGTAGAGCACCTGATTTGTAATCAGGGGGTCGCGGGTTCAAATCCTGCTGGGGGCACCATCATTTCTGACAATCCCCAATCATACAATGATTTCAGGTCTTTAGTGCCTTCCCCGGTCCACATCTAGGTCCACTAGGGGTCCACATTCATGGGTGTCACGGTGACGCTGAAGTATCTGAAAGACCTTGGCGGGGGGCGCTGGGAATATCGGTGGCGTGTCCCCGAGTCGATCAAGGCGACGGTGGGCAAGTCTGAGTGGAAGCGGGTGTTTGATGCCCGCAACCCTGCCGAGGTGGCCCGTGGCCATGCCAAGGTTGACGCTGATTTCATGTCCCAGATGCAGGCTGCCTCGCTCGGGGTCACCTCTTCATCCCCCTCACAAGTCCCTCAAGCTGGCCTTTCAGGCTGCCCTGAAGCGGGCTGAGGGTCTGATCTCTGGGGCAGTTGGTCTTGACGAAGACGATGCGCGGGCAATGGTGGCCGATGGAATAGTGTCTGCCTATCCTGTGGACCCTGAAGATGGTCCACCCGTTGGCATATCGAAGGACGATGCCTTGACCCTCAAGGCCCTGATGTCCCCTGTGAAAGGTGCGCTGGGGTATTCCCTTGAGGATGCCCGTCAGCTTTACCTGAAGGAACGCATTGGGGTGGGTGAAGACCCCCGGCGACATGCGGCGCGCAATCGTCTGGCCAAGCTTTTCGTGAGGGCGGAGGCAGGGGGCTTACCCGCTTCCACCTTGCTGGTCGATTTGACACGCCAACAAGCCCGAGACGTGCGCGATCACATGCTGACATATGAGAAGCCGGGGGGCGGCAAGGTGGCCCCTGCCTCTGTGAAAAGAGACCTCACAATCATGAAGGCGATGATTGGCCACGCCATTCGAGAGTTCGATCTGATCAAGGCGGCGCATAATCCCTTCGAAGCCTTGGAGGTGGGCATTTCATCTGGTGGGGAGGAGGATATTGCCGCCCGTGAACTAAAGGAAACCCTCCCTGATGCCGTGATCGCTGCAATGAGGGGCAATCTGCAGGGAGAGTTGAATTTGATCTGGGGTCTTGGCAGTCGGCACGCGCGTCTTTCTCATTGATCACGGGCAACGTCTCACGCGTCTCGGTGCTTATCCCGCCCCGCCAACGCACCGCGCTGATGTTGGTCGACATGGGCCGCCCGCGCCGGCCGCAGGCCCAGCAGACGAAGCGGTCGTACACGCATGGCAGGATGTTCAGGCCAGTTTCATCCAGCCAAGCAGGCGGAACATTCTCTGCCGCCAGGTAGCGATAGCGCCCGCAGGCGCACATGATGTGCAGGTTATGCTGGCTGATCATCCAGAAGTATGCGGAACGTCGAACGATTCTGGCAGTCGGGAACAGGAATCATCTTCACGAATCGGTGTGCCCGCCGCAGCGTCCATTGTGGCATTTTGATGGAGGCGATTATGAAGGCGATTTTGGCAGCGGCGGCGCTAGTGTTCCGCACCTGACATAGGATTCCGGACGGCGTCC
>NZ_RPEM01000069.1 GCF_004745575.1 Pseudotabrizicola sediminis | reverse complement strand
GGTCAAAACCGTCCTGATCCGGATTGGGCAGGCCCGTTCCAGGTCGCGCAATAACCGGCGGGCGTTGGCGGCGGTCTGCTGCAAGAGATTCGGCGCGATGTTGAAGGTGTGGTCACTGTCAGTGGTTGCTTTGAATTTATGGGTTCTGACCACACAAATCGCATTCTGCCGCATCAAACGCCCTACCCGGCGGTGCCCGACGCGCAAGCCCAACTCATTCAACTCTTCAGTCATTCGGGGGCGACCGTAGCTGCCCTGGCTTGCTCTGTGCTGGTCGCGGATATGCGCAAGAAGCACCATGTCACGCCGCTGCCGGTGTGATGTGGGGCGATGCTTCCAGGCCCGCAGGCCACGATCCGTGACCCCCATGACTTGGCAGGGATGGGCCTTGGAAAGGCCGCCGCGATCGTCGTCAAGGAAGGCGAACCTCACGGCTTTTGGCTCGCGAAGAACTGGGTGGCCTTC
>NZ_RPEM01000068.1 GCF_004745575.1 Pseudotabrizicola sediminis | reverse complement strand
CCGAAGCTCCATGCCCGGCTCGAACCGCTGTCCAAGGCCGTTCGCGACATCGCCTGGAAGGGGCAACTGCGAATGTGCCAGCGCTACCGTCATCTGATTGCGGCCGGGAAGGCGAAGGTGGTGGTCATCACGGCGATCGCCCGCGAGATGGCGGGCTTCATCTGGGCCATCGCCCGGGCAGTAACGACCGCTCCTATCCGCGGGGCGAAAGCCCAAGGCTGAGATTATAACACACGCCCTCATCATGCCGATGCGCAAGGTTGGGGACGGAACGCGGTGGGGAACCCTCGTGCCCTGTTATGAGCCGACATCGTCGACGCTCGCCACTTAGAACGAGGCAGCCCCAGGACGAAACCACGGTCATGCGGTAACCAACCCGCGCATGAGAGCTTGCTCAACCGTCGTCTCAGTTCCGTCTCCTACCCTGCGCATCTACATCAAGCCCCGCCCGGCCTCGCCGGATTATTTGCTATGAAACAAGGGGTTGACAGCGATCATGAGA
>NZ_RPEM01000067.1 GCF_004745575.1 Pseudotabrizicola sediminis | reverse complement strand
GTCATCAACTTGACCGTCTCCGAGCGCGACACAGTGCCCGCTGCGGCAACGGCAAGCGCGCCGGCCGCCATCATCTTGTCATCGGGGCCCTCGATCAGACAGACGACGTCGTATTTCCCGAAGGCAAAGAACAGATGGTGGAGCTTCCCACCAAGCGCCTCGACGAGGGAGGCTGCGGCCGCGGCGCGGTCCGTGGGATTTGCAACCATTGCTTTGACGGCGTCGGCTGTGTAGGCAATTTGATACAGGTAAAAGGACATGTTTCTTCCTCGCTCTGACGCAGACGAGTGGGCCAGTCTTCTGCCCCGGATCCCATTGTCTGGGTCCCACCCGTCCGAAGTGCCGCCGGGAAGCGGCGTGCAGCCGAGGCGTGGCCTGCCCCGCGTAAATAGCACGACGAGGTGCGGTGTGTCTCGAGCTTCATCAGCGCGGACGAAGACGCGCCGGCGGCGGTGACGACTTGTCGGTGGAGTCCTTCACGCCCTTCGCGAGCCAAAGACGCATAAT
>NZ_RPEM01000066.1 GCF_004745575.1 Pseudotabrizicola sediminis | reverse complement strand
GAGACGAAATCGGCCCTCGCCCATGAGGTCGACTCGTCACAGCCAGTCGTGAAGCTGTCGCAAGACAGCATCAAGCCCCGCAAGGGTGCGCGGATGGTTCCCACGTTTCAGTAACCTGTTTGACATTTGCTCCGCGGCGGACACCAGCCGGACACAACAAAAAACCGCTTACGGCGGCTTGCCTGTAAGCGGTTGATTTCCTTGGTTGCGGGGACAGGATTTGGCCTTAACCGAACATCAGTGAACTTGTGAAAGCCCCTGCTTCTTATCCCGCACTCCCCACAAACCTACGACCTTCAGGTTATGAGCCGCTTCTGTGGCGAAGGCGGCTGTCCTTTGATTTCAACAGGTTACACGATAACCCCTTGAACTGTCGTCGCTTTCTAGCCGCATCGCGCTGCAACCAACCGCAGCGGACGGGTCCAAACGGGGAACGAGGTAGTTAGACAGGTTGACCTATTGTTGACCCAGAGTAGGGTCAGGACCCATTGATCTTGCGATTGCGGCGTGATTC
>NZ_RPEM01000065.1 GCF_004745575.1 Pseudotabrizicola sediminis | reverse complement strand
TGTTGATTTTCACCCAGAACTGACCCGGGCTTTTCATCGAGAATTGACCCGGGTTTGAGTATGGATTTCGGGTCAGGCGGGGGTCAAGGTCTGTGTTGTCTCCTTCTTTTTCTTGGCGGCGGATGCGGCAGCTGAGCTGGCTTTAAAGCGGTAACTGTCGTTGCCGGTTTCTAAGATGTGGCAGCGGTGGGTGAGGCGGTCGAGCAAAGCCGTGGTCATCTTGGCATCACCAAAGACCGTGGCCCATTCGCTGAAGCTGAGGTTCGTGGTTATGACGACGCTGGTGCGCTCGTAGAGCTTGCTCAGCAGATGGAACAGCAGGGCCCCGCCCGATGCGCTGAACGGCAAGTATCCCAGCTCATCGAGGATCACTAGGTCGAGCTTGGTCAGGCCTTCCGCGATTTGCCCGGCTTTGCCCTTGGCCTTTTCCTGTTCGAGGGCATTGACCAGTTCGATGGTGGAGAAGAAGCGGACTTTCCTGCGGTGATGTTCGATGGCCTGGATGCCGAGAGCGGTG
>NZ_RPEM01000064.1 GCF_004745575.1 Pseudotabrizicola sediminis | reverse complement strand
CTAGTCCAAAAAGTGCAAAGTCCCATAGAGCTGGCGCCTTATTAACTAATCTTGACTTTATAAAAAAAGCTTCCTTTCCTATTTTGATCACAACTCTGTCTTTGCACCAAGATCCTTCTGCCAAATCATTTCCATCTGAATTCTGTCGCACTTTGAACTCTGCCATTTTTGCCCAACCGGGGAATAAATGTTTGAGCCTACGAATAAACTTAATGCGCAGGCTGTATTTTTTCTGAGGCATGTTCAATCCTTACTGAGCTTGTGTCATATTCTGACCCGTCAATGCCGCCATGGCTTGGGCTATTGATGTCGTGATGCAACTGAGCTAACTTTGTTATCAGCAACAGTTGCGTACTGTCATCTTCTGCGGGTAGCAGCACCGATTAACGCGCTAAACAATGCGCGCCAACGCAATGTGCGGGGTTGGGCCAGCGCGAAAGAAGTTGCACCACTAAAATCACCAGCTCTTGCACGGAACTTCGCAATACGAGCGGTGAAGAGTGCGCGTTCCAGTGGATGCAATGCCAGAAGCGCCGCATTTTTTTT
>NZ_RPEM01000063.1 GCF_004745575.1 Pseudotabrizicola sediminis | reverse complement strand
CCTACAGGACACCGATGGCGACATAGGGTCCGGCTTTCGGGCGGGCATGTAGAGGTTACTTGGCACCGCTAAGACGAGAACACTCGGACAAGATCTGATTGGGGCGTGTTCGTAGAAGTTCCTGCGAAACTATGCGCGACACCCCCGGGATCGGGCAAACCCGCGGACGATGCAAGTCCCTGCCGACCTCGCGGTCGGCAGGGACGGAGTTCTATGTCCTGAGGAGCTTCATGCGTCCTTCGCCGATGGCCGCGACGCAGGTCCACAACGGTTTTGAACCGCCTTGGCTTCCAACGAGTCAACAGCGTTCGCGTCCTGAGACACGTCAAGTTTTTGTCACCAGGCACTTCAGACAGACAACCGCTCCTCCAACCGCTCCATTCAAGCCGAACCGCGCCGCCACCACCCTTGCCAAGTGGCGCGGCCTTAATGTCGCATAAGGTGAACGTCGCTGCTCATGACGAAACAGGTTCGAATCTGTCCGACGGCCCCGCCGAATAACCGCTTAGGGAGAGCAAGCCGTGAAATCACGAAGTTCACTGAGAGACTGCT
>NZ_RPEM01000062.1 GCF_004745575.1 Pseudotabrizicola sediminis | reverse complement strand
ACGCTGTTTCCGGAGCGTTTGGACGAGTGGATCGGGGAAGATCACCTTGTGCGTGTGGTCGATCTGTTCGTTGATCAGCTCAATCTGCCCGGGCTCGGATTTCAACGTCATACCGCCGCGCGCACGGGGCGGCCGGGGTATCATCCGGCTGTGCTGCTCAAGCTTTTCATCTACGGCTATCTGAACCGGATCCCCTCCAGCCGCCGCCTGGAATGCGAGGCCGGGCGCAATGTCGAGGTGATGTGGCTGACCGGGCGGCTGGTTCCCGATCACAAGACCATCGCGGAGTTCCGGCGGCAGAACGGTCCGGCCATCCGGAAGACTTGCGCGAAATTCGTCGAGTTGTGCCGCCGGATCGGCGTTCTGAAGGGCGAAGTCGTCGCCGTGGATGGCAGCAAGTTTAGGGCCGTGAACAATCGCGACCGGAATTTCACCAAGGGCAAGATTGCCAGCCGCCTCGCGCATCTGGAAGCCGAGGTCGGCCGCTATATCGAGGAGGCCGACCGGATTGACCGCCAGGAAACCGGTGCTGCACGAACGGAGCGCGCCGCGCATCTGACCGGTCGATATCACCGCATCTGCAAAGAGATCGAGCGCCTGTTGGCGATGGAAGAGAAACTGGCCGATGCGCCTGACGGGCAGATATC
>NZ_RPEM01000061.1 GCF_004745575.1 Pseudotabrizicola sediminis | reverse complement strand
TGGCGCGGCATGCATTCCCCGATGACCAGACCCGACTTCACGTCGAGCGCGGCGAAGAGCGTGGTGGTGCCATGACGCTTGTAGTCGTGAGTCATGGTGGCCGCGCGCCCCTTTTTCAGCGGCAGCCCGGGCTGGGTGCGGTCGAGCGCCTGAATCTGGGACTTTTCGTCGACGCATAGCACCACCGCGCGCTCTGGCGGGTCGAGGTAAAGCCCCACGATCTCGGTGACCTTCGCCTCGAACATCGGATCGTTCGAGACCTTGAACCCCTTCACGACATGTGGCTTCAGCCCTGCATCCGCCCATATGCGCCCCACGCTGGAAGGCGAGATGCCGACCGCCTCGGCCATCGCAGCGCGGCTCCAGTGCGTGGCATTGGACGGCGTTTCCTGCACGGTCTTCGCGATCACCTTCAGTCGGACTTCTCTGGGCAGGGGCGGCACCCGCGAGGGCCGCGTCTTGTCCCGCTTGAGCCCAGGCACGCCTTCATCAAGATACCGCTCCTGCCAGCGCCAGACCGTCGGCTTCGACATGCCCGTCCGCCGCATGATCTCGACGGTGCCCTGACCGTCCGCCGTCACCAGCACGATCTCGGCCCGCCAAGCAAGCTTGCGCGGCGTGTTGCGGTTGCTCAGCAAAACTTGAAGCTC
>NZ_RPEM01000060.1 GCF_004745575.1 Pseudotabrizicola sediminis | reverse complement strand
GGAACCGCATCCCCGAGGCGGTGCGCGATCAGATCATGACCCTAGCGCTGGAAGAGCCCGAACTGTCGCCACGAGAGCTGGCCGTCAAGTTCACCGATGCGGAAAAGTATTTTGTATCAGAGGCTTCAGTGTATCGTTTGCTCAAATCCCACGACCTGATCACCAGTCCGGCCTATATCGTCATCAAGGCTGCGGATGAGTTTAAGGACAAGGCCACGGCACCCAACCAGATGTGGCAGACGGATTTTACTTACCTGAAGGTCATCGGCTGGGGCTGGTTCTATTTATCCACGATCTTGGACGACTACTCGCGTTACGTCATCGGCTGGAAGCTCTGCAGCAACATGCGGGCTGAGGATGGCGAGCCGTTGTCCGCCATTGGTTCGAGGACAATCGCGAGCGACACGCTAGATATCGCCCTTGCCGCATCAGGCTGCGACAGTGCCAGAGTTCTGCACAAACCCAGGCTTCTGAGTGATAATGGCTCGTCCTATATCGCGGGGGATCTGGCGGAATATCTCGAAGACAAAGGCATGAAGCACGCCGCGGCGCGCCGATGCATCTGTTACCCGGTAGGCGATGCTTGCATCGCCGTAAGGGCGCAGACCCAGGGCAAGATCGAGCGTTGGCACCAGACCCTGAAAAACCGCATCCTGCTCGAAAACTAAGTCTTCGAGGGGGAACTTGAGGCCGCCATCGCCGCCTTCATCG
>NZ_RPEM01000006.1:25000-294637 GCF_004745575.1 Pseudotabrizicola sediminis | reverse complement strand
GTTGTGAATCCTCTAAAGTCAGAGTTCTGCAACAACGCCCCCCTGCGAGGTAACGGCTGCATGACAAGTGGCTGTGGCACTTGGGCCGAGGCCGACCGGCATTAAGAAATGACGCATGTAGAGCCATGCTACGGAAATGATACCACTAAAGATACATTATATCATAACTGCATGATGTTAAACAAGTTTCATTCATGCGTCATGCCGTTGTTTTGACTCTGACCTACTCGCTGACCGCAGGTTTCAACCAAGAGAGTGACAGACATGAAAACCTCTGCTTTCACTATTATTGCGGCACTGTCCGCCACTGCTGTCATGGCGCAGGATATTACCCAGTCGGGCAGCGACTGGTTCACCGCTGGTCAGGCGACCATCGAAGCCCGCCTGGCGCTGCAGCCCAACACCAACCGGGCGCGCAACGTGATCCTGTTCAACGCAGACGGCAATGGCGTCAACACCAACTATGCGATCCGTCTGTTCGCGGGCCAGCAGGCCGGCGGTTTGGGCGACGATCACGTTCTGCCCTACGAAACCTTTGCCCATTCGGCACTGGTCAAGACCTACACCGTCAACGGCCAGACCCCTGACTCCGCCCCCACCGCCTCGGCAATGGTGACCGGCGTCAAAAGCAAGAACACCATGATCAATGTCGATGGCAGCGTCGCAGTCAGCGACTGCGCCAACCTGCCGGGCAATGAACTGACCACGCTGGCACAGATCGCGGATGGGATGGGCAAATCGGTCGGCGTCATCTCGACGGCGCGGATCACCCACGCAACCCCGGCTGCAGCCTATGCTGTGACGGCCAACCGCGACTGGGAAGACAACACTCGCCTGCCCGCAGACTGCACCACGCAAAAAGACATCGCAGCGCAGCTGGTTGACGCAATGACCAGCGGCCTGATCGACCTCGCCATGGGTGGAGGGCGCGCGCATTTCCTGCCGGCCGAAGTGACGGATGACGAAGGCAAGACCGGTCGCCGCACCGACGGCCGCAACCTGATCGAGGAAATCACTGCGGCAGGCGGCCAATATGTCTGGAACGATGAAGATTTTGCGGCGCTGTCCGGCGCCGGCAATGCCCCGATCCTGGGCCTCTTCGAATCGTCGCACATGATGTACGAGCATGACCGTACCGGCGAGCCGTCGCTGGCCGAAATGACTGCAGCAGCCATCAACACGCTTTCCGCCAATCAGGAAGGCTACTTCCTGTCGATCGAAGCGGGCCGCGTCGACCATGCCAACCACGGCGGCAACCTGCACCGGGTGCTGAGAGATGGCGTCGCCTTTGCCGAAGCCGTGCAGATGGCGATGGACATGACCGATGACAGCGAAACGCTGATTATCGTCACCGCCGACCATGAACATGCAATCACCTTCAACGGCTATTGCGGACGGGGTTCGTCGATCACCGGCCTGTGCATGGGCATCAATGACGAAGGGGTCGAACATACCGGAACGCCGGAACTTGCCGCCGATGGCAAACCCTACACCGTCGCTGGCTACCTCAACGGTGCCGGTTCGGTGCTGACTGCACAGGCGGATGGCAGCTACTTCGGCACCCGCCCGACCGTGACCGATGAACAGGCCACCGACCCGGACTATCTGCAGCAGGCGCTGGTGCCGATGTCGTCGGAAACCCACTCCGGCTCGGATGTCGCAGTCTATGCCCACGGCCCGTTTGCCCATCTGATCGGCGGCACCATCGAGCAGAACGTGATCTTCCACGTCATGCATCACGCGATGACCGCTCAGTAATCTGAACCTCTGCCCGCGACGGGCCCCGGCACAAACGGGGCCCGTCTGCATTGATTCCGGCCAAACTGCGTGCCCCCTATGGGCCGCCTCGTCACATCCCTGTGCCGGTCGTTTGTTACAAGAAGTGCAAAGGATGATCCGATGCCGATACTGTCCCGCCGCCGCCTTTTGCTGTCGCTGCCTGCCCTTGCTGCGGCGACCATCCTGCCGCCGCCTGTGCGGGCGCAGGATGTACCGATCCGCCTGCGCGAACTTTACAACCGAGACATGAGCTTTTCAGATCTGGCGCTGTCACATGAAGGCGACCGCATCACCATCGCCGGGTTCATGGCCCCGCCGCTCAAGGCCGAGTCAACGTTCTTTGTCCTGACCAAGATGCCGATGACAGTCTGCCCGTTTTGCGAACCCGGGATGCCATGGCCCGATGACATCCTCGCCATCTACGCCAAGCGCGTGGTCAACGTCATTCCCTTCAACGTGCCGATCGAGTCAACGGGCGTGCTGGAGCTGGGGGACTATGTCGACCCGGAGCTCGGGTTTTACTCCAAGGTGCGGCTGACGGATGCGACCTACGCGCGTGCGTGATGCAGCCGGCCATACCGGCCTTGGGCTGTCTGTGGCCGGGCTGGAGATACGCGCTCCCGATGGACGACCGCTGGTATCGGTTGGTGCTCTGCTGGTGCCTGCCGGAAGTTCTGTCGCGATCCGGGGGCCGTCGGGGGCTGGGAAATCGACGCTGCTGCATGCCTTGTCAGGGCTGGTGCAGCCTGCAACCGGGCGCATCTTCTGGGGCGATACCGATATTTCCAGACTGAGTGATGCCGCCCGGACCCGCTTTCGCCGCGACCATGTCGGACTGATCTTTCAGGACTTCCTGTTGTTCGAGGAGTTGGGCGGGCTGGATAACGCCGCCCTAGCCGCCTCATTCGCGCCCGCCGCCCGACGCATGGACCTGCGGCAACGGGCGGACGCTTGGCTGGAAAGGCTGGGTCTGGGACAGATCGGGTTGCGCCGGGTTGACAGTTTCTCGGGCGGCGAACGTCAGCGGATCGCGGTGGCCCGCGCCATGTCCAATGACCCGGCAGTGATCCTCGCCGACGAACCGACCGCAAGCCTGGACCGTGCAAGCGCCAACCGGCTGATCGACGATCTGGCCGCTCTGCCGCAAGAGGCTGGACGCACTCTGATTGCCGTTACCCATGATCCGGCACTGGTCGCGCGGCTGGACCGGGTGCTCACCATGGCCGAGGGCAGGATTGTGGAGGATTCGCATGGATAGCCCGCTGGACTTCTGGGCAGGACTGCCCGCCGTTGTGCAAGATGCGGCGACGGTGGTCCTGCTATTGTTGCCCGGATTGGTGACCGGCGTGCTTGTGCTGCGCGGGTTTGCGCCCGGGCGGTTGGTCCGGGCCATGCTGCGGCGGTTCAGCGTCGTCAACGCGGTGTTTGTCGGGTTGATTGCCGTCTCGGTCGCCATAGGCATCGGCCTGACGGCACAGGAACGCGGGCTACGGCAAGGCAGCGCCCGCGCCGCAGCGGCTTTCGACCTGATCCTGGCCGCCCCCGGCAGCGAAATCACCCTGATGTTTGCCGCTGTCTATCTGCAACCGTCGGACGTGCCATTGCTGACCAGCGCGCAGTATGCCGAGGTCGCGGCGGACCCGGATGTCGCCTTTGCCGCTCCGATCGCCTTTGGCGACACCTATCTCGGTGCCCCGGTCGTTGGCACCACAGCCGAATTTGTGACCCATCTCGCAGGCCCGCTGCTCGAAGGCCAGATGTTCACCACCGCCTCCGAAGCGGTGGCCGGGGCGTTTGTCCCCATCGCAACCGGAGAAACCTTCTCACCCGCGCATGGCCACGGTCCTGCCGCCGAGGAGGATGCCCATCACGGTGCCGCCTACACTGTCACGGGCCGCATGGCGCCCACCGGCAGCCCCTGGGACCGGGCGATCCTTGTCCCGGTAGAGGGTGTGTGGGAAGTCCACGGTCTTGCCAACGGCCATGCCCCGAGCGCAGGCAACCGGATTGGCCCACCGTTTGATGCCGCATACTTTCCCGGCACACCGGCCATACTTGTCCGCGCTGATGCGCTCTGGGGCAATTATGCGCTGCAGTCGCGCTATACCCGCGCCGACATGATGGCTTTTTTTCCCGGCACTGTGCTGGCCCAATTGCACGGGCTGATGCGCGACATCCGCGAGGCAATGTCGCTTATGGCGGTGGTAACGCAGGTGCTTGTCACCGTGTCCATTCTGGCCGGACTGATGATCCTGACCCGGATTTTCGCGCGCGGACTCGCCTTGCTGCGCGCCATCGGCGCCGGGCGTCGTTTTGTCTTTGCCGTGGTCTGGAGCTATAGCGCCACGCTGATCGCCGCCGGTTCAGTGATCGGACTGGCACTTGGCTGGCTTGCCGCCATCGGCTTTTCGCGCGTGATCACCGCGCGCACCGATGTTCTGGTCACCGCCACCGTAAGCTGGACCGAGGTGCAGCTGGTCGCGGGCTTTGTCAGCCTGACGCTGCTGCTTGCCCTGCTGCCCGCACTGGCCGCCACCCGCCGCCCCCTTCTCACCGATCTTCGCAGCTGACCAAACCGGAGCCTGCCATGCGCCAACTGTCCCTCATTGCCGCCCTTCTGCTTGCCGCCACCCCGCTGGCCGCTGCCGATGATGGTCATCATCATCTGACCGAAGCCGATGGCCTGCGGGTCGTTCATGCCTGGACCCCGGCCACCTCTGGCCCCGAGGCGCTGATCTACATGGAGATCGAAAACGGGTCTGACGCTGCGGTCACCCTGACCGGCGCAGAAACCGCAGACGGCCAGCGTGCCGAGCTTGTCGGCTTCACCTATACCGACGGGACCGAAGCATGGCAGGTGTTGCCCGAAATGCCGCTTGCCGCTGGCCAGCACCTTGACCTCCTCCCGCGCACCCTCGCACTCCGGTTGACCGGGCTGGCGACCCCCCTGACCAAAGGTGACAAGATCGACCTGGAGCTGAGCTTCAGCGACCAGCATCTCTACGTGCATGTTGCGGTTGAAGACGCAGGGGGCACCGGCCATAGCCATGCAGGTCACACGCACTAACGTCAGCACAGCGCGGTTCTGGCCGGTGATGAGCAAAGCGGCGGGCAACAAGCCCTCATGTGGCATCACCAGCCCGCCACGCTGAGCGAGGCCGGAAAACTCTACCTTCGGACAGTCCACCATTGGGGATCGGCTCAATGACCGAAGGGCTCTCGTTACGAGCGAGGGACAATCGGGGGAAAGGTCAACCCACAAGTCTGGGCATCAATATCCAGACTGGGTCACCGGAAACCCGAGGCACCGGATGCCGGCGCTGAAGAGGCAACCCTGGGGGCCGCAATTGCCGAGGGGGCGGCGTTGATGTTGTCATGCGTTACGATACCGAGAAAGTGCGCCACCAGATCCAGCGTTGCCCGGTTATCATTACTCATTAAAAATACCATTACCCCTCCAGTGGTTTCATGCCCGCCCGATTCGGTCTTTTGTCGCCCAGAATTGGGGTTGCATTTGGTCCGAACAGAGAAGCCTTTCCCCGCACTGTGTTCTTTTTGCCTTTTTGTGGTCACATTTTGTTGCGGGGTTCCGCGGAGCAGGAGGCCTTGCCCGGTTGGCCTCAAGCGACCGAACCGGGCCAAACCCATCGATGTCGGACGGTGCCCGCACCCGCCAACCCACCACAATTCGAGGTTGTATTTGGCGTACAGAGCATATTTTGTAAGCCACGCGAAGCCTGGCAGGCGCACCTGCCTTGGCGAGGCCCGGCCGGCTCTCGTTCATTCGGTCAAATAACAAGTTGCAAAATTGGAAACATTTCGCAAAGATCGAATGCACTGTTGGTAAAAGTCCTTGCAATGCCCGCCTCGCGTCTTAACGTGTTGTTAACTAATGAGGTCGCGCAGCAGGCCCTTTCCAAACAAGCTCTGGAGTCTTCTTTTCATGCCGTCACACACACGTGTTGAAGGGTCCGATCCCGTGACTCTTCAGAAAACTGAAACGGCTGATCGCTCAGTCCGCGTCGATTGGAACAGCTACGCATCTGCTTACGATCTGCTGTCCGAGCACAACCCTGAGTATCAAGCGCTGCTGCACGATTTCGAGGCTTTTCTCTCGACCATAGAAAAACCCCGGCTGATCTACGACATCGGTGGTGGCACCGGAAACTATACCAAGATTGCGGCGCGCGACTGCCCCGGAAGCGAAATTCGCTTCATGGAGCCCGACACAGGCATGATCGGGATGGCGAAATCCAAATTGGCGGCGCATGGCAACATCAGGTTCGACACCCTTGCGCTGGAAGACATCGTTGCAACCGGAACGGCGGATCTGGTCATCTGCGTCCACGCGCTTTACACAATGCCGACCCCAGAGGAGCGGCTTTTCGACCTGCGCCGGCTGCTGCGTCCGGGTGGCTGGCTTTATCTGATCGATCTGGGTCGGCACATGGATGTGGCCGACTGGCGCAACTACCTGTTCTCAAGCCTGCGACAGCAACTCGGACTGGCCGGCGCACTCCGGATCTTTTGGCAGGGTCGGGAAATCGCCAAGCAAAACCAAAACATTCTCGAGGCACAAAAGACAGGCGACTACTGGACGCACACCGAAGCAGAGGTGGCAACGGCTGCCACCGCTGCGGGATTCGAGATCGTCAGGAAGCAATCCGTCTATCGTGGATACAGCGACCTCCTCGTCTGTCGCGCAATGGCATAGTTGTGCAGAAACACAGAAATCAATCATGAACCCACATGTTATTGAGGCGCTTCAGCGCTCCCGCTACAGAGTTCTGACCGACAAGAAAGACCTCGAAGAGGTCTATCGCCTGCGCTACAAATGCTATCTCGCCGAAGAAGCGATTGCCGAAAACGAGAGCGGGATGCTGACGGACGCACTCGACGAAGCGCCGAACTGTGTTCACGTCGCGATTGAGGTTGATGGAAAGCTGCAGGCGGCAATGCGGTTGCACCTGATGTCCAATCTCTCGCTCACCTCGCCGACGCTGGATGTGTTTCCCGAGCTATCGGACCATCTCAGGCAGGGACGGACGGTTCTGGATCCGACCCGTTTCGTTATAGATCCCGACGCCCGAAAAATGCGCGTGCCAATACACTTTCTGGCCCTGCGCATCCCGTTTCTCGCCGCGATGTTCTACGATATCGACCTTGCGCTTGCCTCAGTACGGACCGAGCATATCGCGTTTTACCGAAGGTATCTCGGTTATGAACTGGCAATAAAGGCACGCGACTACCCTGGGCTGAAAAAACCCCTGCATCTTTTGATCGCCAATTTTAAAGAACAGCGAAACGCCGTTCTGGCACGCTCACCGGTCTTTGGTCCGCTGGACGAATTCCCACATGCCGACATTGCATTCCCAGCGCTTTCGGGGATTTATGCCGCTTCGAAAGCGGGCCGACCCAAGGCAGCCTGACGGCAGCCCGGCGTGGCGTCCGTTCCACAACAAGGCGCAATCAACGTCGGGCCGCCCCCAACCCCGATGGGTACGGTGCCCACTGTGCCAATGCGGATTGTTGCGCAAAGCGAAACCTGCGAGGAGAGCCTCGCCTTTGCCTTTCATTTCACAAGGAAAAGCCGCACCCTGCCCATCGTCCGGCCGAATTTCGACACATTGGCACGGTAGCATTTGAGTTTAGAATGGCGGCAGAGGCATCCATGATTGACCTACACACGGTTAGGGCGGCCTGGGCGAACCGGTTCAACTCGGACGGCCGCGAGAAACTGATCAAAGATTACGTGGTCCTCCTCAACCAAGTGGTCTGGCAGCGGCAGGCCAGCTTTTTTGCTGCGGCCGTACTGGCCGCGCTGTATTTCGACCCGCTCTGGACCTTCTCAACCTACGCGCTGGTCGTCGTCACCGAAATGCTTGACATGATGCTTGCCCGCAAGTCCAAGGCTTGGGATGGACTTGACCCGGTCGTGGGCCGACAGATCCTCAAAGGCATTGCCTTCAATACCATTCTCAGCGCCGTGGCGATCAGCGTCTTCAGCATCACCATTGCAGTTCAGCAAACCTCTGGCGGGCATTTCACGCCGCTGTTCTTTCTGTTTTCTGCGTCGCTCTTTGCCGCAATGTACAACAGTCAGATGGTCAGTATCCTGCTCTTGCGTCTCTCGATTTACGGGGGAGCGTTTCTCTACATCGCGCTTCTTGACGTGTATCGTTACTTTCCTCCGCTCACTTCCCCCGTCTGGCTGGAGTTCTTCACGATCATCTTCGTGCTCTACTTCATTGTCGACATCTCGGCGAAATTTTATCGAGGCTACCAGGACCGGCTCCACCAGATGAAGCTGCTCGAGGAGGAAAACGAGCGGACCAAAGCCGCCCTGGAGATCAAGTCGCAGTTCCTCTCCACGGTCAGCCACGAGTTGCGGACCCCGTTGACCTCAATCATCGGAGGGCTGGACCTTCTCAACAATGGCGTCCTCGGCGAGGTGCCCGAAAACCTCAAACCCGTGATCGGCATAGCAACCAAAAATGGGCATCGGCTCGCCAGCCTGATTGACGACCTGCTTGACCTGCAAAAGATCGAGGCAGGCGAGATCGTGTTCCATCTCAAACCCATCGACGCGGACGATATGGTGGCCGAGGCAGTGGAATCCACCATCGGCTATGCAAACAAGGTTGGCATCCAGGTTGTAACCGTCCCCTGCGTTGAAGAGTGCCGGTTCATGGGAGATCGCAGCCGCATGATCCAGGTGATGAACAATCTGCTGTCCAACGCGCTCAAGTTCTCCAGTCAGGGCGGTTCGGTAACGGTGCGCGTTGAAAACCTTGGCACCCGCATCCGTATTTTGGTCGAGGATGAAGGCGTGGGCATTCCGAATGGTGCCAAAGATCGCGTTTTTGGCAGGTTCAGTCAGGTCGATTCGTCGGATATTCGCAAGGTCGGTGGCACCGGCCTTGGACTCAACATTACCAAGCAGATCGTCGAACGCCACAACGGCACAATCGACTACGTCAGCGAACTCGGAGTCGGATCGACGTTTTTCATAGAATTTGACCGTCTGACAGACACAGGCGGCGCATGCGCAGGTGCCGAACTGGTCGCAGATGCGGCCAACCGGAACACAACTGGTCTGACGACGTCCTAGGTCAGAAAAAAGCTTTAATACAAACCCTTGTGAGCCTGCCAGAGTTTGCGGAGCTGATCGGCGAGACTCATCGGATCGAAGGGCTTTGCGATGACATCCAAAGCGCCCTCTTGGCGAAGACCATTTGAAAACTCTTCGCTGACCCGCGCCGTCATGAAGACAACCGGCACATCACTCAGGCCGGGCAGCTTGCGAAGCTCGTTGAGCGTTTCTTTGCCGTCCATTTCGGGCATCATATAGTCTAGAAGGAACAGCTCTGGACGAAAGGCTACCGCCTCTGTGATTGCTTGTTTGCCGGAATCACATTGTAAAAGCTCGAACTGACCGATCTGCTTCAGCGCCAGGTTCGCTATGAACAGAACGTCTTCGGCATCATCCACGTGCAGAATCCGCTGCAGTTCTCTCATCACGTCGTCCTCAGAATGCGTTGGCCTTCAGCTCAACTTGCAAGCAGATTGCATGGCGCAGGCATAACTTCCAGTAGTTTATCGCATCCGACCCTTGCGCAGGAAACTGGACTGGATTGAATCCGGAGCTTTCGGAAAGGCCATCTTCGCTACAAAAGGACCGAAATCAGATGAAGGTAAGCGGATTGCGGATACGCAGAAGCCTTTCATCATCATTGCCCCGTCGCGCTGTGCCGCCGTACCAAGGCCACGTGACATCTGCCAGGCAAAGAGTTTTTTCCTCCTGGTGACGGTAGTGTTGTCGCGGCAGGTGGCTGTACCGACTGCGGCTGTGATCACGCAGATCCGCGACGGGATCTCTTTCGGATCAGTCTGCGGACTGCGTCCGCATCACATGGTGATGACTCCTGCCTGCGAAAAGCCGGGCCAGGATCTTTGCACTGTGATCTCGTGTCAGAAAGCATGCGGGCAAGCAAGCGATGCATCCAGCGTGCTGTGGTCAGGGTCGTCAACGGCCAGAGCCATGAGAAGCTCGGGCGCACCCGAGTCACGCGAATCGGCAATGGTCGGACGGACGTCCGTATTTCCGGGCATGGCCTGCCAAAGCGGAAGCAATTCCGCATTGATTTGCTGGCTTAGACTGCCAGCGTCGATCAGAGCTTTGCCTTCAAAAACACGCAACGGGCTGGCGTGTGAGGACTTTTCTTCCTTTTGTAGCCGCGAGATCTTTGGCTCCGCCATGGTACCGGCACTGCACAGGAACATCCGCTGGGCGGGTTAATGTCTGCCAAATTCTTCAAGGTGCAGGACAATGTCACGCAGTCACGCCACGCCTACAGCCCGGTGGTCGTCGCGATGAGCAAGCCCAAGATCGACACACTGACCCCGGGCCAGCAGTAGATGCTGATGGGGTCTGCCGTCAAAACGGCGTCGTTTCAGCGACAGCTGAACAGAGGTGCGCTTGTAGGTCAGGTGTCGGAGGATTTCGACCAGGGCCCGTGTGTGGCGGCAAGGGTCCCGGCGCGTGAAAGCTCCATCGCAGAGTTCGGGGGTGCCGATAAACAGGAAGCAATCGACGCCCTGCGCGACTGATGGTGAACAGGGACTCTGATCGTCCGGCCCCCTTCGTTATTCGCGTTGATCCAGCGCAACACGCGCCATGGCGTTAAGGTCAATGTCAGACCCTTCGAAAACCTCGGGGGTGCGGGCCTGATGCACAACCAGATCCTGCAGGATGGTGCGCAGATGACGCCGCATCGCGGCTTCGGCCCGAACCGGATCTTTCGCTTCGAGCCCATCAACCACGGCCGCATGCTGGGCGACAAGGTGTTTGATGTCCAGATTCTGTGTTGTCAGGTATCGGACCCTGTCCATCTGCGATTTCACGCCATCCATGACCTGCCACAGATGCTGACGCCCCGCCGCCTCGGCCAGCGTCCGGTGGAAAAGATCGTCAAGCCGCAGGAATTCAGTCCGCTTCGGCTGGGTTGACCCGACCTGGCAAAGGTTGATCTGTGCGTCCAGCTGATGGCGCAGTTCCCGCAGCAAAGCGCGGTCTGGGTCGACCGCAAGGATCCGCATCAGATCGCCTTCAATCGCTTCGCGGATGAAGCGGGCATCTTCCACCGCGCGCAGAGAAATCTTGCAGACATAGGTGCCACGCTGTGGACGGACCTGTACCAGCCCTTCTTCGGCCAGCTTGATGAAGGCTTCACGAACAGGCTGTCGGCTGACACCGAACTGAACACTCAGCTCTGCCTCGGATACCCGCTCACCGGGTTTCATGCGGTTTTCAATGATCCGCTCACGAAGGATCTGAACCAACTGCCGCCCGACAGAGCCACGCGGATCTATCTGATCGTTGTTGATCACTGTATCCATGACGTTTAATATTTCTGTTCGGCAGAACGTTCGCGCCCGGAACGATCTTTCGCCACTTGTATGGTAGCGTCTGGTGGCAGCTCGGGCAATGGCTCAGCATTCTCTTGCCTTGACTGGTATGGTAGTATGGCTTAACTTCTGAATGAGGGAGATTTGAGATGTCAGATCGTATTGCGTCTTCGATTCGGTTTAAGCCGCTGCACTCCGGCGAACCAAGCCGAAAGCTGCGTGCGGCGGCATCTGCTGGGCATTCTGACCAATCTGCCGGTGATAAGGCACGAACAGCCCGGGTATTTCCTTTAACTGCGACCAATGCCGACCAGCCACCATCCGGGGAAGAGCATAGTGACAGTCCGCACCTATACACGACCTTCCGCGATCCCGACCGTGGCTTCCAGCAAAGGCTGTGGGTGGGCCGCCAGACCCCGTCTTCCCACACACACAAATCGAATGCCCTTTGGCCAATATGACCAAACATTCGCAAATCCGTGTTGTGTGTCTGCACAGGCAGGATGATCTGCGCCTCGAGCCCCGGGCGATGAACGCGCCGGCGGAAGTGCGGGTGGCGGTGCTGCCTAAGGGCATCTGCGAGTCGGACCTGGACTGCTGGCTGGAAGGCGGCATCGGGACGATCCGTATGGGCGAACCTATCATTCTGGTGCACGAGGCGGGCCGGGTTGATGCATCGGGCGAAGGCGTGACCGGGCTGTCGGTCGGCCAGCTGGTGGCGATAAACCCGTCGCATCCCTGCGGACTGTGTGACTTTTGTCAGCAAGGGCTGCCGATCCATTGCAGCGCGATGACATTCAAAGGCTCGGCAATGTATCTGCCGCATCAGCAGGGCATGTTCCGCGACAGAGTGGTGATTGGCCCAAGCCAGTGCGCGGTGCTGCCTGACGGCACCGACCCCAGTGCGGCAGTCTGTGCCGGGTCGCTGGCCGTTTGCCTGCATGCGGCCAATCGCGGCACCGCTTTGAGCGGCCCAATGCCGGGCAAGACAGTGCTGCTCAGCGTGGCGATTGCCCGTCAGCGCGGGGCCGCCGACATCATCGTGACCGATGTTCAGAGCGCCGCCATTGCCGTGGCCCGGCAGATGGGGGCCGAGCACGCCACCAACACAGCCACAAGCCCCGATGGGCTGGCGGTCTGACATGCAGATAAGGGCATGGTTTATCTGGTCTTCGAATGCTCTGCCGCAGCCCCGGCGATCCGTGATGCCGTCACCTCTCTGCGCCCGTGTGGCACAATGGTGCAGGTGGGTGTGGCCGGGCCGACACCGATGTCGTTGAACGTGATAGTGGGCAAGGAAATCCTGTTCATGGGGTCGCAGCGCTTTGATACCCAAGCGTTGGACGCTGTCGCGCAGATAGGCTCCGGCGCCATCGACCCTCGGCCAAGGATCACCGACACTTTTCCGGTGACCGAGGCACTGACCGCCTTTGCGCCGCCCGCGACCGCGCCAAGTCGGTCAAGGTGCAACTCTCTTTCGCCAGCGCCTGAGCGCGGCATATCTGTTGAGAAGGAATGAAGATGAGACAGACCTGGCGTTGGTTCGGCCCCAAGGACCTGGTGTCCATTGACGACATGCTGCAAGCTGGCGTGGAAGGGGTTGTGACAGCCCTGCATCATGTGCCGACCGGCAGGGTCTGGACCCCGGCAGACATTGCGCAACGTCAGGCCGAGTTGGCGGTGATGAAGGACGGGGAACCATCGGGGTTGAAATGGGAGGTGGTGGAAAGCCTGCCGGTCTCGGAAGATATCAAACGGCAGACCGGCGACTGGAAAACCCATATCGTCAACTGGATCACGTCGATGCGCAACTTGCGCGCGGCGGGGATAGAAGTGATCTGCTACAACTTCATGCCGATCCTGGACTGGACCCGCACCGATCTGTCCTACCGGCTGGCCAATGGTGCCACGTGCATGCGCTACGATGCCGTCGACTTTGCGGCGTTTGATTTGTTCCTGTTACAGCGCAAAGGTGTAGAGGCGGATTACAGCGCGGCTGTAACCGAAGCAGCCCGCGCCCGGTTTGCCGACATGTCTGATGCCCGCAAGCAAGAGCTGTGCGGTAACGTGGTCTTTGGCCTGCCCGGATCGGCAGAGCGGATGTCGATGGACGATGTGAAGACCCATCTGGCCCATTACGACAACATCTCGGCCGAAAAGCTGCGGGGTCACCTGATTGAGTTTCTGGCCGAAGTCAGCCCGGTGGCGCAAGAGATCGGAATGCGGCTGTGCTGCCACCCGGATGACCCACCGTTCCCACTGCTGGGCCTGCCCCGCGTCATGTCGACTGAGGCCGACTACAAGTCGGTGATGGACGCGGTCAACCTGCCCGCCAATGGAATCACGCTGTGCACCGGATCATTGGGCGCGCGCGCCGACAATGACCTTCCGGGGATGATGAAGCGGCTGGGCGACCGGGTGCACTTCCTGCACCTGCGCAATGTGACGCTGGAGGAGCGGCAGTTGGGCGGATCTTTCCATGAGGCCGCGCATCTGGAAGGCAACACCGACATGGTGGCCATGATCGCAGCGGTGCTGGCCGAGCAGACCCGCCGCAAGGCGGCAGGCAGGGCCGACTGGCAGATCCCGATGCGCCCCGACCATGGGCAAAACATTCTGGATGACCACACCCGCAAGGCACAGCCGGGCTATCCGGCCATTGGTCGTCTGAAAGGGCTGGCCGAACTGCGCGGCATCATGACCGCATTGTCGCATCCGGCCGTTACGGCGGGGGTGTGACCGTGGCGTGGGGGCAGGCCGGGAGCAATACCCTCCTGACCTGCCCCTAGCCCTGAACCATGCCGCCCAAGGCGAGGGTCAGGGACTGATCAATATGAAATGACAGGGCACGGGTTGCGGCATCGGCCTCGCCCGCCAGCATCGGCGTCAGGAATGCCAGATGCTCTTTGATCACCCGGGTTGCATTCTGGCGGGTCACCCGCACCCGCGACTGGGCGGCCATGCGGATCTTGATGGCCGTCACCCGATAAACATTCGACATCAGGCGGTTTTCCATCACGCTGACCATCTGTGCGTGCATGTCCCAGTCGTATAGCTGAAAGTCGCGCAGAAAGTCTTCCAGATCGTTCCCGTCATCCTGCCCCAGCCGTACCTGCGCTGCGCGGTGCCAGTCAATCCATTCGGTGACAAGGCTGCGGTCCAGCCGGGCCAGAATGGCCGGCACAGCGCCCAGTTCGATCATTCGCCGCATCTGATAGGCCTCTCGGATAAAGGTCACATCCAGACTTGGCACCATCAAGCCTCGCTGCGGAAGGGTCAGCAACAGCCCCTCGGCCTCGAACCTCGGGATGGCTTCGCGCACCGACCCTAAGCTGACATCGGCCATTTCCATCAGCTCGCGCTGCGAGATGATCTGGCCCGGCCGGACCTTGCCCCAGTTCAGAAGCTCTTCGATCCGGTCATAGGCAATCTGCCGCAAGGACGGCTCCGCCCCGGCACCGGGCGAAACCCGCCTCGCCAAATTCTGTGTGACCATCGGTTCAGACATCGTTTGCCCACTGATCTATTGCTAACATGATACTAACATGTTAGTTGACGAAAGGTAAGCGCAATGTTTCTGGCAGCGGACCGGGTGGAGGAAAGCCGGGTGCATCAAGGCCAGGCGGAACATAGTGCAGACACCGACATATTCTGGGAGGAGTAAACAGCATGACACACCATCTGACACGCCGGGCTTTTCTGGCGTCCGCCGGGGCTTTGGCACTTTTCGCCGCGAGTCTTTCGCCATTTTCTGCATTGGCCCAAGACAAGCCGGTCATCCGCATGTCGACCCCGGCCTCTGAGACGGACCAGCGGTCGGTCGCGCTTGCCACCGTCTTTGGCCCGGCGATAAGCGAATTTGCGACCTATCAGCCGCATTACAACGCGTCGCTGGTGGCCCAAGGGTCCGAGCTGGAAGCAATTTCTTCGGGCGATCTGGAGATGTCGATCGCATCTGCTCAGGAACTGGCAAATTTCTTCCCCGAGTTTTCGATCTTTGCAACGGGCTACGTGCATCAAAGCGCCGAACATCAGGTCGCTGTCTTCAACGACGCCCTGATGACCCCGTTCAAGCAAAAGGTTGAGGACGAGCTTGGCGTGAAGCTGCTGTCGGTGATGTATCTGGGCAAGCGCCATGTGAACCTGCGTTTCCCACGTTCGGAAAAAGAGGTAATGACACCGGCCGATCTGGCAGGTGTGAATCTGCGGATGCCGGGATCTGATGCCTGGCAGTTCCTGGGGCGCGCCATTGGTGCCAACCCGACACCGATGGCCTTTACCGAAATCTATACTGCGCTGCAGACCGGATCGGTTGACGGTCAGGACAACCCGCTGCCAACGGTTGTGGACGCCAAGTTCTACGAAGTGACCAAGCAGGTCAGCCTGACCGCGCATCTGGTAGACCTGAACTACATCGCCTTCTCTAAGTCGGTTTGGGACACCATGA
Source organism: Pseudotabrizicola sediminis (assembly GCF_004745575.1). Lineage (GTDB taxonomy): Bacteria > Pseudomonadota > Alphaproteobacteria > Rhodobacterales > Rhodobacteraceae > Pseudotabrizicola > Pseudotabrizicola sediminis. The sequence goes on along the minus strand of NZ_RPEM01000006.1, from coordinate 279,003 downwards.
CGGCGGACCAACAGACGGCCCTGCAAAAGGCGGCAGATGACGCCGCTGCGTCTGGCCGCGAAGGTCAACTGGTCAAGGAAGAAGAGCTGGTCACCTTCCTGAAAGAACAGGGGCTTGAAGTGTACGAGCCGGATCTGGAAGCATTCCGCACTCATGTGCAGGCGCAATATGTCGGGTCCGAATTCGCGCAATCCTGGCCCGAAGGCGTGCTGGAACAGATCAACGCCCTTGGCAACTGATCTGACGTGAGACGTCGGTCGGGGGGCCGCCTGCGCCCCCCCCCGATCCCGTCTTTCCTCTGCTCCATCCCTTGCCTGTCATATGCGGGAGGCGTTCCGTGGCCCGACTTCAATCCCTGCTGCGCACCTCGGCCGAGGGGTTTGCTGCCGCGCTGATGGCGGCGATGTTCGGCACCTTTATCCTGCAGGTCGTGGTGCGCTACACGGCGCGGATCGACTGGGTGGCGGTCAATATGCCTTGGTTGCAGCCAGTGAATTATGGCTGGACACTGGAATTCTGTCTGGCGGTCTGGGTCTGGCTGATCTTCTGGGGCAATGCCTTTATCGTGCGGCAGCATGACCATGTTACTTTTGACATTCTGTATCTGGCCGTGCGGCCGCCAGTGCGACGCGCTTTTGCCATCATCACCGGGCTTGCCATCGCCATCGCCTTGCTGGCCTCGGTGTGGCCGACCTGGGACCGCTTCATGATTCTGCGGCTGAAACGAACTGCCACGCTGGGCGAACTGTTCGGCGACTGGATCCGGATGCGGGACATCTATGTAATCTACATCGTGTTTCTGCTGGCCGTTGCCGCCCGCTATTTCTGGCTGGTCTGGCAGGCGTTCCGCCATGGCGTCGAAGAGCCTGTGCTGCCGGGTGAGGAGCGGACCAAACCATGAGTTTTGAATTTCTTCTCTGCCTTGTCACCCTGATGGGTCTTGCGGCAATGGGCACACCGATCGCCTATGCCATTCTGGTGGCCTCGATGGCCTATCTGGTGGCGGCAGGGCAAAGCATCGGCATCAGCGGCAAAGTGCTGATGGACGGGCTGTACCAGAGCTTTATCCTGCTTGCGGTGCCGCTGTTTATAGTAGCCGCCAATATCATGAATGCCGGGACGGTATCGGACCGTTTGCTGCAGTTCTGTATTGCCATCGTCGGGCGGTTCCGGGGCGGGCTGGGGCATGTGAATGTGATGGCGTCGTTGGTATTTTCCGGTATGTCGGGGTCTGCGGTGGCGGATGCTGCCGGCATCGGCAAGCTGATCATCGACATGATGGTGAAGTCTGGTCACTACACGCGCGGCTATGCGGCGGCGATCACGGCCGCTTCGGCCACCATCGGCCCGATCATTCCGCCATCCATCCCGATGGTACTGTATGCGCTGGTCTCGAACACCTCTATCGGGTTTCTGTTTCTGGGGGGCATCGTCCCGGGACTGTTTATGGGTGGGGTTCTCATGGCGATGAACGCCTGGATCTCGCACCGGCGCGGCTTTGCCAAGGACGATCCGGTTCCGCTGCGCGATCTCCCGCGTATCACGTTGAACGCAGGCCCGGCGCTGCTGATGCCCGCCATTCTGCTCTACGGTATCTATGGCGGTGTCACCACGCCGACCGAAGCTGCTGCAGTGGCGGCGTTTTACGCGCTGATCCTTGCGGCGGTGTTCTACAGGTCGCTGTCGCTGAAAACGTTCTACGAGATTCTGGTCAACTCTGCGCGGTCATCTGCGGCGGTGGGGCTGGTGATCGGCGGGGCGCTGATCCTGAACTACATTGTGGCGTCAGAGAATATTCCCGGTGTGGTCGCGCAGGCGCTTGTGGGTCTGGATATTCACCCGCTGGTGTTCCTGCTGTGTATCAATTTGCTGCTGCTGCTGCTCGGCTGCTTTCTGGATGCCTCGACCATCATTCTGGTCATCATTCCGCTGTTCATCCCCAGCTGCCGCGAGCTTGGCATCGATCTGGTCCACTTCGGGGTGATTGCCATTGTGAACTGCATGATCGGGCTGATCACGCCGCCCTATGGCATCCTGCTGTTCGTCATTAACGCCGTCACCCGGATTCCGCTGGCAGAAATCATCCAGGAGGTCTGGCCGTTTCTGGCTGTGCTGGTGGCGGCGCTGCTGGTCATGATCCTGGTACCCGATATCATCCTGATGCTGCCGCGTGCCTTTGGCTATGCTGGCTAACCCCTTTCATTTTCCGAAAACTCAAGGACGCTCCCGAATGTCGCATGCGATGCAAGGTATTTTCCCGGTCGTGATTACGCCGTTCAAGCCGGACAACACCATCGACTGGGATGGCTATGCCCGGCTGATTGACTGGTACATCGACAACGGCTCGCACGGGTTGTTTGCAGTGTGCCAGTCGTCAGAAATGCTGTTCCTGACGCTGGACGAACGCCGCGATCTGGCGCGGTTCGCGGTGAAGCATGTGGCAGGACGCGTGCCGGTGGTGGCCTCGGGGCATATCTCGGCAGCGATGGACGATCAGAAGGTGGAGCTGCGCACCATTGCCGAGACCGGGGTGGATGCGGTGGTTCTGGTGACCAACCGGCTGGCGGCAGCGGATGAGGGCAGCGACGTGTTCCGCGCGCGGATTGATGATCTGCTGACTGCCCTGCCATCCGACATGGCGCTTGGCCTTTACGAATGCCCCGCCCCCTATCGCCGCTTGCTGACCAATGACGAGGTCAGCTGGTGTGCCCAAAGCGGGCGCTTTGCCTTCCTCAAGGACGTGACCTGCGATCTGGACGATGTGAAGCGGCGGCTGACGCTGGTGGCAGGCTCGCCGCTGGCGATCAACAATGCCAATGCGGCGATTGCCTGGCCGGCGATTCTGGCGGGCGGGCATGGGTTTTCGGGGGTGATGAACAACTTTCACCCCGATCTGTACCGCTGGCTGATGGATCATGGCCGCGACCACCCGGATCTGGCGGCAGAGATGGACACGTTTCTGGTGCTGTCGGCCATGTCGGAAGGCATGGGCTATCCCAAGCTGGCCAAGCATTATCACCGCCGCATCGGCACGTTCGACTGCGTTCACAGCCGCACGATCCCCTATGACATCGCCGACAAGCACTGGGCGGTCGAGGTGGTGCTGGACCACATTGTTGAGGGGGCCGCCCGGTTCCGCGACCGGATCAGGGCCCTTTAAAGGGCCTTGACTGGCGGCCCGGCCCGCAAGCCCAGCCACTGACGCAAGGCAACCACGCCCAGAATGGCCGCGCCCAGCGCGGTTGACACAAACTCCGGCGCGATCATCAGCAGGGCCGCGATGGGCAGCAGCACCCGCTCGATCTTCCATAGCGGGGCCATCAGCCAGTTGGTGATCGCGGCGGACAGCGCCAGAATGCCCAGCACCGCGCCGGTAAAAGCCAGCGCAAAGGCGCTCCATGTAAAGCCCTCGGTCACCAGCAGAAGCGAAGGTGAGAAGACGAACATGAACGGCACCAGCGCCTTGCCCATCGACAGGCGGAAGGCGGTGTTGCCCGCCTTGAACGCGTTGGCCCCGGCGATGCCAGAGGCGGCATAGGCGGCCAGTGCCACCGGCGGGGTCACATCGGCCAGCACCCCATAGTAGAACACGAAGAAATGCGCGACCAACGGTTCGACATTCATCATGGCCAGCACAGGGGCAGCGACGGCGACCATGATGATGTAATTGGCCGTTGTCGGGATGCCACATCCCATCAGGATGCAGACCACGGCGGTCATCATCAGGGTGAACAGAAGCGCCAGCGTTTCGATGCCGAACAGCTCGAACGGCAGGAAGCCGAGGAAGGCATGCGTGCTGACCGCCCAGCCCTGCGCCAGACTGGTCAGCATGAAGGCGATCTTGAAACCGATGCCGGTCAGCGTGACAACCCCGATGACCACCCCCACCAAGGCCGCAGCGGCAGTGACGGAGAGTGAGCTTTTGGCCCCGGAGACAAAGCCCTCAAAAATACCGGTGACGAACTCCTTTGCGCCCTCGGTCACACCCGATGCCATAACCCGCTGTATCGCATAGACCGCGATACAGGCGGTGATGGCCCAGAACGCCGCAAGAAACGGGGTGCGGCCCGACATCAGCATCCAGACCAGCAGGATCAGCGGCAGTATGGCCAGCCAGCCTTCGCGCAGCACCTTTGCCGCGTTGGGCAGTTCTTCCTTGGTCAGACCGCGGATGCCCAGCCGCTTTGCCTCAAGGTGCACCTGCACCAAAACGCCGAAGAAATGCATGAAGGCTGGCACGATGGCCGCGATCAGGATCGTGCGCAGCGGGATGCCAAGGTATTCCACCATGAGGAAAGCCACCGCCCCCATGACCGGCGGCGTGATCTGCCCACCGGTGGACGACGCCGCCTCGACCGCCGCCGCGAAATGGCGTTTGAAGCCGATCTTGATCATGGTGGGGATGGTCAGCGCACCGGTGGTGACCGTGTTGGCGATGGACGACCCAGAGATAGAGCCGAGCAGGGCGGAGGAAACTACGGAAACCTTGGCAGGCCCCCCTGCATAACGCCCGGTCAGCGCGGTGGCCAGATTGATGAACAGCTGACCAAGGCCGATTTTCTGCGCCATCACGCCGAACAGCACGAAATGGAACACATAGGTGGCAATCACGCCCAGCGCGGTGCCGTAAACCCCTTGGGAGGACAGATAGAGGTGGTTGACGATGCCCGACCAATCCGCTCCCGGATGCACGAAAATGCCCGGCATTGACCGGCCGAAATAGGCGTAGCCGATGAACAGAAGCGCTATCACCGGCAGCGGCCAGCCCATCGACCGGCGCACAGCCTCGAACAAGGTCACCAGCAGGATGGTGCCCATCGCCACATCAATCGGCAACGGGTTACCGATGCGGAAGGCCAACTGAACGTAGATCCACGGCACATAAAGGGCGCTGATCAGCGCCGCAAAGGCAAACAGCCAGTCCAGCACCGGCAGACCCAGAATGACAAAGCCTGTGGTCTTTGTGCGCCCCGACGAGAACGCGGAGAAGCTCAGGTAAATCAGAAACAGCGACACACCCATATGCACGCCGCGATGCGTGGTCGCGCGCGGGATGCCGAAACCGGCAGTGTAATAATGATATACCGCCAGCGCGAACAGAATGACCCCGGACAACAGCGCCACGGGTCGCGTGATGGTTCTGAACCGCGCCTCGGGATCAAATTCTTCTTCGATTGCCCGCAGTTCCGCCTCGGTCAGGGCGCGCGTGTCGTTGCTCATCAGACGGTCCTTGCAATCTGTCTTTCATAGAGAGGACGCGGCCACTGCTGGCCGCGTCCCCGTCTTCAGGTCAGAAAAGCCCGATCACTCGATCGCGCCGACTTCCTTGTAGAACTTCTCCGCACCCGGATGGAACGGGATGCCCGCCCCCTCAACCGCATTTTCCAGCGTGATGAACTTGCCCTTGGCATGACCGTTGGCAAACAGACGCTGCGTCGTCTCGTTGAACAGCGATTTGGTGATGCCGTAGACCAGATCTTCGGACAGATCGGCCGAGGTCACCATCTGCGCGCCCACCGAAATGGTGGCCACTTCGGCATCCTGCCCATTGTAGGTGCCTGCCGGGAAAGTGTCGTTGGCAAAGAAGCTGTATTCGGCGCGCAGCGCGTCGATTTCCGGCCCGGTGATCGGCACGATCACCACATCATGCTGGCTGGAAAGTTCTGCAATCGCGCCAGCGGGGTAGCCGCCGACAAAGAAGAACGCATCCATCGCGCCATCGCGCATCCGGTCTGATGCCTGATCGGGCTTCAGATATTCCGGGGTGATGTCGGCCTCGGTCAGGCCAAAGGCCTCAAGGATGATCTTGGCGTCAACAAGCGTGCCCGACCCCGGTTCGTCCAGCGACACGCGCTTGCCGCGCAGATCGGCGACCGAGGTGATGCCGGACCCGGCGCTGGCCACCAAATGGATGCTTTCAGGATACAGGTTGGCGATCAGCCGCAGCTTTTCCACGGCAGGCTGGCCTTCAAACAGACCAGTGCCGGTTTGTGCCCAATATGCAACGTCAGACTGGCTGAACCCGGCCTCGAGCGTGCCACCATTGATCGAATTCACGTTGCCGACCGACCCGTTGGAGGCGACTGCCGTAGCGATCAGGCCCGGCACACCGCAGGATCCGCCCTCATCGCAGGCGCGCGATCCGGGCGGGTTCGAGATGGCGTTCGCGATCAGGCCGCCGATGGGATAGTACGTGCCTGCCGTACCGCCGGTGCCGATGCGGAAGAACTGCATGTCCTGCGCCACCGCGCCTTGTGCCATCAGCCCGACCGCAAGCGCGGCCCCTGCCAGAGCGTTGAAGGATATGATTTTCATGCCTACCTCCTTGGTGGTCTTTCCTTGAAATTCTGCCGCCGTATCCGGGCGATCGGCTCGAATCCTAAGCGATGATCGGCCAGAGGTCGAGACTCATTGATCGTCCGAGCCAGAAGATGACAGTCGGGGAAGGTCGACAGCGCAGAGGCGACGGTTGCAGTGATTGCCTCGCGGTGGCGGCAACGTTGTTTGTCATAGCAGACTACTTTGCGCGCGTCGCCCGACCGGGCATCCAGCGGCTAACCCCTTGTCCCTCTACGCGGTCTCTACGCGCATCCCGGAACCGGTCGGCGTCATGGTCCCATTCGGTGCCGCGGCGGTCAGTGTCGTGAATGCTTCGTATTGCGACAGGAAGATCCGCCCCTTGAAGTGGTCCATGAAATCGGACCGCATCAGCGCGTCCGTCACCGGACCTTTCACCTCTGACAGATGAAAGCCGATCCCGGCAGAGCCAAGTCGATGGGCGATGGCTTCAAGGCTCTCCAGCGCGCTTGCGTCGATAGCATTCACAGCCGGGCACATCAGAACCACGTTCCTCAGCAGTGGCTGATCGGCAATGTGGTCATAGATCGCGTCTTCAAGGGCGCGGGCATTGGCAAAGTACAGGCTTTCATCGACCCGGATCGACAGGATGCGCGGATCGGTGATGACATCATGGCGGTCAATGTTGCGAAAATGCTCTGTTCCCGGCACCTGGCCAACAATGGCGATGTGGGGGCGCGACGTGCGCCACAGAAACAGCGCCAGCGACAGCGACACGCCGGCCGTAATCCCCGCTTCGACCCCCACCAGCAGCACCGTCAGGATGGTCACCGCCATCGCGGCGAAATCGGCCTTGGAATAGGCCCAGGTGCGCCGGATTGCGGCGATATCCACCAGCGACAGGACGGCCACAATGATCGTGGCGGCCAGCACGGCTTGTGGCAGGAACTGGAACAGGGGGGTCAGGAAAACGGTCGCGGCCAAGATACCTGCCGCGGTAAAGGCACCCGCCAGCGGAGTTTCGGCACCCGCGTCGAAATTCACCACGGACCGGGCAAACCCACCCGTCACCGGATAGCCGCCCGACAAGGCCGAGGCGATGTTGGACGCACCAAGGGCGGTCAGTTCCTGATTGGGCACGATGCGTTGCCGCCGTTTCGCGGCCAGGGTTTGCGCGACCGATACAGATTCCACAAAACCGACAAGGCTGATCAGCACCGCAGGCAGCAACAGTTCCTGCCACAGGCCCAGATCAAACGACGGCACCGCAAAGGGCGGCAGGTGGCCGGGGATGTCGCCAACGATTCTTACACCCTTGTCCACCAGCCCAAAGCCGACAACCGCAAGGATGGACAGGACGATGGCGGCAACCGGGCCGGACTTGGCGATCAGATCTGCCGCACGCGCAGGCAGGCCGCGCGCCAGCAAAAGTGGCTTCAACTGCTTGCGTGTCCAGAACAGGAATGCAGTCGCAGTCATGCCGATGGCAAGGGTAAATGGGTTCAGCCCATCAAGCTTCGCGTAGATCCCACCCAGAATGCGCAAGAGGCTGTCACCTTCCACCCTGATCCCCAGAATGTGCTGCAGCTGGCTGATCGCAATCAGGAGTCCCGATGCGGTGATGAAACCCGAAATCACCGGATGCGACAGGAAATTGGCTAAGAACCCCAGGCGCAGCACCGACATTGCCACCAGGACAATCCCGGACAGGAAGGCCAGCGTGATGGCTGCCGTCAGATACTCCGCGCTGCCGGGGGCCGCCACTTGCCCCACCGCCGCCGCTGTCATCAAGGACACCACGGCCACCGGCCCGACCGCGAGCGCCCGGCTGGTGCCAAAGATCGCATAGGCGATCAGGGGCAAGATCGAGGCATAAAGCCCCACCTGCGGCGGCAGGCCGGCCAGCATGGCATAGGCAAGGCTTTGCGGCACCAGCATGATGGTCACGATCACCGCCGCGACCAGATCGCTTTGCGCGTCGGCTTTCGTATAGGCAGGTGCCCACCCGAGGATCGGAAACAGGGAAGATAAACGTTTCAACGGCTTGGCCTTTTTTGTCGCGCGGCGAATACAGGGTGCGGCGTTGCCGTTCCGAAAGCCTACAGCCCGTTGATCGGCACTTTCAGAAAGCGCTTCCCGCTTGCATCCGGGGGCGGCAGATCGCCCGCGCGCATGTTGACCTGCAGCGATGGGATAATCAGTTTCGGCATGGCAAGGCTGGCGTCACGGGCTTCACGGACCTCGACGAACTGATCTTCGGTGATGCCATCCCTGACGTGAATATTGTGCGCGATCTGTTCGGCCACAGTCGTTTCCCAACGGATTTCACGGCCGTTGGGCCCATAATCATGGCACATGAACAGCCGCGTTTCCGCGGGCAGCGACAGCACCCGCTGTATCGACCGGTACAGCGTGCGTGCGTCCCCGCCGGGGAAATCGGCACGGGCCGATCCGCCATCTGGCATGAACAACGTGTCGCCGACAAAGGCGGCATCGCCCGCCACATGCGTCATGCAGGCCGGGGTGTGACCGGGTGTGTGCAGTACAAACACCGTCATACCGCCGATCTGATAGGTGTCACCATCCTTGAACAGACGGTCAAACTGCGAGCCGTCGCGCTGAAACTCGGTGCCTTCATTGAAGACCTTGCCAAACGTGTCCTGAACGATGGTGATATTCTCACCGATGCCGATCTTGCCACCAAGCTTGCCCTGAATGTAGGGCGCGCCCGAAAGGTGGTCGGCATGGACATGTGTCTCGATCAGCCATTCCAGCGTCAGGCCCTGCGCGCGGATGAAGTCGATCACTGCATCGGCCGAGGTATAGGAGATGCGTCCTGCGGCATAGTCGATGTCCATCACAGAATCGATGACGGCGCAGGCCGTGCCGGCCGGATCGCGCACGACATAGGTCACTGTGTTGGTCGGTTCGTCAAAGAAGGCCGTAACCTCAGGTTTGATTGAAAGATCAACAGCATGCGGAATCGGGGCAAAGGTCTTCATGAATGTTTCCTTCGGACTGTCAGATGGTTTGGCGGCGGGGCAAGGCTTGCAGCCAGCGCGCAATCAGAATGCCCCCCCCCATAGAGATCAGGAAAAGCGCTGTCGGCCACGGCGCAAAGCCGAGGGCCGGAATGGCACCCCCGGGGCAAAAACCGGAAATGCCCCAGCCCACGCCGAACAAGGCAGAACCGCCGATCAGCTTGGCATCAATCACACGTGCCGTCGGCAGGTGGAATTTCTTGTCGAACAGCGGTATTTTGCGCTGGCCAAAGATCACGCGATAGCCAATCGCGGTGGTGACCAATGCCCCACCCATCACAAAGGCAAGGCTTGCGTCCCATGTGCCGAGGGGGTCAAAGAAATTCAGCACCTTGGCCGGGTTGCCCATCCCCGAGATGGCGATGCCAAGTCCAAAGATCATGCCCGCGACAAGGGCTGAGAAGATGCGGTTCATCTGCATCACCCTCCAAAACCATGACGGATCAGCGTAACGGTGGCAAAGGTCGTGACCATGAAGGTCAGGGTTGCCACCAGCGACCGGGGTGACAGGCGCGCCATACCGCACACGCCATGTCCCGAGGTGCAGCCCGATCCGTATGTGACGCCAATCCCCACGATCACGCCCCCCAAAGCCAGCAGCGCCCCATTGGTCGGAGAGACGAAGGCGAATTCAGCGCCAAGCAGAGTGGCCAGCAAGGGGGCCACAATCGCGCCCGCCAGAAACGCCAGCCGCCAAGGGCTGTCGGGATTTCGTGGTTCCAGCATACCGTTCAACATGCCGGTCATGCCCGCGATGCGCCCGTTGAATACCATCAAAATCAAGGCACCAAAGCCGATCAGGACGCCGCCAAACAGTGAGGCAAGGGGGGTGAATTCAGTGATCATCTAACGGCAAGCTCCGGCTTGAAAGGGACCAAGTGCCCTGCAATTGGCTGCGCAGGACCAGTCGGCAGAGAAGATCGAACCTTCAGCGCCCAGGCGCCGAAAGAAGGGTTTATTTCTTTGTAATCGGGCAGGTATTGATGCCAAGCACTGTATAAGCAGGGCAGAACCGGAACAGGGCGGTTCCAATCATCACAACGCCCACGCCAGCCACGGCAAATTTCCACGCGCCCCAGGCAGCAAACAGTCCTGCGAACACAGGGAGGAAGGGCGCAGCCAGCAAAACCGCACCCAGAATGAGGCGCAGCAATCGATCAACATGTCCAACGTTTGTCATTTCGTGTTCCTTGTTTTCGAGCCATATTGCTTATTACTTTCGAAAGTGCTTAAATGTCAATCATGAAAACCGATATCAGCCTTGAAGATATGAAAGCCCTTGAAACAAAGGCTGAAGAAGTGTCTGAAACCCTGGCTGCCATGGCCAACCCCAAACGGTTGCTGGTCTTGTGTTCGCTCTTGGCCGGTGAAAAGTCGGCAGGCGATCTGGCCGTGATCGTCCAGTTGACCCCAGCCGCTCTGTCACAACATCTTGGCAAGATGCGGGCGTTGCGGCTTGTGGTTACCCGCCGCGATGGACAAACGATCTATTACAGCCTTGCCAGTGCTGAAGTCCGCGCGCTGCTGGAAACCCTGTATCGCGTGTACTGCGCCACAGATGTCTAACGCAGGCAGAGTCGCGTCCGATCTCTGACAATCCCGGGCAGCACCGCCGATGCTTGCTTGCGCACAGCGGCTGGCGCGCAACCAAGCCTGGGGTTTGCGGCGGGGGTCGCACCGGACGCCTCGCGCACTGCGACCACAAAACATTCCACTTTTTGAATGCGGCTGATCCCGATCAAGTATCGACCGCAAAACGTTGGCCTAAAATGCAGGATATCGAGGAGGAGATGCCCATGACCATGCCCTGTCTTCCAACGTCCCGCCGCGCCCTTCTGGGGCTTGGCGCCGCAGGGGTGGCAGTCGCCGCACTTGGTGTGCCAGCCAAAGCCGCACGTCTTGCAACCTAAGCGCGGATCGCCATCATCGGAGCGGGGGCCGCTGGTACCGCGCTTGTAAACCATCTGGTGATGCGGCTGGACGGGGCAAAGATCACCCTTGTCGACGCGCGCGCCGAACACTTGTACCAACCGGGGCTCAGCTTGGTGGCTGCCGGGTTGAAGCCTGCCGGATACACCGTTTCAAACACCACCGATTGGTTGCCCCAAGGTATCACGCTGGTGGCCGAACACGCTGCCGCCATCGACCCGATTGCCAAAACAGTGGCGACAACGGGCGGGCAGAGCATTCCTTACGATTTCCTCGTCGTGGCCCCAGGCCTTGTGCTGGATCATGATGCCATCGAGGGCTTCTCTCTGGATATGGTGGATCAGAATGGCATTGGCGCGCTGTATGCCGGGCCGCACTATGCTGCGAAAACCTGGGAGGCCGCGTCGAAATTCACCTAAGAGGGTGGCGTGGGTCTGTTCACCCGCCCGGCCACCGAAATGAAATGCGCCGGTGCGCCCCTGAAGCACACTTTTCTGATCGACGACATTGCCAGCCGGGGTGTGGGCGCAGGCAAGTATGAAATTCACTATGCCGCCCCGCAGCAGGCGCTGTTTTCCGTGCCGATCGTGCATGAAAAGCTGCGGATGCTGTTCGAAGACCGCGGCTTCAACAGCGCTTACGGACGTGTTCTGAAAGCCATCGACCCCGGCACCCGGCGCGCCACCTTTGTGGAAACCAAGGTCGATCCCACCACCAAGGTGGAAACCAAGACCGATGTCGAAATGCCCTATGACTATCTGCACGCCATCCCGCCACAACGCGCGCCCGGAGTGATCCGCCAGTCTGGGCTGTCCTGGACCGACAAGTGGACGGATCAGGGCTGGGTCGAGGTGGATATGAAAACCCTGCGCCACCTGCGCTACCCCGAGGTCTTTGCCTTGGGCGATGTGGCGGGCGTGCCCAAGGGCAAGACGGCGGCCAGCGTCAAGTGGATGGTCCCGGTGGTTGAAGATCACCTTGTAGCCGCCATCGAGGGGCGCGAGGGGACGGCAGTCTATGACGGCTATACCTCTTGCCCGATGATCACGCGTGTTGGCCGCGCCATGCTGATCGAGTTCGACTATCACAACAATCTGGTCCCGTCCTTCCCCGGACTCATCGCGCCGCTGGAAGAATTGTGGATCAGCTGGCTGATGAAGGAGGTGGCATTGAAGGCCACCTATAACGCCATGCTGCGCGGCAAGGCCTGAGGAGGGCACCATGCAAGAGCTGACAATCGAAACCCTGATCGCTGTGTTCGAGGAGATCTTCGGGCGGGGTCTGTTCTGGGCGATGGTCCTTGCGGCCATCGTGGTCACCCTGGCCTATCTCTTCGTCATGATCCGCGACCGGTCAATCGCGTGGCGCAAATTCCTGCTGGCACAGCTTTCCATGCCCTTCGGCGCGGTCGCGGCAGTGCTGTTCGTTCAGGTCATGACCAACTCGCACCTGCGCGACATCGGTGGACCGGTCGATGTGATCGTCCTGCTAGGGGTGGCCGGGATGGGGGCCGTTGGGGCGGCTGTTCTTGTCTACACCGTGCAGTCGCTGTTTTTCCGCAAGATCCGCGTCTGACGCACCCGCACCCGTGGCTTGTGGGCGCGTTTACCGTGCTGATCCGATGAAATGACGCGACCATAACCAAAACTGCCAGACCCGCAGATACCTGGGTGCCCCAGTACTTTCTGTCTTCGGTCGGAGCCGGAGGTTTGGCGGTGTCGTTCTTTCTGTGGCTTTACATGTAGGTGCCGCATTCCGGGCAACAGGTGCCGGTGCTCGAAGATCTTGCCCGCGCCTGGGCCACAGGTGATCCGCTGCTGCAGACCACGATGGCAGTCGCCATGGTCGCGATCGCGGGGCTGGCCTTCGTGAATGTCACATTGCTGATCTGGAACCTTGGCCAGATGGCCAGTTTCCGCAAGTCGCCAGCTTACCAGAAGCTGCGCACCACAAACGGCGAAAGCCAGCTGACGACACTGCCTCTGGCCATCGCCATGACACTTAACGTCGCTTTCGTTCTGGGACTGGCGTCGATGGCGCAGCGTGGCACCAATGCCGAAGGTGTCCCGTCCCTCACGATCATCGTGCGGCTGATGACGGCGCTGGGCATCCTGACCCTGCGGGTCACGCATGGAATGGGCGAACACTTTGGTGCCCATGCCGCCCCCGGTGATTATGTCTGGATATTGTCGGGCCATCTCGGCGTGCAGATCGCATTTCTTTTGTTCGGCGCGGCGGTCCTGCGCGCGCAGGGTTATTTCGGCCGCTTTGTGACTGGCCCCGAAGCGACGGCCGTTTCCGCTCGATAACATCACATCACAGACAGAGCCGCGTGGCGAAGGGCCCGCGGCTCCGCTTTTGAGAAAGGCGTGCCTCGCTGACGTCAATATCAGCCCCATGTTTCGGTCATCACGCGTAGGCAGAAAACGGGCTGACGGTCGCCGTTTGGGTGCCCGCACAGGGCAGACAGTGCACACTTGTTCCATCCACCGGTTGAACTTTTTGTCCAAATCAGCGAAAACCGCCCGTGCGCCGCCCTTTGGGTGGCACGAACTTCGCATGGGCGCGTTGTCAGCAGGAACGCTGACACAACTGCGCGTCCGAACTTGGCCTGTGGTCGCAGGCCGCTCCATCCGGGAGGACCCGCCGTCAGCTGCTGACGGGTAAAACCAGCGTAAACCGCGCCGGGTCTGAAACCATTAGAGGGACATCATGACCGACACCCCGAACGCGCCACAGCGCGACGACGAACCCATTAGCGACATCGAAGCAATCCCTGAACCCGAGGGCGAGACCGAGATCATCGTCACCGACTATTCCATCGGGCAGGACAATGTGGCGCCAAGCTACATGCTGCAGTTCGATTTTCACCAGAAGGTGTTCAGCATATCGGCGCTTGGCATCGTGGCCTTCACCATCCTGACACTGGCATTCCAGAACCAGGTAGAACCGGTGTTCACCGGCATGCGTGACTGGCTGACCGGGAATATGGGCTGGTTCTTCCTGATCGCGGGCAACATCTTTGTTCTGCTGTGCCTGTTCCTCATCGTCTCGCCGCTTGGCAAAATCCGCCTTGGTGGCCCGGACGCCACGCCCGATTACGGCTATGTCGGATGGTTTTCGATGCTGTTTGCCGCGGGCATGGGCATTGGCCTGATGTTTTATGGCGTGTCAGAGCCTTTGTCGCATTACACGGCAGCGCTGGGGGGCGTGACGCTGGATGACACCGGCGCGCGCACCGACTGGGCGCCGCTGGGGGGCGCAGCTGGCGACCCGGCAGAGGCCGCGCGTCTGGGCATGGCGGCTACGATCTTTCACTGGGGCCTGCACCCTTGGGCGATTTATGCCGTTGTGGCGCTGGCTTTGGCGCTGTTTTCCTACAACAAGGGGCTGCCGTTGACCCTGCGGTCCACCTTTTACCCGATCTTTGGCGAGCGGATCTGGGGCTGGCCCGGGCATATCATTGATATCATGGCGATCTTCGCCACGATCTTCGGGCTTGCCACCTCGCTTGGCATCGGTGCGCAGCAGGCAGCAGCGGGGTTGGACTACCTGTTCGGCTTTGGGCAGGCGGATTCCCGTCTGATCATCCTGATCATCTTCATCACCCTGCTGGCGATCATCTCGATCGTTCGCGGGCTGGAAGGCGGGGTCAAGGTTCTGTCACAGGTCAACATGTTCCTTGCCATTGCGCTGCTGATCTTTGTCGTGGCGCTTGGCCCGACCGCCAGTATCTTCACGGGCTTTTTCAGCAACCTGGTTGCGTATGGTGAGTATCTGCCGGCTCTGGCCAACCCCTTTGGCCGCGAAGACACCAACTTTGCCGCGGGCTGGACCGCATTTTACTGGGCGTGGTGGATCAGCTGGTCACCCTTTGTCGGCATGTTCATCGCCCGGGTCTCGCGTGGGCGGACGGTGCGTGAGTTTCTGATCGCGGTGCTGATCGTTCCAAGTCTGTTCTCGGTCCTGTGGATGACGGCGATGGGCGGCAGCGCCATTTCGCAGGTGGTCAACGACGGTTTTACCGGCGTGCAAGAAGCCGCACTGGAACTGCAGCTGTTCGAGATGTTGAGCCAGTTGCCGCTGGCGGGGATCAGTTCGCTGATCGGAATCGTCCTTGTGGTGGTGTTCTTCGTCACCTCGTCCGACTCCGGGTCTTTGGTGATCGACACCATTGCCGCCGGGGGCAAGACCAATGCGCCGGTGGTGCAGCGGGTGTTCTGGGCCACGTTTGAAGGGCTGGTGGCGATTGCGCTCTTGCTGGGCGGTGGTCTGGCAGCCTTGCAGGCAATGGCGGTCTCGACCGGGCTTCCGTTCACGCTGGTTCTGCTGGCTGCCTGCTATTCCATCGTGCGCGGATTGATGAACGAACCGCGCTAAGAGATCGGGCAGCCCCGCGGGGCTGCCCGTTACTTGCCCTGCAGCACCGCCAGATGGTGGCCAAAGACGGCAGAGGCCATCAGCCTGCGACAGCGGGCAAAGCGCGTGTTGGCATAGGCATGAAAATCATCTGCCGGATTGGCGTTGGCCACTTGGATCAGACCCCACAGGGTCCAAAGCAGATCACACATCGCCTTGTGAATCACCATCCGCGCGCGGTCGTGGTCCGGGGCGGGGCCATCAAAATAGGCGTCCAACATGGCGTCATCCTGACCTTGGTTGAATTCCGCCTCTACCGACAGATCGCCCAGATCCCACATCGGATCATTCATGCCCGAATATTCCCAATCGACGATCCACATGCGTGAACCGGTATCGAGAAAATTTTCGCACAAGGGGTCGCAATGGCACGGCACCACCGGGGCAGGGTTGCGGGCCAGTGCTGCGCGCACCGCCTCTGCCTCCTCTAGCACGGCGTGATAGCCATCCGGCAGCGCCACAGCCTTGTCCGACAGCAAGCTTAGGTAATCGTCGATCATGGCGAACAGATCGAACCGTGTGGCGAAGACCTGCCCCGACTGATGCAGGTGGCGCAAGGCCAGTGCGGCACGGGCAGGGGCACCGGGGCGATTGCGGAAGGCGTGCGGCGTCATGGTCACTGTTCCGGCGACATATCGGGTGACCATGATGCCACTGGCCGGGTCGTTGTACAGCACGGCCGGACTGACCCCGGCCTGCGCTGCAGCCACTGCCGCAACAGCCTCGGCGTCGCGATCGATGTAGCCGGCGGTGCCTTCGCCCGGCACCCGCAGGATCGCATCACCCAGCCGGTACACCCGGTTGGTCAGGCCGCCCAGCCGCTGCGCCGGATCGTTCCATCCGGCAAGGGCCGGAATGCCCGCGATCAACCCGGCGATATCATCCTGCATGCCTGTTCCCCCGTTGCCTTGCCCAGCACCTTGAACCAAGCTAGCCGCCAGAACACAGGAGTGTCCACCATGAGCATCGGTCACCACGATGGCCACCTCGGCAAAGTCTATGACGCGCAAGCCCCCGAGCAGGTGGCCGCCGCCTATGATGCCTGGGCCGCCAGCTATGATGCTGAAATGGCGGCTGCGGGGTATCGGCACCCGTCGATTGGCTGCGCTTTGCTGGCGCGCCATGCGCCGCGCGGGACAGGGCCCGTGCTGGATGCGGGCTGCGGCACCGGTCTGCTGGGCGATTGGCTGGGCATCCTTGGCTTTGCGCCTGTTGAAGGGTTGGATCTGTCGGCAGGCATGCTGGCAGTGGCGCGCAGCAAGGGAAGCTATGCGCGTCTGCATCAGCTGGCCCTTGGCCAGCCGTTACCGTTTGCCGATGGGGCCTTCGCAGCCGTGATTTCCACCGGTGTCTTTACCACCGGCCATGTCGGGGCCGAGGCTTTGCCTGAACTGATCCGTATCACAAGGGCAGGCGGGCCGATGGTGCTGACGGTGAAAACCTCGCTTTGGGATGCTGGCTTCTCTACGATATTGACCACGATGGCAGGCGTGGCAGTGGTAGAAGCCACGGCCCCCTATGTCTCGATGCCCGGCGAGACCGGGACCATCCCGTCACTGGCCGTTGTCCTGCGCCGCGGCTAGCAGCACCCGCGTGCCCGCCATCGACAGGGCTGCTGCCACATCGTCAGGCGGAGCGACATTGGTGATGATTTCATCCACCGCGTCGAAACCGGTCACCCGGATAAATCCGCACCGTCCGAACTTGCTGGCATCGGTCACCACCACCCGCCGCGTGCCACAGGCCAGAACGGCGCGGGCAAATTCCGCCTCTTGCAGGTCAAAGTCCATCACCCCGCTTGCATCGACCGCCCCGGCCGAGATGATGGCGTGCTGTACCGCGAAGGCCCGGATGAAGGCCAGCGCCGAGGCCCCCAGCGCCGCGCCGGAATCGCCGCGCAATTCCCCCCCCGCCATGAAAACCCGGTTGCCGTTACTGGTGGCCAACGTGCGGGCGATGTCTGACGAATTGGTCACCACGGTCAGCCGCCGGTGGCCAGACAATTCGCGCGCAAGAAAACTGGTCGTGGTGCCGGTGTCCAGCATCAGCGAGTCGCCATCGGCGATCTGCAAGGCCATGGCGCGGGCGATGGCCTGCTTTGCCCCAGCATTTTCACGCATGCGGCGGTGAAACGGCGCTTCGCCCATCTGACCCGCCAGCCCGACCGCGCCATGCACCCGCACCACCGCCCCGGCATCGGCCAGCGCCCGCACGTCGCGGCGCAAGGTTTCGCCCGACACCTCCAACAGATCGGCAAGCACGGTGACAGACTGTGGCCCTTGACCTTCCAACAGCTTGAGAATCGCGCTGTGTCGTGGTGTCAGCATGGGGCGGCGTCCTGTGGTTGGCGTGTGGATATACCGAATATCCTGCCCGCTTTGCCACCAGTTTACAAACATGCGGTCACGATACCCACAGATTTCCCAATTTTTCGTTGACAGCTGCCTGCGTGACGCGCGCTAATCACCTTATCAGAAGGCGCAGGCCTGCTTTCACGCCCCAAGCGCCCGGAACCCACCCACAGGCCGCCCATGCGGCCCCGTTCCACAACAGGGAGTGACCGATGCGCCTGACCCTCAGCCTTGCCGCCATGCTCTGCGCCACCACCGCCTTGGCACAGGATTCAACCGACCCGATCAAACTGACCCTGCACGACTGGACCGGCCAGCTGATCACCACCCAGCTGATGGGCGAAGTTCTGCGCAAGGGCGGCTACAATGTCGAATATGTGCAGGCCGATTATCTGGCCCAGTTTGCCGGGCTGGAAACCGGTGATCTGCATGTTGCGATGGAGATCTGGGAAACCACAGGGCGCGAGGCGATGGATGCCGCCGTAGCGACTGGCGGGGTCGAGGTACTGGGTCCCACCGGCATGCAGGCGAAAGAGGAATGGTGGTATCCGATCTATATGAAAGAGGCCTGCCCTGGCCTGCCGAACTGGGAAGCGCTGAAAGACCCCGCCTGCGCCGAGGCGTTTTCAACCCCGGAAACCGCGCCGAACGGGCGGTATCTGGGTGGCCCGGTCACCTGGGGCGGCTTTGACGAAGAGCGGATCGAGGCGCTGGAGCTGCCGTTCGAGGTGATCCACGCGGGCACAGATGCCGCGCTGTTTGCCGAACTGGAGTCGGCCTATCAGCGCCAGGCCCCAGTGTTGTTGTGGATTTATGCGCCGCACTGGGCCCCGGCCAAGTATGAAGGCGAATGGGTAGAATTTCCGACCTATGACGCCGCCTGCTACACCGATCCCGCCTGGGGCGGAAACCCTGATGCCGCTTATGATTGCGGCAAGCCATTTGGCGATATCTGGAAAGTCGGGTGGTCCGGCGTCAAAGACAAATGGCCCGGCGCGCACAAGGCGATTTCCGCCTTTAGCATCGATAATGACCAGATGGGCGCGATGATCACCGAGGTCGATCTGAACGGCAAAACGGTCGAGGCTGTGGTCGCCGAGTGGATTGCCGCCAATGAGCCGACATGGAGCGGGTGGGTCGCCCAGTAATCAAGCGCCATGACGCCCGGACCCGATACCCTGATCTGCCGCAATGTCTGGAAGGTGTTCGGGGCGCGCGCCGCCGAGCACCTTGCCGCGGCGGGCCAGGACGCTGGCCGGCTGGCCGCACTCGGGCTGGTGCCCGCTGTGCGCGCGGTCGATCTGACGGTGCGGCGGGGCGAGATTTTTGTGATCATGGGCCTGTCCGGGTCTGGCAAATCGACACTGGTGCGCTGCCTTTCGCGGCTGATCGAACCCACGGCGGGCGAAATCCTGTTCAACGGCCAGAACCTGCTGACCGCCTCGGATGCCGAGATGACGCAGATCCGCCGACACCGGATGGGCATGGTGTTCCAGCATTTTGCGCTGCTTCCGCATATGACGGTGCTGGACAACGTGGCCTTTCCGCTGGAGGTCCAGGGCATGCCCCGCCCCGCACGCGAGGCCCGGGCGGAGGAGATGATCACGCTGGTCGGCCTGTCGGGGCGCGAACACGCCTATCCCCGCCAGTTGTCCGGCGGGCAGCAACAGCGCGTCGGCATTGCGCGGTCGCTGGCGGCAGAACCGGAGCTGTGGTTTCTGGACGAGCCGTTTTCGGCACTGGACCCGCTGATCCGGCGGGAGCTGCAGGGCGAGTTCATGCGGCTGCAGTCGCGGCTGCACAAGACGATTGTGTTCATCACGCATGATTTTGACGAGGCGATCCGGCTCGCCGACCGCATCGCCATCATGAAGGATGGTGCGGTGGTGCAAGTTGGCACGCCCCAAGATCTGGTTCTGAACCCGGCCACCGACTACGTGCGCGAATTCACCCGCGCGGTGCCAAAGGCAAAAGTCGTGCGGCTGGCGTCACTGGTGACCCCCGGCCCAGTGCCAGAGGGGATGCCTTGCCTGCCAGCCCGTGCCACGGTGGCAGAGGCCGGGCCGTCGTTCCTGTCAGGTGCGGCTCATGTCGGTGTAACCGAAGATGGTGGCGCCATCGGCACTGTCGCGCGCGACGATGTGATCCGTCTGCTGCTGGGGGGTGAGGCATGACCGCCCTGCCCTTTCCCGCCATGCGCCCGGGGGATGGGCGGCTGATCTGGGGTATGGCCTTGGCGCTGGCACTGGCGCTTTGGCTGTGGGGGCAGACACTGCTGCCGATGGCGTTTGACTATCCGACGACGTGGCAGATCCCTGCCGCGCGTTGGATCGGAGCCGCGATAACCTGGCTGGTGAAAGATGCCAGCCTTGGTCCGGTGGCGTTTTCCGATGTCACCCGCGCCGTCGCCGCCTTGGTGGACAAACCCTATCAGCTGGCGCTTGGGCTGCTGGCCAACGGGGTGCAGGAGCAGACCGGCGGGGTGATGGTCCAGCATGTACCGCCCATCTCGTGGGTGGCCGTCATCGGCATGATGGCGGCGCTGGGGCATTGGGCGGGGGGCTTGCGCCTGGCCCTGCTGATGGCAGCGTGCTTTGCGTTTATCGCGGTGTTTGGCCAGTGGCGCAGTGCGATGGTGACGCTCGCCTCGATCCTGGTGGCGGTGCCGCTGGGCGTGGCCGGTGGGCTGCTGTTCGGCACTCTGGCGTGGCGGCATCCGTGGTTTGAACGCGCCTTGCGACCGCTGCTCGATCTGATGCAGACCATGCCGGTCTTCGCCTATCTGGTGCCGATCCTGATTTTGTTCGGTTTTGGCCCCACGGCGGCGGTGATCGCCACGCTGATCTATGCCACCCCGCCAATGACGCGGATCACCACGCTGGCTCTGTCGCGGGTGCCCGAGGAAGCGCATGATCTGGCCCGGATGGTGGGCTGCACCAAGCGCCAGACGCTGTGGCGGGTACTGATCCCCTCGGCGCGCGAGGCGCTGATGGTGGGGGTCAATCAGGTGATCATGCTGTCGCTGAACATGGTGATCATCGCCTCGATGATCGGCGCGGGGGGGCTTGGGTTTGATGTGCTCAACGCCCTGCGCCGGCTGGATTTCGGCGCGGGGCTGGAGGCGGGGCTGGCGATTGTGGCATTGGCCATTGCGCTGGACCGGTTGAGTCAGGCCGTGGCGCATCGCGGTGCCGTTCCGGGGCGGAAGGGGCCCTTGATCCGGCGGCATCCCTATGTGACTGCCGCTGCTGTGCTGGTCGTGACAACCTTCATCATCGGTCTGCTGATTCCGGCGGTGCAGACCTATCCTGACGCGGCCCGGCTTTCGACCAGCCCGTTCTGGGCGGCGGCCGTCCAGTGGATCAACATCACCTTTTTCGACACGCTGGAGGCGGTGAAGACCTTCTTCCTTGTCTGGCTGCTGGTGCCGGTGAAGCGGTTCATGCTGGGCCTGCCATGGCTGGCGGTGGTTCTGCTGCTGGGGGTGGCGGGCTGGCGGTTGGGCGGGGGACGGCTGGCGCTGCTGACATCCGGCCTGTCCTTTCTGATCGCCGCGACCGGGCAATGGGAAAAGGCGATGATCACGGTCTATCTGTGCGGCATTTCCACCCTGATCGCCATGGCCATCGGCGTGCCCATCGGCATCGCCGTGGCGATGCGCGAAAGGCTGTGGACGGTGACCCGCGCCGTGATCGACACGGCGCAGACCCTGCCCAGCTTTGTCTACCTGATGCCCATCGTCATGCTGTTCCGTGTCGGCGACTTCACTGCGATGATCGCGGTGGTGGCCTATGCCATCGCGCCCGCCATCCGCTACACCGTGCTGGGCCTGCAATCGGTGGACCCGCGGCTGATCGAGGCGGGGCGGGCCATGGGCTGCACGCCCTGGCAGATCCTGACCCGCATCCGCCTGCGGCTGGCGCTGCCCGAGATTTTGCTGGGTCTGAACCAGACCATCATGTTCGCACTGTCGATGCTGGTCATCACAGCCTTGGTTGGCACCCGCGATCTGGGGCAGGATGTCTATATCGCGCTGACCAAGGCCAACCCCGGCAATGGTCTGGTGGCGGGGCTGGCGATTGCCTTTATCGCCATCATCGCTGATCGCCTGCTGTCTGCCGCTGCCCGCCGCGCCCGCGCCCAGCTGGGGCTGGAGGGTGCGGCATGACGACACCGGCGCACATCCTGACGTTGCCCTGCTGGACCGGCACGCCCTCGGCGGTGCCGCTGGAGGGTGGACTGTCGAACGAAAGCTGGTTGGTGACCGACGCGGCGGGCAAGCATGTCGCCCGCTTTGGCCGCGACTTTCCGTTTCACCACGTGGACCGCGCGCGCGAGGTGGCAACCGCGCGCGCCGCCCATGCCGCAGGCTTTGGCCCGGCGGTGGAATATGCGGCCCCCGGTGTCAGCGTGGTGCAATTCGTCCCGTCGCGGACATGGGGGGCCGAAGATGTGCGTGCCGCCCCTGACCGGGTTGGCGCGCTTCTGCGCCGGTTTCACAATGGCATGGCGCGGCACATCCAGGGCACGCCCTATATCTTCTGGCCGTTCCACGTAATCCGTGACTACGCCTGCACCATCAAGGCAAGCGACAGTCCGTTTTCGCCTGACCTGCCACGATTTCTGGCGCTGTCCGAGAGGCTGGAGGCCGTGCAGATCCCGCTGCCCATCATCTTCGGCCACCATGATCTGCTGCCCGCCAATATCCTTGATGACGGTCGCCGGCTGTGGCTGATCGACTATGAATACGCGGGGTTCGGCACGGCGATGTTCGATCTTGCCGGGGTGTCTTCCAATGCGGGGATGACATCTGACGAAACCGCAGCCCTGTTGCAGTCCTACCTTGGCCATGCCCCCGACGCCGCCTTTCAGCGCGCCTTTGATGCGATGCAATGCGCCAGCCTGCTGCGAGAGGCGATGTGGGCAATGGTCTCTGACATTCACCTCGCTGCCCCCGGCGCAGACTACCGCGATTATGCGCGCGACAATCTGATCCGCCTTGAGGCGGTGCTGGACCAGTTCACCCAAACACACGGGACGCTTTGACATGACCCTTCCAGCCCAGGCCCAGATCATCGTCATAGGCGGCGGCATCATCGGCTGTTCCACCGCTTATCATCTGGCGCGCGATCACAAGGCCGATGTATTGCTGCTGGAACAGGGCAAGATCACCAGCGGCAGCACATGGCATGCCGCGGGGCTGGTGGGGCAGTTGCGCTCTTCGGCCAGCATCACCAAGGTGCTGAAATACTCGGTGGATCTGTACAAGGGGCTGGCGGCGGAAACCGGGTTGGATACCGGGTGGAAGATGACAGGCTGCCTGCGCCTTGCCACCACCGCCGACCGATGGACCGAATACCGCCGCCTTGCCACGACCGCGGGCAGCTTCGGGATGGAAATGCACCTGATTTCGCCCGAAGAGGTCAAGCGGATGTGGCCGCTGATGGACACGTCCGACCTGATCGGGGCCAGCTGGCTGCCGACCGACGGTCAGGCCAGCCCTTCGGACATTACCCAAAGTCTGGCGAAGGGCGCGCGCATGTATGGCGCACGTATGGCTGAGGGCGTGACGGTGACCGGATTTACGATGGACGGCCCCCGCATCACCCATGTGGAAACCGATCAGGGGCGGATCGCCTGCGACACGGTCGTAAACTGCGGCGGCATGTGGGCGCGCCAGATCGGGGCGATGGCGGGGGTGACGGTGCCGCTGCACCCGGTCAAGCACCAGTACATCATCACGGAAGCGATTGACGGGCTGTCGCCCGACGCCCCCACGCTGCGTGACCCCGACCGCCGCACCTATTTCAAGGAAGAGGTCGGCGGGCTGGTGATGGGCGGCTATGAGGACAATCCGCAGGGCTGGGTCACCGGGGACATACCGCCAAATTGGGAGTTCCGGCTGTTTGACGATGATTTCGATCATTTCAGCCAGCATCTGGAACAGGCGATGGCCCGCATTCCGGCGCTGGAAACCACGGGCGTCAAGCAGATGATCAACGGGGCAGAAAGCTTTACACCGGATGGCAATTTCATCCTTGGCGCGGCACCCGAATGCCCGAACATGTTCGTCGGTGCCGGGTTCAACGCTTTTGGCATTGCCTCGGGGGGCGGCGCGGGCTGGGTGCTGGCCGAATGGGTGATGCGGGGCGAGGCACCGCTGGACCTGTGGGCCGTGGATATCCGGCGCTTTTCGGCCATGCACCGCGACCGCGACTGGGTGGCAACGCGCACGCTGGAAGCCTATGGCAAGCACTACACAGTGGCCTTCCCGCATGAGGAATACACCTCAGGCCGCCCGCTGATCGTGTCACCACTCTATGACCGCCTGAAGTCACATCGCGCCGTGTTCGGGTCGAAACTGGGGTGGGAACGCCCGAACTGGTTCGCCCCCGAAGGCATGGAGCCGCGCGATGTCTACGCCATGGGCCGCCAGAACTGGTTCGGCCCGGTAGGTGAAGAACATGCCCATGTGCGCAGCCATGCCGGGCTGTTCGACCAGTCCAGCTTTGCCAAATACGAGCTGTCCGGCCCCAAAGCTGCCGAGGCGCTGGAGGCGATCTGTGCCAACCGGGTGGCCCGCGATGCGGGGCGGTTGACCTATACTCAGCTGCTCAATTCGCGTGGCGGGATCGAGGCGGATCTGACCGTGGCGCGCATGGACGAGGACTTGTTCTACATCGTCACCGGCACCGGTTTTCGCACCCATGATTTCGGCTGGATCGCCGACCAGCTGCCAAAGCACGGTGTGGTGTTCCGCGACGTGACCGAAGACCGGGGCACGCTGTCCCTGATGGGGCCGCGCGCGCGGGACATTCTGGCGCGGGTCACCGCAGATGATGTGAGCAACTCCGCATTTCCCTTCGGCCATGCGCGCGAGATCACCATCGCTGGCGCGCCGGTGCGGGCGTTGCGGGTAACATATGTGGGCGAGCTGGGGTGGGAATTGCACGTACCGCTGACGCAGACCGGGGCGGTGTTCGACGCCCTGATGGCTGCAGACCGTGATTTGCGCCCCGTCGGCTACCGCGCGCTGGAATCGCTTCGGCTGGAAAAAGGCTATCGCGCCTGGTCATCCGATATCACCCCCAACGACACCCCGTTCGAGGCTGGGCTGGGCTGGGCGGTCAAGATGAAAGGGAATACGGCATTCCGGGGTCGCGCAGCGCTGGAGGCAGTTGCCGGGCAGCCGCTCAAAAAGCGCCTGCTTGGATTTACCGTGGCCGATCCTGCCGCCGTGCTGGTCGGGCGCGAAACCATTCTGCGAGACGGGCTGCCGGTGGGATATCTGACCTCGGGCGGGTATGGGTATACGGTGGGGAAAAGCATCGGCTACGGCTATGTCCGGCATGACTGCGGCGTGTCAGAGGATTGGCTTTCGGCAGGACACTATGCCTTGATGGTCGCAGGTGACACGATTCAGGCAGAACTGACCCGATGCCCACCCCACGACCCCGACGGATTGCGCATCCGCGCATGATGACATTCTGGTGATCCCGACAGGACTTGAACCTGTAACCTGCCCCTTAGGAGGGGGCTGCTCTATCCAGTTGAGCCACGGGACCACGCGCCACCTTCATGCGGAAAAATGCATCTGGTTTCAAGCGCGGACTTTGAGGGGGGGGGGATCGCAGGGAGGTAAAGGGGGAGTGAGTTTTGGCCCACCACTCCCCCTCAGGGTCCGTCGCGTCCGGGCTGAGAGCTTGCAGGACGCGAAGGATTTTGTCAGCCGGTTGATCTGGCTGTTAGCGGTAACATAACAGATGAAACGGCCTTGGACAAGGGACGTATTTGGCGCTAACAAGAAAAGACTCCGCCGCAGAAGGCCGTTCCATTGACAAAGCCCGTTGTTCCCGATTTCCGCCGCACCCTGACCTTGCGCGATGTCTCTGAGGCATCGGGCGTCAGTGAAATGACTGTCAGCCGCGTGTTGCGCAATCGGGGCGATGTGTCAGACACCACGCGCGAGCGGGTGCTGGAGGCGGCACGGCGGCTGGGCTACGTGCCCAACAAGATCGCAGGCGCCCTGGCCAGCCAGCGGGTCAATCTGGTGGGCGTCATCATCCCGTCGCTGTCGAATATGGTGTTCCCCGAGGTGATGACTGGCATTTCCGATGTGCTGGAAGACACCGGGTTGCAGCCGGTGGTGGGCGTGACCAATTACCTGCCGGAGCGGGAAGAGTCGGTCATCTATGAAATGCTCAGCTGGCGGCCGTCCGGGCTGATCCTGGCGGGGTTGGAACATAGCGAGGCCAGTCAGGCCATGCTGGCGCAGGCGGGTGTGCCGGTGGTCGAGATTATGGATATTGACGGCACCCCGGTCGATTCCGCCGTGGGGATTTCCCACCGCCGGGCCGGGCGGCAGATGGCCGAGGCGATTGTGGCTGCGGGCTACCGGCGCATTGCCTTTCTGGGCACGCAAATGCCGAACGACCACCGCGCCAAGAAGCGGCTGGCCGGATTTGAAGAGGCGCTGGCCCGCGAGGGGCTGGCGCTTGCCGACCGGGAATTCTATTCGGGCGGGTCTGCCCTGCTGAAAGGCCGCGAGATGACAGAAGCGGTCCTGAAGCGCAGCCCGGACGTGGATTTCCTGTATTACTCCAACGATATGATCGGTGCCGGCGGATTGTTGTACTGTCTTGCGCAGGGCATTGATGTGCCGGGGCGCGTGGGCTTGGCCGGGTTCAACGGGGTGGAGCTGCTGGACGGTCTGCCAAGGCGGCTGGCAACGATGGACGCTTGCCGTCTGGATATCGGACGGCTGGCCGCCGAGATCATCGCGGGCAAGCGGCCCGACGGTATTGTCGGCGGAGAGATCATCGAGCTTTCGCCGACCCTGCAGCCGGGCGATACCATCCGGAAGGTCTAGGTCAGCGGCACCAGCCGTTTGATCGCGGCCACATGGTCTGCACTTGCGGCCATGGCATCCTGCGCCACGGCCTGCGCCTCAGCTATCAGCGCCTCTGGCGTGGTGATGCGATCAATCAGCCCCCAGTCCAGCGCTTCGGCCGCCTCTATGCGGGCCCCGCCCATCAGGATCATCTTGGTGCGGGCCGGGCCGATCAGCGCAGACATGCGCCGCGGATCTGTCGGTTGCGGCAGAAAGCCGAGCTTCATCACCGGATAGAAGAATTTGGCCGAGGCGACAGACAGGCGCACATCACAGGCCAGCACCATCCCCATCGCCCCGCCTGCCAGCGTGCCATTCAGCGCGGCGATGGTCAGACAGGGCAGCCCGGCCACCCGCGCCGACAGCCGTTCCCAGACCGGATCGACGGCCAGCCCGGCGCGGGCATCGTCAAGATCGGCCCCAGCCGAAAACACATTGCCCGCCCCGGTCAGGATGACCGCGCGCACGCCCTTCAATTCGGCATGCGCAAGGGCGGCATCCAGTTCCTCCAGCATAAGGCGGGTCAGGGAATTGGCCTTGTCCGGACGGTTCAGCGTCAGGGTCAGCAGCCGGCCATCAAGTTCGACATTGATCATTCTAACACTCCGATAGCGCGGCGAATTGAATCGTCGCGCAGTTTCACTTCTTCGCCAAGCCAGGCGTCACCGCCCGAGCCGCACATCCACAGCAGGCATTTTGCAGGCCACTCCGGCGGCACATGCACCGCCGGGTCAAGTGCGGATACAGGATTGATTCCACTGGCTTTTATTTTGATCTGCATGTCGGTGGCGACCGTTCCCGGTGACAGACCCATGATGCGCAATCCGTTGCTGCCTTCTTCCAGATGGGCGGCGCGGGTCAGCATGGCGGCCCCGGCCTTGGCGGCACAATAGGCGCTCCACCCTTCATAAGGGTTACTGGCAGCCCCCGAACTGACGGTAATGATCGTGCCGCCGCCTGCGGCTTTCATCACCGGTATTGCCGCGCGCATGCCGTTGAAAACACCCTTGAGGTTGATGTCGATGGACCTGCCCCAACTGCCTGCATCCGCGTCTTCCAGCCGCGAAATAGGGTCGATCATGCCCGCATTGTTGATCAGCGCGTCCAGTTGACCCCAGCGGATCTGCACGGTCTGCACGGCGGTCTGCATGGCAACCGGGTCGGCCACATCGCAAGGCAGCGCCATGGCGGCGGCACCGATCTGGTCGGCCAGCGCTGATATCTCGCTGCCGGAGCGGGCCAGCAGCGCCACGCGCCACCCGGCGGCTGCAAATGTGCGGGCAGCAGCGGCGCCGATTCCGCGACTGGCCCCGGTGATGATGACGGTCTTGTCGGTCATGGTCCGCTCCGTTTTGGTCTGACAAGGGCAGTTAGCAGCAGAGGGCCGCCTTCGGAAAGCCTTGACCCGCCTGTATAGCGGGGGGAGGATAACGGTTAATACAAAAGAAATTCTCACGAGGTGCATCATGCGACACGCGACAGGGGCAGCGTCCTTTGCCATTCTGGGGGTTTTTATGGCCTCACCGCTTACCGCGCAGGTGACTCCGGAAGAGGTCTGGCAAAGCTGGCAGAGTCTGGGCAAGTCCTACGGCCAGACGGTCAGCGCCGAACAGGTGGGGCGCGCGGGCGATACGCTGGTGGTCAGCGGGATGAAGACCAGCATGGCGCAGGATGGGGCCACGATCGACGGCCGGATTGAAGAAGTGCGGTTCCGCGATCTGGGTGACGGCACGGTCGAAGTGACCATGACCGATACCTACAGCATTGACATGAGCATGCCAGGCGAAGAGGGCAACACCCATGACATTGCCATCACTATTGCCCAGCCGGGGCTGACCCTGACAGCAGGCGGCAATGCTGCGCGGACAGACTATGCCTATACCGCGCCCTCGGTCACCGTAGACATGCAGATCCGCGAGGATGCCGTGCCTTTGGCAGATGTCGACGCGACCCTGACCGGCCTGAGCGGCAGCTATGCCATGGACGCCGGGGCAGAGCTGAGCGCGCTGGACAGTGCGCTTGCGATTGACAGCATGACCTTCACGATTGCGGCCGGTGACGCAACCAATGGCGCGACAGCAGTCGGGTCACTGGCGGCTTTGAAGCTGGGGTCGGCGGGCAGTTTCCTTGGCATAGATGCCGTGGAAAACATGGCGCAGGCTCTGCGCGACGGGTTCAGCGCGGATATCGATTTCAGCTATGGGCGGGGTGACTTCACCCTTGCTGCCTTTGATAAGGGCCGGGCCACCAAAGTTGGTGCCAGCAATGAAACCGGGCACTTCCGCGCCCTGATGGGGCAAGAGGCCCTGCGCTATGGTGCAGGCGGCACCGGCGTTTCTATGGTGGTGTCGGGGGCCGATATCCCGTTCCCCGAACTGAAGCTGACTTTCGCCGAAGCTTCCTTTGATTTTCTCATGCCCCTGCTGGCATCAGAAATGCCGACCGATTTCACCTTTCTGACCCGGATTGTTGATCTGACCGTATCGGACGAGATCTGGGCGATGGTCGACCCGACGGTGGCGCTGCCGCGCGATCCTGCGACCGTGATTCTTGACACCAAGGGCAAGGTCCGCCTGACTTCGGACCTGATGGACGAAACGGCGATGGCGGCTTTGGGCGACCGTGCGCCGGGAGAGCTTCACGCGCTGGATGTGACCGACCTGACCGTAAAATTCGCCGGGGCAGAACTGACCGGAACCGGCGGGCTGACCTTTGACAACAGCGATCTGACCAGCTTTGACGGGGTCCCCGCGCCGACCGGCACGTTTGACCTGTTGATCCGGGGCGGCAACGGGCTGCTGGACAGGCTGGTGACCATGGGCGTGGTGCCGCAGGGTCAGGCCATGGGCGCGCGCATGATGATTGCAATGCTGGCGAAACCGGGCGACGGGCCGGATGTGCTGACCTCTACGCTGGAGTTCCGGGACAAGGGGTTCTATGCCAACGGGCAGCGTCTGAAATAAAGGATGCCCTGACAACAGCCCCCGTTTGGGACGCGGGGTTTGTCATGACTTGCAGGACTGGCCCTGACGGACTACCTCGGCCAGAGCACAGTCCAAGGAAACCGCCATGACCGATCTTTCGCGCCTGACCGATGCCCTTTTGTCTGCCGCCCGGCGCGCCGGTGCGGATCAGGCCGATGCGCTTGCCATGGATGGCACCTCGCTGTCGATCGACATCCGCGCGGGAAAGCTGGAACAGGCGGAACGGTCCGAAGGGGTGGAAATCGGGCTGCGGGTTATTATCGGCGGGCGGCAGGCCTGTGTGTCCGCATCGGACATCTCAGACGCGACGATTGCGGCACTGGCAGAACGCGCCGTGGCGATGGCGCGCGAAGCCCCGGTCGACCCGTATGTCGGCCTTGCAGACACAGACCAGATCGCGCAAGGCTGGGATCTTGCTGCATTGGAACTGGCCGATCCGGCACCGGAACCGGGCGCAACCGAGCTGGAAGCGGCGGCGCGGGCGGTTGAAGCTGCGGCAATGGACCGGGCCGGGATCACGCAGGTAGAGGCGTCTGCCAGCTATGGCCGCCGGGCCATGCATCTGGCGACGTCGAACGGGTTTTCGGGCGGCTATGGCCGCACGTCTCATTCTTTGTCGGCTGTCGCTTTCACCGGGGAAGGCACCGCGATGGAGCGGGACTGGGCCGCCGAGGGGCGCATTTACGCAAGCGATATGCCGGGCGCGGAAGGTATCGGCCACCTGGCCAGCGAACGCGCCTTGCAGCGCGCTGGCGCAATACGGCCAAAGACCGGCACCTGGCCGGTGCTGTTTGATGAACGGGTGGCATCGAGCCTTATCGGGCATCTGCTGTCGGCCACCAACGGTGCTGCGATTGCGCGCGGGGCGTCGTGGTTGCGCGATGCCTTGGGCCAGCAGGTGCTGCCAGCACATCTGTCGGTGGTTGAAGATCCGCACCGGGTGCGGATCGGTGCCAGCCGCCCGTTTGACGGCGAAGGTCTGCCGACACAGCGGCGGGTGATTGTGGAAAACGGCGAGCTGATGGGCTGGACGCTGGATCTGGCGACCGGGCGCAAGCTGGGCATGCCATCGACCGCCAATGCGGCGCGCGGCGCTTCTTCGCCGCCCTCACCTGCAACCAGCAATATCGATCTGACGCCGGGGAATGTCAGCCGCGATGATCTGATCGCGCAGATGGGCACCGGATTGCTGGTCACCTCGATGATCGGGTCTACCATAAGCCCGACCACAGGCGATTATTCCCGCGGGGCGGCAGGCTTCTGGGTGGAAAACGGGGTGATCCAATATCCGGTGAACGAATGCACCATTGCCGGCAATCTGCGCGACATGCTGATGCGGATCATTCCGGCCAATGACGCCCGCGCCCATCTGTCGACCCGGGTGCCATCGCTGTTGATCGACGGGATGACCCTTGCCGGGGCGTGATCTTGCGCTGCTGGCTGATGCTGCCCGCGCGGCGGGTGACATTGCCATGCGGTTCTGGCGGCAGAACCCGCTGGTCTGGGACAAGGGCGGCGATCATGGCCCGGTGACCGAAGCGGATCTGGCCGTCAATGACATGCTGAAATCAACGCTTCTGGTGGCGCGCCCCGATTATGGCTGGCTGTCCGAGGAAACGCCGGACTCGGCGGATCGTCTGTCGGCCGAGCGCGTGTTCATTCTGGACCCGATTGACGGCACGCGCGCCTTTGTGGCGGGGGAGGATAACTTTGCCGTGTCGCTGGCTGTGGCCGAAGCCGGGCGGGTGGTGGCCGGGGCGGTGATGATGCCTGCGAAAAACAGGCTCTATACGGGCGAAATCGGCGGTCCGGCGCGGTGCAATGGTGTTGAGATCAGGGCGGGCGTGCGGGCAGATCTGGTGGGGTCAAACCTGCTGGCGACCAAGGCCAACATGGAGCCGTCGCATTGGCCGGGTGGCGTGCCGGATCTGAAACGCAGCTTCCGCACCTCGCTTGCCTACCGGCTGTGTCTGGCTGCCGAGGGGCGCTATGACGGGATGATCACCTTCCGCGACACCTGGGAATGGGACATCGCGGCGGGCAGCCTGATCTGCGACTGCGCGGGGGCGCGGGTGACGGACCGGACCGGGGCGGCATTGCGGTTCAACGCGCCGGGCGCGATGACGGCGGGGGTGATCGCCACCAACCCGACGCTGCACAGCGCGATAATGGCGCGGCTGTAACGAAAAAGGGGAAAGCCGCAGCTTTCCCCTTTTGTCGTCTCATTGGCTTACAAGATCAGCGCTTGGCACCTTTCGGCGGGACAAAACGCTTGGACGTGTCCTTGGCATCGGCGCGCGGACGGGCCGGCGCGTCGGACTTGCGGGCAAAGGGCTTTTTGGCATCGCCGCCCGCTTTGAACCCGGCAGGTTTGCCAGCCGGTTTGCCGTCGCGCTTGGCATAGGGCCGTGCGTCATCGCCTTTGGGCGCATAGGTGCGCTTTTCAGCCCGGTCGCCTTCGGCCTTTGGCTTATAGCCGGTGCCTTCCGCCGCATGGCTTTTGAACCCTGCAGCACGGGCCGGTTTGCCCTCACTGCCGCCAAAGGACTTGAAGCCTGCCGATTTGAACTTTGCGCCACCGGCGGGGCCATCTTCACGCTTTGCATAGGGCTTGCGCTCGGCACCGTCGCGCGGGGCATAGGGTTTGCGGTCGCTGTCCTCGCGTTTGGCGTAAGGCTTGCGCTCTGCGCCATCACGCGGGGCATAGGGCTTGCGCTCAGCGTCATCTCGCTTGGCATAGGGGGTGCGCTCTGCGGCTGCGCGCGGCGCATAGGGTTTGTCCTCACGCGGCGCATAAGGCTTGCGCTCGGCATCGTCGCGCTTGGCGTAGGGTTTGCGCGCCGGTGCGGGGGCGGCGATGATGGCGTCATCCTCGACCACACGTGGTGCTTTTGGCTTGTAGGCCGGGCGATCTTCACGCGGGGCGCGTTCGGGCCGGTCAAGGCTCGGCTCGCCTTCCATCCGCGACATGGTCAGGCCAGGCTCCAGCTCCAGCAATGGGCCAAAGCGGCCTGCCAGTGGCTCGGCGATCTGCACGTAGGTCACGTCTTCCTTGACCCGGATCGCGCCGATCCCGTCCTTGGAGATGCCTGCGCCGTCACAGATCTTTGGCAGAATCCAGCGCGCCTCGGCCCGGCCGGAATGGCCGACGGTCAGGGTGAACCAGACCGAAGGGCCAAACTCGCTGCGTTCCCGAGGGGCGGAGGCTGGCGGCGGCGGCAGGCTGTCGGACAGCACTTCCGGGGCAGACCGGCCTTCGCGCCACAGGCGGATAAAGGCAGCGGCGGTCTGTTCGGCACCAAAACGCTCGATCAGGGTCGAAACCATGGCCGCTTCGTCGCCCACGGCCTCGGTCAGCGCGGGATGTTCCAGAATGCGCTGGTCATCGCGGGCCTGTACTTCTTCGGCGCTGGGGGCCTTGACCCATTGCGCCACGACCTTGGCACCGGCCAGCAAGCGCTGGGCCTTTTTTGCCTCGGCCGGCGGCACGATCAGCGCCGAAACGCCTTTGCTTCCCGCACGACCGGTCCGGCCAGAGCGGTGCAGCAAGGTATCGGAATTCGACGGCAGATCCGCATGGATCACCAGTTCCAGACCCGGAAGGTCGATGCCCCGCGCGGCCACATCGGTGGCAATACAGACCCGGGCCCGGCCATCGCGCAACGATTGCAGCGCATGGGTACGTTCCTGCTGGCTCAACTCCCCCGACAGGGCCACAGCCTGAAATCCACGATTTGTCATGCGAGACATCAGGTGGGTCACGTTCATCCGCGTCTTGCAGAACACGATGGCAGTCGGCGCATCGTAATAGCGCAGCGTGTTGAAAATCGCATGCTCACGGTCACGCGAGGCGACCGACATCGCGCGATATTCGATATCGGCGTGCTGCTTGGTTTCGCCCTTGGCGATGATCCGCATGGCATCGCGCTGGAACGTGCGGGCCAGCGTTTCAATCTCTTTCGGCACGGTGGCCGAAAACATCAGCGTGCGGCGATCTTGCGGCGCGGCACCCAGAATGAATTCCAGATCCTCGGCAAAGCCCAGATCCAGCATTTCGTCGGCTTCATCCAGCACGGTGGCGCGGCAGAACGACAGATCCAGCGACCCACGCTCGATATGGTCGCGCAGACGGCCCGGCGTGCCGACAACGATATGCACGCCACGATCCAGCACACGCTTTTCGGTGCGGTAATCCATCCCACCGACGCAGGACGCAATCTGTGCGCCTGCCACGCCATACAGCCAGTCCAGCTCGCGCTTGACCTGCAGGGCCAATTCGCGCGTCGGTGCCACGACCAGCGCGATCGGCTTGTCGGCATAGAGCAGACGGTCAGACCCTGCGAGAATTTCCGGCGCGATCGCCAGACCAAAGGCCACAGTCTTGCCCGACCCGGTCTGTGCCGAAACCAGCAGGTCACGGCCTTCGACACCATCGGCCAGAACAGCCATCTGCACTGCCGTAAGGGCTTCATAGCCCTTGGCTTCCAAAGCCTGCACCAAGGGTGCGGCCAAGTTCATATCGATCATTCAGTTTATTCCAAAAAGGAGGATGCCATTGCATCCGTGAAGCCCTGTGCGGCGCCTTCTTTCCCTTTTGGCCGCGGGCCTCCTCGCCCGACGCGCCCCCGGAATCCTCGGGCCGACACCGTGGCCAATAGCGCAAAATCCCCCCGATGTATAGCGAAACTGACAAATGGGCGGGTTTCACGCAGTGGAACGCCACGCTCCATTTCCTTGAAGCCGGGAATTGGGCGTTGTCATCAAGGGGCAGAGGGCCTGACAGTCACGTCAAAGATCAGGGGTTGGCATGACGGGAACGTATTTCAAGACCGGCACAGCAGAGGGGGCGCAGGTGGCTGCTCTGTCCGCCACTGTCAGTGCCATGCTGGCCGATCTGGAGGTTGGGGGCGAGGCCGCGGCGCGGCGGATGGCGCGGGATCTCGACGGCTATGACGGCGATATCGCAATGTCCGAACAGGCCATCAGCGATGCCTGCGCCCGCGTGCCGCAAGCGCTGAAGGACGATATCGCCTATGCACATGAAAACATTGCCCGCTTCGCGCAGGCCCAGCGCGACAGCATTACCGAAACCGAAGTCGAACTGCGCCCCGGCCTGACGGCCGGGCAGCGGCTGATTCCGGTGCAGGCGGCGGGCTGCTATGTGCCGGGGGGGCGCTACAGCCATATCGCCAGCGCGATGATGACAGTGACCACGGCGCGGGTCGCGGGCGTGCCGCATATTGCCGCCGTCTCGCCGCCGCGCGCCGGGGCCGTTGCGGGCATTCCCGATGCCATTCTTTACACGCTGCACCACTGCGGGGCCGACCGGATTCTGGCGCTGGGGGGTATCCAAGGCATTGCCGCCATGGCCTTTGGCCTGTTCGGCCTGCCCCGCGCCGACATTCTCGTCGGCCCCGGCAACCAGTATGTGGCCGAGGCCAAGCGCCTGCTTTACGGCCGCGTCGGCATCGACATGGTGGCGGGGCCCACCGACTCGCTGGTCGTTGCCGATGCCACCGCCGATCCGCTGACGGTGGCCTGGGATCTGATCGGGCAGGCAGAGCATGGCGCAAACTCGCCGGTCTGGCTGGTGACCGATTCTGAGCCGCTGGCGCGCGAGGTGGCCCGGCTTGCCCCGCTCTGCGCGGCCGAACTGCCGCAGCCCAACCGCGCGGCGGCCGAGGCGGCGTGGCACAGTCTGGGAGAGATCATCCTGTGCGACAACCGCGAGGCCATGGCGCAGCATGCCGACCGCATCGCGCCCGAACACCTGCACGTGCAGGCCGCCGATCTCGATTGGTGGAAGGCGCGGCTGACTGCCTATGGCTCGCTGTTTCTGGGTGAAGAGTCGACCGTGGCCTTTGGCGACAAGGCGGCGGGCACCAACCATGTGCTGCCCACCTCGGGCGCGGCGCGCTACACTGGCGGCTTGTCGGTCCACAAGTTCCTGAAAACCGTCACCTGGCAGCGCGTGACCGCCGAGGCGTTGCCGCGCCTTGCCACGGTCACCGCCAACATCAGCCGCTTTGAGGGGATGGAGGGCCACGCCCGCACCGCCGACCTGCGGCTGCAAAAGCTTGCAGCGCAGCTTTAGATCGCTTTCATTTTGGCGGGTAGAGCGCCGGTCATCCATCAGAAAGAGACTCATCATGCACCTCTCCCGCTTTCCCCGCATCCGCCTTGCCCATCTGCCGACCCCGCTGGAACCCATGCCACGCCTGACTGCTCTGCTGGGCGGGCCGGAGTTGTGGATCAAACGCGACGACTGCACCGGCCTGTCCACCGGCGGCAACAAGACCCGCAAGCTGGAATACCTGATGGCCGAGGCGATGGATCAGGGGGCCGATATGGTGCTGACCCAAGGGGCCACGCAATCGAACCACGCGCGCCAGACGGCGGCGGCAGCGGCAAAACTGGGGCTGGATTGCCATATCATTCTGGAAGACCGCACCGGTTATAACGAGCCGAACTACCGGCTGAACGGCAACGTGCTTCTCGATGTGCTGCATGGTGCCACCATCGAACATCGCGGGCCGGGGCTGGACATGAATGCCGAGCTTTTGGCCGTGACAGAAACGTTTCGGGCCAAGGGGCGCAGGCCCTATGCCATTCCGGGTGGCGGGTCGAATGCGACGGGTGCCTTGGGCTATGTCAATTGCGCGCTGGAACTGCTGGCGCAGATGGTGGACCGTGGCATCAGCTTTGACCACATGGTCACCGCCACCGGATCGGCGGGCACCCACGCGGGGTTGATTGTGGGGCTGAAAGCGCTGAACGCGCAGCTGCCGCTGCTGGGCATCGGGGTGCGCGCGCCACAGGAAGTGCAGGAGGCGAATGTCTTCCGCCTGGCGCAGGCGGTCGAGGAAAAGCTGGGCACCCAAGGCGTGGTCAGCCGCAAAGATGTGGTGGCCAATTGCGATTACATCGGCCAAGGCTATGGCATCCCTGCCGACAGCACGCTGGAAGCCATCGACCTCTTTGCCCGGCAGGAAGCGATCCTGCTGGACCCGGTCTATTCCGGCAAAGGGGCGGCGGGGCTAATTGATCTGATCCGTCGGGGACATTTCAAAAAGGGCGAGCGGGTGGTGTTTCTGCACACCGGCGGGGCCATCGGGTTGACCGGCTATACCCATGTGCTGCCCCACGCATGAAAACCGTCGGCATCCTTGGTGGCATGGGGCCAGAGGCGACGATTCTGCTGATGCAGAGACTGCTGCGGGCCGTGCCTGCGCGCGATGATGCCGGCCACATTCCGCTGATCGTGCACCAGAACCCCGCCGTGCCCAGCCGCATCGCGCGGCTGATCGACGGGGTGGGCGAAGACCCCGGCCCGGTGCTGGCGGCCATGGCGCGCGACTTGCAGGCGGCGGGCGCGCAAGGACTGGCCATGCCCTGCAACACCGCCCATGCCTATGCGCCGCAGATCATGGCCGCGACGCCCCTGCAGTTTCTGGACATGCGCACCGCGACCGTGGCCGTGCTGCCGCCCGGACGGGTCGGAATGCTGGCCTCACCGGCCGTGCGGATGACGGGCGCATTCCAGGAAGTATTCAAATCTGCTGGCATAGACCCTGTCTGGCCACAGGATGATGCCCCGGTTCTGGCCTTGATCCGGCAGGTCAAGGCGGGCGACACCGGGCCGGGGGCGATGGCCGAGATGGCAAGGTTGGCGGAGCAGATGGCCGACCAAAGTGATCACCTGTTGGTCGCCTGCACCGAACTGTCGCTGCTGACCCGCTCCATTGCCGCACCATTCACCGACAGTCTTGACTGTTTGGTAGCGAAAATTGTGGGGTTTTCGCAAGGTTAGAGCCTTAGTCTTCTTCTGCCACCTCAATCGCCCCAGCCAAGGAAGGCGCAATCGCGTCAAAACGCGGCACCAGGCGACTGCGGATCAGCGCACGGCAGTCGCGGGCCAGCTCGTCCGGCAGATGACCCAGTTCATCGACCCGCGCAATCAGATGCACCCGGCGCACATCCCCGGCAAAGGGCAGCGGCATCACCTCTAGGTCCGGCAGGAAGCGTTCGGCATCCATCAGGTTCAGCGGCGTGGTGATGGTCCAGCCGCCGGTCTGCGCCACCATCGCCAGAACCGAGCGGGTCGCCTCCAGCGCGAAACGGCGTTCGGGGTTTATCCTCACCCGGGCCAGATGGCGGGCGATGCGCTGGCCGAGCGGCAGGCTTTCGGAATATTGCACGAAGGGCAGACGGTCCAGCGCGGCGCGCACATCGCCGCGCACCGACCCTTTGCTGGCCACCAGCACAAACGGTTCGCGCAGAATCGGCAGCACGCGAAAGGCCGATGTGTCAGGCGGCACCATGGCGGACACGCCAATATCCGCCTCACGCGCCATCAGCCGGTCGATCACATGGTCGGACCGGCCCGAAAAGGCGTGCACAAAACAGCGAGACAGCCGCGATTGCAGGGCAGACACCAGCACCGGCGTCAGCGAGGCATCCAGATCGTCGATGATCGCCAGGTTCAGCTGTGGCAGGCTGGCCAGGCTGATCTCGGCCAGATCGGCCTGCGCCTCGGACAAGGCCGCCAGCAGCTTGTGGGCGTGGCGGCGCAGTACCTGCCCCGCCGGGGTGAGCGTGACCGGCTTGGCCTTGCGGTCGAACAGCCGGGCACCGACCGCCGCCTCCAGCGCGGTAATGTGCTGGCTGACCCCGGAAGGCGAGCCGCCGATGCGGGTGGCGGCCCCAATGACCGACCCCGCCTCTTCCAGCGCGACAAAGACCCGCAAGCCGCGAAGGGTCAGTTCCGTCGCTGTCTTGCCCTCATCGCGCATCAGGGGCGCAGGCTGTCCATCACGCGGACCAGCCCGGCAGAAATGCCGGGTTCAGACAGCGCGTGACCGGCAAGCGGGATCATGTTCAGATGGCAGGAATCCCAGCCTTCAGCCAGTTTCCAGGCGGACGTGGGCGGGCAGATCATGTCATAGCGGCCTTGAATGATATGGGCGGGCAGATGCCTGATCCGGTGCTTTTCGCGCAGGATCCAGCCGTCTTCCTCCAGAAACCCCCGGGCGTGGAAATAGTGGTTTTCCAGCCGCGAAAAGGCCCGCGCATATTCGCCGGGGCTTTCGCCGACCGGCCCGTCATGGTGCACCGAGGCAAGCGCGTTTTCCCAATTGGCCCAGACGCGGCCAAAGCGGGTTTCTTCCATCAGATTGCCCGAAAACAGGCGGCGATGATAGGCGGCGATCAGGTTGCCGCGTTCATCCGGGGGAATTGGCGCGACGAATCGCGCCCAGAGTTCCGGGAAAAACGCGCCTGCGCCGCCGCCATAGAACCAGTCGAGTTCTGATCGCGTCATCAGGAACACGCCACGCAGCACCAAATGCAGGGCGCGGTCCGGGTGGCTGATGGCATAGATCAGCGCCAGCGTCGCGCCCCAGCTGCCCCCGAACAGGATGAAGGCGTTGATGCCCAGTGCCTTGCGGATCGTCTCGATATCGCGCACCAGATGCCAGGTGGTGTTGTCAGACACGCTGGCATGCGGGCGCGACCGGCCGCAGCCGCGCTGATCAAACAGCACAACCCGGTAAACATCAGGGTCGAAATAGCGCCGCATCGCAGGCGAACACCCGCCCCCCGGCCCGCCATGCAGCACCAGAACCGGGATGCCATCCGCACGCCCGCATTGTTCGACATAGATCTTGTGGCCATCGCCCATGTCGATCATCCGCTGGTCGAACGGGTCAACCGGCGGGTAAAGATATTCGACTGCGCGCTTTTGGCCTGATCTCTGATCCATCATCGCTCTATATACCGCGTAAGCGTCCTGCGTCCAAAGGGCATTCGGAAGGGAAATGTGATGGAAAGTCAAACAACCGTCGATCCGGCAGAGGTGGCGAAGTTCGAGGCGATGGCCGCCGAATGGTGGGACCCGAATGGAAAGTTCAAGCCGTTGCACATGCTCAACCCGTGCCGACTGGATTACATCACCAGTCAGATCGCTGCGGAGTTTGACCGTGATCTGACAAAGCCTTTGCCGTTCAAGGGCTTGCGCCTGCTGGATATCGGCTGCGGTGGCGGGTTGCTTGCCGAACCGATGGCCCGGCTGGGGGCCGAAGTGGTGGGGGCCGATGCCGCACCCCGCAACATTCCGGTGGCGCAGCTGCACGCCGCGCAATCGGGGCTGACCATCGACTATCGTCACACCACGGCCGAGGCGATGGCGGCATCGGGCGAGCAGTTTGACGTGGTGCTGAACATGGAAGTGGTCGAACATGTATCGGACCCGTTGGCCTATCTGACCGCCTGTCAGCAATTGCTGGTGCCCGGCGGGCTGATGGTTTGTTCCACCCTGAACCGCAACGCGAAATCCTTCCTGATGGCCATCATCGGGGCCGAGCATGTGATGCGCTGGCTGCCCAAGGGCACGCATGACTGGAACAAGTTCATCACGCCGGATGAATTGTGTGATCTGATCCGCAAGGCGGGGCTGGACCCGGTGGATCGCAAGGGGATGGTATTCAATCCGGTGTCATGGTCGTGGAGCCTGTCATCACGTGATCTGAGCGTGAACTACGTGACCTCCAGCGTGAAACGGTAATTCGGGCGGTTCTGGGGGCCGCTGGCGTTAGGCTGATCTTCATAGCTGCCGTGACAGCATCACGGCAGCGGCGAAAGCCTCGACCAGTTCACACAGGACGTGCACGACATGAAATTTGCGCCCGTCAGCGCCGAGCCGTTCGCCGGTCAGCTTGACGCTGCCCGATCAGAATTCGCCCGGGCGGCGAGAGAGACGCGGGGGCTGCTGATCGCGGCAGTGGTGTTCAGCGTGTTCGTCAACCTGCTGATGCTGACCGGGCCTCTGTATATGCTGCAGGTCTATGACCGCGTACTGGGCAGTCGGTCAGAGGCGACGCTGGTGGCGCTTTCCCTTCTGGCGCTGTTCCTGTTTCTGGCGATGGGGCTGCTGGACCATGCGCGCGCGCGCTTGTTGGCGCGGGTCGGCATGCGGCTGCAAGCCCGGCTGGACCGCAGGGTGTTCACCGCAGCGCTGGCACGGGCCGGTGCGGCAGCTGAGGACCCGCTGGCCGTGTCTGCCCAGCGCGATCTGGAGGCGATGCAGCGGTTCTGGACCTCGCCGCTTTCCTCGGCGGTGATGGATCTGCCCTGGACGCCGCTGTTCCTGGCAGC
Source organism: Pseudotabrizicola sediminis (assembly GCF_004745575.1). Taxonomy (GTDB): domain Bacteria; phylum Pseudomonadota; class Alphaproteobacteria; order Rhodobacterales; family Rhodobacteraceae; genus Pseudotabrizicola; species Pseudotabrizicola sediminis. Next base: position 237,941 of record NZ_RPEM01000006.1, on the reverse strand, counting down.
AATCTTTATATTTCACCCCCTGCTGGGCTGGCTTGCGCTGGGCGGTGGGGCGATTCTTGTGCTGTTGGCGGTGTGGAATCAGATCTCGGGCAAGGGTCCGGTGCTGCGCGCGACGGCATCCACGACCGTGGCAGAGCAGGTTGCGGACCGGCTGAAGGCGGATGCCGAAGTGCTGCGCGCCTTGGGCATGGTGCAGCCAGCCTTTCAACGCTGGGCTGCGGCGCGCGGCACGGCGCTGACCAGCGTCATGCAAAGTGCCGATCTGGCCGGCAGGTTCAGCAGCGCGACCCGCACGCTGCGCATGATGCTGCAGTCGGCAATCCTTGGCCTTGGGGCATGGCTGGTGCTGCAAGATCAGCTGAGCGCGGGGGCGATGATCGCGGCGTCGATCATCATGGGCCGCGCACTGGCCCCGATCGAGCAGGCGGTTGGGCATTGGGCGGTTTTGACCCGCGCGCGGGACGGGCGGGCGCGGCTGCTGCGCCTGCTGTCCGCGCAGCCGCCCGAAGCAGACCGCACCGCCCTGCCCCGACCCCGCGCCTTGCTGGAGGTGAAGGGACTGTCCTTGATCCTGCCCGGCACCCCGGCACCGGTTCTGCGCGACATCAGCTTCCGGCTGGAACCGGGGCAGGCGCTGGGCATTATCGGTCCTTCGGGGGCGGGCAAATCCACGCTGGGGCGGGCCATCGTCGGCGCGGTGCAGCCACTGGCGGGCCAGATCAGGCTGGATGGGGCAGACCTCACCCAGTATGATCCGGATATTCTGGGCCGTGTCTTCGGCTATCTGCCCCAGGCGGTATCGCTGTTCGATGCCACCGTAGCCGAAAACATCGCACGGCTGGACCCGCAGCCTGATGCCGCAAAGGTGGTGGCGGCCGCCAAGGCGGCGGCGGCGCATGACATGATTCTGCAGCTTCCCAAGGGCTATGACACGCCGCTTTCCTCCCTCGGCGGGCCGATGTCGGGCGGGCAGATTCAGCGGATCGGGCTGGCGCGGGCGCTGTATGGCGACCCGGTGCTGCTGGTTCTGGATGAACCCAACTCCAACCTCGACAATGATGGGTCGGTGGCGCTGAACGCGGCGATCCGCCAGATGAAGGCGTCGGGGGGCGGCGTGATTGTCATCGCCCATCGCCCCGCCGCCATTCAGGAATGTGACCTCTTGCTGATGCTGGAAGACGGCCAGCGCAGGGCCTTTGGCCGCCGCGAGGATGTGCTGCGCGGAATGGTAAGGAACCACACAGACCTGCTGCGCGGGGTTGGGCAGGCGGGTATGTCATGACCGCGCCTGATATGCCCCATGGCCTTGGGGCAAAGGGCCCCCTGTGGCTTGGCACCTTGACCCTGCTGGTCTTGATCGGCGGCGTCGGCCTGTGGTCGGTGACAGCATCTATTGCCGGTGCCATCGTCGCCCCCGGCCGGGTGGAGGTGGAACTGAACCGGCAGGTTGTTCAGCACCCTGACGGCGGCGTTGTCGCGGAAATTCTGGTCAGCGAGGGTGCGAATGTGGTGGCAGGCGATATTCTGCTGCGGCTGGACGGGAGGCTGGTCCGATCGGAACTGGCAATCACTGAAGGGCAATTGTCAGAGGTGCAGGCCCGGCGCGCAAGGCTGGAGGCAGAGCGGGATGATGCTGCCCAGCTGGTCATCCCAAAGGCCTTGCTGCAACGCGCCGCTGACAGCCCGGATGCAGCAGACCAGATCGAAGGCCAAAGGCGGTTGTTTGCCGCCCGGCAGGAAACGCTGGTCGGCACCATCAACCGGCTGAACAAGCGCAAGGCACAAACAGTGTCTCAGATTGCAGGACTCGCAGCTCAGGCGCGGGCGCTGTCCGATCAGCTTGACCTGATCGGACAGGAACTTGTCGATCAGCAAGCGCTACTGGCCAAGGGGCTGGCGCAGGCCCCGCGCGTGCTTGCGCTGCAGCGCGAGGCGGCGCGGCTGGCTGGTCAGGCCGGAGAGCTGGCCGCAACACGCACACAGGCTGAGGGACGGATCACAGAGATCGAACTGGAAATCCTGGGCCTGTCGTCGCAGCGGCGCGAAGACGCGAACATGCAGCTGCGCGACATCGGTACGACCGAGCTGGAGCTGATCCAGAGGCAGCGCGCCCTGTCGGAACAGGTGGCGCAGCTGGACATCCGAGCGCCGGTGTCGGGCACTGTGCTGGGCCTGCAGATCACAACCCCGCGCGCCGTGCTGCGCCCGGCAGACCCGGTGGCCCATATCATCCCGCAGGACGGCGCGCTGCTGATCGCCGCCCGGATCGCACCGATCCATATTGATGAGGTGTACACCGGTCAGCCGGTCAAACTGATGTTTCCGGCATTTTCAGCCCGCACCACGCCAGAACTGACCGGCGTTGTGACCATCGTTTCAGCCGATGTCCTGACCGACCCGACAACCAACCTGCCGCATTACCGCGCCGAAATCTTGATCCCACCGGATGAGGCGGCGCGGCTGGGTCAAACCCTGTTGCCGGGCATGCCGGTGGAGGCCTTTCTGCAAACCGGGGCGCGGACGCCCTTTGCCTATCTGCTCAAACCCTTTTCCGACTATTTCGCCCATGCGTTTCGCGAAAGCTGACGATCAGCCCATCCGTTCCGACGCATACGATCCGGGCGAGGCGGGGAAAACCACAGTCTTGCTGCCATTGATGAACACCCGGCCATGCACATGGGCATGGATCGCGCGCGACAGCACCTGGCTTTCCACGTCGCGGCCCAAAGACACGTAATCCTCGTTCGACTGCGCATGGGTCACGCGGATGATGTCCTGTTCGATGATCGGGCCTTCGTCCAGATCGCCGGTCACGTAATGCGAGGTGGCCCCGATCAGCTTCACACCTTTTTCGAACGCCTGTTTATAAGGGTTGGCCCCTTTGAAACTGGGCAAGAAGGAATGGTGGATGTTGATGATCCGGCCCGACATCTTGCGGCACATCTCATCCGACAACACCTGCATATAGCGCGCCAGCACAATCAGCTCGGCCCCGGTGTCTTCGACAATGCGCATCTGCTCGGCCTCGGCCTGCGCCTTGTTTTTCGGAGTGACCTTGATGCAGTAGTAAGGAATGTCCTGATTGACCACGACCTTCTGGTAATCCATGTGGTTCGAGATCACGGCGGCAATTTCCACCGGCAGCGCGCCAATGCGTGACCGGTACAGCAGATCATTCAAGCAATGGCCAAAGCGGCTGACCATGATGATCACCCGGCGCTTGACCTTCTCATCAAAGAATTCAGCCTGCATTCCGAACTCTTTGGCAATCGGCTCAAAACCGCTGCGCAGGCCCTCCAGCGCTTTGCCGCCTTCCGAACGGAAGCTGATCCGCATGAAGAAATTGCCGGTGCCGGTGTCGTCAAATTGCGCGCTGTCGGTGATGTTGCAGGACTGATCGGCCAGAAAGGTCGAAATGGCCGCGACGATCCCACGGGTCGAGGGGCATTGGACGCGAAGCGCAAAGCTGGTCATGGGGCGGTCTTTCACAAGGGGTGAGGCGCAGGATATGCGGCAGATGATAGTCAGCCGCGCTTACACCCGAATGACCGGCTGCGAACAAGCATGATCCATTCGCGTCGTCGCCGTTCGGCGCAGATCACTCCGCCGCCGCGAGGGGTGGGGCCGGGCGTGGCGCGGCAAGCGCATCCAGCCGGTCACGCAACACGCGCTGTTCGGCATTCAGCAGCGCGATGCGTTCGGCCAGAACCTCGGCCGGCGGGGCCTCGGGGTCGGCTTCCTTGGGCCCGACAAAGCGGCTGAAAAACCGGGCCAGCAGACGGCTCAGGTCATCCATGATCAGGTAAAATGCCGGAACCACAACCAGCGACAGCACTGTCGAGACGATGATGCCGCCGATCACCGCCGTTGCCATCGGCGCGCGGAACGATCCGCCCTCGCCCACGCCCAGCGCCGACGGCAGCATGCCCGCCGACATGGCGATCGAGGTCATGACGATGGGACGCGCCCGTTTGTGCCCCGCCTCCATCACCGCGGCGAACCGCTCCATCCCCTGCGCGCGCATCTCGATGGCGAAGTCGATCAGCAGGATGGCGTTTTTGGTCACGATCCCCATCAGCATCAGAATGCCGATCAGCACCGGCATCGACACGGCAGAGCTGGTCAGGATCAGCGCGCCCGCAACACCCCCGATGGCCAAGGGCAGCGAAAACAAGATGGTAAAGGGCTGGATCACCGATTTGAACAGCAAGATCAGCACGGTCAGTACCAGCATCAGGCCCAGCAGCATGGCATTGCCAAAGCTGGCCACCATTTCATTCTGCACCTCGGCATCGCCCGCCTCTTGCACCCGGACGCCGGGGGGCAGATCGACGGTTGCGACCAGTTCGTTGAATCGCGCGGTTGCGGAGCCCAGCGCCACGCCGACCGGAAGGTTTGCGCCGATGGTGGCGCGACGTTCCCGGTTGAAGCGGTTCACCGTCGATGGGCCTTCGGCAATCGCCACATCGGCCACGGCGGCAAGCGGCACGGTGCCACCTGTGGATGTGGTCAGTTTCAGCGCCGAAATGCGGGCCAGATCTTCGCGCGCGGCGTTGTTCAGACGCACCCGGACCGGCACCAGCCGGTTGTCGATCGACAGCTTGGCAAGGGCTGCATCAACGTCACCGATGGTCGCCACCCGCACCACTTCGGCAATCTGCGCCGTTGTGATGCCCAGACGTGCAGCCTCATCCATGCGCGGGGTGATCTGGATTTCAGGCCGGGGCAGCGCGCCTTCGGTCGCGACGTTGGCCAGCAGCGGGTCGCCGGACAGCGCGGCTTCCAGACGGCTGACGGCAAGGGTCAGGTCCGCCTCGTTCGACGACAGGATCGAAAAGGATATGTCGCGCTGGCCACGGTCGTTCAGCTTGAAGGCACGCATGTCGGGCACTGATGCCAGGCGCCGGAACACTTCTTCCTCGATCACATTCTGCGGGACAGTGCGGCCGGTGTTCTCCACCTCGGGCACAAGACCGCCGATCACCGGGATAGACCGCCCGATCTGCGACAGTTTCAGCAGCAGGGAGTGATCCAGTCGTGTCAGCAGAATGGTGACAGAGGCCCGCCGGACATCCAGATCGCCAGTGGGTGACGATCCGCCAAGGATGAAGACATTGTCGATCCAACCCACATCCTCGATGGCGGTATAGATTGCCTTGGTCGTGACCTCGGTCTCTGCCAGCGTGGTGCCGGGGGGCAGTTCGACAGAAACGGCAATGCGGCTTACGTCTTCCGGCGGAAGGAAAGAGCCGGGGATCTGAACCATGTAATAAATCGATACCGCCAGCACCCCGATGGCTGACAGCAAGGTGACATAGCGAAACCGCAACGATGTGCGGATCAGCCGCAGATAGCCGGTCATGACCCAACCATCATTGTGGCTGTCCTCATGGCCGTCCTTGTCGCGCATCAGGTAGGCGGCCATCATCGGGGTGATCAGGCGGGCAACGATCAGCGAGAACAGCACGGCGATGGCCACCGTCATCCCGAATTGCCGGAAATACTGGCCGGGAATGCCGGGCATGAACGACACCGGCACAAACACGGCGACGATGGTGAAGGTGGTGGCGATCACGGCCAGACCGATTTCATCCGCAGCTTCTATCGCGGCGCGGAACGGGGTTTTGCCCATGCGTATGTGGCGCGCGATGTTTTCAATCTCGACGATCGCATCATCAACAAGGATGCCTGTGGCCAGTGTCAGCGCCAAAAAGGACACCAGATTGAGCGAAAAGCCCAAAAGGTCCATGATGAAAAAAGTCGGCACGGCGGAAAGCGGCAGAGCCACGGCGGCAATCAGCGTGGCGCGCCAGTTTTTCAGGAAGGCCAGCACCACCAGAACCGCCAGGATCGCCCCCTCGATCAAGGTGTGCAGCGCGGCTTCATAGTTGCCGTAGGTGTAAAACACAGTTTCATCGACCAGTTCGATCCCCACTTCCGGGTTCGCCGCGCGGATCACGTCCAACTGCGCATTCACGGTTTCGGCCACCGATACCTCAGACGCGCCGCTGGCGCGGTAGACCGCAAAACTGACCACGCGCTCGCCGTTCAGGCTGGAGAAGCTGCGCAGCTCTTCGTAGCTGTCGATCACCTCACCCAGATCGCTCAGCCTCACCTTGCGGCCCGACGGCAAGGCGATGGTGGTTTCGGCCAGACGCTCCACAGTTCCGGCATCGCCCAGCGTGCGGATCGCCTGCTCGCCCGCGCCGAGTTCGGACCTGCCAGAGCCAAGGTTGGCATTGGTGGCCCGTACCTGCTGGTTCACCGCCGCCGCACTGATGCCAAAGCTGTCCAGCCGCACCGGATCAAGCTCCACCCGGATTTCACGGTCGGCCCCGCCAAAGCGCGAGACGCGGCCAATGCCGGGGCGGCCCTGAAGGCCGCGCGTCACGGTGTCGTCCACGAACCACGACACCTCTTCCAGCGTCATGTCGGGTGCCGTGACGGCAAAGGTCATGATCGCCTGACCTTCCACGTCGATCCGGCTCACAATCGGGGCCTCGATCGTGGCGGGTAGGTCGCCGCGGATCTGGTCGATGGCGTCCTTGGTGTCCTGCACCGCCTTTTCGGTCGGCACCTCCATCCGGTATTCGACCACGGTGGTCGAGACGCCGTCATTCACGGTAGAGGTGACGTTCTTCACCCCATTGATGCCTGCAACGGCATCTTCGATTTCCTTGGTGACCTGACTTTCCATCTCGGCCGGGGCGGCGCCGGGCTGCACCACGGTGATGCCGACCAACGGCACATCGATATTGGGAAAGCGGGTGATCGGCAGGGTATTAAAGCTGTTCCAGCCCAGCACCATCAGCATGAAAAACGCAAGGATCGGCGCGATGGGGTTCTTGATGGACCAGGAAGAAAAGTTCATGGCGTGCCCCCGTCAGTTCGTTGCCGGAACCGGATTGATCCGGTCGCCATCGCGGACAAAGGCACCGGCCTTGGTCACCACCACATCCCCGTCCGCCAAACCGGACAGGATTTCGACCCAGCCGCCCTCGCGGATACCGGTCTGCACCGCCACCTGCTGCACCGTTTCACCGGTGACCTTCATCACAGTCGCACCATCGGGGCCCGACCCGACTGCTGTGACGGGAACCGCGATCACGTCATGCTCGGCCACCAGAATTTCCGCCTCGGCATACATTCCGGCCCGCACGCCGCTTTCGTCTTCCACCGCAATTCTTGCGCGCCCAAGCCGGGATTGCACGCCGATGGTCGGTTCCACCAGCCGCAGAGTACCTTTCAGCGGGGTGCTGGCCCCGACCAGCAGCAGGTTTGCGGTCTGACCGGGCGCAAGCCGCATCACATCGGCTTCGGCCACATCAGCGATCACTTCCAGCGCATTGTCACGGATGATGGTGAACATCGGCTTGCCCGCCGCCGACGCAATGGACCCGACACGGGCGTTGCGGGCGGTGATTTCCCCGGCGACAGGGGCCTTTACCTCTGTCCGGCCAAGTTGCAGGTCGATATTGGCCATCTGCGCTTCGACCAGCGCAATCTGGGCCCGGGCGGCCTCCAGCGACTGAACGGCGACCGTAACCCGCGCCGTGGCCGAGATGGCGTTGGACTGGGCGGTATCCGCTGCGGCCTGCGACGCAGTGCCCTGCTGGCGCAAGGCGGCGGTGCGTTCAGTCACCCGCTGCGCCTCATCCGCCGTGCTGCGCGCCTCCAGCATCTGGGCTTCGGCCTGCGCCACGGTGGCACGGGCCGAGGCGAGCGAGGCATTGAACTGGCTTTTCTGCAGCTCCAGCGTGGTTTTCGACAGCACGGCCAGAACCTGCCCCGCCTCAACCACATCGCCGACATCGACCAGCAGCGCCTCGATCGGCTGACCTTCGATCAGCGGGGCGACCTGCACATTCTCGATCGCCGAAACCAGACCGGATGCGATCACGCGGTCGCGCAAAACCCGTTTGGCGACGGGCGACACAGTGATGGCGGGCGCAACCTGTGCTGTAGCAATGTCAGACGCAGCGGCGGCAGTCTGGGCCAGCGCCGGGGCAGCGGGTGTAAGGAGCATGAAAACGGGAAGCACATAAAGAAGCGGGCGCATCGGGTCAGCCTTTCAAGGCAGCAGATGTGGCAATGTCATCAAGCGTGCGGTTGATGTTACGCAGCACCAGCCGCGTCAGATCAGCCGTCGTGGGATTTTCGGGGCGTTGCATCGCGCAAGCCTTGACCATCATCACCAGCAAATGGGCATGGGCGGTCCAGCGGGCCTGCGCTTCGGCAACGTTCACCCCGGCTGCATGGGAAAAAATCGTGATCAGATGCGCGACGATCCCAAGTTCCATCCGATAGGCGATCTCGCCGATTTCGGGTTTGCGCAGGGCTGCCGCGGTGATTTCGGCCCAGATCTGGCCATCACCGTGACATTCCGCTTCGGTAATCTTGCGTTCGATGGTTTCGCGCAGGGCCTGCAACGGGTCGGGGTTGATCAGGATCGCGGCAAAATCCTGCTCCATCTCGGCCATGTCAAAGGCGATCAGCGCTTCGACAATTGCAGCCTTGGAAGGGAAATACCGGTAGAAGTTTCCGACACTCATCCCCGACTTGCGGGCGATATCCTGCATGGATGCGCCGTCAAAGCCCTTTTCCGCAAAGGCGCGGCGGGCACTTTCCAATATCTCTGCCGAGCGTTGGTCGGCGAGCGGCGTGTCGGATGCAATCGTCATGAAATGCCAGAGAATGAACGTTCATTCATAGGTGAGGCAAGTTCCCGCAAAGGTCAAGTGGGCAGAGCGCAGTTGACGAAAATGCCCCCCTGCAAGCCGCATATTGATGGTAAATGAAGCGACCGGTCAAAGATCCTTGGTCAGTCGCAGTGCATCATAGATCGCGGCATGGGTGTTGCGCGACGCTACGGCGTCCCCGATTCGGTACAGGACAAAGCCTGCAGGGCCATCACCAATGGGCTGGGGGTGGCCTGCAATCATCGCCTCATGATCCACTGCACCAAGGTTTTGTGACCGCGGCTTCAGATCAAAATACAGATCGGCCAGCGGCTGGGTGCCGTGGTTGACCACGATCTGATCAAAGCTCCGCTCTTTGGTCACATCCATGTAATCCGACCCGATCACCGCGCGCAGCTGGTTGCCATCGCGCTGCACCCCGCGCAGGCGGTAGGTGACGGTAAAGGTCACCGGCTTGTCCTGCAGCGCCCGCATATAGGGCACAAGGTTCATGCCCATCACCTCGGGCGCAAAGCTGCGGTCGGGGGTCATCACCTCGACCGTGGCACCGGACTCGGCCAGACGCTGCGCGGCCTGCAGGGCGGTATGGTCGCCCGCATCGTCATAAAGCAGCACATTGGTGCCGGGTTTCACGTCACCCGAAAGGATATCCCAGGCAGAAACCGTCAGCTCGTTGCCAAAGCCAAGCACCCCCGCCTCGGGCATGCCACCCGTGGCGATGATCACCACATCGGGCACCAGCGCCATTACATCCGCTGCCTCGGCATAGGTGTTGAAATGGAACGCCACCCCACGCGCCGCGCATTGCGCCATGCGCCAGTCGATGATCCCGATCATCTCGGCCCGGCGTTTGGTCTGTGCCGTCAGCCGGACCTGACCGCCGGGCTGATCCGCCGCCTCCAGCACCGTCACCCGGTGACCACGCTCCGCCGCCACCCGTGCCGCCTCCAGCCCCGCAGGGCCTGCGCCAACAACGACCACATGTTTTGCCACTGGCGCGGGCGACACCTCATGCGGCATGGTCTCTTCCCGCCCGGTGGCGGGGTTGTGAATGCACAGCGCCATGCCGCCCTGATAGATCCGGTCAAGGCAATATGTTGCCCCGACACAGGGGCGGATATCCTCTTCACGCCCCTCTACGATCTTGCGCACAATATGCGGGTCGGCCATATGCGCCCGGGTCATGCCGACCATGTCCAGCTGCCCCGACTGCACGGCATAGCGTGCCGTTGCCACATCTGGGATGCGCGCAGCGTGAAAGGTGGGCAAGCCAACCTCGGCCCGCACACGACCGGCAAAATCCAGATGCGGAGCCGATTTCATGCCTTGAATCGGGATCACATCGGTCATCGCCGGGTCGGTATGAATGCGCCCCTTGATGATATTGAGGAAGTCGACCAACCCGGAATCGCGGAACATCTTGCCGATGGCAATGCCGTCATCGGCATCAATCCCGCCCGGCTCCGCCTCATCCGCCGTGTAGCGCACGCCCAGCAGGAAGTGCTCCCCCACCCGCTTGCGACAGGCGGCCAGCACCTCCATCGCGAACCGCGCCCGGTTTTCCAGACTGCCGCCATAGGGTGCGGTCAGTGCATTGGTGAAGGGCGACATGAACTGGTCCATCAGATGGCCGTAGCATTCAAACTCTACCCCATCGAGACCGGCCGCCTGCATCCGCTCTGCCGCATCGGCGTAATCGGTGACGATACGGTCGATGTCCCAGTCTTCGACCACCTTGGGAAAGGCCCGGTGCGCCGGTTCGCGTGACGGCCCCGCCCCCACCACCGGCAGCCAATCGCCCTTGTCCCAGCGCGTGCGGCGGCCAAGGTGGGTCAGCTGGATCATCACCGCCGCCCCGGCCTCGTGGCAATCATCGGTCAGCCGCTTAAGCCAAGGCACCACCTCATCCTTGTAGGCCAGGATGTTGTTGAACACCGGCGGGCTGTCCTTGGAAACTGCCGCCGATCCGGCGGTCATGGTCAGCGCCACACCGGCCTTTGCCCGCTCCAGATGATACAGCCGGTAGCGGTCTTTCGGCATGCCATCTTCGGGATAGGCCGGTTCATGGCTGGTGGTCATGATCCGGTTGCGCAGCGTCAGATGCTTCAGCCGGTAAGGTTGCAGCAGCGGATCATTCGACATCTGGCACCTTCGTTGTTTTCGGACAGCCTAGGTTTGCAGCGCAAAGCGTGCTGGCAGGAAAGCGACCGCTGAATGTCTGTTCCTGCCGCCCAACCGGCGTTGACAGCGCAGGCCGGGCAATCGCACTCTGCCCCTAACCGACACGGGGGGAAACATGCGCGGCTATGCGCGGCCACAGACACTGAACGAGGCGATTGGCCTGCTGGCGCAAGGCCAGCGCCGGATTTTGGCAGGCGGCACCGATCTTTACCCGGCAGCCGGGGTGCAGATTGACGGCAACGTGCTGGACCTGACCGCCATTCCCGCGCTTTCTGGCATCACCGGTGGCACTGGGTTGCGTATTGGTTCGTGCACCACATGGACCGCGATTGCTGAAGCAGACCTGCCCCCAGCCCTGCGCTGCCTGAAACAGGCGGCGCGGCAGGTGGGCGGGCGGCAGGTGCAGAACGCGGGCACCATCGGTGGCAACCTGTGCAACGCCTCTCCCGCCGCAGACGGGGTGCCGCCGCTGTTGGCACTTGATGCGGTGGTGGAGCTCGCGGGGCCTTCCGGCCTGCGGCAAATGCCGCTGGCACAGTTCCTGACCGGACCACGCCAGACCCTGCGCGCAGGCGATGAGGTGCTGACTGCCGTGATCGTGCCGGAAGCGGCACTGCAGGGGCGGTCCAGCTTTGTAAAGCTGGGCGCGCGGGCCTATCTGGTGATCTCGATTGCCATGGTGGCAGCGCGGGTTCAGGTGGCAGAAGGCCAAATCACCGGGGCAGCGATTGCGGTGGGGGCCTGCTCTGGCGTGGCGCAACGATTGCCGGCGGTAGAAGCGGCGCTCATCGGCGTGCCCGTGGCCGGGGCCGCTGCCGGAGTGCGCGCGGCAGATGTTGCCGCCGCCTTGTCGCCGATAGATGACGTGCGCGCCACTGCCGGGTATCGCATGGCTGCCGCGGCCGAACTGGTGCGCCGCGCCGTAGCAGAGGCCTCGGCATGATCGGCTTCATCCTGAACGGCAAACCGGTCACGACCGAGGCCGCACCGACCGCGCGCCTGACCGAGGTGCTGCGCGAACATCTGGGCGCAATGGGCACCAAGGTTGGCTGTGATGCCGGGGACTGCGGGGCCTGCACAGTTTTGCTGAACGGCGCACAGGTCTGTGCCTGCATGGTGCCAGCGGCGCGGGCCTCGGGCGCGCGGGTCGAAACCGTCGAGTCGGATGCGGACGATCTGGAACAGTTGCGCGACGCCTTTCTGCGCCATGGTGCGGCGCAGTGCGGCATCTGCACACCGGGAATGCTGATGGCGGCGGTCGACCTGCGCCGCCGCGTGCCCGCGCCGACCGAAGCACAGGTGCAGGATGCGTTGGGCGGCGTGCTGTGCCGCTGCACCGGCTATCGCAAGATCATCGCGGCTGTGTGCGATACGGGCACGGTCGAGCCTGAACTGGCGGCTGGCGTCGGCGCATCTGTCACCCGGCTGGACGGTCAGGCCAAGGTGCGCGGCGACAGTTTCGGCGCGGATCATTGGCCCGAAGGCGCCCTGACCGTGGTCGCGTTGCGATCTCCTCACCCGCATGCCGGGTTTCGCTTCGGTGACCTCGCGGGCTTTGCCCGCCGCCCCGGCGTGGCCGGCATCTTCACCGCCGCCGATATCCCGGGCCGCAACGCCTTTGGCGTCATCCCCGCCTTCGCCGACCAGCCCGCAATTGCACAAAGCCCGGCCCGGTTTCGGGGCGAATGCGTGGCACTGGTGGCCTTTGAAGCCGGAACAGAGCCTGATCTGACAGGTTTTCCAATTAAATGGGAACCGTTGCAGGCCCTGAACTCCCCGGCAGAGGCCGAAGCGCGGGGCGCGGCGCTGGTTCATGCAGACCGCGCCGACAATCAGCTGATCGAGGGCCGTGTGATCCGGGGCGATGCGAAAGCTGCCCTCGCACAATCGGCCCATGTCGTCACCGGCACCATGCAGACCGGCTATATCGAACACGCCTATATCGAACCCGAGGCGGGTGCGGCCTGGATGGACGGCGACACGCTGGTGATCCGCGCCTGCACGCAGGCCCCGGTGATGGACCGCGACGACACAGCCTTGGTGCTGGGCCTGCCTTGCGAACGGGTACGCATCATCCCGTCGGCAGTGGGCGGTGGCTTCGGCTCAAAACTGGACATCAGCCTGCAACCGCTGATCGGTCTGGTCACCCTGAAAACCGGGCGGCCCTGCCGGATGGTCTATTCCCGGCGTGACAGCATGGCCTCGACCACCAAACGCCACCCGGCAGAGATGGATGGCAGCATCGGATGCGATGCAGCCGGGCGGCTGACCGGGATGCAATTCGAGGGACGGTTCAACACCGGGGCCTACGCCAGCTGGGGGCCGACCGTCGCCAACCGGGTGCCGGTGCATGTCACCGGGCCGTACCTGACCCCGCATGTGCAGGCAAAGGCCCGCGCCATCCACACTCATGGCCCGGTGTCAGGCGCCTTTCGCGGCTTTGGCGTGCCGCAGGCTGCCCTGTGGCAGGAAACGCTGTTTGACCAGCTGGCCGACAAGGCCGGGCTGGACCGGCTTGAGTTCCGCATTCTGAACGCGCTGCGCGATGGAGACGCCACCGCAACCGGGCAAGTGGTGCAGGCCGCGGGGATCGAAGCCTGCCTGACCGCCCTGCGCCCGCATTGGAAAAGAGCCATGTCAGAGACCAATCCTGGCCGAGGCGTCGGGGTGGCCGCGTGCTGGTACGGCTGCGGCAACACCTCGCTGCCCAACCCGTCCACCATCCGCATCGGGCTGTCACCAGGGGGCCGCGTGATGCTACATCAGGGGGCGACCGATATCGGCCAGGGGTCGAACACCGTGATCGCACAGATCGCCGCGCAGGCGCTTGGCCTGCCCCTGGACCATTTCACCCTGATCGGCCCCGATACCGCACTGACCCCCGATGCCGGCAAAACCTCGGCCAGCCGGCAGACTTTTGTCTCTGGACGCGCCGCCAAGGCCGCGGCAGAGGCGCTGCGGTCGCAGATCCTGCGCCTGGCCAACGCGGGGGATGGCGCGCAACTGGCGCTGGAGGGTGCCGGGCTGACCATCACCGAAGGGGCCACCAGGCGCCGGATCGACCTTGCCACCCTGCCCCGCGACACCCACGGCTATACCCTGACGGCAGAGGAAACCTATGATCCGCCAACCTCCGCTTTGGATGAACGCGGTCAGGGCACGCCCTACGCGCTCTATGGCTACGGCGCGCAGATGGTGGAACTGGAGGTGGACCCCGCCCTCGGCACCCTGCGCCTGCTGAAGATCACCGCCGCGCATGATGTGGGCCGCGCCATCAACCCACAGCTTGCCACCGGCCAGATCGAAGGCGGCATAGCGCAAGGCATCGGCCTCGCCCTGATGGAGGAATACCTGCCCGGCCGCACCGAAAACCTGCACGACTACCTGATCCCCACTATCGGCGACGTGCCCCCCATTGAAAGCCTGTTGATCGAGGTGCCCGATCCCGAAGGCCCCTACGGGGCTAAAGGGCTTGGCGAACATGTGCTGATCCCCACCGCCCCCGCCATCCTGAACGCCATCCGCCACGCCACCGGGGCCAGCCTGACGCAGGTGCCGGTCCTGCCCCACCGCCTGCTGGCAGCCCTGACATGACACAGCTTTCTGCCCATTCTCAGTCCGAGAATATCCCGGGAGTCCGGGGGCTGGCCCCCGGTCCCCACCCAGCCCAAAGGGTCACCGCATGACTGCGCAAGCTGAAAAGATCCGATGCGATGCCTGCCCGGTGATGTGCTACATCGCTCCGGGCCAGACCGGGGCCTGTGACCGCTATGCCAATGTCGATGGCCGCATCCTGCGCACCGATCCGGTGGTCCTTTTGTCACGCACCGTTGCTGAAGGGGGCCGCGTCGTGCCCTTCGCCTCGCGGGACTGGGATGGCAATCCGTTTCCGGATGATACTTTTGTCACCGGCATCGGTTCGGGCACCACCTATCCCGATTACAAACCTGCACCGTTTATCGTCTCCTCCACCATCGCCGGGGCCGATATGGTGACTGTCGTGACCGAGGCGATCTTTTCCTATTGTGGGGTCAAGGTGAAGATCGACACCGACCGGCATCTGGGCGCCGAAGGGGCCATCGTCCGCGCGCAGGGCGAGCCGGTGGGGCATGTCACCACCACCGAATACGGCAGCCAGATGCTCAGCCTTGGCGGTGTGCACCACCTGACCGGCGGCAGCAAGTCCGAAGGCCGTGTCACCTGCGCTGCCCTTCTGGCGCTGTGCAACGGGGCCGCGGTGGATCTGACCATCGACGGCGGCTCTGCCGTGACGGTACAGGCGGGCAAGCCACCCATCGTCGATGGCACGCCGGAACGACGGATGCGGGTGGGGTGCGGGTCGGCGACCATCGGCATGTTTGCCAGCCAATGGGTCGGGCTGGTGGATGAGGTGGTGGTGGTCGACGACCACATCACCGGCGTGGTCAGCGAACATCAGGCGGGCAAGGTTCTGGGCTGGCAGCCCACCGGCATCCGGATCAAGGGCCATCGCTCGACACCGGGCCGCTATTTCCGGGTGTCGGAACCGGGGCTGGGCTGGGGCGGCACCCAACTGTCCGATCCGCTGGAGATTCTCGGGCCATGGGAGGCGCGGAAAGGTGCAAGGCCGGGGCTGACGCTTCTGATGGTGTCCACCACCGGCGAGGAGTTTGCCTATTATGTGCTGGATGAGGCTCTGACACCGCAAAAACAGCCCCTGCCTGACGCCCTGCGGGCGACAGTCGGGTTGATTGATGAAAATTGCGAGCCTTCGCTGTGTACCGTGTTGTTCATGGGCGGCGCGGGCGGTTCGCTCCGTGCTGGGGTCACGCAAAACCCGGTGCGGCTGACCCGGTCGGTGCAGGCCGGGCAAACCCGGCTGACCAGTGGCGGGGCCGACTGTTATGTCTGGCCGGGCGGCGGCATCACCTTCATGGTGGACGTGACATGCCTGCCCGCCGGGGCCTTTGGCTATGTGCCCACCCCGGCGCTGGTGGCCCCGCTGGAATTCACCCTGCCGCGGGCGGAGTATCTGGCGATGGGGGGTCATGAACCTGCCATCCGTGATCTGGAGGCGGCCCGGGCGGAGGGGGGCGAGTATCAGACGCGCGCCCATCTGATGCCGCCGCCAAAGGCGCTGTCATGACCGGAGCGATGATTGCGCGCCTGCCTGACGGGCGCATGCATCTGCACCATGGGCCAATCGACATCATTGCGCAGGCTTGGGGTGATGCAAGTGCTGTGGCCGCAGGGGAAAGGCGTGCAGCCGAAAGATTCGGCTCTGTTCTGGCAGAACTCGCGGCGGAGCTGCCTGTCTTGCGCAGCGAAGGCGGGCAGCCGACTGGTGCCATCGGGCGGGTGATGGCACAGGCCACTGCCGCGTTTGCGCCCCGCTTCATCACGCCGATGGCGGCGGTGGCGGGGGCGGTAGCCGATGCGGTTCTGGCCGCGCTGTCGGTGCCGGGCGTGACGCGCGCCTATGTGAACAACGGCGGTGACATTGCGCTGCATCTGATGCCGGGGGAGAGCCTGACCTGTGCAATTGCCGCACAGCCCGGTTTTCCTGACCGCATCACCGTGCGCGCGGAAGATGCGGTGCGCGGCATCGCCACCTCGGGTTGGCGCGGGCGCAGCTGGTCTTTGGGGATTGCCGATTCCGTCACTGTGCTAGGACGGACAGCGGCCATGGCCGATGCGGCGGCCACCATGATCGCCAATGCGCTGGACTTGCCCGGCCACCCGGGCATCAGCCGCCGCCCGGCAGTGGACATGCAGGCCGACAGTGATCTTGGCACGCGGCAGGTGACGGTGGGGGTGACCGGACTGACCGGCGATGACATCACCCGCGCCCTGGCCGCAGGTGAGGCTATGGCACAGACGCTCCGCACCCACGGGCGTATTGAAGCCGCCGCCCTTTTCCTGCACGCTGAAATGCGCACACTTGGCCCGATTGCCCTGAAGGAGCCTGCCCTTGTCTGACTCACTCCCGTCTGACTTTGCCATCCGCAAGATCACCATTCAGATCGAAGAAATCCTTCACGAAGGCGGCCCCCTTGCCGAAACACCCCCCTTGCGCGGCGCGGTCTATGCCATCTGCGCCAACCCTTTTGCCGGGCGCTATCAGGAAGATCTGCTTCCGGCGATGGATGCATTGAAGCCGCTTGCGCTGCTGCTCACCGACCGGCTGGTCGCCGCAATGGGCGGGCGTGACCGGATCGACGCCTATGGCAAAGGGGCCATCGTGGGCGAAGCGGGGGAGAGCGAGCATGGCGCGATCTGGCATGTGGCAGGGGGCTACGGCATGCGGGAACGGCTGGGGGAATGCCGGGCGATTGTGCCCTCGGCCATGAAGGTGGGCGGCATGGGCAGCACGCTGGATATCCCGCTGGGCCATCTGAACGCCGCCTATGTGCGGTCGCGTTTTGATGTGATCACGGTGACCTGCGAGGATGGACCGCGCGCCGGTGAGGTGCTGTTTGCCCTTGCCATGGCGCGGGGCGGGCGCATTCATTCCCGGATGGGCGGGCTGGAAATGGATCAGGTCAAGGGCGAGGACGGGCTCAGATGAGGGCGATTGCGGGGGCCCTGATGCTCCTGCCCGGCGCGGCATTTGCCTGCGCCCTGCCGCCTTCGGTGATCCTGACCCTGCCGACCGGGCACTATATTGCCGGGGCAGCAGTGACCGTGGCCGTGACAGCGCTGATGGGCGCTATGGCCGGGCACCTGCCCCGGTTGCAGGCCGTGCCGGTGCTGGACCGACGGATCTGGGTGCCGGTGTCGGTATCGTCCTACCTGTCGTTCCTGTGCTTTCTGGGGCTGGTTCTGGTCGGCCTGTTCGGCGCGCGCGACCCGATGCATAACCTGATGACGCTGGTGTTCTGGACCGGGGTCTGGATCGCGGTGCCGCTGGGGTCGATGCTGCTGGGCAATCTGTGGCGCCCCCTCAACCCCTGGACCGCGCCGGTGCGCGTTGCGCGCACGCTGCTGGGCCGGACCGGATCGGTCGGGCTGTCACGGCTGGGGCATTGGCCCGCCGTCGCGGGCTACGGCGGCTTTGCATGGTTCCAGCTGGTGTCCATGGCCCCGGACGATCCCTATGTGCTGGCCTGCGTGGCATTGACCTACTGGCTGGTGATCTTTGTTCTGGCGGTGGCCGAAGGCGAAGACTGGTTGCAACAGGGCGAGTTTCTGACCGTGCTGATGGGGTATCTGGCCAAGGTGGCACCCTTCTGGCTGGAGCTTGACGGAACTCGCGCCCGGCTGATGCGCGGCTGGCCGGGGGCGCAGGTGCTGCGGATGGCCCCGCTTTCTATTTCTGCAATGGCCTTTATTACGCTGGCCCTGTCGGCGCTGACGTTTGACGGGCTGATGGAAACCTTCTGGTGGCATGCCGTGATCGGGGAAAACCCGTTGGAGCCGACGGGGCGGTCGTCGGTGATGGGGGTCAACACGCTGGGGCTGCTGGGGGTCTGGATGATCACCATTGCGGCGCTCTGGGCGGTGATCCGGCTGGGTCAGATGATTGGAGGCGCGCGCTTTGCGACCGGGCCGGTGATGCTGTCCTTCCTCGCCATCGCGGCGGGCTATCACGCCGCGCATTATCTGGTGACCCTGCTGACCGCAGGCCAGTATACGCTGGCCGCGCTGAACGATCCGTGGTTTCGCGGTGATGCTTATCTGGGCCTGCCGCCGTTTTATGTGTCATTCGGCTTTCTGACCGATCAGACCATCATGCCGATGATTTATGCCGCGCAGTTTGCCGCCATTCTGGGTGCGCATCTGCTGGCGGTACTTCTGTCGCTTCGTCTGGTGGGGAATATGCGGGCACTGGCACATCTGCCAATGACCGCGCTGATGGTTGGATACACCGTGTTGGGCCTGTGGCTTTTGTCCACCGCACGGACGGGCTGAAAAAATCGTGGACAAATGCGGCGTCCCGGCAAAAGGTTGAACCCAGAGGTGCCCGCAGAGGTGCCCCGCAACAGTGGAGATGTTTGACATGACACAAAAACTCATCGGGGTGGCACCATCGCGGCGCGCTGTGCTGAAGGGCGCGGGTGCCGGGCTGCTGGCGGCTGGCTTTGCCGCCCCGGTCTGGGCGCAGGCCGCACCCGTCAAGCTGGGGTTTCAGCTGCACCGCACCGGCATCGGCGCTGCCTATGGCCGCTGGTACGAACGCACGGCGCAGGCCGCGCTGAAGGTGGTGAACGACGCAGGCGGCATCAATGGCCGCCCGGTCGAGATCGTGTTTGAAGATGATGGCACCGACCCCAAGCGCGGGGCCGAGGTGGTGGAAAAGCTGACCAGCCAGCACAATTGCGACCTGATCTTTGGGCCGCTGTTTTCGCATGTGGTCATCGGATCGGCCCCCCGCGCCGGCGAGCTAAAGGTGCCGTACCTTGTCTGTTCCGAAGGCTTCCACGTAGCGGGCGGCATGCTGAACCGCTGGACCATGCAACCCGGCATCACGGACGTGCGGGCACAGGTCAGCTCGATGGCCCCTTGGGTTCTGGCCAACCTTGGCAAAAAGGTCACCATGGTGTTCCCCGACTATGCCTTTGGCCACGATCACCGCGATTTCTTTACCGCAGCGGTGGAGGCAGGCGGCGGTGAGGTGATTGCCCAGATCGCCGTCCCGCCGACCGAGACCAGTTTTACCCGCTATCTGCCGCAGATCCCGCGCGAGACCGAGGTTTTGTATCACGTCATGGTCGGCCCGGCGGTTCTGACCTTTGTGAAGGAACTGGGCGAGTTCTATGGCACCGGGGCCAAGCCACAGATCTTTGGCTTCATCGACTCGCTGGAGGCGGTCGATATCGCCTCGCCGGGTCTGGAGTTTCTGGAGGGCACGCATTTCTGGGAAGGCCATTGCCGGGCGCAACAGGCCGATGCGTCGGAGCATGAAATCGCCTATCGCGCCGCCGTGGGCGTTGATGCCAACGGCGCGTCGGTGTCGGATGCCAAGGATGTGTCTACCTATGCGCATATGTTTTCTGTCTGGGAAACGCTGCACATCATCAAGGCCGGGATGGAGGCGTCGCGGTATCAGGGCACCGCTGACCGGCAGAAGTTCGTCGAGGCGGTCGAGGCGATGACCGATATGCCGGAAAGCCTTGCGCATGTGCAGGGCGACAAGGTGTTCAACGGCAAGACCCATCAGGTGTTTGGCCATCAGTTCATCAGCAAGGTCGAAGGTGGCAAGCTGGTAAAGGTGCACACCACCAGCATCGAAGACAGCATGTACGCCGACGCTGTTGACTACACGACGCAGAGCTTCTGAGTGCGGCCATTGCCTGACATGCCGGAACTGAACACGCAGGCCGTCCCCTCCAAAGGGGGCGTGCCGCAGTGAGCTTTGGGCCGTTCCTGCTTCTGGCCGTGCTGGAGGGCACCGTGATGGCGGCCGTGCTGGCGCTGACGGCGGTGGGCCTGTCGCTGGTGTTCGGCGTGATGCGCGTGGTCAACGTGGCGCATGGCGAGTTTTACATGCTGGGCGCCGTGATTGCGTGGTTTGTGACCTATTACCTGCCGTTTCCGCCTGCGCTTGTCTGGCTGGCGGCATTGATCATCGCCCCGCTGATCGTGGCACTGATCGCCGCGCTGACCGATACACTGGTGCTGAAACGGCTGAACTATGACCCGGAGGCCACCATCGTTGCCACAATCGGGCTGCTGTACATGCTGCAACAGGCGGCGCTGACGTTTTACGGCCCCGATGCGCGCCCGGTGGTGGCCCCCTTCGAATGGCGCATTCAGCTGCCATGGTTCGGTTATTCCGGCTACAAGCTGTTCGTGGTGGTGGCGGCGGTAGTCATTCTGGCGGCGGTCTGGCTGTTCATGACCCGCAGCAAGGCCGGGCTGGTGATGCGCGCCACTCAGGTGGACCGCGACACGGCGCAGGCGTTCGGAATCAACGTCGACAGGGTCTATGCCGGCACATTTGCGCTTGGCGGGGCGCTGGCGGCGGCGGCGGCGGTGCTGATCGTGCCGATCCAGCAGGCGCATTACCTGATGGGGCATGATCCGCTCTTGCTGTCATTCATCGTGGTGATCATCGGCGGGCTTGGGTCCATCCGGGGCACGCTGGTGGCGGCACTGGTGATCGGCCTGTCAGATGGGATCATCAGCATGTTCTTTTCGCCCACGCTGGCCAAGATCATCGCCACCCTGCTGGTGGCACTGGTGCTGGTGTTCCGCCCGCAGGGCCTGTTCGGTGCCAAAGCATGACGGATGGGGCGAAGGTCTGGGGGCTTCATCTGCTGGTGCTGGCGGCGGTGTTTGCGGCGCAGTTCCTGCTGCCCCCCTATCACGCAACCAATCTGGCGCGGATCATGGTGCTGGCGGTGTTCGCCATGGGTTACAACATTGCCTTTGGCTACACGGGCCTGCTGTCGCTGGGCCACGCGCTGTTCTTTGCCGCCGGGATGTATGGCATGGGCCTGCCGGTCTGGCATCTGGAGTGGGTGTCGGTACCTGCCCTGATCGCGGGGCTGCTGGCCGGCGGGGTGATGGCAGGTGCGGTCGGGGTGCTGGCGCTGCGCACGGCGGGGGTCAGTTTCATGATCGTGACGCTGATGTTTGCCCAAGCCGGCTATCTGACGCTGCTGTATCTGAACTCGTGGACCGGCGGGGACGAAGGCTTTGTCGTGGCGTCTGCTGCGCGACAGGCGTTCGGGTTCAGTCTGGCCACAGACACACCTCGTTTTACTGCGGCCTTTGTGCTGTTTGCTGCGGGCCTGCTCGCCTGCCTTTGGCTGGTGCGGTCGCCCTTTGGCCGGGTGATGGTGGCGATGCGCGAGAACGAGGAACGCAGCCGGATGCTGGGCTATGACCCGTTCCGGGTGAAGCTGGTGGCGCTGATCCTGTCAGGGCTTTACGCCGGGCTGGCAGGGGCGGCTTACGGGATGCTGTTTGGCTATGTGGGCGCGTCCTTTGCCACCATTCAGTATTCGATTTTGCCGATGCTTTATGTGCTTCTGGGCGGCGCTGGCACGGTGCTGGGACCGTTTCTGGGCGCGCTGCTGATGTTCTACCTGATCGACATCACCAGCAACTACACCGACGCCTACCTGTTCGTCGTCGGGGCGGCCTTGGTGGGACTGGTGCTGTTCGCGCCCAAGGGTATTTTGGGCACTTTGCGCGAAAGGGCATGGCGATGGCTGCCGTAATTGAGGCACGCGGCCTGACCCGGCATTTTGGCGGCCTGCGCGCGGTTGATGGGGTGGATTTCAGTCTCGAACATGGCGAGATTCATGGGCTGATCGGGCCGAATGGGGCGGGCAAGACCACGTTTGTCAGCCTGCTGTCGGGCCGGATTCCGGTGCAATCCGGCACCATTTCCCTGAACGGTGAAGACATCACCCACCTGCCTGCGCATCTGCGGGTGCGCAAGGGGGTGGCCTATACGTTCCAGATCACCTCGGTCTATCCACGCCTGTCGGTGTTCGACAATGTGGCCTTGGCCGCGCAAAGCCGGGGCGCGGGAGATGTGCCGGCCGAGGTGGCGCAGGCCTTGGGTCGGGTCGGGATGACCGGGTTGGATGGGGCGCAAGCGGGCA
Organism: Pseudotabrizicola sediminis; assembly: GCF_004745575.1. GTDB lineage: Bacteria > Pseudomonadota > Alphaproteobacteria > Rhodobacterales > Rhodobacteraceae > Pseudotabrizicola > Pseudotabrizicola sediminis. Next base: position 215,524 of record NZ_RPEM01000006.1, on the reverse strand, counting down.
CGCTGTCTTATGGCCATCAGCGCTTGCTGGAGGTGGCGATGGGGCTGGCGCTGCGCCCGGTGATCCTGATCCTGGATGAACCGACGCAGGGCCTTGCCTCGGGTGAGATTGACGGCTTCAAGGCCCTGATCCGGTCGCTGGTGCCGCAGACCACCATTCTGCTGATCGAGCACAATATGGATGTGGTGATGGACCTTGCCGACCGGATCACGGTGCTGAATTTCGGTCAGGTGCTGGCCGTGGGTGCGCCGGATCAGATCCGCGCGAACAAAGCCGTGCAGGATGCCTATCTGGGGGGCGATCATGCTGCGGGTTGAGGGCATCACCGCAGGCTATGGCCCGGTCACCATTCTGCGCGAGTTGTCTTTTCACGCGCAGGCCGGGCAAGTGACCTGCATCATGGGGCGCAACGGTGCGGGAAAATCGACCCTGTTGAAGGCGATCATGGGTCAGGTGCCGGTGCAATCGGGCCAGATCACTCTGAACGGCGTCCCGGTGCATCTCCTGCCCGCGCATAAGGTGCCCGGTCAGGGCATCGCCTATGTGCCACAGGGTCGCCGGTTGTTCGGGCCGCTGACCGTGGCCGAGAACATCGAGGTGGGTTTGCTGACCCGCAACAAGGGGCCGCGCACGCGGGACTTCGTGCTCGACCTGTTTCCGCGCCTGCGCGAACGGCTGGATCAGGTCGCCAGCACCCTTTCGGGCGGCGAACAGCAGATGCTGGCCATTGCGCGGGCGCTGTGTCTGGAGCCTTCGGTGCTGTTGCTGGATGAACCCAGCGAAGGGCTACAGCCGTCAATGATCGCGCTGATCCGTGACACGGTGTTGCGGTTGCGCGATACCGGGCTGGCAACCGTGCTGGTCGAACAGCGGGTGGATACCGTGCTGCGCATGGCGGACCGAGTGGCCTTCATGGCGCATGGCCGAGTCGAGGTCGATGTCCCGCGCGAGGGTTTGACGCCGGAATCGACCCTGTTCCAGAAATTTGTGGGGGTATGATGGCGGGTCTGGTCGCGGGCATTGATGTGGGCGGCACCTTTACCGATCTGGTGATCGTTGATCCCGCAACCGGGGCGGTCAGGCTGGCCAAAGTGCCCACCACCCTGCCCAATCAAGCCCCCGGCGTGCTGAGTGCGCTGGAGGAGGCGGGGGCCGATCTGGCCGACATCGACCTGATCGTGCATGGCACCACAACCACAACCAATGCGGTGCTGGAACGCACCTTGGCCAAGACCGGGCTGATCACAACGCTTGGCTTTCGCGACGTGCTGGAACTGGGCCGCCGCACCCGGCCCCACGCTTACGGCATGCACGGCGTCTTCGTGCCGATCATCCCGCGTGATCTGCGCCTGGAAGTGCCCGAGAGGATGGATGCGCGCGGCAGCGTGCTGATGCCGCTGGATGAAGCGGCGGTCAGAAAAGCCGCCCTGCGCCTGCGGGATGTGGGCTGCGAAAGCGTGGTGATCCACTTTTTGCACGCCTATGCCAACCCGGCGCACGAACGCCGCGCGGCTGACATCGTGGCAGAGGTCTGGCCCAACCAGCACATCACCATGGGCCATGCCCTGCTGTCAGAAAGCCGCGAGTACGAACGCGGGGTGACGGCGGCGGTCAATGCCAGCGTGCAGCCGCTGCTGGAACGCTATGTCAGCCGTCTGGCCGATCAGCTTGCGGCGCGCGGCTACGCGCATGATCTGCTGGTGATGAACGGCAATGGCGGCATGGTATCGGCGCGGTCTGTGTCGAAAGAGGCGGTGAAAACCGTCATGTCCGGGCCTGCGTCGGGCGTGATGGCGGCGGTGGCCACCGGGCGACGCGCCGGGATGACCAACCTTTTGACCTATGACATGGGCGGCACCAGCACCGATGTGGCGATGATAAAGGGCGGGCAGGCGCCGGTCTCGAACGAGATCGAGGTGGAATATGCCATGCCGATCCATGTGCCGATGGTCGATGTGCGTACCGTGGGGGCTGGTGGCGGGTCGATCGCGCGGCTGGATGCAGCGGGCATGCTGCGGGTGGGGCCGGAAAGTGCCGGGTCCAGCCCCGGCCCGGTGTGTTATGGCCGGGGCGGCACGCGGGTGACGATTTCTGACGCCAACCTGCTGCTGGGCCGCCTGCCCGCCGCGCGGTTCGGTCAGGCGGCAGAGGCGGCAAGGGCTGCCATGGCCGAGCAGATTGCCACACCATTGGGCCTGTCGGTGGAACAGGCGGCAGAGGCCGTGGTGCGTATTGCCAATATCCATATGGCGGGGGCGATCCGGATGGTGTCCATCTCGATGGGCGCCGATCCGCGCGATTTCGCGCTGTTCGCTTTTGGCGGTGCCGGGCCGTTGCATGCGGTGGCACTTGCGCGCGAGCTGGCGGTGCCAACGGTGCTGATCCCGGCGCGGCCCGGCATCACCAATGCGCTGGGCTGCGTTGTTGCCGACCTGCGGCAGGATTTCGTCCGCACGGTGAACCGCCCGCTTGACACGGTCGATATCGACACTGTGCAAGCTATTTTTGCCGAACAAGACGCCGAAGGTCGACGGCTGATCGGGGCAGAAAAGATCCGGCTGGCAGCGGTTCGCACCGAGTTTTCGGTTGATATGCAGTTTGTCGGACAGACCCACCTGCTGCGGGTGGCCTTGCCGGACGGCACCCCGTCGCGCGACGATCTGCAGCGGCTGTTCGAGGCCACCTATCATGACCGTTTTCGCGTCACTTTGCCGACAATCAAGGCCAATCTGGTCAACCTCAATGTCTCGGTCATCGGTGAGCGGCCGGAAATGGACCTGTCGGCCCTGATTGACCGGTCTGGCCGCAAGGCAACTGCGGTGGCTGGCACGTCCAGACCAGTCTGGTTTGACGGTTGGGTGGACACGCCGGTGTATTGGCGCGACCACCTGCCACTGAATCTGGACCTTTCGGGCCCTGCGATTATCGAACAGATGGACACGACCATCGTGATTGATCCGGGGTGCCGCGTCAGCTCGGACCCTGATGGCAATCTGATCGTGCAGGTGCCCCATGCTTGACCCCGTTACCCTCGCTGTCATCCAGGCCGGTCTGCAGCAGGTCTGCGACGAGATGGACCTGACCTTCAGCCGCGCCGCGTTTTCGCCGGTCATCGCAGAAGCCGACGACAGGTCTGACGGGATTTACAGCGCGGAAGATGGCAGCCTGATTGCCCAGGGGTCCAAGGGCCTGCCGGTGTTTGTCGGGGTGATGCAGTTTTCGACCCGGACAATCGTGGAGCGTATCCGCAACGGGCTGACCGCCGCGCCGGAGCCGGGCGACATTTACATCGTGAACGACCCCTATCTTGGCGGTACGCATCTGATGGACGTGCGCTTTGCCATGCCGGTCTGGCGCGACGGGGCTATCTATTGCTGGCTGTCCAACACCGGGCACTGGCCCGATACCGGCGGCATGGTGCCGGGTGGCTTCAGCGCCAGCGCAATCAGCGCCGAGCAAGAGGGGCTGCGGATTCCCCCGGTGAAACTGTTCAAAAAGGGCGTGCTGGACACGGAAATTTGGCAGATCATCTGTTCCAACATCCGGGTTTCCGATCAGCGGATCGGTGATGTGCAAGCGCAGGCCAGCGCCCTGCTGATCGGGGCGGAACGGCTGGCGGTGATGCTGGACCGCTATGGTGATGCGACTGTGACCGAGGCGATAGCAGAAATGCGGGTGCGCGCCGCACAGCAGATGCGGGCGATGATCGGGCTGATTGCAGATGGCAGCTATAGCGCGACGGCAATCGTCGATTCCGATGGTGTGGTCAACGAGCCGCTGAAAATCGCCGTCACAGTGTCGAAAACGGCAGGTGGGCTGACCTTCGATTTCTCGAAAAGCTCCCCTCCCTGCATGGGGCCGATGAATTCGGTTCGCGCGACCACGCTGTCTTCGGTCTATCTGGCGATGCGGCATATCTTTCCCGATGTGCCGATCAGTGCGGGCGCGTTTGAACCACTTGCGGTCATCGGGATTGAGGGCACGTTTCTGGATGCCCGGTATCCCCGCCCGGTCTCTGGTTGCGCCGCGGAAGTCAGCCAGCGCATTGCCGAGGCGGTGTTTGCCGCATTGGTGCAGGCCATTCCCGATCGGGTCACGGCGGCCCCTGCTGGCACCAGCGGCAATTTCGGGCTGGGCGGCCATGACCCTGACAGCGGGCAGGATTATGTGATGTATCAGATTTCTGGCGGCGGCTATGGTGGCAACGCGGATCATGACGGGTTGTCGAACGGCTGTTCGACCATCGGCATCTCGAAGGCCCCGCCGGTTGAAATCATGGAACAGAAGTTCCCGGTGCTGTACCGCCACTACGCCCTGCATGAAGGCAGCGGTGGCGCGGGCACCCATCGCGGCGGGTTCGGCCTCGATTACGAGATCGAGCTGTTGCGCGGTCAGGCACGGGCGAGCTTTGTGATGGATCACGGCCGGACCGGACCTTTGGGCGGACAGGGCGGGCAGGATGGCGGCGTGAACCGGGTGGAGGTGATCCGCGGCGGAGAGACGTTTGTGCCGCCGCATCTGTCGAAGGCGCAAGATATTGTGCTGGCCCCGGGCGACAGGGTCCGCGTGCGCACCCCCGGTGGCGGCGGCTTTGGCGACCCTTTGCTGCGCGATCCGGCTTTGGTGGCCGAGGACGTCAGGCTGGGGCGCTACACGGCGGCGCAGGCGCGTGCCCTGTGGAATTGGCCGGGTTAGAGCCGCTTTTGCCCGCCCTGCCAGACAGCGCTTAGCTGAAAGGCGTCTGTCAGATGCACAATGTCCGCCCGTGCGCCTGCTGTCAGGTGACCCAGATCATCGCGTCCGATCAGCTGCGCAGGAATGCGTGTGGCCATCGCAAGCGCCCGCGCGGGCGGCACCCCAATCGTGTTGACCATGGTCGCGATGGCCTGTGGCAAGGTCAGATCTGCCCCGGCCAAAGTGCCATCCTCCAAGGTCAGCCGCCCATCTTGGCGCAGGATGGTGCGGCCGCCCAAGGTGAACTGCGAAAGGTCAGTGCCCGCAACGGCCATGCAGTCTGACACCAGAAAAAGCCCGGTTTGCCGGGCCGCCACAGCGACGCGCAGGGCCGCCGGGGCCACGTGGATTGCATCGGCAATCATACCCGCCGCGATATCATGGGTCAGCGCAGCGCCGACCAGCCCCGGTTCGCGGTGGCCAAGCCCGCTCATCGCATTGAACAGATGCGTGGCGCAACGCGCGCCTGCGCCGATGGCGGCCTCCGCCTCTGCCAATGTGCAGTCCGCATGGCCCAGGCTGACGATCACCCCGGCAGCGGCCAGTGCCGCGATCTGTTCAGGGCGCACGGCGGATGGAGCCAGCGTGACCATCAGCGCGGGCAACCGCCCGGCGGCGGCTGTCAGCACCGCAAGATCGTCGTCCATCATAGACCGGATCAGCGCCGGATCATGTGCCCCCTTGCGCCGTGCATCCAGATGCGGCCCCTCCAGATGCAGCCCGAGGAAGCCGGGCGTTCCAATGCTGGCAATTCCGGCCGCAATCACCCGTGCCGTGGTCTGCGGTGTGGCCGTGATCAGGGTTGGCAACAGGCCGGTAGACCCCAGCCTTGCATGGGTTTCGCAGATGACCCGCAGCGTATCGGCATCGGTCTGGTCATCCACCATCCGCCCGCCGCCACCGTTCACCTGCAGGTCAATCAGACCGGGTGCCAAGATCCCGCCCTGCAGCCTGATCACCGTGGCACCCTCAGGCACGGTTGAGGCCAATCCGGTCACCCATGGCCCGTCGGTCAGCAGCACAGCATCGCGGTGCAGCACCCTGCCATCGAACACCGTGGCCCCGATGAATGCGGTCGGCATCAGACGGTTTCCGTCACCTTGCGCAGATGCGGTGGGGTGTCGGGGTCAAAGCCGCGCCGCCGCGCCAGACCCTCGACAAAGCTGTAGAACGCGGTTCCCAGCGCCAACGGCGCGACCAGCGGATGCAGATCCGGAACCGATGGCAACAGCGTTGCACCCTGCGACGCGCGCCCGGTCAGAAACACATCGGCCCCCTGACTGGCCAGACGTTCGGCAGTGGTCACCACATGGGGCAAAGCCGCATCCCCGACACCAAGGGCAAGAACTGGAAACTGGGCCTGAACAAGGGCGGCGGGGCCATGCAGCACCTCGGCCGTGGAATAGGATTCGGCGTGCAGACCGCAGGTTTCCTTCAGCTTGAGGGCACATTCATTCGCAATGGCAAAGGCAGGGCCGCGCCCCAGCACATACACCGAATGCGCCCGTGACAGGCGCGCGGCCAAGGGAGACCAGTCAAGCTGCAACGCCTTTTCCAAAGAGCCGGGAAGCTTGTCCAGTGCGTGAAGCAAAGCGGCATCCTGCTGCCATTCGGCCAGAAGCGACAGGCCCGCCACAACCGATGTCACAAAGGTCTTGGTGGCGGCGACGCTCTGTTCGACTCCGGCTTGCAGGTCAAGACAATGGCTGGCCGCAGCCCCCATCGGGCTGTTCGCATGATTGGTGATCGCAACTGACAAGGCCCCGCCGGTCCGGGCCGCTTGCATCATTTCGACAATATCAGGGCTTTGTCCCGATTGCGAAATGCCGATGCAGACCGCGCCCTTCAGCCGCAGGGGGCGACCATAGACCGATGCGACCGATGGCCTGACCGATGCAACCGGAACGCCCGCCAACAGCTCGACCGCGTATTTCAGATAGGTGGCGGCATGGTCGGATGACCCCCGCGCGACCGTGATCAACAGGCCCGGGTCCAGGCGTCGCATCGCCGCGGCAGCCTGCCGGACCGCAGGCCCGGTCTGATCAAGAACCCTCGCAGCAGCCGCAGGAATTTCAGCCACTTCGCGTGCCATTCTGGTCTGGGTCATGTGTGGCTCCTTTCCGGGGCTGCCATACCCGCACAATGCGTCATGCCACAGCGCGCAGCAAGCCTGACAGGCAGGGCGCGTTTAGACCTTGCAGGAGGGACAGCGACCGTTTAAACGACACGTCGCGTAGCCCCAATAGCTCAGCTGGTAGAGCATTTCATTCGTAATGAAGAGGTCGGCGGTTCGAGTCCGTCTTGGGGCACCACGCGCATCTTCCGCTTTTATTTGAGACTGCGCCGGCCTTGCTTTGCTGCGCCAGACAACCCGGCACATCTTGGTCACTTTGCCCCCACCGATCAATCCGGCCGGGGTTGGGTTGCGATGACTTCAGCGTCTTCTGCCGCAGGTGCCTCAGGCACTTGGGTCGCGGGTTCAGCGGGAGCCGGGGCCGGTTGGCCGACGATCAATGGCAGCAACTCGGTTCCTGTGGCACTCGGGCCGGTCGTCTCAGGCGGCTCGCGCCAGCTCAACGTATCAAATCCGCCGCAATTGTCACAGATCGGGTGCCAGCTTGCGTGGATGGCCTGACATTTGTCACAGCACCATTGCGGGCCACGCGGCGCGGTCAAGGCGCGAGTCAGCCAGCCCCGCACGACCGAATCGTCTTCCCCCTCACCTCTGGCGATGGCTGCCATGATGGCGAGCGACCGTTGAGTCGGGTGCGTGGTGACGATGTCGCCCAGATCGCGGCGGGCGGCGGGGAAGTCTTCGGCCGATACGTGAAGCTCGGCCAGCAGAAGCCGGGTCTGCTCATGGTCACGCTGCACGTCTGTCAGCGCCCTGAACCGTTTGATCCTCTCAACCGGTGTCTCTGTCGGCTCTATCTCGGCGAAGGCGGCGGCCAGATCGGGGTGCGGATGGACGGCCCAGGCCTTTTTGAGCACACGGGTGGCACCTTTGCGGTCGCCCTTCGCCACCAGTCCGCGTGCGGCCATCGCGGCTGCCGGGATAAGGTCAGGGGACAAACGATTGGCCTCAATCGCGGCTTCGCGCGCCTCGATGCTGGCGGTGTCGTCGATGACGGTTTTGGCCTCTTGCAAGGCAAGCACCGCATCGCGGCGGCGATAGACATCGCGCGGCAATTCGCCCGCTTTCAGCTTTGCGCCCAGAGTCTGGCGGGCCCCCTTCCAGTCGGCATGTTCGGCCTGCAATCTGAGCAGGATATCCTGCGTTTCGGCATGGCGCGGCTTCATCGCAAACGCCTTTTCTGCCAGCTTCAGCGCAGTATCCGTATCGCCTTCGGCCAGTTTCTGCTTCATCAGCCCGCGCACCCCGACAAAGCGGGTCTTGTCATCGGCAAGCAGGCGTTTGTAGGCGTCTGACGCGCGCTTGGTGTCACCCGACGCTTCGGCCGATTGCGCCATCAACAGATTGGTCAGTTCTGGCTTGGCCAAATAGCGTTCCGCCCGCTGCGCCCGCGCCATGGCGACCCGCCCTTCGCCCGAGGCAAGGGCCAGAAACCCGTCTGTCAGGGCCTGATAACCCTTACGCTCGCGGTTGCGGTCAAAATAACGCGAAATCGCGGTTTCATCCCCGGTCAGGAAGCGCAGGATCGCCACCAGAAGGCTGACAATCTTGAACACCACCCAAAGGAAAACAATCAGCGCCAGAGCGATGATGACTGATTGCAGCGGACCAAGGGTCAGCTCCCAGCCCGCCACGGCGATCCGGATGCCGCCGCCGGTTTCCAGAAGAACACCTGCGCCAAAGGTCAGCGCCGCGATGAAGGAAAGAAACAGAACGACTTTCAGCAAGGTCCAAAGCATCTGCTTATCCTACTCTTTCACGGCAGCGGACAGAGAGGCGACAGCCTCCAGCGCAGTCAGACGCTGCTGGGCCAGTGCAGACCACTCCGCCATTTCGGCAAGCCCTTCCGGAGGCAGGCCCTGCAGCTCTGCAAGCGCCTGTGCCAGATCGCCGGTGGCAACCGCCGCCTCTGCCCGGGACAGCACGGCATCCGGGTCGGTGCCTTCACGCGGGGTCAGCGACCTTACGCCGGTCGTGGCCTGAAACAGGCTGCCAAGCCGTTCGGTCCACCCGTCGCCCATGTCTGCCCGGCGCGAGGCGTCCAATGCCGCGCGGGCTGCGGCGGGGAAGCCATCTTCCAGCAGCTTGCGTGATGGCACGCCGGTTTCTGCAAGGGCGGAAAGAGATGGCGGCACTTCGGTGCCGGAAAGGTCTGCCAAGGCCCCGGAAAATGGAGCGCCGCTTTCCAATGCGGCCTGCAAGCGGCTCAGCGCCGCTGCGGTCACGGCTCGTTGCGCTGTGGCCTCTGCCTCTGCGCGCAAGCTGGCTGCCTGCGCCTCGGCCTGCGCCAGACGTTCCTCGGTCTGGGCGGCCAGCGCTTCGATGTCCGCCGATGATGACGCACCGGAAGACTGAATTTCGGCAATCTCTGCCCGAAGCTGTTCAACCAGCGCGACCAGATCCGCCGGAACCCCTTCGCCGGACAGGGCGGCAGGGCGCGATTCGATCGCGGCAATCCGGCTTTCGAGGCCGGTCAGGCTGTCCGTCAGGGGCGACAAATCGGGCTGCGGCGCAGCTTCCGGCTCTGACCGGGCTTCCAGCGCTGCCAACCGGTCTTCAAGTCGTGAGTCCGGGGCCGGGGCGGATTCAAGCGCCTCGATCCGGCCCGCAAGTGCCTGCAGGTCAGCCTGCGTTGCCACCGGTGGCGCGTCTGAGATGCCCATTCCGGGAAGCGGCACAAAGATCGCCAGAGCATACCCGGCGGCGGCGGCCACCACCCCCCCCAAAGCGGTGCCCAGAAACCCGCCGCCACCCGATTTTTCCGGGGGCGGGGCCGTTGTCTGCGGGGCTGGCCTGTCTGCCTCTGGCACGACAGAGTCTTCGGTGTCTGTTGCCAAAGGGATTTCGTCGTGCGCTGCCGCCTCGGTGCGCGGCGGCTCGTCCAGCGCCACGGGCTCTACAGTCACGGCTTCGGGTACGGCCTCACCTGTCGAATCCGCAGGTGCGAGGTCGTCAGCCGGCTTCACAAGATCCGCTTCTTCCGATGGGTTTGAAGGAGGGCGTTTGGCCATTGTGGGCATTCCTGACATTACTTTGAGAGAGCGGAGCCTGTGTGCGTCATGTGCAATCCTAATCCTGCAACTCTTGGCGCATCAAGCCGTGAAGATAAAACGATCCAGTGCAAAGAACAGTTCCGCCAATCGGGGCGCAGCGGCGATTGAAATGTGGTCTGGCGGGCAGTCGGTGAAAGGTTCGGCCACGGCGGCGCTGAATGCAATGATGCGCAGCCGAAGCAGCACGGAGTCATCCGGTATGTCACGCAGCACTGCGGCGCGGAACAGCGTGGCACTTCGGGGTGAAAACAGCGGCACAAGGACCGTATCGCCGGAAGACAGGGCGGTAATCGCATCTTGCGCCATTGCGACAGGTTCCTGAGCGTAGACAACCGCCTCATGCGCCGTAAGCCCAGCGGCATTCAGCCGCGCCACCAGATCGCCCCGCGTGTCTTGTCCCCGCAAGTGCAGAAAGGGCGCATGATCAGGCTGGGTCAGCAACAGTTGAAACAGATCGTTGGCATCCCCTGCTGCGGAATGTGCCCGAAACCCGAGGTCTGTGGCAACATCGGCGGTCCTGTCCCCCACACAAAACGCATGGCGTGGCAGGCCATCAAGCCGGGCCGCCGCGCGCGCGCCGGTTTCCGATGTCAGGACCAACGACCGGAAAGACATCGCCCGCAGATCAGGGTGAAGGAATTTTGGCGCCAGCAGCGGAGTCATCACAGGAACAACCCGGTCCGCGTAGCGATGGCGCAGCGCGGCGGCGAAACGGCTCGCCTGCGGCTCGGGCCGGGTGATCAACACTGGCAGGGCGCGGGATTGCGAGAGCATGCTTAGGGTGTTACCTGCTGATATCCTCTGGCGCAACGGCGGACCATGCACAAAAGCCTGACCTTCCTTGGAATCGAATCAAGCTGCGATGACACTGCTGCCGCAGTTGTGCGGTCTGGGACGGGTGCCGAGATTCTGTCTTCGGTGGTGGAAGGGCAGGTCAATCTTCATGCGGCCTTCGGCGGGGTCGTGCCCGAAATTGCCGCACGTGCCCATGTGGAACGGCTCGATTTCTGCGTCGAACGCGCGATGGCAGAGGCGGGGGTAACCTTTGCCGACCTTGACGGCATCGCGGTCACCGCAGGCCCGGGGCTGATCGGCGGGGTCTTGTCCGGCGTGATGCTGGCCAAGGGGTTGTCTGCCGGGACCGGGTTGCCGCTGGTCGGGGTCAACCATCTGGCGGGGCATGCGCTGACGCCACGCCTGACCGACGGGCTGGGTTTTCCCTATCTGATGCTTCTGGTCTCGGGCGGGCATTGCCAGTTTCTGATCGTCGATGGGCCAGAAGAGTTTCGCCGCATCGGCGGCACCATTGACGACGCGCCGGGAGAGGCGTTTGACAAGATTGCCAAACTGCTGGGCCTGCCCCAGCCCGGTGGACCGGCGGTAGAGGCAGAGGCGGCAAGGGGCAATACGGCGCGCTTTGTGATGCCGCGCCCGTTGTTGGACAGGCCCGGCTGCGACATGTCCTTTTCGGGCCTGAAAACGGCGGTGCTGCGGGCACGCGATGGGGTGATCGCGCAAAGGGGCGGGCTGACGGTTGCAGACCGGCAGGATCTTTGCGCCGGGTTCCAGACCGCAATGGCGGCGGTCCTACAGGAAAAAACCCGCCGCGCGCTGGATGTCTATCTGGAGTCTGACCCGCCGGTTCCGGCCTTTGCGATTGCGGGTGGCGTGGCTGCGAACCAGCCCATTCGCGCAGCGTTAGAGACGCTTTGCCACGCAAGGGCCGTGCGCTTTCTGGCTCCGCCGCTGCGGCTTTGTACCGATAATGCGGCCATGATCGCCTTTGCCGGGATCGAACGGTTCCGGCTTGGCCACCATGATGACTTCACCCTGTCTGCTCGCCCGCGCTGGCCGCTGGACCAGACGGCACCGGCGATGATCGGGTCGGGCAAGAAGGGCGCCAAGGCATGACCGCGCCCATAGGCATCGCCGGAGCCGGTGCCTTTGGCGCGGCTTTGGCCATTGCTCTGGCAAAGCAGGGGCAGACGGTACGGCTTTGGGCGCGCGACAGGGCGGCAGCCGACATGATGGCAAAGACCCGGCACGTGCAAAGACTGCCCGGTGCAACACTGCCCGATACCGTGTCTGTTACAGCGGAACTGGCGCATTTGTCGGTCTGCCCGGCTGTTCTTCTGGCCGTGCCGATGCAAGAGCTTTCCCGATTTTTGGCAACACATGGCAAGATGCTCGATGGCCGGTCTTTGGTCGCCTGCTGCAAGGGCATGGATCTGACCACGCAAAAGGGTCCGACTGCGCTGATCGCGGATGTCTGCCCGAGCGCCACGGCGATGATCCTGACCGGCCCGAGTTTTGCGACGGATATTGCAAAGGGCCTTGCCACCGCGTTGACCCTTGCCAGCACAAAGGAAGTGGCCAGTCAGCAGATGCAAGCCGTTCTGTCTGGCCCCATCCTGCGGATCTATCGCAATTCCGATGTGATCGGTGCCGAACTGGGTGGAGCGCTGAAAAATGTCATCGCAATCGCCGCTGGCATTGTGATGGGCGCCGGGTTGGGTGAAAGCGCGCGGGCCGCGCTGATGACGCGTGGGTTCGCAGAAATGGTGCGCTTTTCGGTCAGCCTGGGCGCAAGGCCGGAAACCCTTATGGGCCTGTCTGGTCTGGGCGATCTGGTGCTGACCTGCACATCCAGCCAGTCGCGCAACTATGCCCACGGACTGGCGCTGGGTCGTGGGGACCGCACCGATCCGTCGATCACGGTTGAAGGGGTCGCAACCTCGCAAGCTGTTTTGCGCCGGACAATGGCGCTTGGCCTGTTGGAAGACCTGCCCGTTACCAGCATGGTGGCACAGGTGACAGCCGGAAGTATCACCGTCCCCATGGCCATTCAGGCCCTGATGTCCCGCCCGTTGAAAGAGGAATAAGACATGCGCGCTGCCCTGATCTGCATCGACAAGCCCGATCATCTTCAAACCCGTCTCGACAATCGGGCGGCCCATCTGGACCACATCGCGTCCAGCGGGATTGTGGAAATGGCAGGCCCGTTTCTGGACGCAGACGGTGGCATGACCGGTAGTCTGGTGATTCTGACGGTCGACACCATGGATCAGGCCCACAGCTGGGCCGAGGCCGACCCATATGCCAAAGCCGGATTGTTCCAAAGCGTGACGATCCGCGAATGGAAAAAGGTGGTGGGATGACGTTCTGGCTGTTCAAGTCAGAGCCTGATGCCTGGAGCTGGGGCCAGCAGGTTGCCCGTGGCAATGAAGGCGAAGAATGGACCGGCGTCAGAAACTATCAGGCCCGCAACAACATGCGGGCGATGAAGGTCGGCGACCGCGGCTTTTTCTATCACTCCAATGTGGGCAAAGAGATTGTCGGCATTGTCGAGGTTATCCGGACAAGCGCGCCAGACAGCACGAGCGATGATCCCCGCTGGGATTGTGTGGTCATCAAGGCGGTCAGGCCTGTGAAACAGCCTGTTACACTGGACGATTGCAAGATCACCCCGGGGCTGGAAAGCATGGCGCTGGTCAAGAACACCCGCCTTTCGGTTCAGCCTGTAACCGAACAGGAATGGGCAACCGTCTGCGCCATGGCGCAAACGGCCCCTGACTAAGTGCAGACCGACACGATCGGCCCGGACGCACACAGATGCGGAACATTGACGTCCTGTCCGACCCGCACAAAAATTGGAAATGGAGGGCCCAATGCCCAGAAAGGACCCTCCATCCACCCCACGTGTCCCCTAGCACCACACGTATTCTGGAAAAGTGTCCGAGGCATCCTGCCTGTCCAGATCACATTAGGCCGCTTTCACCGCAGCACGCAAGCGCGACACAGTTAAAACTGTCCGGGCCTGCGCTTGCCGTGGTTATTTGTAAACGGCCTCTTTGCCGAAGTGCTTGACCAGCATGTAATAGACAACCGCACGATATTTGCTGCGGTTCGATCGGCCATAGGTATCAATCACGGCGTTGATCGCTTCCATCAGCTTGGGGCCATCCTCAAGCCCAAGCTTCTTGATCAGGAAGTTTTTCCTGATCGTCTCAAGCTCTGCCGGGTCGCTGCCCGCCACCGTTGAAGCGTCATCGCTGTAAATGGCCGGGCCGCAGCCGATTGTCACCTTGGTCAGCAACGGCATGTCGGCTGTCATGCTGCATTTCGAGGAAAGGTCTTCGGCGTATTTGGCAATCAATTCGTCGCGCTTGCTCATGCTTTTGTCCCTGTCAGTCCTGGTTCCACCCCGCCAAGGCAAATTTGGCCTTGGCCCTTAAAACTCTAGGCAGAAAAGGGTTCGTGTACCAAGAGAAAAGTCATGGCACTTGCACGGCAGTACCGGGCGCAAGATTGCCTTTGCCGCCCCCCACCTGTGGGGAGCGGCATGCACTTTAGGTTTATCTCAGTAGCGGTAGTGATCAGACTTGAACGGCCCTTCAACCGAGACGCCGATGTAATCGGCCTGCTCGCGGCGCAGCTCTGTCAGTTTCACGCCGATCTTTTTCAGATGCAGACGCGCCACTTTTTCATCCAGCGCCTTGGGCAGGATATAAACCCCGGGCTTGTACTCTGTTCCCTTGGTCCAGAGTTCGATCTGGGCCAGTACCTGATTGGTGAACGAGGCCGACATCACGAAAGACGGGTGGCCCGTGGCATTGCCCAGGTTCAGCAGGCGGCCTTCGGACAGCAGGATGATGCGATTGCCGTTCGGCATCTCGATCATGTCGACCTGTTCCTTGATATTGGTCCACTTGTGGTTTTTAAGCGCCGCGACCTGAATTTCATTGTCGAAATGGCCGATGTTGCCGACGATCGCCATATCCTTCATTTCGCGGATATGTTCGATGCGGATCACGTCGCGGTTGCCGGTGGTGGTGATGAAGATATCGGCCGAGGCGACCACGTCTTCCAGGAGCACCACTTCAAACCCGTCCATCGCGGCCTGAAGCGCGCAGATCGGGTCTACTTCGGTAACCTTGACGCGGGCACCTGCCCCCTGCAACGACGCGGCCGAGCCCTTGCCCACATCACCGTAGCCGCAGACAACGGCCACCTTGCCGGCCATCATCGTGTCGGTCGCGCGACGGATGCCGTCAACCAGCGATTCCTTGCAGCCGTATTTGTTGTCGAACTTCGACTTGGTGACGGAGTCATTGACGTTGATTGCCGGGAAGGGCAAATCGCCCTTCTTGTGCAGATCATACAGGCGGTGAACGCCCGTGGTGGTTTCTTCCGACACGCCCTTGATCGCAGCTTTGGTCTTGGTGAACCAGCCTGGGCTTTCCTTCATGCGCTTGTGAATCTGCGCCTTGATCACCTCTTCCTCTTCCGAAGTGGGCACGCCAAGGATCTCTTCCCCTGCTTCGGCACGGGCGCCAAGCAGGACGTAGAGGGTGGCATCGCCGCCGTCATCAAGGATCATGTTCGCGCCATCGGGGAACATGAACGAGCGGTCCAGATAATCCCAATGCTCGGTCAGGGTCTGACCTTTGACCGCAAACACCGGCGTGCCGCCTGCGGCAATCGCGGCGGCGGCGTGATCCTGGGTTGAGAAAATGTTGCACGACGCCCAGCGCACATCGGCACCAAGGGCCGTCAAGGTTTCGATCAGAACGGCTGTCTGGATGGTCATGTGCAGCGAGCCGACAATGCGCGCGCCTTTCAGCGGCTGGCTGGCCCCGAACTCTTCGCGGCAAGCCATCAGGCCGGGCATTTCGGTTTCCGCGATGGTCAGCTCTTTGCGCCCGAATTCGGCAAGCGAGATGTCTTTTACGATATAGTCAGCCATGTTCAAAAACTCCTGTCATTTGAACGTGGCCTTATCATCGAAACCTATCTTAAACAACGCGGCAAACCAGACAATGCAGCGGATGGTATGTCCGACGGGGATGCCTTAACTAAGCGGCCGGTCTTGCAAAACGTCTGCTGCCGTGGTGCTTTCGGTCCAACCGAAACCAGACGATACGATGCAAGCGAGCCCCTCATGCTCGACATGAAGAACCGTCCACGTGCCCATGATATCAGACGCCCAGACCTCAAGGCTGACACCCCGATCCTGAACCAGCGATGCCTCCAGAGATTCCGCAAAATCCTGTGAAAGATCGGCAGTGATCACGTCACGCGCAGCGCAAAGCGGATCCTGCATGGTTTCGGGGAGGGAGGCGACAAAATCCTGAACCGACAGATCTGGCGTGGCCGCGAAGCCGGTTACCGATGCGACAGGAGAAACCTGAAGCGAGCTTTCAGCGCGATTAATCGCACCGGAATAGCCGAGTGCAACGGCCGAAAGAGCGAGCATGGGGAGCGGATTGAACATTTTTCTGTTCCGTGTTCTTTCAATCAGACAGTCGCAATGGCAACGCCCTGATCCCGGAAAAGTTCCATTGGTCCATTTTGATTGAATTTGATCCTGCAAAGCGACTGCGCTACCACCCCATTGGAATGATGCACGGAGGCTGACTGTGGCGAAACCAAAGCGCGCGTGGCAAAGGATGCTGTCTGGCCGGCGGCTTGATTTGCTGGACCCGACCCCCGTCGATATCGAGATCGAGGATATTGCCCACGGCTTGGCTTTTGTGGCCCGCTGGAATGGCCAGACCCACGGCGACTGGCCCTATTCGGTGGCAGAGCATTCCCTGCTGGTTGAAACAATCCTCTGCCGGCAACATCCAGACAGTTTGCCGAAATGGAAGCTTGCCGCCCTGCTGCATGATGCGCCGGAATATGTCATCGGGGATATGATATCGCCGGTCAAATCCGCAGTCGGGCCGGAATATGGCGCGCTGGATGAACGACTGACCGCCGCCATCCATCTGCGGTTCGGCCTGCCGGCGCTATTGCCCGCTGCCATCAAGGCGCAGATCAAATCGGCAGACCGGATCTCGGCCTGGATGGAGGCTGTGCGGATTGCAGGCTTTTCGGAAGCCGAAGCCAACAAGCTTTTCGGAAGGCCAGATGCCGCACTTATCGATGGGCTTGATGTTCAGCCCCGCGCCCCGGCAGAGGTGCGTGCCAATTTCATCGAACGCCATTCCGCTTTGATGGCCGAACTTGGTTGACGGATCAGATGAAAATGCCACCCCGAGGGATGGCATTTGCACATCAGATTGACATATCTTCCGGCTTTTTTCCGGCCTTCAGGGCCGCTTCAAACCAGCGTGGCTTTCGCCCGCGGCCCGACCACGTATCAGATGCATCGGCCGGATTCGCGTATTTTGCGACGGCGGGCGTCCGCTTGCGCGGTTGTGCAAGGCCAGTCAGCTCTGCGAGGGAAAACCCCATGGCCCGGGCCTTGTCTTCCAGCTCTGCCAAAGCTTCTTTCTTCTTGCGATCTTCGAAACCGTTAATCGTTTTTGCAACCTGAGACTGAAGATCCTTCAGCTCTTTAAGCGACATTTCATTCAGATTGATGTCCATGTCTTATATCCTTGCATGCAGTCTTCTAAGCCTGATTAATCCCAAATCAGTCTTAATTCAAGCAAGCTCTTTGACAGATTTATTTCGGTCCGCGTTTGGCAAGGATCCGCTGCAGCGTCCGCCGATGCATCGACAGCCGGCGTGCGGTTTCGGACACGTTGCGATCACACATTTCATAGACGCGCTGAATGTGTTCCCACCGCACCCGGTCTGCCGACATCGGGTTTTCGGGCGGTCCGGGCATCGACGCGCCTTTTGCCAGCAGGGCATTGGTGACATCATTTGCGTCGGCAGGCTTTGACAGATAATCTGTGGCGCCGATTTTTACGGCCGCAACCGCCGTCGCAATGGCACCATATCCTGTCAGCACGACGATACGGCAATCAGGGCGCCGCTCGCGCAACGCCTCGACAACATCCAGCCCATTCCCGTCTTCAAGCCGCAGGTCCACCACGGCATAGGCCGGTGGTCGCGACTGCGCGATGGCCTTTCCCGCCGCAACACTTTCGGCGGTTTCGGGAATGAACCCCCGGCGCTCCATCGCGCGGGCAAGGCGTTTGACAAATGGCTCATCGTCATCGACCAAAAGCAGAGTGCGATCCGGGCCCAGATCTGCCGTGACGTCTTCAGCCATTTTTTTCTCCGTCTGCTCTGTCTTTGTGCTTGGGTAGGTAGCTTGCCTGCCCCCGGCGTCAATTTATCGGCTTGCCTGCGACGTTGGCGCATTTGAAACAAAACATGCCACCCGCTCTGCCATCTGAACTGCCGTATCTTCGCGGCGGAAGAAATCGACAAAGCCGACGCCTGGCAGCGTAAGATATGTGAAGGTGGAGTGATCAACCAGATAAAACTCCGGGTCGCCGCCATCTTGCTTGCGGTAGAAAGTTTTGTAGGCCTGTGACGCCACTCTGACCTGATCGGCCGAACCGGTCAGGCCAACCATATTCGGGTGAAGGTAATCGGTGAATTCCGCCAGAACCTCGGGCGTGTCACGCTCGGGATCGACCGAAATGAAAACCGGCGTCACGTCAAAGCCCTGTTCTTCCAGAATATCCACGGCTTCGGCATTGCGGGCGACGTCAATCGGGCAAACATCGGGGCAAAACGTGTAACCAAAATAGATCAGCGCCGGTTTGGCCAGAACATCTGCATCCGTAACCGTAGCGCCCGTATCATCGACAAGCGTGAAGGGGCCACCAATATCGCCACCGCCGATCTGACCGCCCCGGCATTGCGCAAAGGCATCGCCATCGGTCTGAAGAAAGATATACAGGGCGGTTCCACCCAGCAGCCCCACAACGGCGGCGGCAGCGACCGCAGCATACGTTTTGGTCATTTCAAGCATCCTGTCTGCGCAATCGCCGCATTGATCCCTGCCCGTGGCAGGCCTAACACTGGCGTTCCTAGTATCTTTGAACAAGGGATGCCATGCTTTCCCCCGATTCCGGTCTGCTTTCCCGTGATACGCGCAGCGACTGGGTCCGGCTGCGGACCCTTATTTTGCTGCGATGGATGGCCATCGTCGGACAACTTGCCGCAATCACTGTCGCTGACCGCTATTATGACATGCAGCTGCCGCTCGGGCTTTGCTATCTTGCGGTCGGTGCCTCGATCACAGCCAACCTGGTGTCGGTGTTCGTTTTCCCCGAAAGCAAACGCCTGTCAGAGACCGAGGCGATGCTGACCCTGCTGTTCGATTTGTCTCAGCTTTCCTTCCTGTTGTATCTGACCGGGGGCCTGGCGAACCCGTTCGCACTGCTGATCCTTGCACCGGTCACCATCTCTGCGTCGGCGCTGGAGCTGCGGACAACGCTGTTGCTGGGAAGCCTGTCGATCATCTTCATCACCCTGATCGCCTTTGTCCATGTGCCGCTGCTTTATGCCGACGGATCGGCGCTATCGGTTCCGGTGCTGTTCGGCTTCGGATTCTGGCTGTCCATCGTGATCGGCATTCTGTTTCTGGGCCTGTATTCGCGACGGGTGGCGACAGAGATCAGGTCAATGTCCGATGCCCTGCTTGCAACCCAGATGGCCTTGGCGCGGGAACAGAAGCTGACCGACCTTGGCGGCGTGGTGGCCGCGGCGGCACATGAGCTGGGGACACCCCTTGCCACCATAAAGCTGGTCTCCGCCGAGATGATCGACGCGCTGGAGGATCAGCCGGAGCTGCAGGAGGATGCCCGGCTGATCCGCGATCAGGCCAACCGTTGCCGTGACATCCTGCATTCGATGGGGCGCGCAGGAAAGGATGACCTGCACATGCGCACCGTGCCCCTGTCGATGCTGGTGACCGAGGCCGCAGAGCCGCATCAAGGCCGCGGCAAGCGTCTGGACCTGACATTCCTGCCCCGTCATGGGGCGGGCGAACGGCAGCCGAATGTCAGGCGCCGTCCCGAGGTGATTCATGGTCTGCGCAATCTTATACAGAATGCGGTAGATTTCGCGCAGACCACCGTCTGGATTCAGGGCGAATGGAGCCTCACAACCCTGACCATCCGCATTGTCGATGACGGAGACGGTTTTCCGTCGCACGTTATCGGTCGGATCGGTGACCCTTTCGTGCGCAGCCGAAGGTCTTCACAGGATCTTGTGGTGCGACCTGAATATGAAGGAATGGGGCTTGGATTGTTCATTGCAAAAACACTTCTGGAGCGGACGGGGGCAGAACTCACGTTCGCTAACGGATCAGATCCGTTTCTGGGCCCCGAAGATCGACCCATACGCAGTGGAGCCATTGTCGAGGTCAAATGGCCGCTAGAGAAACTTGTTCAGACCGACCACCAAGGGCTTGGCCCGAATGAGCCGATACAGTCGTAAAATATTCATTTGAAAGCGCAGCTTAAGATAGCCTTGGCTGTAAGATATTGGTTAACTTTTCGTTAACGGACTAACGCTTAAGTTGTAGGGAACTGCTGGAATTGGAAGCTTTATGGATTCGCATTTCGTCTTGGGGCTCGGAATGGGTCTTGCTGCGGTTCTGTCAGCTCTGGGTAGCATTCTGCTGGCGGCCGCTTTCCATGGGAGCAAGATTCCCGTTCGCAGCAGTATTTTCGACGAACGTCAGAAAGGCACCCTGTTCCTGTTCGATGGCGAGGTTATGATAGATTGTACGCCGGGCGGTCGCGCTGTTATCGCTGCCTCGGCAGTGCCAGGGTCAGATTGGGCAAAACTGCTTGTCCATCTGTCCATGTCATTTCCACAGGTTGACCAGCACCTTACCAAACTGCCGGAACAAGGGGCCGTCACCCTTGCCGCCGAGGACGAGTCAGGTCAGACCATATTGTTGCTGGCGGAATACCGTGGCGGGCTGACACATATCACCCTGATCGACCCGGAATCGCGCGGCGCATCTTTTGGCTATGACCTGCTGGCCCAAAGATCGATGAGCGACGATCTGGCCTTCTTGCGGTCAATCGTGTCACACGCACCGTTTCTGGCGTGGCGCGAAAAGGACAATGGAGACGTCGTCTGGGCCAATACCGCCTATCTGCTGCGTGCAGGTGATCTTCTGGCGCAGGGGCAAGAGTTGACCTGGCCCTTGCCAAAGCTGTTTGACCGGACCGCCATCCTGCAAGGCGTCAGTGGCCAGCGGCAGATCCTGCGGTTTCCTGATGGGCGGGAGCAGTGGTTCGAACTTGTGAGCATGCCTGATGACGATGGCCGCAGGATCTATGCCCTGCCGGCGGATTCTGCCGTCCACGCAGAAACCACCTTGCGCGATTTCATGCAGACTCTGACCAAAACCTTTGCACATCTTCCGATCGGCTTGGCGATTTTTGACAACAGGCGGCAGTTGCAGCTTTTCAATCCGGCGCTTCTGGACCTGACCGGGTTGCAGCCGGATTTCCTGTCTCTGCGCCCGTCGCTTCTGTCGGTCCTTGACGCCCTGCGCGACCGCAGCATGGTTCCCGAACCCAAGGATTATCACGACTGGCGCAATCAGATCACAGATATCGAACGGGCGGCGGCATCAGGTGTTTATGAAGAGACGTGGAACTTGCCGGGCGGTCAGACCTACAAGGTTGTGGGACGGCCCCATCCGAACGGGGCGCTTGCGCTGATGATCGAAGACATTTCAACCGAAATCACCCGCACCCGCCGCTATCGCGCAGATATGGAACTGGGTCAGTCTGTCATCGATTCAATGGACGAAGCGATGGCCGTGTTTTCCGAAACCGGGATGTTGGTGATGACAAATGCGAATTATACAAAGCTGTGGGAACACGATCCGTCAGACAGTCTGGCCAGTGTCGGGATCACATCATTGGCACGCCACTGGTGCAGCAAGTCCGCGCCCAGCGCGCTGTGGGCCGAGGCCGAAGAGTTTGTCTGCACCGTCGGCGACCGTCAGCCCTGGTCCGCAGATGTGCGCATGCTCGACGGGCGTCTGGTCACCTGCCGTCTGTTGCCACTGGCCGGCGGGGCGACCCTTGTCGGCTTCAGGGTCGGGCGTGGTGCTGCCGATCTGGTGTCCGAAAGTGCCGAAAGACGTACCGCCTGAAGACAGAGACTTGCGGCGGCGCGGCGGAGACGTAAAACAGGGTGCATGTGCCATGCAACGCGCCTCCAGCTATTCCTGCCCTCCGAAGACGCAACCGACAGCCTTGGCGGGCTTTTGGCCGGGCATCTGGTGCCGGGCGACACGCTGTTGCTGACCGGGCCGATCGGGGCCGGAAAATCGCATCTGTCGCGCGCCATTATCAGGGCGCGGCTGCACCGGATGGAAGATGTCCCTTCCCCGACCTTCACGCTGGTGCAGACGTATGAAGACGCTGCGGGCGATGTCTGGCACGCTGATCTGTACCGGCTTTCCCATCCGGATGAGGTGATGGAACTTGGGCTGGAAGAGGCGATGTCCACCGCGATCTGTCTGATCGAATGGCCCGACCGGCTTGGGCGTTACCTCCCGCAGAACGCGATCCATCTGACCCTGACCCCGGAGGCAGAGGGCCGGCGCGCCGCGTTTGCCTTTGACGGCCGCCCCGCACTGGAAAAGGCGCTGCATGACCCGGCGCTCTGAGGCCTCCACCGCCTTTCTGGCGGCAAACGGCTGGGGGCAGGCTGTGCGGCGGTTTCTGGCGGGCGACGCCTCTGACCGCAGTTATGACCGGCTGACGCGCGGGGCGCAGACTGCCGTCCTGATGGATGCGCCGCCCGGAACGGCGGATGATACGGCGGCTTTCGTCTCTATCGCGGCGCATTTGCGCCGGATCGGCCTGTCAGCCCCCGACATTCTGGCGCAAGATCTGACGCAGGGCTTCCTGCTGATCGAAGATCTTGGCGATGCCCTGTTCGCGCGCGTACTGGAAACCTCAACTACGCAGGAACCGGTCCTGTATCGCGCAGCAACGGATGTTCTGGTCCGGCTTCAGGCACAATCCGCCCCTGCAGGCCTGCCGGACCTGTCGGCGGCCGACTGGGCGCAGGCAGCCACATTTGCACTGGACTGGTACGCCTTTGCGGCGACCGGTCAGCGTCCATCTTCGGTGGAATTTGTCCAGACCCTGACCGACGCCCTGCAAGCCCATGCGGATGGGTCAAGGGTCTTGATCTTGCGGGATTATCATGCGGAAAACCTGCTGCATCTGCCCCAACGGCAAGGTGTGGCGGCGGTGGGCCTGCTCGACTTCCAACTCGCCCAGATGGGCCAGCCGGGGTATGATCTGGTGTCCTTGCTGCAGGATGCCCGTCGCGATGTCTCGCCCGATGTAGCGTCCGACATGACATTGTATTTCGCCAAGGAAACCGGGCGGGATGTCCCGGCGTTTGAAGCCTCCTGCGCGGCGCTGGGCGCGCAGCGGTCCTTGCGCATTCTGGGCATATTCGCGCGCCTGTGCCTTGTGGGCGGCAAACCCGGTTATCTGAAGCTGATCCCACGGGTCTGGCGGCAGCTGCAGGGCAACCTGTCCCATCCGGCGCTGTCTGACCTTCGGGCGGTGTGCGATGGCCTTCTGCCCGCCCCAACCGATACCGTTTTGCAAAAGATCGGGGACCAATGCGCCAGCCCTTCCCCCTGATGTTGTTCGCCGCCGGCTTTGGCACCCGCATGGGCGCGCTCACCGCGCATCAGCCCAAACCGCTGATCAAGGTTGCCGGCCTGCCGCTGATTGACCACGCACGGCGGGTTGCTGCGCAGGCCGGAGTGACGCATCTGGTGGCAAACCTGCATTACCGGGGCGATCAGCTGGCAGCGCATCTTTCGGGCAGCGGCATCGGTTTGTCATGGGAACACGACGCAATTCTTGACACCGGCGGCGGGCTTAAGGCCGCGCTGCCGCTGATGGCTTCAGGTCCGGTACTGACCCTGAACACCGATGCGGTCTGGACCGGCCCCAACCCCCTGACCACCCTGATGCAGGCGTGGGACGGTGACAGAATGGACCAGTTGTTCCTGCTGTTGCCCGCAGCGCAGGCGCGCAGTGCAACGGGCCGGTCAGATTTCATCATGGACGACACCGGCAAGGTGGATTGGGCCAGGGGCCGGGACGGGTTCCTGTATCTGGGCGCACAGATCATCCATCCCCGGCTTCTGACCGAAACCGAGGCGTCGTTTTCCCTGCACGCCCCGTGGACACGCGCCATGGCGGCAGGCCGCGCTTATGGCGTCCTGCACCGCGGCGACTGGTGCGATGTCGGCCACCCGGACGGGATTGCCGAGGCCGAGGCCATGGTGCGCGCCGCAAAGGACTGGCCCGATGTTTAGCCCCGAAGAGCCCCGCCTGTTCGCTGTTCCGCCCGGCGTGGATTTCCCGGCTGCAGTCGTGGCGGGTCTGCGCGCAAGGTTGCAGGGCCAGCCGCCCGAGGCGATGGCCCGCGTGACGCTTTACCTGAACACCACACGCATGCGACGCCGCGTGGTTCAGCTGTTCGGCCAGCAGGGGGCGGGGTTCCTGCCGCGCATCCGGCTGGTCACGGATCTGGAGCCGGACATCGCATCGCCTGCCCTGCCCCCCGCCATCCCCGCCTTGCGCAGCAAACTGCAACTGACCGTTCTGATCGGGCGGCTGCTGGACAACCTGCCCGATCTTGCGCCCCGTTCTGCGCTGGCCGATCTGGCCGAAAGCCTGTCTGCGCTGATGTCGGAAATGCAGGGCGAAGGGGTCACTCCCGACCGGGTTGCCGCGCTGGATGTGTCGGACCATTCCGAACACTGGGCGCGCACCCGCGAATTCCTGACCATCATCGCGCCGTTCTTTGCCGATGATCATCAGATGGACACCGAGGGCCGTCAGCGCCGCCTTGTGCTGATGCTGGCCGATCTCTGGTCCAGAACGCCGCCCGCCGATCCGGTGATCATTGCCGGTTCCACCGGGTCGCGCGGCACGACGGCGCTTTTGATGCAGGCGGTGGCCCGGCTGCCCCATGGCGCGATCATCCTGCCGGGCTATGATTTCGATATGCCGGAACAGGTCTGGCAGGGTCTGGATGACGCACTGACCAGTGAGGATCATCCGCAATACCGTTTCCGCAAACTGATGGCGCTGACGGGCACCGCGCCTGCAGACATTCGACCTTGGCACGACACCGCGCCGCCAAGTGCGGCACGCAACAAGGTGGTGTCGCTGGCCCTGCGCCCTGCCCCGGTTACAGATCAATGGCTGATTGAGGGGCCGGATCTGCTTGACCTGACCGTGGCGATGGAGGGGACGACGCTGATGGAGGCCGCCTCCCCGCGGCAAGAGGCTTTGTCGATCGCGCTGATCCTGCGTGATGCGGCGGAGCGGCAGGTTCCGGCCGCGCTGATCTCACCCGACAGGGTGCTGACCCGGCAGGTCGCGGCGGCGCTGGACCGCTGGGGCATCCGCCCGGATGACAGCGCCGGTGTGCCGCTGAACCAATCGGCCCCCGGGCGGTTCCTGCGCCATGTCGTGCGGTTGTTCGGGCAAAAGCTGACCTCTGACGCGCTGCTGACGATGCTGAAACACCCGCTGACGGCGTCGTCGATGGACCGGGGCCAGCATCTGCTGTTGTCGCGCGATCTGGAGCTGAAACTGCGGCGCGAAGGTCCGGCCTTTCCGACCGGACCCGATCTGATCGCCTGGGCCATGGTGCAGCGTAACGCGCACGCGCTTGGCTGGGCCACGGCTCTGGCCGGCGCGCTGGACGGGCTGGCAGAGGCAGGCCCCGTGCATCTGGCCGACCATCTTGCCCGCACCCGCACCCTTGCCGAACGCTTGTCACGCGGTCCGGCCCCAGAGGGCACCGGGCGGCTGTGGGAAGAGGCGGCGGGCGAAGCGGCGCTGGCGTTCCTGACGCAGCTGGAGGCAGAGGCTGCCCATGGCGGCACCCTGACCCCCGGCGAATTCCGCGATCTGTTCGAGGGTCTGATCTCGGGCGAAGAGGTGCGCGCGCCGATGATCGCCCATCCGGGCATCATGATCTGGGGCACGCTGGAGGCGCGGGTTCAGGGGGCAGAACTGGTCATTCTTGCGGGCCTGAATGACGGGACATGGCCCGCCCTGCCCCCGCCCGATTCCTGGCTGAACCGCAAGATGCGGATGGACGCGGGGCTTTTGCTGCCCGAACGGCGCATCGGCCTGTCGGCGCATGATTTTCAGCAGGCCATTGCCGCGACAACGGTGGTTCTGTCGCGCGCGCTGCGCAATGCCGAGGCTGAAACTGTGCCATCGCGATGGATCAACCGGTTGACCAACCTGATGGCGGGCTTGCCCGACACCAACGGCCCCGAAGCCCTGCGCCAGATGCGCGCGCGTGGCCAGCTCTGGCTGGACCGCGCCGCCGCGATGGACCGGGCCTTGCCGGACCCGGATGCCGGGTTGCGCCCTGCCCGGCGCCCCTCGCCCTGCCCGCCACTGACGGCGCGACCAGACGCGCTGTCACTGACCCGGATCGAGGTGCTGATCCGCGATCCCTATGCCATCTATGCCGACAAGGTGCTGAACCTGCGCCCGCTCGACCCGATCCGTCAGGCCCCCGACGCCCGCGACCGTGGGACAGTGGTGCATGAAATTCTGGAATGTTTCGCGCGCGAAAGACCGCCACAGGAAGACCGCGACGCCGCCCACGCGCGGCTGATGCAGATCACCGCCCGGGTGCTGGACGCATCAGTGCCCTGGCCCGCCGCCCGCGCCCTGTGGGCCGCGCGGATGCAGCGGTTGGCCAGCCACTTCCTGACCGTCGATGCCGCCGAAGGGGGCGAGACGATACTGGTCGAAGGCCGGGGCGAGCTGGTGTTGCAAGACCTGAGCTTCACCCTGTTCGGCACGCCCGACCGCATCGACCTGCTGCCTGGCGGCAAGCTGCATCTGATCGACTACAAGACCGGCAGCCCACCAACGGAGCAGGCTCAGAAATCATTTGCCAAGCAACTGCATCTGGCGGCTTTGATCGCAGAAGACGGCGGGTTCAAGGGGCTGGGACCGCAACAGGTGGCCAAGATCACCTATGTCGGCCTTGGGTCATCCGGCAAGGTGACGGAAGATGAGATCACCGAGGACAAGCTGGCCGCGGTCCGCGACGGATTGTACCATCTGATCGGGTCCTACACACGGTTGGGACAAGGCTACACCTCACGCCGCGCCGTGTTCACCGAACGCTTCCCCGGCGATTACGACCACCTGGCGCGGTTTGGCGAATGGGAAATGACCGACACGCCAGACCCGCAACCCGTGGGCAGAGGGGCATCACATGACGCATGACGCAAGCCTTGCCCAACGGGCCGCCGCACAACCGGCGCTGTCGACATGGTTGTCGGCAAATGCTGGGTCGGGCAAGACCCGGGTGCTGACCGACCGCGTGGCGCGATTGCTGCTCAACAAGGTGCAGCCACAGCACATTCTGTGCCTGACCTATACCAAAGCCGCCGCGACCGAGATGCAGAACCGCCTGTTCCGCCGTCTGGGCGAATGGGCGATGAAACCGGATGATGCCCTGCGCGCCGATCTGACCGATCTGGGCGAAGGGCAGACGCTGGATGCGAACCAGCTTGCCTTGGCGCGGCAGCTGTTCGCCCGCGCGATTGAAACGCCGGGCGGCTTGCGCATCCAGACCATCCACAGCTTTTGCGCCACGCTGCTGCGCCGCTATCCGCTGGAGGCGGGCGTCACCCCCGGCTTCAAGGAAATGGACGACCGGACCGCCAGAACTCTGCGCGATGATATCGTGCAGGACATGGCAGACCGGCTTGCCCCGGAACAGGCGGCCACTCTGGCGCGGCATTATACGGCCGAAGATTTCGGCACCCTGATGAACGAGATCTGCACCCGCGCCGATGACTTTGAACGTCCGCTGTCGCGAACCGCAGCGCTTGCGAGGTTTGGCCAGCCGGAAAGCCTCACTCTCGACCGGCTGTTGGCATCGGTGTTTCTGGGCGATGAGGGCGATATTCTGGCTGAACTGACCGCGCGGCTGGCTGGGAGCGGCGTGAATGACCAGAAGGCCGGGAACAAACTGGCCACGATGGACCCGTTTGTGCCTGATCTGCGCAGCCTGCAGATGCTGGAAAGCGTCTTCCTGTTCGGATCAGGCGCGCGGGCCAATCAGGCAAAGGTGAACGATTTTCCGGCCAAAGACCTGCGCAATGCCCTTGGCCCGCTGGGGGAACGGTTGCGCAATCTGATGGGCCGGGTCGAGGGCGCACGGGCGTCGCGCGTGGCGCTGGAGGCGGCAGAAAAGACACTGGCGCTGCATGATTTTGCGCGCGTCTTCCTGCGGCTTTACACCACCCGCAAGGCCGACCGGGGATTCCTCGACTTTGACGACCTGATCCGCAAGGCAGGCCGCTTGCTGAACGACCCCGGCCTTGCGGCATGGGTGCTGTTCCGGCTGGATGGCGGCATCGACCATATTCTGGTGGACGAGGCGCAGGATACCTCTCCCGCGCAATGGCAGGTGATCGAAAAGCTGACGGCCGAGTTCACCGCCGGACGCGGGGTCAGCGACAAGACCCGCACGCTGTTTGTGGTGGGCGACAAGAAGCAGTCGATCTATTCGTTTCAAGGCGCGGATCTGACCGCGTTCGAGGCGCGGCGTCAGGATTTCGCGGCAAAGTTTGCCGCCATCACACAGCCGATGCAGGACCGCACGCTGGACTATTCCTTCCGGTCATCGCGGGCCATTCTGGATGTGGTGGACGCCACCTTTGGCGATGCCTTTCCGGCAGCGCTGGGGGACCCGCCGCGGCATCTGGCCTTCTTCGACACGCTTCCGGGCCGGGTCGATCTATGGCCGCTGATCCCCAAGGCCGACACCACGGCGGACGAGGATGGCTGGAACCCGGTTGACCTGATTTCCGACAGCCATCACACGGTGGAGCTCGCCCGGATGATCGCGGCTGAAATCCGCGCGATGATTGATGCGGGCGTACACATTCCCACGGCGAAGGGCGAAAGCCGCCCGGTGCAGGCGGGCGATGTGCTGGTCTTGGTCCAGACACGCGGCACCTTGTTTTCGCAAATCATCCGCGCCTGCAAACAGGCCGGATTGCCGATTGCTGGGGCCGACCGGCTGAAGCTGGGCGAAGAGCTGGCGGTCAAGGATCTGGTGGCGCTCTTGTCTTTTGTGGCCACGCCGGAAGACAGCCTTTCCCTTGCGGCGACCCTGCGCTCACCGCTGTTTGGCTGGTCAGAAGACCGGCTGTTCCGGCTGGCGCATGGCCGGGAGGAGCGGCACCTTTGGGCCAGCTTGCGCAACGCGGACGCGCCGGACACCCTGCATATTCTGAACGATCTGCGCAGTCAGGCCGATTTTTTGCGGCCCTATGAAATGCTGGAACGCATCCTCACGCGCCACAACGGTCGCCAGCGCCTGCTGACCCGGCTGGGGCCAGAGGCCGAGGATGGCATAGATGAGCTGCTCAATC
Source organism: Pseudotabrizicola sediminis (assembly GCF_004745575.1). Taxonomy (GTDB): domain Bacteria; phylum Pseudomonadota; class Alphaproteobacteria; order Rhodobacterales; family Rhodobacteraceae; genus Pseudotabrizicola; species Pseudotabrizicola sediminis. The sequence goes on along the minus strand of NZ_RPEM01000006.1, from coordinate 186,408 downwards.
AGGCGCTGGCCTATGAGAGCAATGATGTGCCCAGCCTGACCGGCTTCCTGACCTGGCTGGAAAGTGACGTGGTCGAGGTCAAACGCCAGTTGGACAGCGAAGGGTCGAACATCCGGGTGATGACCGTGCACGGCTCCAAGGGGCTGGAGGCGCCCATCGTCATTCTGCCCGACACCGCCGACCGCAGTCCGCGCGACCATGCCGAGGTGATCCGGCTGGCAGATGGCCTGCCGGTCTGGAAAACACCCGAAAAAGAAAGCCCGCCGGACAGTGCAGCCGCGCTGGAGCTGCGCAAGGCAAGGATCGCCGAAGAAAACCTGCGCCTGCTGTATGTGGCGCTGACCCGCGCGCGGTCCTGGCTGATCGTGGCCGGGGCCGGAGAGGCCAAGATCACCAGCGGCAAAGAGGCCAAACCACGCGAGAAATGGGCCTGGCACCGGCAGGTCGAGGTCGGGCTGCAGGCGCTGGGCGCGCTGCCCGATGGGGCGGGACGCCTGCGCCACCAGTCCGGACTGTGGCCGGCAAACGCGCCGGTTGCGGTGCCACAAAGGCCAGCTGTCGTATTGCCGGACTGGGTCGCCACCCCAGCGCCCGACGCGCCGCGCGATCTTGCGCCCCTGTCGCCCTCTGATCTTGGTGGCGCAAAGGCCCTGCCGGGTGAGGGCGACCCGGTCGAGGTGGCAAAGTCACGCGGCACCGCCCTGCACCGCCTGCTGGAAACCCTGCCCGCCCTTGATCGCGCCCTCTGGCCCGCCACGGCGCGCGCGCTGACGCCAGAAGGGTTTGATCCGGACGCATTCCTGGCCGAGGCAACGGCGGTGCTGTCGATGCCAGAGGCCACCGCCCTGTTCGCGCGCGAAACATCGGCCGAGGTCTCGGTCACCGCCACCCTGCACGAACGGCAGCTGGCAGGGACGATTGACCGGATGGTGATCACACCGGGCAGCGTGCTTGTGGTCGATTTCAAGACCAACCGGGTGGTGCCGGATTCCCCCGCGCAGGTGCCGGATGGCATCCTGCGGCAAATGGGGGCCTATGCCCATGCCCTCGCGCAGATCTACCCGGACAGGCGCATCGAAACGGCGATCTTGTGGACGGCTGCCCCAAAACTCATGCATCTTGATGCCGAAGCCGTAACTGCAGCGCTTGGCCGGGCCCCTTTGCTTGACCTTTCGACTGGCAATGCCTAGCTTAAACGGTGAACATATTCCATTCAGGAGATACGACATGGGCGCTGCGACCGTTGCCGTCACCGACGCCACCTTTGATGCCGAGGTCCGCCAGTCGGCCCTGCCGGTCGTGGTGGATTTCTGGGCCGAATGGTGCGGCCCCTGCCGCCAGATCGGCCCGGCCCTTGAAGAGCTGGCGACCGAATATGCCGGCAAGGTCAAGATCGTGAAGATCAACGTGGATGAGAACCCCGAAAGCCCGGCCCAGCTGGGCGTGCGCGGAATTCCGGCCCTGTTCCTGTTCAAGGACGGGCAGGTTGTGTCGAACAAGGTGGGGGCTGCGCCGAAGGCGGCGTTGGCCACCTGGATTCAGTCGGCGATCTGATTGCAACTTACAGATACCAAGGGGCGGTCCTGCGGGGCCGCCCTTTTGTTTTGCGCCCCCGTCGCCATATAAGGGGGGCAAGTGACGGAGGCTTTGAGATGGCAGACGATAAATTCCCCGGCTGGCACGGGACAACCATTCTTGCAGTGCGCCGGGGGGGTGAGGTTGTGGTGGCCGGCGACGGACAGGTCAGCCTTGGCCAGACCGTGATCAAAGGTACGGCACGCAAGGTGCGCCGCCTGTCACCCGGCGGGCATGACGTGGTCTGCGGCTTTGCCGGATCGACCGCCGACGCCTTTACCCTGCTGGAACGGCTGGAGAAAAAGCTGGAAGCTGCCCCCGGTCAACTGGCCCGCGCCTGTGTCGATCTGGCGAAAGACTGGCGCATGGACAAATACCTGCGCAACCTTGAGGCCATGCTGATCGTGACCGACGGGCGCGAGCTGTATGTGATCACCGGTGCGGGCGATGTGCTGGAACCCGAACACGATGTCGCCGCCATCGGCTCGGGCGGCAACTTTGCCCTGGCGGCCGCGCGCGGGCTGATGGAAACAGATCAGACTGCCGAGGATGTGGCCCGCAAGGCCATGGCGATTGCGGCAAGCATCTGCGTCTACACCAACGGAAATCTGACCGTGGAACGGATTGCTGCGGCATGATCGACCCGCAAGACCTTCGCACCGCCGTTCAACGCGGGCTGATCACCGAGGCGCAGGCGGCGGGGCTGACGGGACTCGCCGAAGCGCGCCGGCAGGCGGTTGCGGGGGTCGCGCCGGGGGAAGAACCCTTCGTGCTGTTCAAGGGCTTCAACGAAATCTTCATCGTCATCGGCCTGACCATCCTGTTTACCGGCTGGGTCGGCATCTCTGCCGCGCTGGGGGCCGAGGTGTTCAGCCCCGGCGGGTTTGACACGATTTTGGTGGCGCTGGTTTCGCTGGCCGGATTGTCGGTGGTGCAACGGTATTTCACCCTCACGCGTCGGATGATCGCGCCGTCCATCGCGCTGGCGGTGATGTCGGCGCTGACGGCCTGGGTTCTGGGCGCGGCGGCGGCGGATGTGGTCGGCCTGCGCGGGTTGACGGCATCGGCGGCAAGTTCTGCCGTGGTGGCCGGGTTGATGCTGCTGCATTATCAGCGCTTTCGGGTGCCGTTTGATGCGGCAATCATTGCCACGGCGGTCTTTTCCACCATCTGGTCGCTACTGGCCAGCAGAGGGGTCCTGCCGACGGACGGCATGGGCCTGCTGCACCTGTCCGGCACCGGGCCCCTGTCCATTCTGTCGCTAATCTTCGGGCTGCTGACCTTTGCGCTGGCGATGCGGTTCGATATGTCTGACCCGCTTCGTGTGTCGACCCGCAGCACCACCGGGTTCTGGCTGCATGTCGTGGCCGCCCCGGCCATTGTGAACACCGTTGCCGTGTTCCTGCTATCGGGCGGGCAGGGTGGCAAATTGCTGTTGCTGGCGTTCCTGCTTGCCATCGCTTTGGTCGCGCTTGCCATCGACCGGCGATCCTTCCTCGTATCTGGTGCAGGCTATGCCGTCTGGCTGATCTTCGAACTGTTCGACGGGTCCGCCATGGTGATCCTGTTCCTTGGTTTCGCCCTTGTCTTCCTTGGCGCGCAATGGGACCGTCTGCGGTCGGCCCTGATGCGCGCCCTGCCGGCGTTTCCCGGCAAACCCAACCTTCCCCCCTATGGGAGCACAACATGACTGACCTGACCCCGCGCGAAATCGTGTCGGAACTTGATCGCTTCATCATCGGCCAGAACGACGCCAAGCGCGCCGTGGCCGTCGCCCTGCGCAACCGCTGGCGGCGCAAACTGCTGGCCGATGACCTGCGCGACGAGGTGTATCCGAAAAACATTCTGATGATCGGCCCAACCGGTGTGGGCAAGACCGAGATTTCGCGCAGGCTGGCCAAGCTGGCGCGCGCTCCGTTCCTGAAGGTCGAGGCGACCAAGTTCACCGAAGTGGGCTATGTGGGCCGCGATGTCGACAGCATCATCCGCGATCTGGTCGATGCCGCGATGATCGACACGCGTGAACGGATGCGTGAAGACGTGAAGGCCCGCGCACAGGCGGCAGCTGAGGAGCGCGTGATCGAGGCTTTGGCCGGAAAAGACGCCCGCGACCAAACGCGCGAGATGTTTCGCGGCAAACTTCGCCGGGGCGAACTGGACGCCACGGTGATCGAGCTGGACCTGGCCGACACCTCCAGCCCGATGCCCATGATGGGCGGGCCAGGGATGGAAATGCAGATGCAGGGCTTGCAGGATCTGTTCAAGGCCTTCGGTGCCCGTACCGTGCGCAAGAAGGTGACGGTGGCCGACAGCTATGATCTGTTGATCGGGCAAGAGGCCGACAAGCTCTTGGATGACGAGGCGGTGAAGGCCGCAGCGCTGACAGCGGTGCAGGAAAACGGCATCGTGTTTCTGGACGAGATCGACAAAATCTGTGCCCGCAGCGATGCGCGTGGCGGCGATGTGTCGCGCGAAGGGGTGCAACGCGACTTGCTGCCACTGATCGAGGGTACGACGGTTTCAACCAAATATGGGCCGGTCAAAACCGACCACATCCTGTTCATCGCCAGCGGTGCCTTTCATATTGCCAAACCATCGGACCTGCTGCCGGAACTGCAGGGCCGCCTGCCGATCCGCGTCGAATTGCGGCCGCTGACCGAGGCGGATTTCGTGCGCATCCTGACCGAGACCGAAAACGCGCTGACGCTGCAATACTCGGCGTTGATGGCCACCGAACAGGTGACCGTGACCTTCACCACCGACGGGATTGCCGCCTTGGCCCGCATCGCCGCAGATGTGAACCAATCGGTTGAAAACATCGGCGCGCGGCGGCTGTACACCATTCTGGAACGGGTATTTGAAGAGCTGAGCTTTTCTGCCCCTGACCGGTCGGGTGAGGCGGTCAGCATCGACGCAGATTTTGTCGAGGCCAACGTGGGCGCGCTGGCACGGTCTGCCGATCTGTCGCGCTACGTGTTGTAAGGCGCGCTATCTGGCGCGCCGCAGATAGACGTAAAAGGCCCCCGATCCGCCATGCTTGGCATGCGATTCCGCCACCTGAAGCACCATTGCCCCGAGGGGCGACTGGCGCAGCCATTGCGGAACCTGATGCCGCAGAGCGCCGATCCGTGTCGGAATCGGGCCGTGATCCGGCTTTGCCTTGCCCTTGCCGGTGATCACCAGCACCAGCCGCAGGCCCTGCGCATGGGCGTTCAGAATAAACCGGTTCAATTCGGGGTGCGCCTGCGCAAGCGTAAGACCATGCAGGTCGATGCGGGCCTCTGGCACCAGCTTGCCGCGCGTCATGCGGCCGTAGGCTTTGGCATCCATCTGCAGCGCAGACTCTGACGGTTTGGGCGCGGGCACGCCCGGCTTACGGGGTGCCAATGGTGCTGCCTTTTCGCCCATGCGGAAGGGCGCAAAGGGCGGGCGCGTCGTTTCCTCGACGGTAAAGGCTTTTGGAGCTTCAATCTTTTCCGCCGGATGCAAAATTTCGGCCCCATTGGAATGCATGGCCCGGGCGGTGCGGGTCACCGCCTGCCAAAGCTCTGCTTCATCTGGTCGAAGGGTGCGACGCCGTGCCATGGATCATCTGTCAGGCAAAAGCGCATAGGCGCGGTCAATCGGCAAAAGCTGAATCAGGCGGCCGCCGTCCTTGATCTTTCCCGCCTCTTCCCCGGCTGAAAAGCCGGTACCGAAAAAGATGTCGGCTCGTTGCGCCCCTTTGATCGCCCCGCCGGTGTCCTGCGCGATCATCAGGCGGCGCAGCGGTTCGCGCCCCTCTTTCTCAACCCAGACCGGCGCGCCCAACGTGACAAAAGCCGGATCAATCGCCACCGACCGAAGGCCGGTAATCGGCCGCCCCATAGACCCGATCGGGCCGCTTGTCGCTGGCAGATCCTCCAGCTTGCGAAAGAACACATAGGACGGGTTGGAATTGAGCAGCGCGCGGCCCGGGCCCGGATTGGCCCTGACCCAGGCCTTGATATCCTGCGCCGACACATCTGCCAGCGACGCGCCACGCCGGATCAGTTCCTGCCCGATGGACCGGTAGGGATGCCCGTTCTTGGCCGCGTAGCCCAGCCGCAACACCCGCCCATCCGGCAAGACGATGCGACCCGAGCCCTGAACTTGCAGAAAATACACCTCTACCGGATCATCAAGCCAGACCAGCTCCAGCCCACGCCCCCGCAGGGCACCGGATTCGATCGCTTCACGCGACTGGAATATCTGGCCTTCGGTCAGCTCTGGCGGCTTGCGGTACAGCGGATAGCCAAAGCGCGGCGTGCGGGTCAGCGACCCTTTCAGCTCCGGTTCATAATAGCCGGTAAACAGCGCAGGCGGGGTACCCACAACAACCGGGCGGAACAAAAGCTCAAAGAACTGACGGGCGGCGGTGGAAGTATCTGCGGCATCGGCGGCCAGCTTGCAGACCGGCACCCACACCGGGTCACGCAGCAAGCTGCAGGTGTTGCGAAACACCGCAAGGGCCGCGCGATGATCATCCGCCGCCCAACCGTCAAGCGCGTCAAACTCAAGCACCTGCGCGGGGGCGGCGTTTGCTGCCATCACTGCGGCACCAAGACAGACGGCGCGCGCTGCATTCAGGATCCGCCCCACGCCCAGCCCTTAGTCGCCAGTGGCGACAAGTTGCCAGTTCGGATCAGACGCGCCCATGGTTCGGCCATAGGTCCAGACATCCCGCTGACGCTTGATTTCCTTGGTGTTGCCCTCGACGACCTCACCCGCCTTGTTGCGGACGACAGACGTCAGCTCGCCGACATAGCGCACCGAGATTTCCGCCCGCTTGGTGGTGCGGTCAAAGGTGGCGTTGTGCAGCGCCAGTTCGCGCAGGCCGATGAAAGTGGCGTCGACCGTCAGACCCTCGGCCTCACGCGCGTTGATCGCCTGGGCGAAAGCCGCCTCGATCTCATCGCCGAGGAACGGGCGGATCGGGTCCAGCTCGCCACGCTCGAACGACATCAAGATCATCTCATAGGCGCCACGGGCACCCTGCAGGAAGGTATTCACCGAAAACTCCGGCTCGGCCAGTTTCATCGCGGCCAGTGCCTTGGCGGCATCCGAGCCATCTGCGACATGATCGCTGATATCGCGGTCCGGCCCGCCCTCGATCACCTCAAAGTCACGCTTGACGCGCGGGCGCACATCTTCCAGCGGAACCGGCGGCTTTTCAAAGCCATCGCGGGTTCCCAGAACGGCACGTAGCTTCAGGATGAGGAAAATTGCAATCCCGGCAAGCACGAGAAGCTGAATCAGGGAAGAGTTCATTCAAAACCTCGATCAGGCGCCGTGAAAGACCGGCAGCATTGGGGTTGGTAAGTTATACAGTCGAGCCTTATGTAGGGCTGGTAACGGGCGGTGTCTACGCCACCCGGCCCGCAAATGCCGATGAAGGAGGCCAAGATGTGGCTTTTCGCCCTGTTCCTGCTGGTACCGATGATCGAAATCGCGCTTTTCATCACCATTGGCGGCTGGCTGACCCTGTGGCCGACGCTTGGCCTTGTGCTTCTGACCGGGGTGATCGGCACAGTTTTGATGCGGTGGCAGGGGCTGAAGGTTCTGGCAGAGCTGCGGGGCGACATGGGCCAGCTGAAAAATCCGCTGTCCCCGTTGGCACATGGGGCATTGATCGTTCTGGCGGGGCTCTTGCTGCTGACCCCGGGGTTTTTCACCGATGCCATCGGGTTTTTGTTGATGGCCCCACGCGTCCGGGAATTCGTGATCGCTTTCGTCGGCGCGCGGGTAAAAATCCAGACCTTTGGCGCGACCGCCTCTGCATCCCGCCCCGATGGCCCGGTTGTCATCGACGGCGAGTTCTTTGAGGTGGATGAAAACCCGTCTTCAAGGCCTCCCTCTGGCTGGACCCGGCATTGAGAACGGGTGAATGACCTGATAGGAGCGTATCCGAACCGTTTCTCAGGGAGAAAACACACGATGGCCGAGGAAAATGGCGCAGCAGCGCAACCACAGGCGCAGCCGCAGCCGCAGATCAAGATGCAGGTGCTGGCGCAATTCATCCGTGACATGTCATTTGAAAATGCGGTCGCACAGAAGGGCCTGAACGGCGGCGAAGTGCAGCCTGACATTCAGGTTGCCGTCAGCCTCGATGCACGCAAGCGCACACAGGACCACCAGTTCGAGGTGATCCAGAAATTCCGCGTGACCTCGAAGAACAAAGCCAATGGCGAAACGCTGTTCCTGCTCGAGCTGGATTACGGCGGCGTGTTCCATATCGAAGGCGTGCCGGATGACCAGATCCACCCGTTTCTGATGATCGAATGCCCGCGCCTGCTGTTCCCGTTCATCCGCCGCATCGTCAGCGATGTGACCCGTGATGGCGGCTTCCCACCGCTGAACATCGACACCGTTGATTATCTGTCGCTGTACCGGCAGGAACTGGCGCGCCGGTCGCAAGCTACGGCGGCGGCACCGCAGGGTCAGCCGAACTGAGTCACAATCCGCACTGTGCCAGGGCCGGCCTTTCGGGGCCGGCCTTTGTGTGTCAGCCGCGCCTGAGCCAGATCGCGCCCTCGCCCATCTTGGCCACAAAGGCAGCATGAGCCGCCGCCTCGGTCTCGCTGATGCGAGGGGGAAGGGGCACGGGGCGCGGACGGGGCCGCCAGGTGGCCTGTGGGTCCGCAACATCCGTCTGCTTGTTTTTGTCTGATCCTGTCGCAAGGCCAAAGTCCGGTTGCCGCCCGCCGACAAGTTCCAGATAGACCTCTGCCAGAATTTCGGAATCAAGCAAGGCGCCGTGCTTTTCCCGCGCGGAATTGTCGACGCCGAAACGGCGGCACAGCGCATCAAGCGACGCAGGCGAGCCGGGAAACTTGCGCCGCGCAATCAACAGGGTATCGGTGGCGCGGCCGTTGGGAAGGGTCGGCAACTGGGCGCGTTGCAGCTCGAAATTCAGGAACTTCATGTCGAAGGCCGCATTGTGGATCACCAGTTGCGCCTCACCCACGAAGTCCAAAAAAGCCTGCCCGATGGATCTGAACAGCGGTTTGTCTTTCAGGAAGTCATCGCCAAGCCCGTGAACCTCGAACGCCTCTTTCGGCATGGGTCGTTCGGGGTTGATGTACTGATGGTAGGTCTTGCCCGTCGGCAGGTGGTTGAACAGCTCAACCGCGCCGATTTCAACGATGCGGTGGCCTTCTGAAGGCTCAAATCCGGTGGTTTCGGTATCGAGGACGATTTCACGCATGGCTGTCTCGCAAATGGCCGATCAACGCTTGCACATAGGCGCGGGTCTGGTGGATGGACAGGGTTTCAACAATATGCGTGGCGCGGGCCCGCTTTTCTGCATCCGGCATCTGTCGGGACAAAAGCAAAGCGAACTGGTGTTCGGTCATGCCTGGGCGCGCCAGAACGCGCTGGCGCTGCAGCACCTTCGGTGCTGTGACCAGCAGCGTCGCATCCATCTGCGCCTCGGTGCCCTTCTCAAACAACAGGGGAATATCGAAGACCGCGATCCCGCCGGTGCATTGCGCCACAAACGCCTCACAATCCGCGGCTACAAGCGGATGCACCACCGCTTCCAACCGGGCCAATGCGGATGGATCGGTCGCGATCCAGTCGCGCAGGGCGGCACGGTTGATATGGCTGTCGTGTAGCGCTGCGGGGCACAGACCCCCAACCGAGCGGACCGCCGCCCCACCCACGCTGTAGAGCCGGTGTACGGCGGCGTCAGCGTCCCAGACCGGAATGCCTTCGGCGGCGAAAAGCGCAGCTGTTGTGGATTTGCCCATGCCGATGGAGCCGGTCAGCCCAAGGCGGAACACGCTCATGCCGACAAGACAGCCTGGCGGGTGGCGTCATCCACCTCGGGGCGGTGCCCGAACCAACGCTCAAACCCCGGTGCGGCCTGGTGCAGCAACATGCCCAACCCGTCCACCACGGTGCAACCTCTGGCCTGCGCATCCATCAGGAATTGCGTCATCAGTGGGGTGTAGACCAGATCTGTCACCACGGCATCCTGGCGCAGACCGTCCAGCGGAACCCGGAAGTCAGCTTTTCCGGTCATGCCAAGCGAAGTGGTGTTGATCACGGTGGTTGCGCCATCCAGCATGTTGGGGGCCTGAGTCCATTCGCTGACCACAAGTTTCGCGCCGAAATCTGACCGCAGCGCCTCTGCCCGCACGCGGGTCCGGTTGGTGATGCGGATTTCGGGCACACCCACTTCGATCAGGGCCGCCACCACGGCCCGGGCCGCACCGCCCGCGCCGAAAACCACGGCAGGCCCGTCCGTTGGCCGCCACTGCGGGGCGTTCTGCCGCAGATTGGCGATAAAGCCCGACCCATCGGTGTTATCGGCCTGAATCCGGCCGTCTTTGCGAAAAATCAACGTGTTGGCGGCACCAATCAGGGCGGCGCGATCCGTGATCACATCGGCAATCTGCAGGATCGCTTCCTTGTGCGGAATGGTGATGTTGACCCCGACAAACCCCATCTTCGGCAAAGCCTGCAGCATATGCGCCAGATCGGACGGTGCGACATCAAGCGGGATGTAATGGCCGCGAATGCCGTAGCGTTTCAACCAATACCCGTGCAACGCAGGGGACCGGCTGTGCGCGATAGGATGTCCGATAACGCCGGCCAGAGGAATGCGGGGATGATCTGTCATGTCGGAATAAGACCTCTGTCACCGAGGTAGCCCAGAATGGCCAAAAGGGGAAGGCCCATCACGGTGAACGAGCAGCCTTCGACGGCGGAAAACAGGCGGCAGCCTTCTTCCTCCAGCTTGTAACCGCCCACGCTGTGACGGATGCTGTGCCAGTTCCGGTCGACATAATCTTCCAGATAGGCGTCGGACAGCGGGCGCATCAAAAGCCGCGCCTCGCCCGTGAACCGCCACACCGGCCGGGCATCGTGATAGATCACCGCGGCAGACCACAGCTTGTGCCATCCGCCGCGCAGCCTGCGCAACTGGTCGCGCGCTTCAGCCGGGGTTTCAGCCTTGGCCAGCACGTCGCCCTGAAACTCCAGAATCTGGTCACAGCCAAGCACCATGCAGTCGGGCCGCTTTTCGGCGATCTTGCGGGCTTTCATCTCGGCAAGGGCATCGGCCATGTCCCTTGGACGGGCCTGTTCTGCCTGCAGGGCGCGGCGGATTGTCTCTTCGTCGACCTGCGCTGACTGAACCGTAAAGAGGACGCCTGCCGCCGTCAGCAGCTGTTGCCGGATCTCGGAGCCGGATGCCAGAATAAGGGTCATTTCAGTCAGGCCATCCCTGTGGATATGCTTACTTTGTTCACGCAGCGCGTTTTGTGCGCAGGAGAGGATATTGGGCGAAGGGTGGCAAGCGACCCCGGTTTGTCAAGCAGCACGCGAGAGATATCCCGCTGTGGACAGAGCAGATCCGAAGGCGCGGATATCGGACCCGGTGATGACTCCGCGACACATGCGGGGCAGATCAGGCAGAAGCCTACCTATTTCCAAAGGGCTGATAAAACGTCATTTTTCTATAGATATCCACAGCAAACGCTTGTTTTCCACGGAGTTATCCAAAAGGCAAGACACGTGCACAGAACTGGGGACAAGAGCCGGAATTCTGTTGTCCACAGGCCCTACAACAACATTCCTTTCTTATATTTCTTTTAATAAAGAAGAAGAGAACAGGTGAGGATGACATGACAGATATTTTGGCCGACTGGTATCTTTGGACGAAAGCCCTGCATGTCATATCCGTGATCGCCTGGATGGCTGGGCTGTTCTATCTGCCCAGACTGTTTGTCTATCATGAAGAAACGGTTAAGACCGGCACCGACACGGATGATCTGTTTCAGACCATGGAACGCCGACTGCTGCGCGCGATCATGAACCCTGCGATGATTGCGACCTGGATCTTTGGTCTGGGTCTGGTCATGACGCCGGGCGTTGTCGACTGGTCGATGCTGTGGCCTTGGGTGAAGGCGGCATCGGTGCTAGGCATGACGTGGTTTCACATGTGGCTTGCCGCCCGTCGCAAGGCATTTGCCGCCGGGACCAACACCTTGAGCGGGCGGCACTATCGGATGATGAACGAGGTGCCGACAGTTTTGCTGGTGCTGATCGTGTTTTCGGTGATCGTGAAGTTCTGATTTATTGACTTTTCGCAAATCTGGTCTTATCGGGAAGACGATATGGCCGTCCGGTCGTTGTTTTTCCCCCTTGATGCTATGGCGCTGCCTGTTTCCAACAGGTTGCGAGAGGACCATTCCATGACTGTAGAACGTTTGAATCTTGCCGATCTGAAAGCCAAGACGCCGGCTGACCTGCTGGCCATGGCTGAAGAATGGGAGATCGAGAACGCGCCCAGCATGCGCAAGGGCGAGATGATGTTCCAGATCCTGAAGGAACATGCTGAGGAAGGCTTCGAGATCGGCGGCGACGGCGTTCTGGAGGTGTTGCAGGACGGGTTCGGATTTCTACGCAGCCCGTCGGCGAACTACCTTTCAGGCCCGGATGACATTTACGTCAGCCCCGAGATGATCCGCCAGTTCAGTCTGCGGACCGGGGATTCGATTGAGGGGGTCATTCAGGCGCCGCGTGAGAACGAGAAGTATTTCAGCCTGATCAAGGCGACCAAGATCAATTTTGATGATCCGGAGCGGGCAAAGCACAAGGTTCATTTTGACAATCTGACGCCGCTGTACCCGGATGAGCGCTTCAAGATGGAGGTCGAAGATCCGACGATCAAGGATCGTTCGGCCCGGATCATTGACCTGGTGGCACCGATCGGCAAGGGGCAACGGGCGCTGATCGTGGCACCGCCTCGGACCGGTAAAACAGTGCTTTTGCAGAATATCGCGCATTCGGTGGCGACCAACCATCCGGAATGCTATCTGATCGTGCTGTTGATCGACGAGCGGCCCGAGGAAGTAACCGACATGCAGCGGTCTGTGAAGGGCGAGGTTGTGGCCTCTACCTTTGACGAGCCGGCGACCCGGCATGTGGCGGTGGCCGAGATGGTGATCGAGAAGGCGAAGCGACTGGTTGAGCACAAAAGGGATGTGGTGATCCTGCTTGATTCGATCACCCGTCTGGGCCGGGCGTTCAACACGGTGGTGCCGTCTTCCGGTAAGGTGTTGACCGGCGGTGTGGATGCGAATGCATTGCAGCGCCCGAAGCGGTTTTTTGGGGCTGCGCGCAATATCGAAGAGGGTGGTTCGCTGACCATCATTGCGACCGCGCTGATCGACACCGGAAGCCGGATGGATGAGGTTATCTTCGAAGAGTTCAAGGGCACCGGGAACAGCGAGATTGTGCTGGACCGCAAGGTTGCTGACAAACGGGTGTTCCCGGCGATCGACATCCTGAAATCCGGAACCCGGAAGGAAGATCTGCTGGTCGAGAAGATTGATCTGCAGAAGACCTATGTGCTGCGCCGGATCCTGAACCCGATGGGGACAACCGATGCGGTGGAGTTCCTGATTTCGAAGCTGAAGCAGACCAAGTCAAATGCCGAGTTCTTCGAATCGATGAACACCTGAGTTCCTGAGGACAGAGGCAGATCATGTCGGACACGATATTTGCGTTGGCCACGGCCCGCGGCAAGGCGGGTATTGCTGTCGTCAGGGTGTCGGGGCCATTGGCGCTTGATGCGGCTGCGGCATTGGGCATTTGTCAGCTTCCAACGCGACGGGGTGTGCTGCGCAAACTGATGATCGGTGATGAGCTTCTGGACACCGCGCTTGTGTTGTTCTTTGAGGCGGGTGCCAGCTTTACCGGTGAAAAAGCCGTTGAATTTCAGGTACATGGTAGCGAAGCTGTTGTTTCGGCGCTGCTGCAGTTTCTGACGGGACTGCCAGGTCTGCGCCTGGCCGAGCCAGGGGAATTCACGCGCCGAGCGCTTGAAAACGGGATGCTGGATCTGACGCAGGTTGAGGCGCTTGCGGATCTGATTGACGCGGAGACCGAAGCCCAGCGGCGGCAGGCGCAGCGGGTGCTTTCCGGAGGACTTGGACAGCGGGCGGCGGTGTGGCGCAAGGATCTGGTCCGTGCCGGGGCGTTGATTGAAGCAACGATAGATTTTGCGGATGAAGATATCCCGGTTGATGTGATTCCGGAAGTTTGTGACATTGTGGACCGACTTTTGCGGTCTTTCTCGGCTGAGATTGAGGGAAGCCGCAGTTCGGAACGGGTCAGGGCGGGTTTTGAAGTGGCCATTGTCGGGGCCCCTAACGTTGGAAAATCGAGCCTTTTGAATGCCTTGGTTGGACGAGATGTGGCAATTACCTCTGCTGTCGCGGGCACGACGCGCGATGTTATTGAAGTTCGGATGGACCTTGGGGGCTTGCCGGTCACATTGCTTGATACTGCAGGGCTGCGTGAAGCGACAGATGAGATTGAACGGATTGGTGTTGAGCGCGCCCGAGAGCGGGCGCGGCTGGCTGATTTGACGGTTCTTCTGCTTGAGCCGGGGGATGTCGAGTCTGACGCCGAAGCTGACATCATTGTCTGGGGAAAGGCGGATCTTGCACCCGGACCGAACACTGTTTCTGGCCTGAGTGGGCAGGGCCTTGACTGGCTTGTCGAAGAAATTCGTACACGGCTTCAACGTCGTGTTTCTGGATCAGGCTTGTTGATCCGCGATCGCCATCGGTCTGCCCTGATGATGGCAAGCGAATCCATGGCGTCGGCACGCCGATCTTTGTATGATATAAATCCATCCCTTGAACTTGTTGCTGCAGATCTTCGAACGGCAAGCCACGCACTGGATATTCTGGTAGGAAAAATCGGTGTTGAGGCATTACTTGATGAGATCTTCAGCAGCTTTTGTATTGGAAAGTAGGAGTGTTTCACGTGAAACATTTTGACGTCATTGTCATCGGTGGCGGCCACGCGGGGACAGAGGCAGCTTCGGCAGCCGCACGCGCTGGTGCGAGCGTTGCGCTCGTGACACAGAAGCTTGCTACAATCGGAATGATGTCCTGCAATCCTGCTATCGGCGGGCTTGGGAAGGGTCATCTGGTACGTGAAATTGATGCGCTGGATGGAATCATGGGTCGCGCAGCGGATGCGGCGGGCATCCAGTTCAGGCTGCTGAACCTCCGGAAGGGCCCGGCAGTCCAAGGGCCTCGCGCCCAAGCAGATCGGGCATTGTATCGCACTTTTGTTCAGGCTGAATTGTCAGCTCAACAGAACCTGAGCCTTATTGAGGGCGAAGTCGTAGACTTGATCGCTGACGATTCGCGTATCGGAGGGGTCATTCTGGCCGATGGACAGAGCGTGAGCGCACGCGCGGTGGTTTTGACTGCGGGAACTTTCCTGAATGGCCTTATTCATATCGGCGATCAGCGTCAGGCAGGGGGTCGGATGGGCGATGCACCATCGACCCGTCTTGGTGACAGGCTCAATGATCTTGACTTGAAACGCGGGCGCCTGAAAACGGGTACACCGCCCAGACTAGATGGGCGGACGATCAATTGGTCGATTTTGGACGAACAAAAGGGCGATGACGAGCCGTCAATGTTCTCTTTCCTGAATCGCAAGCCAGTTGCACGGCAGGTGTCATGTGGCGTCACGCGTACCAATGAAAGGACCCACGACATCATCCGTGCAAACTTGTCACGTTCGGCGATGTACGGTGGTCATATTGACGGAGTTGGCCCAAGGTATTGCCCGTCAATTGAAGACAAGGTGGTCAGGTTCTCGGATAAGGACAGCCATCAGGTGTTCTTGGAACCAGAGGGCCTGACAGATCACACTGTCTATCCGAACGGCATTTCCTCGTCACTCCCGATCGAGGTCCAGAATGCCTATGTTTCCTCAATAGTGGGCCTCGAAAACGCAACGATCCTTCAGCCTGCCTATGCGATTGAGTATGATTTCTTTGACCCTCGCGCGCTGTCGGCGGGACTCGGAGTGTTGAATCTGGAAGGCCTGTTTTTTGCGGGTCAGATCAACGGCACAACGGGTTATGAAGAGGCAGCTGCACAGGGGCTTGCTGCTGGGCTGAATGCAGGGCATCTCGCGATGGACAAAGAGCCGGTGCAGTTTCATCGCTCTGGCAGTTACATTGGCGTGCTGTTGGACGACTTGAGATCCAGGGGTGTGACGGAGCCATACAGGATGTTCACATCGCGCGCAGAATACCGGTTGTCGCTTCGCGCAGACAACGCCGATCAGCGTTTGACCGAGCAGGGAATTTCCCTGGGAATTGTGTCAGAGGCCAGAAAATCTAGTTTTTACAAAAAGTTGAACAATTTGAATGACTTGAAGGGTCGCCTTGAGAAACGGACTTTCACGCCGCGTGATCTTTTGGAGGGCGGTGTTCATGTAAGCTCTGACGGATCGCGCAGGAGCGGGCTCGACGTGCTGGGCGCGTTTGCCATGACTTCGGATCAGCAGGATCGTCTGCTGCCCGAATTACTTAACGCCGACCCCGACATCCGGACCCAGATTTTGCGTGATGCGATGTACGGACGTTACCTCGATCGGCAGCAGGCCCAGATTGATCAGCTCAAGCGTGAAGAGCTTACCGCGATCCCAGCTGATTTCTCCTATGCGGGCCTCTCCGGGCTCTCTGGCGAGCTGTTGTCAAAGCTGCAGCGGCAACGACCGGCGTCACTGGCCGTAGCGGCACAGATCGAGGGGATGACTCCCGCGGCTCTCGCGCTCATCCTGGCAAACGTCCGGAGGTCAGCGGCTCTGCGGGAGGCGGGATGATGCCGAAGTTGCATGGGTTTGATTTGGGCGGCGATGTTTCACGTGAAACATTCGAGCGACTGGATCTCTTGGAAGCATTGGTCCGAAAGTGGAACCCGGCAATCAATCTTGTTTCAAAGGGCAGTATCTCAAACCTGTACCAGCGTCATATCCTGGATTCGCTCCAACTCTATACCCTGATGGATCTGGAGGAAGGCGTTTGGGCCGATTTGGGGAGCGGCGGCGGCTTCCCAGGCTTAGTTATTGCTGTACTGGCAGGTGACTCGGCTAAAAAGATTGCGGTTACGCTGGTGGAAGCGGACAGCCGAAAAGCCACATTCTTGCGTGAGGCTGCTCGCCAACTCGACGTGACTGTAACGGTGCTCAACGCCCGAATTGAAGAGACGCCTCCGTTGGCAGCTGATGTGCTTTCCGCGCGCGCGTTGGGGCCGCTGACCAAGCTATGTGCCTTTGCGATGCGGCATTTGGGCAAAAATGGCCAGGCGCTGTTCCCAAAGGGCATCAATTACCAGGCCGAGGTGACGGCCGCGCGCTCTGATTGGGCCTTTGATTTGCGGGTCCATCCCAGTAAGACAGAGCCAGCCGCCGCGATATTGGCGCTCAGGAATATTCAACATGTCTGATGAAGCTCAACGTCGAATCCCAAGGGTCATCGCCATCGCAAACCAGAAGGGCGGGGTGGGCAAGACCACCACCACCATAAATCTTGCCGCAGGCCTTGCAGAATTCGGATATAAGGTCCTCGTCATTGACATGGACCCGCAAGGCAATGCCTCAACCGGTTTGGGTGTCGTGCCAGAGGCGAGGAAGCAAACCACCTATGATTTGTTGTTAGATCAGGCGCTATTGATTGACCTGATACAGGACACCACAGTGCCGGGAATCTCGCTCTGCCCGGCAAACGCAGATCTCGCATCTGCAGACATCGACCTTGTTTCGAGCGAGAAGAGATCTTTTTTACTGTCTGATGCGATACAGGAAACCCGGTTCCTAGCAATCGGACATGATTTCGTGCTTGTAGATTGCCCGCCGTCGCTGTCCCTACTGACGGTTAATGCCCTCGTGGCCGCTGAATCGGTTCTAATCCCGTTGCAAAGCGAGTTTTTCGCGCTGGAAGGGCTATCGCAATTGATGCTGACCGTTCGGGATATCCGAAAGTCTGCCAATCCTCGCCTCCGGATCGAAGGTGTGCTCGTGACCATGACGGACAGCAGAAACCGCCTCTCGCAGCAGGTTGAAGCGGACGCCAGGGCGACTTTGGGCGACATGGTTTTCTCGACGACGATCCCTAGGAATGTAAGGGTGTCAGAGGCACCTTCCTACGCGCTGCCCATTCTTCAATATGATCCAACGTCGAAGGGCGCAGATGCCTATCGCCGCTTGTCCCTTGAAGTTATTTCGCGAAAATCAAACGGTCGCGCTGCCTGACCAAAAGGAAACCCGATGGAAAAGAAACAGGATCGTAAGGGTCTGGGGCGGGGTTTGTCCGCTTTGATGGCAGACGTAAACCTTTTGAGGGGCGATGTGGACAGCAGCGACAGGGTGACCGGCCTTGGCATCACTGTCCTTCCTATCGAGAAGGTCTTTCCAAACCCGAATCAGCCGCGCCGCGATTTTGATCCTGCCCTTCTGGAAGAGCTCGCGGCATCCGTACGAGCGAAGGGCATCATTCAGCCGCTCGTTGTCCGCGCCATTCCTGAAAGCGGTGATTATCAGATCGTCGCAGGTGAACGCCGGTGGCGGGCCGCGCAGATGGCGCAGTTGCACGATGTACCGGTCGTGGTGCGGGTGTTTTCTGATGATGAAGTGCTGGAAATCGCCATCATAGAGAACATCCAGCGCGCTGATCTGAACGCGGTCGAAGAAGCGTTGGGCTTCAGGCAACTGATGGACAGCTTTGGCCATACGCAGGAAAAGCTTGCCGAGGCGCTGTCTAAAAGCAGATCACATGTCGCCAATACCATGCGGCTGCTCAGCTTGCCCGACGAAGTTCTTACAATGATTCGTACCGGCAAGCTTTCTGCCGGCCACGCCCGTACGCTGATCGGAACACCAGATCCTCTCGCACTCGCGGTTAAGGTTGTCGGTGCTGGTTTGTCGGTTCGTGCGACCGAAAAGCTGGTCCGCAGTGTGGGAATGGACCGGGCAGGCAAAGCGAAGCGATCTGGTCGGGAGGAGAAGGATGCCGACACCCGTGCGATCGAATTGGATCTGAGCGCCAATCTGGGGATGAGCGTTACCATTGACCATGACCCGTCGGGGGAGGGCGGTGTGTTGCGCCTGCACTATAGAAATCTCGATCAACTGGATATGATCTGTCAGGCGCTTTCTGTCTTGCCGCGTGACTTCACGCCGTGAGCGCAGGGATCAGATCAGTAATTCCTTGAGGACCCAGTTCAAAAGAAGCCTTCCCGAAGGCGTGGTGTGAAGCAGGCCGTTGGTAATATTGACAAGTCCCTGCGTCTTGAGGGGCTCCAGTTTTGCAGGAGACAGCGGAGCGCCCAAAATGCCCTCATACTCCGTCAGGTCGACGCCGGCGTTGACCCGCATCCCCATTAGAAGCAGCTCGGTTGCCTGCGCCTCTCGTGACAGAAGCTCGCGGCCGTCTTTCGGGTTCCGACCCAGCGCACCCTCCAGCCATTCCCCAGGCATCTGCAGAGCCATAGTAGAGTAACGGTGGTCGTCCGAATCGGTCAGTCTGCCATGTGCGCCCGGACCAATCCCCAGAAAATCGCCACACCGCCAATAGATCATGTTGTGCCGCGACTCGTCTCCTGGCCGCGCATGATTGGAAATTTCATATGCAGGTCGCGCATGTGCAGTGCAGATATCCTGCGTCAACTCGTACATGTCCGCGGCAACGTCTTCCACGGGAAGACCTTTTAGCAGGCCACGCTCAAACCGGGCACCGAATACGGTGCCGGGCTCAATGGTCAGTTGGTACAAGGAAAGGTGACCGTCAGCCAGCGCGAGTGCCTCTTTCAGCTCAGCCTCCCACTCACCGATGGTTTGGTCTTGCCGTGCATAGATAAGGTCGAAGCTCGTCCGGTCAAAGACAGCCTGCGAAACATCAATTGCTCTGCGGGCCTCGCGGGCGTCATGCATCCGGCCCAGTCGTCGCAGATCGGTGTCATTTAAAGCCTGCACCCCAACCGAAACCCGATTTATTCCAGCCGACTTGAATTCCGCAAACCGTCCGATTTCGACGGATGTCGGGTTTGCCTCAAGCGTAATCTCGATATCATTTGCGGGCGTCCACAGTTTCACCGCTTCGTCCACAATGGCCGCAACCGTCGCTGGCTTCATCAGCGACGGGGTGCCGCCGCCGAAAAATATACTGCTCAGCACGCGACCGGGCGTTTCCTCCGCATACCTCCGCAACTCATTTAGATATGCGGCCGCCCAGTCATCGTGATCCACCGAGTCAGAGACGTGGCTGTTGAAATCACAGTATGGGCACTTCGACTGACAAAAGGGCCAATGCACATAAAGACCGAAGCCTGCTTCCTGCCATCTTTGCATGTGGTCCTCCAGTGGCAGTCAAACGGGCCAGTGACAGCAAGGGTGTTTCACGTGAAACAATGGGCGACCAGCTTTCGGAACGCAGCCGCCCGATGGCTGATCTCCCCCTTCACCGCACGGTCCATTTCAGCAAAGGTCAAGGCATAGCCACCTGGTTGAAACATCGGGTCATAGCCATGCCCTTGCGCGCCCCGCATCGGCCAGACCAATTGCCCGGATACCTGACCCTCAAACACCAGATCACGTCCATCCGGCCACGCCAAGACGAGCGTGCAGCGAAACTGTGCCAGACGGGGATGCGGAGCTGAAATCGCCTCACAGGCCTCCCATGTCCGCGTCATTGCCAGCGAAAAATCACGCCCCGCCGGTGTCTCTGCCCAATCCGCGGTGTACACGCCAGGGGCACCCTTCAGCGCATCAACACAGATGCCAGAGTCATCCGCCAGTGCAGGCAATCCCGTCGCCTTTGCCGCAGCATGGGCCTTAAGGCGGGCATTGCCGACAAAGCTGTCTTCGGTTTCCTCCGGCTCCGGCAGTCCGAACGCGGCAGCTGACACCACCTCAATCCCATGAGGGCCAAGCAGATCGGCGATTTCTTCCAGCTTCCCGGCATTATGAGTGGCCACCAAAAGCCTTGGCCCAAGTGAGAGTCCCATGGCTAGCCTTTCAAAGCCGCGGCCTGCGCCGCAACCAACAGCGTCGAGCCCGCCTCGGCCAGATCCAGCAGCTCCAGCATTTCTTCGCGCGAAAAAGACGCCCCCTCTGCCGACATCTGCACTTCGATCAACCTGCCGCGCCCGGTCATCACGAAATTGCCATCGGTCCCGGCGGCCGAGTCCTCCGGATAATCCAGATCCAGAACCGGCTGCCCCGCATAAATCCCGCAAGAGACCGCCGCCACATGGTCAATGACCGGATCGCTCACAATGGTTCCCGCCGCCAAAAGCCGGTTCACCGCCAGTCGCAACGCCACCCATCCGCCGGTGATTGCCGCGCACCGCGTCCCACCATCGGCTTGCAGCACATCGCAGTCCACCACAATCTGACGCTCCCCCAACGCACTCCGGTCAACCCCCGCCCGCAGCGATCGACCGATAAGCCTTTGAATTTCCTGAGTTCTTCCGCTCTGCTTGCCCACGGCAGCTTCCCGGCGCATGCGGCTGTTCGTGGCACGTGGCAGCATGCCATATTCTGCGGTCACCCAGCCAAGGCCGGTGTTTTTCAGAAACGAAGGCGCCTTGTCCTCGATGGTTGCCGAACACAAGACATGCGTATCCCCCATCTTGATCAGGCAAGAGCCTTCCGCGTGCCGCATCACGCTCGTTTCAATCGAGATCGACCGCATTTGGTCCAGTTTCCGGCCAGAGGGGCGCATCGTTGTTCCTTTCCATGGATTTTAGCCAGATATGCGTGGCAAAGGGGGCGATGCAACCCCGATTGACCATCCTGCCGATCGGAATACTCTTGCAATCAAAAGGAGTCGCAGATGACCGATGGCGCAAAACTGCTGACCGAGATGAATGACCGGTCCCGTGAGGTGTTCCGGCGCGTGGTGGAAGGCTACCTCACCTCTGGCGAACCCGTCGGCTCGCGCAGCCTCACGCGCAGCATGACCGAGAAGGTGTCGGCTGCAACCATTCGCAATGTGATGCAGGATCTCGAATTTCTGGGCCTCCTCGACAGCCCGCATATCTCTGCCGGTCGCATCCCCACGCAGCGTGGCCTGCGGATGTTCGTCGACGGCCTGCTTGAAGTCGGAACCGTCGCGCAGGAAGACCGCGACAAGATCGACGCAACCTTCACCGACTCCGACCGCGATGTGGCCTCGCTGCTCGATCAGGTCGGGTCCGCCCTCTCTGGCATCACGCGCGGCGCAAGTCTGGTGCTGTCGCCAAAACGTGAGGCGCCGATCAAGCATATCGAATTCGTCAGCCTGGCAGCGGACCGGGCGCTGGTGGTGCTGGTCTTTGCCGATGGTCATGTCGAAAACCGCTTGTTCACGCCGCCTGCCGGGCAAACCCCATCCTCCATGCGCGAGGCCGCGAATTTCCTCAACGCGCTCGCCGAAGGCCGCACCCTGTCTGATCTGCGCCGCACCATGACGCAGGATATCGCCCTGCATCGTCAGGAGATCGACGTTCTGGCTCGCGATCTGGTCGAAAGCGGTATCGCGATCTGGGAAAACGGCGGCGAGCAAGGGGAGCGGCTGATCGTGCGTGGCCGCGCCAACCTGCTCGAAGGTGCCACCGAAGGGCTGGAGATCGACCGCATCCGCATCCTGTTCGACGATCTGGAGCGCAAGCGAGACATCGCCGATTTCCTTGAACTGACCGAGTCCGGCGACGGTGTGCGCATTTTTATTGGCTCCGAGAACAAGCTTTTCTCACTTTCGGGTTCCTCTCTGGTGGTCTCTCCCTATATGAACGCTGATCGCAAGATCATCGGTGCCGTTGGCGTCATTGGTCCGACGCGGCTGAACTACGGCCGTATCGTTCCGATTGTCGATTACACGGCCCAGCTTGTCGGGCGGATGGTATCCGAACGCGGCAAGGGCTAATCAGCCGATGATCGGCAAAAGGTTTGTGTAAGGAAGACAGCAGATGGCTCAGGAAAACCCCAGCCCCGACACGACAGAATTCGAAAGCGTGGAAGATTTCGTCCAAGCCGATGAACTCGACGCCCTGCGCGCCGAACGCGATGACATGCGCGACCGCTTCATGCGCGCCCTTGCGGATGCCGAAAATTCCCGTAAGCGCGCCGATCGTGACCGGCGCGAGGCTGAACAATACGGCAGCACCCGGCTCGCCCGCGATCTTCTCCCGGTGTTTGACAACCTCAAACGCGCACTCGACGCGACAACCGACGAAACCCGCAGCCACGCCGCCGCCCTGATCGAAGGGGTGGAGCTAACCCTGCGCGAGCTGACCCAGGTCATGACCAAACATGGCATGATCCCGATCTCCCCCTTGCCGGGTGATGCGTTTGATCCCCAACTGCATCAGGCCATGTTCGAAGCTCCGGTTCCGGGCACCAAGGCAGGCAACATCATTCAGGTGATGACCGAAGGCTTCATGCTGCATGACCGACTTTTGCGCCCGGCGCAGGTCGGCGTCTCGTCCACGCCCGCAAACTGATCATTCCCGGGGTGGCCGCTCAGGCCACCCGCTTGCCCTGCACCCAGGTGCCACGCACCGCCGCCGCCGCCCCCATGCGCGCCACACGCAAAACATCCGCCCGCGCGCCCGGCACCAACTGGCCACGATCCCTCAGCCCAGTCGCAAGGGCCGGGGCCTGCGTCACACAGGCCACCCCGCGCGCCACATCCCCCCACAGATCGCCCAGCAACAAGGCCGCCGACAACAGCGATGACGGCACATAGTCTGACGACACGATGTCCAGCAAATCCGCCTCGGCCAATTCGCTTGCCGCCACATTCCCCGAATGCGACCCGCCCCGGATCAGGTTCGGCGCCCCCATCATCACCTTGATGCCGTGCTGACGGCAGGCAATCGCCGCCTCAACCGTGGTCGGAAACTCGGCAAAGGTCACCCCATGCCCCGATGACACCGCCACCTGCGGCGCAGTCGTGTCGTCATGGCTGGCCAATGTGGCCCCGTAGCGCCGGCTCTCCGCCACCGCCGTCGCCTCATGCAGCGCCCCAAGCCGGTCGCGCAGCGCGCGCTGGCCGCTCACATGGGCGTCGAACTCATCATCGCTCATGCCATGCTTGCCGCAGACATAATCCTTCAATTTCGAGACATCCCGGAACTGCCGCTCACCCGGCGTATGGTCCATCAGGCTGACAATGCCGATCCGGTCATCTGGCCCGAACTTCGCCATCTCGTCCACCAGCGTCTCTGAACACACTTCCGCCCGCAGGTGCAGAAAATGGCTGATCCGCAGGGCGCCACGCGCCCGCAGGTCCAGAATCTCATCCGCCAGCGCACGGGCATACTCCCCGTAATTCGCCTTGGCGTTCGAGGTCACCGATCCCACCCGCAGGGCATCAAACACCGTGGTAATCCCCACGCTGGCCAGTTCCGCATCATGCGCGATGATCGCCGCCTGATGCGGCCAGTTCACGCGCGGCCGTGGCTCGATATGCCGCTCCAGATTGTCGGTGTGCAGCTCGATCAGCCCCGGCATCACCAGATCGCCGTCGCACTCCACCGCGCCCGCCACATGGGATGCTCCCTCGCTGATATCCGCGATCCGGCCATCCTTCATCTGCAGGCTGCCCCGGATCACCTCGCCTGGCAGCACCAGAACGGCGTTTTGCAGAATAACTTCACTCATGTCTCAAGTCCTGTCTTGCGATCCGTGGGGCAGGGGGTCCAATGACATTAACCCGTCACACCCGTGTGACAAAGCCACCCTATCCCGCCACCATGGATCAGATGAAACGCTTCGCTATCTTCTATGCCCCGCGCCCCGGCCCCTTCGCCGAGGCAACCGCCGCCCTTTTGGGCTGGGACAGTGCCAGTGCCCGTCCGGCACCGCAACCCGACCTGCCCGGATTGCCGATGCCCTTGGCCGGTCTGACCACCGATCCGCGCAAATACGGCTTTCACGGCACCCTCCGCGCGCCGTTCCGTCCGGCGGATGGGCTTGGCGCGGATGACGTGGCAGATGCCGTCCGCACCTTGTCGCGCCAGCTGTCCCCCGCCACCTGCGACGGCCTGAGCGTGCAAAACCTGCACGGCTTCGTCGCCCTGACGCCCATGGGCGATACCTCTGCCCTCAACACCCTCGCGGCACAGGTGGTGCGCGCCACCAACCCCCTGCGCGCCCCGATGACCGGGGCTGAACGCGCCCGCCGTCGCCCTGAAAGCCTCAGCCCCCGCCAGTTGGCGCTGCTCGACACATGGGGCTATCCGCATGTGATGGAGGACTTCCACTTTCACCTCACGCTGACCAACATGCTGCCCGCGGATCACGCCGCGCAGACCGCCCCGGTCCTGTCCGCCCATCTCGCCCCAGTCCTGCCAAAGCCCTTCGCCATCGAAGACCTCTGCCTGTTCTGCGAAGATGCGGATGGCCGCTTTCATCTGCTGCACCGCTTCCCGCTCTCCGGGTAGACCGCCGCCAGAAACCGCGCGATGCCGTCCTCGGCGCTGCCATCATTCACCACTACACGCGGCACCACGCCGTCCGGCAGCTCAAACCCCGCCCGATCAAGCCGCGCGCGAACATCCTCCACCGTCTCACGCCCCCGCGCCGCCAGCCGCGCCGCCAGCACCTCCACCGGGGCGGTCACCACAATGACCACCAAATCCGGGATCAGATCCAGTGCCGCAGGCAGCGCCGCCCGCGACCCGTTGAACAGCACCGGCCCCGGCCCCTCCAGCTGCGCCGCCGGAATGCCATACCACAACCCATGCGCCTGCCAGTCCAGCGCAAATTCCCCCGCCGCGCGCCGCGCCAGAAACGCATCCTCCGTCACACCCTCGAAATCCTCGCCCCCCGCATTACCGGGCCGGGTAATCACCCGCCGCACCAGCCGCAAACCGGGGTCCCGCGCGCAAGCCCCGGCAATCAGCGTGTCTTTCCCCGCACCCGATGGCCCGACCACCGCAAAGATCATGCCGCCAGCCCGGGGGTAAATCCGGTCACATCCACCAGCCGGTCACAGACCCGCGCCCGCGCGCCCTCATCATGGAAGATTCCCAAAATCGCCGCCCCCCGCGCCTTTGCCTCCTCGATCAGCGTCAGCACAACCTCGCGGTTCACCGCATCAAGACTGGCGGTCGGCTCGTCCAGCAACAGCACCGGAAAGGCATGGGCAAAGCCGCGCGCGATGTTCACCCGCTGCTGCTCGCCGCCCGAAAACGTGGTGGGCGACAGTGACCACAACCGCTGCGGAATGTTCAGCCGCGACAACAGCTCCTCTGCCCGCGCCCGCGCCTGCCCCACCGGGCGCCCCAGCTGCAACAGCGGTTCGGCCACCACATCCACCGTCGCCACCCGTGGCACCACCCGCAGGAACTGGCTGACATAGCCCAACGTGCTGCGCCGCAAGGCGATGATCTCACGAGGGCTGGCCCGCGCCACATCAACGCCTGCCACCACAAGGCTGCCCCCGGCGGTCAGGTAATTGCCGTACACCATCCGCATCAGCGTCGACTTGCCCGACCCCGATTGCCCGGTCAGCCCCACACACTCTCCCGCCGCAATCCGCAGGCTCGCTCCCGCCATCACCGGAATGACCACGCCCCCCTGATTGTGCAGGGTGAATGTTTTCGACAGATTGGTAATCTCGATCATCGGCATCTCTCAGACCTGCAAAACAGAAGAGACCAGCAGCTGCGTATAGGCATCCTGCGGATCGTCCAGCACCTGATCGGTCAGACCCTGTTCCACCACACGGCCCCCCTTCATCACCATCAGCCGGTCGGCCAGCAACCGCACCACCGCCAGATCATGCGTCACGATGATGACCGACAGCCCCATATCCCGCACTAGCCCGCGCAACAGGTCCAAAAGCCGCGCCTGCACGCTGACATCAAGACCGCCCGTCGGCTCGTCCATGAACACCAGCCGCGGCCCGGTCACCAGATTGCGCGCGATCTGCAACCGTTGCTGCATCCCGCCGGAAAAGGCGCTCGGCCGGTCGTCGATCCGGTCGGCTGCAATCTCCACCCGGCCCAGCCAGTCCGCCGCCGCGCCCCGGATCTCGCCATAATGGCGCGCCCCCACCGCCATCAACCGCTCGCCCACATTTCCGCCCGCGCTCACCCCCATCCGCAACCCGTCGCGCGGGTTCTGGTGCACATAGGCCCATTCGGTGCGCGAAAGCCGCCGCCGTTCCGTCTCCGCCATCGCCAGCACATCGCGGCCCGAATAAGTCACCTGCCCCTCATCGGGCACCAGATGCCCGGCAAGGCAAGACAGCAGCGTCGATTTCCCCGACCCGCTTTCCCCCACAATCCCCATCACCTCGCCGGGGAACAGATCAAACGACACATCGCTGCAGCCGATCCGCGCGCCATAGCGCTTGGTCAGCCCGGTCACGCTCAGCAACGGCTGATCCAGCGCCGCCCGCATATCCGCTTCCACCACGCCCATCACACCACCTCCGCCGGTGACAATCGCCCGCGATGCCCCGCCGCCTGCCGCCCGGCACAGAAATCGGTGTCGGAACACACAAACATCCGCCCGCCCGCATCGTCGATGATCACCTCATCCAGATAGCTTTCATCCGCCCCGCACAGATCGCAATCATGCGGCGCCTTGGATGCCACAAACGGATGGTCGTCGAAATCGAGGCTCACCACCTGTGTATAGGGCGGCACCGCATAGATCCGCTGCTCGCGCCCCGCGCCAAACAGCTGAATCGCCGGGCAATCCCCCAGTTTCGGGTTGTCGAACTTCGGAATGGGCGATGGGTCCATCACATAGCGCCCCTCCACCTTCACCGGATAGGCATAGCTGGTGGCAATCTCGCCATGCCGCGCGATGTCCTCATACAGTTTCACATGCATCAGCCCGTATTCTTCCAGCTCATGCATCTTCCGCGTCTCCGCTTCGCGCGGTTCCAAAAACCGCAGCGGCTCCGGGATCGGCACCTGATAGACCAAGATCTGCCCCTCGCGCAGTGGCGCTTCGGGAATCCGGTGCCGGGTCTGGATCACGCTGGCCTCACCCGTCGACTCGGTCACCCGCACCCCCGCCGTGCGCTGAAAGAATTTGCGGATGCTCACCGCGTTGGTGGTGTCATCCGCACCCTGATCGATCACCTTCAGCACATCTTCCGGCGTCAGGCAGGCAGCGGTCACCTGCACCCCACCTGTGCCCCAACCATAAGGCATCGGCATCTCGCGGCTGGCAAACGGCACCTGATAGCCCGGCACCGCCAGCCCCTTCAGGATCGCGCGGCGGATCATCCGCTTGGTCTGTTCGTCCAGATAGGCGAAGTTATAGGCCTGATCGGTCATTCCGCCGCCTCCTGCACAGCCATCGCCTCGGCCCGCAACCGCCGCACCAGTTCCAGCTCGGATTGAAAATCCACGTAATGCGGCAGCTTGATATGCTCCAGAAACCCGGTCGCCTGAATGTTGTCGCAATGCATCAACACGAATTCCTCATCCTGTGCCGGTGCGCCGGTGTCATCCTCGCCCAACTCTTTCCAGCGCAGGGCGCGGTCCACCAGAGACATCGCAATCGCCTTCCGTTCGCTTTGGCCAAACACCAACCCATACCCTCGCGTGAACTGCGGCGGCTCGGTCTTTGACCCTTTGAACTGGTTGACCGTTTCACATTCGGTCAGCTCCACCTCGCCAATCTCGATTGCGAACCCCAGTTCAGGAATGTCCATCTCCACCGCCACCCTGCCAATGCGCAACTCCCCCACAAAGGCATGCGTGCGCCCATAGCCGCGCTGCGTGGAATAGGCCATCGACAGCACAAACCCCTCATCCCCCCGCGTGATCGCCTGCAACCGCAAGGCGCGGTCGGCGGGCAGTTCCATCGGCTCGCGGGTCAGATCGGGCGGCGTGGCGTCAGACCGTTCCGCCCCCTCGATCAACCCATCGCGGTTCAGAAACCCCGTTACATGCGGCACCGGCCCCGCCAGCGCCGGGGCGGTCGCCGCTTCCGGCACCGCGGCCTCTGCCGCCAGTTTGAAATCCAGCAGACGGTGCGTATAGTCAAACGTCGGCCCCAATATCTGCCCGCCGGGCAGATCCTTGAACGTGGCACTCACCCGCCGATCCACCGCCATTGCCCCGGTATCCACCGGGTTCGACGCGCCCAGCCGGGGCAGGGTGGTGCGATAGGCTCGGATCAGGAACACCGCTTCAATCAGATCACCGCGCGCCTGCTTGATCGCCAAAGCCGCCAGATCAGGGTCGAAAAGCGACCCCTCCGCCATCACCCGGTTCACCGCCAGCGCCAGCTGCTCACGGATCTGCGCCACGCCCAGTTCCGCCACGCCCGGATCACCCCGGCGCTCTTCGGCCAGCCAGGCATGGGCATTGTCGATGGCCCGCTCGCCGCCCTTGACCGCTACATACATGCCGCGCCCTCCACTTTCGTTGATCGGGGCAGGGCGGCCACGCGGTCGCCTGCGGTAAAAATGAAGTCCAGACCCAGCGGAAACTGCACCGCATTGCGCTGAAACGCGGCAATCTCGGGCAGCGACAGGCGCGCCGCATCCTTGATCCCGGGCCCGGTCAGCCTAGCGCCTGCATTTGTCAGGTCGTTCATCAGCACGATCAGCGTCGCCGCCCGGTCCGGGTAATCCGGATCACCGGGGTGAAACCGCCCAAGCGGCAGCAGATCCTGCCATCGCCCCACCGCAAACATCGCCCCCTCAGCCCCAACCAAAGGCGCGCCGATGTGAAAGGTGATCCAATCGCGCACCGGCTGGCAATCGGCATCCCCTGCCAGATGCACCGGCGCGGTGCCATCCGCCAGCGTCAGAAGAACGGTGCCCGCCGCAACCGTCAGGGGGGCCGGTGGTACCGCCCCTTCAACCGTCCAGATCGTACCGGGGCGCGAAACAGCTTCTAACACCGCCCGAAACGCCCGTGCAGCCTGTTCCGGCGGATGGGAAAACCCGCCGCCAAGGGCTATGCCTGTCATGCGTCTTCTCCCCGCACCATGGTAAAGAAATCAACCTTCGTCGCAGCCGCCTTTTCGGCGCGCTGCACCCGTGCCACATCGGCCTCTGCCACCAACACATCCAGCACCGTGGTCTGCAACCGCTCTGCCTGATCCGTCTGCATCAGCGCGTCCAGTGCGGCGGCGCGCATCGCATGCGCCTGGTCGCGCCCCTGCACATAGCCATGCCCCACCGTGCCATCCGCCAGCCGGACCGAGCAGCGCGTCACCGTCATCTCGCCCAGATTGAACGGCGCACCCGTGGCACCGACCCGGCCCCGCACCATCACGGCGCCAATCTCTGGTGGGCGCAGCGGCTCCAACGCTGGCAACTCCGGCATCAACGCGGCCAACCGCGCCGGATCGGCCTTGGCCAGCGCCGACATCCAGTCGCGCCGCGCGGTTTGATCTGTGGGTGAGTCTGCGTTCATTCTGCCCCCGACATCTTGCCAAGTTGTCTAGCATACTATACAACTAGACAAATGTTACGCCTCAACCGCCCATCCCGCAACCACCAAAGGCGTGAATTTTTCATGACAGACCCCACCACCCGCACCGCGCTGTGGACCTCCATCGCCGAAACCCTGTCGGTCGAAATTGCCCGTGGCCACTACCGCCCCGGTGACAAGCTGCCGACCGAATCGCAGCTTTCCGCGCGCTTCGGGGTGAACCGGCACACCGTGCGGCATGCGGTCCAGTCTTTGGTGCAGGCCGGCACGCTGCATTCGCGGCGCGGGTCGGGGGTCTATGTGATGGTGCAGCCGACAGAGTATCCCTTGGGCCTGCGGGTGCGGTTTCATCAGAACATCACAGCCTCGGGGCGCACAGCCTCGCGCCAGATCAACCGGCTGGAAACCCGGGCCTGCGACGCCGTGGAGGCCGAGGCTTTGGGCCTTGCGCCAGGCGCGCCGGTCCATGTGGTGGAGGGGGTGTCGATGGCGGACGGGCAGCCGGTTGCCACGTTCCGCTCGGTCTTCCCGGCGGAGCGGTTTCCCGACCTGCTGACCCATGCGGCGGAAAACCCGTCGATCACGGCGGCTTTGTCGGCCTGCGGGCTGTCCGATTACACCCGGCGGGCCACAAAAATCACCGCGCGGTTGGCAACGGCGGTGCAGGCTGTTGCGCTGCGGCTGGCCGAAGGCGCGGCAATTCTGCGGTCAGAGGCGGTGAATACGGATCTGTCTGGCCAGCCGGTGGAATACGGGCTGACATGGTTTGCCGGTGACCGGGTGACACTGACCCATACGCCGGACAGCCCCCCTTAACCGTTGTACTTGTCGAGAAACGCTTCGGCCTTGAGCACCCGGAAATCCGGCAGCGCGGCGCGCAGACGGTCATGGTCCCAATCCCACCACGCCAGCGCCAGCAACCGCGCCGCGATCTCATCCGGAAAGCGGGGGCGCAGCGGGCTCGCCGGGACGCCCGCCACGATGGTATAGGGCGGCACGTCACGGGTGACGACCGCGCCCGAGGCAATGACGGCCCCTGCGCCGATGGTCACATCAGGCTTGATGATCGCGCCATGGCCGATCCAGGTATCCGGGCCAACCACCGTACGGCGGCTTTGGCGGCGTTCGAAGAACCCCGCGTCATCCGCGGCGTCGTCCCAGTAATAGCTGGACCGGTAGACAAAATGGTGCAGGCTGGCATGGTCCATCGGGTGATCCGTCGGGCCGATGCGGACCATGGCGGCGATGTTGGCGAACTTGCCCACTGTGGTATTGGCAATGTCGGCCAACCGGTCGCAATAGGCATAATCCTCGAAGTCGGAGTTTAGCACGCGACTGTCCGCCCCCACCTCGACCCACGCCCCCAACCGGCTGTTCACAATCTGGCAGCCCGGATGGATCAGCGGGTCAGTGGCAGAGAGCTTGGGCATCTATTCCCCCTTGATCAGCTTGCGGCGCAGCCAGCCCGACAGGCTGTCCATCGCCATCACCATCAGCACGATCAGCGTCATGTAATAGGCTACCTCTTCCCAATCCTTCTGGGTCTGGATCGCTTGGGTCAGCAAAAGCCCGATTCCGCCGCCCACAATCGCGCCGATCACGGTGGCGCTGCGGGTGTTGGATTCCAGATAATACAGCACCTGCGACAAAAGCACCGGCGTCACCTGCGGAATAACGCCAAAGCGGGCGCGCAGCAGGCTGTTGGCCCCGGTGGACCGCACGCCTTCGACCTGCTTGTCGTCGATATTCTCCAGCGCTTCGGAAAACATCTTGCCGAACGATCCGGTGTCGGTAATCAGGATCGCCAGCGCGCCGGTCATCGGGCCGGGGCCAAAGGCGCGGCTCAGGATGATGGTCCAGATCAGCCCGTCCACCCCGCGGATGAAATCGAACACCCGGCGCAGGCCAAAGCGCACTGGCGCCAGCGGGTTGAAGTTGCTGGCCGCTACAAACCCAAGAGGCAGCGCGATGATCGCCGCGCCCATGGTGCCAAGAAAGGCCATTAAAATCGTCTCGAACAAGGCCCAGACGACGTCGCCATGCCGCCACATCTTGTTCGTCCAGACTTCGTTTACCATGTAGGAAACGTTGCTGCGGGCGGGATCGATGCGGTCACCGGACAGGGCGAGACCCACCAGTTCCAGCGGACCCTTACCCGAAAACGGACTGTCAAGCGTGAAAAAGAACAGCTCCCAGCCGAACTGATAGCGGAAGGTTTCAACCTTTGACCTCGTGTAGCTGAAACGCCCAGCAGGCGTGGTCACCGAAACGCGGGTGTCGCTGACGTTGATCCATGACGGCAGGGGCTGCGGCGCGTTCAGTATCAGGCGGTCGCCATCGGGGCGGATGTCGATGGTGCCGTAATCGGGCACGACGAAGCGCGCGCCATCGCTGTCATAGGTGACAACACTGCCTTTGCCGAGGTCGATTGTTGTGACCTCGCCCGTGGTGATCACCCATTCGGGCAACCGGTCGGGCGGATAGGTGCCCTTGCCTTCACCCTCGACCGAGACGGTCAGCTTGCCGTCGCGATTGTCGCGGGTGACATGGGTTTTGTGCGTGACGAAGTCCGACAACAGGATCGCGGCATTGTCTAGCTTGGCACGCTGCGCCAGCCCGGCCAGATCGAAGGCGACGGCGGTATAGGCCAGATAGAGCAGGATCAGGGCGGGCACGGCAAAAGCCATCAGGCGCTTGCGCGCAAAGCTTTTGGTAACAGTCTCGGCCAGAGACGGCGGAATCGGGCTGGCGGTCAGGGCACTGGCGGTCATTGGGCGGCCTTTGTCTCTGGGTCATAAGTGGGATTCGGGACGGCGCGCATGGATCAACGCCCCTTGACCAGACGGTTGCGGAAGTGGTCCGAGGTGCGGTCGATGACCACGATGGCAAAGAACAAGAGGAGGAAGATCGCCACCACCTCGTCATACCGGCCCTGACCCCATTGCATCGCAAGCTTCAGGTCATGGCCGATGCCGCCTTCGCCGACAAAGCCGAGGATGGCCGAGGCACGCACGTTGATCTCGAACCGCAGCAATGCATAGGACAGCCAATTTGGCGCCACTTGCGGGATCACCCCCAGCCACATCTGCTGGGTCCAGCTGGCCCCCACCGATTGCAGCCCTTCAACCGGCTTCAGGTCGGCGTTTTCCGCCACTTCAGAGAAGAGTTTGCCCAAAGCCCCGCCGGTATGCAGGGCGATGGCAATGACGGCGGGCACTGGGCCACCGCCCAGAATATAGATCAGCACCAGAGCAATCACGATTTCCGGGATTGCGCGCAGCGCATCCATGCTGCGGCGGAACACCGGGATCATCCGGGGCCAGCGGGCAAGGCCGCGCGTGGCCAGCAGCGACAGGCTCATCGCGGCGACACCGCCCAGAAGGGTGGCGACGGCGGCGATATTGAGCGTCTCGATCAGGGCGGGAATATGATCGATGAACAAGGCGGGGATCAGGGCGCGCTTTACCCATGCCTCAGCCACGACCTCGGACGGAAAGTCAAAAACATTGAGGATGCCGTTCCAGAACCCACCCGCGTTGCGGCTGTCGGCCAGCATCCAGCCCGAGGCGAGCGTGGCAATGAACAGCGCCAGCAGAATGCCGCCATACATCCGCTTGCGGCGGACCATGTCCAGATAGCTGTCCTGAATGCTGGCGGTGTCGGGGCGCTTTCCCCGCTCTGGCCCGAAGGCGATATCAACCATGGTGGCCCCCAAAAAATTGCCGGGCCACCCATGGGGCGGCCCGGCAGATTGGTTCTGAAATTACATGCCGTCTTGCTGGCGACGGACTTCGATCATGGTTTCATAGACATCATGGCCGACTTCGGTGAAGCCGGCGGTTTCACCTGCGGCGATGTTGTAGGTGCAGTCCTTGTCCTTGTCGATCAAACCCATGGTCAGGTCGATGATGCTTTGCTTGACATCCTGCGGCAGGGCGCGGCGCAGAACGATCGGACCTTCCGGGATCGGCTTGGAGCGCCAGATTTCGACCAGATCGTTCATGTCGACCAGACCGGCATCCGAGGCCTTGCGCAGCGCGCCGGAGTTATAGCCGTCTTCCCAGTCGCCCTGACCGTCGGCCCAGGTCACGCCGGCATCGACATCCCCGTTCTTTACCGCAACGATGGTCTGTTCGTGACCGCCGGTGAACTTCACGTCGCCATAGAATTCACCCGGCTCGATCGAATAGCCCGATTGCGGCAGTTCCACGCGCGGGATCAGATAGCCCGAAGCCGAGTTCGGGTCGTTGAAGGACATGACCTTGCCCTTCATGTCATCCATCGACGTGATGCCGCTGTCGGCGCGGGCGAAGCCGATGGAATAGTAGGTATAGGTCTTGTCGAGGTTGGTTTTCACCATGGC
This sequence comes from Pseudotabrizicola sediminis, assembly GCF_004745575.1. GTDB lineage: Bacteria > Pseudomonadota > Alphaproteobacteria > Rhodobacterales > Rhodobacteraceae > Pseudotabrizicola > Pseudotabrizicola sediminis. Next base: position 152,229 of record NZ_RPEM01000006.1, on the reverse strand, counting down.
CACGTCAACCGCTTCGGGGTTGGTCAGGTAAACCTTGGCATAGGCTGATGGCCCAAGCCACGCCATATCGATGGTGCCGCCCAGCAGGCCCTGGATCACGCCGTCATAGTCGGCGGGGGCAAACAGTTTGACCGGCACACCGATGGCTTCTTCAACGTATTTGCGGAAGCATTCGTTGCTCGTCATGCGGTCCTGGGCGTTTTCGCCGCCAAGGATACCGATGTTGAAGCCGGTGATGGCGTCCTGTGCCATGGCGGTGCCGGCAAGGGCGGTAGAGGCGATGAGGGAAAGGAGCAGCGGTTTCATCAGGGTTTCCTGTGGTTGATGGCCGAAGCGGCCGTTGGAAGTCGGGAAAATCAGGACAGCATCGCGTCGGCATAGACGCGGTCGGCTGTGGCATCCGTGGGAATCGCGGTAGAGGTCGCGGATTCGTTGAATGACGCATCGGCGCCGTAAATGTCGCGGGCCACCCCGGTCGACAGCTGGTCCGGTGTGCCGTCAAACACGATGCGCCCATCGCGCATGCCGATCACCCGGTCGCAATAGCGCCGCGCGGTGTCCAGCGTGTGCAGGTTGGCGATGACCATGCGGCCATCCTCGACATTGATCTTTTTCAGCGCGTCCATCACGATCTGCGCATTCATCGGGTCAAGGCTGGCGATGGGCTCATCCGCCAGAATGATCTTGGGGTCCTGCATCAGCGCCCGTGCAATCGCCACGCGCTGCTGCTGGCCGCCCGACAACGCCTCGGTCCGTTTCGGGGCCTGTTCGGCGATGCCAAGACGGTCAAGGATCTCCAGCGCGCGGATGATGTCGGCGCGGGGCCACAGGTTGAACATGGTCTGCATCGTCGACCGGCGGTTCAGGATGCCGTGCAGCACGTTCGACGCCACATCCATGCGCGGCACCAGATTGAACTGCTGAAAGATCATCGCGCACTGGCTTTGCCAGGCGCGCGCCTGCGCGCCACGCAGCGCCAGAATATCGGTGCCATCCACCATGATCTGCCCGAATGTCGCATCGGTCAGCCGGTTCATCATGCGCAGGAAGGTGGATTTGCCGGCACCCGACCGCCCGATGATGCCGACAAAGGCCGGGCCGGTGACAGTAAAGCTGACCCGGTCCACAGCGGCCTTGGTCCCGAACATTCGGGTTACGTCTTTCACGTCCAGCATATGGCAGCCCCCAATTCACTTGGGCGCTGCATAGGCGCAGAGTGTGACGGTTCCCCTGCGGATGTGTGAATTTCTGGTAACGAGGCGGCTAAAGCAGCTGCTTCAGATCATAGACCAGACGCAGCGCGTCAATCGGGGTCAGCTCGTCGGGGCTGATGCCTTGCAGCCGCGCTTCCACGGCCGAGGTTTTGGCGGCGGGTTTGGGCGTGGCCTGCGCGGGAGCCGCGCGAAACAGCGGCAGATCGTCGATCAGCGCCATCTGCTTGCCGCCATCCCTGTCGCCCTTCTCCAGCGCCTCCAGCACGGTTTTCGCCCTATCCACCACCGATTGCGGCAGCCCGGCCAGCCGCGCCACCTGCACGCCGTAGCTGCGGTCAGCGGCCCCCTTGCGCACCTCGTGCAGGAAAATCACATCGCCTTCCCACTCCTTGACTGCAACGGTGGCGTTCTCCACGCCTGCCAGCTTGCCCGCCAGCGCCGTCAACTCATGGTAATGCGTGGCGAACAGCGCGCGGCAGCGGTTGGTCTCGTGCAGGTGTTCCAACGTGGCCCAGGCAATCGACAACCCGTCATAAGTCGCCGTGCCGCGCCCGATTTCGTCCAAAATCACCAGCGCCCGGTCATCCGCCTGATTGAGGATGGCGGCGGTTTCCACCATCTCCACCATGAAGGTCGACCGCCCGCGTGCCAGATCATCGGCAGCCCCCACCCGGCTGAACAATTGGCTGACCATCCCGATATGGGCGCTGGTCGCAGGCACAAAACTGCCCGCCTGCGCCAGCAACGCAATCAGCGCGTTCTGCCGCAGAAAGGTGGACTTCCCCGCCATGTTCGGCCCGGTCAGCAGCCAGATCGCGGGCGTGCTCGCCTCGGTCAGCGCGCAATCGTTGGCCACAAATGGCCCCGCGCCCTGCCGTTTCAGCGCACGTTCCACCACCGGATGCCGCCCGCCGGTAATGGTAAAGGCGTGGCTGTCATCGACCACGGGTTCGGCCCAATCCTCCGCCACCGCCAGATCGGCAAACCCGGCCGCCAGATCAATCTCTGCCAACGCCCGCGCCGTGGCCCCGATGGGGCCCGACTGCGCCATGATGGCCGCTTTCAGGGCATCATAGTGCCGCTTTTCAATCTCCAGCGCGTGGTTGCCCGCATTCAGAATCCGCGTCTCGATCGCGTTAAGATCAACAGTCGTGAAGCGCACTTGCCCCGCCGTGGTCTGGCGATGAATGAACAACTCGGGCTTGGCGCGCATCGCGTCTTCATGGGTGGTCGTCACCTCGATGAAGTAGCCCAGCACATTGTTATGCTTGATCTTCAGCCCCGGCACGCCCGACGCCGCCGCATACTCGGCCTGCATCTTGCCAATGACAGAGCGGCCCTGATCGCGCAGTGTGCGGATCTCGTCCAGTTCCGCATCATATCCTGTGGCAACAAAGCCCCCGTCCCGTGCCAGCAAAGGCGGCTCCGCCACCAGCGCCGCATCCAGCAGCCCAACAAGTTCGTCATGCCCCAGCAACGCCGTTGCCGCCCCGGCCAGCACCTCAGGCGCACCCTGTAGCAACGGCTGCATCGCCCCGGCCTGCGCCAGCCCGGCGCGGATGGCGGCAAGATCACGCGGCCCGCCCCGGTCCAGCGCCAGCCGCGACAGCGCGCGGTCAATATCCGGCACGCGGCGCAGATGGCCGCGCAGATCTTCGCGCAACCGACCCTGTTCCAGCAAAAACCGCACCGATTCATGCCGGGCGCGGATGATGGCCAAGTCGCAGGACGGCGCCGACAGCCGCCGTTCCAGCAGCCGCGCGCCCGCCGGGGTCACCGTCCGGTCCACCGCCAGCAAAAGCGAGCCTTCCCGTCCACCCGACAGCGCCTGCGTCAGTTCCAGATTGCGCCGCGTGGCAAAATCAATCTGCACAGCACCCCCCGCGCTTTCCCGCACCGGCGGGCGCAGCAGCGGCAGCTTGCCGCGCTGGGTCAGGTCAAGGTAATCGACCAGCGCGCCCATGGCCGATACCTCGGCCCGGTCAAAGGCACCAAAGGCATCCAGCGACGCCACGGCGAACAGCGCACACAGCCGCTTTTCCGCCGACACAGAGTCGAAACTGCCACGCGACAGCGGCGTCAGCGCCGCCCCCATGTCGGCCGCAATCCCCGCAAGGTCGCGGTCGTGCGCCTCGCTCACCAGCACCTCACGCGGGGCAAGCCGCGCCAGTTCCGGCGATAGCCGCGCCATCGGGCAGGGGATCACCCGCAATTCGCCAGTGGAGATATCCGCCCAGGCCAGCGCCGCCTGATCCCGCACCTCGGACCAGGCGCACAGATAATTGTGCCGCCGCGCATCCAGCAGCGCATCTTCGGTCAATGTGCCCGGCGTCACCAGCCGCACCACATCACGCTTCACCACCGACTTGGACCCGCGCTTCTTCGCCTCTGCCGGGTCTTCCAGTTGTTCGGCGATGGCCACGCGAAACCCCTTGCGGATCAGCGTCAGCAGATACCCTTCGGCCGCATGCACCGGCACCCCGCACATCGGGATCGGCTCACCCTGATGGAAGCCCCGCTTGGTGAGTGCTATATCCAACGCCTGCGCCGCCGCCAGCGCATCGTCAAAAAACATCTCGTAGAAATCGCCCATGCGATAAAACAGCAAGGCCCCCGGGTTGGCCTGCCGGATCTCAAGGTATTGCGCCATCATCGGCGTCACATTGGCGTCGTCCTGCGGCACACATGGCCCCCCTGCTGCGGGCCGACCCTACAAAACCGGCGCGGTGGGGGGAAGGCCTATCGCTCTGGACCTGTGGGGGCAGCGTGATAGGGTACAGCAAGTGCAGGCGGGTCGGGGGACAGGGTGCGCAATCAGGTTGATGATGAGGCAGAGCCACAGGCGCTGTTCCTCAACCCCGCGCGCGACCCCGGCATCGGGTTCGTCGTGCCCCCGGCCTATTGGTGGCGGCTGCGCGATCCGGGCGTGATCGAAGGGTTCGCCGCATCGGATGATGACACCATGAACGCTCGGATCGACGCGCATCTGAGGCAGGTCAAACGGCACCGGGCCTTCACACGGGTGGCCGAAGTGAATGTGGTGCCCGTGCTGCTGGAGGCGGCGGCATTCCGCAAATCCCATGCCACGGCGGGCGGCAAGGCCCTGCTGAACGGCGCGTCGGGCGCACGGCTTTTGAACCGCTTTGGCTGGGACCGGCCCGGCCAAGATGCCGAAGCGGCGCTGGGCCGGTATTTCGCCGCCTGTCAGGCCGCGAATGCAGGCGCGGTGCTGCCGCAGGGGGTGGTACCAAAAGGCGTGGATTTCGCCATCGAATGCCGCAACACTTTCAACTACTTCCACTTTCTTACCGAAACGCTCAGCCAGCTTTGTGTGCTGGACGGGCTCGCCTTCACGGGCCGGGTGTATCTGCACTTTCCCAACCATCCCGAAAAGACCCGCACCTTTGTGCGCGGCTTCATCGACGCGCTGTTCCCCGAACTGGCCGATCGTGTGGTGCTGGAACGCGCGCCAAAAGATTACCCGCGCGTGCTGTCGGCCTTCAGCTTTCAATGGACCTATTTCCAGATGCCGCCACAGGTTGTCGGGTCACTGGATGGGCTGGCGCTGTCTGATCTGTCCTGGCACGGCCACCGCGCCACCCGCAGCACGCGGGCGGTGCTGGCGATGAACACGGTGGAAACCACGCTTCTGGCGCTGCGGGCGCGAGGGTTGCGGGCGATTGCAGGGCGCGATTTCAGCCATCTGCCAAAACGGTTCTATATCACGCGAAAACCGGGGCAGGCGCGTGACCGGCAGATGCAGGGCGAACCCGCGCTGGTGGAGCTGCTCGAGGCATTCGGGTTCAGGTCGCTGGCTTTCGAGGATCTGACCCCGCTGGAGCAGATCGCCCTGATGGCGCAGGCCGAGGTGATGATATCGGCACATGGCGCGGGCTTTGCCAACATGCTGTTCGCAGGCGATCAGACCACTGTGATAGAGATCGGCACCCTGCAGACCGCGCAAATCCGCTGGGCCGATTTCTGGCCGGTCGCCCATGCCTCGCGCTGTCGCTATGTGTCTTTCATCGCCGATCACCACAGTGACACCCCGCTTGAGGTGCCGGATTTCATCGCCGCCGGGATTCTTGCGCCGCAGCTGTCAGACCGGGGGCTGGGCCGCGTCATGGCCTATGTCGCCGCGCTGTGCGGGCATGTGCCACGGCTTGCCCGGGCACAGGATGTGGCCCTTCTGGCGGGGCAACTGTTGCGCTCCGGCCACATCTTGCCCGCAGAGGCGGTCCTGGACCGGCACGCCGATCTGCAACCGGGCAGCGCTGATCTGTGTCTGGCGCAGGCCGAGCTGCACAAGGCGCGGCAGGAATGGCGGGCAGAGCTGATTGCGCTTTATGCAGCCCGGCAGGCAGATCCGACCCGCTGGCAGGTTCTGGCACAGATCCTGTGGTGCGCGCGCCGTCTGGGCAAGACGCAGGTGCAGGTCTGGGCGATCCGCCTGCTGCAAAGCGAATTTCCCGACCGCATCGCCGAACTGGCAAAGGACCGCGACTGGGTGCAGCAGTTGCTTTGACTGCCTCGCCGATTGTGCGGTGCCCTTTGCCCCGCTATGACGGATCAGACCCATCAAGGAACATATGGCCCATGTCCTCGAAAAACCGTGTGACCCCCGAAGAAGCACTCGCCTATCACCTCGAACCCCGCCCCGGCAAATACGAGATCATCGCCTCAACCCCGATGGCCACGCAGCGCGATCTGTCGCTGGCGTATAGCCCAGGCGTTGCCGTGCCGGTGCAGGCCATCGCCGACAATCCGGCACTGGCCTATGACTATACGGTCAAGGGCAATATGGTGGCCGTCATCTCCAACGGCACCGCCATTCTGGGGATGGGCAACCTTGGCGCGCTGGCCTCCAAGCCGGTGATGGAAGGCAAGGCGGTGCTGTTCAAGCGCTTCGCCGATGTGAACGCGATTGATATCGAGCTGGATACAGAAGACGCCGAGGAAATCATCAAGGCCATCAGCCTGATGGGCCCCACCTTCGGCGGCATCAACCTTGAAGATATCAAGGCCCCCGAATGCTTCATCATCGAACAGCGCCTGAAGGAAATCATGGACATTCCGGTGTTCCATGACGACCAGCACGGCACGGCGGTGATCTGTGCCGCAGGGCTGATCAACGCGCTGGAACTGTCGGGCAAGAAGATCGAAGATTGCCGCATCGTGCTGAACGGCGCGGGGGCGGCCGGAATCGCCTGTCTGGAACTGCTGAAATCCATGGGCGCAAAACATGACAACTGCATCATGTGCGACACCAAGGGCGTGATTTATCAGGGCCGCACCGAGGGCATGAACCAGTGGAAATCGGCCCATGCCGCCCGCACCGACCTGCGCACGCTGGAAGAGGCGATGGTGGGGGCCGATGTGTTCCTCGGTGTGTCGGCCAAGGGCGCGGTAACGCCCGAAATGGTGTCGAGCATGGCCGAAAACCCGGTCATCTTCGCCATGGCCAACCCCGACCCCGAAATCACGCCCGAAGATGCCCACGCCGTCCGCCCCGATGCCATCGTGGCCACCGGGCGCAGCGACTATCCCAATCAGGTCAACAACGTGCTGGGCTTTCCCTACCTGTTCCGGGGTGCCTTGGACATTCACGCCCGTGCCATCAATGACGAGATGAAGATCGCCTGCGCCCGCGCATTGGCCGCCCTCGCACGCGAGGATGTGCCGGACGAAGTGGCGATGGCTTACGGGCGCAAACTGTCGTTCGGCCGCGATTACATCATCCCCACCCCGTTTGACCCACGGCTGATCTACGTGATCCCGCCCGCCGTGGCCCGCGCCGGAATGGATACCGGGGTGGCGCGGCGCCCCATCATCGACATGAAGGCTTATGAGCAGACGCTGAAAAGCCGGATGGACCCGACCGCCAGCATCCTGCAAGGCATCCATGCCCGCGCGAAACAGGCGCAGGCTCGGATGATCTTTGCCGAAGGCGATGACCCGCGCGTGCTGCGCGCCGCCGTCGCCTATCAGCGCGCCGGTCTGGGCAAGGCCATCGTTGTCGGCCGCGAGCCGGATGTACGCGAAAAGCTCGAAGCCGTCGGTCTGGCCGACGCCGTGCGCGAGCTGGAGGTGGTGAACGCCGCCAACACCCGGCATCTGGAGGCTTACAAGGGCTTCCTCTACAACCGGTTGCAGCGCAGTGGGCACGACTCCGAAGATATCCACCGCCTTGCGACGCGCGACCGGCATGTATTTTCCGCGCTGATGCTGCAACACGGCCATGGTGACGGGCTGGTGACAGGTGTTACCCGCAAATCGGCGCATATCCTGTCACTGATCAACCACGTCTTCGACGCCACCGCCGCCGCTGGTGCCGTCGGGGTCACGGCCCTTTTGCACAAGGGCCGCATCATCCTGATCGCCGATACGCTGGTGCAGGAATGGCCGGAACCCGAGGATCTGGCGACCATCGCCATCCGCTCGGCGGGCGTGGCGCGGTCCCTGGGGCTGGAGCCGCGCGTGGCCTTCGTGTCCTTCTCCACCTTCGGCTATCCGGTGTCGGAACGCGCGACCAAGATGCACGAAGCGCCGCGCGTGCTCGACCGCATGGGCGTCGATTTCGAATACGAGGGCGAAATGACCGTCGATGTGGCGCTCAACATGGACCAGATGAAGCACTACCCGTTCTGCCGCCTGACCGGGCCCGCCAACATTCTTGTGGTCCCCGCCCGCCATTCGGCCAGCATCTCGGTCAAGCTGATGCAGGAAATGGCCGGGGCCACGGTGATCGGCCCGATCCTGACCGGCGTGAAAAAGCCGATTCAGATCTGTTCCACCAATTCCACGGTGAACGACATTCTGAACATGGCCGTCATGGCCGCCTGCAAGATCGGCCAATAAAGCAAAAGGCCCGCCTCAACGGGCGGGCCTTCGGTCACTTGGCGAATGCCGCCTGATTGCCCCAAAGCTGCTTTACCCGCGCATCGCGCCCGCAGGCCTGACGGTAGAAGGTATAGGCGTTCTTCTTCTGCTTCGGCCCGGCGCGGGTCAGGATGATTTCAGAGCTTTTGTAGTAATCCTGATGATAGGCCTCGGCCACCCAGAAGGTGCTGGCGGGCAGCACCGGCGTCACGATCTTTTGCCCAAGCGCCTGCTGCGCCTCGGCCACCGCCGCCTGCGCTGCCGCCTGTTGCGCGGCGTTCCGGGGGAAAATCGCGGTGCGGTACGCCGGGCCACGGTCGCAGAACTGGCCCCCGGCATCGGTCACATCGACCGACCGCAGGAACATCGCGATCAGCTGGGCATAGGTGATGCGGCTGTTGTCAAAGGTGATCTCCACCGCCTCATGATGCCCCTCATGGTTCGGATAGGTCGGGTTCTGCATCGTCCCACCGGTATAGCCCGACACCACCGACCGCACGCCCGGCACCTTTTCAAAATCGGATTCGACGCACCAGAAGCACCCCCCGGCGACAATGGCCTTCTCGGTGGCAGCCTGCGCCCCCCCGGTGGCGGTCAGCACCAACAGGGCCAGACCGGCCACAACAGACATCATTCGTTTCATCTCGTGCTCCTGAAATACTGGCCACAGATTGCCCCGCGCGGGCCGTCCGTCCACTCACCCATGTGTGATGTCACGCACAGGTGAAGCTGCCCCTTTCCCTTCGTGCCCGCCCCGCATAGCGTTACACCAAACCCGGAGGACCGCATGACCGACCACGTTTCTACCCATCAGGCCGAAGATGACGCCCGCAATGAGCACATCCTGATCTGGGTCAACGGTGCGCTGAAGCCAAGGGATCAGGCGCTGGTCTCGGTCTACGATTCCGGGTTCATGCTGGGCGATGGGGTGTGGGAAGGCGTGCGGCTTTACAACGGGCGCTGGACCTTCCTGGACGAACACATGGACCGGCTGTTCGAGGCCGCAAAGGCGATCGACATCGACATCGGAATGACCCGTGATCAGGTGATTGCGGCCATCATGGAAACCCAAGCCGCCAACAGCATGACCACCGACGCCCATGCCCGCCTGATGGTCACGCGCGGCGTCAAGACCCGGCCCTTCCAGCACCCCAAACTGTCGCAGCGCGGGCCAACGGTGGTGATCATCATGGAACACTCGCGCCAAAAGCTGCCCCGCCCGATCCGCCTTGCCACCGTGCCCCACCTGCGCGGCCTGCCGATGACGCAAGACCCCAAGCTGAACAGCCATTCCAAGCTGAACTGCATTCTGGCCTGCATCGCCGCCGAAAAGGCCGGTGCCGATGAGGCGCTGATGCTGGACGTGCATGGCTTTGTGAACACCACCAACGCCTGCAACTTCTTCATCGTCCGCAAGGGTGCGGTCTGGACCAGCACCGGCGACTATTGCATGAACGGCATCACGCGTCAGAAAGTGATCGACCTGTGCCGCGAAAATGGCATCCCGGTGTATGAGCGGAACTTCAGCCTCGTCGACACCTATGGCGCGGACGAGGCCTTCCTCACCGGCACCTTCGGCGCGCAAACGCCTGTCAGCATGATCGACGGCCGCCAGATCGGCACCGGCGAAATGGGCCCGATGACAGAGCGGATTCGCGGGCTTTACAAGACCCTTGTCGGCGCATGAACGTACGTCCGTAAGCCATACGCGCGCCATACACGAACCATACGGAAATCAGCCATGAAAATCGCCATGTGGTCCGGGCCACGCAACCTGTCGACCGCCCTGATGTACGCTTTCGCCGCGCGGGATGACACCCTGGTCTGGGATGAACCCTTTTACGCCGCCTATCTTGAAGCGACCGGCATCGACCACCCGATGCGCGCGCAGATCATCGAGGAAAACGAAACCGACCCGGACCGGATCGCCTCGATCTGCAAGGGACCGATCCCGCAGGGCAAGGCGGTGTTTTATCAAAAGCACATGACGTTGCATATGGTTGATGGGTTTGACCGGCGCTGGATGCGGTCCTGCCAAAATGTGTTCCTGATCCGGCACCCGGCCCGCGTGGTCGCAAGCTATGCCAAAAAGCGTCAGGGCGCAACGTTGCACGACATCGGCTTTGTCCAGCAAGTTGAACTTTATCAAGAGGTTGCCGGGTGGAGCGGGACGGCCCCCCTTGTGATCGACAGTGACGATATTCGCGCCGACCCCGAAGCGATGCTGCGCAAGCTGTGCAGCGCGCTCGGGCTGTCCTTCACGCGCAGCATGTTGCACTGGCCCGCGGGCGGCAACGAACATGATGGCACATGGGCCCCGCATTGGTATGCCGCGGTCCATCGCTCCACCGGGTTCGAAGGCGCCGAAGGCCCGCTTCCCGCGCTTGGCGGCGCCTACGCCGATCTGGTGGCGCAGGCTTTGCCACATTACGATCGGCTGGCACAGCTTCGGATGTAAGCCAAGCCCCTGAGGGCAAAGGCTATTTTACCCGCGCATTGCGGTTGGCGATCAGTTTCAGGCGCAGGGCGTTCAGGCGGATGAAGCCTGCGGCGTCTTTCTGGTCATAAGCACCCGCGTCGTCCTCGAACGTCACATGCGCCTCGGAATACAGCGAATGGTCGGACCAGCGGCCAACGCAGGTGGCCAGGCCCTTGTAGAGCTTCAGCCGCACGGTGCCGGTCACATGTTCTTGTGACTTGTCGATCAGCGCCTGCAACATCTCGCGTTCCGGGCTGAACCAGAAGCCGTTGTAGATCAGTTCCGCATAACGCGGCATGATGCTGTCTTTCAGGTGGCCCGCGCCTGCATCCAGCGTGATCTGTTCGATCCCGCGATGTGCTTCCAGCAGAAGGGTGCCGCCGGGGGTTTCATAGATGCCGCGCGACTTCATCCCGACAAAGCGGTTTTCCACGAAATCGAGCCGGCCAATGCCATGCGCGCCGCCCAACTCGTTGAGCCGGGTCAGGATGGTGGCGGGTGACATCGCTTCACCATTGATCGCAACCGCATCACCGCGCTCAAAAGAAACTTCAATGTATTCAGGTGTGTTCGGCGCGTCTTCGGGCGAAACGGTGCGCTGATAGACATATTCCGGGGCCTGTTCGGCGGGGTTTTCCAGCGCCTTGCCCTCGGACGAGGTGTGCAGCAGGTTTGCGTCCACCGAGAACGGCGCCTCGCCGCGCTTGTCCTTGGCGATTGGGATCTGGTTGGTTTCGGCAAATTCGATCAGCTTGGTGCGGCTGGTCAGATCCCACTCGCGCCACGGCGCGATCACCCGGATCGATGGGTCAAGCGCATAGGCCGACAGCTCGAACCGCACCTGATCATTGCCCTTGCCGGTCGCGCCATGCGCCACCGCATCAGCGCCATGTTTATGCGCCAGATCAACCAGATGCTTGGAGATCAGCGGCCGCGCAATCGAGGTACCCAGCAGATACAGCCCTTCATACAGCGCATTGGCGCGGAACATCGGGAACACATAGTCGCGCACGAATTCTTCGCGCACGTCGACGATATGGATGTTTTCCGGCTTGATGCCCAGCAATTCGGCCTTGGCGCGGGCGGGTTCCAGCTCTTCGCCCTGACCCAGATCGGCGGTGAAGGTGATCACCTCGCAACCGTATTCGGTTTGCAGCCATTTGAGGATGATCGAGGTGTCCAGACCCCCGGAATAGGCAAGGACGACTTTTTTCGGGTTTGACATGCGCACGCTCCCTTTGGGATTTGCGCGGGTCTAAGGCGATTTGCGGCAAAGGGCAAGAAACACGGGCGTATCGGATACAAAATCGCCGCGCTTGCCAAAGCGGTGGCGCTGCGGCATGCCAAGGCTATGACCGATTTTGTCAAAGATGCCCGCCTTGCCACCGACGCGCTGCGCGATCTGTTTGATCCGACGCCGTTGCAGCGCAATGATTACCTGTCGCAGCGCTTTGATGCCGACATCTGGCTGAAGCGCGAAGATTTGTCGCCGGTGCGGTCCTACAAGCTGCGCGGAGCCTTTACCGCGATGCGCAAGGTGCGCGAGGCGGAGCCGGGCCGGCAGCACTTTGTTTGCGCCAGTGCGGGCAATCATGCGCAAGGCGTGGCCTTTGCCTGTCGGCATTTCGGGGTGCGCGGCACGATCTTCATGCCGGTGACGACGCCGCAGCAAAAGATCGACAAGACGCGGGTGTTTGGCACGGGTCAGGTGCAAATTGTGCTGACGGGCGACTATTTCGACCAGACGCTGACGGCGGCGAAGGCGTTCTGTACCGAACAGGGTGCGTACTTCCTGTCACCCTTTGATGATGATGATGTGATTCTGGGCCAGTCTTCTGTTGCGGTGGAAATGCTGGATCAGCTGGGCCGCGATCCCGATCTGGTGATTCTTCCGGTGGGCGGGGGCGGGTTGTCATCGGGCGTGACACGGTATCTGCGGGTTGTGGCGCCGGATGTGGCCTATCGCTTTGTGGAACCTTTGGGTGGCGCGTCCCTGCTGGCGGCTTTGGCTGCGCGGCGACCCGACACGCTGGCAACGGTGAACAGCTTTGTGGATGGCGCGGCCGTGGCGCGGTTGGGGGACAAGACCTTTGCTCTGCTGGATTGGGTTGATCCGGCGCAGGTGCTTCTGGCCCCCGAAGACCGGATCTGCATCACCATGCTGGAGATGCTGAATGTCGAAGGCATCGTGCTGGAACCTGCGGGGGCGCTGTCGGTGGATGTGCTGCCAGAGCTGGCCGGGGTGATCCGGGGCAAGACCGTGGTTTGTGTGACATCGGGCGGGAACTTCGACTTCGAACGCCTGCCGGAAGTGAAAGAACGGGCGCAGCGCTTTGCCGGGCTTAAGAAGTATTTCATCCTGCGGATGCCGCAGCGTCCCGGTGCCCTGCGTGAGTTTCTGGAGATGCTGGGGCCCGAAGATGATATCGCGCGGTTTGAGTATCTGAAAAAATCGGCGCGCAACTTCGGGTCGGTTCTGATTGGAATTGAGACAAAAGCGCCGGAGAATTTTACCCAGCTGTTTGCGCGGCTGGATCTGGCGGCCTTTCCCTATCGGGACATCACCAATGACGGGATTTTGTCAGAGTTTCTGATCTAGGCGGCCCGCTCAGGCAGCGCGATCTTTCAGCCGGGTCACAAAGGCATCGCGCGACTGGTGATAGGTGCTGATCACGCTGTCCAGCGCCACATCGGCCGAGCCGGTCGCGGCGCGGCGTTCGCCGGTCTGGCAAACCTGAGCCAGACGGGCAAAACCAAGGTTGAGCGCGCTGCCCTTGAGGAAATGCAGGTCGTCTTCCATCGACTGTGCGTCGGTGAGGGAAGGCAGGCGGGTGACCACCTGATCCGTCTCTTGCAGGAAGAGGGCAACAATTTCGTCAAACGAGTCGTGCCCCACCTCTGCCCGCAAATCGTTCACGCGTGCCCAGTCGATCATCATGTCACCCGATCCTGTTTGTGCGACCCCCAGAATGGTTCTTGTCCCCATCATGACCCCAGCATCTTAAGGCTTCGTTATCAAGTCCCCGACGCTAACAGGGAAAGTTTTAGCTTTCATCGGTGCTTAAGCTCTGCGCAGCGACAGTGTCTTGCGTTGTATGGACTGTGATCTGATGAGCTTGACGACTTTGAACAGCCCTGACCTACCGGAGGAGGCCGCCGTGGCGGTCCGCCCCTTGCAGGTGCTTGTCGTGGATGACAGCAAAGCGCAGCGTATGCTGCTGATCGCAGCCCTTTCGCGCTGGGGCTATGCCGTGCAAGAGGCGGAATCGGGTGAGGCGGCGCTGCTGGCGTGCCGGACGGAGGTCTTTGATATCATCCTGTCGGATTGGATGATGGATGGCATGTCCGGACTTGATCTGTGTGCCGCCTTTCGTGCGCTGGGGCAGGAGGGGTATGCCTATTTCATCCTGCTGACCTCCAAATCCGGCAAGGAGGAAATTGCCACGGGGCTGGAATCGGGGGCAGATGATTTTCTGACCAAACCGGTGTCGGCGCATGAACTGCACGCAAGGCTGCGCGCGGGGGAGCGGATTGTAAGTATGCACAAGGAACTGGTCCAGAAAAACCGGCTTCTGGGCGCGACATTGACTGAACTACAGCGCGCCCAGCAGATTGTGGACCGCGATTTGATCGAAGCGCGCAAGCTGCAACAGGCGCTGGTGCGCGACCGGTGCCGTGACTGGGGGCGGGGGGCGGCGACGCTGTTCTTGCGCACCTCGGGGCCGGTGGGTGGCGATCTGGCCGGGTTTTTCGAACTGGATGCGGCTGTTGTCGCGCTTTATTCGCTGGATGTGTCTGGGCATGGTGTGGCGTCAGCCATGATTACCGCACGGCTGGCGGGGTATCTGTCAGGGTCGGACCCGGACCAGAATATCGCTTTGCAGCGCCGGGCAGATGGCGTGTTTGACCGGTTGTTGCCGGAACAGGTGGCGGCAAGGTTCAACCGCACCATGCTGGAGGATCTGCAGGTCGATCAGTATTTCACCATGGCCTATGCGCAGGTTGATCTGAACAGCGGTGCGGTGGCGATGGTGCAGGCAGGCCACCCTTACCCGCGAATCCTGCGGGCGGACGGACGGATCGACCGGCTGGGCAGCGGTGGCCTGCCGATCGGACTTTTGCCCGACGCGGAGCATGACCCGGTAATGGCGCAGTTGTTTCCCGGGGATCGCTTGCTTCTGGTGTCTGACGGGTTGACCGAATGCCCGTCGCGCAGTGGTGACGAACTGGGTGATGATGGGCTGGACGCCCTGATCCGTGCCAACAGTGCTCTGGACTCGCGCCAGCTGCTGGACGCGCTGATCTGGGATCTCGCGGCACATCTGGGGTCAGAGGATTTTCCAGATGATGTGTCGGGGCTCATTTTTGATTATCGCGGCTGATCACGCAGCGCCTGAAACAAAAACCTGCGGTCGCCGGTGTTGGCGATCTGATCCAGCGCCTGATCGGACGTCATCCAGACGGCGGTATGCCCCGCCTCTGACGGAGGGCCAAGGCGCAGAACCGGGCGGGCCAGATAGATGGTGCAGATCTTTTCGGCCCATTTGTCGTATTCGGGCATATAGGTAAACCGCCGGTAGGCCCCTAGTTTGCGGGTCACGGCGATTTTCCAGCCGGTTTCCTCAAACACCTCACGGTGCAGGGCGGGGAGCGGGTGTTCGCCCGGATCTATCCCGCCGCCGGGCAGCTGAAATTCGGGGGTGGGCTCGGCCTGATGCGTGGTCAGCACCTTTGTGCCATTCAGCAGCACGGCATAGACTCCGGGTCTGGGGCGATATTTCTGGCCCGGTCGGGCGGGATCACCGTAGCGCCGCATGCTGTTGCCCCCTTGGTCGTGGTGTTGCCCTGCCTATATAGGCGCGGTATGCCAAGATTGGCTCGCTAAGGAAACCCCATGACCATTGGTTCGCAGATCGCCTGGGATGATACCATCCTGCCCTTTCAACTTGATCAGTCCGACATCCGGGGCCGGGTGGTTCGCTTGGATGGCGTGCTGGAACAGGTTTTGTCGCAACACACCTACCCGCCGCTGATCGAGGCGTTGGTGGCCGAAGCCGCGCTTCTGACCGCACTGATCGGGCAGTCTGTGAAGCTGCGCTGGAAGCTGAGCCTGCAGATCCGCGGCAACGGCCCGGCGCGCCTGATCGCCACCGATTACTATGGCCCGACAGATGACGGGCAACCGGCACGCATCCGCGCCTATGCGAGCTATGATGCCGACCGGCTGGATCTGGACGCCGATCCGTTCAGCCAGATCGGCACCGGCTATTTCGCGGTGATGCTGGATCAGGGCGAGGGCATGGTGCCCTATCAGGGTTTTACCCCGATTGCGGGTGGGTCGCTGTCTTCTTGCGCCGAGACCTATTTCGCGCAGTCCGAACAGCTGCCGACACGGTTTTCGCTGACCTTTGGCCAGAGTGCGGAGCCGGGGCGGGCGACGCATTGGCGGGGGGGTGGCGTGATGCTGCAGCACATGCCGAAAGCCGGGATGAGTGTGGCGGCCGAGGCCGGTTCGGGCGAGGGCGGTTTGCTGCTGCACAGCGATATTCTTGCCGGGGAAGAGGGCGAAAGCTGGACCCGCGCCAATGTGCTGCTGGATACGGTGGAAGAGATCGAGCTGATCGGGCCGCAGGTGACTCCGGCAGAGTTGCTGGTGCGGCTGTTCCACGAAGAAGGCCCGCGGGTGTTCGAGGCGCAGCCGATCCGGTTTGGCTGCTCATGTTCCGAAGACAAGGTGCGCAACACGATGTCGATCTATTCGCAGAAGGACATCGAAAAGATGACAACGCCCGAAGGGATCGTCACCGCCGATTGCCAGTTCTGCGGCGCGCATTACGAGATGGACCCGAAGACCCTGGGGTTTGAGGGCAGGGATGGATGAGATTGCCCGCCTGCGGAGCGCCCTGCTGCGCCCGGCAGGCGAGTCGTCTGATTTTGATCTGAACCCTGGGATTCAGCTGCCGGCTGGTCGCGTATTGCGGCCGGCGGGCGTGCTGATTCCAGTTTGGAACCGGCCCGGTGGCGCGCAGGTGATTTTGACCAAACGCGCGTCGCACCTGAAGCATCATCCGGGGCAGATTTCCTTGCCGGGCGGCAAGGTAGAGCCGGTCGATGCCTCGGTTCAGGCTGCGGCGCTGCGCGAGGCGATGGAAGAAATTGCGCTGCCGCCCCGGCTGGTCGAGGTGGTCGGCCATTTGCCCGTGCATGAAACGGTGACCGGATTCAGCATGACCCCGGTTCTGGGCCATATCAGAGACGATTTTGTGCCTGCGCCAGAAGCGGGGGAGGTGGAGGAGGTGTTTACGGTGCCGCTGTCACACGTGCTTGACCTGTCGCGCTATTGCATCGAGCGGCGGCTGTGGATGGGGCAGTGGCGGCGCTATTACGCGGTGCCCTATGGCCCGTATTACATCTGGGGAGCGACGGCGCGCATTTTGCGCGGGCTGGCCGAGCGGGCAGCGCTGTGAAGGTTTCGGGGGATTGGCTGGAGCATCCCGGCACACAGACCTTGTGCCGTGTGCTGGAGGATGCGGGCCATCAGGCGCTGTTCGTTGGTGGCTGTGTCCGCAACGCACTGATGGGCGTCGAGGTGGCGGATATCGACATTGCAACCGATGCGGTGCCGGAAATCGTTTCTGCGCTGGCGGAAACTGCCGGGCTCCGGGTGGTACCGACCGGAATTGACCATGGCACGGTGACGGTGATCGCCGGGGGTGTGGCACATGAGGTGACAACCTTCCGCCAAGACCTGCAGACTGATGGGCGACACGCGGTGGTCGCGTTTTCAACGCTTGTCGAGGAAGACGCGGCGCGGCGCGATTTCACGATGAATGCGCTTTATGCCGACCGGACCGGTGCGGTGATGGATCCGTTGGGCGGGCTGCCGGACCTGCAGGCGCGGCGGGTGCGGTTCGTGGGCGAGCCGGGTGCCCGCATTGCTGAGGATTACCTGCGCATCCTGCGGTTTTTCCGGTTCTTTGCGCATTATGGTAACCCGGACGGCGGGATTGATGCCGAAGGGCTGGCGGCCTGTGCCGCCAATCTTGACGGAATAGAGGCGCTTTCGCGCGAACGCATCGGTGCGGAAATGCGCAAGCTGCTGGCCGCACCGGACCCTGCGCCCGCGGTCGCGTCAATGGCGGCGTCTGGGGTGCTGGGGATTGTTCTGCCGGGGGCGGATGCGCGGTCCCTGGGGCCGCTGGTGCATCTGGAAGGCCAATGCGCACCACGCTGGCTGCGGCGGTTGGCGGTTCTGGGCGGGCAGGATGTGGGTGACAGGTTGCGGCTGTCGCGGCGCGAAGTGGCAGACTTGTGCCGTATCAGAGACGAAACCGGCAACATTCATAGCCCGGCCGCGCTGGGCTTTCTGCTGGGCGATAGCCTGGGGGCCGATGCCGTTCTGGCGCGCGCGGCGGTGCTGGAGCAGCCTTTGCCTGAGGGTTGGGAGGCAGAGGTGGCGCGGGGGGCTGCGGCTGAGTTCCCGCTGCGTGCCGCCGATCTGATGGGCCGGTTGCAGGGCCCGGCGCTGGGCGCGGCGCTGGCGGCGGCCCGGGCGCGCTGGCTGGCAAGCAACCTGACGCTGACCCGCGCGCAGCTTTTGGGTTAAACTGTTTTCCTCGGACATTAATGGGAGTATATGCCAGCGGTAATCTGCAAGAGGCTGTCCCCCGTGTTTTCCTATTTTGAACGGCTCGTGGACCCTTATGGCCCTTACGAGCAGACCGACACACCACCGCGCAAGCTGTGGCCGTTCCTGAAGCAATATATCACGCCGTTCCGTGGGGTGTTCGCGATCACCGCGACGCTTTCGGTGGTGTCGGCTTTTGCCGATGTCGCGATGATCTGGTATGTCGGGCGGCTGGTCGACCTGTTGGCAAGTACCGGGCCGCAAGTGGTGTGGGCGGATCACGGCACCGAGATTTTGCTGGTGGCGGCGGCGATCCTGATCTTGCGACCCATTCTGCTGGTGGCCAATGTGGCGCTATTGCACAACACTATCCTACCGAATTTCGGCACCATGATCCGCTGGCGGGCGCATAACCATGTGATCCGCCAGCCCGTCGGCTGGTTCGAGTCCGATTTTGCCGGGCGGATCGCCAACCGCATCATGCAGACGCCGCCAGCGGCAGGGGACGCGGTGTTTCAGACCTTTGACGCGGTGGCCTTTGCCAGCGTGACTGTAGTCGGCGCCGGCATCATGCTGGCCGGGGCCGATGTGCGGCTGCTGCTGCCGCTGGTGATCTGGTTCGCACTCTATGCCTGGCTGGTTCGGTGGACAGTGGTTCGGGCCGGACCGGCGGCGAAGGCAAGCTCGGATGCGCGGTCGCAGGTGACGGGGCGGGTGGTGGATGCCTATACCAACATCCACTCGGTCAAGCTGTTCGCGCATCACGATATGGAGCTGAACTACGCCCGAGATGCGATCGAGCACGCCCGCAGCACATTTGCACGCGAAATGCGGATCGTCACCAAGATGGATCTGGCGCTGACCGTGCTCAATGGCGGGCTGATCGTGGGGGTGACCGGCTGGGCGCTGATCTTGTGGTATCAGGGGCAGGCGACGGTGGGCACGGTCGCGGCGGCAACGGCGCTGGTGCTGCGGTTGAACAACATGACCTATTGGATCATGTGGGCCTTTACCGCGCTGGTGCAGGCGCTTGGCATTGTGGCCGAAGGGATGGAGACCATCACCCAGCCGATTCATCTGGTGGACAACCCGGGGGCAAAGCCGCTGGTGCTGACCGCCGGCAAGATCGAGCTGGACCGGGTGAGCCACCATTACGGACGCGGGTCGGGCGGGTTGCAGGATCTGTCGCTGGCCGTGCAGCCGGGGGAAAAGATCGGCGTGGTCGGGCGCTCGGGCGCAGGTAAATCGACACTGGTGAAGCTGATGCTGCGGTTCTACGACACCGAGGGCGGGGTGATCCGCATTGACGGGCAGGACATTGCTCAGGTGGGGCAGGATTCGGTCCGCAGGGTGATCGGCATGGTGCAGCAGGACAGCAGCCTGATGCACCGGTCGGTGCGCGACAACATCCTGTACGGTCGCCCCGATGCGACCGAGGCCGAGATGATCGCTGCCGCCCGCCGCGCCGATGCGCATGAGTTTATCCAGACGCTGGAAGACCCGGAGGGCCGCAAAGGCTATGATGCGCATGTGGGAGAGCGGGGCGTGAAGCTGTCGGGTGGACAGCGGCAGCGGGTGGCATTGGCGCGGGTGATCCTGAAAGACGCGCCGATCTTGATTCTCGACGAGGCGACGAGTGCGCTGGATTCCGAAGCCGAGGCGGCGATTCAAGAAGCGCTGTTTGGCGTGATGCAGGGCAAGACGGTGATCGCGATTGCGCACCGCCTGTCGACCATCGCCGCGATGGACCGGATCGTGGTGCTGGAGGATGGTCACATCGCCGAGCAAGGGACCCATGCCGAGCTTTTGGCGTTGAACGGGCTATATGCGCGGTTTTGGGCTCGCCAATCTGGCGGGTTCATCGGGCTAGAGGAGACGGCATGAGCGTTCTGAAACGGCTGGGCGGATACATCGACGCGTTTCGTCCCGCAGATGGCGAACCGCCGCAGCAGTTGTGGCCGTTCATGCGTTGGTGCCTCAAGGGGTCTTGGCCGATGCTGGGTTTGGCCGGGGTGTTTTCCTCGATCGCCGGGGCTACGGAAGTGGTGTCGGCGGTCATTCTGGGCTGGGTGATTGATGCCGCGCTGAACTCGGGGCCGGAGCGGTTTTTCGGCGATCATGCGGCGCTGATTGGGATGTTCGTGCTGTTCTACCTTGTGCTGCGGCCGATGGCCTTTGGTATCGCGGCGGCGTCGAACAGCATCGTTGTCGGTCCGAACGTGATGCCATTGGTTTTGTCGCGGCTGCACCGCTGGACGCTGGGGCAGGCGGTAACGTTTTTTGACAATGACTTTGCGGGCCGCATTGCGCAAAAGCAGATGCAGGCGGCGCGGGCGGTCACCGATGTGGCAACCGAGGTCATCAACACGGTCTGTTTCGCGCTGGCGTCGGTGATCGGGTCGGTGGTGTTTTTGGTGGTGATCGACGCGCGCATTGCGGTGGCTCTGGCCGTCTGGCTGGTGGTTTATGTTCTGCTGATCCGGTTTTTCATGCCGCGTGTGCGGGTGAATTCGGCGGCGCGGGCATCGGCCCGGGCGATGGTTTCGGGGCAAGTGGTGGATACGATCACCAACATCAAGACGGTGAAGCTGTTCGCGCATGCCGCGTTCGAGGACCGGGTGGCCTTGAAAGCGATGGAGGTTTTCCGCGAGCGGAGTCTGGAATTCGGGGTCATTTCAACATGGTTCCGGCTGTCGCTGATGACCGTGGCGGGCGTGCTGCCGGTGCTGCTGATCGGTGGCACGGTGGTGCTGTGGCAGCAGGGGCAGGCGACGGCGGGGGCGATTGCGGCGGCGGGGGCGATCTCGATGCGGATTGCCCAGATGTCGGGCTGGGTCAGCTTTACGCTGATGTCGATCTATACCTCGGTGGGTGAGGTGGAGGATGGGATGAAAACCCTGTCGGCCCCGCATCAGTTGGCTGATGCAAGCGATGCGGTGGATCTGGTCAAGGTGCGCGGAGAGATCACCTTTGCAGGTGCCAGCTTTGCCTATGGGCGGCGGCGGGGTGGGGTGGAAGATCTGAACCTGACGATCCGCGCCGGGGAAAAACTGGGGATTGTCGGAGCCAGTGGCGCGGGCAAGTCAACGTTGGTGGCGATGCTTTTACGGCTCTATGACTGCGAAAAGGGGGCTGTTCTGGTTGACGGGCAGGATGTGCGGAATGTGACGCAGGAAAGCCTGCGGCGGCAGATCGGGATGGTCACGCAGGAAACTGCGATGTTCAACCGTTCGGCGCGTGACAACATCGCCTATGGCCGCCCGGATGCGACGGAAGATGAGATCATCGCGGCAGCCAGTGCGGCGGAGGCTGACGGGTTCATCAGCCAGATGATCGACCACACCGGGCGCAAGGGCTACGGGGCGTTTCTGGGGGAACGCGGGGTCAAGCTTTCCGGCGGGCAGCGGCAGCGCATCGCACTGGCGCGGGCCTTTGTGAAGGACGCGCCTATTCTGGTGCTGGACGAGGCGACATCGGCGCTGGATTCGGAGGTTGAGGCGAACATTCAGTCCGCGCTGGACCGGGTGATGGAAGGAAAGACCGTGCTTGCGATTGCGCACCGTCTGTCCACCATCGCAGCGATGGACCGGATTGTGGTGCTTGACGACGGGCGGATTGTCGAAGAAGGCACGCACGAGGCGCTGTTGGCGCAAGATGGCCTGTACGCCCGCTACTGGAACCGCCAGTCGGGCGGATTCATCGGGTCGGATGAAAAGGAAGCGGCAGAGTGATATTTACAATTGACCGGCTGGGACACCTTGGCGACGGGATCGCCCAAGGCGAGAACGGGCCGGTCTTTGTGGCCGGAATGCTGCCGGGTGAGGTGGTAGAGGGCGATCTGGAAGGCGACCGGCTGGTGAACACCCGGATTGTGACGCCCAGTGCGGCCCGCATCAAGTCGCCCTGTCCGCATGCGCGCACCTGTGGCGGCTGCCTGATGCAACATGCGTCGGATGCGATGGTCGCCGACTGGAAGACGGCGCATGTCGAAGGGGCCCTCGCCGGTCAGGGTCTGCATGCACCGTTCCGGCCCATTCTGACATCACCGCCCCGATCGCGGCGGCGGGCGACCTTTGCGGCGCGGCGTACCAAGGGCGGGTCGATGATCGGCTTTCATGCGCGCGGGTCGGATGCGCTGGTACAGATCCCGAATTGTCAGCTGGTACATCCTGATCTGTTGGCCGCGATGCCGGGGCTGGAGGAGTTGGTGCGTCTGGGTGGGTCGCGGTCGCAAGAAGTGGCGCTGATGGTCACCCGCGCACTTGGTGGGCCGGATGTGGTGGTCACCGGGGGCAAGCCGTTGGATGGCGCGTTGCGGCTGGAACTGGCGCGGGTGGTCGAGGCGCATGCGATGGCGCGGCTGACCTGGGATGGTGAGACGGTGGCGCTGCGCGCAACGCCGATCCAGACCATCGGCAAGGCACGCGTGGCCCCGCCCGCCGGTGCCTTCCTGCAGGCGACGGAACATGGCGAACATGCCTTGTTGGATACGGTTCGGGAGGCTTTGGGGCCACAGAAAAAGATCGTCGATCTGTTTGCCGGGATCGGCACCTTTGCGCTGCCCTTGGCCGAGATGGCCGAGGTGCATGCGGTCGAGGGTGACCCCGCGATGGTGGCGGCGCTGGACAAGGCCGCCCGCAACACCGAAGGGCTGAAGCCGATCAAGGCCGAAGCGCGCGACCTTTTCCGTCGACCGCTGGAACCGGATGAGTTCAAATATGTGACCGGCGTGGTCATCGACCCGCCGCGCGCCGGGGCCGAGGCGCAGATGCGGTGCCTTGCGCAAACCAAGGTTCCGGTGATTGCGATGGTGTCGTGCAACCCGGTGACTTTCGCGCGTGACGCAAAAACCCTCATTCAGGCTGGCTACCGGCTGGACTGGATACAAGTTGTCGATCAATTCCGCTGGTCGGCGCATGTGGAACTTGTGGGCCGCTTCGTTCGGTAGCATATCCCCTGACACAATCTGGATCGGGAGAAGATGATGGCGCGCGCAGCAGTGGGTGAGTGGCTGGATCGACCATGGGTCAGGACTGCCATCATTGGTGTCATCCTGTTCAACGCGGTGATTCTGGGTCTGGAAACCTCTTCCCCGGTGATGGCGCGGGCGGGGGAGCTGATTTTGCTGCTGGACGCGATTTGTCTGGCGATCTTTGTCGCCGAGATTGCGGCCAAGATCTATGCCCATGGCCTGCGGTTCTTCCGCAACGGGTGGAATTTGTTTGATTTCATCATCGTCGGCATTGCGCTGGTGCCGACCGCGCAGGGTCTGTCCGTGTTGCGGGCGTTGCGCATTCTGCGGGTGCTGCGGGTGATCTCGGTCGCCCCCAGCCTGCGGCGGGTGGTGGAGGGGTTCATCACCGCGCTGCCGGGCATGGGGTCGGTGTTTTTGCTGATGGCGATCATCTTCTATATCGGCGCGGTGATGGCGACCAAGCTGTTCGGCGCGGCGTTCCCCGACTGGTTCGGCGATCTGGGCAATTCGGCCTACACCCTGTTTCAGATCATGACCTTGGAAAGCTGGTCGATGGGGATCGTGCGCCCGGTGATGGAGGCCTTTCCCTATGCCTGGCTGTTCTTTGTGCCCTTCATCATGGTCACCACCTTTGCGGTGGTGAACCTGTTGGTCGGTCTGATCGTGAACTCGATGCAGGATGCCCATTCTGCCGAGGACAACCTGAAAACCGACGCCTATCGTGATGAGGTACTGGCAAGGCTGACCGCGATAGAGGCGCGGCTTTCATCGGTTGATGACACATCCGTGAGACGCTGATGCCCGATCCCCGCTAGGCAGGTCGCCGGAATTTGGGTATGCGGTTGAAAAAAAGCGGGGCAGTTGTCGATGTGGCTTTATCGGATTGTGGCAGTGCTGGTTTTGGCCTTTGGGCTGACGGCTTGTGGAAACAGCAAGTTCAAGACCTACAACGGCCCCACGGTCACTTCGGTGCAGGTGCACAAAGGTGAGCGGAAGATGTATCTGCTGCACCGCGAAAAAGTGCTTAAATCCTATGATATTGCGCTGGGGTTCGCGCCGGTGGGGCACAAGCAGTTCGAAGGTGACGGCAAGACGCCCGAAGGCACCTACATCATTGACCGGCGCAATCCGAATTCAGAATTTCACCTGTCGATCGGGATTTCCTACCCAAATCAGGCCGACCGCGAATACGCCAAGAATCTGGGCAAATCGCCGGGTGGTGACATCTTCATCCACGGGGCGCCGAACAGCAAAGTGTCGCGCCGCGACTGGACCGCAGGCTGCATCGCGGTGACCGACAAAGAGATGGAGCGGATCTATGCCATGGTCAAAGACGGCACCGTGATCCACATCCTGCCGTGAGGGCCGGGGGTCAGCCCCCGGTGACCAGACACCACCAGAGCTTGCCGCTTGGTTCCTGATACCAGGCAAAGCCGATCTCGCGTGCGGTCGGGTCAAGAATGACAGTCCGGGTTTCGGGGGCCCGCATCCAGGCGGCCAGCGTGACCAATTCGGTCTCGAACGTTTCCGAAATCAGCTCGCCTTTCAGCGCCCCGGTATAACCGACGCGCTGCACGCGGGTGAGCGGGGAAGACCCGTCCGACCCGAAGTGCCAAGGCCGGTTTTGCACCGACATGTCGCGCGCATGGGTGGCGGCGGCAGCGTTCAGCGCCGCATTGAAGGCGAGCGGCCCGGCATTCTGGGCGCGGCGCAGCGAGTTGACGGAGTCGAGCAACCGGAACGAGACTTCATTCTCGGTCCCCGGAGCGATCTTGTAGACCTGCGGCAGCGGCTGTCCGCTGGCATCGAGCTGTACAGCAGCCGTTTGCTGGACACATGCCGAAAGCAGCCCGACTGCACCAAGGGTCAGGACCATGCGTCTGTTCATCTGGAAATCCGTTCGTTCCGGCCCGTGGGCACATTGTGTTAATGCTGCTTAGCGAAAACTGGCCGGCAATTCAAACCCAACTCTGCGACCCTGCGGGTTAACGGCGGTTTGATTTGCGAGTTTTGGCCGATCGGAGTATGCAGCTTGCAAAACTTAAATGGCAGGAAACCTCTGATGAGTGTAGAAAATCGGATCAAACTGAACCGCCGGGTCTTTCTGGGAACCGCAGCTGCTGGCTTTGGTGCCGCGATGACCCCGGCACTCGCCATGACTGGGTCGACCGAAATGGTCGCCCCGGTCACCAGCGGTTCTGTGCGCAACAACGTGTCCAGCTTTCGCATGCTGAACTGGCAGGACTATTTCGATAACACCCGGGGCGGGGCGATTCTGGTCGACCTGCCCTCGCGCGCCCTGCACTATTGGTCGGAAGATCAGGCCACCTACCGGCTTTACCCCACGTCAGTGCCGCTGTCGGAAGATCTGACCCGCCGCGGCCGGACCGAAGTGGTGCAAAAGGTGGTCGCCCCCAGCTGGCGGCCGACGCCTTCGATGAAAGAGCGCAACCCGGAATGGCCAGATGTGGTCGAAGGCGGCGCGCCGGATAATCCGATGGGATCGCACGCGCTTTACCTGTCCTGGACCTACTACCGTATCCATGGCACGCATGACACGCGCAAGATCGGCCGCCGGTCCTCAAACGGATGTGTCGGGCTTTATAATGAGCATATCTCGGAACTCTTTTCGATGAGCAAAGTTGGAACTCAGGTGTTGCTAATTTGACGACAAGTCAGTGAGTCACGCGGTGCCTCAACAAGCCAGATTGCAAATCTCGTGCCAAGCTGGTTATGAAGTCGATACGAGGTACAGTCTTGGGTGCATGCCGTCGCCTCTGCAACATTCGTCGGTATGCTATATCTGGAGGTTATTATGAAGAAACTTGCACTCGCCGCCGCTCTGACGGTCGCTGCATCCACCGCTAACGCTGGTGGTATGATGGAACCCGTTATGGAACCAACCGTTGTCGCCGCTCAGACGTCTTCGTCGGCCGGCGGTATCGTTGTTCCGTTGCTGCTCCTGCTGATCATTGCAGCAGCTGTTTCGAACTGATCTAACGATCACGTTCCTAAGGAAAAAGGCGGTGAGTTTTCTCACCGCCTTTTTTCTGTTCTTGTCGCAGGTTTTCCCGGGTGTTGACCACACTATCGCAGCCAACCTGCCAGATTTTCGGAAATGACAGCCAGAAGCGCTGTGATATGCGCATCATCGTCGTTCAGGCAGGGAATATAGGTAAAGGTCTCGCCGCCCGCATGTTCGAAGGCTTCGCGGATCTCGCCGTTGATTTCTTCCAGCGTTTCGATGCAATCGGCAGAGAAGGCGGGGGCCATCACGGCAATGTTCTTTTTGCCCTGCTTTGCCAGCTCTGCCACATGTTCGACCGTATAAGGTTTCAGCCACTCTTCCGGGCCAAAGACCGACTGGAAGGTGGTGTCGATGCTGCCTTTGTCCCAGCCCAGCCGTTCGCGCAGCAGGCGTGAGGTTTTGGCGCATTGGCAATGGTAGGGGTCGCCTTCCATCAGATAGCGCTTCGGCATGCCGTGATAGCTTGCGACCAGCACATCGGGCTTGGCCGGCAGCGTAGCATAAACACGCTCCACCGACTGGGCGAGGGCGTCGATGTATTGCGGATGGTCAAAATACTCCGGCACGGTGCGGACCGAGGGCTGACGCTTTTCCTTCATCAGCGCACGGAAGAATTCGTCATTGGCGGTCGCCGAAGTAGCCCCGGCGTAGTGTGGGTAAAGTGGGAAGAAAAGGATCTTCTCACACCCCGCCTCAACCATGGCGCGGACCTTTGATGCCGTCGACGGATTGCCATAGCGCATGCAGAAATCAACCATGATGCCATCGCCATATTGTGCGGCGATACCTTGCGCGATTTTGGCGGTCTGATCCTTGGTGATGGTCAGCAAAGGGCTTTCATTGCGGTCGTGATTCCAGATCAGTTTGTAATTGGCGCCAGAGCTGAAGGGCCGCTTGGTCAGGATCACCAGTTGCAGCAGGGGCTGCCAAAGCCAGCTGGAATAATCGACCACGCGCTTATCGGACAGGAATTCGTTCAGATAGCGGCGCATCGACCAGTAGTCGTAATTGTCGGGCGTGCCCAGATTGGCGACCAGAACGCCGATCTTTGCCTGCCGCACCGGGGGGTGATCGGCGGGGGCATGGGCAAGGCGACCCTGACCGGGCGCGATGACAGACCCCTGTGGGGCATGAGTCAATCCGTGCTTGGCATCGAGCATCGCGTGCGTCCTTGGCAAATCAAAGTTTAAGGGGACATATAGGCTTATGCGCCGGGGTCAACCTTTGGCCGGATCAGATGGCAGCGGCATTTCCGCCGCATTGAGCACATCGGCCAATCTTTGTGCAGCAGAGCCGGGTTTCAGCGGCTTTGGCTGGCTGGCATCGGGGGCCCAGCCGGTCAGGCAGATGATCTCGAACGTGGCCGGGATACGGCCTTCGTCATCGGCGTATTGCGCCTGATAGATCTCTGCCGCGCGCAGCAGCACCCCGCGCCGGGTAGGGCGGCGCAGGCGGGCGGAAAGCGCGTTTGCCTCGCCCATCAGGCGCAGGTCGCGCATCAGGTGCAGGGCATCGCGGTAGCGCACGGTTTTGGTGAAGCTGTCGGCGACCGGCAGGGCAAGGCCCGCGCGTTGCAACAGGCCCCCCAGATCGCGGATCTCGCCCATCGGCAACACGCGAGGCGACAGGCCGCCCGTCACCTCGGCCTCGGCCTCGGCCAGGCAGGCGCGCAGCTCGTGCAGGGTCTGGCCCCCGAACATCAGGGCCAGAAAAAGCCCGTCGGACCGAAGGGCGTGGCGGCACTGTACCAGTTGGCCGACGGGATCGCTGGCCCAGTGCAGGCAAAGCGCGTGGATCACCAGATCATGCGCGCCGGGCGTCAGTGCCAGCAGGTCATCATCGGCGACCGGGGTGCCGATACCGGACCAGAGCGCGGGGAACCCGGTGACGACAGCGGGCGACGTAAACGTCCTGTTAACCTCGATCAGTCTCTCCTGAACTTCGGCAAGCGCCTCGTTGTGCAAAAAGAACTCGGTGGCCCGGCTGCGGTTGCGCAGCAAGGCGGGGCGGTCGGTCAGGATGGGTGGCGTCTGCATGGCGCGGAAGATGGGGGGAGGCGCATGGGATTGCAAGCGGCGCTGCTGCACATGGTCTATCCGCCGCAATGCGTGGCGTGTGACGCGATGGTGTCGAGTGATTTCGGGCTGTGTGGCAATTGCTGGCGCGAGACGCCCTTTGTTGCCGGGTTGGTCTGTGACCTCTGCGGCACGCCCTTGCCGGGGCAAGATCCCGGCCATCCGGTGCAGTGTGACGACTGCCTGACGATTGCGCGACCATGGTCGCACGGGCGGGCGGCGATGCTGTACCGGGACCAGGCGCGCGATATGGTCTTGAAGCTGAAGCACGGTGACCGGCTGGATCTGGCCCGGCCTGCGGGTGGCTGGCTGATGCGGGCCGCGCAGCCGATCTTGCAACCGGGAATGCTGATCGCGCCGGTGCCGTTGCATTGGCTGCGGCTGCTCCGGCGGCGCTATAACCAGTCCGCCCTGCTGTCGGCACAGGTGGCGCGGCTGTCGGGGCTGGAGCATTGCCCCGACTTGTTGCAACGTCGGCGCAACACCCACAGCCAGGAGGGCAAAGACCGCGACGGGCGGTTTGCCAACATGTCTGACAGCATCCGGGTGCACCCCCGTCGCCGCGCGCGGGTAGAGGGGCGGCAGGTGCTGCTGGTGGATGATGTGATGACATCGGGGGCCACGCTGGCGGCGGCGGCAGAGGCCTGCCTTGCGGTGGGGGCCGCCGGGATCTGTGTGCTGGTGCTGTGTCGCGTTGCGAAAGAGGGGTAAATCCGTATAGTCCCGCGCAACACCTTTGTTTGCAGGACACGATATGAAACCCGTTGAAATCTATACCACGCCGACTTGCCCTTATTGCATGGCTGCCAAGCGGTTGCTGGACAAGAAGGGGGCGGCCTATTCCGAAACCGATGTCAGCCGCGACCCTGCCTTGCGTCAGGCGATGACGGCGCGGGCGGGTGGTGCACGCACCGTGCCGCAGATCTTCATCGGCGGTCAGCATGTGGGCGGGTCTGATGACCTGCACGCGCTGGACCATCGCGGCGCGCTTGACCCGATGCTGGCCGGCTGATGCGCGTCGGATTGGTGCAGCTGACGGTCAGTGATGACCCGGTGGTAAACCTGGCCGAAACCCTGACGCTTGTGCGTCAGGCGGCGGCGGGCGGGGCCGGGTTTGTGCTGACGCCGGAATGCACCAATGCGCTGTCATCGAGCCGAGAGCATCAGCAAGCCGTGTTCCACCATGAGGCGGAAGACCCTACGCTTGCGGCGTTGCAGGCCGAGGCACAGGCGCTGGGGATCTGGTTGCTGATCGGGTCGCTGGGGCTGAAGACCGAGGATGCCGATGGCCGCTTTGCCAACCGGTCGTTCCTGATCGGCCCGGATGGCGCAGTGGCGGCGCGCTATGACAAGATTCACATGTTTGATGTGACCGTGTCAGAGACGGAAACCTATCGCGAATCGGCGGGTTATCGCCCCGGGGCCCGCGCCGTGGTCGCCGATACGCCCTTTGGCCGGGTGGGGATGACCGTGTGCTATGATGTGCGGTTTCCCTATTTGTACCGCGCTTTGGCGCAGGCCGGGGCACAGATCCTGACCGTGCCCGCCGCGTTCAATCACATCACGGGTGCTGCCCATTGGGAGGTGCTGCTGCGCGCCCGGGCAATTGAGACCGGGTGCTTTGTGCTGGCCCCGGCGCAGACCGGGTTTCACCCGGAACGCGCAGGCAAGGGCCGGCGGACGCATGGGCAGTCGCTGGTGATCGCACCCTGGGGCGAGGTGCTGGCCGATGGCGGCACAAGCACCGGCGTTGTGTTTGCTGACCTCGATCTGGCGCAGGTGGATGCGGCCCGGGGTCGTATCCCGTCGCTGCGCCATGACCGGGGATTTACCGGGCCATGACCGACAAGGATCGCGTCGAAGAGATCGCGGTTGCCCTGTTTGGTGAGCTGTTCATGGCCGATCAGCTCGCGCGCAACCGGATTTCCAAAGTGCTGCCCAAAGGGATGGAATTGTCGCATTTCGGGGTGCTGAACCATCTGGCGCGACTGAATGAAGAGCGGACCCCAGCGCAGCTGGCGCGGTCGTTTCACGTGACGCGGGGGGCGATGACCAATACGCTGGCCAAGCTGGAATGGGCGGGCCATGTGCACATTCGTCCCGACTGGGATGATGCGCGGCGCAAGTTCGTGGCGATCAGCCCCTCGGGTCGGTCGGCGCGGGATGCGGCGGTACAGTCGGTGGCCCCGCTGATCGCCGAGGTGGTTCAGTCGCTGGGGGCAGAGAGGGTGCGGGCGCTGCTGCCGGTGCTGCGCGAAATGCGCACCCGGCTGGAGGATGAGGGCTGAGGTGGGTCTGAGCGCTGGGTTTCGGGCAGAAGGGCGCGGGGCATGACCCCCGGTAAACGTCTGTTCGATATAGCCGTCGCGCTGTTTCTCGGTGCGGTGCTGATCCTGCCGTTTGGCATGCTGCTGATCGTTGTGTTGCTGCGCCAGGGTCGGCCGGTGTTTTACGTTTCCGAACGGATGCGCGCGCCGGGGCAGCCCTTCCTCTTGTGGAAGTTGCGGACGATGCGGGATGTGGCGTCTGATTCCGGCGTGTCTGGCGGTGACAAGGCCGCCCGCGTGACACCGATGGGCCGATGGCTGCGCAAGCACCGCGCGGATGAAATTCCCCAGCTGTGGAATGTGCTGAAAGGCGACATGAGCTTTGTCGGCCCAAGACCGCCGCTGCGCAGCTATGTCGAACGCTATCCGCAGATCTATGCCCGCGTGCTGCAATCGCGCCCGGGAATCACTGGGCTTGCAACCCTTTGTTTTCACCAGCACGAAGAGCGGATTCTGAGCACTTGCCAGACGCCAGAACAGACGGAAGCGGCCTATGTACGAAGGTGCATCCCGCGCAAGGCGCGGCTTGACGAGATCTACCGCAAGCACCGGACGATTTGCATGGATTTCATGCTCATGGTGCAGACGGCGCGGGGTGCGCCGCGCCGGGGCAAAAAGCGTAAAGGATGATCGGAGCGCTTTAACCCGCTGTTAACCATCGACTGCCTATGACTGACTTACGACGCGTGTGTTGCGACGGTTTGTTGGTTCCGAGGTAAGTACATTTTGACCAGTACGGCATCCGGGTTTTTTCTTTGGTTTGTCGGGCGCCTGTCCAGGCTGCAAAAGCAGCTCATTTTGCTTTCCATTGATGTTCTTCTGGCTCCGTTGTCCTTGCTGGCCAGCTACTGCTTTCTGTACCCGGCCTCTGCCGCCCTTGCCACGGCGGCGGCAGCCTGGCCGGGTTTTGTTGCGGTGACCCTGTTTGCCGCCATCGGATCGCCGCTGCTGGGCATCCCTCTGATCAAGCTCAAATCCTACGAGGCCGCTGGCGCAATCAAGACCGGCCTTCTGGCGCTGTTTGCCGGCGTTGGTCTCTGGCTGGCGAAAACCGGGACGGGATTTGCACTGCCCATTGCCGGTATGCTTTTGTTTATACTTATTTTTATGCTAACGATGGTGGTTGCACGCTTTGGGCTTCTCAGCCTGTTTCTGCTGGTGCTGCGGCACGGTCAGGTGCGCCGGAATGTGGTGATCTACGGCGCGGGCAGCACGGGGACGATGTTGGCATCAGCCCTGCGGTCGCATGAAAACATCCGTGTGGTGGCCTTTGTTGACGACAGCGCGCAGGTGCAGGGCATGACCCTGATGGGGATCAAGGTTCATCCTGCAAGCCAGCTGGAACGCATAGTTGCCCGCCACGATGTGGAGCGTGTGCTGCTTGCGATGCCTTCGGTGGCGGTGGCGCGGCAGGCAACCATCGTGCGCGATCTTCTGTCGCGCGGTCTGGATGTGCATGCCTTACCCTCTTTTGCGCAGCTGGTGGGAACCGAGGTTATTCTGGACGCGCTCGCACCGGTGTCGCCGGGCGTGTTTCTGGGCCGCAATCCGGTCAACGACTTGCACCCCGCTACCAGCAGTGCCTATGGCGGCAAGACCATTCTGGTCACGGGGGCCGGGGGATCGGTCGGGTCTGAACTGTGTCGCCAGTTGATCCGATATCGGCCTGCGCGCATCGTGCTGTTCGATGTCAGCGAGATCGCGTTGTACCAGATAGGGCGGGAGATGGCAGACTGTGCCGATGCGGCGGCAATCAGCTTTGTGCCGGTGCTGGGCAACATCGCGGATTCGCGGCAGGTCCGGGCCGTACTGGCAACCTACCGGGTGGATGTGATCCTGCACGCGGCAGCCTACAAGCATGTGCCGCTGGTCGAAGCCAATCCGATCGCCGGCATTGTGAACAATGTGCTGGGCACCCGGACTCTGGCCGAGGCCGCATTGGAAGAGGGGGTGAAGCGCTTCATCCTGATTTCGACCGACAAGGCGGTGCGCCCGACGAATGTCATGGGGGCGTCCAAGCGGATGGCAGAGTTTGTAGTGCAGGATATGGCCCGGCGGTCGATCAGCACTGATTTCTCGATTGTGCGTTTTGGCAATGTTCTGGGCAGTTCCGGATCAGTCGTGCCGCTGTTTCGCGAGCAGATTCGCAAGGGCGGGCCAGTGACGCTGACCCATGAGGATGTGACCCGCTATTTCATGACCATCTGCGAAGCCGCCAGCCTTGTGCTGATCGCCGGCGGGCTGTCGATGTCACGCGGTATGCATGAGGGCGATCTGTTCGTCCTCGATATGGGCCAGCCCATCCGGATTAGGGATCTGGCCGAACGTATGATCAAGGCCGCCGGTTACACAGTCAGGTGCCCCGAGAACCCGGATGGCCATATTGAAATGCGGATCATCGGGTTGCGCCCCGGCGAAAAACTGCATGAAGAACTGTTGATCCAGCCGGGAATGCTGACCACGCCACACGAAAAAATCTTGCGGGTGCAAGAACGCGGGTTGTCCCGGATAGAAATGACAACGGCCTTGCGCGATCTGCGCAGCGCGGTGGCTGTGGACAGTGCCGATGCTGCTTGCAGGGTGATGGAAACCTATGTCGAAGGGTTCCGCCGCAGCGATGCAGGGCCCCGCCGCAGCCAACCCGTCGTCCCCGTGCCGGGCAGGTTTGCGTCCCGGCTGCGGCACAGCAAGATAGGGTCGTCCTGATGCTCGGCAGCTTCACTTGGCCGCAAAAGATCGGGGTGCGGTGCCCGATGAGAGGTGTGGCGCTTGCAGTGATGGCCATCCTTGCCGTGTCGCCGATGCAGGCAGAAACGCGGGCGACACTGAACCTGTACGGGGCGACCGGGTTGATCGACATGCCCTCTGCCGAGATGCAGCCGGATGGAATGCTGTCGTTTTCAACCAGTCATTTTGGACCCGTCAGCCGGACAATGCTGAGCTTTCAGATCGCCCCACGCCTTTCGGGAAGCTTTCGGTTCCTTGGTATCCGTGACTGGAACAAGGTGCTGTGCTGCGCGGGGGTGAACCAGTTCGATACCTATTACGACCGATCGTTCGATTTGCGCTACCAGATTGTAGACGAAGGCCGCTACCACCCGGCCCTTACCTTCGGCCTGCAGGACTTTGTGGGAACTGGGGTGATCGCAGGAGAATATGTGGTCGCGACCAAGCATGTCATGCCGGATGTGAAGGTGTCGGTCGGTCTGGGTTGGGGGCGGTTGGGCAGCTATCAATCCATCGGCAGCCCGTTTGGTGACCGGCCCGCGCTGGATGTGGGGAAGGGCGGCAATTTCAACTTCGGCCAGTGGTTCCGGGGCCCAGCCGCCCCGTTTGCCGGGGTGGAATGGCAGATCACCGATCAATGGACGGCAAAAGCCGAGTATTCTTCGGATGCATACCACGAGGAGGCCGACCGGCGCGGCACGTTTGACCGCCGCAGCCCGTTCAACCTGGGCATCGAATATCAGCGCAACGAGTCTGTGCGTCTGGGGGCCTATTACTTGTACGGCAGCGAAGTCGGTGTTGCCGCGCATTTCAGCCTGAATCCAAAACGGCGGCCAGGCGGTGGCGTTGCCTCTTCGGCTCCCGACCCGGTGCAGCCGCGTCCGTCGCGCGGGGCGGACCCTGACGCCTGGTCGACCAGCTGGCTGGGGGAGAACGACACGCAAAAAGCGTTGCGCACGCGTCTGGATCGGCGGCTTGCCAAAGACGGGGTTCAGGTGGAATCGCTGCGGTTTGACGGTGCAACGGCGCATGTCAGCATCCGTAACATCGACGTGGATGCAAAGGCGCAGGCGGTGGGGCGCACGGCGCGGGCGCTGACACATGTTGCCCCGGCTTCGGTCGAACAGTTTGTGATTGTGCCGATGGTCAACGGCATGCCGGTGTCGCAGGTTGTGGTGCAGCGTGCAGGTATCGAAACGCTGGAATTTGACACTGCGGCCGGTGCGAAGAGCTTGTCGCGGGCGCAGATTCTGTCGGCCCCTGCAGTGCTCGCAGACGGATTCCGCGACCCGCAGGCGTATCCGAATTTTTCCTGGTCGCTTGGCCCGACGGGGCGGACGCGCGTGTTTGATCAGACAGCGCCGTTCAAGATCGGCGTGGGGCTGGAATTGACCGGGCGCTATGAATTGGCACCGGGGTTGGTGCTGAACGGGGCGGTGTCAAAATACGTGTTCAGCACACTGGATGATCGCCCGCCCTTGCCTTCGCGGGGGCGGTTGCACCCGGTGCGGTCGGCGAATTACTTCTATGACCGCGATGGTGATCCGGCGCTTACCAATCTGTCGCTGACGGCTTATCGCAAGCTGTCGCCCGAGCTTTATGGCCGTGTCTCGCTTGGCTATCTGGAACGGATGTTTGGCGGGGTGTCGACCGAGGTGTTGTGGTTGCCAACCAACGGCCGTTGGGCGATCGGGGCAGAGGTCAACTATACCGCTCAACGGTCGCCGGATCAGCAGTTCGGCTTTTCCCTTCCGGCAGCGATGTATGAGACGGACAGCTGCACGCCGGATCTGACCACGGCGGCCTGCGGTGCGCGTGACAGCTATCGCATCCTTACCGGGCACCTGTCAGGCTATTACAAGCTGGCCAATGACTTCCATGTTCAGGTCGATGTCGGCCGTTACCTGGCCGGCGATGTGGGGGCCACGTTGTCTGTCCGGCGCGAATTCGACAATGGCTGGAAAGTCGGGGCCTTCATGACCAAGACCAATGTATCGGCAGAGGATTTTGGCAGCGGGTCGTTCGACAAGGGCATCACGGTCGACATTCCCATGGCCTCGCTGCTGGGCAGGCCCAGCAACCAGCATCGGGACATCACCTTGCGGCCCTTTGGCCGCGACGGTGGCCGCCGGTTGGAGGTTGAAGGACGCCTGTACGAATCAGTGCGCGGTTACCGCGCTGACGGGCTGAGCGAACAATGGGAGCGATTCTGGAAATGAAGCGCGCCCTTTGGTCTGGCCTGCTGGCAGTGATGGTCTTGGCGTCATGCGGTTCTGACCCGCCCCATTCTGTCTCGATGGTCCGGACAATCGCGGGCTCCCTTCCCGGCATGGCGAAGCCACCGGCCCCGCCTCCCATCACCCGGGCGCTGCTTGCGCAGGTGCTGACCCCGGTGATGCTGGTCACCATCGACAGCCGGGAACAAAAGGCGCTGATTGCCGAAATCCAGACCAATCGCGGCGTGGCAACGTGGTCTTCGGTGGATGACATCACCCTGTCGTTCCGCAACGGGGTGATCTTGGCGACGCGCGGTTTCGGGGCCGATCTTATGGCGGCAGATGTGCCGGGCATCTCACCGCGCCGCGACGGGCAGGCCCATGTCAGGGTTCACACCCTGCTGAACGGGGAAGATCAGGCAGTGCAGACCACATATGCCTGCACGTTCCGGACCGTTGGCAGGGAAACCATCGACGTTGTGGAGCTAGCTTATCAGGCCACGCATGTCATTGAATCCTGCACGGCGGACGGGATGCGTTTTGCCAATGACTACTGGATCTCTGATGATGAAAGCCTGCGCAAATCAAGACAATGGATCAGCCCTGACGTTGGCTTTCTGACCATTGAAGATGTTAGGCAGTGATTTTAACGATAAATGTCTTCGGACGAGCAGCGGCCTGTACTATGGTGCTTTCAAGACCAATCAACTCAAAGTGGAGAGTAACGATGTCGCGTTTTACCGCATTCACAACCGCCCTCGCGTTTGCCGCAACGGCCACCATCGCTTCGGCGGCGGATATAGCCAGTGACGGCGATGCAATTATCGTCCTTCGCGCGAACACGCTGCATGTGTCGACCCAAGGCGCAGGCGTCGGTGCTGGTGCTGGTACCGGGGGGTCAGGTGCTGCTGCAGCCGGAGCCGGGGTGGGCGGAGCCGGGATGGGAGGGGCAGCCGGACTCGTCGGGATGGGAGGGGCCCTTGGTGGGCTTGGGACTATCGCAGCAATTGGCGGACTCGTAGCTGCTGCGGGTGCTCTCGCAGCGGCAAACTCGTCTTCGGGTAGCCACTGACACTTGGCCACGCAGCGCTTTTCCTGAAGTCGAAGGCCCGCTCCGGCGGGCCTTCTTCACTCTGCGGTTATCAGCCGGGTGCTTTCCCGCCATTGGTCCTTGCAAGAGCTGAGATTCACGTTTAGGTATATCTCAACAGCGGTTTCGGGGTCCACACCCGAAGCTACCGAAAGAAGTTTCGCGGGCCGCTTGGCCCGTTTTTCGTTTTTGGAACCCATACCTGAATCTCATGTCAGACCTTATCGCCAAAACCGCCATCGACCGTCGCCTTGCCGGCATCATCACCCCCGTGATCGAGGGGCTGGGGTTCGAACTGGTGCGCGTGCGCCTGATGGGTGGCAAGACGCGCATCCTTCAGATCATGGCGGACCGGCCGGATGGCGGGATCATCGTCGAGGATTGCGCCACGATTTCCACCGCTGTTTCTGCGGTGCTGGATGTCGAAGACCCGGTTGAAGAAAATTACGTCCTTGAAGTTTCCTCGCCCGGGATCGACCGCCCGCTGACGCGGCTCAAGGATTTCGAGATGTGGAAGGGTTGGGAAGCCCGGATCGAGACGACCGAACTGATCGATGGCCGCCGCCGGTTCAAGGGCGCGTTGGCTGGGGTTGAGGATGAGGAAGTCCTGATCCAGATCGAGGAACACGGCGAAGAAGTAACCATCGGGCTGCGGTTCGACTGGCTGTCTGATGCCAAGCTGATTCTGACCGATGACCTGATCGCCGAGATGCTGCGCCAGAAAAAGGCCAGCGGCACGTTCGACGAAGCGGATTTCGACGAGATTGACCAATCCGAAGGCGAGGAAGAAGACCCCGCCGAAGAAACAAAACACTAAGACCGGGAGTTGACCGATGGCGATTACCTCTGCCAACCAGCTTGAACTTCTCCAGACCGCCGAAGCGGTGGCGCGCGAGAAGATGATCGACCCGGATCTGGTGATCCAGGCGATGGAAGAAACGCTCGCCCGGGCCGCGAAGTCGCGCTACGGGTCGGAACTGGATATCCGCGTCAACATTGACCGCAAGACCGGTCGCGCCACCTTTGCCCGTGTGCGGACGGTGATGGAAGACGAGCTGATCGAGAATCACCACGCGCAACTGACCGTGAAACAGGCCAAGAACTACCTTGCCGACCCGCAGATCGGCGACGAGGTGATCGACGAGGTTCCGCCGGTCGATCTGGGCCGGATCGCGGCGCAATCGGGCAAGCAGGTGCTGTTGCAGCGTGTGCGCGAGGCCGAGCGTGACCGTCAGTTTGAAGAATTCCGCGACCGCAAGGGCACGATCATTAACGGCGTCGTCAAGCGCGAGGAATACGGCAACGTCATTGTCGACGTGGGCCGCGGCGAAGGCATCTTGCGCCGGAACGAAAAAATCGGCCGCGAAGCTTACCGCATCGGCGACCGGATCCGCTGCTTCATCAAGGACGTGCGCCGCGAACCGCGCGGCCCGCAGATTTTCCTGTCGCGCACCGACCCGCAGTTCATGGCCGAGCTGTTCAAGATGGAAGTGCCGGAAATCTATGATGGCATCATCGAGATCAAGGCTGTCGCCCGTGACCCGGGGTCGCGCGCCAAGATCGCCGTCATCAGCTATGACAACTCCATCGACCCGGTGGGTGCCTGCGTTGGTATGCGCGGCAGCCGGGTTCAGGCGGTGGTGAACGAGCTGCAGGGCGAAAAGATCGACATCATTCCGTGGAATCAGGATCAGGCGACCTTCCTTGTGAACGCGTTGCAGCCTGCCGAAGTGTCGAAGGTGGTGATCGACGAAGAGGCCGGCAAGATCGAAGTTGTGGTGCCTGATGAACAGCTGTCGCTGGCCATCGGACGCCGGGGCCAGAACGTGCGTCTGGCCAGCCAGCTGACCGGGCTGGACATCGACATCATGACCGAGGCCGAAGAATCGGCCCGTCGTCAGGCCGAATTCGCCGAACGCACCAAACTGTTCATGGATGCGCTGGATGTGGACGAGATGATGGCACAGCTGCTGGTGGCCGAAGGCTTCACCAATCTGGAAGAAGTGGCTTACGTCGAGCTGGACGAGCTGTTGTCCATCGACGGGTTCGACGAAGGCACGGCAGCCGAATTGCAGGCGCGCGCCCGTGACAATCTGGAAGAGCAGGCCCGCAAGGCGCTGGAAACCGCCCGCGGTATGGGTATGGAAGAAAGCCTGATCAACTTTGAAGGCCTGACCCCGCAGATGCTGGAGGCGCTTGCCAAGGACGGCATCAAGACGCTGGAAGATTTTGCAACCTGCGCCGACTGGGAACTGGCCGGCGGCTGGACCACGGAAAACGGTCAGCGCAAGAAGGACGATGGTATTCTGGAGACATTCGACGTGAGCCTGGAAGAAGCCCAGACCCTGGTGATGACGGCACGCGTCATGCTGGGTTGGGTGGACCCGACCGACATGGACCCGGCAGAAGATGACGCCGAAGCCGCGGAGGCCGGGGCCTGATCTCAGGCCTCGGAGCAACGCGCATGACGCGTGGCGGCCAGAAGACATCGCCTGATGATCCGGAACGCAAGTGCATCGTTTCCGGGGAAAGCCAGCCGAAAGCGGGGTTGATTCGCTTTGTGCTGGGGCCAGAGGATATGATCGTGCCGGATATTCTGGCGCGGTTGCCCGGGCGTGGCATATATGTTGCGGCGGACCGGGACGCTCTGACCAAGGCGGTGAAGAAGAACCTGTTCTCGCGCGCGGCCCGGCAACCGGTGAAGGTTGCGGATGATCTGCCGGATCTGGTGGAACGGCTCTTGGTGCAGCGGGTCATCGACCTTATATCCCTTGGACGCAAAGCCGGTGACGCGATTTGCGGCTACGAAAAAGTTAAGGACTGGCTGATCAAGGGTCAGGCACGAACGCTGATTCAGGCCAGTGACGGTTCTGAACGCGGCAAAGAAAAGCTTCGACCGCCAAATGGGCCAGAATCGCTGATTTCCTGCCTGACAGCAGGGGAAATGGGTTTGGCATTCAGTCGCGAACGTGCGATACACGCCGCGCTTGCGGCTGGTGGACTCAACAACCGTGTTGTAGAGGAAGCGGCAAGGCTTGTCGGACTGCGTAGGGCAGATGGCAAGCAGGTCGGCGACGAGATCGCCGGGAAGGATACGAAGGACGCATGAGCGATACAGACGGCAAAAAACCCCTGGGTTTGGGTGGCGCACCTCGTTCCGGTCAGGTGAAGCAAAGCTTCAGCCACGGCCGGACGAAAAGCGTCGTGGTTGAAACGAAGCGCAAGCGCGTGGTCGTTCCCACTAAACCGGGCGCAGCCGGGACAGCAGGCACGGGCACAGGGTCGCCCAATCTGGGGGATCCGGCAAAACGGCCTGCAGGCATTTCCGATGCCGAGATGGAGCGTCGTCTGACCGCTTTGCGTGCCGCCAAGGCCCGTGAGACGGCAGATAACGAGCGTCGCGCAGAAGAAGAGCGTCAGCGCGAGGAAGATCGCCAGCGTCGCCGCGAAGAGATTGAGACGAAAGAGCGCGAAGAGCGCGAACGGCTTGAGGC
This sequence comes from Pseudotabrizicola sediminis, assembly GCF_004745575.1. Lineage (GTDB taxonomy): Bacteria > Pseudomonadota > Alphaproteobacteria > Rhodobacterales > Rhodobacteraceae > Pseudotabrizicola > Pseudotabrizicola sediminis. The sequence continues at coordinate 112,098 of NZ_RPEM01000006.1, read as the reverse complement.
GCTGCGCCAGAAGGCTGAAGAAGAGGGCCGCGCCGCGCGTGCCGAGGCGGAAGCCCGTGTCACAGCGGCGGCACAGCGCAAGGCCGATGTTCTGGGCACGCGCCCGCGGTCGTCCGAGAAGCCTGCCGAGGCAAAATCCGGTCCGGCAACACCGGCTCCGGCCGATGCGCCGACCAACCGCAATCAGGATGCGACCGGCCCGCGCGGCGTTGCCGCCAAGGCGCCGCTTGCTCCGACCCCGCAGCGCAAGACTGACCGTGAGCGGGAAGAACGCGAACGCAGCGCCAAGGCCAAGGGCGACGACAACCGCCGTGGCGGCAAGCTGACGCTTTCGGCAGCTCTGAACGGCGAAGGTGGCCGCACGCGCAGCCTGGCCGCGATGAAGCGCAAGCAGGAAAAGGCTCGCCAGAAGGCTATGGGTTTCGGTGCGAAGCCCGAAAAGCAGGTGCGCGATGTGCAGCTGCCGGAAACGATTGTTGTGTCGGAATTGGCCAACCGTATGGCCGAGCGCGCGGCAGATGTGGTCAAGTCGCTGATGAAAATGGGCATGATGGTCACAATGAACCAGCCCATCGATGCGGATACCGCAGAATTGGTGATCGAGGAATTCGGCCACAAAGCGGTGCGGGTGTCTGATTCAGACGTGGAACAGGTGATCGACTCGGTCAAGGATCGGGACGAAGACCTGGAATCGCGCCCGGCGATCGTCACGATCATGGGCCATGTCGACCACGGCAAAACCTCGCTTCTGGATGCGATCCGCAAGGCGAATGTGGTTTCGGGCGAGGCAGGTGGCATCACCCAGCACATCGGTGCCTATCAGGTGAAAACGCCAAGCGGCGCTTTGGTGTCGTTCCTTGACACCCCCGGCCACGCCGCCTTTACCAGCATGCGCGCCCGTGGCGCGAGTGTGACTGATATCGTCATTCTGGTGGTCGCGGCAGATGATGCCGTGATGCCGCAGACGATTGAGGCGATCCACCACGCACGCGCCGCAAAGGTGCCGCTGATTGTGGCCATCAACAAGATGGACAAGCACGGCGCGGATGCGACCAAGGTGCGGACCGATCTTCTGCAGCATGAAATCGTCGTCGAGGCGATGTCGGGCGATGTGCAGGATGTGGAACTGTCTGCCAAAACCGGCATGGGTATCGATAACCTGCTGGAAGCCATCGCGCTGCAGGCCGAAATCCTTGAGCTGAAGGCGAACCCAAAGCGGGCAGCCTCGGGCGCGGTGATCGAAGCCAAGCTGGATGTGGGTCGTGGCCCCGTGGCCACGGTTCTGGTGCAGAACGGCACCCTGCGCAAAGGCGACATCTTTGTCGTCGGCGAGCAGTGGGGCAAGGTGCGCGCGCTGATCAACGATCAGGGCGAAACCGTGCTGGAAGCCGGGCCTTCGGTTCCGGTCGAAGTGCTGGGCCTGTCGGGCACGCCATCAGCTGGTGACACGCTGAACGTGGTTGAAACCGAGGCGCAGGCGCGTGAAATCGCCGACTACCGCGAGAAGGCCACCAAGGACAAGCGCGCTGCTGCCGGTGCTGCGACCACGCTGGAACAGCTGATGGCCAAGGCCAAAGCTGACCAGTCTGTGGCCGAACTGCCGGTTCTGGTGAAAGCCGATGTGCAGGGCTCTGCCGAAGCCATCGTGCAGGCGCTTGAAAAGATCGGCAACGATGAAGTGCGCGTTCGTATCCTGCACTATGGTGTGGGTGCAATCACCGATACCGACGTGGGTCTGGCCGAAGCCTCGGGCGCGCCGATCATCGGGTTCAACGTGCGGGCCAATGCCTCGGCCCGGCAATCGGCGAACCAGAAGGGGGTCGAGATCCGCTATTACTCGATCATCTATGATCTGGTGGATGACATCAAAGCCGCTGCCTCGGGCCTGCTGAAGGCCGAAGTGCGCGAAACCTTTATCGGTTATGCGCAGATCAAAGAGGTGTTCAAGGTCACGGGCATTGGCCAGGTGGCTGGCTGTCTGGTCACCGAAGGTGTGGCGCGCCGGTCTGCTGGGGTTCGCCTGCTGCGCGACTCGGTTGTGATCCACGAAGGCACGCTCAAGACGCTGAAACGCTTCAAGGACGAAGTGAAGGAAGTGATTTCGGGCCAGGAATGTGGCATGGCGTTCGAACGCTACGAGGACATCCGCCCTGGCGATGTCATCGAGATTTTCGAACGCGAGGAAGTGCAGCGCTCGCTGGCGTGATCAAGCGGAGCAATAAAAAAAGCCGGGGGAGACCCCGGCTTTTTGCTGTGTCTGATGTAGTGCTCAGGACGGGCGCGCCGCCGCCACCGGAGCCCCGACAAACATCTTTTCGTCGACTTTGATCACCAGTTTCCCATCGGCCAGGGTTCTGACAAGCAGACCCTGGATGGAAACACAGCTTCCTATTGCGATTGTCCTCAACATGCCCCAATCCCCCATTAGCGTTGTGAGGCTGAGGTTAGACAAAAAAATTCAGAAAACCATCAAGAAAGTGTCGTGATGCGAATTAAATCGTCGATATAAAAACTATTGTTTCTAAAGCCAGTCCCTCAGGATGGGAATCAGCGGGATGTCGGCGGGTGGCATCGGGTAATCGCGCAAATTTTCAGCTTTCACCCAAGCCAAACGCTGGCCTTCCAAGCCGTGAACGATGCCGTCCCAGCGGCGACAGGCGAAAAGCGGCATCAGAAGATGGAAAGAGTCATAGCTGTGACTGGCAAATGTCAGGGGGGCCAGGCAGCTTTGCCACGTGTCGATGCCCAGTTCTTCTTTCAACTCGCGAATCAGTGCGGTTTCAGGTGATTCTCCCAGTTCGACCTTGCCGCCCGGAAATTCCCACAAACCCGCAAGCGACTTGCCCTCTGGCCGTTGTGCCAGAAGCACACGGCCATCGGGGTCGATCAGGGCAACAGCCGAAACGAGGACAATTTTCAAGAGCGGTAATCTGCGTTTATCTCGATGTAGCGGCTGGTCAGATCACAGGTCCAGACCGTGCGGGCAGCCTTGCCAAGCCCCAGGTCGACACGGATCAGAATCTCTTCCTGTCTGAAGCAGGCGGCACCGTCTTCTTCCACATAGTCAGGATTGCGCCAGCCGTTCTTGGCCACCAGCACATCGCCGAAACGGATGCTCAGCCGGTCACGGTCGGCCTCGGCCCCCGATTTACCGATCGCCGCAACAATCCGGCCCCAGTTCGGATCTTCGCCCGCCAGCGCGGTCTTGACCAGCGGTGAGTTAGCGATAGAGAACGCGACCTTGGCAGCATCCTCCTCACTGGTCGCCCCGGTCACCCGGATTTCGACCAGCTTGGTGGCACCCTCACCGTCACGAATGACCTGCAGGGCCAGATCCTGCATCACGCCCTGCAGGGCCGTCTCGAACGCTTTGGCCACCGCGCCTTTGACGGGGGCCGCATCGCTTTGGCCAGTGGCCGCCAGCAGCAGCGTGTCTGAGGTCGAGGTATCGCTGTCGACCGTGATGGAATTGAAGGTGGCGTCCACATTGCGCGAGAGCATGCGCTGCAAAATGGTGGGCGAGATCTTTGCGTCCGTGAAGATGTAGACCAGCATCGTCGCCATATCGGGCGCGATCATGCCTGATCCTTTGGCGATCCCCGCAATATGAATGGTACCGCCCTCGCCCTGAACGGTCGCAGCAGCACCTTTGGGGAAAGTGTCGGTGGTCATCATCGCTTGCGCGGCCATCTCGATGCCGTCTTCACGCAGACCGGCAATCAGATCTGGCACAATGGCGGTGATCTTGTCATGCGGCAGCGGCTCGCCGATCACGCCGGTCGAGGATGAAAAGACCCGGGCAGCCGGAAGGTCGAGTGCGGTGGCCACGCCACTGGTCACAGCTGCAACAGCCCTGTCGCCGACCTTGCCGGTAAAGGCGTTGGAATTGCCGGAGTTCACGATGATTGCGGCACCCACGCCGACCGGTGCCTTGACCGCCAGCTTGTCCTGACAATCGCGCACGCAAGCAGACCGGGTGGAAGAGCGGGTAAATACTCCGGCCATTGCCGTTCCCGGGGCAAGGCGGATCAGCATCACATCCTTGCGGTTGGCATATTTGATTCCGGCCCCGGCGGCAGAAAATTCCACCCCCTTAATGACGGGAAGCGCGGGGAAGCCATCTTTCGGTGCCAGTGGCGACACGGGCTTGGCCGATTTCAGCTTTGCACCAATCTTGCCTGCGACCTCTGCCACGTCTTCGCGCAGATCGCCCGCGACGTCAGAGACGGTTCCGGTCACCGCAGATTTGAGCTTGCGCAGGCGCTTTTTCAGCTCCTTTGCTTCGGCCTTCCAATCGGTCTTTGCCATGGCTTCCCCCTGGGATCAGTTGTCCAGCAGCGTTGCATCACGCAGCAGGGTCGGGTCAAGCCCTTCTCCGGGGCGGGTAATCTCGGCCGCATCAGTCAGGGTCTTGATATGGGCCTCGACCGTGGTGCGCTCGATCTCGGCGGCCAGCTCGTCGCGGGTGTCATCCAGGCTGGGCGCGGCGGCAACCCGGGTTTCCTTGACCAGGATCAGGTGAAAGCCGAAATCTGACTGCACCGGCGCTGTGACCTGCCCAATCTCGGCGGCGATGACGGCATCTTCAAACGGCTTGACCATCATTCCGGGTCCAAACCAGCCCAGATCGCCGCCATTGGTCCCCGAACCGACATCGGTGGAATTGGTCCGTGCCAACTCTGCAAAGTCGGCCCCGCCGTCAAGCTGGGCCTTCAATTCTGCCGCCTTTTCCGCGGAGTCGACAAGGATATGAGCGGCATTGTATTCGGTCGCCGGTGTGGCATTGGCAAATTTGGCATCATAGGCGGCCTGCAGTGCCTCGTCCGTGATGGCACCTGCCACCACCTCTTGCAGCGTCACACCCGAGATATAGCCGCGACGGTCATTTTCGAGCGCCAGCTGGTCGCGCTTGGCGATGTCGGTCACCGATTGCTCGAGCGCGGTTTGCTGGATCAGCTGATCCAGAATGCCGCTGAACAGCACGTCATCCGGCAGGGCCTGATACTGCTGCGGCAAGCTTTCGCGCAGAGCGATCATGTGGCCAAGGGTGATATCGGTGCCATTTACCGTGGCCACAATCGTATCAGCCGTGGTGTCTTGCGCCAATGCTGGCCCCGACAACACAGCCAACACGGCACAGCTGGCCAGAAACCCGGTCCATTTCGTCATTTCACACCCTCCTGATCGGGCCGAAAGCCCGCAAAACATTGACTATGGCGGACCTGTCCCTTACATCGCGGGGGTCGCGTGCGACGGGGCCGGCCGGCCTTCTTGGGCTTTCTATGGAAGGCATTGGGGGCGGGCAAGGCCCTTGGTTCACACGATGCTGTCAGGAATACCCACGGAGAACATATGCTGGGTCTGGGTTCGCTAACGCGCAAGGTCTTTGGAACGCCAAATGATCGCAAGGTAAAATCGGTTCGTCCGCTGGTCGCACAGATCAACGCGCTGGAGCCGGAGTTCGCCGCGCTCAGCGACGAAGGGCTGAAGGAAAAGACGCAGGCATTGGCCAAGCGCGCGCAGTCGGGCGAAAGCCTCGATGCGCTGCTGCCCGAAGCCTTTGCCAACTGCCGTGAAGGGGCAAAGCGGGCGCTTGGCCTGCGCGCGTTTGATGTGCAGCTGAAGGGCGGGATCTTCCTGCACCAAGGCAACATCGCCGAGATGAAGACCGGTGAGGGCAAGACCCTGATGGCGACCTTTCCCGCCTACCTGAACGCGCTTGCGGGCAAAGGCGTGCACATCGTGACGGTCAACGACTATCTTGCCAAGCGTGATGCCGAGTGGATGAGCAAGGTCTATGGCGCGCTGGGTCTGACCACCGGTGTGGTCTATCCCTATCAGGCTGATGCCGAAAAGCGTGCGGCCTATCGCTGCGACATCACCTATGCCACCAACAACGAGCTGGGCTTTGACTATCTGCGCGACAACATGAAGGGCAGCATCGAAGACATGGCGCAGCGCGGCCATTTCTTTGCCATCGTGGACGAGGTCGACTCCATTCTTGTGGACGAGGCACGGACGCCGCTGATCATTTCCGGCCCGTCGCAGGACCGGTCCGAACTGTACGTGAAGGTTGATGGCCTGATCCCGCAGCTGACCGATGCGCATTTCAAGCTGGATGAGAAAACCCGCAACGTGACCTACACGGATGAGGGCAATGAATTCATCGAAGGTCTGGTGCGTGCGGCCGGTATTCTGCCCGATGGCCAGAACCTCTATGACCCCGAAAGCACCACCATCGTTCACCACGTGACGCAGGCGCTGCGGGCCCACAAGCTGTTCACCAAGGATCAGCAATATATCGTGCGCGATGGCGAGGTGATGCTGATCGACGAATTCACCGGCCGCATGATGCGCGGCCGCCGCCTGTCGGACGGGTTGCATCAAGCGATCGAAGCGAAGGAGGGCGTGCAGATCCAGCCGGAAAACGTGACCCTGGCTTCGGTGACCTTCCAGAACTACTTCCGCCTGTACAACAAACTGGCCGGCATGACGGGTACTGCGGCGACCGAGGCCGAGGAATTCATGGAAATCTACAAGCTGGGCGTGGTCGAAGTGCCGACCAACCGCCCGGTTGCCCGCAAGGATGACCATGATCAGGTCTACCGCACCGCGCGCGAAAAGTATGAAGGTGTGGTGAAGTCGATCCAAGAAGCGCATGAAAAGGGTCAGCCGATCCTTGTCGGCACCACCAGCATCGAAAAGTCGGAATTTCTGTCGGGTCTGCTAAAGGGTGCTGCCGTGCCGCACAATGTGCTGAACGCCCGCCAGCATGAACAAGAGGCGCAGATCGTGGCCGATGCCGGTCGTTTCGGCGCGGTGACGATTGCCACCAACATGGCCGGGCGCGGCACTGACATTCAGCTGGGTGGCAACGTCGAGATGCAGGTCATGGCCGCCATCGCTGCCGACCCGCATTTGAACCCCGATGAGGTGCGCAGCAGGATCGAGGCGGAACACGCCGAGGAAAAGGCCAAGGTTCTGGCCGCCGGTGGCCTGTTCGTACTGGGCACCGAACGCCACGAATCCCGCCGCATCGACAACCAGCTGCGCGGCCGCTCGGGCCGCCAGGGCGATCCGGGGCGGTCGTCGTTCTTTCTGTCGCTGGAAGACGATCTGATGCGGATCTTCGGCTCGGAAAAGCTCGATGCCGTCTTGTCCAAGCTGGGGATGAAAGAGGGCGAGGCGATCGTTCACCCATGGGTCAACAAATCGCTGGAGCGGGCACAGGCCAAGGTCGAAGGCCGCAACTTTGACATCCGCAAGCAATTGCTGAAGTTCGATGACGTGATGAACGACCAGCGCAAGGCGATCTTTGGCCAGCGGCTGGAGATCATGCAGGCCGAAGATGTGGCCGAGATCACCGAAGACATGCGCAATCAGGTAATCGACGATCTGGTTGATCTGCACATGCCGCCCAAAAGCTATCCCGATGCCTGGGAAGTAGACGCGCTGACGCTGGCGGTGCGCGAAAAGCTGAACCTTGACATGCCGATGGCCGACTGGGCCGCCGAAGAAGGCGTTGATCAGGACGTGATCAAGGAACGCCTGACCGAAGCAAGCGCCAAGGCGATGGCCGACAAGACCGAAGCTTTTGGCGTCGACACAATGCGCTCGATTGAAAAGCAGGTGCTGTTGCAGACCATCGACGGCAAATGGCGCGAACATCTTCTGACGCTGGAACACCTGCGCTCGGTCGTGGGCTTCCGGGGCTATGCCCAGCGTGATCCGCTGAATGAATACAAGACCGAGAGTTTTGCCCTGTTTGAGTCGCTGCTGAACTCACTTCGGCAGGAGGTGACGCAAAAGCTGGCCGCGATCCGCCCCCTGACGCAAGCCGAGCAAGATGCGATGATGGCACAGGTTCTGGCCCAGCAGCGCGCCGCCGCTGCCCCGGCCGAGCCGGCCTTGGTAGAAACCGCGCCCGATGCCGCCCCGGCCCCCCGCCTCGCCGGGTTTGACGAGTCGGATCCGGCCACCTGGGGCAACCCGAGCCGGAACGATCTGTGCCCCTGCGGATCGGGTGAAAAGTTCAAACACTGCCACGGGCGTCTGGCCTGACAGATGCATGGCATGGCCTATGGGGCAGCGACAGTTGCCCCAGATTTGCCACCAAGTCTGTTAACAAACCCTTAATTTGCCACTTATTGGCCTGCTTTGCGCGGCAGGGTGCCAGCTGACGGATAGGCTGGAGACGACGATGAACCTGCTGCGCAAACTGACACTGATCGCCGGAACGGGGGCTGTTGCCCTTGGTGCAGGGCATTTCGTGCAGCAAAAGGCAGAGAGTCGGGCCGCTGCGGATGGCCCGGGTGTCGTGGTGTCTGATATCAGACCGGTCGCGGCGGGACCGGGTGCGCTGGCCCCTGCCACCATTCTTGTCGACCCATCGGCGCTCCCCCCTGTCGCTCCCCCCGCGGCACCGCAGCCTGATGTGCTGGCAGCGGCGGATCCTGACCTGTTCGTCATGCCTGACGCACCGGCCATGACCGCTCCTGTCATGGCTTCGGCGCCGGACTGCGGCGTCAGTCTGGACCTGCTGCCGCAACCGGGGGCGACGATCGGCATTTCGTTGCTTGCCCCATGCCATCCTGACCAGCGCGTGGTTCTGAACCATGCAGGCCTGACGGTCACCGCCCGCACCTCGGCCAGCGGTGCGCTGGTCAGCAGCCTTCCCGCACTGAAGGCTGTGGCTCAGGTTGACGTGATCTTTGCTGATGGTGAGCGGGCGCAGGACACGGTGGCTCTGGCAGATTTTGCCGGGGTTCAGCGCTTTGCGGTGCAATGGCAGGCCGAAGACGCATTTCAGCTGCATGCCTTTGAAAACGGCGCGAGATATGGGCATCCCGGGCACATTTCTTCTGCCTTCAGCGGCACGACGGGCGAGACCGGTTTAGTGACCGTGCTGGGGGATGCCTCGGTGGATTTACCCTTGCAGGCTGAGGTTTACACGTTCGGCCTCGCCGCCAAGACCGAGATCGTACTGGAAGCTGCGATCACGCAAAGCACCTGCGGGCGCGAGGTTCTGGGCGAGGCCATTCTTGCAGTCAACGGATCGGTCAAGATCAGCGATCTGACTCTGGCCATGCCCGGTTGTGACGCTGTCGGCGATATTCTGGTATTGAAAAACCTGCTTGAGGACATGACACTGGCCACTGCAAACTAGCGGGGCGCACAGGGGTTATGGGGGCAGGTTTCTGGCGCGCTGCTGTTTTCACAGCATTTTTTGCCCCAGCAGTGGCTGGGGCGCAGGACATCACCCTTTCGGCGCGGGAAGGCGGGTTGGAGATTTCCGGCACCCTGCAAGGCTATGATGGTGAATTCTACCGGATCGACAGCGTTTATGGCCTGCTGACCGTGGATGCGGCGGGGGTGATCTGCGATGGTCCCGGCTGCCCCGATCTGACCGCGCCCAAGGCCCGCGTGCGGATTGTCGGGCTGGCGGGGGTGGGGGATGTGCTGCTGCCACCGCTGATGCGGGCCTTTGCCGAAGCGCGGGGCCTGACCTATGCCGAGGGGGTACAGGGTGGTTATAGCGCGGTGGTGTCTGATCCGCAAAGCGGCAAGCCCTTGGCGGACATCAGTTTTGTCGCTGCCTTGCCCGGCATGGCCCGCGACGACGTTCTTGCGGGCCGGGCCGAGATGATCCTTGCCGCCGCGACAGAGCCCGACATGGGGTCGCGGGTCCTGGCGCTGGATGCCATGCTGCCGATTGTGCCGCCCGACAATCCGCTGCCGCAGATCAGCACCGGCGATCTGGCGCGGGTGCTGGCCGGTGAGGTGGCGAACTGGGCCGAGATCGGCGGGCCGGACATGCCTTTGATTTTGCACGGTTTGGCCGCTGATGCCGCTTTGCAGCGGGCGTTGGCGGCGCGGCTGGGGCGGGATGTGGCGGCCAATGTGTTGCATGACGACATAGCGACCTTGGGGGAGGCAGTGCGGCGCGATCCTTGGGGAGTCGCCATGACGGTGCGGGCCGGGGTGGCGGGCGCGCGGGTGTTGCCGTTGACCGACAGTTGCGGCTTTCCGCTGATGCCGTCGGCCTTGGCGGTGAAGGCGGAAGATTACCCGCTGGCACTGCCGATCTACCTGCTGACCCCGCAACGCCGTATGCCCTTGTTTGTGCGCGAGTTTCTGACGTTTCTCGACACGCCGCAGGCGCAGGCGGTGGTGGCGGCAGCCGGGTGGGTTGACCGCCAGCCGGAGAGGCAGCCGCTGACCGGGGACGGGCTGCGGTTGATCAACGCGATTCAGGGGGCGGGGGAAGAGACCACCTTGGCCGACCTGAAGCGGCTGGCAGATGCGATGGATGGGGCGGACCGGCTGTCGCTGACCTTCCGGTTTCAGGACGGGTCGAGCGCGCTTGATGCGCATTCCCGCAACAACCTTGAGTATCTGGCACGGCTGATCGAGGTGGGAGTGTTCCGCGATCAGGCCCTTGTTCTGGCTGGATTTTCTGACGGTTCTGGTCCGGCTGCGGCCAACCTGGCGCTCAGCCAGTCGCGGGCTGAAGGGGTGCTTGCGGGGCTTGCGCGGGCTGGGGTGGCCGAGGCTGATCTGCCGCAGGTGATTGCCTTTGGTGAGTCGATGCCGATGGCCTGCGACGAGACTGCCGCCGGGCGGCGGTTGAACCGGCGGGTCGAGGTCTGGATGAAGCCGGTGTTCACAGATACCCCGCCGAACGGAAACTGAGCTCACGGCTTTTGCCGATGATCAGATGGTCATGCAGGCTGATCCCAAGTGCCTGACAAGCATTAAGAATCTGGTTTGTCATCGTGATGTCGGCCTGGCTGGGCGTGGGGTCGCCCGAGGGGTGGTTGTGCACCAGGATCAGCGCCGAGGCGTTGAGTTCCAGCGCGCGTTTCACCACCTCGCGCGGGTAGACCGGCACATGGTCGACGGTGCCTTTGGCCTGCTCTTCATCGGCGATCAGGGTGTTCTTGCGGTCAAGGAACAGGATGCGGAACTGTTCGGTGTCGCGGTGCGCCATGGTGGTGTGGCAATAGTCCAGAAGTGCATCCCATGAGGTGAGGACGGGCTGGTGCATGATGCGGGCCCGCATCATGCGTTGAGAGACGGCCTCAAAGATTTTCAGTTCACAAACAACGGCTTCACCCACGCCCTTGACCCCCAAAAGCCGGGAGATCGGGGCGGAAATCACCCGGTTCAGATCGCCGAAGGTGTCGATCAGCACCCGCGCGAGGGGTTTGACATCCTGCCGGGGGATGGCGCGGAACAGCAGGAGTTCCAGCAGTTCATAGTCAGGCATCGACGCGCCACCGCCGGCCATGAAGCGGTCGCGCAGGCGTTTGCGATGGTCGGCGATGTAGGAGGGCAGCTTTTGCGGCAGGGGGGTTGGTGTGGCCTCATCCTCATCCCCAATGGGGGGGAAGAGGGGGAGGGTGCCATCCTGGAAGCCATGCCGTGTCATGCGGTGAGGGTGGCAGGGGTTGGTGAATCAAGTGTTAATCGCGCTGCGCCAGGCAGGGAAATCCGCGGTATGATCTGCGTCTGGTTCACGTATGGCTGACGTATGGCTTACGTCATGACGCGTGTGCGCAGCAGCGGGCTGCGGGCAAAGAAAAACCCCGCCGGTTTTCCGGCGGGGCTTTGCAGACCAGAGCTTGTGGAGGTGTCAGCTTTTCATGCTGTCCCAGAAGCCCTTGACCTTGGAAAAGAACGACGACCCTTCGGGGTTGTTTTCTTCCGACAGTTTTTCAAACTCGCGCAGCAGTTCTTTCTGCCGCGCGGTCAGGTTGACCGGCGTTTCCACCGCCAGTTCGATCAGCATGTCGCCGATGCCGCCACCACGCAGGGCGGGCATGCCCTTGGCGCGCAGGCGAAGCTGTTTGCCCGATTGCGCACCGGCGGGCACCTTCACCCGGCTGCGGCCACCGTCGATGGTGGGCACCTCGACCTCGCCGCCAATCGCGGCGGTGGTCATGCTGACCGGCACGCGGCAGAACAGATGCGCGCCGTCGCGTTGGAACAGGGCGTGTTCGCGGACCTCGATGAAGATATAAAGATCCCCCGACGGCCCGCCGCGCAGGCCCGCCTCGCCTTCGCCAGCCAGACGGATGCGGGTTCCGGTTTCCACCCCGGCCGGGATGTTGACGGAAAGCGCACGTTCTTTTTCCACCCTACCTTGCCCGCCGCAAGCGCGGCAGGGGTTCTTGATGATCTGGCCCATGCCGTTGCAGGTGGGGCAGGTACGCTCAACCGTGAAGAAGCCCTGTTGCGCGCGGACCTTGCCCATGCCCGAGCAGGTGGGGCAGGTGGTGGGCTCGGCCCCGCCTTCGGCCCCGGTGCCGCGACAGACCTCACAGGCAGTCGAGGTGGGGACGTTGATGGTTTTCTGGATGCCCTTGAACGCCTCTTCCAGCGAGATGCGCAGGTTGTAGCGCAAGTCAGAGCCGCGTTGCGCGCGTGAGCGACCACCGCCAGCACCGCCGCGCCCGCCCATGAAATCGCCGAACAGGTCTTCGAACACGTCAGAGAAGGCCGAGCCAAAGTCGCCACTGCCACCGGCACCGGGGTGCCCGCCACGCCCGCCGCCCATGCCACCTTCAAAGGCTGCGTGGCCGTAGCGGTCGTAGGCTGCTTTCTTGTCGGCGTCTTTCAACACCTCATAAGCCTCGTTCACCTCTTTGAACTGGGCCTCGGCGTTGGGATTGTCTGAATTGCGATCCGGGTGCAGCTCTTTGGCTTTCGAGCGGTAGGCCTTTTTCAGGTCTTCCGCCGAAGAGCCCTTGGGCACGCCAAGAACGTCGTAAAAATCGCGTTTTGCCATGGGTTGGAACCCCTTTCCCGAACCGGAGAGGGGCGGTCTGTTGCCAGACCGCCCCCTGTTCCGATTCCTGCGGTCTTATTTCCGCTTGTTTTCGCCCAGATCTTCGAAGTCGGCATCGACGATGTCTTCGTCGACATCGCGTGGACGGTCCGGATCGGCCCCTTCGCCTTCGGACTGCGAGGCCTTGTAGATCGCCTCGCCCAGCTTCATCGCGGCCTCGGTCAGGTTCTGGATGCCCGAGCGGATCTTGCCAGGGTCATTGCCCTTCAGCGCTTCTTCAAGCGGCTGCATGGCAAGCTCGATGGCCTCGACCGTGGTGGGGTCAACCTTGTCTGCATGCTCTTTGAGCGACTTCTGGGTCGAGTGCAGCAGGCTTTCGCCCTGATTGCGGGTTTCCACCAGTTCGCGGCGTTCCTTGTCGGCCTCGGCATTGGCTTCGGCGTCGCGGACCATCTTTTCGATGTCTTCATCCGACAGACCGCCCGAGGCCTGAATGGTGATGGCCTGTTCCTTGTTGGTGCCCTTGTCCTTGGCTTTCACCGACACGATGCCGTTGGCGTCGATGTCGAAGGTCACCTCGATCTGCGGCATGCCGCGCGGGGCGGGCGGGATGTTTTCAAGGTTGAACTGGCCCAGCATCTTGTTGTCGGCGGCCATCTCGCGTTCGCCCTGGAATACCCGGATCGTCACGGCGTTCTGGTTGTCTTCGGCGGTCGAGAAGATCTGGCTTTTCTTGGTCGGGATCGTGGTGTTGCGGTCGATCAGACGGGTGAACACACCGCCAAGGGTTTCGATACCCAAGGACAGCGGGGTCACGTCGAGAAGGACCACATCCTTGACGTCGCCTTGCAGAACGCCGGCCTGAATGGCGGCACCGGCGGCAACGACTTCATCAGGGTTGACGCCCTTGTTCGGCTCTTTGCCGAAGAACTTGGTCACTTCTTCGATCACGCGGGGCATGCGGGTCATGCCGCCGACCAGAACCACTTCGTCAATGTCGCCGACCGACAGCCCGGCATCTTTCAGCGCGGCCTGGCATGGCTTCATCGAGCGTTTGACCAGATCATCGACCAGCGATTCCAGTTTCGCACGGGTCAGCTTGACCACAAGGTGCAGCGGCTGGCCGGTGTTTTTGTCCATCGAGATGAACGGCTGGTTGATTTCGGTCTGCGACGACGAGGACAGTTCGATCTTGGCTTTTTCAGCGGCTTCCTTCAGGCGCTGGAGGGCCATTTTGTCCAGCGTCAGGTCAACGCCGTGTTCCTTTTTGAACTCATCGGCCAGATAGGACACGATGCGCATGTCAAAGTCTTCACCGCCAAGGAACGTATCGCCGTTGGTGGATTTCACTTCGAACAGGCCGTCGTCAATTTCCAGAATGGTGATGTCGAACGTGCCGCCACCAAGGTCATAGACCGCGATGGTTTTGGTTTCCTTGCGGTCCAACCCGTAGGCCAGTGCGGCTGCGGTCGGTTCGTTGATGATGCGCAGCACTTCCAGACCGGCGATCTTGCCCGCGTCCTTGGTGGCCTGACGCTGGGCGTCGTTGAAGTAGGCCGGAACGGTGATGACGGCCTGGGTCACGGTTTCGCCAAGATACGACTCGGCGGTTTCCTTCATCTTTTGCAGGATGATGGCCGAGACCTGGCTGGGCGAGTATTTTTCGCCGCGCACTTCGACCCATGCGTCGCCATTGCCGCCGTTGACGACCTTGTAGGGCATGTTTTTCTGGTCTTTGAGGATCGCCGGATCATCATAGCGGCGACCGATCAGGCGTTTGACCGCGAAAATCGTGTTGCTGGCGTTGGTGACGGCCTGCCGTTTGGCAGCCTGTCCGACCAGACGCTCGGTTTCGGTGAAGGCAACGATCGACGGCGTGGTGCGCGCGCCTTCGGAGTTTTCGATGATGCGGGGTTGCGACCCATCCATGATGGCGACGCAGGAGTTGGTAGTTCCAAGGTCGATACCGATGATCTTGGCCATGTTTTGATCCCTTTCTTCAGGCGATGGTCGTGGCGCGGGCCCGATGCGGCACCCTTGCCCATGGAGCGTGCGGTGAAACCGGTTGGTCCCGGGTTACCGTTGCGTGCTGTATATAGGTGGCGGGCATTTTGGCTGCAACGGGGTCAGGGTGCGCAGTGTTGCGAATTTTTCACATGCGTTGCCTTTGGCGCCACTTGCCGCGCGTTGCCTGCAATGGCTGCGGGCAGGGAACAGGTTGACCGTTCAGGCGTTGTCAAACGACAGTTTCAAAAAAAGGACGTGCTGATGCTTTATGTGGACATTCCGACCAAGGCGCAGATCGACAGGTTGATTGCGGCGAGGGGGGATGCGTTGGTGTCTTTCTTCATTCAGACCACACCGGAAACGCAACACATCGGGCAGGCACGCATCACCTTGGGCAACCTGCTGAAGGATGCCGAGGCACAGCTGGAGGCTGTGGGCACGGCCAAGCGGACGATGTGGCCGATTTCGGAACAGATCAATGACCTGCTGGATGACGATGATTTCTGGAACAAGCAGGCCAACTCTCTGGCGATTTTCGTCAGCCCCGACCGGCTGCGCACCTTCCGGCTGCCAAACCATCTGACCGAGATGGTGCAGGTGGGCGACCGCTATTTCACCAAGCCTTTGCTGCGGTCGGTGTCGTCGCAAAACCATGCTTTTGTGCTGGCGCTGGCTGAGAATGAGGTGCGCCTGATCGAGGTGTTTGCCGATCTGCCCGCGGTCGAAGTGAACGTGCCGGACATGCCACGCGATGCGGCGTCGGCCAGTGGCACGTCGAACGTGAATTCGCGCAGCTATTCCAAGCGGGTCGGCGGGGCGGAGGGGCAGAACGTGCTGTTGCGCGCCTATTGCCGCAAGGTCGATGACGCGCTGCGCCCGTTCCTGAATGGCCGCGACGAGCCGCTGATCCTGGCGGCGACCGATCCGCTGCTGTCGATGTTCCGCTCCGTGACAACGCATGACAATGTGGCCGACGAAGAAATCAAAACCAGCCCGGTGCGGATCACCCCAACGGAACTGGCCGAACTGGCGCGCCCTGTGCTGCACGACGTTCAGGCACGCAAGATTGCGGCGCTGCACGAGCGGTTCGAGGCTTTGGCAGGCGAGGGCAGGTCGTTGACCGATGTGGCCGATGTGGCGAAGGCCGCAACGTTAGGGTCGGTCGATACGCTGCTGGTTGATATGGACGAGGTGGTTCCGGGCACGGTGGATAAAACCACGGGGGCCGTGACCTTTGACACGGAATCGACGGCGGCAAATCTGGGCGTGGTCGATGAGATCGCGTCGCGGGTCATTCTGGCGGGCGGCACCGTTGTGGCCGTGCGCAAGGACGAGATCCCCGGCAAGGGATCGCTGGCGGCCATTCTGCGCTACAGCGTCTGATTGCGAACTGGCGGGGCCGGATTTTCCGGCCCTGTCGTGGTTCAGCGATGATCCAGCGTGCAACAGCCCTGCAGAGTGGCATTGCCGTCTGGCGCTTCGGTGAACATGCGGGTTGAAAACCCGAAAGCGCGGTCCGACATGCCATCCGAGCAGCCTTCGCGGGTGATGACGAGCGTGCGGTTCAGCGCTGGCCCCTCTTCCACTTGCAGCAGAAACCCCTGGGGCGCGACAGCCTCATGCGTGACGGTCATGGGCACGGCTCCGGTGTCTGGCGAATTGTACTCGGCCCCGCGCGGAGAGAGGCTGACCGACCAGAATGGTTCGGTCCCGAAGCAGGACAGGGGCCGCTGCACGATATGCGGATCTTCCGGCTCGGTCAGGTCGAGGTAAGACATCGACACCCAGCCATTGCCCTCTGGCGCGCCCACCATGCCCCATTTGCCATCAGGAGACAGGGAAAGCACTTCGACGTTCATGGCGTAGGGCCCGATCTCGCCCGCGATCTCTGCCTTTGCGGATGGCTCTGCCCGGATGTTCAGCACGTCGTTTGCGGCAACGCCGGTGACGGCGTAGCTGGCGGGAAAGGTCTGTGCCATCGCCTGCACGGGCAACAGGCAGAGCAGGACGATCAGAAACCCACGGGTCATCGCTTGGCCCCCCAACTGCTGGATGCATGTTTGCGGGTGTAGAATTCACCCATCAGTCCGATCACGATACAGATGATCATGATGGTCACGGCATAGCGGATCGAGCTGTAATGCGGGTTGTAATTGAGGAAGATGAAGCCGCGCGCCTGATCGATGATGTGGAACAGCGGGTTCCAGGTGAAATAGGCCAGAATATAGGTGGGCGTCGCGTTCGCCACAAACATCTTGCCCGAGGCGATCATGTTGGCGCGTTGATACACCGTTGAAAAGATGCCGAAAAATTCGGGTTGCCAGGGCATTGCCGCCTTGAACACCATACCGATGGCCACCCCCGTGCCCCAGGCCAGCAGCAGCATGGAAAACGCGCCGACCGGATCGTGGATGGTGATGGGTGTAAAGGCGGCATGATAGACGAACAGCACCACACCGGCCGACAGGATCTGGGTGTAAAGCGCGCCAAGCGCCGCCGCAGCAATGGCGATGATCGGGTTCATCGGCGAGTGTTTCATCATCGGCGAGGTCGGTCCATCAGACCCGACAACGGCACCCATGGCCTTGGTATGGGTGATGAACATGAAAATGCCCGACATGACATAGAGCAGGAAGTCGCCGCGCACCGCATTGCCACGCAGACCCAGCAGGTCGAACATCACGTAGAACACCACCACCATGATGACGGTTTGCAGGATGTTGAGCAAAAGTCCGATGATCGCATTGCCATGGGTCCGCCGGACGGACCGGACGGTGGCATGAAAAATCAGCTCCAGCATCGCAAATGCGCTGCGCGCCGAAGATTTTCTGACTGCGGGTCGGAACATGTCTGCCCTCATTGGGGTTATCACTGGAACCCCTTGCCATACCGACGGAAATCTTGCTGTCTCCTTGCAAGCGATGATAAAGCCAGCTTGGATTTTAAGCAACTGTTGCGCCGGGTGCCGCGCAGAATCGGAGGCGGACGTGGATTTCGACCATCTGACACGGGTGATGCGTGGCCTGGCGCTGGAGGCGGGCGACCGGATCATGGCGGTCTATGACGGTCCGGAGTTCGAGGTGAAGTCGAAAAGCGATGCCAGCCCGGTGACGGAAGCCGATGAAGCGGCGGATGCCATCATCTCGGCTGGCCTGCGCGCGGCGTTTCCGGATGTGGTGCTGATCACCGAAGAGCAGGCCGATAGCCATGCGCTGACGGCCAGCACCTTTCTGATCGTGGACCCGCTGGACGGCACCAAGGAATTCGTGCAGCGCCGGGGCGATTTCACGGTGAACATCGCCTATGTCGAAGACGGCGTGCCGTTGCGGGGCGTGGTCTATGCGCCGGCCAAGGGGCGGCTGTTCTATACGCTGCCCGATGGCCGCGCAGTGGAGGAAAGCGGGCCGTTTGACAAGGATCATGCGGGGCCGGTGACGGCTCTGTCTGTCGCCACCCCGGACAATGCCGCCCTGATGGTGGTGGCGTCAAAATCGCACCGTGATGCGGCGACCGATGCCTATATCGCGGCCTACCGGGTGAAAGACATGACCAGCGCGGGCAGCAGCCTGAAGTTCTGCCTTGTCGCGACCGGCGAGGCGGATCTGTATCCGCGTCTGGGCCGGACGATGGAATGGGACACGGCCGCCGGTGACGCGGTGCTGCGCGGGGCGGGCGGGCATGTTGTGCGCCTTGATGATCATTCGGTGCTGGCCTACGGCAAACCGGGCTGGGAAAACCCGTTTTTCATCGCCCATGCACCCGGAGTCCGACTGCACAAACAAGGGGCGTCAAATTGATGTTACGCTGCAGGGATAAGCGTCGGGATGCCGGTCTTGTCGGCATACCATAGTTTTGCCATTCTTTGGTCCTGCGATTGATGTATATAAGTAGAAAGTGATCTGTCAGGTGTGGCGGGCAAAAAAAGAGCGAGTGTTATGAAGCATAAAAAAGTTACCAAAGCGGTGTTTCCGGTCGCCGGTCTTGGAACGCGTTTTCTACCGGCCACCAAGTCTATTCCCAAGGAAATCATGACGCTGGTGGATCGCCCTCTGATCCAGTACGCGATTGACGAGGCGCGCGCCGCCGGGATCAAGGAATTCATCTTTGTGACCAGCCGCGGGAAATCGGCGCTGGAAGATTATTTTGACGTCGCGCCAGAGCTGGAATCGGCCCTGCGCAAAGCCGGCAAGGATCATTTGCTGGAAATTCTCAAAGACACCAACATGGACAGCGGTGCCATTGCCTATATCCGCCAGAACCGCCCGCAGGGGCTGGGGCATGCGGTGTGGTGCGCGCGCCGTCTGATCGGGGATGAGCCCTTTGCCGTGCTGCTGCCCGATGACGTGATTGCCGCTGAAAAATCCTGTCTGGCCCAGATGATCGAGGCCTATGCCGAAACCGGCGGTAACATGGTGGCCGCGATGGAAGTGGCGCCGGACAGAACCTCGTCTTATGGCGTGCTGGATATTGCCGAAGACATGGGCTCGATCGTCGAGGCCAAGGGCATGGTTGAAAAGCCGGCCGCAGGCACCGCGCCATCGAACCTTGCGGTGATCGGGCGCTATATCCTGTCGCCGCAGGTGATGACCAACCTGAACAAGATCAAGCAGGGCGTGGGCGGGGAAATCCAGCTGACCGATGCGATTGCCGAAGAAATCGGCAAGAGCAAGGTTTACGGCTATCGCTTCCGCGGTCAGCGCTATGATTGCGGGTCTAAGGCAGGGTTCCTGCAGGCGACGGTTGCCTTTGGTCTGGCACGGCCCGATCTGCGCGATGAATTCGGGGCCTATCTGAACGATATGGTCGCGTTGCAGAAAGCTGCGCAGTAAGGCACCTGGTTTGACCGGGCCTGTCCAGTCCCTGTTGGCTTTGATGTCATCGGCCTGGCGGGCCTACGCCTTGCGGACACGGCGGCGGCGCAACCTGTGGCGCGCCTTTCGCAGCCGCCATGCGCTGCGGGCGGTCAAGGACCGCAGTGGCGCAATCGGGCGGGACGATATTTTGTGCTTCATGTCCGTGCGCAACGAGGCGCTGCGCCTGCCGCATTTTCTTGACCATCACCGCAAGCTGGGGGTGGACCACTTTCTGATCGTCGACAATGACAGCACCGACGGCACGCGCGACCTGCTGGCAGCGCAGCCCGATGTGTCGCTGTGGACGACGAAGGACAGCTACAAGCGGGCGCGGTTCGGGCTGGATTGGGTGACGTGGCTGCAGATGCGCCACGGGCACGGACACTGGTGTCTGACGCTGGACGCCGATGAGTTGCTGATCTACCCCTATTGGCAGACGCGCAATCTGCCGGCCTTGACCGGATGGCTGGCAGATCAGGGGTTGCCCGCGATGGCAGCGATGATGCTGGACCTGTATCCCGAGGGGCCGCTGTCGCAGGCGCAGATCGCCGCCGGGGATGATCCGCTGACGGTGCTGCGCTGGTTTGATCCGGGCAATTACGGGTTGCGGGTGCAGGATCGCACCGGAAACCTGACCATCAAGGGCGGCCCAAGGGCACGGATGTTCTTTCAGAACGATCCCCGCCGTGCACCCACGATGAACAAGATTCCGTTGGTGTACTGGAACCGGCGCTATGCTTACGTGAATTCCACCCATGACCTGCTGCCGCCCCGGATGAACGCGGTGTTTGCGAATGGGGGGGGCGAACGGATTTCCGGCCTGCTGTTGCACACCAAGTTCCTGCCCGAAATCATCCCCAAATCGGCCGAGGAAAAAGACCGGAAAGAGCATTTCACCAACAGCACGCTGTATGACCGGTATTATGATGCCGTAATGGCAGATCCGGTCCTGCACACGGCAGCATCAGAGCAGCTGACCAGCTGGCGGCGGCTGGAGGCGCTGGGCCTGATGTCGCGCGGCGGGTGGGTCTGACGGGCGCATATCTGCGATAATCCGGCCAATACGGCAAAATTGTTCGCGCTTTGGTATCAATTTTGCTGGTGCGATGCACGCAATCGCGCCAGATGAGGAACGAGGGTTTCAGGGGGGCGGGTTTCAGTCTTGGGGATGCTGTCTTCTTACCGGCTACGGTGGCATCGCAGGCGCCTGCTCTTTCGGGCATGGGCCAGCAGCCGCGATCTGACGCTGGTGGCGGACCGGTCGGCCGGGCAGGCCGAGACTGCGATCTTTGCCTTTACCACCTTGCGCAATGAAAAGATCAGGCTGCCCTATTTCCTGCGCTATTACCGCGATCTGGGGGTGAGCCATTTTTTCATGGTCGACAACGGATCGACCGACGGTTCGCTGGAGTTTCTGCGCGACCAGCCGGATGTGTCCTTGTGGCGGACTGAGGCGGGATACAAGAACAGCCGTTTCGGGATGGACTGGATCAGCCATCTGCTCCGCCGCTATGGCCATGGCCACTGGTGCCTGACTGTCGACCCGGATGAGTTCTTTGTCTATCCGTTTTGCGAAACCAGGCCCATCCGCGCGCTGACCGACTGGCTGGACACGACGCAGATCCGCACATTTTCGGCGCTGTTGCTGGACATGTACCCCAAGGGGCCGATCACCGAACAGACCTATCGTGAAGGGCAGGACCCGTTCGAGATTGCGCAATGGTTCGACTCTGGCAATTATCAGATCAGCCGCAACCCGGCCTATGGCAACCTGTGGATTCAGGGCGGGCCGCGCAGCCGGATTTTCTTTGATGACACGCCCAAAGGCGCCCCCGCGCTGAACAAGATCCCTTTGGTGAAATGGCACCGGTCCTATGCCTATATCAGTTCCACCCATATGATGCTGCCGCGCGGGCTGAACCTTGCCTTTGATGAATGGGGTGGGGAAAAGGCGTCTGGCGTGTTGCTGCACGCCAAATTTCTGGACACCTTTGCCGCCAAGGCCGAGGAAGAGTTGATGCGCAGCCAGCATTATGCGGCCAGTGCGGAATACAAGGCCTACCTGAAGGGCCTGTCCAGCCACCCCGAGATGTGGTGCAAGTGGAGTGAGAAATATATCAACTGGCGTCAGCTGGAGATTCTGGGTCTGATGTCCAAGGGGAACTGGGCATGACGGTCGGCTTTGTGATGCTGTGCCATACGGCGCTGGACCGTGCCGCGCAGGTCGCGCGGCATTGGGCCGAGCGCGAGTGTCCGGTTGTCATTCATGTGGACCGGCGGGTGGCGGCCAAGCCCTACGCCCAGCTGGTCGCCGATCTGGCCGATCTGTCCAATGTGCGGTTTTCGGGTCGTCACGCCTGCGAATGGGGCACCTGGGGCATTGTGGCCGCCAGTCAGGAAGCGGCGACGGTCATGCTGCGCGACTTTGCGCAGGTGCGGCATGTGTTTCTGGCCTCTGGTTCGTGCCTGCCCCTGCGCCCGGTGGAAGAGTTGCGCGCCTATCTGGCGGGGCGGCCCAAGACCGATTTCATCGAAAGCGTCACCACCGAAGATGTGGGCTGGACTGTTGGTGGCCTTGATTTTGAACGGTTTACCCTGCGGTTTCCGTTCAGCTGGCGCAAACAGAAGTGGTGGTTTGATACCTACGTCAAACTGCAGCGCAAGGTGGGGTTCCGCCGCAAGATCCCGGCGGAACTGGTGCCGCATCTGGGCAGCCAGTGGTGGTGCCTGACGCGGCAGACCCTGTCTGCCATCTTGGAACATCCCGACCGGGCGGCGATTGACCGCTATTTCCAAAAGGTCTGGATTCCCGATGAAAGCTATTTCCAGACGCTGGTGCGGCAGGTGTCGAGCACGGTGGAAAGCCGGTCGCTGACCCTGTCGAAGTTCGATTTTCAGGGCAAACCGCATATCTTTTATGACGATCACCTGCAGTTGCTGCGCCGGTCAGACTGCTTTGTCGCCCGCAAGATCTGGCCTGATGCGGTGAAGCTTTATGGCACGTTCCTGTCGGATGACCGCACTGGTCAGGCCGCCGCCGAGCCGAACCCCGGCAAGATCGACCGGCTGTTTGCCAAGGCGGTGGAGCGGCGGGTGAAGGGGCGACCGGGATTGTATATGCAAAGCCGGTTTCCGAATGAAAACTACGAAAACGGGCGCACGGCGGGCCCGTATTCGGTGTTCTGCGGCTTTGCCGAGGTGTTCGAGAATTTTGAAATCTGGCTGTCAAAGGCCAGCGGAACCCGGGTGCACGGCCATCTGTTTGCGCCGGACCGCGTGCATTTCGCCGGGGGGGAGACGGTTTACAACGGTGCGCTGTGCGACAGCGCGAAGGTGCGCGACTACAATCCGAAAAGTTTCCTGACCAGCCTGATCTGGAACACGCGGGGGGAACGGCAGTGCTTTCAGTTCGGGCCGGGGGATACGCAGGATCTGAACTGGTTCGTGGCGCTGGACGGCAATGCGCAGATCTCGGTCATCTCAGGCGCATGGGCGGTACCGCTGTTCCATTCCAACCAGAATTTCGGGGATATACGGCGCGAGGCGGCGCGGTTGCAGAAGGTGGAGCAGGAGTTTCTGAACATCCTGCGCGGACCCTATACCAAGGCGCGGGTGCGGGTCTGGTCGCTGGCCGATTTCATTGAAAACCCGATGGAGCCTTTGCAGACCATCATTGACGAGATCGGCCCACGGCAGGGGCGGCGGCTGACCGAGGCCCCGCGCATGGCCGATCTGACCGGCTTTGGCCAGTTCCTGCAGAACCTGCGCAATCAGGGGATGCAGCCGGTGCTGATGGGCGATTTTCCGGTGGGCGATGACCCGGCGGCCCGGTCGACGCGCCGCGGGCGCCCTTATCTGGTGAAGTGAGTGGGCTGGTGAAGGAAATGGGCAGGCGGTTCGACAGCTTTGTCATGTTTGCGGAAATGCGGACCGGGTCGAATTTTCTTGAGGCCAACCTGAACGCGATGCCGGGGGTGGTGTGCCATGGCGAGGTGTTCAACCCCTATTTCATCGGCAAGCTGAACCAGACCAGCCTGTTCGGATTTTCCATGGCCGACCGCGAGGCGAACCCGATGGCGCTGATCCGCACCATGCGGGCGCAGACGGGTGGGGTGGCGGGGTTCCGGTATTTTCACGACCATGACCCGCGCGTGTTGCAGCCAGTGCTGGAGGATAAGCTGTGCGCCAAGATCATCCTGACCCGCAACCCGTTGGAAAGCTATGTCAGCTGGAAGATCGCGCAGGCGACCGGGCAATGGAAGCTGACCGGGGCGAAGGCCCCGAAAACCGCGCAGGTGCGGTTCGACGCGGCCGAGTTCGAGGCGCATGTGACCGCGTTGCAGGCGTTTCAGGTGCAGCTGATGCACGCGTTGCAGGTCAGCGGGCAGACGGCGTTCTACATTGATTATGAAGATATCAACGATCTGGATGTGCTGAACGGGCTGGCCAGCTTTCTGGGGGTTGAGGGCCTGGCGGGGCTGGATGCCAGTCTGAAAAAGCAAAACCCCGAAGAGATTGCCCAGAAGGTTGTGAACCCGGAGGAGATGGAACGCAGCTTGGCGCGGATGGACCGGTTCAATCTGGGGCGCACCCCGAATTTCGAGCCGCGCCGTGCACCGATGGTGCCGCAGTTTGTAGCCGCCCGGCGTGTGGGGCTTTTGTATATGCCGGTGCCGGGGGGGCCGGTGGCGCAGGTGACGGGGTGGTTGCAGGGCTTTGGCGGGGTTGAGGGCGGGTTTACGCAAAAGACCCTGCGGCAGTGGAAGAAGGCGCGGCCCGGACACCGGTCCTTCACCGTGCTGCGCCATCCGGTGGCGCGGGCGCATGAGGCGTTTTGTGCGCAGATCCTGTCCGGCGATTTTGCCCAGATCCGCGAGCAGATGGGCAAGATCCACAAGCTGGACCTGCCCGCACCGGGGGCGGATTATGCCGATGCGGCGGCGCACCGGGCCGGGTTCATCGGGTTTCTGGCTTGGGTCAGGCTGAACCTGTCGGGCCAGACATCCGCCCGCGTCGATGTGCATTGGGCCAGCCAGTCAGCCATTCTTCAGGGCTTTGCGGGGTTTCAGGGGCCGGATATGGTGCTGCGCGAAGATGGGTTGACGGCAGGGCTGAGCTTTCTTTTGGCGGAGGTGGGGGAGGCTGCCCCGCCGCTGCCCCCCGCGCCCGCGCATGATTTCATGCCGCTGCGCGACATCTACAGTGCCGAGGTGGAGGCTGCCGCGCGCGAGGCTTATGCGCGGGACTATCTGGCCTTTGGCTTTGCCGACTGGGGTCAGCCGCCAAGATAGCGCTGCAGCGTCTTCGCCGTGCCGTCTGCCCAAAGCGCGTTCAGCGCCTCGGCGAAGGCGGAGGCAAAGCGCGGGTCTGCGCCGGTATCGCCGTAGGTGGCCTTTTGCGCGATCCAGACCGGCGGATCAGTTCTGGCCGTCAGGGACAGCTGCTGCAGGTGGGGCCAGTCCGGATCGTTCGGTGGGGTCACAGCGCCAGAGTCGGTGGTGCCTGCGCAATAACGGCACCACAGGGCCGAGACCAGCGCCAGACCGTCAATTTTGCCACCCGCTGTCAGAGCATCGCGCAGGGAGGGGATGATGAACTTCGGCTGCCGGTTCGATCCGTCAAAACACAGGCGGCGTTCGGTATCGGCCACCTGCGCGTTGCTGAAGCGGGCGCGGATTGTGTCGTAATAGGCATAGAGGTCGATGTCGGGCACCGGGGCGACGTAAGGAATAATCTCCTCACGTTCCACCTTGTCCAGAAAGCCGCTGATCAGCGGGTTGGCCATCGCCTCATGCACATAGTCCACATCCATCAGCGCGCCCGGATAGGCGATGGTGGCGTGGCCGCCGTTCAGGATGCGGATCTTCATCGCTTCATGGGCGTGGACGTTATCGGTGAAGGTCACACCCACCCGTTCCAGCGGCGGGCGGCCTTGCGGGAAGCGGTCTTCCAGCACCCACTGGCGGAAGGGCTCGCAGGTGACCGGGACGGGGTCATCCGCTAGCCCGAACTCGGCCGCCATTGCGCGCTCACGCGGGCCGGTGGCGGGGGTGATGCGGTCGACCATGCCGTTGGGGAAGGCGACATTGGCCTGTACCCAGTCGGCAAAGCCTGCGTCTGACAGGCGGGCGAGGCCCACAATGGCCGATTGCGTGACGTGGCCGTTGCCGGGCAGGTTGTCGCAGCTGAGCACGGTGAAGGGGGCGGTGCCTGCCGCATTGCGCGCGCGGAGTGCCGCAAGAATTGCGCCAAAGGCGGTTTTCGGGGTGGCGGGGTGTGCAGCGTCGTGCCGGATTTCTGCGGCTTCGGGGTCGAACTGCCCAGTGGCGGCGTTGATGAAATAACCGCCCTCGGTGACCGTCAGGCTGACGATGCGGATGGCGGGATCGGTCATCGCTTTGATCAGGGCTGCATTGTCGGGCTGTACTTCGATGAACCCGGTCATGGCCCCGACGCGGCGGGCGGTGCGGCCCTTGGGGTCCAGCTCGATGATCGTGGATAGACAGTCCTGCGCCATCAGCGCCGCGCGCATCTGCGCATCGGGGGGGCGCACACCGGCCCCCAGAATGGCCCAGTCCTGCGCCAGACCCATGGCCATCAAGTCATCAAGGTACACCGCCATATGGGCGCGGTGAAAATTGCCCAGACCAATGTGAACGATGCCGGGGGTCAGTGCGGCGCGGTCATAGCCGGGCATCTGGACTTGGGGGGGAAGTGTCATGTCAGGCCATCCCGTTTTCCGCCATCGGCACCAAAGCACCGGGCAACGATGCATTTCGCCTCGGGCGTGGCAAGGAAAATCGCCGTGCCGGTCAGATCGGTGGCGGTGCCCATGCGCCCCTTTGGCACGGCGCCTGCCACTTCGCGCGTTTTCTGGCCCGGGGGTTTGCCCTCATGCTTCGCAAAGAAGGCATCCACCCCGTCCCAATGGTCGCCATCGACAACGCCGGGCGCAAGGGCGTTGACGTTGATACCATGCGCGATCAGGTTCTGATGTGTTCGGGCCGGATGCCGATGGTGTTGGCACCGGGCTTTGCAGCTTCTGCCCTGTCGACCGCGGTCACTTTCGGGCTGCCGATGACTCATGCGGCAACAGGTTGGCGGGGCTGCGGTACAAGTACATCGGGCTGCGCGGTCATCGTCTTCACAGCCTGGGGGCAGGTCCAGACCGGGCCCGGCCCGGATCTGCGCCATCACCACCGGATAGCCGCGCCCCAGAAAGTGGCGCGCGACATAAGGCAGGTCGATGATGACCCCGCGCGCCGCCAGCGCTATGGCCAGCACGCCGTCGCCGTCGAAAATGACACAGGCGCGGCCCCTGCAGCCGTCAGGCCGCTTGCGGGGTGCGGGATTCGGTCAGGATGGCGTGCAGCTTGGCCGGGTCGCTGTTGGCGCGCAGTTTGGCCACCACGTTCTGGTCGCGCATGGTGCGGCTGACCAGCGCCAGTGCCTTGAGGTGGTCGACCCCGGAATCCTTGGGCGCGAACAGGCCGAAGATCAGGTCGACCGGCTGGCGATCCACGCTGTCGTAATCCAGCGGTTTTTCCAGCCGGATGAACACGCCCACGATACGGTCAAGATCCTGCAGCCGCGCATGGGGCAGGGCGATGCCATGGCCCACACCGGTGGGGCCAAGGCTTTCGCGTTCCTGCAATCCGTCCACCGCAACGCCCGCCGTGAGCCTGTAGCTTGAGGCGACCATCTCTCCCAATTCCTGGAAAAGACGCTTTTTGCTGGTGATCTGCCCGACGACGCGAACGGCGCCGGGCGTAATTAGCTTTGCTAGATCCATGGACGGTCGTGTTCCCGAACAGCCGTTGCGCTGCCCTTACTTGCTGTTGCGCGGGTCGATCCAGCCTATATTGCCGTCGTCGCGGCGATAGACCACATTCACCCCACCGTGCCCTTCGTTGCGGAAGACAAGCATCCGGTTGCCATTGAGTTCCAGCTGCATCACGGCTTCGCCGACGGTGATCGAAGGGATCTTCGTCTCCATCTCGGCGATCACGATGGGCTGAAGGCTGTCAGGCTCCACATCCTCGGCGTCCTCGGTTGGGGCGAGGATATACGAGGATGCCCCGCCGAATTCAACAGGTGTCGTACGGGCAGAATGGTGGTTGCGAATCCGGCGTTTGTAGCGCCGCAGCTGCTTGTCCATCTTTTCGCGGCAGGATTCGAAGGCTGCGTAGATTTCCGTCGCATGGCCCTTGGCCTGTGCGGTCAGCCCGGTGGACAGATGGATCACGGTTTCGCACACATATTCGTGCGCCACGCGGGAAAAGACGATGACAGCCTCGGTGGGTCGCTGGGCGTATTTCTCGACCACCTCGCCAAGTTCGGACTTTACATGGGTCTGAAGGGCTTCGCCGACGTCGATCTGTTTTCCACTGATCTGATAACGCATTATGTCTCCTCCGCGGGGCTTCTTGCTCTGGCTCCGGGCAGGGTGCGCGGCACCAAAGGTCTTCTCTCTTTGACATGGGGACGCGCGGCGCATCTGCAAGGTGGCGGGGCCGGAAGGCGGCCGCGGGGCAGGTCTGGCACAGGGCGGGTTGTTGCACGCATCCCGTGTATTTGGCGACAGGCAGACCGGACTTGTCAACCGAATCGTCATCAGACTGTCATCTGATGACAGTCAGGAAATGCGGAAATTTTGCCCCAGATAGACCCGGCGCACGGTTTCATCGCGCACCACCTCATCCGTGGTGCCGCTCATCAGCACATGGCCGTCGTGCAGGATATAGGCGCGGTCCACAATTTCCAGCGTTTCCCGGACGTTATGGTCGGTGATCAGCACGCCGATGCCGCGCGATTTCAGATCATGCACAAGGCTGCGGATTTCGCCCACCGCAATCGGGTCGACCCCGGCAAAGGGTTCGTCGAGCAGCAGATATTTCGGGTTGGCCGCCAGACAGCGCGCGATTTCCACGCGCCGGCGTTCGCCCCCCGACAGCGCCAAGGCAGGCGCACGGCGCAGGTGGGTGATGGAAAATTCCGACAGCAGCTCTTCCAGCCGTTCGCGTTGCTTGTGCCGGTCCAGATCGGTGATTTCCAGCACGGCAAGGATGTTGTCTTCGACCGACAGCCCCCGGAAAATGCTGACCTCTTGCGGCAGATAACCGATGCCGAGCCGGGCGCGGCGATACATCGGCAGGGCGGTCACATCCTTGCCGTCGATAATGACCTGCCCGCCTTCTGGGGTGACCAGCCCGGCAATGGCATAAAAGCAGGTGGTCTTGCCCGAGCCGTTCGGTCCCAGCAGGGCCACAACCTCGCCCCGGTTCAGATGCATCGATACATCCCGGATCACGGGGCGCTTCTTGTAGCTTTTGCGCAGGGAGCGGATCACCAGACCTGCGCTGCCGGTGGTCACGGACAGGGATGGGGTGGGGGTCAAGGGGCACCACCCGGGGTGAAAATCGTCCTCACCTGTCCAGTCATGGTGCCGGTCCCGTCCGTCAGGTTGACGGTCAGCCTTTCGCCGGAAATTGCGGCACCGCCCTGGGTCAGCAAGACATTGCCCGTCATCACCACATTGCCGCTTGCGATGGTATAGACCGCCTCGGTCGCTTCGGCGGCGTCGGTCGGGCTGACCAGCGTGACCCCGTCACTGGCGATCAGCTTGTCGATGCCCTGGTTGCCTTCGGCGTATTCCACCCGGATCGTTCCGGCGGTCAGGCGCATTTCGCCCTGTTTTGCCGTGACATTGCCGGTGAACACCGCCGCCCCGCTGGCCTGATCCACCGACAGCGAGTCTGACGTGACCTCAACCGGCAAGGTGGTGTCCTGTTGCAGGCCGCCAAAGCGGATGTCGGCCTGTTGCGCGGTGGCCGGGCCGGAAAGGATGGCCAAAAGACCAAGGGCGCGCAAGAAATGGATCATGGGATGCCTGCAATAATGGATCATCTGGTCAATTTACCGGCTGGTATATCAGCTTTACCGTCCCGTTGAAAACCAGAAGATAGGCACCATTGCGTGTGCCATCCTGGGTCAGGCGCATTGTGTCGGCGGTGACCACCCCCGCCGGACCGGTGGCGGTGACTGGGTCGGGCAGCGCTATGTCTGTGGTGTCCATATCAGCGGTCAGTCGGTCGCCCACGATTGTCCATCCGGTCGAGGATATCACCGTCACCCCGTCCGACAACAGGATCTGTCGCGCCGCAGGGTCCACCCGGCCTGCGCCGGCCACCAGCTGGGTTGAGCCGCCATCGGGTGTTTCGAGCAGCCCGTTCAGCGCGCTTGCACTGGCCCCTGCGCCATCAGCCGCCGCCGGCCGGGCTTCATCCGCGCTGATGGTCAGGGCGGCACCGTCGCTGGTCAGCCCGGCATATGTCGGTGCGGTCATCCGGGGTTCGCGCAGGCGCTCTTCCACATCGACATCGGCATAGGGAAGGGCATCGTCAGGGTTGATGGTCCGCGCCACCAGAAACAAGGTCGACAGGATCACAAGCGCCAAGAGCGGCAGGATCACCTTGAGCCAGCCGATCAACCGCGTGTGAAAATCTGCTTGCATCATCTGGCGCAGCCCGTGTTTGCCAAAGGGTACAGGGCGCGAAGGATAAGACCAACCTGCCCCGTCCTGCCCTCGGCGGCCCGCCGCCTAGTGATGGAAGATGTCATTGGGCTCGTCCCAGCCCATCAGATCCAGTTCCGCCCGGGTTGGCAGAAAGGCAAACAGCCGGTTCGCCAGGTCGGTGCGGCCTTCGCGGGCCAGCCGCTTTTCAAGCTCGGCCTTGAGGGCGTGCAGGTAGAGGACATCTGACGCCGCATAATCCTTTTGCGCATCGGTCAGGGTTTCGGCACCCCAGTCGCTGGTCTGCTGTTGCTTTGACACGTCCACACCAACCAGTTCCAGCAGCAGATATTTCAGCCCATGGCGGTCGGTAAAGGTTCGGATCAGCCTTGAGGCGATCTTGGTGCACCAGACCGGCTGGGTCGTGACGCCGAAAGCCTTTTTGAGCGCGGCCACGTCGAATCGCCCGAAGTGGAACAGCTTCAGGGTGTCAGGGTCGGTCAGCAGGCGTTCGAGGTTTGGCGCACTGGTCTGGCCAAGGGCGATCTGCACCAGATGCGCATCGCCGGCGCCGTCAGACAGCTGCACCACGCACAAACGGTCGCGGCGGGGGTCAAGACCCATGGTTTCCGTATCAATTGCCACCACGGGGCCAAGGGAAAGGCCATCGGGCAGGTCATTCTGGTGCAGGTGAATCGTCACGGAGGGACCCTTTTTCAAGAAGATGTGCCGCTCTAGCAGGCTATGGGTCAAATGAAAACGGCGGGTCAAATGAAAACGGCCGTCCCGAAGGACGGCCGTTTTGAATTTGGTGCCCAGAAGAGGACTCGAACCTCCACGCCTTGCAGCGCTGGTACCTGAAACCAGTGCGTCTACCAATTCCGCCATCTGGGCGATGGTGTAGGCGGCTTCTATGCGGCCAATGCGGGGGTGTCAACGGGGCGGATGCAAGGATTTTCAAAATTCGCAGAATGGGTGCGGCGGCCTTTCATCTTGCCCGCAGAGGGCGTGAAAGCTATGGAAGTTTCAGATTTCGTCTGGCCGAAAGGGGTCCTGCGCATGGGCAAGCTTGTCACCATCTATGGCGGTTCGGGTTTTGTGGGCCGTTACATTGCAAGGCGCATGGCCAAGGATGGCTGGCGCGTCCGGGTCGCGGTGCGCCGCCCCAATGATGCGCTGTTCGTCCGGCCCTATGGGGTGCCCGGTCAGGTGGAACCTGTGCTGTGCAATATCCGGGATGATGCCAGCGTGCGCGCGGTGATGACCGGCGCAGATGCGGTGATCAACTGTGTGGGAATTTTGAACCGGTCGGGCAAGAATACCTTCGACTCGGTGCAGGCACAGGGGGCTGCGCGGGTGGCCCGGATTGCCACCGAACTTGCTGTGCCGCATCTGGTGCAGATGTCGGCGATCGGGGCCGACCCCGCCAGCGACAGTGAATACGCCCGCAGCAAGGCCGAAGGCGAGGCGGCGGTTCTGGCCGCCTATCCGACGGCCGTCATTCTGCGCCCGTCGGTGATTTTTGGCACCGAGGATCAGTTCTTCAACCGCTTTGCCGGTATGTCCACACTGTCGCCGGTGCTGCCGGTTGTGGGGGCGGACACGCGCTTTCAGCCGGTTTATGTGGATGATGTGGCGCAGGCCGCTGTGCTGGCTGCAAATGGGCAGGCAGCACCCGGCGTGTATGAGCTTGGCGGGCCCGATGTGGCCAGCTTCCGCGAGCTGATGCAGAAGATGCTGGCCGTGGTCCAGCGCCGCCGTCTGATTGTGAATGTGCCGTTTTTTGTGGCGCGCCTGATGGGTGGCGCGTTCGATCTGCTGCAAACGCTGACAGTGGGCCTGTTTGAGAACAAGACGCTGACCCGTGATCAGGTCCGCAACCTTGCGCGCGACAATGTGGTGGCGGATGGTGCCATGGGTTTTGCCCAGCTTGGCATTACCCCCACCTCTATCGACTCGGTCCTGCCTGAATATTTGTGGCGCTACCGCCCCTCGGGCCAGTATGCCGCGATCAAGAATTCGGCGAAGAACCTGAAAAAGGCCTGATTTTGTGGACAATATCTTTCTTGCGGCAGTTCTTGGTCTTCTTGAAGGCCTGACCGAATTCATCCCGGTGTCATCGACCGGGCATCTGTTGCTGGCGGGCCATTTCCTTGGCTTTGACAGCCCCGGAAACACGTTTGAAGTTGTGATCCAGCTGGGGGCCGTTCTGGCGCTGATCTCGCTTTATGCGGCCAAGCTGACCGGGCTTGCCTTGCGGGCGCGGACCGATCCGGCGGCGATGCGGTCCCTGCTGTCCTTGCTGATCGCATTTCTGCCGGCGGTGTTCATTGGGTTGCTGGCGCATGATTTCATCAAGACGGTGCTGTTTGACACGCCGATGCTGATCGCGGTGATGCTGATTGTTGGCGGGGTTATCCTGCTGATGATTGACCGGATTGCCCCGCCGCCGGTGCATTTTGATGCGACTGGGCTGCCTTTGCGCAAGGCGCTTGTGATCGGGATCTGCCAATGTGTCGCAATGATTCCAGGGGTGTCGCGGTCTGGGGCCACGATTGTAGGGGCCTTGATGCTGGGCGTTGAAAAACGGGCGGCGGCAGAGTTTTCGTTTCTGCTCAGCCTGCCGACCATGGGGGCTGCGGTTGCTTATGACCTGTTCAAATCCCGTGATTTGCTGGATTTTTCGGCAATGGCCGATATCGCCGTGGGTTTTGCCGTGGCCTTTGTCTCTGCCGTGCTTGTGGTGCGGGCGGTGCTCGGGTTTGTTGGGCGGCATGGTTATGCGGTGTTCGGCTGGTGGCGAATCATTGTCGGAACCATTGCTGTGATTGCGCTTTCGGCGGGTGCATAGGGACATAGGTACTGTGTGCTGACCTATTTTGCCAAGAAAATATCAACACAGCTGACCAAAGGTCTAAAAAAGCGCAAATAAGGTCAGCACTGCTGACTTTTATTCCCTTTGGGGGTTGGCTATGAAAGCGAACCCGATATCCGCATGGGAGACGCAGCCTTGGCCACGCAGAAAATGCTAAGATTCGTGACCGTCGCCAAAGAGACGCCCGAAAAGCGCCCGGCTACGTTACGCAATCAGGACTTCCATGAGATTTACCGCGAGTTCGCGACCGAGAAGGCCGCCGAACAGGCCGCGCGGTGCAGCCAGTGTGGCGTGCCCTATTGCCAGTCGCATTGCCCGCTGCACAACAATATCCCCGACTGGCTGCGGCTGACGGCCGAAGGCCGGTTGCAGGAAGCCTATGAGCTGAGCCAGGCCACCAATACCTTTCCCGAGATCTGCGGCCGCATCTGCCCGCAGGACCGGCTGTGCGAAGGCAATTGCGTGATCGAACAGTCGGGCCATGGGACGGTGACCATCGGGTCGGTTGAGAAATACATCACCGATATGGCTTGGGAAAACGGCTGGGTGAAGCCGATCAAGCCCGCAGTTGAACGCGGCGAAAGCGTTGCCATCATCGGGGCCGGGCCGGGGGGGCTTGCCGCCGCCGATGTGCTGCGCCGCCAGGGCTATCAGGTGACGGTCTATGACCGCTATGACCGCGCGGGCGGGTTGATGACCTATGGGATTCCGGGGTTCAAGCTGGAAAAACCCGTTGTGATGCAACGGATTGAACAGCTTGAGCTGGGGGGCGTGCAGTTCGTGCTGAACTGTTCGGTGGGCGTCGATATCAGCTTTGACGCGATCCGCGGCCAGCATGATGCGGTGCTGATCGCCACCGGCGTTTACAAATCGCGCGACATCGAGGCGCCCGGCGTGGGCGCGCGCGGTGTGGTGCGGGCGCTGGATTACCTGACCGCCAGCAACCGCAAGAGCTTTGGCGACGATGTGCCAGAGTTCGACTCGGGCGAGCTGAATGCGGAAGGCAAGCGGGTGGTGGTGATCGGTGGTGGCGACACGGCGATGGATTGTGTGCGCACGGCCATTCGTCAGGGCGCGACTTCGGTCAAATGCCTGTACCGCCGCGACCGGGCGAACATGCCGGGCAGCCAGCGCGAAGTGCAGAATGCCGAGGAAGAAGGCGTTGAGTTTGTTTGGCTTTCTGCGCCGAAGGGCTTTACCGCCGGGGATGCGGTCGACGGCGTGATGGTGCAGAAAATGCGCCTTGGGCAGCCGGATTCGACGGGTCGCCAGATGCCGGAACTGATTGAGGGTGCCGACTATGTGGAGGGCGCCGATCTGGTGGTTCAGGCGCTGGGCTTTGAACCCGAAGAGATCCCCACACTGTGGGGCGTGCCCGATCTGGCGGTGACCCGCTGGGGCACGATCAAGGCCGATTTCCGCACCCATGCGACCAGCCTGCCCGGCGTTTATGCGGCGGGCGACATTGTCCGCGGGGCGTCCTTGGTGGTCTGGGCCATTCGTGACGGGCGCGAGGCGGCGGATGCGATCATCGGATATCTGGCGCAGACCGGCGCTGTGGCTGCGGAATAACGGGTATGGCCGGCGTCTGATGTGCGTATGGCAAACGTATGGCGGACGTAGGGTAAGGTGTGCAGGCGGGATATCGGGCGCAGGTCAGCAAGGCTGACCTGATCGGAGGACAGGGTTGATGTTGAAACAGATGCTGATCGTTGCAGCCCTGCTGCCCGCCCCTGCCGTTGCCGGGGCATTCAGCCCGCCCGAGGGCTGCACCACCTATTTGACCGTGCAGTCGCGGCAGTGCCGGGTGTCGAACCACTACACGTGCAGCGCCGATCCCGCCGGTGACAAATGGCGTGCCGATTTTGACCAGCAGGGGCCGTTCTTCCTTAGCCGGATCAACCATGAGGCCGAATGGATCGAAAGCTATGATCTGGGAGACGGTGTGGTGCGCCAGACCCTCGATGCCGACCCGGTGGACCCGGCATCGTTCAGCGAGTTGTTGTCCAGCGGCACCGATACGTTCCAGTTCAATCTGAGCCGCGACAATGGCGAGCGCACGCGGGTCAACGGCTTTGACACGCTGACCGGACGGAGCGTGACGATTGACGGCGTGACGCTGAAGGAAACCCAGTTCGAATTTACCGAAACCGACCAGACCGGTGTGGTCCTGCGCCAATCGCGCGGCCGCGAATACATTCACCCCGAGATGCGGATGTTCTTTTCCGGCCCGTCGGAATGGCGCGGCCCGGACGGGGACTTCCTGCCGACGGACGGCAGCCCGGTGGAGTTCATGTTCCCCGGCGAACCCGGATTTGAAGCGACAGAGCCTTTGTTCGATTGCGACCCCTTGATGACACGTGCCGTCCCCAGCCAGAAGGATTCCAGCCATGACCATCTATGACGACGCCTGGGTAAAGGCCGAAGAGGAAAAGCGCGCCTGGATGGACGCCAACGGGCTGTACAAGGCCGATGACGAGCATTCGTCCTGCGGTGTCGGTCTGGTGGTGGCGATTTCTGGCAAGCCCAGCCGCAAGGTGGTGCAGTCGGGGATTGATGCGCTGAAGGCCATCTGGCACCGGGGTGCTGTGGATGCCGATGGCAAGACCGGCGACGGCGCGGGCATTCATGTGCAGATCCCGGTCAAGTTTTTCTACGACGTGATCCGCCGCACCGGGCACGAGCCGGACATCAACAAGCTGGTCGCCGTGGGGCAGGTGTTTTTGCCGCGCACCGACTTTGGCGCGCAGGAGCGTTGCCGCACCATTGTTGAGGCCGAAGTGCTGCGGATGGGGCACTATATCTATGGCTGGCGGCATGTGCCGGTGGACACGTCTGTGCTGGGCGACAAGGCCAATGCGACGCGCCCCGAGATTGAGCAGATTCTGATCCGCTGTGAAAAGGACATCGATCAGGAACAGTTCGAGCGCGAGCTGTATATCATCCGCCGTCGGATCGAGAAGGCGGCGGTGGCGGCGCAGATTCAAGGGCTGTACCTGTGCAGCCTGTCGTGCCGCAGCATCATCTACAAGGGCATGATGCTGGCCGAGCAGGTTGCGGTGTTCTACCCCGACCTGATGGATGACCGGTTCGAGTCTGCGTTTGCGATTTATCACCAGCGGTATTCCACCAATACCTTCCCGCAGTGGTGGCTGGCGCAGCCGTTCCGCATGTTGGCCCATAACGGCGAGATCAACACGCTGAAGGGCAACGTCAACTGGATGAAAAGCCATGAAATCCGCATGGCGTCGAACAACTTTGGCGACGCGGCGGAGGATATCAAGCCGATCATCCCGTCGGGCACGTCGGATTCCGGCGCGCTGGATGCGGTGTTCGAGGTGATGGTGCGGTCGGGCCGGTCGGCCCCGATGGCGAAGACCATGCTGGTGCCCGAGGCGTGGAGCAAGACCACGACCGACATGCCGAAAGCCTGGGCCGATATGTATGCCTATTGCAATGCGGTGATGGAGCCTTGGGACGGGCCTGCGGCGCTGGCGATGACCGATGGCCGCTGGGTTTGTGGCGGGCTTGACCGCAACGGCTTGCGCCCCATGCGCTATGTGGTCACGGGTGACGGCTTGCTGATCGCCGGGTCCGAGGCGGGGATGGTGCCGGTGGACGAATCCACCATCCGCGAAAAGGGCGCGCTGGGACCGGGACAGATGATTGCGGTCGATATGGCCGAGGGCAAGCTCTATCACGACGCGCAGATGAAGGACAAACTCGCGGCGTCAAACCCTTATGGCGAGTGGATCGAAAAGGTCATCGACCTGAACAGCCTGCTGCATGATGTGCCCGAACGCGCGCAGTTCGAAGGTGCCGATCTACGCCGCCGCCAGATTGCCGCCGGTTTCACGGTGGAAGAGCTGGAGCAGGTTCTGGCTCCGATGGCCGAAGACGGCAAGGAAATGATCGCATCCATGGGCGATGATACGCCTGCGGCGGTGCTGTCGAGCATCTACCGCCCGCTGTCGCATTTCTTCCGGCAGAACTTTTCTCAGGTGACAAACCCGCCGATTGACTCACTTCGTGAAAGCCGGGTGATGAGTTTGAAGACGCGGTTTGGCAACCTGAAGAACGTGCTGGACGAAAACTCCAGCCAGACCGAGATTCTGGTTCTGGAAAGCCCGTTCATCGCCAATTCGGAATTCGACGTGATGTGCCGGCATTTCGGCGAACAAGTGGCCTATATCGACTGTACCTTCCCGGTGACGGCGGGGCTTGACGATCTGCGGCAGGGGCTGGAACGCATCCGGGCCGAGGCAGAAGATGCCGTGCGCTCGGGGGCCAGCCATCTGGTGCTGAGCGATGAGCATCAGGGCGCAGACAAGGTGCCGATGCCGATGATTCTGGCCACATCAGCGGTGCACAGCTGGCTGACGCGCAAGGGGCTGCGGACCTTCTGTTCGGTCAACGTGCGGTCTGCCGAATGTATCGACCCGCATTACTTTGCGGTGTTGATTGGTTGCGGGGCGACCACGGTGAACGCCTACCTTGCGCAGGACAGCATTGCCGACCGGATCAGCCGGGGGCTGCTGGATGGCAGTCTGACCGATGCCATGCGGCGGTATCGTGACGCGATCAACGGTGGCCTCTTGAAGATCATGTCGAAGATGGGGATTTCGGTGATCTCCAGCTATCGCGGCGGGTTGAACTTTGAGGCGGTGGGGCTGAGCCGCGCCATGGTGGCCGAGTATTTCCCCGGCATGCACAGCCGGATTTCGGGCATCGGCCTGACCGGCATCGAGCAGAAGCTGGAAGAGGTACACGCCAAGGGCTGGCTGGGCGGGGCGGATGTGCTGCCGATTGGCGGGTTCTACAAGGCGCGGCGATCGGGTGAAAAGCACGCTTGGGAAGCGCAGACCATGCATATGCTGCAAGCGGCCTGCGACCGGGCCAGCTTTGACATCTGGAAGCAGTACACGGCGGCGATGCGGGCCAACCCGCCGATCCATATTCGTGACCTGTTGGACATCAAGCCTTTGGGCAAGCCGGTGCCGATTGAGGAGGTGGAATCTATCACTTCGATCCGCAAGCGGTTTGTCACGCCGGGCATGAGCCTTGGGGCATTGGGCCCGGAGGCGCACAAGACGCTGAACGTGGCGATGAACCGGATCGGGGCGAAGTCTGACTCTGGCGAAGGCGGCGAAGACCCGGCCCATTTCCTGCCCGAGGCGAATGGCGACAACCCAAGCGCCAAGATCAAGCAGGTGGCGTCGGGGCGCTTTGGTGTGACGGCGGAGTATCTGAACGCCTGCGAGGAGTTGGAAATCAAGGTGGCGCAGGGGGCCAAGCCCGGTGAGGGCGGCCAGCTGCCGGGGATGAAGGTGACCGAGCTGATTGCGCGGCTGCGGCACAGCACCAAGGGGGTGACACTGATTTCGCCCCCGCCGCACCACGATATCTATTCCATCGAAGACCTTGCGCAGCTGATCTATGACCTGAAGCAGATCAACCCGCGCGCCAAGGTGACGGTGAAGCTGGTGTCGTCGTCGGGCGTGGGCACGATTGCGGCGGGCGTGGCGAAGGCCAAGGCCGATATCATCCTGATCTCGGGCCACAATGGCGGCACCGGGGCCAGTCCCGGCACGTCGATCAAATATGCCGGCCTGCCGTGGGAGATGGGGCTGACGGAAGCGCATCAGGTGCTGTCGATGAACAACCTGCGCGACCGGGTGACGCTGCGCACCGATGGTGGGTTGCGCACGGGGCGTGATGTGGTGATGGCGGCGATGATGGGGGCCGAGGAGTACGGCATCGGCACCGCCGCGTTGATCGCGATGGGCTGCATCATGGTGCGGCAGTGCCAGTCCAACACCTGCCCGGTGGGGGTCTGCACCCAGAACGAGGAGTTGCGCCGCAAGTTCACCGGCACGGCGGACAAGGTGGTGAACCTGATCACCTTCTACGCGCAGGAAGTGCGCGAACTGCTGGCCGGGATCGGCGCGCGGTCTTTGGACGAGATCATCGGGCGGGCGGATCTGCTGACGCAGGTCAGCCGGGGTGCGGCGCATCTGGATGATCTGGACCTGAACCCCCTGCTGATTACCGTCGATGGGGCGAACCGGATCACCTATGACCGGTCCAAGCCACGCAATGCGGTGCCCGATACGCTGGACGCCGAGATCATCCGCGACGGTGCCCGCTTCTTTGAAGAGGGCGAGAAGATGCAGCTGTCTTATGCGGTGAGGAACACCCACCGCACCATAGGCACGCGGGCCAGCAGCCATATCGTGCGCAAGTTCGGCATGCGCAACAGCTTGCAGCCCGACCACCTGACGGTGAAGCTGACCGGCAATGCGGGGCAGTCGCTGGGCGCCTTTGCCGCGCGCGGGTTGAAGCTGGAGGTGATGGGCGACGCCAATGACTATGTTGGCAAGGGGTTGTCGGGGGGCACCATCGTGGTGCGGCCGGTGATGTCGTCGCCGCTGGAGGCGTCGGAAAACACCATCATCGGCAACACGGTGCTGTATGGCGCAACCGATGGCTATCTGTTTGCCAGCGGTCGGGCCGGAGAGCGGTTTGCCGTGCGCAATTCGGGTGCGAATGTGGTGGTCGAAGGCTGTGGGTCGAACGGGTGTGAATACATGACCGGCGGCATCGCGGTGATTCTGGGCCGGATCGGCGCGAACTTTGGTGCCGGGATGACCGGGGGCATGGCCTATCTGTATGACCCGGACGACGTGGCGGAAGATTTCATCAACATGGAATCGCTGGTCACCTGTGCTGTCAGCCATCCGCATTGGGACCGGCAGTTGCGCAGTCTGATCGAGGCGCATGCGCGCGAAACCGGCAGCCGCAAGGCAGCCGCGATCCTGTCGGACTGGGAGGCGGAGCGGGCCAATTTCCTGCAGGTCTGCCCGACAGAAATGCTGGTGCATCTGCCCCACCCGCTGAGCGACGAGGCGGTGAAGGTTCCGGCAGAGTAAGGTCCGGCGCAAGATAACAAAGGGTCCCGCGCGGGGCCCTTTTCTTTGGCGCGTCGCGTCTTGACCCCGCGCGCCGCTTGAGGCCTAACGGGGTATGGCCAGTTCACCCCGAAAATCCCGCAAGGGCACTGATGCCGCGCCGCTGCTGGTGCCCGCCCGCGCGCTGCGCAGGCGCGTGCTGCGCTGGGCGGTGCGGGGCGTGCTGGGGGTGGCCGGGTTTTTTGCGGTGCTGGTGCTGCTGTTTTCCTTCCTCAACCCGCCGGTCAATATCTACCAGTTGCAGGAATCGGCCCGGGTGGGTGGATTGCAGCGGGACTGGGTGGCGTTTGACAATATCGCACCGGTGATGGGCCGGTCGGCGGTGGCGGCGGAGGATGCGAACTTCTGCCTGCACTGGGGGTTCGACATGAACGCCATCCGCGCGGCAGTGGCGGAAGGTGGCAGTCGGGGGGCATCGACCATCAGCCAGCAGGTGGTGAAGAACGTGTTCCTGTGGCACGGCCGGTCGTGGCTGCGCAAGGCGATGGAGGGGGTTCTGACCCCGGCGGTGGAGCTGATCTGGTCGAAGGAACGGATTTTGGAGGTTTACCTGAACGTTGCAGAGTTCGACGAGGGTGTGTTCGGGGTGCAGGCGGCGGCGGAGCATTATTTCGGTGTCGATGCGCGGTCCTTGAGCGCGCTGCAGGCGGCGCGGCTGGCGGCGATCCTGCCGGACCCAAAGGCGCGGTCGGCGTCGAACCCGTCGAATTTCGTGCGCAACCGGACGCGGTCGATCATGGCGGGGGCCGAGACGATTGCGGCGGATGGGCGGGACGGGTGTTTCAGGTGAGCGCCTGCGGGCAAAGGCCGGGGCGCGTCGATCACCCCATTGACGGGGGCAGCGGTTGCGAGTTTGAACGGGCTGATAGGAGAATGCAGATGACATTTGACCGCAACATCAAGATCGCGCCGTCGATTCTGGCCGCCGATTTCGCGAATTTTGGGGCGGAGTGCGCGGCGATCGAGGCGCAGGGTTGTGACTGGGTGCATGTGGATGTGATGGACGGGCATTTCGTGCCCAACATCACCTTTGGGCCCGCGACCTGTGCCGCGATCCGCCCGCACATCAAGGGGGTGATGGATGTGCACCTGATGATTGCGCCGGTCGATCCGTATATCGAGGCCTTTGCGCAGGCCGGGGCGGATGTGATCACTGCGCATCTGGAAGCCGGGCCGCATATTCACCGCACGCTGCAGGCCATTCGCGGGGCCGGGGCCAAGGCGGGGCTGGCAATCAACCCCGGCACCGGAATCGAGGATGTGGCCTATCTGCTGGATATGGTGGATCTGGTCTGTGTGATGACGGTGAACCCCGGTTTTGGCGGGCAGAAGTTCATTCACAGCCAGGTGGAGAAGGTGCGCCGCTTGCGCGCCATGATCGGCGACCGTCCGGTGCATATCGAGATTGACGGCGGGGTGACGGTGGAGACTGCGCCTTTGGTGGCGGCGGCGGGGGCCGATGTGCTGGTGGCGGGGTCGGCGGTGTTCAAGGGCGGATCGGTGGGCAACCCGGCGCCCTATGGCGACAACATCCGCGCCATCCGCGCTGCGGCAGAGGCGGCACGGTGAGCCGCACGCATCTGGTGTTCGATCTGGACGGCACGCTGGTCGATTCCGCGCCTGACATCCATGCCGCTGTCGCGCGGATGCTGGCGGGGGAGGGGAAGGCACCGCTTGATCTGGCGACGGTGACCTCGTTTATCGGGCTTGGTCTGCCCAATCTGGTGGAACGGGTGATCCGGCATTGCGGGATGGACCCAAGCGCGCATCCCCGGTTGGTCGGGATTACGCTGGGCCATTACAATGCCGCGTCCTCGGCACTGACCCGGACTTATCCGGGGGTGGTGGCGGCGCTGACGGCGTTTCAGCAGGCCGGGCATCAAATGGCGGTCTGTACCAACAAGCCTGTGGCCCCGGCGCGCGCCGGGCTGCGCGATCTGGGGCTGGAGGGGTTTTTCAGCGTGGTGATCGGCGGCGACTCTTTGCCGGTGGCCAAGCCCGATCCGGCACCGCTGCATGCCTGTATCGCGGGCTTGGGCGGGGGGTCTACCGTTTATGTCGGTGACAGTGAGGTGGATGCGGCAACGGCGCTGGCGGCGGTGGTGCCCTTTGCCCTGTTCACCGAAGGCTATCGCAAGACCCCGGTGGCCGATCTGCCGCATGCGCTGGCGTTTTCGGACTTTGCCAGCCTGCCCGAGGCACTGGCCGCCCTGCTGCGCGGAACCGGCGCAGACTGACCGGCCTCGCCACCCCGGGGGCGGTTGCGCATTGAACCCCGGGTGCATGGCCTGTATCAGTTGCACAAATTTTACACGGGTGCTGCATGATCCGCCTTTACCATTTCCCCCTCTCTCCGTTCTGCCGCAAGGTGCGTCTGACGCTGGCGGAAAAGAAGCTGGAGGTGGAGCTGGTTGAAGAGCGGTATTGGGAGCCCAGCCCCGATTTCCTGCGCCGCAACCCGGCGGGCAAGGTGCCGATCCTGAAGATGGAGCAAAAGACGCTGAGCGAAAGTCAGGCGATCTGCGAATATCTGGACGAGACCTTTCCGACGCCCGCGCTGATGCCGCGCGATCCGGAGGTGCGCTATGAGGTGCGGCGGATCTGTTCCTGGTTTGACGACAAATTCCATGCCGAGGTCACGTCAAAGCTGCTGTATGAGCGGGTGAACAAGAAGGTGATGAAGCTGGGCTATCCGGATTCGAAGAACGTGAAGTTCGGGGCCGGGCGGATCAAGTTTCATCTGGACTATATGGCATGGATTCTGGACCAGCGCCGCTGGCTGGCGGGGGATATCATGACGCTGGCGGATTTCACTGCCGCCGCGCATCTGTCGTGCCTGGATTACATCAGCGATGTGGACTGGAACCGGTCGGCCACGGTGAAGGACTGGTATGCCAAGATCAAGTCGCGCCCCAGTTTCCGCACCCTGCTGGCCGATCAGGTGCCGGGATTCCCGCCACCGGCGCATTACGCCGATCTGGATTTCTGACGGCACCCCCGGGGGCGCTGCCCGTCGCCGGCTGGTTCTTGAACCAGTGGCGAACATCCGACGACCCCCCGGGATATTTATGAACAGATGAGGGTCAAGCGCGTTTCGTGAGAGACGCTATGTTGAGGGTGTGCAAGACCTTTTCTTCGATTTTCGCGGCGTCCATGCCGGCGGAGCGGTACATCGCCTCGGGGGATGCGTGGTCGATGAAGGTGTCGGGCAGGACCATGGAGCGGTATTTCAGGCCGGTGTCGAAGATGGCTTCTTCGGCCAGAAGCTGTGCCACATGGCTGCCGAAGCCGCCGATGGCGCCTTCTTCGATGGTGATCAGGGCCTCGTGGTTGCGGGCGAGGTTGAGGATCATGTCGCGGTCCAGCGGTTTGGCGAAGCGGGCATCGACCACGGTGGGGGCGAGGCCCTTTTGCGCAAGGCTTTCGGCGGCTTTCAGGGTTTCCTGCAAGCGGGTGCCGAACGAGAGCAGCGCGACGCGGTTGCCAGAGGTGATGAGGCGGGCCTTGCCGATTTCGAGCGGGGTGCCGCGCGCAGGCAGTTCCACGCCCACGCCATCGCCGCGCGGAAAGCGGAAGGCGATGGGGCCATCGTTGTGCGCGACGGCGGTGGCGACCATGTGGACCAGGTCTGCCTCGTCGGCGGCCGCCATCACCACCATGCCGGGGAGATTGGCGAGGAAGGCCACGTCGAAGGTGCCCGCGTGGGTGGCACCGTCGGCGCCCACAAGGCCCGCGCGGTCGATGGCGAAACGGACGGGCAGGCGCTGGATGGCGACATCATGCACCACCTGATCGTAGCCGCGTTGCAGGAAGGTGGAATAGATGGCGCAGAACGGTTTCATGCCGCCTGCAGCCAAGCCCGCCGAGAAGGTGACGGCGTGTTGTTCGGCGATGCCGACATCAAAACAGCGGCGGGGGAAGCGGTCGGCGAACAGGTTCAGGCCGGTGCCATCGGGCATGGCGGCGGTGACGGCGACGATCTTGTCGTCACGCTCGGCTTCCTTGATCAGCGACTGTGCG
Organism: Pseudotabrizicola sediminis; assembly: GCF_004745575.1. Taxonomy (GTDB): domain Bacteria; phylum Pseudomonadota; class Alphaproteobacteria; order Rhodobacterales; family Rhodobacteraceae; genus Pseudotabrizicola; species Pseudotabrizicola sediminis. The sequence goes on along the minus strand of NZ_RPEM01000006.1, from coordinate 68,072 downwards.
AAGACCTTGGTATAGCTGGGCGCGTTGCTGGCGGCTTTGGCCTGCACCCCGGTAAGGACGTCGAACTTGGCGGTGGCGTGGCCCCGGTCACGCGCGGCTTCGGCCGGGGCGTAGCCTTTGCCTTTCTTGGTCAGCACATGCAGCAGGATCGGGCCGGTGGCGCGGGCCTTTGCGGTGCGCAGGATCGGCAGCAGCTGGTCAAGATCATGGCCGTCTATCGGGCCGATGTAGGAAAACCCCAGTTCCTCGAACAGGGTGCCGCCCATGGCCATGCCCTTGAGCATTTCCTTGGCCCGGCGCGCGCCTTCCTGAAACGGCGGCGGCAGCAGACCCAGCGCGCCCTTTGCGGCGGCCTTGAGGTCTTGCAGCGGGGCTTCGGCATAAAGGCGGCTGAGGTAGCTGGACAGGGCGCCGACCGGGGGGGCGATCGACATTTCATTGTCGTTCAGCACCACGAACAGCCGCTTTTTCAGGTGGCCCGCGTTGTTCATGGCCTCGAACGCCATGCCTGCACTCATGGAGCCATCACCGATGACGGCCACCGCATCGCCCGGGTCGCCGCCCAGATCGGCGGCCATGACAAAGCCGAGGGCCGCCGAGATAGAGGTGGAGGAATGGGCAGCACCAAACGGGTCGTACGGGGATTCGGAGCGTCTGGTATAGCCCGACAGCCCGCCTTCGGCGCGTAGGGTGCGGATGCGGTCGCGCCGCCCGGTCAGGATCTTGTGCGGATAGCATTGGTGGCCGACATCCCAGATGATCTTGTCACGCGGGGCATCGAACACGGCATGCAGGGCGACGGTCAGTTCGACCACGCCCAGACCCGCGCCAAGATGGCCGCCGGTGACCGAGACTGCCGAGATGGTCTCTGCGCGCAGCTCATCGGCCAGTTGCCGCAGCTCGCGGTCGGACAGGGCCTTCATGTCGGAAGGCAGGGTCACACGGTCGAGCAGCGGGGTTTTGGGTCGGTCGGTCATGTCCTGCCTTCAGCTTTCGCGCGCGATCACGAACCGCGCGGCGTCTATCAGGGTTCTGGCGCGGTCGCCATAGGGGGCAAGGTGGCCTTCCGCCTCTGCGACCAGATCACGCGCCGTTTTGCGCGCGCCGTCCAGCCCCAGCAGCGAGACGAAGGTGGCCTTGCCGGCGGTTGCATCCTTGTGGAGGCGCTTGCCGGTCTGCGCCTCGTCGCCGGTTTCATCCAGAATGTCATCGGCGATCTGGAAGGCAAGGCCAAGGGCGGTGGCATAGGCCCGCAAGGGGGCGGGGTCTTGGCCTGCAATCACGGCCCCCGCCTCGGCAGACCAGCGGATCAGCGCGCCGGTCTTGCCGGCCTGCAGCCGGGTGATCTGCGGTAGGGTCAGCGGCGCGCTTGCGGTTTCAGCCGCGATGTCCAGCGCCTGACCCAGCACCATGCCCTCTGCGCCAGACGCCTGCGCCAGGCCCCGAACCAGTGCGATGCGGGTATCGCCGGTGCCCAGCGCGGGGTCGCACAGCAATTCAAACGCGAGGGTTTGCAGCGCGTCACCCGCCAGAACGGCAGTGGCGTCGTCCCATTTCACATGCACGGTGGGCTGGCCCCGGCGCAGGTCGTCGTCATCCATGCAGGGCAGGTCGTCATGCACAAGGCTGTAGGCGTGCAGACATTCCACCGCCGCCGCAGCACTGATCGCGCGTTCGGGTGGCAGGCCAAACAGGGCGGCGGTTTCCAGCACCAGAAAGCCGCGCAGCCGTTTGCCACCACCCACCGCATAGCGCATGGCGTGGAGCACCGGTTCATCGGCCTTGTCGGTCAGGGCGTGGTTCAGCCGGGACTGGATCAGCCCGCCCGCGCGCGCCAGAGCGTCGGGAAAGCTCACATCCCCTCCACCGGGGTGGTGCCGATGGCGCGGCCTTCGGCGGCGCGGATCAGGTCTACCTTTTCTTCGGCGTCTTTCAGCCGGGCCTCGCAATGCGCCTTGAGCGCCGCGCCGCGTTCGTAAAGCGCGATGGAGGCATCAAGCGCCACATCGCCGCGTTCCAGCTGGCCCACGACCTGTTCCAATGCGGCCATGGCTTCTTCGAAGGTCATGGCGGATACGGGTTTTTCGGCTGGCTTGTCGGTCATGCGGTCTGCCTTCCCAGTTCTGTCACATGTGCGGCCACGCTGTCGGCCAATGCGTTCAGATCATAACCGCCCTCCAGCGCCGATACCACCCGGCCCGCGCAGCATTCATCCGCCAGATCGCAGATCGCGCGGGTGAGGCGGGCAAAGTCCTGCGTGGTCCAGTTCAGGCCGGCGAGGGGATCATCGCGGTGGGCATCGAAGCCCGCGCTGATGAGGATGAGTTCGGGCTGCCAGTGGCGCAGATCGTCCAGCAACGGCTGCCACGCCGCCCACATCTGCGCGCCGCCCGACCCGGGTGCCAGCGGCAGATTGGAGATCTGGCCGTGCGCGCCGCGTTCATCGGTATGGCCGGTGCCCGGATAAAGCGGCATCTGATGGCTGGAGACAAAGCGCACCCGCGCCTCGTCCCGCAAAAGGTCTTGCGTGCCATTGCCGTGGTGCACGTCGAAATCAAGCACCGCCACGCGGTTCAGGCCATGGTGGTCGAGCGCGCGCATGGCCCCAATGGCGACGGTGCCGAACAGGCAAAAGCCCATGGCGGTTTCGCGTTCCGCATGATGGCCCGGCGGGCGGGTGGCGACAAAGGCGCGGCTGCCGGTTGTCAGCACATGATCGACCGCCTGACAGATGCCGCCCACGCCGCGCATCGCGGCCTTGAAAGATCCCGGCGACAGGATGGTGTCGCCATCCAGCTGCGCCCAGCCCGACGTGGGCACGGCGTTTCTGATGCGGTCGATGTGGCGCTGCGGATGGCAGCGCAGAACATCGGCCACGTCGCCCATTGTTGCCGGGTGCCGGTCCACGGTCAGGCCGGTCAGCCCCCGTTCCACCGCCGCCAGCCGTGCCACCTGCTCGGGGTGGCCGGGCGGGGTGACGTGCGACAGGCAATCGTCATGCGTCAGGACCAGAACCTGTTTAGTCATTGATATCGCGGTCCCAGAGCCGGACCTGCCCCTTGCGCACCCCCAGCACCCGGCGCAGCACCAGCCATGCCACCAGCGAGGCGACGGCAAACACCAGCAGCAGAAGCGGCAGACTGCCGCCCAACAGGCCAAGGCCAAGCCCCGCACCGACCACCACCGCGCCGATGGCAAAGCCCACGAAGATATAGCCCGGGGCCAGCACTTCGAGCACGCCAAGGGCGAAGCCTGCGACGATCCAGACCCACCAGACCGCCCACATCAGCCGCGGCCTTTCAGCATCTTGAACGCATCGGCAAAGGCATCCAGCGCCTGTGCGGGGACCAGAATGGTCTGCTTGCCCGGCCCTTGGGCCACCTTGGCCAGCGCATCGACCTGCGCCAGCGCAAGCTGATACTGCGCCGCCTCCAGCCCGGATTCCTTGATTGCGATGGCGATGGCCGATGTGGCATAGGCCTCGGCATCCGCCGTCACCCGCTTGGCCTTGGCCTGCTGTTCGGCGGCATAAAGGTCGGCGTCGGCGGCCAGCTCGACCGAGCGTTTCTTGCCCTCGGCCTCCATCACCTGCGCGCGGCGGGCGCGTTCGGCGTTGAGCTGTTGCAGCATGGCGGCGCGGGTTTGTTCATCAAGGTTCACATCGAGAATCTCGGCGCGCGTCACCTCTACCCCCCAGTCGTCGACCATGGCGGTGACCTGTTCGCGCACCCGTTCGATCAGCTGCGCGCGGTTGGATTGCACCTGATCCAGTTCGATCTTGCCGATCTCTGACCGGACGATCCCGGCGACCGTGGTGGCAATCGCGCCGTCGACATCGCGGATGCGGTAGACGGTCTTTTCCGGTTCGGTGATGCGGTAGAAAACGCTGGTTTCCACCTTCACCAGCACGTTGTCGGCGGTGATGGCATCCTGGCTGGCGGTGGGCAGCTGGCGTTCCAGAATGGAAATCTTGTGCGCCACGCGGTCCAGAAACGGGACCACAAAGTTGATGCCGGGCCCCAGAACCGACCGCAGGCGGCCAAAGCGTTCGACCACATGCTTTTCTGACTGCGGCACGATCCGTACCCCCAGAAAGATGGACAGGATGATGAAGATGGCAATCGCCAGCAGCACCGCATTGCCGCCCAGAAACTGGTTGAAATCCATTGCAGAACGCCTTGTTCAAATCTTTTTTCGCCGTAAGGATGGCGGGTTCACCGGCCAGAGGCAAGCGCAGGGATAATCTTGCGCCATTGCCTTGAATGGCCGTTCATTCTTCGCCCATTTATTGGTCAGGCGAGGAATTATCCCGTCTATTGGCTGCAAAGGCGGCATTTCTTCGAAAAAATATGAAATCTGAAGGCAACTTTGCCAGAAAATCCCCCGGCTGCGGGTGCAAGTTCAGCTTAACATTTTTGTCGAAAGAGGTCGCTCTATGAAAATCGTCATCCTCGGCTCTGGCGTCATCGGCGTGACTTCGGCTTGGTATCTGGCGCAGGCCGGGCATGAGGTGACGGTGATCGACCGTCAGCCCGAGGCCGCGCTGGAGACCAGCTTTGCCAATGCGGGCGAGATCAGCCCCGGCTATTCCGCGCCCTGGGCGGCCCCCGGTGTGCCGATGAAGGCGCTGAAATGGCTGTTCATGGAGCATGCGCCGCTGATCGTGAACCCGAAGCCGGACATGGCCAAGATCCGCTGGATGCTGCAGATGCTGGGCAATTGCACCAGTGCCGCCTATGCGGTGAACAAGGGCCGCATGGTGCGGCTGGCGGAATATTCGCGCGATTGCCTAACCGATCTGCGCGCCAGCACCGGCATTTCCTTTGACGAACGCCAGCAGGGCACGTTGCAGCTGTTCCGCACGCAAAAGCAGGTCGATTCGGCCTACAAGGATATTGACGTGCTGCGCGAAGGCGGTGTGCCGTTCGAGGTGCTGGATGTGGCGGGCTGTCTGGCGGTGGAACCGGGGCTTGCGGATGCGGCGGGCAAGATCATGGGCGGGTTGCGCCTGCCCAATGACGAAACCGGCGATTGCTTCAAGTTCACTCAAGGGCTGGCGGCGAAGGCTGCTGCCATTGGTGTCACGTTCCGCCAGGGCGTCAGCATCACCAGCCTGAACCGTACAGGCGACAAGATCACCAGTGTGACCACGTCGGAGGGGGAGGTGACCGCCGATGCCTTCGTGCTGGCGCTTGGGTCGTATTCGCCGAAACTGGTGGCGGATCTGGGCATCACCCTGCCGGTCTATCCGGTGAAGGGCTATTCGATTACCGTTCCGGTAACCGATGCCAGCCGTGCCCCGGTGTCGACCGTGATGGACGAAACCCACAAGATTGCCATCACGCGTCTGGGCGACCGCATCAGGGTGGGGGGTATGGCCGAGATTGCGGGGTTTGATCTGTCGCTGTCGGACAAGCGCAAGCGCACGCTGGTGCATTCGGTGGAGGATCTGTTCGGCGGCGCGGGCGATCAGTCGCAGGCGACGTTCTGGGCAGGTCTGCGCCCGATGACCCCCGATGGCACCCCTATCGTCGGGCGGTCACCGATGGCCAACCTGTTCCTTAACACCGGCCACGGCACGCTGGGCTGGACCATGGCTGCCGGGTCGGGCCGGTTGCTGGCCGATATCGTCACGGGCCACGCGACCGAGATTGAAAGCCGCGACCTTGGGTTCGACCGCTACCAGAAGCGCGTAAAACCCGCACAGCCCGCTCTGCAGGCCGCCCCGGCGCGCTGACGTCCATGGCGATTGCACCTTTCTGAAAGGCTCCTGCGCGGCGGGCACCCACAAGTGCCCCCGGCGTTCCCGCTTTGCCCCTGTGCGGCACGCCTGCAACCGGCTATGATCGCGCATCATGCCTGCCCTGTGCCGCGATTGTCTGACCATCTTTGACACGCCCCCAATGCGGGGCCGCTGTCCTGCCTGCCGCAGCCCGCGGCTGCTGGCGCACCCTGATCTTTTCACCCTGTCCATCGCGCATATGGATTGCGATGCGTTTTATGCATCGGTGGAAAAGCGTGATGACCCCGGCCTTGCCGACAAGCCGCTGATTGTGGGGGGCGGCACGCGGGGGGTGGTATCTACCTGCTGCTATATCGCGCGCATTCATGGCGTGCGCTCGGCGATGCCGATGTTTCAGGCGCTGAAGCTGTGCCCCGAGGCGGTGGTCGTCAAGCCGCGCATGGCCCGCTATGTCGAGGTCAGCCGCCAGATCCGCGCCATGATGGAGGATCTGACGCCTGCCATCGAGCCGTTGTCGCTGGACGAGGCGTTTCTGGATCTGACCGGCACCGCCCGCCTGCATGGCGCGCCGCCCGCGGTGTTGCTGGCGCGTCTGACCCAGCGGATGGAGGAGGAACTGGGCATTACCGGGTCCATTGGTCTGGCGCATAACAAGTTTCTGGCAAAGATCGCATCCGACCTTGATAAGCCGCGCGGGTTTTCCCTGATCGGTCCGGCAGAGACCGAAGGCTTTCTGCGCCCGAAACCGGTGCGGATCATCTGGGGGGTGGGCACGGCGATGCAGGCGTCGCTGGAACAGGCGGGCATCCGCACCATTGCAGACCTGCTGCGTTGGGACCGCGCCGATCTGACGGCGCGGTTCGGCCAGATGGGCGACAGGTTGTGGCATCTGGCGCGGGGGCAGGACAACCGCCGCGTGACGCGGGACGAAAAGCTGAAGTCGATTTCCAAGGAGACCACATTTTTTGAGGATACCTCGGACGCCGATCTGCTGGACGGCCATCTGTGGCGGCTGTCGGAACAGGTGTCGGACCGGGCCAAGGCCAAGGCGCTGGCCGGGCGCACGGTGACGCTGAAGCTGAAAACGGGGGAGTTTCGCATCCTGACCCGCCGTCATGCCTTGCCCGACCCGACCCAGATCGCCGACCGCATCTACCGCACGGCGCGGGGTCTGTTCGATCACGCGGGCACGCGTGGCCCGTTCCGCCTGATCGGGGTGGGCATCTCGGACCTTGCGCCCGAAGATCAGGCCGACCGCTCCGCCGATCTGCTGGACCCGGACGCCGGGAAGCGTGCGAATGCCGAGCGGGCGGCAGATGCGATTCGCGCCCGGTTTGGCAAGGATGCGATCATCAAGGGTCGCGCGCTGCGATAAAGCGGTCGCAGTGAATTGATGTCGCGGGATCAATTGGTTCATTGACCTTCGATGCCCGATCCCTCAGCGAGGGTTGATGATCTGGCTTCGATCCTTCGCACGCCTTCTGCTCGTTCTGGCGGTCCTGCCATGGGGGGCCTATTCCGGAGCGATGGCTGCGCAATCCGCGCCCCCACAGGATGCCGGATTTGCCGATGCAGGGCCGGTTTCCGCCGGTGTTGCCGTGACTGGCGGTGACCTGCGCGACGGGATGGCTTTCGCGCCAAATCCGAAGCGGTGTCGGACAGCGGTTTTGCTCGGCACGCCTTGCGGGCCGGATCTTGCGCTGCCCGGTTCTGCGCTTTCTCCGGATTTGACGGATGTCGCCAATGCTGTCCTGCCAGCGGATGGAAGCAGGCTTGCCGGGGTGAAGCCCGCGGGGTCACTGGACCCGCCCCGGGCCTGCTGAGTGTCGCGACCGCGCAGAACAGGCGGTCACCAACGATCACCAGCACATATGGACCACACACATGATGACCCGTCGACTCTTTGTGGCCGGAGGCTCCTCCGCGCTGCTTTCGGCCTGCGTTATGCAGCCGCAGCCCTCCCCCCAGCCGCTGGTCGCGCCAGAAGCCGAACGCTTCCCGCCGCTGCCCGCGCATTATGGCGCGATCACGACCGAACCCTACCCCATTCCTGCGGTGCCGGAAGGCGTGGTGCCGCCCGAACTCTGGCGTCAGGATGTGGCCAACCCGTTTCCGCTGGAGGCGCCCGGAACCATTGTTGTCGATCCCAACGCGGGTTTCCTGCATCTGGTGGGCGTCGAAGGACGGGCTATGCGATACGGCGCGGGCACGGGGGCTGCGGCGTTCGCCTGGCAAGGGGATGCCCGGCTGCAGTTCTGCCGAAGCTGGCCCCGCTGGAAGGTGCCGGAAAGCATGATTGCGCGGCAGCCTGATCTGGAGCCGTATTCCGTGGCGAATGGCGGTATGGACCCGGGCCCGGGCAATCCGCTTGGCGCGCGTGCGCTGTATCTGTTCCAGAACGGCATAGACACGCTTTACCGGATTCACGGAGCTTGCGAGCCGGAGTATCTTGGCAAGCGCGTGTCATCCGGCTGCATCCGCCTGCTGGATCATGACGTGATCGATCTGCGTCAGCGGGTGCGTCACGGCGTGACGGTGCGGGTGCTGCCATCGCAGCGGCCGCCCGAAGTGGCCGTCGTGTACTGACATCACATGCCCGAAGGCGGGGTATCGTCCCCGCCTTTTGCGGCGCGGTGTGCCAGAAGCCGGCCTATTCTGCCGCCAGCGGCACCTGCAGCCGGCCAATTGCGGCAATCTCGGCCACGACACCGGCGATCAGGGCGCGGAAGGCTTCAAAACCGGGCAGAGGCTCGATTCGCGCCTCATCCATGTAAAGCGCCCGGTCGATTTCCACCTGCACCACGTGAAACCCGCGCGAGGGGCGGCCATAGGTCTGGGCGATATAGGCCCCGGCAAAGGGCGCGTTGCGCGACACCCGCAACCCGGCGCGGCGGAAGGCGGCTTCGACATGATCCATCACGTCGCGCGCGGCGGCTGCGCCGAATCGGTCGCCCAGCACCACGTCGGGGCGCAGAAGACCGGGGCGGGAATGCGCCTCGATTGCCTCATGCGGCATTGAGTGGCAATCAATCAGCACCGACTGGCCGAATTGGGCGTGGCTGTCTTCGGTCAGGCTGCGCAGGGCTGCGTGATAGGGGTGCCAATGGTCGCGAATCCGGGATTCGGCCTCGGCCAGGGGCATCTTGCCGCGATAGATCGCGCGCGCGCCCGACACCACCCGGGGAATCACCCCCAGGCCCGAGGCCACGCGCGGGTTGTGCGGGCTGCGCACGACATCTTCGACGACTGCGGCATCCAGTTCATCTGCCGCGCGGTTTAGGTCGATATAGGCCCTTGGCGCATTGGCTGCGATCAAGGGCGCACCATGATCGGTGGCTGACCGGAACAGATCATCGACAAAGGCATCCTCGGACGACCGGATCACATGGGCATCCAGCACCGAACCGGCCAGAAAGGCAGGCGGATAGGCCCGGCCACTGTGGGGGGACGAGAAAACCACCGGCGTTTCGCGCCGGGCGGGGTGATAAAGGGTAAAGGCTTCGCTGTGCACTGCTGTCTCCCGGTCTCTGACGTTATAGCGGGCTTTGCCGAAATGCCAAAAGCCAAGATTGCCGGGGGGCGGCAGGTGGAAAGGCTCTTGCGGCCATGGGCGCAACTGGCTATAGACCCCCGCACACCGACGCGGTTCCTCCCGCGTCCTTTTCTTTGGGGCTTTGGGGGAATTGCGGCTGTAGCGTGGGCGGTTAGCTCAGCGGTAGAGCACTACGTTGACATCGTAGTGGCCACTGGTTCGATCCCAGTACCGCCCACCATTCACCGCCCCCATACTTGGGGGTCATTGTTTTCAACTGGCGCGTGATGCGCCGCGACCAAGGAAAGAGACGACCATGAAAGTCGCCAACTCGCTCCGTTCGCTGAAGACGCGTCACCGTGATTGCCAGGTCGTGCGCCGCAAGGGCCGCGTCTATGTGATCAACAAGACGCAAAAGCGCTACAAGGCCCGTCAGGGCTGATTTCGCTTGCAGCGACACGCATAAAAAGGCCGCCACGGGCAACCGGGCGGCCTTTTTCTTTGGCCGGGGTCATGCCGGCAGTGGGTTGCAACCAGCGGCCCGGCGGCTAAAAGTCCGCCCATGTTCCGGTTTTCCCGATCAAGGCTTTTTGCCACCCTTATCGCCGCTGCCACCCTGGGGCTGGCGATGGTGCTGGCCAATGGCATCCCGCCCGAGACGGCTGCGGGTGTCCGCGCGCTGCTGCCGATGATCGTTGGTGCGGGTCTGGCGCAATGGCTGTTGTTCCCGCTGTTTGCCCGCCGTGAGGGCGCGGTGGGGCTGGGCCTGGATGTGGCGCTTTGGCTGGCGCTGATGGGCTTTGCGGGGCTGATTGCGGGCACGCTGGTGATGCCGGGGGCGGGCACGATTCTGGGGCCGTTGGTCACGCTGTCGCTGCCGCTTCAGTCGCCGGGTGCCGCGCTGGTTTATGGTGTCGGCGCGGCGCTTGGCCTGACGTTGATCCGCCGGTCCAACCCCCCTGCATAGCGCCGGTGAACCGCACCGTGCGGCATGGCGTGGATGGACAGTCGTGCGCCCGCCGCCTAGACTCGCCCAAACCGACCGGAGGTCATGATGCCGCTGCCGCTTGCCCCGCTGTTGCCCCTTGCCCTGCGCCTTGGCGCGGTTGCGGCCCTTGGCTATGTCGCCCAACGCCTGATCCGGCGGCATGGGCAGGTCGGGCGCACCGACCAGCGGGCCGAAGAGGCGCTGGATGATCTGGACGAGGGCCTGGCCTCGCACCGCCCGCGCGGTGCGGCAGGCCAGCGCAACACCACGTTCCGCCTGCGCCGCACCTTTCAGATGGGCGGCAAGACCTATGAAATCGACGCGGGGGCCATTGCCCGCCTGCGCCTGCGGGAAATCGAATGAAGCTGTATCACTCCCCCACCTCGCCTTATGTCCGCAAGATTCTGGTGCTGATGGCCGAAACCGGCCTGACCGACATAGAGATGGTGACGGCATCCGGCACGCCCGTCGCCCCCGATGCCGGGGTGGTGGAGCAAAACCCGCTGGGCAAGATCCCCGCGCTGCAGCGGGACAACGGCCCCACGCTTTATGACAGCCGGGTGATCTGCCAGTTTCTGAACGCAGAGGCCGGGGCAGACCTGTACCCTGCGGCACCGCTTTTGTGGGATACCCTGACCATGGAAGCCACCGCAGATGGCATTCTAGATGCCGCCCTGCTGATGGTCTATGAACAGCGCATCCGCCCGGAAGACAAACGCTTTGACCCCTGGGTCGAGGGGCAATGGGGCAAGATCAGCCGTGCGCTTGATGCGCTGGAAAGCCGCTGGACCGGCCATCTGAACGGCAAGCTGGACATGGGCCAGATCGCCACCGCCTGCGCGCTGGGGTATCTGGATTTCCGCCATGCCGACCGGCACTGGCGGATGAATCACCCGCTGCTGGCCGCCTGGGAGGCCGGCTTCGCCGCCCGCCCGTCGATGCAGGCCACACGGCCACCGGGCTGACCCGCGGTCAGGGCCAGGAACCGGTGCGCTGGCAGGCCAGATCCTTGGTCGCCCGCACCCGTTCGGCGCTTCGTGTTGTCGCAGGGGGTTGAATCCTGTGCACGACACGGCATCCTTAGCACATGACAGCCGCGCCTTATCAGCCACAGGCAGTGAAATAACGGGTCAAACCGTATCACATGCGCTCTATTGTCCGCTGGACGCGGGGGCGTGCCTTGGCTAATAAACCGGTTGGCAGGGTTGTGGGAGACCACCGCCCCGAAATCTTTATGGGCCACAGACCCTGTGGCCTTGAAAGGGAGAATATCTCGTGTCCCACGCAGAAGACCACGCAGGCACCCGCAGGGATTTCCTGTATTACGCAACCGCCGGGGCCGGGGCTGTGGCCGCCGGGGCCGCCGTCTGGCCGCTTGTGAACCAGATGAACCCCTCGGCCGATGTTCAGGCCCTGTCCTCGATCTTCATCGACATCACCAGCGTCGACCCCGGCACCCAGCTGACGGTGAAGTTCCTGGGCAAACCAGTGTTTATCCGCCGCCGCACCGAAGCCGAGATCGAGGCTGCCCGCGCCACCGCGCTGTCCGACCTGCCGGATCAGACCTCGGGCAACCCCAACAAGGCCGGCACCGATGCGTCGGACGCGAATCGCACGCTCGACGATGCCGGCGAGTGGCTGGTGATGATCGGCGTCTGCACCCATCTGGGCTGCGTGCCGATCGGCGATGGTGCCGGTGAATTCGGCGGCTGGTTCTGCCCCTGCCACGGGTCGCATTATGACGAAGCGGGCCGTATCCGCAAAGGCCCCGCGCCCCGCAATCTCGACATCCCGCTCGCGTCCTTCGTGGACGACGCCACGATCAAGCTCGGATAAGGACAAAAACACATGGCCGGAATTCCGCACGACCACTATGAGCCCAAGACAGGTGGAGAGAAGTGGCTGCACAAGCGCCTTCCCATCGTCGGGCTTATGTACGACACACTGATGCTGCCCACACCCAAGAACCTGAACTGGATGTGGATCTGGGGCATCGTCCTGACGTTCTGCCTTGCGCTGCAGATTGTGACCGGCATCGTGCTGGTCATGCATTACACGCCGCATGTCGACCATGCCTTTGCAAGCGTGGAACACATCATGCGCAACGTGAATGGCGGGCACATGCTGCGCTATCTGCACCAGAACGGCGCATCACTGTTCTTCATTGCCGTGTACCTGCATATCTTCCGCGGTCTGTATTACGGGTCTTACAAGGCCCCGCGTGAGGTGACGTGGATCATCGGCATGCTGATCTATCTTGCAATGATGGCCACTGCCTTCATGGGCTATGTTCTGCCATGGGGTCAGATGTCGTTCTGGGGCGCCACCGTGATCACCGGCCTGTTCGGCGCGATTCCTGGCATCGGCGAGCCGATCCAGACCTGGTTGCTGGGCGGACCTGCGGTCGACAATGCCACGCTGAACCGTTTCTTCTCGCTGCACTACCTGCTGCCCTTCGTGATTGCGGCATTGGTTGCCGTGCATATCTGGGCCTTCCACACCACGGGCAACAACAACCCGACCGGGGTCGAAGTGCGCCGCGGGTCGAAAGAAGAGGCCGAGCGTGATACGCTGCCGTTCTGGCCGTATTTCGTGATGAAGGATCTGTTCGCTCTGGCGGTGATCCTTGCGGTGTTCTTCGCGATTGTCGGCTTCATGCCGAACTATCTGGGCCACCCGGACAATTATCTGGAAGCGAACCCGCTGTCGACGCCTGCGCACATCGTGCCGGAATGGTACTTCCTGCCGTTCTACGCCATTCTGCGCGCCTTTACCGGTGACGTCTGGGTGGTGATTGCGGCCGAATGGGTTACCTTCGGCATCGTCGACGCCAAGTTCTTCGGGGTGCTGGCCATGTTCGGTGCCATCGCGGTGATGGCGCTGGCCCCATGGCTGGACACGTCCTCGGTGCGCTCGGGCCGGTATCGCCCGATGTTCAAATGGTGGTTCGCGCTGCTTGTCGTGGATTTCATGGTGCTGATGTGGGTTGGTGCAATGCCCGCAGAAGAACCCTATGCCACGATTTCGCTGATCGCTTCGGCTTATTGGTTCGCCTATTTCCTGATCATCCTGCCGCTGCTGGGTGTGATTGAAAAGCCGCTGCCACAGCCTGCGACCATCGAAGAAGACTTCAATGCCCACTACGCCACGCCCTCTGCTTCGGCAGCGATGCAACCGGCTGAGTGAGAAAGGAACTGACTGACATGATCAGGAACATCGCACTCACCGCCACCGCAGCCCTTGCCCTTTCGGCAGGGGCCGCTCTGGCCGCCGGTGGCGCAGCCGAAATCACCGATTACGCCTTCGCCCACGAAGGTCCGTTCGGCAAGTTCGACCAGAACCAGCTTCAGCGCGGCCTGCAGGTTTACACCGAGGTCTGCGCGGCCTGCCACGGTCTGCAATACGTACCGATCCGCAGCCTGTCCGATCCGGGTGGGCCGGAAATGCCGGAAGACCAGATCCGCGCCTATGCCACCCAGTTTTCGGTGACAGACGCGGAAACCGGCGAAAGCCGGGACGGCGTCCCGACTGACCATTTCCCGATGTCGGGGATGGAAGGCGCGCCGGACCTGTCGTTGATGACCAAGGCCCGCGCCGGATTTAACGGGCCCTACGGCACTGGTATCAGCCAGTTCTTCAAGGGCATTGGTGGGGCCGAGTATACCTACTCGATCCTGACGCATTACACCGAAGAAGAACCGGCCTGTGCGCCAGATGGGGTGGATGGGTTCTACTACAATTCGGCCTTCCCGAATGGTGGCGTGCCGGACAGTTGCAAGGATGAAAACGGTGTCTCGACCGTTCCCGGCAGCTGGATCGCAATGCCCAACCCGCTCAGCGATGATCTGGTGACCTATGCCGATGGCACACCGGCCACCGTGTCGAACATGTCGGCGGATGTGACCTCGTTCCTCGTCTGGGCGGCTGAGCCGAAGATGATGGCCCGCAAGGAAGCCGGTTTCAAAGCCGTGATCTTCCTGATTGTGCTGTCGACACTGCTGTATCTGACCAACAAGAAGCTTTGGGCGAATGTCAAAGGCAAGAAGATCGCCTGATCTGGTGGTCTGACCAAGCAAGAAACCCCGCTTCGGCGGGGTTTTTTCATGCGCTCAGCCCAGATAGTCGCGCAGCGCCTCGGGCGGGTCGGCAAACAGCGCCGCCGTGTCGCGCGGGGCCTGTGCCACCCCGTCTGCGACCAGAACCGTCAGCTCGGCAAAGGCCAGCGCATCCTTGGGGTCATGCGTGACCATCATCACCAGCGCCCCGGTCTCGGCCGCCACCTCTGCCACCAGCGCCAGCATTTCGGCTTTCAGCGCCGGGCCAAGGGCAGCAAAGGGTTCGTCCAGCAGCAGCACAGGCCGCGCGCGCAAGAGGGCCCGCGCGAGCGAGGCCCGTCCGATCTGCCCGCCCGACAGCTGCGCGGGCTTGCGCGTGCCCATCCCCGACAGCCCGACCCGGTCCAGCACCTGCGCGACCTGTGCCGTCTGATCCACGCTCAGCCGCAGATCGGGGCGCAGACCCAGCCCGAGGTTCTGCGTCAGGGTCAGATGCGGAAACAGGTTCTGGTCCTGAAACAGGATCGTCACTGGGCGCGCGCCGGGGTCCAGCGGCCCCAGATCGGTGCCTTGCCACAGCACACGCCCCGAGTGCGGCGCAAGAAACCCCGCCACCGCCGACAGCAGAGTCGATTTGCCCGCGCCCGACGGCCCGATCACCGCCACCCGCGCGCCTGCAGGCACGGACCAGTCGGCCTGCAGCCGGAAGCCGTCAACCACCAGCATCACCCTGTCAAACTGCAGCATAGCGCCGCCCCCATGCATCAAATGCCCAGAACAGCCCGAAGCTGAGCCCCACCAGAATCAGCGCCGCCCCCGCCGCCGTTTCAATGCGGTAGGCCGACATCAACCGCTGCACCACCAGCGGCAGCGTCGCGGTCTGGTCAGACGCAAACAGCGCAATGACCCCCAGATCGCCCATCGACAAGGCCGCCGACAACCCCGCGCCAAACCCCAGCGGCCGCGCCAGCCGGGGCAGGGCCACCA
This sequence comes from Pseudotabrizicola sediminis, assembly GCF_004745575.1. Taxonomy (GTDB): domain Bacteria; phylum Pseudomonadota; class Alphaproteobacteria; order Rhodobacterales; family Rhodobacteraceae; genus Pseudotabrizicola; species Pseudotabrizicola sediminis. The sequence continues at coordinate 52,767 of NZ_RPEM01000006.1, read as the reverse complement.
ACCGCAACCACGCAAGGCCCCGCAGGCCCAGACTGGCCGACAGCCGCCCGTAATCAGACAGCAGAACCCGCGCCTCTGGCAGCAGCAGCCGGTAGACAAAGGGCAGTGACAGCGCGACATTCACCGCCACAGTGACCGGCAGAGCAAGGGTCGACGGCGCGGCGAAGGGCTGCACCATCAGGAACAACCCGGTTCCCAACACCAGCCCCGAACTGGCCAGCGGCAACAGTGCCACCGCATCCATCAGGCCCGCACCACGCCCGCCACGCGCTACCCGCAGCGCCAGCACCAGCGCCGCCGGAACCGTCAGCGCGGTTGACGCCAGCGCCACCACCACCGACCGCGCGGCACCCTGCCACACCGCATCAGGCAGCTCTGCCAGGCCCGGCACCCCGCGCAGCCCGATAGCCGCCAGGGGCACCAGCACAAACAGCGCCGCACCGCCAATCGCCAGCGCATCCGCCAGCCCATGCCACAAGCCGCGCACCTGCAGCACTGGCGCGCGGCCCAGCCCCGCGCCGAAACCCGGCGTTGACACCGCGCGCCAGATCAGCACTGCCACCAGCGCACAAAGCGCAAACTGCACACCTGCCAGCATCGCTGCCCGGCCCAGATCAAAATCGAATCGCACCGCCTGATAGATCGCAAGCTCTACCGTGGTCGCCCTTGGACCGCCGCCCAGTGTCAACGCCACGGCAAAGCTGGTCAGGCAGATCACGAAGATCACCGCAAAGGCCCCCGGGACGACCGACCGAAGCATCGGCCATTCCAGATGCCGCGCCACCTGTGCAGGGGCAAAGCCAAGCGATCCCGCAAGCCGGAACCGCTCGGCCGGGATCGTCTGCCAGCCCTGCAGAATCATCCGCACCGCCAGCGGCAGGTTCAGGAACACATGCGCCAGAATCACCCCCTGCGCGCCGTAGACCGACAGCGGGGCCAGACCTATGGCCCCAAGCCCCTGATTGACCAGACCTGACCGGCCAAACACCGCGATCAGCCCCATCACCGCCACAATGGTCGGCAGCAGAAACGGCGCGCCCATCAACGTGATCAGCGCGCCACGGCCAAAGAACCGCCGCCGCGCCAGTGCGCGGGCCACCGGCACCGCCAGCAGGCAGGACAAGGACGCCGACACCAGCGCCTGCCACAGCGTGAACCACAGCGCCTGACCGTCGCCCGGGGCCAGCGCAGGCCACACGCCCGCGCGCCACAGGACCGCGGCCAGCGGCAGCAGCACCAGCGCCGCGACAAAAGCCGCGACGCTGATGGCGATTACTGCGACAGCGCGGCGCGCCATTCCTCAACCGCCTCCACCCGCAGGGCTTCGGCTTGCGTTTCCGTCAGGAACAGCACCTTTTCCGGCAGCGGCAGGTCAGACCAGCCTGCGGGCCAGTCAGCCTGCGGCAATGCTGCGGGCAAGGACCAGTTGGCCGCCGGAATCACCTTCTGAAACTCTGGCGTCAGCACCCATGCCATGAACATGTCAGCCAGCTCGGGCTGATCGGTTGCCGCGATTTTGCCCACGGTTTCGGCCATGAAGTAATGCCCCTCGGGGAAGATCGCCGCCTGTTTGGTCAGATCCTCCTCGGCCATGATGTGATAGGCGGGGGATGTGGTGTAGCTCAGTACCATGTCCGCCTCGCCGCTGGTGAACAGGCCATAGCTTTCGGACCAGTCCTTGGTCACGGTCAGGATATGCGGGGCCAGATCGGCCCAGAACGCGCCCGCCTGATCGCCATACACCGCCTTGACCCAAAGCACCAAAGCCAGCCCGGAGATCGAGGTGCGGGGGTCTTGAATGACCACTGTGACATCGTCCGGCAGGCTGCGCATCGCATCCAACGTCGCGGGCGGCTCGGCCATGCGGGTGGTGTCGTAGATAAAAGCCGTATGGCCCCAGTTGAACGGCACAAAGGTGTCATCCGGCCAGTCCACCGGCAGGGTCAGCGCCGCCAGATCCTGCCCGTGCGGGGCAAACAACCCGGCCTCACGCGCGCGCGCCAGCACATCGGTGCTCAGCCCGATCACCACATCGGCCTGCGTCCGCGCACCTTCAAGCATCAGCCGGGGCAGCAGATCGCCGGTGGAAAACTGCAGGTCGCAGCCGCAAAACGCCTCAAACCCCGATTCGATGGCCGGTCCCGGCCCCCATTCCGAGGTGAAGTAATCGCCCGCATAAACAGTCAGGACAGGCGTTTGTGCATGCGCCGCAAAGGCGATGCAGGAAAGGCCAGCCGCAAGGATCGAAGTTCGCATGTCTTCCTCCAAATGCGACGGAACAGGTCGGGCTTGGAGGTCATCCTTCGCACCTTCCCTCCGCCGGTATGATCCGGTTCAGGTTCAACGGGTCCGCTTGCGCATCTCAGCCCGACGGAAAACCCGCCCGGCACCCCGAGGTATTGTTAAAGATAAGGCGTACCCCGCCGGGCGCAAGCACAATCGGCGGTGCTTCAGTCGGTGGTCAGAAGCGCCGCCAGCCCCTCGCGGTAGGTGGGATACAACAGCTGCACGCCAAGCTCGTCCTTGATCCGTCCGTTTTGCACGCGTTTCGATTCGGAATAGAAGCTGCGCGCCATCGGGGTCATGTCGGCCTGATCAAAGGGCACGGCAGGCGGTTCGGGCAGGCCAAGCAGGGCGGCGGCGTGGGCCAGCACATCTTCGGGCGGGGCGGGTTCATCGTCGCAGACGTTATAGGCCGCCCCGGGATTCGGGCGGGCGATGGAGGCCGCCAGCACCTGCGCGATATCGTCCACATGGGTGCGGCTGAAGAACTGCCCCGGCTTGATGATCCGCCGCGCAGAGCCATCGCGTACCTTTTCGAACGGGCCGCGACCGGGGCCGTAGATGCCCGCCAGCCGGAAGATATGCACCGGCAGGCCGGTGCCCTGCCATTGCTCTTCGGCCAGAACCCGCTGGGTGCCGCGTGGGCTGATCGGGGTCAGCGGTGTGGCCTCGTCCACCCAGCCGCCTTGATGGTCGCCATAGACTCCGGTGGTCGAAAGATAGCCGACCCACCCCGGCCTTGCGTCAGCGATGCACGGCCAGGCCTGAAGGAACGGGTCGCCCGCCGCATCGGGGGCGGCGGAAGCGAGGATATGGGTCGCCAGCGCCAGCGCCGGGGCAAGGTCGCCGGGCCACAGCAGCGGTGTGATGCCACACGCCAGCATCCGTGCGGCCTTGTCGGGGTTCCGGGTGGTGCCGATAACGGTCCACCCTTGCGGGATCAGCAGGCGGGCCAGCGCATCGGCGCTGTAGCCGTGCCCAAGGGAAAGCAGCGTGTTCATGGGTGCCACTATGGCGGGCCCGGCGGCGGCTGCAACCCACTTGATCGCCGCGGGCACACCCGCCATGCTGAGGATATGATCGATCTGAACGCCGCCTTCGCACTGACCGGCCCCGAAGACTGCGCCCGGCTTTATGCCGAATGGGCCGCCAGCTATGACACGGGTTTTGCCGACAGCCTTGATTACCGCCTGCCTGCCCATGTTGCGGCGGCCTTTCTTGCGCATGGCGGCACCGGGCCGGTACTGGATGTTGGCGCGGGCACTGGCCTGCTGGCCGGGCATCTGCGCGATATGGGGTTCGCGGGCGAGATTGATGCCGTCGATCTGTCGCCTGCGATGCTGGACGCGGCCCGCGCCAAGGGGCTTTACCGCACTTTGCGGCAGGCTGATATCACCCGCCCCCTGTCGTTTGATGGCCCCTATGGCGGGATCGTGTCTTCGGGCACCTTCACTCATGGTCATGTCGGCCCAGAGGCGATTGCGCAGCTGGAAACGCAGGCCGCCCCCGGTGCGCTGTTCGTGCTGTCGGTCAATGAAGGCGTCTACCGCGCCATGGGGTTTGATGCGGCCTTGGCACAGCGGCCTGGCGTTACCTTGCTGGTGGTGCAGATCTACGGCCCGGCCGCGGCAGAGAAAGACCCCGACCATGCGGCGCAGCGCGGGCTGATTGCCATCTGGCGGCATGGCGGGGACGGGGTGGCGGGCTGACCCTGCAAGGTCAGTCCGGTTGCAGCATATAGCCCTCGCCCCGCACCGTCTGCAGGTAGCGCGGCTGTTTTGGGTCATCCTCGATCTTGCGGCGCAGGCGGGTGATCTGCACATCCACAGCCCGCTCTTGCGCGGCATCGTCGCGGCCCAGATCGGCCACCAGCTTTTCGCGGCTGATGGCATGTCCGGGATGCGCCGAAAACAGCCGCATCAGCGCCGCCTCGGTCGCGGTCAGCCGTACCGGATCGGGGCCGCGCCACAACTCGCCCCGGTCCATGTCATAGCGCACGGGGCCAAGGTGCAGCACTTTTGGCGCCGCATCGGCGCGGATCACCGGCACCCGGCGCAGAATGGCGTTGATCCGCAGAAGCAGCTCTTTGGGCTCGAACGGTTTGCCAAGGTAGTCATCCGCCCCGGCCTCGAACCCTTCGATCCGGCTGGCGGTTTCCCCTTTGGCTGTCAGCAGCAGGATTGGCGTCTGCATTTTTTGCCGCAATTCGCGGGTCAGGCTGATGCCGTCAATCCCCGGCATCATCACGTCCAGCACGATCATGTCGAACTCCAGCCCGGCCAGCAGCCGCCGCGCCTGCGCGCCATCGCGCGCGACCGACACCAGAAAGCCATTGCGGATCAGGAACTTCTGCAACAGCCCCCGGATACGTTCATCATCATCGACAACCAACAGATGCGCGTCACCCTGGGTCATGCGCCGCTCTCCTTCAATCCTTGATATTGCCGGCGCAATTCGGGGTCCATCATCGCCTCCAGCACCTGCCGGAATCCGGCCACCGCCTGCGGACCTGCGGCCCGATACGCTGCCCGCATCCGCGCGCGCTGCGCGTCTGACAGCACACGCTCCAGCTCTTGCCCCTTGGTCGTCAGGTGCAGATGGCGTTCGCGCTTGTCGCGCCGCCCCACCCGCGCTTCGACCAGACCTTCCTCGATCAGTGTGCGCAACACCCGGTTCAGCGATTGCTTGGTCACGCCCAGAATGGTCAGCAGGTTTGATACCGTGGTGCCCGGACTGCGGTGAATGAAATGCACCGCCCGGTGATGGGCGCGGCCATAATCCATGCCTTCCAGAATACGGTCGGGGTCGGCGGTAAAGCCGCGATAGGCAAAGAACATCGCCTCAATGCCTTTGCGCAACTGCTCGTCGGTCAGAAACAGCAGGTTTTCACCGCTGGGGGTTTGATCTGCCATGGGTCGCCTCCCTCGCGCTGACGGTCTGGTTGTTTCAGCACCCTGACGGTGAAGTTATGTCAGCGATGTTGACTTTCCAAGGCCCAACTGTTAGCTCGCCTACGGCTTTGCGCAAGATTGTGTCCGAAACGGACCAGTTTTGTGCAACATTGTGAAGAAAGAGGGCATCATGGCAGGCTATGACGATCGTGACGGGTTCATCTGGATGGATGGCAAGCTGGTGGACTGGCGCGATGCCAATGTCCATGTCCTGACCCATGCCATGCATTATGCCTCTGCCGTGTTTGAAGGCGAGCGGTGCTATAACGGCAAGATCTTCAAGAGCCGCGAACATTCTGAACGCCTGCGCAAATCGGGCGAACTGCTGGATATGGAACTGCCCTATTCCGTGGACGACATCGAAGCCGCCAAGGATGCGGTGCTGAAAGCCAACAATCTGACCGACGCCTATGTGCGGGCGCTGTGCTGGCGCGGCGCGGGTGAAGATATGGGCGTGGCCGCCAAGCGCAACCCGATCCGCATGGCGGTGGCGGTCTGGTCCTGGGGCAATTACTACGGTGACGCCAAATTCAAGGGTGCCAAGCTCGACATCGCCAAGTGGAAGCGCCCGTCGCCCGACACGATCCCGCATGCCGCCAAGGCGGCGGGCCTGTACATGATCTGCACCATGTCGAAGCACGCGGCCGAGGCGAAGGGTTGTTCGGATGCGATGATGTTCGACTATCGCGGCTATGTGGCCGAGGCGACGGGGGCCAATATCTTCTTCGTCAAGGATGGCGAGGTGCACACGCCAATCCCCGATGCGATCCTGAACGGCATCACCCGGCAGACCGTGATTGGCATGCTGCAAGGCATGAGCATCCCGGTGATCGAACGCCGGATCGAGGCATCAGAGCTTGAGTCGTTCCAGCAATGCTTCCTGACCGGCACCGCAGCAGAAGTGACGCCAGTGGGCCAGATCGGCGACTACAACTTTGAGGTCGGCGCGCTGTGCAAACAGGTGTCTACGGATTACGAAAAGCTGGTGCGGGCTTGAACTGACACGCAGGGTGCCTTCGGGCACCCTGTTGCATTAAGCCGTCCGCCCCCGCGCGATGCGCAGGAATTGCACCAGCCGCGATGCGCTCGCGGGCGCGTGGCTGGTGTGAAAGCCGTCGCGTTTGCCGCGCGCCAGTCGCAGGAAGTGGGCGGTCTTGCTGCCGGTGCTGGGGGTGCGGGTGTCGGCCTGATGGCGGCCTTTAGGGTCACGGTGCATACTGTCCTCCCTTGAGATCAGGGCTGCAGTCTACCTCAGAATCACCCCAAGACCAACCGCCCGCGCAAATGCACGGGCGGGGCGGCGGCACAAACCGGCTCAGGCCAGTTCGGTTTCCACGTCGATATTGCCTTTGGTGGCGTTAGAATAGGGGCAGATGAAGTGGCCGCGTTCCACCATCTTCTGGGCCACGTCTTTCTCGACCCCCGGTAGGTTCACAACCAGTTTCACCTTCAGGCCAAAGCCGCCATCGCTGCGCGGGCCGATGCCGACATGGGCGTCTACGGTCGCATCATCGGGCACGGTGCCCAGCTTTTCGCTGGTGGCCGCAAAGCGCATCGCGCCCAGATAGCAGGCGGCATAGCCGATTGCGAACAGCTCCTCTGGATTATGCCCGGCACCCGAGCCGCCAAGTTCCTTGGGGCTGGTCATCGTGACGGTCAGCTTGCCATCGGCCAGTTTGGCCACACCGTTGCGGCCACCGCCGGTGGCCTGAGCTTCGGTCCAGTATTTCGGATCAACGGACATCTGATTTCCTTTCGCTTGCGATTTTATCGTATGCGATACATATAGGCGCTTTGGCGAGCTGGTTCAACCCGCTTGCGATTTAATCGCACACGACTATATTATCGGCATGACACTTACCCTGCCTGACATGATCTGCTTTGCGCTGTATTCAGCCACCCATGCGATGCAGCATGTCTATAAGCCGCTGCTTGACGATCTGGGGCTGACCTACCCGCAATACCTCGTACTCACCGCGCTGTGGGAGCAGGACAGGCAGACCGTCGGCGCACTGGGTCGTCAGGTGCAGCTGGAATCGAACACGCTGACCCCCCTGCTGAAACGGCTGGAAGAGCGCGGGTTTGTGACCCGCACCCGCGACGACCGCGATGAGCGTCAGGTCAACATCACGCTGACCGAACCGGGCCGGGCGCTGCAGGCCCGCGCCGCGCATATTCCGGCCTGCGTTCTGGAAAAAACGGGCCTGTCGGTCGACGATCTGACCCGCCTGCGCGATCAGATCACCACGCTGCGCGATCATCTGCGCGGTGCCTAAAGCCGCGCGACCGCCCAACGCGCTGCATCGGCCACTGTGGAATCGGCATCGCCGCACAGCCCCTGCGCCACTTCGCGCAACGCCGCATCGCCAGAGTTGCCGATGGCATACAGCACATTGCGCACAAAGCGCCCACGCCCGATCCGCTTGACCGGGCTGCCTGCAAACCGCGCCCGGAACGTCGCATCATCCAGTCCAGCAAGTTCCGCCAAGGGCGGCGCACCGTGCCGCGGCGCATAGCCGATGTCACGCGCCGCCTTGGCAAACTTGTTCCACGGGCACACCGCCAGACAATCATCGCAGCCATAAATCCGGTTGCCCATCAACCCGCGCAGGTCCTCATCCACCGGGCCGGAATGCTCGATGGTCAGATAGGAAATGCACCGCCGCGCATCCAGTTGGTAAGGCGCGGGAAACGCGCCTGTCGGGCAGATCGTCAGACAGGCGGTGCAGGACCCGCAATGGCTGACCTCTGGCGTATCCGGGGGCAGCTCCAGCGTGGTGAAAATCGCGCCGAGGAAGAACCAGTTGCCCAGATCGCGGCTGAGTACATTGGTATGCTTTCCCTGCCACCCCAGCCCCGCCGCCTGCGCCAGCGGCTTTTCCATCACTGGGGCGGTGTCGACGAACACCTTGATCTCACACTCGGCCTGGTCAATCAGCCAGCGCCCCAGCCGCTTCAGCCGGCGCTTGACCAGATCATGGTAATCCTTGCCCTGCGCGTAGACCGAGATCACGCCCCGGTCCCGCAGCTCCAGCAGCGGCAGCGGGTTCTCCTCCGGCGCATAGCTTTCCGCCAGCATGATCACCGAGCGCGCCTGCGGCCAAAGCGCCGTGGGGTCGCCGCGCCATGCCATTCGTTCGGCCATCCAGCCCATCTGCCCGTGCCGCCCCTGCGCCACGAAGGCAGCCAAACGCTCTGCCGCCAGCGGGATGGCGTCCGGCGTTGTCACCCGCATGGCCGAAAACCCCTCTGCAAGGGCGCGGCTGTGCAGGCGGGATTTCAGATCATCGGTCATGGCCGCCAGCATAGCGCCGCGCGGGGCCAAGGGCCACGCCTTCTGGACCAGACCAAAGTCTGGTGTCGCAAAGGCGGAAGCCACCCCCTTCATTCCCGGTCGGTTTTCCCCTAAACCAGCAGCATAAGGGGAGACCGCCATGAGCCTGAACACCTTCGGCCACCTGTTCCGCGTGACCACCTGGGGCGAAAGCCACGGCCCAGCCATCGGCTGCACCGTCGATGGCTGCCCGCCGGGCGTGCTCCTGACGGAAAGTGACATCCAGCCCTGGCTGGACAAGCGCAAGCCGGGGCAGAACAAGTTCACCACCCAGCGGAAAGAACCCGACGAGGTACGCATCCTGTCGGGCGTGTTCGAGGGGCGCACGACGGGCACCGCGATCCAGCTGATGATCGAGAACACCGACCAGCGGTCGAAGGATTATGGCGACATCGCCCAGGCCTTCCGCCCCGGTCATGCCGACATTACCTATCACCAGAAATACGGTCACCGCGACTATCGCGGCGGTGGCCGGTCTTCGGCCCGCGAGACGGCGGCGCGAGTGGCCGCTGGCGGCATCGCCCGCGCCGCCTTTGCCGCGCTGATGCCAGGCCTGCGGATCACCGGTTACATGGTCCAGATGGGCCCCCGCGCGATTGACCGGAGCCGGGTGGACCTGAGCACCGTCGACAGCAACCCGTTCTGGTGCCCCGACCCTGTGGCGGCGGTGGACTGGGCGACCTATCTGGATGAGCTACGCCTGTCGCACAACTCGGTCGGCGCGGTGATCGAGGTGATCGCCGAAGGTGTGCCACCGGGCCTGGGTGCGCCGATCTATGGCAAGCTCGACAGCGATCTGGCGGCTGCGATGATGAGCATCAATGCGGTGAAGGCGGTCGAAATCGGTGACGGCATGGCCGCCGCAACGCTGACCGGGGTGGATAATGCGGATGAGATCCGGATGGGCGCCAACGGGCCGGAGTTCCTGTCGAACCATGCGGGTGGCATCCTTGGCGGCATTTCCACCGGCCAGCCGGTGATCTGCCGCTTTGCGGTCAAGCCCACGTCCAGCATCCTGACCCCGCGCCAGACGATAAATCAGCGCGGGCAGGAGATTGACCTGATCACCAAGGGCCGCCACGATCCTTGCGTCGGCATCCGTGCCGTGCCGGTGGGCGAGGCGATGATGGCCTGCGTGCTGCTGGACCACCTGCTGCTGGACCGTGGCCAGACCGGCGGTGTGCGCGGCGTGCTGGGCTAGGTCAGGACGCCAGCCCCGCTGCTGGGGGTTTGACCGGCGCGGGCAGGGTAACCTTGGCGACCAGACGTTTCAGATCAGACAGGCGCATTGCCATTCTCCATGTGTTGATGGGTCGGATCATGCTGCGTCTGCAGGTCACATGCCAGAAAATGCTGCGTGAGATTTGTTTCAGACTTGTCCGGAGAGGCGTACGCAAAAGGGCGCCCCTTTGGGCGCCCTTGCAAAACGGTTCGGTTCTGAAAAATCAGGCGTTGACGCTGTCTTTCAGTGCCTTGGCGATGGCGAATTTCACTTGCTTGTCGGCGGGCTTGGTCATGGTTTCGCCGGTTGCCGGGTTGCGCACCTGACGCTCTGGCCGTGCCTTGCAGGCGACCTTGCCCAGACCGGGCAGGGTGACCGCGCCACCGGCGGCCACTTCACGGGTCACCACGTCGATGATGGCATCCAGTGCCGAGCCAGCGGTTTTCTTGTCGGCGCCCATCGTCTCGGCGATAGCGGCAACGAGCTGGGTTTTGGTCATCGGTTTCATCGTCATGTTCTTTTCCTTATTGCAGGCCGTCGCCATTGGACGGGCCGGATATGTGGTTGGCCGTTACCGGCGACGGGTTCCGCTACACAGGGTTTTGCCGCGCAAATCAAGCCCAAACCGCGCGGCGGGGTTGAAAATGAGCGGTTATAGGAAGGCGGTCTCTTCAAAGCTGCGCAACTTCCGGCTGTGGATGCGTTCGATCGGCATCAACCGAAGCCGCTCCATCGCGCGGATGCCGATCTGCAGGTGGCGGTTCACTTGCGTCTTGTAGAAGTCGCTGGCCATGCCGGGCAGCTTCAATTCGCCGTGCAAAGGCTTGTCCGAGACGCACAGCAGGGTGCCGTAGGGCACCCGGAACCGAAAGCCGTTGGCGGCAATGGTCGCGCTTTCCATATCCAGCGCAATGGCGCGCGATTGTGACAGCCGCTTGACCGGGCCGGACTGGTCGCGCAACTCCCAGTTGCGGTTGTCGATGGTGGCCACGGTGCCGGTGCGCATGATGCGTTTGAGCTCATACCCCTCCAGCTGGGTCACCTCGGCCACCGCTTCCTGCAGGGCGATCTGGATCTCGGCCAGCGCCGGGATTGGCACCCAGACCGGCAGGTCGTCGTCCAGCACATGGTCTTCGCGCAGATAGGCGTGGGCCAGAACGAAATCGCCCATCGACTGGCTGTTGCGCAGGCCTGCGCAGTGGCCGACCATCAGCCAGGCATGCGGGCGCAGCACGGCGATGTGGTCGGTGGCGGTCTTGGCATTGGACGGGCCGACGCCGATGTTGACCAGTGTGATGCCCTGCCCGTCGGCGCGTTTGAGGTGATAGGTCGGCATCTGCGGCAGCTTGGTGACGGGCTGCAATTCGCCATCCGCCGTGGTGATGATCTGGTTTCCGGTGGCGACAAAGGCGGTGTAGCCCTGCGACGGATCGGCCAGCATCTTGCGGGCGTGGCTTTCGAATTCGTCCACATAAAACTGATAGTTAGTGAACAGAACGTGGTTCTGGAAATGCTGCGGATCGGTCGCGGTGTAATGCGCCAGCCGCGCCAGAGAGTAATCCACCCGCTGCGCCGTGAAGGGGGCCAGCGGCATCGAGCCATCGGGGTTTTCGGTGCGCTGGCCGTTGACGATGTCATCATTCGTGGTCGCCAGATCCGGCACGTCGAACACGTCGCGCAGGCTGAAATCCAGCACGCCTTCTTGCGGGACGGACACGGTCGGGTTGTTCGCAACGGCGAAATGCACCGGGATCGGGGTTTCCGATGGCCCGATCTGCACCGGCACGCCGTGATTTTCCATCAGCAAAGTCAGCTGCTGAATCAGGTAGTTGCGGAACAGGTCGGGGCGGGTGACAGTGGTGGAATAGACCCCGGGGGTGGCGACATAGCCAAAGGCAAGACGCGAGTCGGTCTTGGTGTGGCTGGTGACCCGGATGCGGATTTCGGGGTAATAGGCACGGATGCGGGCGTGGGGTTTGCCCTTTGTCACCGTGGCGCTGAAGTGATCGGCCAGATAGGCGGTGGCGGCAGAGTACAGCTCTTCCAGCCGGTCAACGGCGGCGGCGGGGTCGGTAAAGTCCTGCGCTGCGGGCAGGTCTGGCGTCTGTGGGGCGGGTCCGTCTTGCATAACATCTCTCGTCAAATGATCCGGCATATAAGCCGATAGACGGGGGGTCGTGCAAGTGAAGGCTTGATGAAGGCCGGGGAACCGGGGAAAGCCCGCGCGTTTTCCGGGTATGGCGGGCGTATGGTTTGCGTATGGGCGACGTATGGCAAACGTCATGACGTCTGTGCGGGTCATTCGGGGGCGGGTTTTGCCCCCGCGCCCGTTACCGCGCCGGCAGTTCGGCCAGCACGCGCCGCGCCGCCTCTGCCGGGTCTTTGGCCTGCCAGACCGGGCGGCCGACGACGATGTGATCGACCCCGTCGGCAATGGCCTGCGCCGGGGTGGCGATGCGCTTCTGGTCGCCGCTGGCGCTGCCTGCGGGCCTGACACCGGGGGTGACGATCAGCTTGCCCGCCGCTTCGGGCAGGGCGCGGATCGCGGCGGCCTCTTGCGGGCTGGCGATGACGCCATCGGCCCCGGCGGCAAGCGCGCGGGCGGCGCGTTCCAGCGTGATGGCGTGGATGTCACCGGGCTTGATGCAGTTGTCATCCAGATCGGCGCGGTCGAGCGAGGTGAGGATGGTGACCGCCAAAATCTTCAGCCCGCTGCCGCCTTTGCCTTCCTGTGCGGCGCGCACCACCTGCGGGTCGCCGTGCACAGTCAGGAAATCGAGGTCGTATTGCGCGATGCCGCGCACCGCCGCTTCGACCGTGGCGCCGATGTCGAACAGCTTCATGTCGAGAAAGATGCGCTTGCCGTGTTCCTGCTTCAGCTCATTGGCCAGCGCAAAGCCGCCCCCCGTAAGCATGCCAAGGCCGATCTTGTAAAAGCTGGCGGCGTCGCCGATGCGGGCGGCAAGGTCCAGCCCCTGCACCACATTGGGCACGTCAAGGGCCACGATCAGGCGATCATCGGACATGGCAGGCTCCTTATCTTGGGTTCCAAGCGTCTTGCGGTGACGGGCAACTGCTGTCAAGCCATAGCCGGGTGCAAGAGGGGGCGCGATGATCCTGTGCTTTGACATCGGTGGGTCGCGGATCAAGGCGGCACTGGCCGAGGCGGGCCGCCTGACCTATCTGGGCGATTGTCCGACGCCGGGGGCGGATTTTGCCGGGTTCCTCACGGCGCTGGCCGGTTTTGCCAAGGGGCATGTGCTGCGCGGTGTGGCGGTTTCGATAGCCGGGGTGGTGGCGCCTGAAACCGGGCGGATCAAGGTGGCGAACATTCCTTGCGCCGATGGCCGGCTGCTGGCGGATGAAATCTCCACTGCGCTGCGCCTGCCGGTGCTGGTGCTGAATGATGCCGATTGCTTTGCGCTGGCCGAGGCGCGGCAGGGCGCGGGGCGGGCGCATCGCAACGTGTTTGGCGTGATTCTGGGCACGGGGGTTGGCGGCGGTCTGGTGATGGGCGGGCAGCTGGTGCAGGGCGCAGGCGGCTATGCCGGGGAATGGGGGCATGGCCCGGTGGTGGCGGCGCCGTGGGATTTGCCCTGTGGCTGTGGCTTGCGGGGCTGTGTGGATGCGGTCTGCGGGGCGCGGGGTCTGGAAAAGCTGCACGCTGTATTGCATGGCGTGGCAGAGCCATCGACCACGATCCTGTCGGATTGGGAGACGGGGTCGGCGACGGCGGCACAGACCATCGCGCTTTGGCTGGACCTTATCACCCCGCCCATGGCACTGGTGGTCAATGTGGTGGGGGCGTCGGTGGTGCCGGTTGGTGGAGGTCTGGCGAATGTGCCTGCCCTGCTGACAGCCTTGGACCGGCGTGTGCGCGCGGTGATTTTGCGGCAGACAGAGACAGCGCTGATCGTGCAGGCGCACTGTCGGCCTGATCCGGGGCTGATCGGGGCTGCCGAAGCGGGACTGGAGGTGTTTGGATGAGTGTTCTGGTGGAAGTCTGTGTCGATACCACCGAAGGGCTGGCCGAAGCGGTGCGCGGCGGGGCCGGGCGGATCGAGCTGTGTTCGGCGCTGGATCTGGGCGGGTTGACGCCTTCGGTCGGGATGATGCAGCGGGCTGCGGGGGCAGGGGTGCCGATCTATGCCATGATCCGGCCCCGGCCCGGAGATTTTGTCTGGTCCCCGGATGAGATTGCGCTGATGGAGACGGATATCGAGGCCGCGTACAGCGCGGGGTTGCAGGGCGTTGTGCTGGGGGCCAGCCGGCCCGATGGGCGGCTGGATACCGATGTGCTGGGCCTGCTGATCGCACGGGCCGCCAAAATGGGTCTGACCCTGAACCGCTGCTTTGATCTGGTGCCGGATTTTTCGGATGCACTGGAGCAGGCCATTGCGCTGGGCTTTCACCGGGTTCTGACCAGTGGCGGCGAGAAACGTGCGGCGGAAGGCAGCGACCGTCTGGCCAGCCTTATGGCGCAGGCCCGGCGCCGGATCATCATCATGCCGGGGGGCGGGGTGTCTGCCGAAACGCTGGCTCCGTTCAAGGGCCTGCCGCTGCGCGAGGTGCATGCCTCATGCTCGGCCCCGGTGCTGGCCTCGGGGCCGGTGGTGGATTTCGGGTTTGCGGCGCGCATCGGCAGGCGGACAGATGGTGCCCGGTTGCGCGATCTGTGCGCGGCGCTGGCCGATCCGGGCCTGAGGTAGAGCGCGGCTTGACGCAAAGCGCCGAAACGCAGAGCCTTGGCGGCGGGATACGAAGGACAGGGCAGGCATGGACGTCACGATCACATTCGACCGGCCGGAAGAGGGGCCGAAATCCGGTCCGCTGACGGTGGGCTGGTTTCTGACATCTGACAAGGGCGCGGTGATGTATGACCCGCCCGAACGCATTCTGTTTCGCCAGACCAACAAGGCCCATGCCAAAAGTGCCAGCCGCTGCCCGGCGGTGATTCAGATGGAAAGCCGGTATTTCATGGTGAAATGCCCGTTCGATCTGCATCTTGGGTTCAGGCGGGATGACAAGGGCAAGGCGGTTCTGATCAACCGGCTTGGCACCGCCAGCCCGGTGCGGGGCAACAAGCTGGCCGATCTGCTGACGCTGGTGAACGAGGCGGAATGGCGGTATCCGGACCGGCCCACGGTGCAGCTGATGCTGCCCTATTGCTTCATCGCGGATGAGATGTGTTACATCACCCAGCTTGGCCCGTTTGCGCATTACCGCAAGGACCCGCTGCCCGGTACGATCTTTGGCGGGCGATTTCCGCTGAACGTCTGGCCGCGCCCGCTGATGTGGGCGTTTGAATGGCACGAGCCGGAAAAGGACGTCATCCTGAAACGCGGCGAGCCGTTGTTTTATTGCCAGTTTGAAGGTGAAGACCCATCCCGCGCCGTGCAGATGGTGGAGGCAGAGCGCACGCCGGAGCTGGCCGCCTATCTGGAAAAGATCGGTGGGGTGGTGAATTACGTCAACCAGACCTTTGGCCTGCTGAAAGCGGCTGAGGCGATGCGACCGGCAAGGTTGCTGACCCCCAAGGCGCGGGAATGAGGTCATCGCTGGAAATCTGGGATATGGCGCGGGGCGCGGCGCGCGTCGTGCTGCAGACCGACCGGCATATCGAGGCGCCGAACTGGTCGCCCTGTGGCGGCTATCTGCTGGTGAACGGGGAGGGCGGGTTGTTCCGGGTGCCGCTGGATGCGCCTGCCTTGCAGGGGATCGATCTGGATGGCGTGGGGCGGCTGAACAATGACCATGGCATTTCGCCCGATGGCCGGACATGGGTGTTTTCCAGCCATCATCGCGGCATCGGGTCAGAGATTTATCTGGTGGCGGCAGGGGGCGGTGTGCCGCGCCGGGTGTCGCCGGGCGCACCAAGCTGGTGGCATGGCTGGTCGCCGGATGGGGCGACGCTGACCTATGTGGCGGCGCGTGACGCTTCGGTGATTGATGTCTATACCATGCCCGCGCTGGGCGGCGCTGAGACGCGGCTGACGCAAGGTGAAGGCCATTGCGACGGGCCGGATTACAGCCCCGATGGGGCGCTGATCTATTACAATTGCGACCGGGATGGCCACGCGCAGATCTGGGTGATGGCGGTGGACGGGACGGGTCAGCGCAGGCTGTTTGCCGATGATTGCGTGAACTGGTTTCCGCACCCGTCGCCCTGTGGCCGCCATGTGATTTATCTGGCCTATCCGCCCGGAACCACGGGCCACCCCGCCGACCTGCCGGTGGCGATCTGCCGGATGGACCCTGATGGCGGCAAGCGTCAGCGACTGATCGGGATCAACGGCGGGCAGGGCACGATGAATGTGCCGAACTGGGCACCCGATGGCAGTGCCTTTGCCTATGTGCGCTATGCGCTGCCGGGTTAGGTGACCGGACCTTCGGATTTCAGCGCTGGCGGGGTCGAGACCGAGCCGTCATTTGACCAGACCGCGATATGGCGCGGATCGCCCCAGACCGACACATGGACCTCTGGCCCCATGCCGGGCGAGGTCAGGTGTTCGGGCGTCAGGCCCACGATCCGCACCCGCAACAGCTCGCCGCGTTCCACCGCCGGGGCGATCAGGGCGCTGGCCTGCGGGCCAAGCACACCGACCAGCACGGTAACCTTGCGCGGGATGAGCCCCAGAAACCGCCGGTCCAGCCGGGCAAACACCCCGATACGGCCATCGGGCAGCGGATGCAGTTCGGCCTCGCTGCCGATGGACAGGCCGGTGCGGGCGACATTGACCGCGATGTCACGCACGGCGGCCTTGTGGATCAGCGGTTGCAACAGATCATTCATGGCGGGCCTTTCACGGCAGGGGCGGTGTGGCTGCTCTGGCACCCGCCTGTTCTTTGCCCCGTTGTCCGCACCCCTGCCGGTGGCCGCAACCCGTTGCGGCTGTTCCCGACGGGCGACGACCGGTTCCCGCCGATCAGACCGGGTTGTGTCGGCGGAATTGCTCTGCCGGGCAGGGTGGGGCCGGGCAATGGCATTGACGATGGTGACAGCGGGGCGATTCGGCGGCGGATGATGAATTTGCATCGCACCCTTGTGGCAATCTTGCATCAAGCGTCGGGGCATCCCATGTCTTGTCTGAGGCCGGAGTTCCGCGTGCCACTGTTGGGCGCGGACGAGCGGTGCCAACATAGGAGAATGACCGATGAACCTGGAAAAGTTCACGGAGCGGTCGCGTGGTTTTCTGCAAGCCGCGCAGACGATTGCCATGCGCGAAAGCCATCAGCGCCTGACGGCGGAGCATCTGCTGAAAGCCATCATGGATGACGATCAGGGCATGGCGGCCAACCTGATCCGCCGTGCGGGTGGGGAACCTTCGCGGGTGATTGATGCCGTGGACGGCGCGCTGAAAAAGCTGCCGCGCGTGTCGGGCGATGCGCAGCCCTTTACCGATTCTTCGTTGGTGAAGGTGCTGGATGAGGCAGAAAAGCTGGCGAAAAAGGCTGGTGACAGCTTTGTGCCGGTTGAACGCATTCTGATGGCGTTTGCCATGGTGCCGGGGGCTGCCAAGACCTGCCTCGATGCCGGGGCGGTGACGCCGCAAAAGCTGAACGCCGCGATCAATGACATCCGCAAGGGCCGCACCGCCGATACGGCGAGTGCCGAGCAGGGCTATGACGCGCTGAAGAAATTCGCGCGTGACCTGACCGAGGCGGCGGCGGAAGGCAAGATCGACCCGATCATCGGGCGCGATGAAGAGATCCGCCGCACGATGCAGGTGCTGTCGCGCCGCACCAAGAACAACCCGGTGCTGATCGGCGAGCCTGGCGTGGGGAAAACCGCGATTGCGGAAGGGTTGGCACTGCGCATCATCGACGGTGATGTGCCGGAATCCTTGCGCAACAAGAAGCTGATGGCGCTGGACATGGGCGCGCTGATTGCCGGCGCGAAGTATCGTGGCGAGTTCGAGGAACGGCTGAAGGCGGTTTTGAACGAGGTGACGGCGGCCGAGGGTGAGATCATCCTGTTCATTGACGAGATGCACACACTGGTCGGTGCCGGAAAATCCGATGGTGCGATGGATGCGGCCAACCTGATCAAACCGGCGTTGGCGCGGGGCGAATTGCATTGCGTGGGGGCCACCACGCTGGATGAATACCGCAAATATGTGGAAAAGGACGCGGCCCTTGCCCGCCGGTTCCAACCTGTGATGGTAAGCGAGCCGACGGTGGAAGACACCATCAGCATCCTGCGCGGAATCAAGGAAAAGTACGAGCTGCACCACGGCGTGCGGATTTCCGATAGCGCGCTGGTGGCGGCGGCAACCCTGTCGCACCGCTATATCACCGACCGTTTCCTGCCCGACAAGGCGATCGACCTGATGGACGAAGCCGCCAGCCGGTTGCGGATGGAGGTGGACAGCAAGCCCGAGGAACTGGACCAGCTGGACCGCCAGATCTTGCAATTGCAGATCGAATCCGAGGCGTTGAAGAAAGAAGACGATGCTGCCAGCCGCGACCGTCTAGAAAAGCTTGAAAAGGAACTGGCCGACCTCAAAGAGCAATCCGACTCGATGACTGCCAAATGGCAGGCAGAGCGGGATTCGCTGGAAGCGGCGCGCGATCTGAAAGAGCATCTCGACAAGGCCCGCGCCGAGCTGGAACACGCCAAGCGTGAGGGTGATTTTGCCAAGGCGGGCGAGCTGCAATACGGCACCATTCCGGGCTTGGAGAAATCGCTGGCCGAGGCCGAGGCGCGTGAAGGCGATGCGCTGGTGTCCGAAGCCGTGCGGCCCGAGCAGATTGCCGAGGTGGTGGAGCGCTGGACTGGCATTCCGACCACCAAGATGCTGGAAGGCGAGCGCGAAAAGCTGCTGCGGATGGAGGAAGAGCTGGGCAAGCGGGTGATCGGCCAGCAAACCGCGCTGACCGCCGTGGCCAACGCGGTGCGCCGGGCGCGGGCGGGGCTGAACGATGAGAACCGGCCGCTGGGGTCGTTCCTGTTCCTTGGCCCCACGGGTGTGGGCAAGACCGAGCTGACCAAGGCGGTGGCGGAGTATCTGTTTGACGATGATGCCGCCATGGTCCGTATCGACATGTCGGAGTTCATGGAGAAACACGCGGTCAGTCGGCTGATCGGCGCGCCGCCCGGCTATGTCGGCTATGATGAAGGCGGGGTGCTGACCGAAGCGGTGCGGCGCCGCCCCTATCAGGTGGTGCTGTTCGACGAGGTGGAAAAGGCGCATCCGGACGTGTTCAACGTGCTGTTGCAGGTGCTGGATGACGGGGTGCTGACTGATGGTCAGGGCCGGACGGTGGATTTCAAGCAGACGCTGATCATTCTGACCAGCAACCTTGGCGCGCGGGCTTTGTCAGAGCTGCCGGACGGGGCAGATCAGGGGCTGGCACGGGCGGAAGTGATGGAAGCGGTGCGCCAGCACTTCCGGCCGGAATTCCTGAACCGGCTGGATGAGCAGGTGATCTTTGACCGGCTGAACCGCGCCGATATGGCGGGGATCGTGCTGATCCAGATGAAGCGGCTGGAGCGGCGGCTGGCAGGGCGCAAGATTACGCTGGAGCTGGATGATGCCGCGCGGGCTTGGCTGGCGGAGGAAGGCTATGACCCGGTGTTCGGGGCGCGCCCCTTGAAGCGGGTGATCCAGCGGCACCTGCAAGACCCGCTGGCCGAGATGATCCTATCGGGCGATGTGCTGGACGGGTCCACCGTGGTGGTCGGCGCCGGGCTGGAGGGGCTGACCATCGGTGATCGGGTTTCTGCCAGCCGCCGGGTGCGGCCGGTGGAGGTTGTGGTGCACTGACGTGATGGGGTGGATGGCGGGGTTAACCCCGCCCTACCGCAGCGGAAAGGGTTGTTAAAGGTTCGGGGGGCGCGCGGCATGCACGCCCCCCGGAGTATTGGTTACAGAGGGCCGATTACATCGGTGGCATGATGACGGTGTCGATCACGTGGATCACACCGTTCGAAGCTGCGATGTCGGCGGTGGTGATGGTGGCGCCGTTGACCTTGGCACCGCCGTCGAGCGTGATGGTGACATCGGCGCCGTTGACGGTGGCGGCGGTCATGCCTTCGGTCAGGTCGGTCGACATGACGGCACCCGGGACCACGTGATAGGTCAGGATCGCGATCAGCTGATCCTTGTTTTCCGGCAGGAGCAGGGTGTCGACGGTGCCTGCGGGCAGGGCGGCGAACGCCTCATCCGTTGGTGCGAAGACGGTGAACGGGCCTTCGCCCTTCAGCGTGTCTACCAGACCGGCGGCGGTCAGCGCGGCGGCGAGGGTGTTGAAGCTGCCGGCCGCGACGGCGGTGTCGACAATGTCTTTGCTGTGGCCGCCAGCAAAGGCTGGTGCGGCAAAGGCCAGAGCAGTTGTCATGGCAAGAAAGGTTCTGCGGATCATAGGTCACTCCCGTTTGATCATCGCCTGGATTGGCCTACTGTATATGGTCCAGCCATGCGATCAGATCAGGGCGACATTTCGGTGAGCCGGGCTTGCCGCAGGCACGGCGCGCGCTAAGCCGCGGGTGCTGGGATTTTCCAGTCAACAACCTGTGACGGCGGGTGATGTAACGTGAGCCATTGCGGGGCCGATTTGCCCGCAAACTGCCCGCGCCGGAGGGATTTGATTTTCGGCGCAGGCCTGCCATCTTGTATGGCGCAAAGCAGGGGGAGATGGGAATGACGCTTGGGTTGAAATGGTCGGATGTGACGCCAAAGCCGCAATGGATGAACCGCAGGCAGCTGATGGCGGGGGCGGGGGCGCTGCTGGCGGCACCGGCGGTGGCACAGACCGGCGTGGCAAAGAGCGCGTTTTCCACCGATGCCGCACCCAACACGCTGTCCGAGATCACCACCTACAACAACTTCTATGAGTTCGGGCTGGACAAGGGCGACCCCGCCCGCAACGCCCGCCTGCTGACGACCGACCCCTGGGGGATTGAGATCGGCGGCATGGTGGACCGGCCCGGCAGCTATGATCTGGCCGATATCCTGCAAGGGGCCCCGCTGGAAGAACGGATCTACCGCTTCCGCTGCGTCGAGGCCTGGTCGATGGTGATCCCTTGGGTCGGGTTCGAGCTGGCGCATCTTTTGAACAAGGCGGGCGTGCAGCCGGGTGCAAAGTATGTGGCGTTCGAGACCTTGGTGCGGCCGGAAGAGATGCCGGGGCAAAAGACCGCCGCGCTGGACTGGCCTTACCGTGAGGGGCTGCGGCTGGATGAGGCGATGCATCCGCTGACGATTCTGGCGACGGGTCTGTATGGCGATCCGATGCCGAACCAGAACGGCGCCCCGATCCGGTTGGTTGTGCCGTGGAAATATGGGTTCAAGTCGATCAAGTCGATTGTCAGCATCCGCCTGACCGACACCCAGCCGCAGACGACATGGAACATGCAGAACGCCCGCGAGTACGGCTTTTACAGCAATGTGAACCCCGAGGTCAGCCATCCCCGCTGGTCGCAGGCCAGCGAACGCCGCGTGGGGGCGGGTATCTTTGCCGGGCGCGAGGATACGCTGATGTTCAACGGCTATGGCGAACAGGTGGCCAGCCTCTATGCCGGGATGGACCTGAGCAAAGACTACTGAGGCCGCGCCCCTGATGGTGCTTGCACTGGACCGCATCAACAGCCTTGCCCGGCGCATCCCGACCGGGGTGGTCTGGGTGGGGGCGATGATCCCGTTTGTCTGGCTGGTCTGGGCGGCGGCGACCAACCGGCTGGGGGCCGATCCGGTCAAGGCGATCGAGCTGCGGCTGGGGTTGTGGGGGCTGCAGTTTCTGCTGGCGTCGCTGTGCATCACGCCCTTGCGCAAGATCGGGCTGAACCTGCTGCGGTTCCGCCGGGCCCTGGGGGTGATGGCCTTCTTCTATATAGCGATGCATTTCCTGGCCTGGGTGGTGCTGGACATGGGCCTGCGCTGGGATGAGATCCTGCGTGACCTGTACAAGCGCCCCTATATCATTCTGGGGATGGTCGGGCTGCTGGCGATGCTGCCGCTTGCCGTGACATCGACACATGCCGCGATCAGGCGGTTGGGGGCGGCCCGTTGGCGACGTTTGCACCAGCTGGCTTATGTGGCCGCAGCGGCCGGGGCGATTCATTTCGTGATTCTTGTGAAGGGCTGGCCGCTGGAACCGTTGCTGTATGCGGGTGCCGTAGGGGCACTTTTGCTGCTGCGGCTTCGAGTGCCGCACAAGGTTCGCACCTGAGTCTGTGGATAACCCTCGCAGGCGTGGAAATGTTCCGACTGAGGCGCAAGAAAGTTGCCACAACCCGCCGCTTCTTGTGGCGATAGTTTCACCAACCCCCGGATTTTACGCGATTTTCGGCTTTTGTGAAAAAAATGCGACTGCCTGCGTTTTTTCCTCTTGCGGGTTCCGGCACCCCGCCGTAAATACTGCCTCACCGAAGCGAAACAGCGACGGTGACGGACGGAAGCGAAGACGAAGCGAAGCGGAAACGCAGAACGGAAGCGGAGTGGAAGGTCGGAAAATCTGAAGATACGGCGGTTCGGGAAACGCTAAGAGATTAGCGCCTCGATTTTGNATTCTACAAATGCACCCCGTCAAAAATGGGGGGATTACCCCAAATCGATGCGTGATTTGGAACAGGTAGCCTGATTTTGGAGCGGAAGGTGCGACCGCATTCTGGTGATGTTCAATGGCGAGGTGGTGGAGGAAATTGGCCCCGGTGCACTGCATGCCGCGACGCATCCCTACACGCGTGGGCTGATCGCGAGCCTGCCCCGGCTGGACGAAGACCGCGCCGAACTGCCGGTGCTGGACCGTGCCGCTCTGGCCCGATTTGGTCAGGAGGGGCGCGCATGATTCAGGTGGATGATCTTACGGTGCGCTATGGCCCGACAACCGTGCTTCACAATGTCAGCTTTGCCGTGGCACAAGGCGAAAGCTTTGCATTGGTGGGCGAAAGCGGGTCGGGCAAATCGACCATCCTCAAGGCGCTGGCCGGACAGGTGGATGACTGGTCGGGGCAAATGGCGGTCGGCGGACAACGTGTCACCCGCTCTAGCAGCCGCGCTCAGGCCGCGCAGATCCAGATGGTGTTCCAAGACCCCTATGGCAGCCTGCACCCCCGCCGAACGGTGGATGACGCGCTGTCCGAACCGCTTGTCATCCACGGCCTGTCTGAACGGGATGCCCGTGTGCTGGCCATGCTGGATGCTGTGGGGCTGGCTCGCCGGTTCCGGTTCCGGCTGCCGCACCAGTTGTCGGGCGGTCAGCGGCAGAGGGTGGCGATTGCCCGCGCGCTGATGCTGTCACCAAAGGTGCTGTTGCTCGACGAACCCACCAGCGCGCTAGACGTATCGGTTCAAGCTGAGATCCTCAACTTGCTCAAGCGGTTGCGCGCAGAGCAAAGGCTGACCTTCCTGCTCGTGACACACGATCTGCCTGTGGTGTCGTTCCTGTGCGACCGACTTGCGGTCCTGCGTGCCGGGCGGGTGGTGGAAACCGCCGGGGTCGCCACCCTGCGCGGGCGGGCACTGGCAAGCGATTATGGCCGCGAGTTGCTGGCAAGCTGCGAAGGAATCGTCTGACGCCGCATTTCTACAGATCAGAGCAATTGTACCACTCAAAGGTCTATCCATAACGGCAGGGCTTTTCAGACTTCGCCCCGGGAGGAGTAGACGAAAAATGGGGTCCTCGTCGTCGTTGCGGCCTGTGCTAAGATAGGTTGTTTTCGCCGAGGCATACCATGGACGTTCGGCGCAGGCAGGGAGATGGGTCGGGAACCTTGCTGCCCCTACGAACAATCCCCCATGCTGCGGGAT
Source organism: Pseudotabrizicola sediminis (assembly GCF_004745575.1). Lineage (GTDB taxonomy): Bacteria > Pseudomonadota > Alphaproteobacteria > Rhodobacterales > Rhodobacteraceae > Pseudotabrizicola > Pseudotabrizicola sediminis. The sequence goes on along the minus strand of NZ_RPEM01000006.1, from coordinate 29,226 downwards.
GCCTGAGTGTCGCTGATGGGCTCTTTGCGTTCCTTTATTTGCGTAACACAGGGCCGCGCCCGACCTCGGGATGGCGCGCCGACGCTCGTTCTGGGCGCTTTATGATTCAACTTACCTCGACCGGAGTTCTGGGCGGAACGGTTGCAACGCGCCGTCCCGGGGGGAGGCCGGGCGCGGCCCGGGCCGCTTTGCAGCTGTTCCGGGCCAAGGGAAGAGAAGGGTGGAGAGAGTAGGGGAAGAGCGGGTCGTTCTGCCCACTTGCGGGCGGGTTGACCCACTGTCGCGGCGTCATGTGAAGGCCCGCGTCATCGCCGCACCCCCCTTGAAGCCTTTGGGGGCGCGGCCTAGTGTCCGGGCCAGCAAGGTATGAGGCGGGTATGGCGGGCAAGCGCAGCATTTTCGAGGAGGTCGGGGGCACCAAGGCGGCGCTTGCGCCGCAGGGGAGCCTGATTGATGCGGGCCCCAAGGGCGCGCGGGGGGCGGTGCGGATCTGGCTGATCGTATTGTTCCTGATGGTCATGGCGATGATCGTGGTGGGGGGGCTGACGCGGCTGACCGACTCAGGGCTCTCGATCACCGAATGGCGCCCCGTGACCGGGGCTTTGCCACCAATGAATGCGGCCGACTGGCTGTCGGAATTCGAGAAGTACCGCGCCAGCCCGCAATATCAGCTGATGAATGCGGGCATGGAGATGTCGGCGTTCAAGGTGATCTACTGGTGGGAATGGGGGCACCGGCAGCTGGGGCGGGCGGTAGGCCTCGTCTGGGCAGTCGGGTTCCTGTTCTTCTGGGCGACCAGCCGCATTCCGCCGGGCTGGACCGGGCGGCTGCTGCTGCTGGGCGCTTTGGGCGGGCTGCAGGGGGCGATTGGCTGGTGGATGGTGGCGTCGGGGCTGACCGGGGCGATGACGTCGGTGGCGTCTTACCGGCTGGCGACGCATCTGGGGCTGGCCTTTGTGATCCTGGGGTTCATCGCCTGGTATGTGTTTTTGCTGGGGCGGACGGAGGCGGCGTTGTTGCAGGCGCGCCGTGCGCGGGAGGGCAAGCTGTTTGGCCTGTCCACCGGGCTGATGCATTTCGCGTTTCTGCAGATCGTGCTGGGGGCGCTGGTTGCGGGGATTGATGCAGGGCGGGCGTTTCCGACCTGGCCGGATATGAACGGCGCGTTCTTTCCTGCGGATGCGTTTTATGTGGCGGACGGGCAGGGAGGGGCCTTGCCGGTCTGGCATGCGTTCTTTGAGAACCCCGGGCTGGTGCAGTTCATGCACCGGATGGCGGGGTATTTGCTCTTTGCCTTTGGCGTGGTGGTCTGGCTGCGCGGGCGCAGGTCGGCGCATCATGTTACGCGGTTCGCGTTCCATATGGTGCTGGCGATGATGCTGGCGCAGGTTGGGCTGGGCATCTGGGCGGTGCTCACGGCGGCGCAGCTTCATGTGGCGATCACCCATCAGTTGGGCGCGGTGTTCCTGTGGGTGCTGATCATCCGCGCGCGATATCTGTCACAATACCCGCTGGCCGGGTCGATCCGGAGGGGCACAGCATGACTGTGAACAATACGGCTTACGCCGATCTGATGGCGTTCCAACGCGAAACCGAGGCTTTGGGGCAGGTGGCGGGGCGATTGGGCTGGGATCAGGAGACGATGATGCCGCGCGGCGCCGCCGAGCAGCGGTCAGAGGAAATGTCGGCGATGGAAGGGGTGCTGCACACGCGGCGCACCGATCCGCGCATCGCGGACTGGCTGGCGCAGGCCGAGGCGGTGGATGCGGTGGCGGCGGCGAACCTGCGCCACATTACGCGGTCTTACCAGCGGGCAACCAAGGTGCCGGGAGCTTTGGCACAGGCGCTGGCGCGGGTAACGAGCCGGGCGCAGGGGATCTGGGCGGAGGCGCGGGCCCGCGATGATGTGGCGGCGTTCCTGCCGACGCTGGCCGAGGTGATCAGGCTGCGGCGCGAAGAGGCGCAATGTCTGGCGCAGGGTGGTGATCTCTATGACGCGCTGATTGACGATTACGAGCCGGGGGCGACGGCGGAGACGCTGGGCCGGATGTTTGATGCGATGCGGCCCCGGCTGGTGGCGTTGCGGTCCGCGGTGTTGGGGGCGAGCCATCAGCCCGCAAAGCTGGAGGGGCATTTCGGGCAGGAGGCACAGATGCGCATGGCGCGCGATCTGGCATCTGCCTTTGCGTATGACTGGGAGCGGGGGCGGCTGGATCTGGCGGTGCATCCGTTCAGTTCCGGCTCCGGCGATGACGCGCGGATCACCACGCGGGTGGTGGAGAGTGATCCGTTCAACTGTTTTTACTCGACCATCCATGAGGTGGGCCACGCCTGCTATGAGCTGGGGATTGATCCTGATTACCGGCTGACCCCGCTGGGGGCGGGGGTGAGCATGGGCGTGCATGAAAGCCAGAGCCGGATTTATGAAAATCAACTGGGCAGGGGCCGGGCGTTTACGGGCTGGATGTTTGACCAGATGAAGGGGCGGTTCGACGGGTTTGGCATTCCGGATGCGGATGCGTTCTACGGCGCGGTCAACCGGGTGCAGTCAGGGTTCATCCGAACCGAAGCGGATGAAGTGCACTATAATCTGCATGTGATGCTGCGCTTCGATCTGGAACGTGCGCTGATCCGGGGCGATCTGGCGGTGGGGGATCTTGAGGCGGCGTGGAATGACCGCTTTGCCGCTGATTTTGGGGTGACGGTGGACCGGCCAAGTCAGGGCATGCTGCAGGATGTGCACTGGTCCGTTGGCCTGTTCGGCTATTTCCCGACCTATACTCTGGGCAATGTCTATGCGGGGTGCCTGAATGTCGCCCTGCGCAAGGCTGTGCCGGATGTGGATGACCATCTGGCGCGCGGCGATGCGCGACCGGCAACCGCGTGGCTGCGCGAAAATCTGCAGCGTCATGGCGGTTTGTACAAGCCGCGTGAGGTTGTTGCGCTGGCCTGCGGGTTTGAACCCAGCGAAGGGCCGCTGCTGGATTACCTTGAGGCGAAGTTCAAGGCGATCTACCGACTGTGACACCGGCGCGGAAGGAACAAGCGGCGGTCTGGGCTTTGGCCTTTGGGCAGACTCTGGGCTATGCGTGTTTCTTTTACATCTTTGCGGCGCTGGTGCTGGTGTGGCAGCGCGAGCTGCCCTGGGGCAACGGCGTGCTGGCTCTGGGGCCGTTTCTGGCGATCGGTGTAACGGCGCTGGTGTCACCGCAGGTCGGACGCTGGGTGGACCGGGGGCATGCGTTGCGGCTGATGGGGTTTGGCACGGCGCTGGGGGCGGCGGCTTTGGCGCTGCTGGCGGTGGCCTGGCATCCGCTGGTTTACCTGACGGCCTTTGTGGGGCTGGGGGCTGCGGCATCAGCCACATTGTACGAGGTGTGTTTTGCGCTGCTGATCCGGCGGTTTGGCGAGCGCGCGCGCGGGCCGATCACGCGGGTGACGCTGGTGGCGGGGCTGGCGTCGACGCTGGCCTTTCCGGCGGGCGCGGCTTTGGCAGAGGCGTTTGGCTGGCGGATTGCGGTGTGGTCGGCGGTGGCCGTTGTGTCTTGCGTGATGCTGCCCTTGCAGGTTTGGGGGGCGCACAGCCTTGGCGGCGGGCGGGCGCGGGGCGCACCAAAGCCTGTGGCCGGGGCGTCGTGGCGGGTTATCCTTGGTCGACCCGGTGTGCTTGGGCTGATGGCGTTGTTTGCGCTGCTCAACCTTGATCACTGGATGCTGGTCAGTCTGATGCGGCCCTTGCTGGCCGAGATGGGCGTGGCGGACGGGCGCGCGGTGACGGCGGCGGCGCTCATCGGGCCCGCGCAGGTGTTGGGCCGGGTCGCGCTGATGGCGGCGGGGGCGCGGTTGCGGACGCGGGTGGCGTCGCTGTTCACGGTGCTGGCCATGGTTGCGGGGCCGGTGTTTTTGTTGTTTTCGGGCGGTGGGGTGGCCTTGGTCCTTGCCTTCGCGGCGGTGCAGGGGGCCGCGATGGGGATTCTGACCATCCTGAAGCCGCTGCTGATTTCCGAGGTGAATGGGCCTGCCGATTATGCGGCATCAGCCGCGGCGATTTCGATGCCGGCGATGGTGTCAACGGCCGTGGCACCGCTGCTGGGGACATGGATCATGGGGGTGGGCGGGCCGCTGGCGTTGGTCGGGAGCGCATTGGTATTGGCGGTGGGGGCGTTGGTTCTGTTGGCGCGGCGGTGACGGGGCCGGTGCCTCCACCTCCGACGTTAAGGGAGGGG
>NZ_RPEM01000006.1:0-20000 GCF_004745575.1 Pseudotabrizicola sediminis | reverse complement strand
CTTTAATCCTGAATACATAGGGGTTTTAGAGCAAACCCGGGGAACTGAAACATCTAAGTACCCGGAGGAAAGGAAATCAATAGAGACTCCGCTAGTAGTGGCGAGCGAACGCGGACCAGCCGAGCCTGGAAGAGTGACTGGAATGGTCTGGAAAGGCCAACCATAGCGGGTGACAGTCCCGTACAGGAAGCTTTACAGGACATATTAAGTAGGGCGGGACACGTGAAATCCTGTCTGAAGATCGGAGGACCACCTCCGAAGGCTAAGTACTCCTTACTGACCGATAGCGAACCAGTACCGTGAGGGAAAGGTGAAAAGCACCCCGACGAGGGGAGTGAAACAGTTCCTGAAACCGGACGCCTACAAGCAGTCGGAGGGTCCATGAGACCTGACGGCGTACCTTTTGTATAATGGGTCAACGACTTAGTCTAACGAGCGAGCTTAAGCCGATAGGTGTAGGCGCAGCGAAAGCGAGTCTTAAAAGGGCGCATGAGTTCGTTGGATTAGACCCGAAACCAAGTGATCTAGCCATGTGCAGGATGAAGGTAAGGTAACACTTACTGGAGGTCCGAACCAACACCCGTTGAAAAGGGTCTGGATGACGTGTGGCTAGGGGTGAAAGGCCAATCAAACTTGGAGATAGCTGGTTCTCCGCGAAAGCTATTTAGGTAGCGCCTCGGACGAATACCTTGGGGGGTAGAGCACTACATGGATGATGGGGGCCCACAGCCTTACTGAGTCTAAGTAAACTCCGAATACCCAAGAGTACTATCCGGGAGACACACGGCGGGTGCTAACGTCCGTCGTGAAGAGGGAAACAACCCTGACCTGCAGCTAAGGCCCCTAATTCGTGGTTAAGTGGGAAAGCATGTGGGACGGCCAAAACAACCAGGAGGTTGGCTTAGAAGCAGCCATCCTTTAAAGATAGCGTAACAGCTCACTGGTCTAGATAAGCTGTCCTGCGGCGAAGATGTAACGGGGCTCAAACCACGAGCCGAAGCTCAGGATGCATAGCAATATGCGTGGTAGCGGAGCGTTCTGTGATATAGAACGCTGTCTCTTTTGATCCCTCGGGGTCAACGGAGACAATGTTCTTTCTGTGAAGCCGGGCTGTAAGGCATCCGGTGGAGAGATCAGAAGCGAGAATGTTGACATGAGTAGCGACAAAGGGGGTGAGAGACCCCCTCGCCGAAAGTCCAAGGGTTCCTGCTTAAAGCTAATCTGAGCAGGGTAAGCCGGCCCCTAAGGCGAGGCCGAAAGGCGTAGTCGATGGGAACACGGTTAATATTCCGTGGCCAGAAGGAAGTGACGGATCTGAAACGTAGTTTGCCCTTATCGGATTGGGTGGGCTGCCTACAGGTCCCTGGAAATAGCCCTTCATCAGACCGTACCCTAAACCGACACAGGTGGACTGGTAGAGTATACCAAGGCGCTTGAGAGAACCACGTTAAAGGAACTCGGCAAAATGCCTCCGTAAGTTCGCGAGAAGGAGGCCCCACTTTTACGCAAGTAGAGGTGGGGGGCACAAACTAGGGGGTGGCGACTGTTTACTTAAAACACAGGGCTGTGCGAAGCCGTAAGGCGACGTATACAGTCTGACGCCTGCCCGGTGCTGGAAGGTTAAAAGGAGGGGTGCAAGCTCTGAATTGAAGCCCCAGTAAACGGCGGCCGTAACTATAACGGTCCTAAGGTAGCGAAATTCCTTGTCGGGTAAGTTCCGACCTGCACGAATGGCGTAACGATCTCCCCGCTGTCTCTAACGTGGACTCAGCGAAATTGAACTGTGTGTCAAGATGCACACTACCCGCGGTTAGACGGAAAGACCCCATGAACCTTTACTCCAGCTTTGCACTGGTATCAGGAATGTGATGTGCAGGATAGGTGGTAGGCTTTGAAGCAGGGACGCTAGTCTTTGTGGAGCCAACCTTGAGATACCACCCTTCGCCTTCTTGATATCTAACCGCGGTCCGTTATCCGGATCCGGGACCCTGCATGGTGGGGAGTTTGACTGGGGCGGTCGCCTCCCAAACAGTAACGGAGGCGCGCGAAGGTAGGCTCAGACCGGTCGGAAATCGGTCGTTGAGTGCAATGGCAGAAGCCTGCCTGACTGCAAGACTGACAAGTCGAGCAGAGACGAAAGTCGGTCATAGTGATCCGGTGGTCCCAAGTGGGAGGGCCATCGCTCAACGGATAAAAGGTACTCTGGGGATAACAGGCTGATGATGCCCAAGAGTCCATATCGACGGCATCGTTTGGCACCTCGATGTCGGCTCATCTCATCCTGGGGCTGGAGCAGGTCCCAAGGGTATGGCTGTTCGCCATTTAAAGAGGTACGTGAGCTGGGTTTAGAACGTCGTGAGACAGTTCGGTCCCTATCTGCCGTGGGTGTAGGAGATTTGAGAAGAGTTGCCCCTAGTACGAGAGGACCGGGGTGAACGAACCACTGGTGGACCAGTTATCGTGCCAACGGTAGTGCTGGGTAGCTATGTTCGGACAGGATAACCGCTGAAGGCATCTAAGCGGGAAGCCCCCTTCAAAACAAGATCTCCCTTGAGAGCCGTGGAAGACCACCACGTCGATAGGCCAGAGGTGTAAGTGCAGCAATGCATTCAGCTGACTGGTACTAATTGCTCGATAGGCTTGATTTGATCCAGTAACAGCAAGGTAAAGCATAGGTCGAAAGACCAACGCATCCCTCGCCTGGACAGTCAAAACGCATACACCAAATGCGTGCGCTAGCTTGGAACAACACTGATGTTTACCCTGCCATACAGGCAGGGGTGTCTCTTCTTCGGTTTGGTGGTCATAGCACGAGCAAAACACCCGATCCCTTCCCGAACTCGGCCGTTAAGTGCCGTCGCGCCAATGGTACTGCGTCTTAAGACGTGGGAGAGTAGGTCACCGCCAAACCTAAAAAGAGACACGCCTCTCTATACGATACCAATAACCCCCGATCGCATATCATGCCCTCGGACCGGACGCGGGGTGGAGCAGCCCGGTAGCTCGTCAGGCTCATAACCTGAAGGTCACAGGTTCAAATCCTGTCCCCGCAACCAAAAAATACAAACATATCAAATGCTTAGGCGCCGCCCTCCGGGGCGGTGTTTGCGTTTGCAAAACCCGTGGAAGCACTGTGGAAGCAAGAGGGCGCGAAGTCCTTAGAAAATCAGAGAAAACTGGCATGCCTTTGAGATTTCGAACAATTACGAGCACTCTGTCTGGATTGCCGCGCATCTCTCGATTGTTCTGGAAGCATGGTGCTTAGCATCTGCATCGAGGATGTCGAACGTGTCGTCGATGCTGACGCTTCCGACAGGATTTTGGCAATCGTCATGTAGTTCCGTCCGCTGCAATCCTGACAGCGCTTTTTCCGCCGCCTTGTTTGGTCACCGTGATGCGGACCGGGATGCGATCTTTCATGGCCTCGACATGGCTGATCACGCCGACCTGTCGGCCCTGCGATTGCAGACCTTCCAGAGCGTCAATGGCGAGGTCGAGGCTGGCGGCGTCGAGGGAGCCGAAGCCCTCGTCGATGAACAATGTCGCGGCCAAGCCGCCCTTGCTGCCCATTCGGGACAGGGCCAGTGCGAGGGCAAGGGAGACGAGGAAACGCTCCCCACCTGAAAGACTACGCGTTGCCCTGGCCTCGCCGCCCATGTCGATGTCTTCCACCTGCAGGGCGAGGTCGGCTGCGCGGCGCAAGCGATAGCGCGGGTTCAAGTCTGCGAGGTGGCGATTTGCGCTGTCTGCCAGCACATCGAGGGTGATTGATTGTGCGAAACGGGCAAAGCGATCCCCGTTCTTGGATCCAACCGCGGCATTGACCGCCCGCCAGACATCGAGTTCGGCGCGGGCTTTGGCAATCTCCGCTTCCAACCCGGCAAGTTTCTCTCGGTTTTCGGCATCAATGGCGATCTGGTTTTCAATGGCGCCTTGCCGCTGTTGATGCAGCACCGTGGCAGCGTCAATCGCCTCGATGCGAGTGCGCAAGTCATCGGCCGGGGTCTCGGGAAGATCTTGTTGATGACGCAAGAGATCTAGCTTGCGTTCGTTCAGGGCAGCGCGGGCGGCGGTCAGGGCGTCATCAAGGCCGCGCAGATGATCGCGCATTGCATGAACCTCATCGCGCCCCAGAGCGAACAGGGTTTCCAGATCCTCTACCGAAAGGCCGAGGTCTGACCGTCTCTGATCAAATTCCGTCGTCGCAACCGAAGCCATCTTTTCTGCTGAAGACAGGTCCGCCTCTGCAGATTGCTGCTCGGTGACCGCAGCAACGGCCTGGTTCGAGGCTTCGGCATAGGCCTTCTGTGCGTCATCACGCGCGACCAGTGCCGCCTTACGGTTGTCGTTGAAACGCGTGCGATGCGCCGAGGTAGGCTCCCCGCCAAGGAGCGGAGCCCGTCTTTGGCGCAAGTTGATCAGAACGAGTTGCCGGGCTTTTGCATCTTTTCGCGCGCGGTCCGCCAACTGCAGCGCGGCATCCGTCTTGCTGACCTGCCCAGAGACCTGCGGAGCAAGCTGCGCCAAGAGATCCGTCGACGCTCTTTGGGCTTCGCGCGCCTTGGTGACGCGGCCAACCAGAATTCCCAATCGATCCAATAGCTCCGGATCATTCAGGGCATCGCCAGCCTCTTCCAGCGGCACCAAGAATGGACCGACTGCGGATGCATGCCGTTGCGCTGTCGCCAGATGATTTTGTGCCGCTTGCCGGGCCAGGCTGAGCATGCGGTCGGCGTCAGTCTTCGCGGTTGTCACGGCGTCCCGGTCTTTGGCCTTCGTCTTCAGGTCATCCTGGATGGCGTCCCGGCGACTTGCCATTGTGGCCAGATCTTTGCGCATTTGGCCAAGGCGATCCTGTGCCTGCGCCGCGACCTGCTGTGCGGCAGTGATGTGCAATTGCGCAGCCCCGACTGCACTCTGCTCTTCGTCCGGAGTTTCGGGAAGGCCATCAGGGCAACCGGGATGGGCGCGGGCTTGTGACCGTGCCGCAGTCCATTCGCCTTTGGCTTTTTCGAGGCGGCCGGCGGTCAAGGCGATCATCGTCTTGGCCTGCGCAGACTGGGCATCATGTATGGCGCGGTGCCGCTCTGCCTCCATTTGCGCCGCGCGAGCTCTCTGCGCTTCCGTCCGGGCGGCAGCCAGATCTGTCCGCAACCGCGCCGCCAGATCTGCCAAGGCCGCATCGGCATGGATCGGGTGCTCGGCAGAACCACAGACAGGGCAGGGCGTGCCGGGTTCCAGATGCAGGCGCAGGTTTCGCGCCACGTCCGATGAGGCAAGGTCAGCCTGCTGTGAGGGGGCAATAAGGACGGCAACTTGGGCCTCTGCCCGGATTACTGCTTCGACCGCGCTAGCGATTGCTGCGGTTGCCACGGTTGCACCTGCGATGCCAGCCTGTTCTTGGGCCACCGCCAAGGCCCGATCGCACTTGGCGGTGGCATGGTCCTCCCCTGCGCGGTGGAGTCCGCCAAGGGCAGCAGCCAGATCCGCCAGTTGGCGCGATGCCTGCACAGGATGCTTGAGTTCCAAGGCGGTTATCTGCGCGGAAAGCTGGGCGGCCTCACCTTGAAGGGCGACTTCCTTGTCGCTTCCCTCCGTGATGGCTGCGGTCAAGCCGTCGACCTGTGCCCGCAGCGCCCTGAGCTTCTCTTCGGCATCAAGAGCCTGCGTTTCCGCCTTGGCTGCTGCGGCCTGCGCCGCGGTATGCGCCCCGATATCTGCCCGGACCTGTTCCCAACGATCGGCAAGGGGCAGTGCTGTCGCAAGCTCAGCGATCTCGGCATCCGCCTCAGATAAATCGGCTTCCGCCTGCGTGACCGCAGCGCGCAAGTCGGTCAGGGCGTCTCCTGCGATCTTGGCTTCCGCCTCCGCTGAATCGGCGGTGGATTGTGCCGTTGTCAGTTCGGTTGCAGCCGATAAAATCTCTGAATCCAACGCCGCCGCTTCATCCCACTGTGGACCCAGAACCTTGAACTCGGCTTCTTTGGCGGCAAAGTCGGCCGAGAACAGAGTTGCTGCCTCGCGCAATTCCTCGGCCCGCGCTTCCGCCTCACTGCGACGGCCACGCTTGGTTTCAAGGGTGGCCGTGGCGGCTGCCATGCGTGCCGTGGCCTCCTTTGCCCTCGTCCAAAGCGGCCGCAGCGGATCAGCCCTGTCGATCAAAGCCAGTCTCTCACGTTGCGGGACCGCTGCGGCCAACCCGACAAGCGCGGCGGATTCCATCCCCGCGGCTAGATCAACCTGACGGGCCGCTTCGGCATGGCGGGCATGGCGCTCCATATCTGCCTGCAGCTTGGTCCGTTCTGCGATGGCAGCCGCATTTTCTGCCACAAGTGCTGCACTTTCCGCGGCCAGCGCGGTTTGCTCTTCTTCAGAGAGCAACCGATGCTCGCCCCGCCGCAGGGTCAGCCCATCATGCACCTGGCGCGCAGCCTCGGTCCGTTCAAACACGCGCGTGGAAACCGCGCGGTAAAGGCCGGTGCCCGTGACCTTTTCCAATAGACCCGCACGTTCATTGGTATCTGCACGCAGGAAAGCGTCGAAATCCCCTTGGGCCAGCAGGACCGTCCGGCGGAATTCCTCATAGGTCAGGCCGGTCAGGGTGATGATCTGCTCGGTTACAGCCGTGGTCTGGCTGGCCAGCACCTGCTGATCTGATGCCCGCGCCAAGGATCTTGAAACATTCTGAAGTTTGCCATCCGCCCTGTCGCGGGCACGCCGGGCCTGCCAGCGCGCGATATAATCCTGCCCGTCCAAAGAGGCCGTGAATCGCACCTCGGCCCAGCCCTGAACCGCACCGCGCCGCAGGATGGCGCGTGCATCCTTGGCCTTGATGGTATCACCCGACGGATCGGGAACCTCGTCACTGGACGCGCCCGTGGCAAGGCGTGGCGCATCGCCGTAAAGCGCCAGACACATGGCATCGAGGATCGAAGACTTGCCCGCCCCGGTTTCGCCTGTGATGGCAAAAAGCCCTGCCCCATTAAGGGGAGCTGCGCTAAAATCGATCTCGAAACGGTCTGACAGGCTTGCGATGTTCTGGCCGGAAATCGACAGGATGCGCATGGATCAGGCCTCCGACAGGGCATCGCGGAAGGCCGCAAGGTGATGGGCGTCGGGCGGGGTGCCATGCACCTCTTGGAAGGCGGACAGGAACAAATCCTCGGGCGAAGTTTCCGCGAGGGTAGCCGGCGGGCGTTCCTGTGCCGGTTGATCGCTGCGCGTGATCGACAGGCCGGCGAGCCTCGCCGGAGTCCGCTCCATCAGGGTCTCGATTTCTGCCGCGAGCATGGTGACGGGGCGATCGGCTATCAATGACAGATACAAGAACGGTTGCTTGTCGCGAGGGGTGTCGGAAGACAAGGTGATTTCGGCAAGCGCGGCCAGCATATCCTCCAGTTTGCCCGACCCGGAGCGTGGGAGACGAAACATCGGCACGGGCCGGTCGATGGGGATATGCCGATGCGACACGCCATCCGACAAATCGATCAAAGTCACTCCATGATCGTAAGCGATCTCCGAGGCAGACAGTGGAAAGGCCGAGCCCGAATAGCGCACCCGCCCACCATCCAGAGATTGCGGCCTGTGCAGATGACCAAGTGCGACATAGGCAAGCTCGCCCGGGAACACATCTGGTGGAACCGCATGTTCCCCGCCAATCAGGATGCGCCGTTCTGCCCCGTCAGAGGCAAGCCCGCCAGAACAGGTGAGATGGCCCATTGCTAGAAGCGGCAGCCCACCCACACGGGCAACTGCGGCCTCGGTCATCTCGCGGTGCAGGGCGCGGACAGCTGCCGTTATGGCGGGTTCGTCACCATCCTCTGCGCCAAGGCGCAAGCCCGGTAGGTCGGCCTGGCGCAGGAAGGGAACCGCCAGTACGTGAGCGCGGATTGCTCCATGGCGGTCCCGAAGCGCGATCAGATGCCTGTCAAGATCGACCCCTTCAGCGCCGCGGCGTAACGTGCCGAGCACATGGACACCCAACTCTTTCAGCACTGCCTCAGGCGCTTCCAAACGTTGTGCCGGATCGTGGTTACCCGCCGTCAAGATGATCTGCAGATGTGGGCACGACCGAACCATGCGCGCGATGGCCCCATAAAGAAGGCGCTGCGCTTCGCCAGAGGGATTGATCCCGTCGAAGACATCTCCCGCCACAAGCAGCGCATCCACGTCTTCCGCCAGGATCACATCCTGCAAACGATCCAGAAACGCCCGGTGTTCATGGTCACGAGACCAGCCATTCAGTGTCTGGCCAATGTGCCAATCGGCGGTGTGAAGGATGCGCATCGGATACTCGAACAGTTCTGGTTCCTCGAATTATTGCAGGGTTCTGTTCGGCTTAGCCATTGAATTCCTACGCTTGAGCAAGCCGCCGGATATTCTGGGCGGCATTGCCGCGAGCGTCGCGGTGCTACTCAGCGGTTGGAGCCTCCGGCAAATCCGGCTCTGTCCAGACTGGATCGGGTCCATCACACCAAGCAAGACTCACATCAAAACCAAATATCGAGCCAGAAGTGAATTGGTGGCGTCATTCGACGACAGGATAGAACGGTTTGCCCCAATCCTTTCCCGGGTTGTCCATCATCAGATCCACAAAGACCGGAAGCAAGAAGGCGAGGATCGCGGCGCCGTCGCGCACCTGCGCCCGATTCACGCCGCTGTTCCAGGTTGAGCCGCCGTGAACCAGTTGATTGCGTAGTACATAAAGCCGGTCGAAGACGAAGCTCAGAACCCGGGCGCTGTCGCCCACTTGGAACGCTTGCGCGAAGGAGCGGGCCGAAGCCCTGAAGCGATCTTCCCAGTCCGCGAACCCGTCGATCCCATTGTGATGCTGCCAGAACGGGTTGAAAACATAGCGGTTCTCCATCAGCATCCGCACTGGCCCGGAAAACCGCTGCCACAGCGCATTGTAGATGCGCCGTCCCCCATCCAAAGCCACCAGTTTGCCGAAGAAGTCCACGAAAGCAGCACGTTCACCGGGGGCTACCGTCTGAAACTCTCGCTCATCGGCGTAGGCCGCATTGAACGCGATCCAGAGGAAGATGAAACGGGCGTCATCATCGTCGCCGCAAGTTTCGGCGCGGCCGATCCAACTGATGGCGCGATGGGCACGCAACCCCATGGTTTCGGGAAAACCCGCACGGATGGCGCGTTGCTTGGTCTTCAGGGCAGCATGGTCGAGACCATCCTTCATCGTTCAATTCCTTTTCTAAAAGCCGATCACGGCAGCCCGTCAAAATCTGATCTTTGGTAGCCTTCGACCAAGGATCGCAGCCCTTCCGGGGCCATAACATCGACCTTGTTGCCCCATTGATAGAGATGCCACGCCATCTCGAGCCAACCCGCCGCGTGGAACTTCACGATCAGGCTGCCATCATCCTGCTGTTCCAGAGCTTGCGTGGGATGAAAGCGAAACTCAGCTGCACGAGCGGCCACCTCAGGTGCAAAGCGCCAGATCACCTCGCCGTACTGCGCGGGATCCTGATACACGCCAAAGGCCTGCGCTGCATAATCTTCCAGCGAGAAACCAGGCGCAAAGGCGAAACTCTCGTCCAAGGCTTCGGCAGTATGGATCCGGTCCATTCGGAAGTTCAGGATTGTGTCACCCCGTGACGGTTGCCGCGCGACAAGATAGCTGCGGTGCCCCAAAAGCAGGCCGTGCGGCTCGATGACCCGCTCTGGGGCGTCGGGGTCGCCGTAACGTAGTTGCAAACGGAAGGGACCGCGCAGGGCCTCGATCACCGCATCAAGGACTTTCGGGGCGAGGTTGACCCTAGGGCCGGGTCTGGTCACGGACCCCATTGCGGTCAGAACGGCTTCGGCATCGGCCTCGGTGCGCGCGGCGTCCTTTGGTGCAAGACGCGCAAGCAGACCGTCACGTAAATCGGCAAGGACAGAGGCGTGGCGCAAGCGGCCATCGGCCAGCGCTGATCGGCCAGCAATCTCCAGTGCTTCAACGGCAGTCTCTTGCCGGGGTTGCAGCCGGTCGAGCATCGGATCAGCAACGCGCCAACGGCGGCGACGGTCATCACCATCTTCCGCTTCTACGTTCATGAATGTGGTCTCCAGCGCATCTGTCATGCGCTGCGCGGTCCGGTGCGAAATGCCGAACTCTTCGCAGATTTCATCGAGGCTGATCCCACTGCGCCGAGATGCCGCCAGCCTTGCGAGCCTGATCAAGCCCTGCGCTTTGGAAAACGACATGAACTTACCTTGATGCTAAAGCATGTCAGAGATTGACACCCATGCAAGCTATTGATGATCCTGCAATCTGTCGAGGCGATTCCCTTGCGGGTTGCGTTCGGATCATTCGGAGCAACCATGCGGGACGTTAGCGGACAAATCCTCTTCTCGGCGACCGACCTGATGCGGTTCATGGGCTGCGCCCATGCGACGACATTGGATCTGTCCCGTTTGCGGGGAGAGGGGCCGGAACCGCGCGAGGATAGCGAGGATGCCGCCCTGCTGCAAAAGCAGGGCGATGCCCATGAGGCGGCGCACCTGGCACGGCTGGGCGCTGCAGGACGCGGGATCGTGGAGGTAGCGAGGGGCGACCTGACGCAGAACGCCGCCACTACCCGGGCTGCACTTTCTGCTGGACCGGAGGTCGTGTTTCAGGGGGCGTTCCTGTCGGGAAACTGGGGCGGCTGGTCAGATTTTCTGGAGCGCGTGGAGCGCCCATCGAATCTCGGGGCTTTCAGCTATGAGGTGGCGGACACCAAGCTGAAGCGCCGCCCCCATCCGAAACACGCGCTGCAACTTGTGCTCTATTCCGACCTGCTGACCGAAATTCAGGGTGTCGCGCCCGAGTTTGCCCATGTTGAACTTGGCGATGGTACCCGGGCGACGCTGCGGCTTGCTGACTATTCGGCCTACGCAAGGATGGCGCGCGCACGGCTGGAAGGTTTCGTGGCCAACCCGACGCCAACACGGCCCATTCCCTGTGCCGACTGCAGTCTGTGCCGTTGGGCCGATCATTGTGAGAGCGTCTGGCAGTCAGAGGACAGTCTGTTCAACGTGGCCAATATCAGCCGCGGACAGGTCAAGAAGCTGGAAGCGGCGGGCATCGCCACGATGGAAGCTCTCGCCAACCTCGATCATCCGGTTCGCGGCATGGCGGAAAACACCCGGCTGCGACTGACCACGCAAGCCCGGCTGCAGCACGCTCGCAAGACCGGTGAGCCGACGTTCGAACTGCGTACGCCCGAGCCTGGCAAGGGATTTGAGCTGTTGCCCGAGCCGCAGCCCGGCGACATCTTCTATGACATCGAAGGCGATCCGCATTTCGAAGGCGGCTTGGAATACCTGCATGGTGTTTGGTTCGACGGTGAGTTTCGCGCGTTCTGGGGCCATGACCATGCTGCAGAGGCACAGGCACTTTCCGAATTACTCGTGTTCTTCCGCGACCGCCTCGACGCGCATCCAACCGCACGTATCTACCATTATGCCGCTTACGAAATCACGGCGCTGCGGCGGCTGACCACGAAATATGGGATCGGCGAGGCCTTTCTCGACCGTCTGCTGCGAGAGCGCCGTTTCGTTGATCTTTTTGCCGTGGTGCGCGGCGGGTTGATCGGGTCAGAGGCCAACTACTCCATCAAGTCGATGGAAGCCTTCTATGGCCGCAAGCGAGATGGCGAGGTTAAAACCGCAGGGGGTTCGGTCGTCGCCTATGAACGCTGGCGCGAAACGGGTGATCAGCAGATCCTTGACGAGATCGAGGATTACAACCGCGTCGACTGCATCTCGACCGAGGAGTTGCGCGATTGGCTAGTGGGTATTCGGCCGACCGCGCCTTGGCCCGTGCTCGGGCAGGACGCAGGGCCCAAGGAGGCCGAAGAGGACGCCGATACCGAAGCCTTGCGGTCAATGCTTGCCGCCTCCGGCTTACCGCAAGATCGGCGGGATATGCTGTTCAGCCTTGGCGTTTTCCACAAACGCGAAGCCAAGCCTGCGCAATGGGCGGTGTTCGACAGCGTCGGCAAGGACGAGGACGATCTGATCGACGATCTGGATGCGCTTGCCGGGCTAGAAGCCACCGGGCCCGTCGAACAGGTCAAGCGATCCATGGCACGCACCTACCGCTTTCCCCAGCAGGAGACGAAGTTGCGGCGCGGAAGAAACGCGACTGTGCCGGTTGTGGACGGTCCGCCCGCGACAGTAAGCATCCAGGAAATGGATCGCACAGCGCGCCAGATCACGGTCAAAGCAGGGGCTGCTAAGGCGCACCTTTTGACGGACCGGCTCACGCTGCACCCGGACTGGCCCCTGAACACCGACGTGATCGCTGCCGCCCTGCGGGACGTGATCGCTGATCAGTGCGGTTCGCGCACCTACAGGGCGGTCGATGACATGCTGTCTCGTACCGCGCCGCGCCTTGCCAGCGGGCCCCTGCAGTCTGTTATCGATCCCGTCGCGGGCACAATCACGGCTGTCGCGGCGATGGAGGAGACAGTTCTGCCGATCCAGGGGCCGCCGGGTACCGGCAAGACTTATGTCACTGCACGTGCGATCCTTGCCCTTGTCAGGAAGGGAGCGCGCGTGGGCGTCACATCAAACAGTCACGAGGCGATAAGAAATGTGCTGATGGGCTGTTTGGACGCGCTGGAAGATGACGATTTGCCGATCACACTCGATCTCGTCCACAAGACGTCGGGCGAGGATGACGGATATCCCGTGGATTGCGCCGTTCGCCGGACCACCAGCAATGACGATGCCGCTGGCGGCCAGCATGTGGTCGGCGCCACTGCCTGGTTCTTCACTCGCGACGAGAATGTGCAAGCCTTCGACTGGCTGTTCGTGGACGAGGCAGGACAAGTTGGCCTTGCCAACATGGCTGCCATGGGCCGGGCCGCGCGCAACATCGTGCTTGTTGGTGACCCCCGTCAGTTGCCGCAGGTCATCCAAGGCGCGCATCCCGAGCCAGCGAACCTTTCCTGCCTTGACTGGATGCTGGGTGAACATGCGACCGTGCCGCCCGATTGCGGAATCTTCCTGCCGATATCACGGCGCATGCACCCAGATGTCTGCCGCTTCATTTCAGATCAAGTCTATGAAGGGCGGCTCACCAGCCACCCCGACACCGTACGCCAAAGCGTCACGGGCGCACCATTTCCCGAGGCCGGAGCATTCTGGGTGCCGGTTTCGCACGAAGGCAATGCTCAGATTGCTTCCGAAGAGGTGGCCGCCATTCAGGCCGCGACGTCTGAACTGCTGCGGGGCACCTGGACCGAGAAGGATGGCTCAAGCCGTCCGATGCGCCAGACGGACATCATCGTCGTCGCCCCATACAATGCTCAAGTGAATGCCCTCCGTGATGCGTTGCCCGATGGCATTCGCGTCGGCACAGTAGACAAGTTCCAGGGGCAGGAAGCGCCGGTCTGCCTCGTTTCCATGACCGCATCATCAGCCGAGGAAACGTCGCGGGGAATGGAGTTTCTGTTTTCGCTCAACCGGATCAATGTGGCAGTTTCGCGCGCCAAGGGTCTTTCGCTTGTGTTCGGCGCACCGCGCCTGCGTGAGGCGAAATGCGAGACTATCGCACAAATGCGGCTGGTGAATACTCTTTGTGGCCTGTCAGATTGGTGACCAGATGAATATCGAAAAGACTATTAGTGATCTGCCAAATACCGAAACGAGGAAACTCAGGGATCTGCTGGTGAACGCCAATAAGGTTCTAAGCAAAGATCCCAAGCACCTACAAGCTGCGCACTTGCGAGACGCTCTCACAGAAGAACTGGCCCGACGCAAGGTTTCAAACCGGACAAGAATCGGCCCACTCTGGTGGGAGCCACATGATCCAGATGTTGCGGAATTTTTCGCCTACGATGAGGCACAGTCCACGATACTCGTGGCGGCGATCTTCAAACGCGCCACTCATACGGCAACTCGCAAAGCAGTCTATTCGGTTCGGATCGGGGATCAAACCTTGGATGGCCAGTTTGAGGAGGTTGCCATGGCTCGCCGGGCGGGCTCAGAAGCATGGGAAAAGCGCCAAAAGCAGGTTTAGTCCGATGTTCGGACGCACGATCTGGAGGAAGAAGATGAGTGAAGACAACTGGTTCGTATTGCGCCCGCAGAAGGCACAAGCGTTCGGCCGACCGGAGGGAAACGGGTTCCTTGTTCGGAAGGGTTCGACTGCCATGGTCAACGGCTCGCCGCGCGTTAAGCGCGACCGCGAAGAACGTGATCGGTTGGTGCGCCAAGGCGTTCTTGTTGTCGACAGTGATCCAGACCTCTATCGGTTTTCACGGGACCACATTTTTGGAAGCCCGAGCATCGCCGGTGGCGTCGTAAAGGACGGCAACTGTAGCGGACCCCAAAGTTGGCGCAGACCCGCTGATGGCAAGACTTTGAAAGAAGCTGGCGGCTAAGGCATTGGCCTATGGAAGGCGATTTTACGGGAAACTGCTGCGTTACAAGAATTGATGCCAGGCGTCGTCCCACTATGGACTGCGTCAGGCTCGGAGAAAGGCTGGTACTTGGACATGACGGTTGAGGCAGGGCTGGCGGTGATTGAACTAGGCGAACAAATGGACGCTGCGTCGTGGGATGAGTTCATTGCCAGTGAGCTTCAGTCAACTTTTGACGCTTACCTGGCAAAACCTGCGTTTCTGCTAGGTCACTCCCGAACCGAGGCGCAGACTGCAGCAGACTATGCGGGCCGCGAGCTTCTGGAACTCGTTCAGAATGCGGCCGACGCCGCGAGCGAGACTGGTGGTGGCGGGCGCGTTCTCATCGAGGTCAACGGCAACACGCTCTTCGTAGCCAACACCGGCCAACATTTTCGAAAGCGTGGCGTTGCTGCGCTGATGACGGCCCATACCAGTGACAAACCAACGCGTGCCGCACGCATGATCGGCGCAAAGGGGTTGGGTTTTCGGGCAATTTTGAACTGGACTGATGCACCAATAATCAGCAGCGGTTCGTTGGAGATCGGATTCTCCCGCATTCATGCCAAGGCAGTCGTTGAAAAACTCGCTGCCAACAACACCGAAATCGCTTCAAACTTCTCTGAAACAAGCTTCAACCAGCCACCTTTGCTTGTTTTTCCAGCGACCGGGGATGAACTGGAGCGGCTTGGTGATGTCAGAACGAGCGAATTGCTGCAACATGCACGTACCCTCCGGGAGCAAGGGTATGACACTGTGATAGCCGCCCCGCTGCGCGACAATGGGGCGCTTCAACATCTCGTTGGACAGGCCCGCCTTTTTGAGCCTAGCTTCCTGCTCTTTGTGGAGTCGCTCCAAGCCATCCGCATTCGTTTGCCTGACAGCGACGAGAAGAGATGGACAAAGGACAGCAAAGAAAACGGAGATGTTTCACTGGTCCTTGAGACCGACCAGGAAACCGTTGAACAGAAATGGATACTTCGGCAGCGCCGCGGGGGGATTGGTGAAGGCGAGGGCAGCAAAGAGTTTGAACTCGCAATAGCGCTGCGTCTGGATGCAAGTAACACTGCCAACAGGTTGCACAGCTACTTCCCGACATCGCTACCTTTGCCATTTTCAGGGCTGTTCCATGCAACTCTGGAACTCGACTCGAGCCGAAAGACAATCAACGAAGGCTCAGAGAAGAACCACGTGGTTTTGGCTGCGCTGGGACGTTTTCACGCGGAGGTTCTGGACGAACTCCGGGAATCGAAGCGGGTCACTGAACCGTTGAAGTGGCTATTTGCTCACCAACCTTTTCCTGATGCGCTCACGCCCGTGTCCGAAGCCTCTTGGGCCCGGGCTAGGCAACTGCCACTCGTGCGCTGTATGGACGGTTCTTGGCGGAGTTCAGATCAAGCAAGGGTCGGACCACCAGGCTATTCAAACTATCTTCCTCAGCGACTTTTTGGTCAACTAGCCTCAGTGAGTGAGCCTGCGCACGAGGGCCTCTTGCGAAAAAGGCTGAAGGTGAGCGCATTAGGGTCAAAGGAGATTCTGGCGATACTGCGGGAGGCCGACCTCAGCCTCGTTGAACGCGCCAAGGCAATTTCGGGAATTGCCCAGTCCCTGCCAGAGGACTTTCACGATAGCAGGCTTCTGATCGATTTGCAGGGCAAGAGTATGCCCTCGACAGTAACGGCGTTCCCTCCTCCGACAGATGAGTTTAAGCGCCAAAGTCTACCCACCTGGGCAAACGCACGCTTTATTCATCCGGACCTTTGGTCGGCACTTTTGACCTCGGTCACTGGCAATACTCTTCGTGAGAAGCTTCATGCACTCAAAGGGTTCCGAGTGGTGGAGTATAGTGCCGACGCGGTGATAGCTGCCTTGCGTAGCCGGGTCACCGAACTTCTCAAAAAAAAGAATAGTAATTCGGACCGCTTACAGGCCAGTTTCTTGGCGGTAGTTTATTCTTTGCATGACCGAAACAGAAACAGACCACCTGGTGCCTTCCGCGTACGCTGCCAAGACGGGGAGTGGCGAGATATTGCAACAGTACATCTTTCGGAATCGTTTGGTCAAATTGGACGGATTACCGCTGCCCTGTATCAAGGTCGTCCAGATGTGCTTATTGGGACGGCTGCCAGTAATGGCCTTGATACGGCGGGCGATAATGCTGTGGTCTTCCTTGAATGGTTGGGCATTAATCTCTGGCCCCGCAGGGTAACCGAAGAGTTGCCGCAAAAGTGGCGAAAGGCAGTGATCGACGACTTGCCGGAAACCTTCGAAGTTACTGATGGCAACACTCATCGAGAGCTTCGACGGGATAGCCTCAGCTGGGGCTACACGGTCCGCGCTGAACATCACACAGTTGACGGGCTCAACCATATTCTGGACACAGCGGCTCCCGAGGCGATCCTTTCTTGGATTGCGCATGATCCACGCCTTGATCCACTTGCGCCCGGCGGCTTTTTCGGTGTCGAACTATCAGGCCGTGATAGCGGAAACGCGAAATTCAGGCCCTACGTCGGCGGCCTTCCGAACACCCTACGGCTCGAAATCGAGTCCCGCGCCTGGCTCGAGTGTAGCGATGGGCAACGTCGTTCCCCGATGGAAGTTATGATTGAGTCAGGTCTGTTCTCTTCGCTCTTTCATGCCCCTCTTGCTGTCGACGGGGCCGCGGAAGAAGCGTTTGGACTAAGCCGTCCATACTGGCGGCGCGGCCTCGAACGCGCCGGAGTCGCACGAACGCTTGACGATCTTCCCGAACCGCAAGTGTACCGATTGCTCTCCTCGCTGCCTGAACGCAACGTCAAGCCGGAGGTCGGAAGTCGACTGTTCCTTCAAGTTTTGGGACGAGATTCATTTGATTCCCAGAATGGTGGGGCAGAACGGGAGGCGTTTCTCGAAACCGGCATGTTGCCAGTGCAATTCGGCGGCAAGCGAATATGGGCTGAGCGCGACGGAGTGCATTATGCCCAACGTGATGACTTGCCGTCCGTGGCTAGATCGCACCTTAGATTGATCGACTTGCCGACCCGCCTCAATGGGAAGCAGGTATTGGCTCGCTTTGGCGTGCCAGCATTGCTCAAGGATGCTTTGGATCTCCGGATCATAGCGGTCGATGAAGTCCAAGGTGCTGATTCGTCAACGCTTATGGCAAGGTTCGAGCGAGCTAAGCCCTATATTTTGGCACTGCGCAAAGCGCTTTCGCCGAACGGTACCCCTTTACGACGATTTGAGGCTCTTGCGCTCCAGGTGGCCCGACGAGCGGAGATGGAACTCTCCATCAACGGTGTGACTGTGGTTGAGGAACTTGAGCATTGGCGTCATCGACTAAGCCAAGACAGCTTATTGATTACAGTCGATGCAACAGCAGACTACGAAGTCATCATGGACCTAGGGCTTCATGCTATAGCGGATGGCTTCGCAGAACTGTTTGAATTGCAGAACGGTGCCGATTTCGTGCCTTATCTGACCGCCTCTACAGATTCGTTGCGCCGAACCCATCTTCGACGCGCCTTACCTTCTTTGGACACGGACGAATTGGACTCCCTGATCGGTGGTATTGACCGTTTGTTTGACTCGCCCTTCGCACCTCAAGTCGATGCAGAGACGATACATGCGGGCCCCGCGCTATCGCCTGCCAAACTGCCATCCCTGTCCGACGGTTCCTCTGACCAGGCTGGGTCTGATGTGGAGCAGATGGGTTCCGATGAAGCAGAAGAAAATGCAGAACCGCAGGATGTTGAAGTGCGTATTGAGCCGAGATCTGCGCCTGCAAGTGTGGCTGGCACAGGAACCGAAGCAATACGTCGTACATTGCGTGTTGCAGCCCCCACTGGGAGAATTGCTGGTCAAAGTGATGCCGATCCTGATCGCGCAGCCGATGCTGAACATTGGACGGGGGCATTTGAGCGCGCCAACGGCCGTTGGCCTCTTGCAGTCGCACACCTCCAAGGTTCGCGGGCCTTTGGATGCGACTACCTAAGTTTCGAAACAGAGGATGCTCGCGCGACCTTTGAGGCCAATCCAGCGATGATCGAGTTGGTAAGCCGCTTCATCGAAACGAAGTCGGGGAGTGTTTGGTTTACCGACAACGAGTGGATTGCTGCCAGCAGTCTCGGCGAACGATACTTTGTTTACAGGCTAACCTTTGTGTCGGGAGGTCGAAATCAAGCCGAACTGACAATTGTACGCAACCCGCTGTCTCGAGCAGAGGCAATCAGAACAGCGAGGGAACTCGTGCTGGACAAAGTGCCGGACCGTGAAGAATTTGACTTAGTTCAGACAAGTGCGGCCGACCTGGTACTATTTACACAAGAGCCCGTCGCGGAGGCAAATCCCGAGGTTGAGCTACTCCCCAACTCTTGGACAGATTTCCGGCTGATTTAAGCTTCTCTTAGAAGAGTCTTTGGCTTTCGTGCGATACGGGAGCTGCTGCCCGGCACGGCATATATGCCGGGCAGCGGCGGGGGCTGGATCGAATTAAGCTGGGCCGTGCTGGGCCGTGCAGTAGTCAGATCACCCCCGCCTTTTCATGTGGCCTGAACGGATACTTGGGGGAAAGCCCCGCATGAGAAGCACAGGGGATGAAAAGGCAAATGAACGATACAATCGGAATCGATATCGGAAAAGACACTCTCGTCATTCACCGTCTGCCAGACAAGGCGACCCTCGAGGTCGGCAATAACAAGGCCGGTCTTACCACACTTCTACGCTGGTTGGGCCGGGACGAAGCGTTGCGCGTCGTCTTTGAGCCAACTGGCCCTTACCATCGGCTCTTGGAAAAGACGCTGGCAGCGGCGAACATTGCCATGATCAAGGTGAACCCGCGGCAGGCACGGCGCTTTGCCGAAGCCATCGGTCGCCTCGCCAAGACGGACCGGGTCGATGCGGCAATGCTGGCGCGGCTTGGGGCGACGCTGGATCTTCAAGCTCTTCCTCCAAAAAGCGAAATGCTGCACGATCTGAGAGAGTTACGCGTTGCCCGCCAAGGCCGGGTGAAGGATCGCATTGCCCTGACGGTGCGCCTCCGGCACGCCAATCTTGCGTTGATCAAGCACCAGCTCCGGCTCAGCATTCGTCAGGTGGAGGCGCATCTGGCCGAAATCGACGCTGCCATTCTCGAAGCTGTCAGGGCGGACGAAGCATTATCGCAACGCTTTGACATCCTGACCAGCATTCCGGGCATCGGCGAGATCGCAGCCTGTGCCATGCTGATCGAGATGCCGGAACTCGGCCAGTTGGAGGCCAGACAGGCGGCAGCTTTGGCGGGCCTCGCGCCCGTCACCCAGCAGTCAGGTAAATGGAAGGGGCATGCGCACATCCAGGGCGGGCGGGCCGGTCTGCGAAGGTCTCTCTACATGCCCGCCCTTGTCGCCACGCGCTACAACGCGCCACTCAGGGAAAAATACCAGAAGCTGATTGCCGGCGGGAAGGCTGCGAAAATCGCCATCACCGCGATCATGCGAAAGCTGATCGTCCTCGCCAACGCGCTTCTGCGCGACAAACGAAACTGGACGCCAAATACCTCTTGCTGACAACGGATACTACTGCCTGCACCTGCTGGTCGGTTTGGGTTGCATTGAAGTAGACCACGGCGGGCGGTTGACCGCCATGGGCGGC
>NZ_RPEM01000059.1 GCF_004745575.1 Pseudotabrizicola sediminis | reverse complement strand
GTGCTGGATCGAGATGCCCTGTTTCTCAGCCCAAATCAGCAGCTTGCCACTGATGTATTCCGGGCCATTGTCGACCCTTATCGTTCCGGGCTTGCCACGCCATTCGATGATCCTGTCCAAACTGCGGATGACCCGTTCGGCTGGCAACGAGAAGTCGACCTCGATACCCAGTCCCTCACGGTTGAAGTCATCCAGCACGTTCAACAGCCGAAATGCACGGCCATCACCGAGGCGATCTGCCATGAAGTCCCCTTACGGCGTTTGAAGGCAAACGCCTACCGGGCAACGCATCGACCAGGTCATGTTGGGCGCCTCCGGCACCGCGAGCGCATCGGGTTTGTCCCGCTTCAGCCTTTTGCGGGGTTTGATCCGCAGGTTCAGTTCCAGCTCGCAGTAGATGCGGTAGACGCGCTTGTGATTCCACAGGTGCCCTTTCACATTGCGCAGGTGCAGGAAACACAGCCCGAATCCCCAGGTCTTGCGGGCATCGGTCAGACCGACCAGCAGATCGGCGATCTCTTCGTTCTCTGCACGAAGCTTCGGGCCATAGCGATAGCAGGTCTCGCTGACCCCAAACGCCCGACAAGCCTGGGCAATGCTCGCCCCATGTCGCGCCACCGCATTCTCGGCCATCTCGCGGCGTTGAGATGGCCCGGTCACTTTTTTCCAAGGGCTTCCTTTAGCAAATCCGCCTGCATGCTCAGGTCCGCATACAT
>NZ_RPEM01000058.1 GCF_004745575.1 Pseudotabrizicola sediminis | reverse complement strand
CAGAGCGTGGTTGATGCCGAAACCCACCTGATTGTCGCGCATGAGGTCACAAACCAGGGGCATGACCGGGACCTGCTGACAAAGATGGCCAAACAGGCAAAGGCCGCATTGCAGCGTGAGGATATGCACATCCTTGCCGACAAAGGCTATTTCAGCGCCCTCGAAATCCTTGCCTGCCACAACGCCAGCATCACGGCGACCGTGCCGCGATCGGACACATCCGGCGCCCGGTCCAAAGGGCATTATGTGAAGGCTGACTTTGCCTATGACCACAGTGCTGACATCTATCGCTGCCCGGCGGGACAGGCGCTGACACACCGCACCACAACCGAGCAGCAGGGTCTGCAAATGCGGCGGTATTGGACAAATGCCTGCAAGACTTGCGCCCTCAAAAAACACTGCACCACAGGATATGAGCGGCGGGTCTCAAGATGGGAACATGAACATCTGGTCGAGGCATCGAATGCCCGTCGACGCAGCCCTGCCGCCCCGATGAGTGTGCGCCGCTCGACGGTCGAGCACCCGTTCGGCACGATCAAGTCCTGGACGGGGCCCTGCCATTTCCTGACCCGGCGGTTGGGTGGCGTGGGCACAGAAATGGCGCTGAACGTGCTGGCCTACAACATCAAGCGCTTGGTCGCCTTGGTCGGGATCAAGGGGCTGATGGCGGCAATTCCGGGGTAGATCGGATCAGCAGGGGCTTCCATCGACGGTTCGGCGTGCTTCAAGGCTTCTTTTCGAGCCCCCAGA
>NZ_RPEM01000057.1 GCF_004745575.1 Pseudotabrizicola sediminis | reverse complement strand
GTCGCGCCGATGGGCCGCTGAACCTGCTGGTGGACAGTACCGGGATCAAGTTTCTGGGCGACGGCGCCCTCTCGTGGTTTGCTTGCAAACCACTGCCGGGTAACAAATGGCAGGCGCGCAAGCATGGCGTTCAGGGCCGACGCCAATCGTTGCCCGGCAACGGTTTGCATGCAAACCGTGAGAGGGGGCGCAAGGTGCATCTGGCCATGGATACGGTCACTTCGGATATCCGGGCGGTGGAATTCACCCCCAGCAGCGACGGCGATAGTCCGGTCTTGCCGGAGCTGCTCGACCAGATCCCCGAAGGTGAGATGATCGGCACGGTGACCGCGGATGGGGCGTATGATATGCGCCGATGCCACACAGCCATCATCGACCGACAGGCCACCCCGATCATCCCGATCCGAAAGAACGGGCGACCTTGGAAAGAGGACTGCCCGGCGGCGCTCGACATTGTCCTCGGACCAATGGCGGACAATGTCTCGCCCAGAAACGAAACTCTGCGCGCCACCCGGCACTACGGGCGGGCCTTCTGGAACCGCTGGACCGGATATCACGTCCGAAGCCGGATCGAGGCAAAAATGCGGTGCCTGAAGGCCTTTGGCGAACGCATCGCTGCAAGACACCCCGACAGCCAAACCGCCGAAATCCAAATCCGCGTCGCCCTTATCAACCGCTTCAACGCCCTCGGCACCGCCGAGATCGTTCGCGTGGCCTGAGTTCAATGGGGAAAGGGCCAGTCACGCTTCAAGCTTGAGTTGCGCAACAACGCCG
>NZ_RPEM01000056.1 GCF_004745575.1 Pseudotabrizicola sediminis | reverse complement strand
CATAGCATAAATATGGGTTTTTACACAGCCTCGGCGGAAAGGAGACCGATGCAGTTGCAGCGTGGCTGCTCCAGCATTCCTCGAAGCGGACACTCAAACACACCGCAGCATTTTTCAACAGCAATCGACCGATAGGTCTGGTTCCAGTCATTCGCTGCGACCGCACCTCGAAATAATCAGTGAGATTGAGGCCCCCTTGACTGCATCCAAGATCGCCATCTGGCCACCATCGCACTCCAAAGCCTCTTGGGCGAGAAAAAGCCCGATGCCATTAGAACGCTTCGATGTCGCGATCGGTCTCGAAAAAAGCTGGTTAGCAACTGATCTGGGAATGCCGGGACCTTCGTCGGAAACGATGTAGTGCAGGGCGGCATTATCAAGTCGAGCGTCGATTGTTATCTTCCCGCCAACGGGTGATCTCCTACCCTGCAATATGACGCGTCTCCGGCAAATTATTCTTGCAAAGCATGAATCAGACCGGAAAATCGAGAACGGTCGACAGGTTGAAATGGCTTCCGTCTGCCGGCTCTCGGCATGAATCGGAATGCACGGATGGGGTCGAGGTCGTCGCGAGTGTAGATCAAGAATCCAATGAAATTGCATTGGGTCTCTCCGCCGCTCGCACCAGGNCGGATGGGGTCGAGGTCGTCGCGAGTGTAGATCAAGAATCCAATGAAATTGCATTGGGTCTCTCCGCCGCTCGCACCAGGAAGAATGAAGCGCAAGAAGTCGCCGACCTGCGGTCCGAAGTCGCCGTTTTGCGCAAACAGCTTCGACAGTTAAAATCGGATCAGGCAATGCTCAAAAATACAGCGACAATCACTGCTCTGCTTGTTCCTGCCGATGCCCA
>NZ_RPEM01000055.1 GCF_004745575.1 Pseudotabrizicola sediminis | reverse complement strand
TAGGGTCAGGACCCATTGATCTTGCGATTGCGGCGTGATTCAGCCTCCGTGAGGAGACTGATCAATGAGCAACCTTTTCTGGCTGACCGACGCGCAGATGGCTCGGCTCCAGCCCTTCTTTCCCAAGAGCCATGGCAAGCCGCGCGTCGATGACCGGCGTGTGCTGAGCGGCATAATTTTCATCAATCGCAATGGCTTGCGGTGGTGTGATGCGCCCAAGGAGTATGGCCCGCCAAAGACCCTCTACAACCGTTGGAAGCGGTGGAGCGACAAGGGGGTCTTCGCCCGGATGATGGACGGGCTGGCGGCCGAGGCCGCCGTTCCGAAGACGGTGATGATCGACGCGACTTATCTCAAGGCGCATCGCACGGCGACCAGCCTGCGGTCGAAAAAGGGGGGCCAGGCGACCATAGGGGCCGTCTGATCGGTCGGACGAAGGGCGGCATGAACACCAAGTTGCATGCCGTCACCGACGCTGATGGTCGCCCGATCCGGTTCTTCATGACAGCGGGCCAAGTCAGTGATTACACCGGCGCGGCGGCGCTGCTGAGCAGCTTGCCAAAGGCAGAATGGCTGCTGGCCGACCGGGGCTATGACGCCGACTGGTTCAGAGATGCGTTAAAAGACAAGGGGATAAAGCCCTGCATCCCGGGCAGAAAGTCGCGCGGCAAACCCATCAAGCACGACAAGCGCCGCTACAAACGCCGCAACAGGATCGAGATCATGTTCGGGCGTCTGAAGGACTGGCGCAGGGTCGCAACCCGCTACGACAGATGCCCGAAGGTCTTCCTCTCAGCCGTCGCCCTCGCCGCAACCGTCATGTTCTGGCTATGACGATCAATGAGTCTGGAGCCTA
>NZ_RPEM01000054.1 GCF_004745575.1 Pseudotabrizicola sediminis | reverse complement strand
GGCTCTGATGATGTGACCGCCCCCCGACGGCATCGATGTGCCAAGGTGGGTCTGCGAGGATCCATAAAGGAGAGCGGTCATGTCGGAGATTACCACGGTCGGGCTCGACCTGGCGAAGAATGTGTTCCAGGTCCATGGGGCGGACGCCTCGGGTCAGGTGGAGTTGCGCAAGAAGCTGCGGCGGGATCAAGTGCTGGCCTTCTTTAGCCAGTTGCAGCCCTGTGTCGTGGCGATGGAAGCCTGTGGCGGTGCCCACTACTGGGGCCGCGAGATCGGCAAGCTGGGCCATGATGTACGGCTGATCCCGCCCGCCTACGTGAAGCCCTTCGTCAAGAGGCAGAAGAATGATGCTGCCGACGCCGAGGCCATTTGTGAAGCAGCGCAGCGCCCGACGATGCGTTTCGTGCCCGTGAAGAGCGAAGAGACCCAAGGGGCAGCGATGGTCTTTCGGGTCCGAGAGCTTCTGATCCGGCAAAGGACGCAGGCGATCAACGCGCTGCGGGGTCATCTGACAGAGTTCGGGCAGATCGTCCCGCAGGGAGCGGCGAATGCCGCGAAGCTGATCGCCATCGTCGAGGAGCCCAGCAGCGGCTTGCCGGCCGACGCGATCGGAACCCTCAAGGTTCTGGTTGCGGCCCTGACCCACCTCGAGGCCGAGATCGGCCGGCTTGATGCTGAGATCGCCCGTCGGGCGAAGGCGAACGAAGTGGCCCGGCGGTTGATGACAGTGCCCGGGATCGGGCCGCTGATCGCCACGGCCATTGCAGTTCTGGCCCCGCCGCCCGAGACCTTCCGCAAAGCGCGTGACTTTGCGGCTTGGCTTGGCCTGGTGCCACGGCAACACTCAACGGGTGGCAAGCAGCGTCTCGG
>NZ_RPEM01000053.1 GCF_004745575.1 Pseudotabrizicola sediminis | reverse complement strand
AAGAACGGCGTGTGACGGCCGCCTTCTTCCTTGGTCAGGATATAGGCCTCGGCTTCGAACTTGGTGTGCGGGTTCACCGACTTCGGCTTGCACAGCACCTGGCCACGTTCCACGCCTTCACGGTCGATACCGCGCAGCAGCACGCCGACGTTGTCGCCAGCCTCACCACGGTCCAAGAGCTTGCGGAACATTTCCACACCGGTGCAAACCGACTTCTTGGTGTCGCGGATGCCGACGATCTCAACTTCGTCGCCGACGTTGATCACGCCACGCTCCACACGCCCCGTGACAACCGTACCACGACCCGAAATCGAGAACACGTCTTCGATCGGCATCAGGAACGGCTGGTCAATCGCACGGGCCGGGGTCGGGATGTAGTCGTCAACGGCCTTCATCAGCGCGCGGACCGAATCCTCGCCGATGTCCTTGCGCTCGCCGATCATCGCCTGGTGGGCAGAGCCCTTGATGATCGGAATGTCGTCGCCCGGGTAGTCGTAGGACGAGAACAGTTCGCGGATCTCCATCTCGACCAGTTCGATCAGTTCTTCGTCATCAACAAGGTCAACCTTGTTCATGTAGCACACCATGTAAGGAATGCCGACCTGACGGCCAAGCAGGATGTGCTCGCGCGTCTGCGGCATCGGGCCGTCCGAGGCAGCGCACACCAGAATGGCGCCGTCCATCTGCGCAGCACCGGTGATCATGTTCTTCACATAGTCGGCGTGGCCGGGGCAGTCGACGTGGGCATAATGACGGCCTTCCGTCTCATACTCCACGTGCGCAGTCGAGATCGTGATCCCACGCGCCCGCTCTTCCGGCGCGCCGTCGATCTGGTCATAGGCCTTGAAATCACCAAAATACTTCGTGATCGCCGCCGTCAGCGTCGTCTTGCCGTGGTCAACGTGGCCAATCGTGCCAATGTTGATATGCGGTTTGTTCCGTTCAAACTTTGCCTTTGCCAT
>NZ_RPEM01000052.1 GCF_004745575.1 Pseudotabrizicola sediminis | reverse complement strand
TGTTTGATCCCAGGTTTTGATGGTGCGATCTTTTCTCAGGAATGGAGGGAAGCACTATGGGCCAAGTTCGTCACGGGAGCGCCACGACCACGCACGCCGTCAGAGCTGCAATACAACGATCGCAAGCTTCGCTCGCAACGCTGAGCCGGGAGCTTGGGATCAACCCCAAGACTGTCGCGAAGTGGCGCAAGCGCCAGACTGTCGAGGATCTCAAGACCGGGCCGAAGGAGCCGCGATCCACTGTTTTGGCCGAGGCTGAGGAGGCTATGATCGTCGCCTTTAGGCGGCACACATTGCTGTCGCTGGACGACTGCCTTTACGCTCTGCAACCGACGACGCGCTCTGCACTGCATCGGTGCCTGCAGCGCCATGGTATCTCTCGGCTGCCTGATGTGGAGGGCGACAAGCAGAAGCGGCAGCGGTTCAAACGGTATCCCATTGGCTACTTCCATATCGACATCGCAGAGGTGCAGACTGCTGAGGGCAAGCTCTACCTGTTCGTCGGCATCGACCGCACGAGCAAGTTTGCCTTCACCCAGCTCGTCGAAAAGGCGGGGAAAATGGCCGCCGCTCAGTTCTTGCGCGACCTGATCGCTGCCGTTCCCTACCGGCTGCATACGGTGCTGACCGACAACGGCGTCCAATTTACAAATCGAAGCTGCGACACAAGTGCCTTCGAGCACATCTTCGACCGCGTGTGCAGGGAGCATGAAATTGAGCACAGGCTGACGAAAGTGAAGCACCCCTGGACGAATGGCCAAGTCGAGCGGATGAACCGAACGATCAAGGACGCGACCGTCAAACGCTTCCATTACGACGACCACAATCAGCTTCGCATTCATCTCGCCGACTTCATGGCCGCCTACAATTTCGCGCGTCGGCTCAAGACCCTCGGCGGGCTCACGCCCTATGAATACATCTGCAAGATCTGGACATCCGAGCCAGACAGATTCATCCTAAACCCGATCCACCAGATGCCGGGACTGAACACCTAG
>NZ_RPEM01000051.1 GCF_004745575.1 Pseudotabrizicola sediminis | reverse complement strand
CGCACCGGCGACGCGATCCGCGCGCTGCTGGACCTCGCGCCCAAAACCGCGCGGCGCATCCTGCCAGATGGTACCGAATATGACGCGCCACTGGAAAACATCATCGAGGGCGACCGGCTGCGCGTGCGCCCCGGCGATGCGGTCCCGGTCGATGGCGTGGTGATTGAGGGACGGTCTTCGATAGATGAGAGCATGCTGACTGGCGAGTCGATGCCCGTCGAAAAGGGTCCGGGCGATGCGTTGACCGGGGCCACGATCAACAAGAACGGCAGCCTTGTGATCGAGGCGGGCAAGGTTGGCGCGGATACGGTGCTGGCGCAGATCGTGGCCATGGTATCGAACGCACGCCGCTCGCGCGCTCCGATCCAGGGGATGGCCGACCGGGTGTCGGCGGTGTTCGTGCCGACGGTCGTGGGCATTGCAATTTTCGCTTTCGTTGTCTGGTTGATCTTCGGCCCCGACCCCGCGCTGGTCTTTGCCATCGCCTCGGCGGTGTCGGTGCTGATCATCGCCTGCCCTTGTGCGCTGGGGCTGGCCACACCCATCTCGATCACCACGGCGGCAGGGCGCGGCGCGCAGGCCGGGGTGCTGATCAAGGACGCGGAAGCACTGGAGCGGATGGCGAGCGTTGATACGCTGATCGTGGACAAGACCGGCACGCTGACCATGGGCAAGCCGAAGCTGACGGATACTGTGGTGCTGGGCGAGGTCGCAGAGGCCGACCTGCTTTCGCTGGCTGCGGCGTTGGAGCGTGGGTCGGAACACCCGTTGGCCGAAGCCATTGTCGAAGGTGCCGAGGCGCAGGGTGCGCCGCGGCAAGAGGCTGCGGATTTTGAGGCTGTCACCGGCAAGGGCGTGCGCGGCACGGTTGGGGGGCGCGCTGTGGCGCTTGGCAAAGCGGCAATGATGTCGGAGTTGGGGCTGGACACGCGCACGGCGGAGGCGCAGGCCGACACCCTGCGCGCCGAAGGCAAGACCGCAATGTTCATCGCGGTCGATGG
>NZ_RPEM01000050.1 GCF_004745575.1 Pseudotabrizicola sediminis | reverse complement strand
TTAGGGGGAATCGGTAACAAGTGTCAGACTCGGAACACTAGCTGGCCTCTCCCGCGGCATTCTCCGTTCGAGGGTTGCTCCCGGTTGGCGGGTGCCGAGCCTCAAGAATGGGGGAGAGACCAGATGCAGGATAGCACGTTCATCGGGCTAGATGTCCACAAGGCGACGATATCGGTTGCGGTTGCGCGTGGCGAGCGCGGCGGCGAGGTCCGCCACTGGGGAACGGTGCCGCACCGGCCCGATCATGTCCGCAAGTTGGCGGAGAAGTTGGCGGCATTCGGAGGCAGGCTGCATTTCTGCTACGAGGCGGGGCCATGTGGGTATGGCCTGCACCGCCAGCTCGTCGAGATGGTGCATGACTGTATCGTGGTGGCGCCGTCGCTGATCCCCGTTAAGGCGGGCGACCGGGTGAAGACCGACCGTCGTGACGCGGTGATGCTGGCGAAGCTGCACCGGGCGGGAGAGCTGACGGCGGTCTGGGTGCCGGATGCGGCGCATGAGGCGATGCGCGATCTGGTCCGCGCGCGCGCGACGGCGATGCGGGTGGTGGGCAAGGCACGCCAGCATCTGCAGTGTTTCCTGCTGCGGCACGGCCGGATCTATCCCGGGAAGAA
The DNA here is from genome assembly GCF_004745575.1 of Pseudotabrizicola sediminis. Lineage (GTDB taxonomy): Bacteria > Pseudomonadota > Alphaproteobacteria > Rhodobacterales > Rhodobacteraceae > Pseudotabrizicola > Pseudotabrizicola sediminis. Next base: position 459 of record NZ_RPEM01000050.1, on the reverse strand, counting down.
GGGATGGACCAAGGCTTACAGGCGGTGGCTCGCGACGGTGCGGTTCACGCATCCCGCGCAACAGATCGTGCTCCAGGACTACATCCATGCCGTGACCGATGCTGAGGCCCGGGTCGAACGGCTGACGGTTCAGATCGCGGACCTTCTCCCGGGATGGTCCCTGGCACCGGTGGCCGAGGCAGTTCAGGCGATGCGCGGGGTCGCATTCATCGTCGCGGTAACGGTGGTGGCCGAAGTCGGGGACTTCCAGCGTTTCGACAATCCGCGGCAACTGATGGCTTATCTCGGTCTCACGCCATCTGAGCATTCCAGTGGCAATGCTGTGCGCAGGGGCGGCATCACCAAGGCGGGCAGCGGCCTTGCCCGACGCGCGCTGATCGAGGGCGCCTGGAGCTACCGGATGCAGGCCCGTGTCAGCCCGAAGCTCCATGCCCGGCTCGAACCGCTGTCCAAGGCCGT
>NZ_RPEM01000005.1 GCF_004745575.1 Pseudotabrizicola sediminis | reverse complement strand
TCCTGAGAAAAGATCGCACCATCAAAACCTGGGATCAAACAGCTAGCCCCTCGGCCCCCAGTGCCGGAGTAAAGATGCCGATGAGGCCGTCATATTGGCCGTAGCCATTTTCGCGCAAAGTCTCGACTGCCGCATCGGCCAACGCCTCGGGAGGCGCTCCGGCGGCCAGAGCGATTTCGCCCAGTAGCGCACAGGCATCGTGAAAGACGCCGATGACGATGCCGCTGCTGTCGTCGCAGCGCTCGAACAATGGCGTGGCAACCTGCATGAAACGCCAGGTCAGCGCCAGCGCCTCGGTCGGATCGGCGGGTGCGATCTGTTCGCGGATCGCGCGCAACTGGCTTTCCAGATCGGTGACCAGCGGCTTGCGGTTCTTCCACGTGACGAAGCTGCGCGCCCAGGCGATGCTGGTCAGCCGTTTGGCCACCTCGCGCCCGGCCTCCTTCGGGCTTTGCGCCCCCGCCAGTTCCAGCCGCAGCCGCCGCTTCGCCACGGCCGATCCGGTGCTGATTTCGATCAGCAGTCCAGCCAGGCGCTCTGCACCCAGCGTCTCGAGGTTCTTTGCCTTCAGGGTGGTCTTCGATGCCATGGGCAATCCGTCTCGACTCTCGCGCACTTCAAAACTTTTGCCAAAATTTGACGCGGAACGATGCCCTTAGCCACGCGCGAGCATGGGAAAACTGGTGCCCGGCGGTTTCGAAAAGTCATCAGATCATGCACTTTCGAACGCGACCAGCCACTGTATCTTTCAGGGCCCCGAGGCGGTCCATTTTTGACGGTTTTTGCATAGCGCGTTCGCGATCGTGACCAACTTTCTTGCGACTGCGGTGATGATGACCTTGTGCGGTTTTGCGGCCTTGCGGAGGCGATCTGCGAAGGTTTTCAGGCTCGGGTTGTGATGTGCTGCGACCAAGGCTGCTTGGAACATCACGTGCCGCAGGGCGCGACGACCACCGGCAGTCTCCGACAGGTGTTCACCGTTCGCGATGGCCAGGGTGATCCGGTCTTCCAGCTCCTTGATCAGGCTGTCGATCCGTTGCTTCAACTCGGTGACGACGTCCTCAAACATCACGGCGGCGCCGAGCTTCTGATGCGCACGGATTTGGGCCAGCAGCCGTTTGCGCATCTCGACCAACTGCGCTCTCTTGGTCGTCAAAGCTCTGAGAAGGCGTAGCTTTTCCGCTGGAAGACTGCGGCCTGCTTCGGGCCGGAAGGCGAAGAAGCGGGCGATGAGTTCGGCATCAATCCGGTCGGTCTTGGCGCGTGTGCCACGGCTTTGCGCAAACGCCTTCACCTGAGCCGGTGGCACTTGGCGGGCGGCAACACCTTCTGCCTCAGGAACCGCCCAGACCCCAGCAGACGTCTACTTCGGTCGCGGCGAAACCATCTTGGCCGAAAGGAGACGCATCAAACAGAAAACCATCCAAAACCGCCGCTTGAACCATCAGCGTCAAGCAGCGTAACTTGAACCCGATCAGCCCGCGCCTTCTGCTCCAAAATTAGCGAGGCTGTTCCAAATCATTCAACGACGGACACCCCAGGCCGAATAGGATTTTGCCCAATGAAGCAACACCTCATCGGGCGGGGCTGATCTGTGCCATGCGGCATGGGCGGCACGGTCTGCTTCATCTTTGGCCAGCTTCGCGGCCTTTTCCTCCGCTTCCCGCAGGATCGTCTGTTCATAGGCCCGAATTGCTTCTTCCTGCGCCTCGACGTCAGTCTTCAACCAAAAGCCAACCCCGGTCTGTTGTCCGGCGGTGAAATTACAAACGATGAGGACATAATCGTCAGTCGTGCCAAAGATGAGGGAAACAACTGCCCCTTTTTGGCGGACAGTTCGTTCATCGGCATCGGCGTCAAGGCCGGGCAAACACACTGCACCGGGTTCGAAGCGGACAAAGGACACGCGGTCATCGCTGTCAACTTATGGAGCAGGGCTTTTTCAGGGGATACGGCCAGTTCGTGTTTTTGTCGTCAAAGACAAGGGACGTGGCGTTCAGCATGCCATCGCTTTGCGCGGACAGCGCGTCAATAACTTGCCGATGCGTTCCGATACGGATCTTGCTAACCAAGGCAAGAAGGTCATTGTCTGTCATCGCACCGCACCCAACTCACACAACAGATGCATAGCCGCCAATTTGGGCCAGACTTTGACTGGTTTGTGGGGAACGTGGAGATTGCAGAAGCGGCTATTCACCCATCGGGTCGATAGGGACCTCTGCAGAAGGCCAGAGTGACCGCATTACTTATCTGCCTCCGCTGCCGCGCTGAACTGGCGAACGACAGCTTTCCGCCCTTTATGAAGGGACCGACTGTTCCTTGTGGACGGCCCTAAGTTGATACTCGACACCGTCTTGCCGAGCACCCACGGCGAATGACAGATCTAACGCCGAAGCCGTGGTCCATTTGCATCATAACCCATTGATCCGCATGGACCCTCTTCGTAACCTCCGTGGTCCACATTGTCTATAATTCATTGAGCTTCTTCGGCTTCTGGCACTCCCCTACGGGCTGCCACATTTACAAACATTGCAGATCCTGCGAATGCGTCGCCACCGCGGCGAACCTTGGCAGTGTCTCTGTGCCGGGCGGTGTCCTCCTGCCCGCACCTGTCGCCTGCGTTGCCGGTCACCATCCCTATCCGCTGCCCCGGCCCTGCGCTATGCTGCAGTGCACAAAGGGGGCGACGTGGCGGTTTTTCTGATCCTGATGGCGCTGGCGTTTCTGATTGCCGGGGCGTGGCGTGGCATGTCGGTGCTGGTGCTGGCTCCGATTCTGGCGTTGCTGGCGGCTGGCCTGTCGGGCGCACCGGTGCTGGCGGGCTACACACAGGTCTTCATGCAGGCGGCGGGCGGCTTTGTGGTGGCCTTCTTTCCGCTGTTCCTTCTGGGTGCGGTCTTTGGCCGGGTGATGGAGGCATCGGGGGCGGCACAGCGCCTTGCCTCGGCCATCGCCAGCGCGCTGGGTCCGCAGAATGCCATTCTGGCGGTGGTAACCGCCTGCGCAGTGCTGACCTATGGCGGGGTGTCGCTGTTTGTGGTGGCCTTTGCCGCATGGCCGCTTGCGCGGGCGTTGTTTGCGCAGACCAACCTGCCCGCCCGTCTGATTCCGGCGACCATTGCGCTTGGGGCCTTCACCTTCACCATGACCGCCCTGCCCGGCACGCCGTCGATCCAGAACGCAATTCCGATGGCAACCTTCGGCACGACGCCCTTTGCCGCCCCCGGTCTGGGGCTGATTGCGGCATTGCTGATGCTGGGGCTTGGGATCGCCTGGTTGCAGATGCGGGTGAAAAGGATGGGGGGCGAGGCCGCGGCGCCGCCTGCCCCCGACGACACCCTGCCACGTGACACCCCCCTGCCGCTTTGGGTGGCGCTGGTGCCGATCCTGTCAGTCGGCGTCGTTACGCTGGTGATGGGCAGCATGGTCCTGCCCGCGCTCGACACCGGCTACCTTGCCGAGGCGCTTTATGGCGCGACAGAGATTTCGCGGGTCAAAGGGCTTTGGTCGGTCATCACGGCGCTGGCTGTGGCACTGGTGCTGGCGCTGATGCTCAGCCGACCGCCCCGCGTCATGCAGGTGGTGAACGCAGGCGCGGAGTCAGCGCTTTTGCCGCTGTTCAATACCGCCAGTCTGGTCGGGTTTGGCGCGGTCATCGCAACACTGCCCGGGTTCGAAGTGCTGCGCAGCAGTCTGGAGGGACTGTCGGGTGGCGACGTTCTGATCTCGGCCGCCCTGTCTTCGGGGGCCTTGGCCGGGATCACCGGTTCGGCCTCGGGTGGCATGTCGATCGCGCTGGATGTGCTTGGGCCGTCCCTTGTGGCCCAAGCCGCGGTCCAGGGCGTGGAACCGGGCTTGTTGCACCGCGTGGTGGCAGTGGCGACCGGCGGCCTTGACACCTTACCCCATAACGGCGCGGTGATCACCCTGTTGGGCATCTGCGGAATGACCCACCGGCAGGCCTATGGCGATATCTTTGTGGTGGCTGTGGTCATCCCCACGCTGGCCTGCGTGCTGATCATTGCGCTTGGCATGGCCTTTGGCAGTTTCTGAAAAAGCTAATCCAGCATCTCGGTCGCCAGTGCGAAACCGGTCAGTTCTTCCTCCAGCAGGATGTAGATATTGTCGGGCGGGGTCTGCATGGCCTTGGCAGACAGCCGCAGGTCGATGCCCATGGTGGCCAGATACTCCAACACCTCGCCCTGCCCGTGCTGGATGCTCTCTACCGCGACAAAGGCGGGCAGCAGGGTGCTTTCGCCGAAATAGTGCTGATGCACGCCCACAAGTGCCCTGCGGCTGACCTGCCGTTCGGTTCCGGCGGCAAGGATGTAGGGGCAGGCGGAAAAGCACGCCGCCCCGGCCTGCATCTGTGTGGGCAGCCCGGCATCACGGATCATGCGCCCGATCTCCAGCGCATCGGTGACAGACCCGCCGGGGCTGTGTAGGGCAATCCGGTCGGGCGGCGCAGTGCGCTGATCCAGATAATCGGCAAAGCGCGCGCTATCGCCGGGTTCGATCGCGCCTTCCAGCAGCACGGTTTCGATGTCGCCCGACCGGGTTGCGGTAAACTGCAACCGTTCAGGCACCGTATCGCTGCGGGGAAAGCCCGGCCCGGCGGGCTCTTCGCGGGGCAGGTCGCGGGGGGCGTAGCGGCGGGTCTGATCGCCGGGACGCACCGGCACGGCAGCGGGCGGGGCGGGATCGCCCTGCCACAGGCCGGGCGCGATGCGTTGGAAATCCCCCAGCAAGATGAACCCTGCCAAGGCGATCTGTGCTGCCAACATCGCCTGCAGCACCCGCCCGGAGCGGGAGGTTTTCACGCCCGACATTCAACGCCTGCCGCTGATCACATGCGGCGCGGGCAGATCTTGCGCGACAGGATCGGTGACCGGCATCCCCCTCTCTGCTGAAACCGCGTTTTCGACCGCGGGCGGCGGCTGCGGTGCGGGGGCCTCCAGCGCGCGCAGCGCTGTCACGGCGGCGCGGATTTCCGCCAGCGTCATCGTCTCTTCCGGCGCGGCTGTGCCCCGGTCCGACCGGATCGCACTTTGCGCCACCATCATGATCAGCACCAGCACGGCGGGCAGCAGGTCAATCGCTATGGCCCCGGCCCAGGACGGAACGAAATCGCCCGCATAGCGCAGCACCGCATCGGCGGTGGAAATCGGCGCATAGGTGGTGTCATCCGGCGTCGGCATGGCCAACACCTCATCCGCCGCCGCCTTCAGCGTGGTGGCGCGCTGTGCCAGCAGGGTCAGCACCGCGTCGATCGTGCTGCGCTGATCATTGCGGATCGTGTCGGTCGAGCCATCAAGTTCCGGCACCACAACTGACGCCGACAGATCCTGCGCCGCCCGCGCCACCAACGGGGCCACCGACAATTGCCTGAGCTGCGCGATCAGACCCGCCAGCCGGACCGACTCTTCGGCAAACTCCACCGACCGCTGTTCGACATCGCCAACCGACGCCGTCAGCGCCCGCATCCGGCTGAGGATCTGGTTGCCTTCGGAAAAGGCCGCATCGACCAATGGCCCCTGCGCTTCGATCTGCGCCTCCAGACCGGACAGTTCGTCAGCCTTCTGGATCAGCACACGGAACACCGCGCCCCGTCCCGCCGTGCCCGACAGATTGCCGGTGGCCTCTTGCGCCGACAGATCCTGAAAGCTCTGCCGCGTTCGCGCGACATCCAGACCCAGGCCCTGCGCCGCCACCGTGACCCGGTGGGCCTGCTCCAGCCCGACCTGATATTCCTGCACGGTTTTCGCCAGATGCTGTTCCAACGCCGCCGACCCCGCCAGCGCTGCCGCGTTCAGCCAACTGGACATGGCGATGATTGCCACAGACCCCAACGCCATCGACAGGAATAACCCCAGCCGCGATGACGCGCTGCGCATCGCGGGCAGCAGGCGGATCAGATAGCTCCAGAACACAAAGATCGCGACCGAAACCGCCAGCGAATAGGCCACGGCGGCAAAAAAGCTCATGGCACCAGTGTCGTTCAGCAAGGATGACACGCCAAGATACGTGTATATCCCGGATGCCACCGACAGCACGCCAAGCGCCATCGGGGTAAAGGTCTCCAACGCCTTGAGATGGCCTTCGATCTCACGCGCGGATTGCAGGCCGCGCGCTTCAGAGGGGGTGGGTGTTCGGGTCATGCGGCTGCGGCTCCTGTAGATGCGGCCGGAACCCGGCAAACGGCAGTTTGCAAGATAGGCGCGGCAGCGCCCGGGTCCAAATGCCAACAGCGTGAACACTGGTGCGGGCAGTCGCGCCGATCTGCATCGCCACGCGGGACGGAACCCCCGCGACCGGCCCCGCGTTAAGGTGCAACGGGAAGGTCGGCACTGCCGCCTCCCAAATCCGTAAATGAGGTGATCCATGTCGACTGAGAAATTCTGGAAAGAGCTGGAAGGCGTCCATTCCGCAATGCTGTCCATCGGTTCTGCGCGGCATGTGCCGATGTCGCCCTATGCCCGGCAGGATGACCGCGCGATCTGGTTCATGACCGCCCAGGGCACGGGGCTGGTCGAAGCCGTCACCAACGGCGAAACCGATGCCTCGCTGATCGTGACCGGGGAAAGCAACATACACGCACGGATCGAAGGCAGCGCGGCACTGGTGCAGGACCGCGCCAAGCTGGAAGAGCTGTGGAACCCGGTCGCCAGCAGCTGGTTTGACGGGATTGACGATCCGGACATCCGGCTGATCAAGCTGACACCTGCCATGGCCGAAGTCTGGCTGACAACCGGCGCGATGGGATTTGCCTTCGAACTGGTGAAATCCAAGCTGACAGGCAAGGAACCTGACATGGGCGAGCATTTCAGCCTGACGCTCTGAACGGGCCATCCGCCTGTCACTCCCTTCAGCCCCCCGGCCTTTGCCGGGGGGCTTTTTCTTATTCTGCCGCCTGCGTACGCGACCGCTGCCCGGCCGGGGCTTTCAGCTGCACCGTCGGCTCCTGATCCTGCCGGATCTCAACACAAATCTCGCCCGCTGCGGTTTCGCGCCGCACGGTGTACAGCCCGTCCATCTGCACCAGCCGCGTTGCCCCCGGCCCGCGCAGATCATCAATCCGTTTGGCCCGCAGCAGCAACAGGCAGCGGGTCAGCCGATACTTCCGCCCGCCAAAGCTATCCGCTTGCTGCAAGGCCTGCAGCTGCACCGCGTCGACCGGCATCCGGTTGTCGGGATCGGTCAACCATAAGGATGGCCCTTCGCAGCCGCGATAAATGTCTGGCACCCCGCGCGACAGGCATTTGAAGGCCAGTTGCACCAAAGACAGCGTTTCCCCCCGATCGATCAGCGCCGCCGCAGCCTCGGGCAGCTTGCCCTGCCACTGCGTTGCAACATCCCGCGCGAGGGCAAGGACCGGTGCCTCGGCCTGCGCATCAGGAAAAGAGGGCGATGTGATTTCCTTGGCCTCGCGCATGGCCTTTTCCAGATAGGCCGCGACCCTGTCCGGCAAATCGGGGGCATCGTCCGCCGGTTGCCAGGCGGCAAGCAGGGCGTGCATCAAGACCCAAAGCTCGTCCTTGCGCAGCCCTTCCGCCTCTGCCGCCGCCACCCGCGGCAGGTTGCACAGGTCCCGCCACAGCACCTGAACCGCATCCGACATCTGCGCGCAGGCCACCATCCGCATTCGGGCATCCTCGCTGCGCTTGGTGTCATGGGTCGAGGTCAGAACCATCGACCCCGGTGCGAGCTCGGCGGTGACTTTGGCAAAGGCTTCCGGGGTCAGCGCAACATCATCGGGCGAGGCCCCGACCTCAGATGCTGCCGGATAAGGCACGAAGCGGTAGAAGGTCGTATCTTCGGCAGACTTGGCCATGACAGCACCACTGGTCTGCTGAAACAGATCCCGGAACCGCTCTTCCGCCGGGGTCTGCGCGTGCTCCACACAATCAATCAGGCGCAGGGCCGTGGAGGGCGGGCGAACATGCAGGTTGACGAACTGCCGCATGTCATCAGCGGTCTGCGCGGCATAGTCGTCAGACTGCCCGGCCTCGCCAAAGTAGGTGCGGTAGACCGGCATAGCCTCCAGCATCCCCAGAACCGACTGGCGCAGGGTTTCGGGGCCGGGGTCGTGGTGGATATCGCCTGACAGGGCATCACTGGCACGCTCCACCAGTCGCAGCACCTCTGCCGCCAGTTCATGGCGCAGGATGTCACGCTTTGCGGTCTTCAGCGTCGCGGCGTAATCGGCACTGCGCCCGGTGGCCTGTGACCACAACGTGGTCAGCGACTCTGCACCCTTAGGTGGCGTCAATACCTGCGCAAAACCGCGGGCGTGTTCATAGCCGGTGGTGCCGTCGACCGGCCAATCCGGCAGCGGTTCGCTTCCGACCAGAATTTTCTCGACCCAGATCGGTACGCCTGCGCCCACGCGGGCCCGCAGCAGGGCCAGATAGGCCCCGGGCAACCGCAACCCGTCGACATGATCAATGCGCACCCCCTGCACATGGCCACTGTCCACAAGATCAAGGACCAGCCGGTGCATGTCGTCAAACACCTCGTCGCGGTCCACCCGCATGCAGATCAGATCGGTGATGTTGAAAAAGCGGCGGTGGGTGATGCGGTCGCTTTCCGCTTCCCAATGGATCAGCTGCCAAGGCTGCCGGTCCAGCACCGCGTCAAGCGTGCCCTCACCCCCGCCGCGCAGCGGCACCCGCAGCCCCTCCACCTCCAGCGCGGCCCCAAGCTGCGCATCCTGCACCACCCGCACCGCGCCTTCTGCGCGCAACGCTTCCAGCGTGCGCGGCAACCACGGCAGAACCAGCCGGCCCGCAGACCAGTCGATGTCGAAATGCCGGGCATAGCGGCTGTTTGTTCCGTCTCGCAGCACATCACACAGCCATGGGTTTTCCAGCGAAAACGCCGTGTGGTTCGGTACGATATCCAGAATGATGCCCAGCCCCTTTGCCTGTACGGCATCGGCCAGCCGCCGAAAGCCCTCCAGCCCCCCCAGTTCCGGGTCCACCGCATCGGGCCGGGTCACGTCATAGCCGTGGGTCGAGCCGGAGGTCGCGGTAAAGATCGGCGACAGGTACAGATGGCTGATCCCAAGATGCGCAATCGCGTCCAGATCGGCTACCACCCGGTCAAAGGTCACGCCGTCACGCAGTTGCAGGCGATAGGTGGCAACAGGCAGCATGGGTCGGTTCCCTTCGGCAGGTAATTTCTGGAATGGTCTGACGCCAACCCTGCTGCCCGCCTTCGGTTCCCCCCATCCCGCGCAAAGGACTCGGCATTTCGAGTTCATCCGCCCTTTGCCCTGCCCCGTTCCGGCGGTAGAGTATCGCCATGACCGCCCGCCCCATGAAACATTCGCTGACCCTGCACGGCCACCGCACGAGTGTGTCGCTGGAGGCCAGTTTCTGGGACGCCTTTCGCACCATTGCCGCCGAACAAGGCGAGACGGTGAATGCCCTTGCCACTCGCATAGACGCAGGCCGGCAGGGCGACGAGGGGCTGGCCTCGGCGATCCGGGTGTTTGTGTTGCAGCATTATCAGCGCAAATAGCCCAATCCCGCACTGGAAGCGGCACGCCGCTTGCGCTATGGCCACTGCATCGCATCCTCAGGGAGAGTCCCATGAAAGCCGCCGTCATCACCTTCCCCGGTTCAAACTGCGACCGGGATCTGGCCACCGCTTTTGCACAGGCCGGCTTTCAGGTGACGCGGGTCTGGCACAAGGATACCACCCTGCCACACGGGGTGGATGTGGTGGGCGTGCCGGGCGGTTTTTCCTTTGGCGATTATCTGCGCTGCGGGGCGATTGCGGCGCAGTCGCCGATTGCCCCGGCGATCAAGGCGCACGCGGCAGGTGGCGGCTTTGTGCTGGGCATCTGCAACGGGTTTCAGGTGCTGACCGAAATGGGCCTGCTGCCGGGCGCGCTGATGCGCAATGCGGGTCTGAAATTCGCCTGCAAACGTGTGACGCTGCGGGTGGAAACCACCGACAGCGCCTATACCGCCGACTACGGGCGCGGGCAGGATATCGACATTCCGATCGCGCACCATGATGGCAATTACACGATCGACGCCGAAGGTCTGGCCCGCCTGCAGGGCGAAGACCGCATTGCCTTTACCTATGAACACAACCCCAACGGATCTATGGCCGATATTGCCGGGGTGCTGTCTGCCAACCGCCGCGTGCTGGGCATGATGCCCCACCCAGAGCGCGCGTGCGAACCAGTTCACGGCGGCACCGACGGGGCCGGAATGTTCCGGTCGCTGATGGGCGGGATGGCGCTTGCCTGACCGGCCAGAGCTTGAGGCGGTCGTGAGCTGGGCCTAGAGTCCCGCGCATGGCGGATACACGGTATCAAACAGACCAAGGCGAAGACGCGCAGGGGATTTCCTGGCCCGTCAAACTGGTGATTGCGCTGATGGTCGTTCTGGCCATCGGTGTGGTGCTGGTGACCAACCGCTGGCTGACCGAACGGTTTTCCGAAACAACCCGCAACCGGGCCGATCTGCGGCTGGCGCTGTATTCCGGCAACATGATTTCCGAACTGCAGCGCACCTCGGTGGTGCCATTGCTGCTGTCTACTGACCCCGCCTTTGGCGAGGCGCTGCGGGGCGGCAACTTTTCCCAGACATCGCAGCGGCTGATCAAGGTGCAGTCCGAAATCGGCGTGGCGTCGATCATGCTGATGGACCGCGATGGCCGGGTGGTCGGGGCCACCAACCGCAACCTGCTGGGCACCCCTTACCGCACCGAAAGTTTCTATGTCGACGCTTTGCGGGCCAAGGATACCATCTTTACCGTGGCACGCCGCGGCACGGCAGGGTTCGATTTCACATATTCGAGGTCGATTGTCGTGGATGGCCGTTCCGTCGGTGTGATCGCGGTGGCGGTCGATCTGCAGAAATACGAACGGGCCTGGACCGGGTTTCAAGACGCCGTGCTGGTGACCGACAGCGAAGGCACCGTTATCCTTGCCACCGAACCGCGCTGGCGTGGCCTGCCGCTGGCCGATGCGATGGCGGCACGCGAAGCCCCCACGGCCATTGGCCGCGCATTGCAGGCGACGGCGGATTGGGCGCAGAACCCGCCAGACGCCTATCTGTCCGGGCAGGCCGTGATGAAGACCGAAGCCCGCGTGCCGTTCCGGGGCTGGCGGATGGTGACCTTCACCGCCTACGATTCGGTGCGCGAGCGGGTCAACGGCGTGCTGGCGCTGGAAATCATGGGCTTTGCCATTCTGCTGGCGCTGACCTTCTATGCCCTGTCGCGCAAGGCCTGGTCGCAAAGCATGAGCTTTCAGCGCGAATCGGCAGAGCTGCGCCTGCTCAACGCCCGCCTGCAGCGCGAGATTGCCGAGCGCGAGAAGGTGCAGAAAGACCTCGCCGTGGCCGAGCTGACGCTGGCCCAGTCGTCCAAACTGGCGGCGCTGGGGGAAATGTCGGCCGCCGTCAGCCACGAGTTGAACCAGCCGCTTGCCGCGATGAAAACCTATCTGGCCGGAGCGCGCCTGTTGTTGCAGCGCCGCCGCCCGGAGGAAGCCTTGTCCTCCTTCCAGCGGATCGACGATCTGATCGAACGCATGGGTGCCATCACCCGCCAGTTGAAATCCTATGCCCGCAAGGGCGGTGAAGCGTTCGAGCCGGTGGATCTGCGCCACGCCCTCAGCTCTGCCCTGTCGATGATGGAACCCCAGCTGAAAGCGCGCGTTGTAAAGATCACCCGCACCCTGCCCCGCCAGCCGGTTATGGTGATGGCAGACCGCATCCGGCTGGAACAGGTGATCATCAACCTGTTGCGCAATGCACTGGACGCGACCAAGGACCGACAGGGGCCACAGATCGATCTGATCCTCAGCCAGGGCGATACCGCCATGCTGATGGTGCGCGACAACGGGCACGGGATTGCCGATCTGGATAACCTGTTCGAGCCCTTCTACACCACCAAGAAACCCGGCGAAGGCGTTGGCCTTGGTCTTGCGATCTCCAGCGGCATCGTTGGCGATCTGGGCGGCCGGTTGACCGCGCGCAATGCCGAAGGTGGCGGCGCGGTCTTTGAAATGCAACTGCCTCTGATGAGGCCAGCACAAGAGCAGGAAGCTGCGGAATGAGGTCTTCATGTCGCGCGCAATGAAAGTGGCCATCGTCGATGACGAAGCCGATATGCGTCAATCCATCAGTCAGTGGCTGGCCCTTTCGGGTTTTGACACCGAAACCTATGCCAGTGCCGAAGATGCGCTCAAAGGCATCAGCGCCGATTTTGCGGGCGTCGTCGTCAGCGATATCAAGATGCCCGGAATGGATGGCATGGCGTTTCTGAAACGCCTGATGAGCATGGATTCGGGTCTGCCCGTCATCATGATCACCGGCCACGGCGATGTGCCGATGGCAGTCGAGGCGATGCGGGTCGGGGCTTATGACTTTCTCGAAAAGCCGTTCAACCCGGACCGGATGACGGAACTGGCGAAAAAGGCCACGCAGGCCCGCCGGCTGACGCTGGACAACCGCGCCTTGCGACGCGAACTGTCTGACGGGTCGGTGCTGATGAAAAAGCTGATCGGCGGCAGCCCGGTGATGGAGCGGCTGCGCGAAGATATCCTTGATCTGGGTCAGGCGGACAGCCATGTGCTGATCGACGGCGAAACCGGCACCGGCAAGACGCTGGTGGCGCATGCGCTGCATGCCGTGGGGCCGCGCGCATCGAAAAAGTTTGTCACCATTTCCTGCGCGGCATGGTCCGAAGATCAGCTGTCGTCCAAGCTGTTCGGGCCCGCCGAGGATGGCACCATTCCGCTGGTGGAAGAGGCGCGTGGCGGCACGCTTTGTCTGGAAGATGTGGAGGCGCTGAGCCATTCGCTGCAGGCCCGGCTGCTAACCCTGATCAACGACTCCGGCACCCCGCCTGAGACGCGGATCATCGCAATCTGCAACGAACATGCGGCAGACAAGACGTTGGAAGACATCCTGCGTGCCGACCTGTTCTATCGGCTGGGGGCCATGACCATCCTGTGCCCGCCGCTGCGGTCGCGGGGCGAGGATATCCTGACGCTGTTCACTCGCATGTCGGAGCAGTTCGCCGAAGAATACGGCTGCGAGGCACCGCAGGTCACCGCGCAAGAGGCGGCACAGCTGTTGCAGGCCCCATGGCCTGGCAATGTGCGCCAGCTGGTCAACATCGCCGAACGGGCGGTATTGCAGAACCGGCGCGGCTCTGGCTCGATTGCCAGCCTGCTGATGGCCGACAACGAGGCCTCGGGTCCGGCGATGACCACCGAAGGCAAACCGCTCAAGGAATATGTCGAAAGCTTTGAGAAAATGCTGATCGACAACACCATGCGCCGCCACAAGGGCAGCATTGTCGCCGTGATGGACGAGTTGTGCCTGCCGCGCCGGACGCTGAATGAAAAGATGGCCAAATACGGGTTGCAGCGGCAGGATTACACCTGATCCCGTCGCGATCCTGTTACAATGGCAGGGGTAAGCACGGCGGGAAAACCCGGAAAGGTGCCCGCCGTGAAGACCCCAGTGAACACGCCTCTGAACTCTCCTGCGCAAGACTGGCTTCAGGCTGAACTGGCCGATACGTTTGACGAGGATTTCGAGCTGGAACTGGAAGATGCCCAGCTGTCGCTGGAAATCTCGCGGATCTACAAGGAAAAGCATCCCAACACGATCGACCGGCACGAATACTTCCACGCGCTGATCCGGATGCAGTCCGAACTGATCAAACTGCAGGACTGGGTGCAATATCACGGCAAAAAGGTCGTGGTGCTTTTTGAAGGCCGCGACAGCGCCGGCAAGGGCGGCGTGATCAAGCGCCTGACCCAGCGGCTGAACCCGCGCGTGGTGCGCACTGTTGCGCTGCCTGCCCCTTCTGACCGCGAAAAATCGCAATGGTATTTCCAGCGCTATGTGCCGCACCTGCCCGCGGGTGGCGAGATCGTGCTGTTCGACCGCAGCTGGTACAACCGCGCCGGGGTGGAGCGGGTGATGGGCTTTGCCAGTGATGAACAGGTGGAGCAGTTTTTCAATGACGTGCCAGAATTCGAACGCATGCTGGTGCGGTCTGGCATCACAGTCATCAAGTACTGGTTCTCGATCACCGATGAGGAACAGCAGATGCGGTTCCTCATGCGCATCCACGATCCGATGAAGCAGTGGAAGCTGTCGCCGATGGATCTGCAAAGCCGCGTGCGGTGGGAACAATACACGAAGGCGAAAGAGGAAATGATGGCGCGCACCAACATTCCCGAAGCGCCGTGGTATATCGTTGAGGGCAACGACAAGAAACGCGCGCGGCTGAACTGCATCGACCATTTGCTGGGACTGATCCCGTATGAGCCGGTCCCGCACGAAGACGTTCATTTGCCAGAACGCGTGTTCAACCCCGATTACGAACGCGCCGTCCTGCCGCCAGAACTGTATGTGCCCGCAAAATACTGACCAAATGTCGCGCAAAGCCCGCCCGTTTGGGTTGCAAAGGCGGCACGTGCCGCGAAATTGCCCATTGCCCTTGCGCGCGCTTTCCCGCTAGGGTTGGCGTGCATGGGGCAATCCATGCACAGAATTCTCTGCCTGCCATGGCCGACGCGATGAAACGCGACGCAAAGGCAAGCAGCCGGATCGGCCGCAAGGCTGTTGTCATTGCCCGCAAGTCTTTGGATGCACGGGCCTTTTAAAGGTGGGGGGCGTGTCGCCCCTCAGAGTTGAACCGCGATGACGCGCGCGACAAAGACGATAGACGGCGTGGGGTGCCCAATGGGCATCCTGCCGTCACGCCTGACGCGAACGCCCGCCCGAACAAGACGCCTTCCCCCGTATCAATGCCCCTCTGGTCCGCCAGAGGGCTTGCTGCGTCGCAGGCGCAATGGAATGTTATGGCCAAGAAGATGCTTATTGATGCCACCCACCCCGAGGAAACTCGGGTGGTCGTGGTCGACGGAAACAAGGTCGAGGAATTCGATTTTGAAACCGTCAACAAACGCCAGCTTGCAGGGAACATCTACCTTGCCAAGATAACGCGGGTCGAACCCTCGCTTCAGGCGGCTTTCGTCGATTACGGCGGCAACCGGCATGGATTTCTGGCATTCGCCGAAATTCATCCCGATTATTACCAGATCCCGGTCGCCGACCGCAAAGCGCTGATCGAAGAAGAACGCGCCTATGCCCGCGCCGAGGAAGAGGAAGAAAACCGCCGCTCGCGCCGCCGGTCCCCCCGTCCCAAGCCCGCCGCCGAAGAGGCAAAGGCACAGGATGCCACAACCTCCGGCCCGGCCGGGATGGATGTGGTCGATCTGGATGATGATCAGGATGGCGATGCCGCCGCACCGGCCAACGGGTCCGACGGGCACGACCATGATGCGCATGGCCATGACCACGGATCGGACAACGGGGACAGCAACGGCAACGGCGAAACGCCATACCGCGCCATGGACCACGCCTCGGACACCGACGATGAGATTGAATCCATCGCCGAAGAGGATGTGTCGGAAGAAATCAGCGCTTCGCGCAAACCCCGCGCCCGGCGCTATAAAATCCAGGAAGTGATCAAGGTCCGCCAGATCATGCTGGTGCAGGTGGTCAAGGAAGAACGTGGCAACAAGGGTGCCGCGCTGACGACCTATCTGTCACTCGCAGGCCGCTACTGCGTGTTGATGCCCAACACAGCGCGCGGCGGCGGCATCAGCCGCAAGATCACCAATGCCCCCGACCGCAAGAAGCTCAAGGAAATCGCCGGTGAAATCGAGGTGCCGGAAGGTGCCGGCCTGATCATTCGCACCGCAGGCGCCAAGCGCACCAAGGCAGAGATCAAGCGCGATTACGAATACCTGATGCGCCTGTGGGAACAGATCCGCGAGCTGACGCTGAAATCCATCGCCCCGGCCCCGATCTATGAAGAGGGCAACCTGATCAAACGCTCGATCCGCGATCTGTATAACCGCGAGATTGACGAAGTTCTGGTTGAAGGGGCCGAAGGCTTCCGCGTCGCCAAAGACTTCATGCGCATGATCATGCCCAGCCATGCCCGCGCGGTGCAGTTGTATCAGGACCCGACCCCGCTGTTCGCCCGCCATCAGGTCGAAGGCTACCTTGGCGGCATGTTCAACCCGACCGTGCAGCTGAAATCCGGTGGCTACATCGTCATCGGCATCACCGAGGCGCTGGTCGCCATCGACGTGAACTCCGGCCGCGCGACCAAAGAAGGGTCCATCGAGGACACCGCGCTGAAAACCAACCTGGAGGCCGCCGAAGAGGTGGCCCGCCAGCTGCGTCTGCGCGACCTTGCCGGTCTGATCGTCATCGACTTCATCGACATGGAAGAGCGTCGCAACAACGCCGCCGTCGAGAAGAAGCTGAAAGACAAGCTGAAAACCGACCGCGCCCGCATTCAGGTGGGCCGCATTTCCGGCTTTGGCCTGATGGAGATGAGCCGCCAGCGCCTGCGTCCGGGCATGCTCGAATCCACCACCCAGCCCTGCCCGCACTGCCACGGCACCGGGCTGATCCGCTCGGACGATTCCATGGCGTTGCAGGTGTTGCGCGCGCTGGAAGAGGAAGGCACGCGCAAGCGGTCCAAGGAAGTGCTGCTGCGCGCGCCGGTCGGGATCATCAACTACCTGATCAACCAGAAGCGCGAACATATCGCGCTGATCGAGGCCCGCTATGGCATGGCCGTGCGGATGGAGGCGGATCCGTCGATGATCAGCCCCGATTACACCATCGAAAAGTTCAAGACCGCGCTGCGCGTGGTTCCAGAACCGGGTGCGGTGATTTCGGGCAACTCTAGCCTGATGGGCGCGCCGGTCGCCGAAGACGAAGATGACGATCTGCCGATGGAGGATGAGGCCGAAGACGAGGTCGAGATAGACGAGAAGGTGGCGACCAAACCCGAAGCCCGCGACGGGGACGGCAACGGCACCAAGAAGAAACGCCGCCGTCGGCGTCGTCGCAAGGGTGCTGGCCCGAACGGAACCGATGCGGATGGCAACGGCGCATCCGATGACGGTGACAGCGACGAGGGGGATGAAGCTGATGCAGCAGAGGCCCCGGCCGATGCCAGCGTCCAACCCGTCGCGGCACCCGCCGATGAAGGCACGGCACCAGAGGCCGAGGCTCCGAAAAAACGCACCCGCACCCGCAAGCCAAAGGCCCCACCTGCCCCGGCAGAAGCAGCCGTAGCCGCGGTATCAGACCCTGTCGCAGCGGAAGCATCTGTTGAGCCAGAGGCCGAAGCGCCGAAAAAGCGCAGCCGCACCCGCAAACCAAAGGCAGCGGAAGCCGCAGTGACAGAGGCTGTGCAAGAGACCGCAGCGGCAGAGCCGACCCCTGCAGCAGTGGCAGAACCGGTTCAATCCGCGCCAGTTGCAGAGCCTGTCGCAGAGCTCGTCGTATCGGCCCCACCTGCGCCGCAACCCGAAGCGGCCGCAAAGCCCGCGCCGGTGCTCCAGCCCGCGCCGTCAGACGAACCGGCCGCCCCGCAGGGCGCGCCACTGGTCGACCCCGGACTGGCCGATGCAGCCGAGCCGGAGGCTGAGGAAGACGCCGCCGCCAAGCCAAAGCGCAAAGGCTGGTGGTCCCTCGGCCGCTGACCCACACCCCGACACGTATAAGGGCGGCAGGATCTCCTGCCGCCCTTGTGCTATCACGGATGTTTCACCGGGCCACGCCGATGTGACACCCCGCCCCCGTGACGCGCGCCGCCGTCCAAGCTATCACTTTGGCCAAAGGGGACCCCCATGTTCGGAATCGACCTGATCGACGCAGCCTTGCTGCCCGCCATGCTGATCGCGCTGATGGCGGGTGTGCTGTCGTTCCTGTCGCCATGTGTGCTGCCCATCGTGCCGCCCTACCTAGCCTATATGGGCGGCATCTCGATGGGCGACATGCGCGACAATGCAACCGCGCGACGCCGCGTGATCCTGCCTGCGCTGTTCTTTGTCATGGGCCTGTCGACGGTGTTTCTGCTCTTGGGCTTCACGGCTTCGGTGTTCGGTGCGTTCTTCCTGCAAAATCAAGTGCTGTTCTCGCGGATATCGGGCGTTGTGGTCATCATCTTCGGCCTGCACTTCCTTGGCGTGTTCCGCATTCCGCTTTTGGACCGCGAGGCCCGGCTCGATGCGGGCGACCGGGGCGGCACGGCCTTCGGGGCCTATGTTCTGGGCCTTGCCTTCGCCTTTGGCTGGACCCCCTGCATCGGCCCGCAACTGGGCGCGATCCTGTCTTTGGCCGCACAGGAAGGCTCAATCCAGCGCGGTACTCTCCTGCTTGGTGTTTACGCGCTTGGCCTTGGCCTGCCGTTCCTGCTGGCCGCGTTGTTTGTCGAACGCTCGCTTGGCCTTATGCAGCGGTTGAAGCCGCATATGAAGATGATCGAGCGGGTGATGGGCGTGCTTTTGCTGGTTGTCGGGCTGGCACTGGTGACCGGGGCTTTCACCGATTTCAGCTGGTGGTTGCTGGAAACCTTTGACCGCTTTGGCATCCCCCTGCTGGGCTGACCGCTTTTCCCTTATTTCCGCCCGGAATACCGCCTAGACTGCGCAGGCAGGAGCGGCGGATGGCCAGGATCGAGACGATGAAGACCGAAATCACGGCGCAGGGCAAAAAGCCCTTCCGCCGCCGCGTCTTCTACATCCCCGGCTATGACCCGATCCACCCGCGCCGCTACCGCGAGCTCTACCGCCGCGAAGCCACAGAGCAGGCCGCGATCTCCGGCTATGCGATCACCCTGCAGCCAAAGACAACCAAGGGCCCCTATGGCTGGCGGGTCCATGGCTCAATCCACGGTCAGCAGGCGCAGGCCGAGGTCGAGGTGCTGGTCTGGTCCGATATCGTGCGCGGCAGCATGTCAAACTCGATCCCCGCCACCTATGCCCAGCTTGTGCGCACCGCATGGGCCTATATCGCATCGGGCGCACTGTTCCGGCTGATGCAGCTGCGCAAAGGGCCGGTGATCGCGGCGCTGTATCCGATTGTGTTTCTGCTGGGTCAGCTGGCACTGGCCGGTGCCATCGGCTGGGGGGTTGGCCAGTTGGTCGCCGCCTTTACCCACCCGGTATTGATCGTCTCCGGGCTGATCCCCATCCCCTTCATCCTGCGCTGGTTCAAGGCCCATGATAACAAGGTCTTCGCCTATTATCTGATGCATGACTACGCCTTCTCCGCCCGCTGGAACGGGGCCAACCCCCCGGCGCTGGAGGCGCGGATGGCGGAGTTTGCCGCCATCATCCGGGCGGCGCTGGAGGGTGACTGCGACGAGGTGCTGGTGGTCGGCCATTCCTCAGGCGCGCATCTGGGCGTGTCCATTCTGGCGGATCTGATCCGCACGGGGCTGCCCGCAGGTCACCCGCCGCTGGCCTTCCTGTCGCTGGGGCAGGTCGTGCCCATGGTCAGCTTTCTGCCCGGCGCGCAGCGCCTGCGCGGCGATCTGGTGTATCTGTGCACCCGCGACGAGATCACATGGGTCGATGTCTCCGCCCCCGGCGACGGCTGCGCCTTTGCGCTGTGTGATCCGGTCGCCGTTTCCGGTGTGGCACCGCCCGGCCAACGCTGGCCACTGGTGCTGTCAGCGGCCTTTACCCAAACCCTGTCGACCGAACGCTGGAAGCAGCTGCGCTGGCGCTTTTTCCGCCTGCATTTCCAGTATCTGTGCGCCTTTGACCGGCCCGGGGACTACGACTATTTCAAGATCACCGCCGGGCCGCTGACGCTTGCCCAACGCTACGCCAACCGCGCCCCGTCAAAAAGCCGTATCCTCACCCCCGTCAATCGCTATACCGATACGGCATGACCCCACCCAAACCCATCCCGCGCCCCGACCGCGTCTCGCTCTGGCGCCATCTGCGGTTGTTCCGGCGCGACATCCTGTCGGCGCAACCGGCGCGCCTCTACCGGGCATGGATGGCCGAATTCCGCACGCCGTTCTTCAGAAGCTATCTGTGCAACGACCCGCAGCTGATTGATCTGGTGCTGAAATCCCGCTCCGATGATTTTCCCAAATCCAACCGCATCCGCGAAGGGCTGAACCCGCTGCTGGGCAATTCGGTCTTTGTGACGAATGGCGAGGTCTGGAAGCACCAGCGCCGCATCATCGACCCAGCGTTCGAAGGCGGCCGGTTGCGCGATACCTTTCCGGCCATGTGGCAGGCGGCCGAGGCTGCCACCGCCCGCCTGCAAAGCGGGATCGTCGAAATCGAAGAGGCAACCAGCCACGCCGCTGCCGATGTGATCTTCCGCACGCTGTTTTCCATCCCCATCGAACACCAGACAGCCCAAGCCGTGTTCCACGAATTCCGCGCTTATCAACGCAGCCAGCCGATCCTGAACCTTGCCGCCTTTCTACCGCTGCCGCGCTGGTTTCCCCGGCTGCACCGGCGTGCCACGCTAGACTCTGCGCAGAAAATCCGCGCCCTGATCACCACCCTGGCCACCGCCCGCGCAGCACAGATCGCCGCAGGCACCGCCCCCGACGATCTGGCCAGCAAAATCATGCAAACCCCCGACCCGCAAACCGGACAGTGCTTCAGCACTGGGGACATGGTCGATCAGGTCGCGATCTTCTTCCTTGCGGGCCACGAAACCAGCGCCTCTGCCCTCGCCTGGGCGTTGTACCTGCTGGCCACCCATCCCGACGCACAGGCACGGGTCGCGGCCGAGGCCGCCAGCCTGCCGGACACCCCCGATTTCGGCGCGATGTCCCGCCTGAAATTCACCCGCGACGTGTTCCGCGAAACCCTGCGGCTGTATCCACCAGTGCCGATGATGGTGCGTGAAAATTCCTGCCCGGAAACCTTCCGTGACCGCCGTATCGCGCCCGGCGCGCAGATCGTGCTGTCGCCCTGGCACCTGCACCGGCACGAAAGGCTCTGGCCCGACCCCGATGGCTTTGACCCCGACCGCTGGTCGCGCCAAGAGACAAAGGCCTGCGCGCGCGACGCGTATCTGCCGTTCTCTGCCGGTCCCCGCGTCTGCCCGGGTGCCGGCTTTGCCATGGTTGAAGGCCCGCTGCTGCTTGCCCATCTGGTCCGCGCATGGCGGTTTGACCCCATCGCGGGCGACGTGCCGATGCCCGTCGCCCACCTTACGGTCCGCGCCGCGAACGGCATCCGCCTGCGCCTTGCAAAGCGCGCAGCCTGACACTCACGCTCTGTTTGAAATTATCATGGTGGCGTTCGGGGGGCAGTCAGCCCCCCGGCGGCCCCTCAATCCATGCGTGGCTTAAAGAATCTCGACGCGGTAGGATTCGATCACCGTATTGGCCAGCAACTTGTCGCACATCGCCTTCACCTCGGCCTCGGCGCGGGCGGCATCGGTCTCGGCCAGGTCAAGCTCGATCACCTTGCCCTGACGCACACCGTTGACCCCGGCAAAGCCAAGAGTGCCAAGCGCGTGGCGCACGGCTTCGCCCTGCACATCCAGAACGCCGTTCTTCAGCATGACGGTGACGCGGGCTTTCATGGCAATTCCTCGTTGATTGACCGAAATTGGGGCTAACCGGATTCCGCCTTTCCCTTACCGCCCCCTCCCCTTCGGAGCAAGGGGGCGTGCAGGGATCACCAGATGCAGGCCCGGGCCTGAGCGCAGCTAATTTATCAGTGTCGGCTTCGGCGTATGGGTCACATTGGTGGGCAACACCCCAAGGCGCCGTGCAAGTTCGGTATAGACATCCGCCATCGGCCCTGGCTCGGCCACCGGTTGCCCGTCGCCGCGGTCAATCACCGGGCGCATGTCCCACAGCCGGCAATTGTCGGGGCTGATCTCGTCGGCGATGATCAGGCGCATGAAATCGCCCTCCCAGACCCGGCCCACCTCGATGCGGAAATCGGCCAGACGCACGCCCACGCCCATCATCACCCCGGACAGGAAATCATTCACCCGCAGCGCCAGCGCCACCACATCATCCAGATCCTGCTGGCTGGCCCAGCCAAAGGCCACGATATGCTCTTCGGCCACCATGGGTGAGGACAGCCGGTCATCCTTGTAGTAATATTCTACAATTGGACGCGGCAGGGCCGTGCCCTCGGGGATACCCAGCTTGGACGACAGCTCTCCGGCGGCGAAGTTGCGCACCACCACTTCCAGCGGCAGGATCTCGGCCATCCGCACCAGCTGCTCGCGCATGTTCAGGCGCTTGATGAAATGAGTTGGCACGCCAATGCTGTTCAGGCCGGTCATGAAAAACTCGGACAACCGGTTGTTCAGCACGCCCTTGCCTTCGGTGCCTTTGGCTTCGCTGGTCACAGGGGCCTCGGACGAAATGCCTTCATCCTTGAAATACTGGATCAATGTGCCGGGTTCCGGACCGTCATAGAGGATCTTCGTCTTGCCCTCATAGACCTTCTTGCGCCGTGCCATGAACTCTCCGCGAGAAATGCAGGAAGGGGCGGTGAAGCACCGCCCCAACTGACTTTGTCAGGCCTATACGTGATGCTGGCCCCCGCTGCAAGCCGGTGGCCGCAACGGGGGCAACGCCTTTGCCCGCACCACGGTCCGTCTGGCGGCACGGCCGGCGCGTCCATCCGCCCCCTTGCGGCGACTCGGCGGGACGGGCATATCAGGTACAGCAAATCTTCAATCAAAGGGCCGCCCATGACCAGCTTCGATGACCGCGAAAATGCGTTTGAAAACAAGTTTGCCCATGACGCAGAAATGCAGTTCCGCGCCGAAGCGCGGCGCAACAAACTTGTGGGCCTGTGGGCAGCAGACCTGATGGGCATCACCGGTGACGAAGCGGCGGCCTATGCGATCACCGTGGTCGAGGCCGATTTCGAAGAGGCCGGGATTGAAGACGTGGTGCGCAAGGTCGCGGCCGATCTGGGCGGCAAGGCAAGTGCCGACGACATCCGCCTGAAAATGGCGGAGCTTCTGCCGATCGCCAAAGCGCAGTTGATGACCGAAATCTGACCCACTGCGGCCAGCGCGCGACATTACACCCTCCCGGCCCCGCTGGCCGCACCGATCTACGCATCCGCGAATCCGCTCTCAAAACCGAGGTCACCATGTCCCAGGACGCCCTTTCAAAACTGCTCTCCACCCGTGACTGGTTGATGGCCGATGGCGCGACGGGGACCAACCTGTTCAACATGGGGCTGTCCTCGGGAGAGCCGCCGGAGTTCTGGAACATCGACCAGCCCGACAACATCCGGCAACTTTATCGCGGTGCGGTCGAGTCGGGGTCCGATATCTTTTTGACCAACACCTTCGGCGGCAACGCCAGCCGGTTAAAGCTGCATCAGGCGCAGGACCGCGTGCATGAACTGAACCGCGTGGGCGCGGCACTGGCGCGCGAAATTGCCGATGCCTCGGGGCGCACGGTGGTGGTGGCCGGATCGGTCGGCCCCACGGGTGAGATTTTCGAGCCGATGGGCACGCTGACCCATGCGCTTGCGGTCGAGATGTTCCACGAGCAGGCCGAAGGGCTCAAGGCGGGCGGGGCCGATGTGCTCTGGGTCGAAACCATCTCCGCGCCCGAAGAATACAAGGCCGCCGCCGAGGCTGCCGCACTGGCCGGAATGCCTTGGTGCGGCACCATGAGCTTTGACACCGCAGGCCGCACCATGATGGGCACCACATCGGCTGCCATGGCCGAGATGGTCGAAAAACTGGCCAACCCGCCGCTGGCCTTCGGGGCCAACTGTGGGGTCGGCGCGTCCGACCTGATGCGCACCGTGCTGGGCTTCGTGTCCACCGGCAGCCCGCGCCCGATCATTGCCAAGGGCAATGCCGGAATACCCAAGTATCACGATGGGCACATCCATTACGATGGCACGCCAGAGCTGATGGGCGAATATGCCGTGCTGGCGCGCGACGCCGGCGCGCGCATCATCGGCGGCTGCTGCGGCACGATGCCTGAACATCTGAAGGCGATGCGCGCTGCACTGGAAAGCACCCCCAAGGGCCCGCGCCCGACTCTGGAGGAGATCTCGGCCAAGCTCGGGGGCTTTTCTTCGGCCTCGGACGGCACGGGCGACACCTCGAACGACCCAAAGCGGGAACGCCGCAACCGACGGGGCTAAGACCGCCCGTTCGGCAAAAGGTCACGCCCGCTCAAGGGTTTCACGGTAAATCCGGGCGGGTCAGAACAGCGCCAGCTGATCCCCCGCACGGGGCGGGGGCGCGAACAGGTCACAGCGCAAGGGCGGCATTGCCTTCACCAACCCCAACCGCGCCACCGCCTTGTCAAAGCGCTGCGCGATAAGATCGGCCCAGATCCCCTCGCCCCGCATCCGCCGCCCCCACGCCGCGTCATAATCCTGCCCACCATGCATCTCGCGGACCCGCGCCATCACCTTGGCCGCCCGGTCGGGCACATGCTGCGCCAGCCAGTCCTGAAACAGCGGCGACACCTCGCGCGGCAGGCGCAGCGCGATCCAGCTTGCGCCTTGCGCCCCTGCGTCGCGGCAGGCGGTCAGCAGCGGTTCCAGTTCATGGTCGGTCAGGCCGGGAATGACCGGGGCCAGCATGGCCCGCACCGGAACGCCCGCATCAGCCAACCGCCGGATCACCGCCAGCCGCCGGGCCGGGGCCGGTGCGCGCGGCTCCAGCCGCCGCGACAGATTTGCATCCAGCGTGGTGACCGAAATGCCCACCCGCAACAGCCCCCTGGCCGCCATCGGGGCCAGAATGTCGAGGTCGCGTTCAATCAGCGTGCCCTTGGTGGTGATCGCGGTTGGGTGGTTGAAGTCGGACAGCACCTGCAACACCTGCCGCATCAGCAGATGCTCCACCTCCGACGGCTGATAGGGGTCGGTGTTGGTGCCCAGGGCCACGGTGGCAACGCGGTAGGACTTCGCCCGCAACTCTGCCGCCAGCACATCGGCAATGCCGGGGCGCGCGATCAGCTTGGTTTCGAAATCCAGCCCCGGCGACAGGTTCAGGAACGCATGGCTGGGCCGGGCAAAACAATAGATGCAACCATGTTCGCAGCCCCGGTACGGGTTCACCGACCGGTCAAACGGCAGATCGGGCGATCGGTTGTAAGTCAGCGCCGACCGGGGCCGCTCTGCCCTGATTTCGGTGCGCAAAAGCCGGTCGTCTTCCGGGATATCCCAGCCGTCATCCACCCGGACCCGGGCCTGCGGCTCGAACCGGCCAACTGCATTCGACGCCGCCCCGCGCGCGCGCAAGCGCTGGCCGGGGGGCAGGGTCGCATCAGGATCGGACATGGGCACCACACATGGGCCCAACATGAACACAACATGAACAAACTGCAAGGCCAAAGCCCCCGCTGCCCCTTGCTGTCGGCTTTCAGTCGGGGCATGTCGTAAACCGGAAAGTGGCACGTGGCATTTGGCCCCATGCAGGCTGCAAGACATCCCGCCGCAGGAGCGCACCCCAATGGCCGACGACGAAATCATCCTCGCTGATCTTTCGGATGACGAACTTGTGCTGCAAATGCACGATGACCTGTATGACGGCCTGAAGGAAGAGATCGAGGATGGCGTCAACATCCTGATCAAACGCGGCTGGACGCCCTATGACGTGCTGACACGCGCGCTGGTTGCGGGCATGACCATCGTCGGCAACGACTTCCGCGACGGCATCCTGTTCGTGCCCGAAGTGCTTTTGTCGGCCAACGCCATGAAATCGGGGATGTTCATCCTCAAGCCGCTGCTGGTGGAAACCGGAGCGCCGCGCATGGGCAAAATGGTGATCGGCACGGTCAAGGGCGACATCCACGACATCGGCAAGAACCTTGTCGCCATGATGATGGAAGGTGCCGGGTTCGAGGTGCTGGATCTGGGCATCAACAACTCGGTCGAGAAATACTTGGATGCGCTGGAAGCGGAAAAGCCCGATATCCTTGGCATGTCGGCGCTGCTGACCACCACCATGCCCTATATGAAGGTCGTGATCGACACGATGAAGGAAAAGGGCCTGCGCGACGACTATATCGTGCTGGTCGGCGGCGCGCCGTTGAACGAGGAGTTCGGTCGTGCCATCGGGGCAGATGCCTATTGCCGCGACGCAGCCGTCGCGGTCGAAACCGCCAAGGCTTGGGTCGCGCGCAAACACAACCAGCTCAGCGCCTGATCGCCTGCCCGATCGCAATAGCCCCGGCGTCCCTGACGTCCGGGGCTTTTTCTTGACTTGGGGCTTGGCATTTCCAGAACCAAGCGCCACATTCAAAAAAGGTAAAGGAGAGTCTGATGCCCCTTCCCTTGTTTCTGACGATGCTTGTGTTCGTGATTGCTGCGGCCGGCGCCACGCTGGCCCTGGCGTTCTGGGTGCAGCTGCCGCTTATGGCCGTCGCCCTTGCCGCCCTTGCGGGCAGCCTGATGCTGGGCCTGCGCCAGTGGCGCTGATGCCACCCGATGATGCCACCTTATCAGATGCCGGACTGCCAGCCATAGGCTCTGGCCGCATCCTCCTGATCGCCTGCGGCGCGCTTGCCCATGAAATCCTGGCACTCAAGCGGCTCAATGACTGGACGCATCTGGATCTGCAATGCCTGCCCGCAAACCTGCACCTCTGGCCCGACCGGATTCCGGCTGCGGTGGAACAGGCAGTAGCCAGCCACCGCGCCGGTTACGACGACATTTTCATCGTCTACGCCGATTGCGGCACCGGCGGGTTGTTGCAGGCCAAATGCGCCGAACTGGGCGTGCAGATGATCGAAGGCCCGCATTGCTACAGCTTCTTTGAGGGCAACGCGGCCTTTGCCGCGAAGGCTGACGACGAATTCACCGCCTTTTACCTGACCGATTTTCTGGTGCGCCAGTTCGACGCCTTCGTCTGGCGGCCCATGGGCCTCGACCGGCACCCGGAACTGCGGGAGATGTATTTCGGCAACTACACCAAGCTGATCTATCAGGCCCAGACCGATGATCCGGCCCTCGACGCCAAGGCGATGGATTGCGCCCACCGGCTGAACCTTGCCTATCAGCGGCGCTTTACCGGCTATGGCGATCTGGCCACCGCCCTGACACAGGTTGCAGCCGCCCCCGCCGCGCCCTAATCTGCGCCCCAGACGGAGGACGCACGTGAGCCCTGAGACCGCACATCCCTACCCCGCCCTGAAGGGCCATCGCTGCACCGCTTTGGCCTTGCAGCAATGAGCGACCCGTCCGATTTCCCCCGCGCCTTCGCGCACGCGTTTGGCAGCCAGAATGCCGAAGGCATCGCCGCCCTGTTTTCCGAGGATGGCAGCTTCCACGCGCTGACCGGCCATTGGGCCGAGGGCCGCAAAGAGATTGCCGAAGGCATCCGTCGGGAATTCAGCGGCCTGTCGCGCATGGCCCGTCTGGTCAGCGGCAAGACCACCTTGCGCCCGATTGGCCCCGGGGCGGCCATCCTGCACCAGCGCTATGTCGTCACCGGCTTGCGCGACGCGACAGGGGCCGAACTGCCCCGCATCGCCGCGCTGCTCACCGCCGTGCTGGCGGCCAAGGGCGATGGCTGGGTGGCGCTGACCGCCACCTTTGCGATGGTCGAAAGCTGATTCCAACGCTCTGGCTTGCTGCATGCCAAACACTCCCACGCGGAGCGCCCTTTTCCCGGGCGGCCCCGCACACGCGGCCCGAACAACTGCCAGTCGGTCAGCCCAACAGCGCCCGCGCGGCCTCGCGCGCAGCGTCGCTCACGGTGTCACCCGACAGCATGCGCGCGATCTCTTCCACCCGCTCTGCCGCCGACAGGGGCAGCACGGTGGACAGGGTCTGCCCGGCCTCTACCCGCTTTTCCACCCGCCAGTGATGCGCACCAAGGGCCGCCACCTGCGGGCTGTGGGTCACCACCAGCACCTGCGCGGTGTCTGACAGCAGCTTCAAGCGCCGCCCCACCGCATCGGCAGTGGCCCCACCCACGCCACGGTCAATCTCGTCAAAGATCATCGTCAGACCTTCGGCCTGCGCGGTCAGGCACACCTTCAGCGCCAGCAGGAACCGGCTGAGCTCCCCGCCCGACGCGATCTTGTTCAGCGCCCCCGACGGCGCGCCGGGGTTGGTTGCGACTGTAAAGGTCACGTCGTCCGCCCCTTCCGGACCACCGTCACTGCGCGTCACTTCGGTGGCAAACACCGCGCGCTCCATCTTCAGGGGTGCCAGTTCCGCCACCATCGCCCGGTCCAACCGCGCCGCCGCCTCGATCCGCGCGGCCGTCAGCCGCGCGGCCTCGGCCTGCCATGCGGCATCGGCCTCGGCCAACGCCTTTTGCAAGGCCCCGATCCCGGCCGCGCCATTGTCCAGTGCCGACAGGCGGGCCCGCAGATCCCCCGCAAAATTGCCCAGATCATCGGGCAGCACGCCATGCTTGCGGGCCAAAGCGCGGATCGCGAACAACCGCTCCTCCACCGCCTCCAGATCGCCGGGGTTCACATCCAGCCCCGCAAGGCACGCCTCGACCCCTGCCTGCGCGTCCGACAACTCGATCAGCGCCCGCGCAATAGCGGCCAGCGGCGCCTCCAACGCGCCCTCGGCCTTGTCCGATGCGCCTTCAAGCCAGCGGGTCGCGTCACGCAAGGCGGCCTCGGCCCCATCCTCGGACAACATCTGCAAGGCCCGCGCCACATCGGCGCGGATGCGCTCGGCACCCTGCATCGTGCGGCGGCGCGCGTCCAGCACCGCCTCTTCGCCCAGCTCGGGGACCAGCTTGTCCAGTTCCGCCACCGCATGGCGCAGGAAATCTTCTTCCGCCCGCGCTGCCGCCAGCGCCGCCTCGGCCTGCGCCAAGGCACCCCGCGCCACCCGCGCCGCGGCCCAGCCCGCGCGCGAGGCGGTCAGATCGATCCCGGCAAAGGTATCCAGCAGCGCCCGGTGGCCGCGCGGGTTCAACAGCCCCCGGTCATCGTGCTGGCCATGCAGTTCGACCAGCACCTCGGACAGCGCCCGAAGCACCTCGCCCGACACACGGCGGTCATTCACAAAAGCGGTCTTGCGGCCATCGGCGGTATTCACGCGGCGGAGGAACAGGTCATCTTCGGCCTCGATCCCCGCCTCTTCCAGCACGGCGCGTGCCGCATGGCCCGGCGGCAGGTCGAACACCGCCGTCACCTCGCCTTGCGCAGCACCTGCGCGCACCAGTTCCGCCCGGCCGCGCCAGCCCAGCACAAACCCAAGCGCATCCAGCAGGATCGATTTTCCCGCGCCGGTTTCACCCGTCAACACGTTCAAACCGGGACCCAGTTCAAGGGTCAACCGGTCGATGATCAGCACATCGCGGATGTCGAGCGAGCGGAGCATAGATTTTCCCGTAGGGCGGGGTTTACCCCGCCGTGATCACAGCCACTCGCCCCGGATCATCTGGCGATACACCTGGCTTAGCCAGCTGTCGCCCTGCGCCTCGGGGGCAAGCCCGCGGCCTTTCAGCAGACGGAAACTGTCGTCGTAGAACGGTGAGGACTGGTAGTTGTAGCCCAGAATCGCCGCAGCCGTCTGCGCTTCGGCGTTCAGGCCAAGACCCAGATACGCCTCGACCAGCCGGTGCAACGCCTCTGCGGTGTGGGTGGTGGTCTGGAAATCCTGCACAACGGTGCGGAACCGGTTGATCGCCGCCGCATAGTTGCGCCGCTTCAGGTAATAGCGGCCGATTTCCATTTCCTTACCGGCCAGATGGTCGAACGCCAACTCGAACTTCAGCATCGCCGACCGCGCATAATCGCTGTCCGGATATTGTTCGATCACGCCACGCATTGCTTGCAAGGCCTGAAATGTCAGGCCCTGATCGCGGCCGACTTCGTCGATCTGGTCGTAATAGGACAGCGCCATCAGATAAGACGCATAGGGTGCATCATCATCGCCGGGATAGGTGTCCAGGAACCGCTGCGCGGTGGACCGCGCCTCCTCGTATTCCTTGGCCTTGTGCTGGCTGAATGCCTGCATGATCAGCGATCGCTTGGCCCATTCAGAATAGGGATAAAGCCGCTCGACCTCCTGGAAGTAACGGATGGCGTCCTCGGGTTTTCTCCCGGTTTCAAGCTCCAGCTCGCCCTGCTTGTAAATCTCTTCTGCCGTGTAGCTGTCCAGCGACCGCTCTTGCGTGCGCGCGCCACAGGCTGAGAGAATCGACAGAACGAGCGCGATGCCCAGCCATTTCGCGCCCGATTTTCCGACTGCCATCGTCTGCCTATCCATCAATCCACCCGAAACCTGCGCAATATGTCGCGTGGTTTCCGCCTTGTTGCAGACGTCCTAGCACAGAAAAATCCGGGGCGCAAAACGCCTTTGTGCCGCCGGTCACAACCCTGTCAGGCCGTTGCGCGAAGATCGCTGCGATGCACGCCCACGCCAGGCAGCTTTCCAACGGTCAGCGCGCTGCATTCTACCATGCGCCAGGCGGTCGGATCGGCGAACAAAGCCACCAGCAAACGGTTGGTCATCGCATGCCCGGCGCGAATGCCGGTGTAGCGGCCCAGAACCGGCCCACCCGCCAGATAGAGATCGCCCATCGCATCCAGCATCTTGTGGCGCACGGGTTCATCCTCGTGGCGCAGCCCGCCGGGTGACAGAACCCGGTCGCCTTCGAACACCACCGCATTGTCCAGCGTGCCGCCCAGGGCAAGGCCCCGCGCGCGCATCGCATCGACATCGGACTGACGACAAAAAGTACGGCTGTCGGCCAGTTCGCGCACGAAGGTGCCGTTTGCAAGATTCAGGTGCTTGGCCTGAAACCCGATGGCAGCCTCTTCGAACTGGATGGAAAAATCGATCTCCAGCATATCCGCCGGGTCCAGACGGGCCAAGGCCTCACCCTCGGTCACTTCGACCGGCTTCACGACCCGGATCGCCCGCACCGGTGCGGATTGCTCGATCAACCCCTTGGCCAGAAAGCCATCCACAAAGGCCAGCGCCGAGCCGTCAAGGATCGGAACCTCCGGGCCATCAATCTCGATCACCGCATTGTGGATCGCACACCCCGCAAGGGCGGCCATCACATGCTCGATGGTGGAAACTTCGGTACCAGAATCGTTGCGGATAAGGGTGCACAGGCGCGACGGCACCACCTGATCCCAGCGCGCGGCAATCATCGGATCGCCAGACAGGATATCGATGCGCTTGAACCAGATTCCGTAATCTGCCGAAGCAGGCCGCACCACCATGCGCACGGGCGCGCCAGAGTGCAAACCCCGACCTTCAAACACCACAGCGGATTTCAGCGTATTCTGCACAGTCAGACCTCTGGTCTTCGGTTTCTTGGGAATCGCCCGGCAACTTGTCGCAGGACGCCGCATTTATTGATAATGAATTAAGCAGTCAGGGCGCGAAAGCCAACTCACGCTTTGTGTCGCAAAGCTACAGTCACAAAGGTCCGCAACCATCTGATAAAAAACAAAAAAGCCCGCACAACCGGCGGGCTTTCCTGCAATTGTTACAGCCGTGTGTCAGTTCGCCTGCCGGCGAAGAAAGGCTGGAATCTCAATCCGTTCCTGATCAGCGTTGAGTTCCGGCTCTTCGTCGTAAGATGTCACCGGCGGTTGCTGGCGGGCGGGAGCCGGACGCTCGGCCGCCTGCTGCTCATGGCCGCCACCGGCCATGCGGTTGATCAGCGACCCAATGCCAAAGCGTGGACGGGCCTGCTCGGCAGCCTTTTGGGCGACCGATGGTTGCGGGGCAGCCGCCGCCGCAGGGCGGGCGGCAGAGGCCGGTCCGCGCGACACGGCGGCCTGCAACCGGGCCAGCGCTTCGGGCGAAGGTGTGCCTGCGGCTCGCGGGCGGGGTGCGACAAAGGCTGCCGCATCGTCATGCATCGGCACGCCGCGCGAGGGGGCAGCGGGCTGCGGGCGGTAGGCCGGTTCGGGCAGCTCGTCAATGTGGTCATCGACCTGCGGCGCATAGGGTGCGCGGGCCGCTACGGCATCAAACAGTTGCGGCTGCGGTGCTGCGGGCTGAACCGGCTGCGGCGCGGGGGCCATTGCAGTCGGCTGTGGCGCAGGCGCATAGGCTGCGGGTTGCAGGGCGGGAGCCTCGTTCGGGGCGGTCAGATGCGATGGCAGCGGGGCCGCCATCGACCGGCGCGCGACCGGCGTTTCCGCCTTGGCCACCGCGACGTCGATGCCGGTTGCCACGACCGACACGCGCAGCATGCCTTCCATGTTCACATCCAGCGTCGAGCCGACGATGATGTTCGCGTCCGGATCGACCTTCTCGCGGATGATGTTTGCAGCCTCGTCCAGCTCGAACAGGGTCAGATCGTAGCCACCAGTGATGTTGATCAGCACACCCTTGGCGCCATTCAGGCTGATCTCGTCCAGCAGCGGGTTGGCAATCGCCTTTTCCGCCGCCTGAACCGCGCGATCCTCCCCACTGGCCTCGCCGGTGCCCATCATCGCCTTGCCCATTTCGTCCATCACCGCACGCACGTCGGCGAAGTCGAGGTTGATCAGGCCGGGCCGCACCATCAGGTCGGTCACGCCCTTGACGCCTTGGTAAAGCACGTCATCGGCCATCGCGAAGGCTTCGGTAAAGGTCGTGCGCTCATTGGCCAGCCGGAACAGGTTCTGGTTCGGAATGATGATCAGCGTATCGACCACCTTCTGCAGCGCCTCGATCCCGTCTTCGGCCTGCTTCATCCGCTTGGCACCCTCGAACTGGAAGGGTTTTGTCACCACGCCAACGGTCAGCACACCCAATTCGCGCGCGGCCTGCGCAATGATCGGCGCGGCCCCGGTGCCGGTGCCGCCGCCCATGCCGGCGGTGATAAAGCACATGTGCGCGCCAGCCAGATGGTCGACGATTTCCTCGATGGTCTCCTCGGCTGCGGCTGCCCCCACGGTCGGGCGCGCGCCTGCCCCCAGACCTTCGGTCGCCTTGATCCCCATCTGGATCTTCGACGTGGCCTTTGACTGCTGCAGCGCCTGCGCGTCGGTGTTCGCCACAACGAACTCCACCCCTTCAAGGTTCTGCTCGATCATGTTGTTGACCGCGTTGCCCCCTGCCCCACCGACACCAAACACGGTGATCCGGGGCTTCAGCTCTTCGCGCTGCGCGTTCACGATGAAGTTGAGTGCCATTGCCTATCCGCCTGTCTTTTGTTGTGCCGCCAGAGGTCGTCGTGCCACCGCGTCTGATTTCCTGATCGGGCTTCAGGCGTCTGTCCCGGACGCATCTTTCCCCGAATTAACACTTAGAATATCCGCAAGCCCGTCAGTCGTCACTTAAAAAAGCGTCAATACCCCACAAAATATGGGGTATGACAGGGGTTTTTTCAGCGGGATTTCGCCGTCTACACAGAATATAGGGGTTACCAGTTGTCTTTGAACCATTTTACGACCCGCTTCAGCGACCGGGCAGGGTAACGCTCGGTCGGAATTTCAAAGTCCCACCATTCATCCTGCGGATGCGCCGCGAACAGACACAAGCCGACAGTCGACGAAAACGCCGCCCCCGTCGCCGCCTGTGGCAGCCCCTGCACCCGCAGCGGGCGGCCCAGACGTACCCGCTGGCCCAAAATCCGGCTGGCCAGACCGTCCAGCCCCGGAATCTGACTTGCGCCCCCGGTCAGCACGATCTGCTGGCTGGGCAGGCTGTCAAAGCCAGCGGCATCCAAGCGCGCCCGCACCTCTTCCAGAATTTCCTCGACCCTTGGCCGCATGATCCCGATCAGTTCGGTCCGGCTCACCTGACGGCGGTCCTTTTCCCAATCGCCAGAGTCACCGCCGACCTCGATCATCTCGCGGTCGTCCATGCCGGTTGCCTGCACACCGCCATGCTTGGTCTTGATCCGCTCGGCCACCGCCATCGGCACCATCAACCCCTTGGAGATGTCGGAGGTGACATGATCGCCGCCCATCCGCACCGCATCGGCAAAGATCATGTGCTTCTTGATGAACACCGAAAGCCCGGTCGACCCGCCGCCCATGTCGATGCAGGCCGCCCCCAGTTCCTGCTCGTCCTCGACAAGGGCCGAGATACCCGAGACATAGGCAGACGACGCCATCCCCGCCAGTTCCAGATCGCAGCGCTGGATGCAGTGCAGGATGTTCTGCACCACGTTTCCGTCAATCGACAAAAGGTGCATGTCGGTCGCCAGCCGGTTGCCAATCTGCCCGCGCGGATCGCCAAGGCCGGACCGGTGATCCAGCGCAAAGTTCACCGGTTGCGCGTGCAGCACCTCGCGGTCCGGCCCGATGTCAGGCACGTCGCAGGCGGCAAGCACCCGGGCCACATCCTGTTCGGTCACGACTGAATCTTCCAGATCAATCTCGCCCGCCAGCCCATAGCTGCGCGGTTCCGCCCCCGAAAAACAGGCGATCACATGATCGACCCGCACATTGGCCATCTTCTGCGCAGCCTGCACGGCGGTGCGCACCGCGCGTTCGGTTTCCGCCATCACGGTGATCTCGCCAAAGCGCACCCCGCGCGACCGCGTGGTGGCTGCGCCAATCACCCGGAACGACGATTGCCCCGCCATCGGGCCCACCGTGTCATCGCCAAGGCTGCCGATCCCGTCAAAGCGCAGGATCAGACAGGCGATTTTCGAGGTGCCGATGTCCAGAATGGCAATGACACCGCGCTGCATGGCGGCGCGGCGCATGTTCCGCATGGCGCGTTGCGCCTGATAAAGGTCGGTCATAGCTCGCTCCCGCTGGTGTCGATGCCCTGTGATTGCCGCAACTGAGTCAGCGCATAAGGCGCAAGCCGCAGCACGGGGCGGTGTTCTGTTCGTAGGTCCACGGCAAGAATATCCCGCCCCAGCAGGTCGCCGGCCTGATGCAGGGCGATCAGCCGCTCGATGGCGGCAATCGGCTGATCCTGCGGCAGCAGGATGCGCTGGTTGCGGTCCAGAACCACATCCCAACGCCGTTCCCCCACCCGGACCAGCCCGCGCACCCGTGGCAAGATCGGCGCGGCGGCCTGTAGCAGCGCCAATGCTTCGGGGGTGGCACTGTCGGCGGCATCCCCGGCGATGATCGGCAAATCGGGCCGGTCACTGCGCGCGCCAAGGCTGGCCACCCGGTGACCGGTGGCATCCAGCATCTCGATCCCGTCGTCGGTGCGCCACAACAGCGCCGGCACGCGTTCGGTGATCGCCACCTCCAGCACGCCGCCCGACCGCACGATCAGATCGGCCCGCGCAATCGCGTCCAGTTCCTGAATGCGTGCCCGCGCCGCGCCAAGGTCGATATCGAACGACGATTGCGGCAGCTTCAAGTCCAGCCGCGCCCGCACCGCATCTGCCAACTCGGGCGAGGCACCGACCACCGACACCAAGTCTACCATGAATTCCGGTCGGTTCTGAAATTGCGTCCGGATTTCAGTGATCCCGCCAGAAATCATGTCGCGCCGGTTCTGATCGGCCAAAAAGATCCCCACGGTGGACACCAGCACAAATGTCGGCAAGCCCACGCGGAACATGACCCTGAACAGCGGCGTCAGCCACAGCCGCTGCATCCGGTAGGCCCACTTGGTCGGGGCCGGGTCACGGCGCAGTGGAATGGCCGCCAATGTGGCACGGCGTGGCGCGTTCAGCGGTTGCATGACGCATCCTCCACGATCCAGCGGCAAAGCTCGGGAAACGGGATGCCCATATGCGCCGCCTGTTCAGGCGACAGCGATGTCGGCGTCATTCCCGGCTGGGTGTTGGTTTCCAGCAGGATCAAGCCGTCCAGCCCCTTGGCCTCATCCCAGCGGATATCGGTGCGGCTCAGGCCACGGCAGCCCAATGCCCGGTGCGCGCGCAGGGCATAGTCCAGACAGGCGGCCTCGACCTCAGCCGGGATCTGGGCGGGCACCTCATGGCGGCTGCCACCGGGTTTGTACTTGGCGTCATAGTCATACCAGCCATCGGTGATGATATCGGTCACGCACAGCGCCCGGTCGCCCATCACCGAAATCGACAGCTCCCGTCCCGGCGCATAGGCTTCGACCATCACCGTCGCGGGCATCGCGGCGGCCAGACGCGGCGCATTGCTGCCCGGATGCACGATATACACCCCGACGGATGAGCCTTCGTTGTTGGGCTTGACCACATAGGGCGGCGGCAGCACGTGGCCCTCCTCGACCGCTGCACGCGGCACGATCACCGACTCCGCCACCGGCAGGTTGGCAGCGCGGTAGACGTCCTTGGTGCGCTGTTTGTCCATCGCCAGTGAAGACGCCAGCACCCCGGAATGCGTGTAAGGAATCCGCAACCATTCCAGCATACCCTGTACACAACCGTCTTCGCCCCAGCGGCCATGCAGGGCGTTGAAAACCACATCGGGGGATATGTCTTTCAGCCGTGCGGGCAGGTCCGGGCCGGCATCAACCTCGACCACGTCAAATCCCGCCTCGCGCAGCGCATTTCCACAGGCATTGCCTGTGGACAAGGAAACCTCCCGCTCTGCGGATGGCCCACCCATGATAACCGCCACGCGGGACACCTTGCCAAGTGTTCCCGCCATTTACTGCCTCTCGGGTCGCTTTGGACCCTTATTCTTGTTATTTTGCGGACCGTTGACTGTTACGGCTCACCGATCCGCATGATTTCCCACTCTAACGTGATCCCGCTGGTTTGGAAAACCTTTTTTCGCACCGCCTCGCCCAGATTTTCCAGATCGGCGGCAGTAGCCCCCCCGGCATTGATCAGGAAATTCGAATGCATCGGGCTCATCTGCGCGCCACCAAGGGTGGCCCCCCGCATTCCGGCGTCGTCAATGACTTTCCAGGCCTTCAGCGCATGGCTGTCATCGGCCCGACCGGTTGACGAGTGCCCGACCGGATTACGAAAAGTTGATCCTGCACTGCGGTCTTTCACCGGCTGGCTGGCATCGCGCTTGGCGATCTGTTCTTCCATCCGCTGCTGCAAAGCGGCCGGGTCTCCGCGCCCTGCCCGGAACGTGGCACGCACCACCACCGCACTTTCAGGCAGGTCCGACTTGCGATAGCGCAGGCCTAGCGCTGAGGCTGGCAGATCAACGACCTGACCGTCACGCAGCACAACGCGGACCTCCTCCAGGACATCCGCGACATAAGACCCGTAGCACCCGGCATTCATCCGCACAGCGCCGCCGATGCTGCCCGGAATCGTGCGCAGGAATGTCAGGTCCAGCCCCGCCTCGGCCGCGCGGCGCGCCACATGCGCATCAAGCGCCGCCGCACCGGCGGTCACGCGGCTTTGGTCAATCTCAATCCCGTTGAACCCGCGCCCCAACCGGATCACCACGCCCCGCAACCCACCGTCCCGCACGATCAGGTTCGACCCGACCCCCATCGGGAACACAGCCACGTCAGAGGGCAGCGCCGCCAGAAACGCCGCCAGATCATCCTCATCCGCTGGCTGAAACAGCCAGTCCGCCGGTCCGCCCACCCGCAGCCAGGTCAGATCGGCCAAAGACCGGTTCGGTGTCAGAGTGCCGCGCGGGGTGGGAAGGGTCTGGGTCATCCCCCTTGGTATCCGTGCGGGCCGCCCAAACACAAGGCCCGGCACAAACGAAAGCGGGTGCAGCAGTGCTGCACCCGCCCCCAGGTTACTGGATCTCGGCTCACCTATACTCGGTCAGCGCGGCGACCCTCATCCTCAGAGCCAGTAAGGGGCCACACCGTAATATTCATGGCTGCGCTGCTGCCAGTCGCGGTCCTCGCGCCAGCTGTCGTCCTGCTGGGGCGCATTCTCAAGCTGCTCCCTCGTCAGGTCGGTAACATATCCCTCGCGGGAAGTGTCATACTTCAGCTTCCCGAACGGAATGGCATGGTGGTCACTGCCCATCCCCAGAAAGCCGCCGAATTGCAGCACGCCATAAACGGTTTTGCCCGAAGACGTATCGATCATCACATCATCAATATGCCCCAGCTCGTCGCCCGTCGGGCTGTACACCCGGGTGCCCTGGATGGCCTTGCCCGAAATCAGGCTGTTGCCTGTCGGATTGGTCGATGCGGTATCCGCAAAAGATTGGGTTTGCATAGCAAGTCCTCCTTTTAAGGCAGACCCGGTCATGAGTGACCTTTCCGTCTGCCGTACACAAGAACAACGGTCCAAAGCCACCGTGGTTCCGGCAAAACTGAGGAAGCGGGCCGGGCAAGGGTGCTCCAGACATGCCTGGTCAAAGGAACATGTGCAAAATACGGCAAAACGCTGAAACCATCGCATGAAGACGGAACGCCACCCCCCAGCACCGCGTTGAATTCAATCAAGGACCAAATTCAATCAAGGAGGACAGCCATGGCTTTCCCATATCTGCGATCCACCATCCTGCCGCTGGTCATCGGCTGCGTTGCCGGGATCGTCGTCATTGCGGGCCTGACGGCAGGCTACTATGGTTGGCAGCTTTTTGCCGTCGCCGTTATCACAGGTGTTATCGTCGGCGTACCGTTCGGCCTGTGGAACGTCCGCCGCATGCGCGCCACACCTCCGCTGACCCGGCCAGCAAGCCCCACGATGGACCCCAGCGCAGCGGCGCGCGAGATGGACCCAGGCCGCGCCGAACCCTATCCGCCCGCCCCCGATCAGGGCCGCTCGTAAGCGCGGTTCATTCTGCCGGGGCGCCGTTCTTGCTGCGCAACCAGCGCCAGAAATGGATCAGCGGCCAGCGCAGGACACTGGCCCCTGCTGCAAGGATCAGCATCCCCCAGACCGGGCCGTTTTGCGCGGTGACCCAACCCACCAACGGGATTCCGATGGCAATCAAGACGTAGGCCGCGCGCCAGTGGTGGTCACGGCTGGGCAGCATCGCCACGACATTCGCGGCAACCAACCAAAGCAATGCGGCACCAAGCGCGCTGATCATGCGGCTTTCTCCACCAGTTTGGCGGCCAGATTGTTTGCCCAGGTGCTGATCGTCCCCGCGCCAAGGCAGACAAACATGTCTCCGGGCCGCGCCTGTTCGCGGAACAGGCGGGCCAGATCGGCCTCATCAATCACCGCGCGTGCATGG
Source organism: Pseudotabrizicola sediminis (assembly GCF_004745575.1). GTDB lineage: Bacteria > Pseudomonadota > Alphaproteobacteria > Rhodobacterales > Rhodobacteraceae > Pseudotabrizicola > Pseudotabrizicola sediminis. Next base: position 257,449 of record NZ_RPEM01000005.1, on the reverse strand, counting down.
CGGTGGCCATGGGCGATCAGCCCGGCCACCAGATCATCGCGACTTGCTCCGGGAATGGGGTCTTCCCCTGCCGAATACACCTCGGAAATCGCCACCACATCCGCTTCGTTGAAACAGGTGCAAAAATCCTCGAAAAGGCTCGACAACCGGCTGTAGCGGTGCGGCTGATGTACCGCGATCACCCGGCCCTTGGTCGATTGCCGCGCCGCGCGCAGCACGGCGGCAATCTCCACCGGGTGGTGGCCATAGTCGTCGATGATGGTCACGCCGTTCACCTCGGCCACGCGTGTAAACCGGCGGTTCACCCCGGCAAAGCTGGCAAGCGCCTCGCGGATCTCTTCTTTCTTCATACCCAGATGCCGCGCCACCGCAATCGCCGACAGCGCGTTTGACACGTTGTGATCGCCCGGCATCGGCAGCACACAGCCTTCGATTTTCGACCCATCGTCTTCGTTATTCAACAGCACATCAAAATAAGCACTGCCGTTTTCGAACCGCAGATTTACCGCCCGCACATCGGCCTGCGCGTTGAAGCCAAAGGTCACGATCCGCCGGTCGGCGACCCGACCCACCAGCGCCTGCACCTCGGCATGGTCGGTGCAGCACACCGCCAGCCCGTAGAACGGGATGTTCGACACGAAATCGAGGAACCCTTTGCGCAGGGCATCAAAGCTGCCCCAATGTTCCATATGCTCGGGGTCGATGTTGGTGACGATAGCAATGGTCGCGGGCAGACGGTTGAAGGACCCGTCCGACTCGTCTGCCTCCACCACCATCCACTCGCCCGCCCCCGCACGCGCGTTGGAGCCATAGGAATGGATAACCCCGCCGTTGATCACCGTGGGGTCAAACCCGCCCTTGTCCAGCAGCGTCGCCACCATTGTGGTCGTCGTGGTCTTGCCGTGGGTGCCCGCCACCGCGATATTGGACCGCAACCGCATCAGTTCCGCCAGCATCTCGGCCCGGCGCACCACGGGCAGCTTGCGCCGCCGCGCCTCTTCAAGCTCGGGGTTGCCCTTCTTGATGGCTGACGACACCACGATCACCGCCGCCGCGCCGATGTTCTCCGTCGCCTGCCCCTCGAACACGGTGGCCCCCAGGCTGACCAGCCGGTCAGTGATCTTGCTGGCCTTGGAATCCGACCCCTGAACGGTATAGCCCAGCGTCATCAGCACCTCGGCGATGCCCGACATGCCAATCCCGCCGATACCCACAAAATGGATCGGCCCCAGCTCCAGTGGCAGTTTGGTGGCGGCATTCATTACGGGGTTCCTTCTGGCGGGACTTCGGCGACAAGCGCTTCGACAAGCGCCACCAACCGGTCGGTGGCATCTGGACGGCCTTGGCCCAAAGCATTGGCGGCCATCAGGGTAGCGGCGTCGGGCTGCGACAACACCGCCGCCATGTGGCCGCTGAGGCCAGTCGCGTCAAGCAGCTTTTCCGGAATCACGATGGCCGCCCCGGCCCCGGACAGCCCCCGCGCATTGGCGCTTTGGTGATCCCCGGTCGCCGCAGCATAGGGAATCAGGATCGCAGGCCGCCCGATCACCGAAATATCTGCAATCGACGATGCGCCGGAACGTGAAACCACCAGCTGCGCCTCGCTCAACCGCGCCGGGATGTCGGTAAAGAACGGCTGCACCTCCGCCCTGATGCCCGCCTCGGCGTAAACCGCGACCACCCGGTCGATATCCTCGGCCCGCGCCTGATGCGCCACCCGCAGATTGCGGCGGATCGCATCGGGCAGCAGCGCCACCGCCTCCGGCACCACATCCGACAGGATGCGCGCACCTTGGCTTCCGCCGATCACCACCAAAGACATCGGGTAATCACCGGGCGCGATATAGCCCGCCCCCGCCCGGTCCAGCACCGCCAGCCGCACCGGGTTGCCGGTATGCACCCCCGCCACGCCTTCGGGCAGATCGGTCGGCCAAGTGCCACAGGCCACCCGGTCCACGCGCGGGGCAAACAGCGTGTTCACCCGCCCCAGCACGCCGTTCTGTTCATGGATCATCCTTGGCCTACGCAGCACCCATGCCGCCGCCAGCGCCGGAATTGTTGGATAGCCACCAAATCCCACCACCACCGCAGGCCGGTCGCGCAACTGTGCCACCACCGCGCCCAGCACGCCGCCCGCAATGCGGAACGGCACCAAAGCCCGTGTCAGCATCCCGCCACGCGCAAAGGTGGCCGAGGCCACCTGCTCCACCGCCACCACATGCGGAAAGCCGCCCGCATAACGCGCGCCGCGTGCATCGGTCGACAGTTTCACCCGCCAGCCCTTGCGCACCATCGCCTCGGCCAGGGCTTGTGCGGGGAACATATGCCCCCCGGTGCCGCCCGCCGCGATCAGAAGCAAAGGTCCGCGCGCCATCACCGCCCCCTGCGCAGAATGTCGCCAATCTCGCCCTGCGGGCGCGTGCGGGTCAGGGCCAGCAGCATCCCCACCGTGATGCCTGCCGCAATGACCGACGACCCGCCATAGCTGACAAAGGGCAGCGTCATCCCCTTGGCGGGCAGCAACCGCACCGCCACGCCCATGTTGATCATCGCCTGCACGCCAAAGATGCAGGCAAGCCCGGTGCCTGCCAGCCGGATGAACGGGTCACGCTCCCGCATCAGCCGGAACAGGCTGCGCACCACGATGGTGCCGTACAGCGCCAGAATGATCAGCACCAGAATAAGCCCGTATTCTTCTGCCGCGACCGCGATAATGAAATCGGTATGCGCGTCCGGAAGCGTCCATTTCACCTGCCCCTCACCGACGCCGACGCCGAAAAAGCCGCCTTCCTGAATCGCATTGGTGGCATAGCCAATCTGGCTGCGCGGGTCGATCTCGGGGTTCAGAAACCCGTCGATCCGCCGGGCAAAGTGCTCCGAGCTTTCATAGGCGACCGTCCCGCCAAAGCTGACAATCCCCAGAATAACCGCGATCAGCGTCATCGGTGCCCCGGCCACGAAATAGATCACGCCCCAGCCGAACAGGATCAGCGCCGCCTGCCCGAAATCAGGCTGGATCGCCAGCAGCATCACCACCACAAAGGTCAGCCCGAACGAGACCGATTTGCCGGGCGGACCGTTCAGATCCTGCCCCGCCGCCATCAGCCAGGCCACGATCACCATGAACCCGGGCTTCAGAAACTCTGACGGCTGCACCGACGCAAAGCCAAAGGAAAACCAGCGCACCGCCCCCTTGCCGAAATCGGTGCCGAACATCGGCAGCAGCATCAGCGCGACAAAGGCCCCGGCAAAGCCGATGACCCCCAAGCGCCGGATCATCACCGGCGGCATCATCGAAACCCCGGCCATAGTGAACAGTGCGATCACGCCAAACACCGCTTGCCGCTGCACATAATAGAAATCATCCAGCCCGTTGCGGCTTGCAAGCGGCACCGATGCCGCAAGCCCCAACAGCAGGCCAATGCCGAACAGAACCATCACAGCGGTCAGGGACCATTTGTCGATGGTGCGCCACCAACGGGGAAGCACCGGCTCTGTCACCCGAACGGGACTGGAGCCATAGACCATTTCAGTCATGGGAAAACCGCCTGTAATGCCTGCACTGCCGATTGCCCGTTTGCCGGGTCTGTCTAAAACTCTACTCAATACGACGTCGTAAAGCCAGCAGAAAGCAGCGCCGCCACGGGCCACTGCCACGCCCGTTTCAGGGCCAAGGTCCCCCTTCTCGCGCGCTGTCAAGGCACTCTGCGTCAAAGGATCTGCTGCTTTGCCAAATATTCCCGCCGGAGGCATCCGCACCCAGCCGAGGGGGCCGCCATGTGACCTGCGGGCAATTCGGTAAAATTGCCAGGCCCAACATAGGGCCAAGCCATTGTTTTAAAATAATATAAAAACGGCCTGCTGTGTTGCACCCTGCCCTTATCCCAGAAAAATGGCTGGGCTGCTCCTAGTCGCCGCCCGTCTCCGTCACCACCTGCACCTGCGCCACAAAATCATCGCCCCGTTTTTCAAAGTTGGGATATTGGTCAAAACTGGCCGCCGCCGGGGCCAGAAGCACCACCTCGCCCGCTTCCGCCTCGGCCGCGGCGCGGGCCACGGCCTGCGCCATGGTCCCGCAGATCTCATGCGGGGTATCGCCCAGCTGCAAGGCAAAATCGCGCGCGGAATGGCCGATCAGATAGGCCTTCACCACCGACCCGAGGAAGGGCCGCAAACCCGCAATCCCACCGTCCTTGCCCATCCCGCCCGCAATCCAGCGAATGGCCGGAAAGGCCTGCAGCGCCTTGGCCGCGCTGTCGACATTGGTGGCCTTCGAGTCGTTGATGAAGCGCACCCCGCCACGCTCGCCCACCAGCTGGCTACGATGCGGCAGGCCGGCGAACGTCCCGAACGCCCCCTCGATCAGCTTCGGCGCAATTCCCAGCGCCCGGCATGCCGCATAGGCCGCGCAGGCGTTCTGGTGATTATGCGCCCCCGGAAGACCCGAAACCTCGCGCAGGTCGATGTTCGCCACCTGCCGCCCCTTGCGCCATTCCGACAAAAAGCCCTTGCGGGCAAAGACGGCCCAGCCGAACTGGTCCAGCTTTTGTCCCGACGAGATCCGGATCACCCGGTCATCCTGCGGGCCCATACCCAACTGGTTGGCCAGAAACTGCCCCTCCACCTCATCCACCCCGATCACCGCCCGGTCCGGCCCGCCTTCGGCAAACAGCCGCCGCTTGGCCGCAAAATAACCGCCCATGCCATTGTGCCGGTCCAGATGGTCGGGCGACAGGTTGGTGAAGACCGCCACATCCGGCGTCAGCGCCCGGGCCAGATCGGTCTGATAACTGGACAGTTCCAGCACCACCACCTCGCCGTCCTGCGCGGGGTCGATTGACAGCACCCCCTTGCCGATGTTCCCCGCCATCTGCACGGGCCTGCCCGCGACCTCCAGAATATGGTGGATCAGCGCCGTAGTGGTCGACTTGCCGTTCGACCCGGTCACGCAGACCACGCGTGGCATCACCTCGAAATCTTCCCAGTCCGATGCGGCGAAGCTGCGGAAAAACAGGCCGATGTCATTGTCCAGCGGCACCCCTTCGGCCAGCGCGCGCGCCAGGATCTTGTTGGGGGTCGGATACAGGTGCGGGATGCCAGGGCTGGTGATCAGGCAGGCCACACCGTCAAAGGCGTTCGCCCGGGTCAGATCGGTGAGGGTGAAGCCTTCGGCTTCGGCCTTTGCGCGCGCCTCGGGGCTGTCGTCCCACAGCAGCGGCTCTGCCCCGCCCGCGATCAACGCGCCGGCTGTGGCGAGGCCAGAGCGACCGAGGCCCAGAACGGCAACCTTTGCGCCTGCATAGCCCTTGACTGGAATCATCTGCCGCCCCTTTTTATTGATCCCTCACGGGATAGGGGATGGCGGCGCATGTTGGAAGAGGGCGCCATGGCCAGCGGGGGACAGCGTGTAGCGGCCCTTGGCGGGATGATCGAACCAGCCGTAGTGATTGTCCCGCAGGAACGCGCCCGCCCGGGTGACCCCGGTGGCCCGGGCGAGCACTGCCGGGCTGGTGCCTTCGGCCAACGGTGCCAACGCGGCGGCAAGGCGCAGGGCGTCCTGGCGGTAGGCGGTCATCCGTTTGATGCCGGTGGTACCGCCGGTGTTGGGGTCGCCGTCGCGCTTCTGAAACTCGCGCAGCATGCGGGCGGCTTTGGTGATGTTCTTGCGGGGTTGATAGGGCGCGGGGTCGAGGTGCGGCTCCACCCTGCCCTCGCGGACCGTCAGCAGTCCGAGGCCGAGGCGGCGCAGGAGGGCCGTCAGGTCGCGGTAGCGGTGGGTCCATTTTATGGGCTGGGGGACGGCGAGGTAGACGTGGTCAAACAGCCCCTGCCGCGCCACGCCCTGCAGGATCAGGGGCAGGTTGAGAGCGGTCTTCAGTTCCACGATCACCGGCGGGTCGGGGTCGCGGCAGGCCATGACATCCGCCGCCCCCACCTCGGCCTTGACGGTATAGCCCTGGGCTTCGAGGAAGGCTTTGACGGGGTGGTATAGGTCGGATTCTTTCAAGGGATGCCCACTGTGCTGCAGAGAGGTGGGGTGAGTTATATCAATAGCTTGGGTCTTTGAGGTTAAAGAACTTTAACGTTTTGACGATCGAAAGGATTGGGGCGGGAGGGTGATCCGGTTGGGATATGGTGGCAGGATTGCGCTTTTGGCGGGCGGCGACAAGGGTGGCGGGGTGAACCCCGCCCTACCTTTTGGTGTGGCGTTGCGCGGGCCCGGTGGGTGGCACCGGTGCAAAGCCCCGGGGGCACCCACCAAGCGACGGTGGTTTGGTGCGGCCCATATGCCGTCACCGCACCTTGAGCGTCGCCAGACCGATCAGGGCGAGGATCAGGCTGATGATCCAGAAGCGGATCACGATCTGGGGTTCGGCCCAGCCTTTTTTCTCGAAATGGTGGTGGATCGGGGCCATCAGGAACACCCGTTTGCCGGTGCTTTTGAAGTAGAGCACCTGAATGATGACCGAAAGTGCCTCGACCACGAACAGGCCGCCGACGATGGCGAGGACGATTTCGTGCTTGGTGCAGACCGCAATAGCACCCAGCGCGCCGCCGAGGGCGAGGCTGCCGGTGTCGCCCATGAACACCGCCGCAGGCGGAGCGTTGTACCACAAAAAGCCCATGCCGCCGCCGAACAGGGCGGCACAGAAGATCAGGAGTTCCCCGGTGCCGGGCACGAAGTGGACGCCCAGATAGGTGGTGTAATTGAAGTTGCCAACGACATAGGCGATCACCCCGAAGGTGCCGGCGGCGATCATCACCGGCATGATGGCAAGGCCATCAAGCCCGTCAGTCAGGTTTACCGCATTGGCAGAGCCCACGATGACGATCATCCCGAAGGGAATGAAGAAGAAAGACATGTTCAGCAGCAGGTCTTTCAGGAACGGAAACGCCAGCTGGCTGGTCAGTTCCGGCGGGTGGAAGCTGGCGGCCGCAAAGGTGGCGAGGGCGGCGATCACCAGACCAGCGGTGAACCGGACCTTGCCCGAGACACCCTTGGTGGTTTGTTTGGTGACCTTGGCATAGTCATCGGCAAAACCGATCAGGCCGAAGGCAAGGGTGACCAGCAGCACGATCCAGACATAAGGGTTGTCGAGCCGCGCCCAGAGCAGGGTGGAGAACAGCAGGGCCGACAGGATCAGCAGCCCCCCCATAGTGGGCGTGCCTGCCTTGGCGAAATGCGAGGCCGGGCCATCATCGCGGATCGGCTGACCCTTGCCCTGCTTGCGGCGCAGGATGTTGATCAGGGGCTGGCCGAACATGAACCCGAAGATCAGCGCGGTCAGAAAGGCACCACCGGCGCGGAAAGTGATGTAGCGGAAGAGGTTGAAAAAATCCCCTCCGCCGGAAAACTCGGTCAGCAGATACAGCATTCAGGCGGTCCCTTCTGTTGGGGCGTTGCCTTGGCCCATTTTGCGCAGGGCGTCAACGACGAGGCTGACCTTTGATCCCTTGGAGCCTTTGACGAGAATGATGTCGCCTGCATCCACCAGCTGGCGGGCGTGGGCGGCAAGGTCGGCGGCGGTGTCGACCCATTCGCCGCGCTGGGGGCGCGGCAGGGCGGCGTGCAGGGCGCGCATGCGCGGGCCGACGCAATGGATGGTATTGATGGCGGTCAGGCCCGGATGGCGGGCGATGGCGACGTGGAGCGCGGTTTCTGTGGGGCCGAGTTCCAGCATGTCGCCCAGAATCGCAATGCGGCGACCCTGCCCCACGCGGCCCACACCGTTTTCGGGCCGGGCAGCGATAAGGACATCGAGACTGGCGGCCATCGAGGCCGGGTTGGCGTTGAAGGCGTCGTCGATCAGTTGAAAGCTGGTCTCGTCAATGCGGTCGAGCAGGATGGTTTCGCGGGTGCCGCGCCCGACGGGGGGCTGCCAGTTGCCGATGTCACAGGCGGCGATGGTGGCGTCACAGCCAAGCGCGTCGGCCACGGCGAGGGCGGCAAGCGCGTTGAGAGCGAAGTGTTTGCCCGGGGTGCGGACCTTGAACAGCAGGGGGGCACCATTGCGGGTGGCGCGGACCACGGTGGCGTCATCGGTGATCTGCGCGTGGTCCATGTGGTAGTGTGCGACGGGGCTGGTGCCGAAGAGCACAGCGCTTGCCCCGGCGGCGGCGGCTTTGGCCAGCAGGATCGGCGTGGTGGGCAGGTCGGCGTTCAGGATGGCAATGCCGTCTGGCATGAGGCCATCCATGATGGCGGCCTTTTCATGGGCAATGGCCTCAACATCCGGGAAGGCTTCCAGATGGGCGGGGGCGACGATCGTGATCAGGATCACATGGGGCTGCGCCATGCGCGCAAGGGGGGCAATTTCGCCGGGGTGGTTCATGCCGATCTCGATCACCGCGAAGTCGGCATCGACGGGCATGCGGGCAAGGGTCAGGGGCACGCCCCAGTGGTTGTTGTAGCTGGCCTCGGCGGCATGGACGCGGCCTTGGCCTGCAAGGATAGCGCGCAACATCTCCTTGGTGGAGGTCTTGCCGACCGATCCGGTGACGCCGACGACTTTGGCGCGCGTCCGGGCACGGGCAAAGGTGCCCATATGTTCCAGCGCTTCGAGCACATCTGGCACGATCAGAAGGGGGGCATCGGCGGCCACGCCGTCGGGGCGGTGCGTGACAAGGGCGGCGGCGGCACCTTTGGCAAGGGCCTGCGCCACAAAGTCATGGCCGTCGCGCGCGTCTTTCAGCGCCACGAACAGGTCGCCCGGTTGCAGGCTGCGGGTGTCGATGGACACGCCGCTGGCCTGCCACGGCGCTGTTGTCGTGCCGCCAGTGGCTTTGACGGCATCGGCAGAGGTCCAGAGGGCCACGGTCATCAGATCACCCCGTCAAGGGCGGCGACGGCGACGCTGGCCTGTTCCACATCGTCGAAGGGATAGACCTGTCCAGCGATGGTCTGGCCGGTTTCGTGCCCCTTGCCCGCGATCAGCAGGGCATCGCCGGGTTGCAGCGCATCGACACCGCGCAGGATGGCCTCGGCGCGGTCGCCCACCTCGGTCGCCTCGGGACAGGCGGCCATGATGGCTGCGCGGATGCTCGCCGGGTCTTCGGAGCGCGGGTTGTCGTCGGTGACGTAGAGCACGTCGGCATGGGCGGCGGCGGCGGCGCCCATCAGCGGGCGTTTGGTGGTGTCGCGGTCGCCACCTGCGCCGAACACGATGACGATGCGGCCCATGACATGTGGGCGCAGGGCGCGCAGCGCGGTTTCAATGGCATCGGGGGTATGGGCGTAATCAACATAGACCGCCGCGCCATTGCTGCGGGTGGCGGCAAGCTGCATACGGCCGCGCACCCCGGTCAGCTTCGGCAGGGTGGCGAACACCGCCTGCGGATCATCGCCCGAGGCGATGGCGAGGCCTGCCGCCAAAGCGACATTCTCGGCCTGAAAGCCGCCAATAAGGTTCAGGCGGGTCATGTGCGGCTGGCCCTGCCACGAGAATCGCAGATCCTGCCCGGTAGCGTCATAGCGCTGCGACAGCAGCCGCAGGTCGGCGCCCTTGCCGTGGCCGATGGTCATGGTGGGCAGGCCACGGTCGAGACACAGTTCCACGATATCCGAGCCATGCGCGCCGTTCAGGTTGACCACGGCCACCGCGTCATCGGGCAACAGGCGGGTGAACAGCGCGGCCTTGGCCTGCAGATACGCCTCCATCGTGCCGTGGTAGTCCAGATGATCCTGCGTCAGGTTGGTGAACCCGGCGGCGCAGAGGCGCACGCCGTCCATCCGGCGCTGGTCAAGGCCGTGGCTGGAGGCCTCCATCGCGCCATGGGTCACGCCGGCCCGTGCCGCCTGTTCCAGCATGGCGTGCAGGGTGATCGCGTCGGGCGTGGTGTGGGCGGAGGCGGCGGTCCATGCGCCCTCTACCCCGGTGGTACCGATGTTGATGGCGGGGTGGTCCAGCGCTTCCCAGATCTGCCGGGTGAACGTGGCGACAGAGGTTTTGCCATTGGTGCCGGTGACGGCAACCATGCGGGCGGGCTGGGCCCCGAACCACAGGCTGGCGGCGCGGGCCAGTGCTTCGCGCGCGTCTTCGACCACCACCACCGGGGTTGGCCCCGCGGGCAGCAGGCGCGCGCCAGCTGTGTCGGTCAGGATGGCCGCGGCGCCCTGCTCAATCGCGGTGGCAGCAAAACTTGCGCCGTGGACCCGGCTGCCCGGAAGGGCTGCAAAGAGAAAGCCGGGCTGCACCGCCCGGCTGTCGACCGTGAGGCCCACGATGGCCGGGTTTGCCCCGGCCCGGGGCGTCAACCCCAGATCTGCCAGTGTCGCGCGGCGGGTTGCGCGAGGATTTTCCCGGTGCGGTGCCATGTCATGTCCCCTCAGTTCCGGACGGCTGTTAGCCCATCAAGGGGGGGCGCTTCAACCACTGGCCGAATATCAAGCAGGGGGGCAATGCGTCTTGTGATCTCGGCCGCGACGGGAACGGCAGTCCAACCGGCAGTACGACGCGGCTCGGTGCCGGAGGTTTCCACCGGTTCATCCAGCGTGACGAGAACCACATAGCGCGGATCGGATGCTGGAAAGACCGAGGCGAAGGTGTTGATCACCTTGTCGTTGTAATACCCCCCCGTCCGTTTGGGCTTGTCGGCGGTGCCGGTCTTGCCTGCCACCTCATAGCCCGGCACTTCGGCCATACTGGCGGTGCCACGTGTCACCACCTGCCGCAGCATCGACACCGAGGCATCGGCAACCTCTTCGCGCATGACCCGGGTGCCGGGGCGCGGGCCGGTTTGTTTGATCAGGGTGGGCTTGACGGTGATTCCCCCATTTGCAATCGCCGCATAGGCAGCGGCGAGGTGCAGCGGGCTGGCCGACATGCCATGGCCGTAAGAGGTGGTGATGGTCACGATATCGGGCCAACGGGCAGGCAGCAGCGGCTTTGCGCCCGGCGCTTCGGTCAGCTCGATCTGGGTCGCCTCGAAAAACCCCAGCGACTTCAGGAAAGCCTGCTGCCGCAGCCCCCCGATCTGCAACGCCAGTCTGGCCGTGCCGACGTTGGAGGATTCGACGATGACATCGGTGACCGACAGCAGAGGGCCATAGTTCTTGTTCTGGAATTCGCGGATGCGGTGCCTGCCCCATTGCATCGGCGCATCGGCATCGACCATTGTATCGGGGCCGACAAGGCCAAGTTCCATCGCCTGCGCCGTGGCAAAGATCTTGAAGGTTGATCCCAGTTCATACACACCCTGCACCGCGCGGTTGAACAGCGGGCTGTCGCCGGGTTCGGCATCCTTGGGCAGCACCGGGTTGGGGCGGTTGTTGGGATCAAAAGCCGGAAGACTGGCCAGCGACAAAAGCTCACCAGTCCGCACATCCATGATGATGGCCGCACCACCCTTGGCGTTCATCATGGTGATACCGGCATCGAGAATCTCTTCAACCGCCGCCTGCACCGTCAGGTCGATGGACAGTTCCAGCGGCGTGGCCGACAGGGCCGGGTCGCGCAGGCGGGCGTCCATCGCGCGTTCGACCCCAGCGGTGCCGATGACTTCGGCGGAATGTACACCCTCGGCTCCGAAAGAGGTGCCGCCCAGCACATGCGCGGCAAGCGTGCCGTTGGGGTAAAGGCGCATCTCACGCGGGCCGAACAGCAGCCCCGGGTCGCCGATATCATGCACGGCCTGCATCTGTTCGGGGGAAAGCACCTTGCGCAGCCAGATGAAGCTGCGGCCATCGGTGAAGCGGCGGGTCAGATCATCGGCCTTCAGTTCGGGGAAGATCGCGGCAAGCTCGCCCGCAACGCGAGCCGGATCGACCATATCCTTGGGGTGCGCATAAAGCGCGTGGGTCAGCATGTTGGTGGCCAGCACACGGCCATTGCGGTCAGTGATGTCGGCGCGTTGGGCGAGGATTTCTGCGCCGGACGCGAAAGAGCGGGGCTCGGCGGCCTCGGTGGTGGCGACGATGCCCATGCGGGCCCCAATGGCGGAAAACGCAACAAAGAAGGCAAAGCCAAGGATCAGCAGCCGCACTTCTGCGCGGTTGCGCGAGGCATCGCGGCCTTGTTCATGGCGCAGGCGCAGGTTTTCGCGCTCGATCACATCGGGGTTTTCGCCTTGGGCGCGGGCCTTCAGAATGCGCGCAAGCGGGCGGAGGGGGGTGCGGGTCAAAGCGGTTCCTCCTCGGGGTTCAGCTGGCCAGTGACCATGACAGAATTGTTGATACCACCGAAAAACTCCTCGACCGCCGGATAGGACAGGTTGGCTGCATCGCCGAATTGTGTCGGCTCCAGCGGCATCAGGCCCAGACGTTCGAAATTGAGCGAGGCCAATTCGCGCAACCTGTCGGGTCGGTTGAGGTAGGCCCATTCGGCGCGTTGCAGGGCAAGCGCCTCACGCAGGCTGGCGATTTCGGCGTTCAGGGTCGAGACTTCGCGAATCGCCTGACGGGTTTCATAGTGTTCGCGGTAGGCCCAGAACCCAAGGCCAAGCACGGCAAGGAAGGTCAGCACATAGATGACGGGGCGCATCAGCGGCGTCCTTTCTTCTGGGGCGGTTCGGGCAGGCCGAGGTCTGACGGATCAAGGCCGATGGCGGGGGCCGTGGTGCGGCGGCCGATGCGCAGCTTGGCCGACCGCGCGCGCGGGTTTTCGGCAAGCTCGGCCTCATCGGGGCCGACGGCGCGTTTGGTCACGATGTCGAACCGCGCGGTGTTCAGCGCGGTTTGCGGCGCGTAGCGGTTGGCATTCGCCTCTGTGCCGGAGGCAAGCTGGAAGAAGCGTTTGACGATACGGTCTTCCAGGCTGTGAAAGCTGACCACGGCCAGCAGGCCACCGGGTTTGAGCGCGCGTTCGGCGGCCATCAGCCCTTCGGCCAGCTCGGTGAATTCGGTGTTCACCGCGATGCGGATGGCCTGAAAACTACGGGTGGCCGGGTGGCTTTGGCCGGGTTTGGGGCGCGGCAGGCAGCGGGCGACGATTTCGGCCAGTTGCAGCGTGGTCTGAATCGGTGCACGGGTGCGATGGTCTACAATGGATTTGGCGATGCGGCGCGAGGCGCGTTCTTCGCCGTAATGATAAAGGATATCGGCAATGCGGGTTTCATCCGCGGTGTTGACCAGATCGGCGGCCGAAGGGCCATCCTGCGACATGCGCATGTCAAGCGGGCCATCCCGCATGAACGAAAACCCACGCTCGGCCAGATCCAGCTGCATCGAGCTGACACCAAGGTCCAACACCACGCCATCCAGCGGCTGGGGCGCGTATTGGTCGAGGTTGGAGAAGGTGCCAGCCACCAGCGTTAGCCGATTGCCGTACGCCCCGCGCCAGCTTTGCGCCATGTCCAGCGCCATCGGGTCGCGGTCGACGCCGATCACGTCGGCCCCGGCCTCCAGCAGGGCGCGGGCATAGCCCCCTGCCCCGAAGGTTCCGTCGAGCCACAGCCCGCCTATTGGCGCGCAGAGGTCCAGAATGGGGCGCAGAAGCACCGGGATATGGGGGGCGCGACCCTGTTCCTGATCGCCTGTCACTGCCATCTCACCCTGCCTTTGGGTAACGGCCAACCACCGCAAGGGCATCTTCGCCGTCATCATCATCGTCATCATCGCCGAACACGTCGCGGTAGGCGTCTGCGCGCCACAACGAGAAGCGGTCGGTGGAACCAGCGAGGGCCGACTCGACGCCCTCCTTTATCATTTCGGAGGTGATGGCCAGCTTTTCGCGCACCGGGCCGGGCAGCACGATGCGGCCATCGTCGTCGATTTCCACAGTGGCAGAGCGGGTGATCAGATCTCGTTCAGCCTTGATCCGGTCCTTGCTTCCCAAGGGAATCGTCTCGACCCAGCGGGCCAGCGCATCGGCACCTGCCATGGAATAGCAGTCGCAGAACTGGCGGTTCTTGCCGCCGTAGACGATGATCATACGGGTGCGCGGGGTGTCGGCACTGCGGGGATCGCCAGCGTCAAGGACACGTCGGAACGGTGCCGGGATCAAGACCCGGGCCTTGGAATCTACCTTCTGGTAGTATTCACCGCGAAACATGTCCGACATATTGCCTGAGCTTTCGCCCGTCCCTTTCCGTCGAGGTGACCCCCGGACGGGGGCCAGAAATGAATGCGGCGGACCGAGCTGCTGCCACTGCTCGATCCGCCGCCTGTCCCATCGCTGGGCGTCCAGCTACGCGCGCCACCTGGGGGAGATGTCTGCTCGCTCGCGCGCCGGATCTGTTTGTCTAAACGGGTTGCCTGTATGAAGCCTGACTGTTTCGCCTGTTTGCGGTCTTGAAGCTGCCGCTGCTGTTCGTACTGCCCGTTTCGATGACCAAGGGATGCCACGGGATGGTCTGGGAAGCAACGGGAATTTTTGGGCGGAAGCGGGACGATCGGGGTCGCGCCGCTTATTTGGAACAGCATCTAGCGGCACAAACTTTAATATTTCAGCAAACTATAGCCGGTCACGTCCGCGTGAACGCTATATATAGTAAGGACAGATTTTCCCGATGCCTCCCGGACACCCGTTAACTAATTTGCAGTGCGGGTTCAAAAATGGCCTTTTGTGACAGGAAGATCACCGTGAAACGCAGAAAACCGAGGTTTTCACCCCGGTTTCCCAGAAAATCCCAGTTCTGTGATTCGGCGTGATCGGGCTGTTCCGGATGATCCCGCCCCGTCCCACTGCGGCCGTTTCAGGCCTGCGCGCCAGTCAGGCCATGCCGCCCGCAATCAGTCGGTGGGCAATCCGGGCGTAGGCTTCGGCCTCTGGCGCGTCGGTGGCGGCAATGGGCGTGCCGGAATCGCCCGCCTCTCGCACTGCGAGGGTCAGGGGCAGTTCTCCCAGAAAGGGCAGATCAAGCCGGGCGGCATCGGCCTTGACTCCGCCATGGCCAAAGATCTGCGTCTCATGCCCGCAGTTGGGACAACAGAAGGTCGACATATTCTCGATAAGGCCCAGCACCGGGGTTTTCAGCTTGAGGAACATATCAAGTGCCTTGCGCGCATCCAGAAGCGCCACGTCCTGTGGGGTCGAGACAACGATGGCCCCCGTCAGTTGGGTACGCTGGCACAGCGTCAGCTGAATATCGCCGGTGCCGGGGGGCAGGTCGATGAGCAGGATGTCCAGCTCTCCCCAGGCCACTTGCGTCAGCAACTGTTGCAGCGCGCCCATGATCATCGGGCCGCGCCAGATCACGGCCTCGTCCTCTTTCAGCATCAGGCCGAGCGACATCATAGTGACGCCGTGTGCCACGATGGGTTCGATGATCTTGCCATCGGGGCTGGCAGGGCGGCGGCTGACGCCCATCATCCGGGGCTGGCTGGGACCGTATATATCGGCGTCCAGCAGACCGACGCGGCGGCCCTGCCGGGCAAGGGCGACGGCAAGGTTGGAGGAGACGGTGGACTTGCCCACCCCACCCTTGCCAGACCCAATGGCGATGATCCGGTCGATCCCGGTCAGTTTCTGCGGGCCACCCTGTTGCGGCGTGGGGTGCTGGCCGATCTTGAGGCTGGGGGCGTTGAGGCTAGGGGTATTCTGGCTGGTGGCCGCAGGTTTGGCGGCGGGCCCGTGGGCGGTGGTGACCGCCTGTACGGCAGCTACCCCGGGCAGAGCGCGCACGGCGGCTTCTGCCAGGGACTGCAAGGGGGCGATCTGGCGTGCGGCGTCGGGGCTGGGAGCCTCGATAACGAATCGCACGGTCGCTCCGTCGTCGGCATCATCGATGGTCAACGCACGGATCATGTCTTGCGACACAAGGTTCCCGTCGCCGGGCAGATTGATTCCGGCCAGAGCCGCCATCACCGTTTCGCGCGAGACACCCATGATTGTTTTCCTTTTGCCTGTCCTTGCAGCACAGTTGCGATCTTTGCACGAAAGCTCAAGGTTTGCTTGACCAAACGCTCAAAATTTGCACGAAGATGCTGTAAATAATGACGTTTCTGTGACGTTCAGCCATGCGGGTTCTGCATGGCAGCATTGCGCATCAGGCCTATTGTGCAGATGCAGCATTTGCCCCATGTTACCCCTAACAAAGCAGCAGAACGCTGCAACCGAATCGAAATCGAGAGGCTAAAGAGCTATGGCATATGTAAACTCATCGCGTGCCGCGTCCTACGGCATTGCTGACCGGGCTGCGGCCATCGTGAAATCTATCCGCGTTGGTCTGGAACGTCGCCGGGTGTTCAAACTGACTGTGCGGGAACTGCAGGCGCTGTCGAACCGCGAACTGGCCGATCTGGGTATTCACCGCAGCATGATCACCCGCGTTGCAAACGAGGCAGCCTACGGCAAGTGAATTCCTTTGCGGGACCCCGCTCCTCCTCCCAGGGGTCCGTAGCAAAAGCGTCGGCATCAACCTCCTCGCTGATGCCGACGCCCTTTAAACCAGAGCTTGCGCTCTTATCTGATACGGGCGGTCTCGTCCTCCTCCCAGAGACCGGTCGGAACAGCGGCACCCTCTAACCTCCTCCCGGAGGGTGCCGCGGATCATTCGAGGGATTNCGGAACAGCGGCACCCTCTAACCTCCTCCCGGAGGGTGCCGCGGATCATTCGAGGGATTTTCCCTCACCACAGTTCGAACGGCCCCTCCTCCTCCCTGGGCCGGTCGGATCAGCGGCGGCCCCCTCCTCCTCCCTGGGGTCGCCGCGCCCGAAATTCGGGGGCTTCGTCCGGTTGGACCCGCCCCCACCACAGTTCGAACGGCTCCTCCTCCTCCCTGAGCCGGTCGGATCAGCGGCGGCCCCTTCCTCCTCCCTGGGGTTCGGGTTCCCTGATACGCCGGCCCCCTCCTCCTCCCTGGGGTTCGGGTTCCCTGATACGCCGGCCCCCTCCTCCTCCCTGGGGTTCGGGTTCCCTGATACGCCGGCCCCCTCCTCCTCCCTGGGGTCGCCGCCACCGAAATTCGAGGGTTCTGGCCCTCACGATGGTTCGGTCTTGCCCCCTCCTCCTCCCTGGGGCCGGAATGAAAAGCGGAACTTGCGCCCCCTCCTCCTCCCTGGGGTTCGGGTTCCCTGATACGCCGGCCCCCTCCTCCTCCCTGGGGTTGGTCGTGAATGATGCGGCGGCGCCCCTCCTCCTCCCTGGGGTTGGTCGTGAATGATGCGGCGGCGCCCCTCCTCCTCCCTGGGCGTCGCCGTTTTCAGTTTCTGGGGTTGCGATTGCCGGGGCAGACCGGAATAGTCGCGCCAAACGGGGGCTTTATGCGGATTTCCTTGATATCGGCGGCGGCTGTCGCGGCACTGGTCGGCTATGGGTCGACCATCGCGCTGGTGCTGGCCGCCGCTTTGGCGGTGGGGGCCACGCCCGCGCAGACCGCCAGCTGGGTGCTGGCGATTGCGCTGGCCAAGGCGGTCGGTTCGGCGGGGCTGTCGGCGTGGAACCGGGTGCCGGTGGTGCTGGCGTGGTCGACGACGGGCGCGGCGCTGATTGCGGCAACCAGCGGAATCACCATGCCACAGGCGGTGGGGGCCTTTGTGCTGGCGGGCGGACTGGTGGCGCTGACGGCGGCAGTGCGGCCTTTGGGGCGGCTGGTGGCGGCTATCCCCGATGGCATTGCGGCGGCGATGCTGGCAGGGGTGCTGCTGCCGTTTTGCTTGCAAGGGGCTGCGGCGGCACAGGAAGCACCGGCGCTGGTGCTGCCGATGGTGGCGGTGTTTGCACTGGTGCGGTTGTGGAACCCGGCGCTGGCGGTGCTGGCTGCGCTGGCGGCCGGGGTCGCTACGGCCTTTGGCACCGGGGCGGCAGTCTTGCCTGCCTTGGCGTTTCCGGCCCCGGCGGTGGTGTTCATCCCGCCTGAATGGAACATCGGGGTGATGATCGGGCTGGGCCTGCCGCTGTATCTGGTGACGATGGCGAGCCAGAACCTGCCGGGATTTGCGGTGATGCGCGCGGCGGGCTATCCGCCACCGGTGACCCAAGGGTTGGCGGTGACGGGCGGGCTGTCGGCGGTGTCGGCGCTGTTTGGTGCGCATTCGATCAGCATGGCGGCGATTACGGCGGCGATCTGCATGGGCGATGATGTACATCCGGACCGCGACCAGCGGTGGAAGGTGGGGCTGGTCTATGCCTTCGCATGGGTGTTGCTGGGGCTTTGCTCACCCCTGATTCTGTTGCTGCTGGGGGCTTTGCCGCCACAGGTGATGGTGGCGCTGGTGGCGCTGGCGCTGCTGGGGCCGCTGATGGGGGCGTTGGCCGGAGCATATGCCGTGGTGGAAACGCGGTTTGCCGCGACGATCACGCTGGCGGTCGGTGGATCTGGGGTTGTGGTGTTTGGCGTGGGGGCCGCGTTCTGGGGGCTGATCGCGGGGTTGTTGATCTACGGGCTGGAGCGGACCAGACGCGTTTGATGGGTTGCAGACGCGACATCAGAACGGCACATCATCCACTTCTGCAGCGGGAATGACGAAACGGGCGACCAGCTTTTTGGGGCCGGAATGTTCAAAATCGACGTCTAGCTTGTCGCCTTCGATATCAGTCACATGGCCGTAGCCGAATTTCTGGTGAAACACACGGTCGCCGATGGTGAAGGCGGAAATCGCTTCGGCGTCGATGGTGACGTGCCGCTGCTCCTTGGGCTGCTGCACCGGCCGGGTCGATTGACCCGCCTGCAACCGGCGCCAGCCCGGGGAGTTGTAGACATCGGCCTTTGACACCCGCTCTTCCAGCCCGGAGCCAAAGCCCACCGGGGCGGCAGCCCCGAAACCGCCGCCGTAAAGGCCAGGGGGGGTGAGCACCTCCACATGATCAGCGGGGAGTTCGTCGATGAAGCGCGAGGGCAGTTGGCTTTGCCACTGGCCATAGACCCGGCGGTTGGAGGCGAAGGATATGGTGCATAGCTTTTCAGCGCGGGTGATCCCGACGTAGGCCAGACGGCGTTCTTCCTCCACGCCTTTCAGCCCTGATTCGTCCATGCTGCGCTGGCTGGGGAACAGCCCGTCTTCCCACCCGGGCAGGAACACCACGGGGAATTCCAGGCCCTTGGCAGCGTGCAGGGTCATGATCGAGATTTTCTCGGACGCTTCTTCGGTTTCATTGTCCATGATCAGGCTGACATGTTCGAGGAAACCTTGCAGATTGTCGAATTGCTCCAACGCCTTGACCAGTTCCTTGAGGTTTTCAAGGCGACCCGGGCCTTCGGGCGTTTTGTCAGTTTGCCACATCGTGGTGTAGCCGGACTCGTCGAGAATCTGTTCGGCCAAGGCGATGTGGTTGTAGTCGGGCGCAAGCGTGGCCTGATGCCAGCGGTCGACGGCTTCGACAAACTGGCGCAGCTGGCCGCCGCCTTTGCCGCCAATGATACCCTTGGCCACCGCTTCGCGTGCGCCATCCAGCAGTGGCACACCAACGCCGCGGGCCATGCGCTGGATCTCGCCCTGCGCCTTGTCGCCCAGGCCGCGCTTGGGGGTGTTGATGATGCGCTCGAACGCCAGATCATCCTCGGGTGATACCGCAAGGCGGAAGTAGGCCATGGCATCCCGGATTTCGAGCCGTTCATAAAACCGCGGGCCACCGATGACGCGGTATGGCAGACCGATGGTCAGGAAGCGATCCTCAAACGCGCGCATCTGGTGGCTGGCGCGCACGAGGATAGCCTGATGGTCAAGGCTGACCGGGGCAAGGCCGCGGGTGCCGCGCTGCAAGGCCTCGGCCTCTTCACCGATCCACCGCGCCTCTTCCTCGCCGTCCCAATGGCCGATCAGGCGGACCTTTTCGCCCGGCTCGCCTGCTGTCCACAGGGTTTTGCCAAGGCGGCCCTTGTTGGCGGCGATCACACCCGAAGCGGCGGCAAGGATATGGGCGGTGGAACGGTAGTTCTGTTCCAGCTTGATCACGGTCGCGCCGGGAAAATCCTTTTCGAACCGCAGGATATTGCCCACCTCGGCCCCGCGCCAGCCATAGATCGACTGGTCGTCATCGCCTACGCAGCAGATGTTCTTATGCGATTGCGCCAGCAGGCGCAGCCAGAGGTATTGGCAGACGTTGGTATCTTGGTATTCATCCACCAGAATGTAGCGAAACCAGCGCTGATATTGGCCCAGCACATCAGGATGGGCCTGAAAGATGGTGACGCAATGCAGCAGCAGGTCACCGAAATCGGTGGCGTTGAGCGTGCGCAGGCGGTCCTGATAGGCAGCGTAAAGCTCGGTCCCCATGTTGTTGAAGCCCGACGCCTCGTTTGACGGCACGTTCGCGGGCGTCAGCGCGCGGTTTTTCCAGCCGTCGATCATCCCGGCGAGCATGCGGGCGGGCCAGCGTTTTTCGTCGATATCGGCGGCGGCGATCAGTTGTTTGAGCAGGCGGATCTGATCGTCGGTGTCCAGAATGGTGAAATTCGGCTTCAGCCCCGCCAGTTCGGCATGGCGGCGCAGGATTTTCACCGACAGCGAGTGGAAAGTGCCCATCCACGGCATGCCTTCGGCCACCTGACCCAGCAGGCGACCGACGCGCTCTTTCATCTCGCGCGCGGCCTTGTTGGTGAATGTAACCGACAGGATTTCATTCGGGCGGGCGCGGTTGGTGTTAAGCAGATGCACGATGCGGCTGGTCAGCGCCTTGGTCTTGCCGGTGCCGGCCCCGGCCAGCATAAGGACCGGGCCATCCAGCGCCTCAACCGCGGCGCGTTGGGCAGGGTTCAGGTCATCGAGATAGGGCGCGGGCCGTGCGGCCATGGCACGTTGCGATAGCGGCACTGGCTGCGGTGCGGCGGCGGCCTCGAAGGCGTCGTTTTCATCCCAATCGGTCATCCCCCATTTATACGCCGGATTGGCGGGATGAAAAGCGTCTGTTCGTGACTTGTTCACATTTTCGCCGCGAAAAGGCGGGAATTCGCGGGTGCAAACATCGGCCTCCATATTTCGCAAACTTTGCGGTTTGATAACACAGCACCCTTGCGCTGCAGTGCAGCGCCAATAGAGTGAAGCGGAATGCCGCGCCCCTGCCGCGCCGCCGCCACCTCTTTGATGGAGTGAACGATGCCCGAGTTCAGCAAAATTCTTGTCGCCAACCGGGGCGAAATTGCCATCCGCGTGATGCGGGCCGCCAATGAGATGGGCAAGAAAACGGTGGCGGTCTTCGCCGAAGAGGACAAGCTGTCGCTGCACCGGTTCAAGGCAGATGAGGCCTACCGGATCGGCGAGGGGCTGTCGCCGGTGGGGGCTTACCTGTCGATTCCCGAAATCATCCGCGTGGCCCGGATGTGCGGTGCCGATGCGATTCACCCCGGCTATGGGCTGCTGTCGGAGAACCCCGATTTCGTCGAAGCCTGCGATCAGGCCGGAATCACGTTCATTGGGCCACGGGCGGAAACGATGCGCGCACTTGGCGACAAGGCGAGCGCGCGGCGGGTGGCGATCGAGGCCGGGGTGCCGGTTATCCCCGCGACCGAAGTGCTGGGCGAGGATATGGCGGCGATCAAGGCCGAGGCCGGGGCGGTGGGCTATCCCTTGATGCTCAAGGCCAGTTGGGGCGGTGGCGGGCGCGGTATGCGCCCAATCCTGGCCGAGGATGAGCTGGAGGCCAAGGTGCGCGAAGGGCGGCGCGAGGCGGAAGCCGCCTTTGGCAATGGCGAGGGTTATCTGGAAAAGATGATCCAGCGTGCGCGCCATGTCGAGGTGCAGATCCTTGGCGACAAACATGGCCAGATCTATCACCTGTGGGAGCGCGACTGCACCGTGCAGCGCCGCAACCAGAAGGTGGTGGAACGGGCCCCTGCCCCGTATCTGACCGAGGCGCAGCGGGCCGAGGTTTGCGAGATGGGCCGCAAGATCTGTGCCCATGTGAATTACGAATGCGCGGGAACGGTCGAGTTCCTGATGGATATGGATGATGAGAAATTCTACTTTATCGAGGTGAACCCGCGTGTGCAGGTCGAGCATACCGTCACCGAAGAGGTGACGGGCATTGACATCGTGCAGGCGCAGATCCTGATCGCCGAGGGCAAAACACTTGCGCAGGCGACCGGCGTCGCCGATCAGGCCGGCGTCAAGCTGAACGGCCATGCGCTGCAATGCCGGGTCACCACCGAAGACCCGCTGAACAATTTCATCCCCGATTACGGGCGGTTGACGGCCTATCGGTCGGCCACCGGCAACGGCATCCGGCTGGATGGAGGCACGGCCTACGCGGGGGGGGTGATCACACGGTACTATGACTCGCTGCTGGTAAAGGTCACCGCCCATGCGCAGACGCCGGAAAAGGCGATTGCGCGGATGGACCGGGCGTTGCGCGAGTTCCGCATCCGGGGGGTGGCCACGAATATCGAGTTTGTCATCAACCTGTTGCAGCATCCCACCTTTCTGGATGACAGCTACACCACGAAATTCATCGACACGACGCCGGACCTGTTCGCTTTCCGCAAGCGGCGCGACCGGGCGACCAAGATCCTGACCTATATCGCCGATATCACGGTGAACGGGCACCCCGAGACCGCAGGCCGCGCCAAGCCCGCGGCCGAAGCGAAGGCCCCGAAAGCGCCCAAGGTGCGGGCCGAACCCGCAATGGGCACCCGCAACCTGCTGGAGCAAAAGGGCCCGCAGGCTGTGGCAGACTGGATGCGCGCGCAGACCAAAGTGCTTATCACCGACACCACCATGCGCGACGGGCACCAATCGCTCTTGGCCACCCGGATGCGGTCTATTGACATGATCAAGGTGGCACCCGCCTACGCCGCCCATCTGCCGCAGCTGTTCAGCGTGGAATGCTGGGGCGGGGCGACGTTTGACGTGGCCTACCGCTTTTTGCAGGAATGCCCCTGGCAGCGGCTGCGCGATCTGCGCGCGCAGATGCCCAACCTGATGACGCAAATGCTGCTGCGCGCCTCCAATGGCGTGGGCTATACCAACTACCCCGACAACGTGGTGCAGGCTTTCGTCAAGCAGGCGGCAGAGACCGGAGTGGATGTGTTCCGGGTGTTCGATTCGCTCAACTGGGTTGAGAACATGCGCGTCGCGATGGATGCGGTGCTGGAATCTAACAAGGTGTGCGAAGGCACGATCTGTTACACGGGCGATCTGCTCGACCCTGCCCGCGCGAAATATGATCTGAAATACTATGTCGAACGGGCGCTGGAGCTGAAAGCGGCGGGCGCGCATATCCTTGGCCTGAAGGATATGGCGGGGCTGCTGAAACCGGCAGCGGCGCGGGTGCTGGTGAAGGCGCTGAAGCAGGAGGTCGGCCTGCCAGTGCACTTCCACACGCATGACACCTCGGGCGCGGCGGCGGCGACCATTCTGGCCGCCTGTGACGCCGGGGTCGATGCTGTGGATGCGGCAATGGATGCGTTTTCGGGCGGCACCTCGCAACCTTGTCTTGGGTCTATCGTCGAGGCGTTGCGGCATACCGACCGCGATACGGGTCTTGATATCGCCGCCATCCGCGAGATTTCGAACTATTGGGAACAGGTGCGGGCGCAATATGCGGCGTTCGAATCGGGCACCCCTGCCCCGGCATCGGAAGTTTACCTGCACGAGATGCCCGGCGGCCAGTTCACCAACCTGAAGGCGCAGGCTCGGTCCTTGGGGCTGGAAGAACGCTGGCCCGAGGTGGCGCAGGCCTATGCCGATGCCAACCAGATGTTCGGCGATATCGTGAAGGTCACGCCATCGTCGAAGGTGGTGGGCGACATGGCGTTGATCATGGTGGCGCAGGGGTTGAGCCGGGCACAGGTGGAAGACCCGGCGGTGGAGTTGGCCTTCCCGGACTCCGTGGTCGATATGCTCAAGGGCAATCTGGGGCAGCCGCATGGTGGCTGGCCCGAGGGCATCCTGAAAAAGGTGCTGAAAGGCGACACCCCGCTGACCGAACGGCCCGGCAAGACGCTGCCGCCCGTCGATCTGGACGAAGTGCGCGCCAAGCTGGCCCAGGAACTGCACCTGGGGCAGGACGAGGCCGATGGCGAGATGCTGGATGAAGAAGATCTGAACGGATACCTGATGTATCCACGCGTGTTCATGGATTACCGCGCCCGGCACCGGCTGTACGGCCCGGTGCGGATTTTGCCGACGCGCACGTTCTTTTACGGCATGATCTCGGGCGAGGAGATAACCGCCGAGATTGACCCCGGCAAAACGCTGGAAATCCGGCTGCAGGCGGTGGGCGATGTGTCGGAAGAGGGCGATGTGAAGGTGTTCTTCGAACTGAACGGCCAGCCCCGGGTGATCCGGGTGCCAAACCGCGCGGTCAAGGCGAAAACCGCCGCGCGCCCCAAGGCGGCCGAAGGCAATCCCACCCACATCGGCGCGCCGATGCCAGGATCGGTGGCCAGCATCGCGGTCAGCGTGGGACAGACGGTGCGGGCGGGCGATCTGCTGCTGACCATCGAGGCGATGAAGATGGAAACCGGGCTACACGCCGACCGTGAGGCAGTGATCAAGGCGGTGCATGTGCAGGCAGGCAGCCAGATCGACGCCAAGGACCTGCTGGTGGAACTGGAATAGCCTGCTATTCCAGATGCTTGAAGGCCCTGCCGTCAGAACGGGGCCTTCGTTTTCCAACCCGCACAAGGCGTTGCGAAAAATGCGGCGGGACGTGCATTTTTCCCTTGCAGGCACCCGCGCCATCCCCTAAATCACCGCTTACCGAAACGGTGCGGGCGTAGCTCAGGGGTAGAGCATAACCTTGCCAAGGTTAGGGTCGGGCGTTCGAATCGCCTCGCCCGCTCCATTTCGGTCTGAAACGGGCAGCTTAGGCTGCCCTTTTTCATTTTCACCGTTGCGTTGCATATCCCGGCCCACCGCGCGGCTTTGCGGCCCGGTGATGGCTGGCTGAATCTGGGTGTGCTGTCATGCAAGCAAAAAAAAGCCGCCCGGAGGCGGCTTTCTTTGCTGTCGGACACCACCATGAAACATGGTGGGTGACCCTGGAATCGAACCAGGCGTGGGTCTCCCCGGCGGAGTTACAGTCCGCTGCCGCACCTTGCAGCTCGTCACCCGACGGGGGCGGAATACCCAAGGGGCCGGGGGGCGTCAAGCGCCGAATGCAAAACAGATTGCATTGCGAGGGCCTGAGTTTCGGCTTGCGCATCCCCCCTGCCCCGCCGCATTCTGCATGGCCAGAAACAATCGCCCGAACAATAGGCTGAATGATGAAGAGCGGAACCACCAAACCAACCTGGGTGATCGACAAAGAGCGCGGCAAGCGGGCCGAAGCCAAGGAAACCGTCTGGCTGTTCGGCCTGCATGCGGTGCGCGATGCGCTGGTCAACCCGGCGCGGGAAAAGCTGCGGCTGGTGCTGACCAAGAACGCGCTCGACAAGCTGGAAGAGGCGGTGGCTGAGTCTGGGATCGAACCCGAGATCGCCGATCCGCGCAAATTCGACGTGCCGATTGATGACGGCTCGGTGCATCAGGGCGCGGCAATGGAAGTGCGCCCGCTGAACTGGGGCACTTTGGCCGATGTGGCGATTTCGGGCGCAGGCGCGCCGCTGGTGGTGCTGCTGGACCGGGTGACCGACCCCCACAACGTGGGCGCGGTGCTGCGGTCGGCCGAGGTATTCGGTGCGCGGGCTGTGATTGCGCCGCGCCACCATTCGGCACCGGAAACCGGGGCGCTGGCCAAAACCGCCAGCGGCGCGCTGGAGCGCCAGCCCTATCTGCGGGTCGGCAACCTGTCTGATGCGATGCAGGAGTTGCGCGACATGGGCTATATCCTAATCGGGCTGGAGGGCGAGGCGGAACACACGCTGGAAGGCGCACTGGATCTGGCCAACAAGCGCCCGATTGCACTGGTGATGGGGGCCGAAGGGCCGGGCCTGCGCGAAAAAACCCGCGAAACCTGCGATTATCTGGCGCGGATTCCTTACACGGGTGCCTTTGGCAGCCTGAACGTGTCGAACGCCGCCGCCGTATCCCTTTATGCGGCCAGCCAGCGGGTGGTTCACAAAAGCGCGACATGAGCTTTAAGCGTGAACCAAACTTCCTATTTGATGTTGAGTGGATGCGGGTTGGAACTCCCGCGTCTCAATCACTGTCCCTCGTTCCACGACTGGCGCCCGGGCTTACCCCCGTGGCGCCTTTTTCTTTTAAGGTGATCCGATGATACATGCCGAAGATGCCCGCATCGCCGGGATCCTGACCCGCTGCCGCACGATCGCGCTGGTCGGCTGGTCGCCCAACCCGGACCGCCCGAGCCACCGGGTCGCGGTGTTTCTGGCGCGGCAAGGCTACCGGGTGATCCCGGTCAACCCCGGTCAGGCCGGGCAGATTGCGCTGGGGGAAACGGTGCGCGCCAGCCTGTCGGAGATCGAGGGCCATGTTGACATGGTGGACATCTTCCGCCGGTCAGAGGCGGCGGGCGCGGTGGTGGATGACGCGCTGGCGCGGTTTCCCGAACTGGTCTGTGTGTGGATGCAATTGGGCGTCGAAGATGAGGCGGCGGCCGCGCGGGCCCGCGCGCGCGGCGTGGAGGCGGTGATGAACCGCTGCCCGGCCATCGAAATTCCGCGGCTTGGGTTGGGGTAAGGGCAGTTCATCGGGCGTAACAGCCCTCTGCGCTGACCGGCCAGCGCGAAGGGTGCGAGAAAGCTCGTCAGATCTGCCGGGTGGCCTTTTCGGCTAGTCCGGACAGCCCTTCGCGCCGGTCAAGTTCGGCCAGCACGTCCGCCAGCGGCACATCGCGGGCTGCAAGCATCACCAGCAGATGGTAAAGCACATCAGCCGCCTCGGAAGTCAGCTTGGCGCGGTCGCCTTTCACCGCCTCAATGATCGCCTCTATCGCCTCTTCGCCGAATTTCTCGGCGCATTTTTCCGGACCTTTGGCAAGCAGTTTGGCGGTCCAGCTTGACTCGGGGTCTGCGCCCTTCCGCGCGGCGATGGTCGCGGTGAGGCGGGTCAGCGTATCGGTCATGTCAGCCTCACAGGGATGCCGGCGGCGGCCATGTGGGCCTTGGCCTGCCCGATGGTGAAGGTGCCGAAATGGAAGATGCTTGCTGCCAGGACGGCTGAGGCATGGCCTTCGGTGACGCCCTCAACCAGATGGTCCAGCGTGCCGACCCCTCCCGAGGCGACAACGGGAATGGACACCGCATCGGCGATAGCGCGGGTCAGGGGCAGGTTGTAGCCGCCCTTGGTGCCGTCACGGTCCATGCTTGTGAGCAGGATTTCCCCGGCCCCCTTGGCCGCGACCGTGCGGGCAAAGTCCACGGCGTCGATACCGGTGGGTTTGCGCCCACCATGGGTGAAAATCTCCCATTTGCCGGGGGCCACAGTTTTCGCGTCAATGGCGACGACGATGCACTGGCTGCCGAAACGGTCGGCGGCGTCGGCCACCACATCGGGGTTGGCGACGGCGGCCGAATTGAAGCTGACCTTGTCCGCCCCTGCCAGCAACAGTGCCCTCACATCATGATGCGTACGCACCCCGCCGCCCACGGTCAGCGGCATGAAGCATTGTTCTGCCGTGCGGGTCACCAGATCAAACATCGTGCCCCGGTTTTCATGGGTGGCATGGATGTCGAGAAACGTCAGCTCGTCCGCGCCCGCCGCATCATAGGCGCGCGCGGCTTCAACCGGGTCACCTGCGTCGATCAGGTTGACGAAGTTCACGCCCTTGACCACGCGGCCATCGGCGACATCAAGGCAGGGGATGATGCGGGTTTTAAGCATATGCGGACCCTAGCGCGTGTGGTTGGCCGGGGAAAGGTGGCGCTGCCCCCCGGGTTATTTTCAGACCGAAAACGATCAGGCTTTGAGAGCGGCCAAGGCTGCCTTGAGGTCGATTGCTCCGTCATACAGCGCGCGGCCAGAGATGGCACCGGCGATGACGCCGGTTTCTTGCAGCGCGGTGAGGTCGGCCATGGAGGACACGCCACCGCTCGCGATGACGGGGATAGAGACAGCGCGGGCGAGCGCCTCGGTGGCAGGAATGTTGGGGCCTTGCATCGCACCGTCGCGGTCGATGTCGGTGTAGATGATCGCGGCCACGCCTGCGTCTTCAAAGCTGCGGGCGAGGTCGGTTGCCTGCACCTGCGTTTCGATGGCCCAGCCCTTGGTGGCGACAAAGCCCTTGCGGGCGTCAATGCCGACGGCGACCTTGCCGGGGAAGGCGCGGGCGGCTTCGCGCACGAGGTCCGGGTTTTCCACCGCAACTGTGCCGAGGATGACGCGAGCGAGGCCCTTGTCCAGCCACATCTCGATCGTGGCCATGTCGCGGATGCCGCCGCCAAGTTGGGCGGGGACGGTAATGCGTGCAAGGATCGCCTCGACCGCCGCTGCGTTGACCGGCTGACCGGCGAAGGCACCGTTGAGGTCCACCAGATGCAGCCACTCGCAGCCCGCGACCTCGAACTTGGCAGCCTGCGCGGCGGGGTCATCACCGAAGACGGTGGCGGCAGACATCTCACCGCGCAGCAGGCGGACACATTGGCCGTCTTTCAGGTCGATAGCGGGATAGAGGATCATGACGCACCTTTTGGATTTCCATCCCCTTTGGCATGGCAGACCGCCGATGCCAAGAGGGCCACAACGCCACGTCATGCTTGCAAGGCGGTGGAGGGTTTGCAGATGATCGCGACAGCTTCAGGGAGGAGCCCATCATGAACAGATTCGCAAAACGGCTGGCGTTGGTCGCTGCCGTGATTTTCACCGCATCCGCCGCCTTTGCCGACCCGGCAGAGGGGGTCTGGAAGACGAAGCCAGATGACAATGGCAATTTCGGCCATGTGCAGGTGACGGCTTGCGGGGCCGCCGTCTGCGGCACGCTGGTCAAGGCCTTTGACGGCTCGGGCAAGGAGATCAGGTCTGACAATGTCGGCAAGCGGATCATCTGGGACATGCAGGCCAAGGGCGGCGGGGCTTACGCTGATGGCAAGGTCTGGTCGCCGGACCGCAACAAGACCTACAACGGCAAGATGGTGTTGCAGGGCAAAGGGCTGGCGATTTCGGGCTGCGTGCTGGGGATCTGCCGCGATGGCGGCACCTGGAGCCGGGTGAACTGAACAGGCGAATAAGCAGTGCAGGGCAGCGAAGGTTGCCTTGCGCCTTTTGCTTGAGGGGAGTTGGCAGTAATCAACTGCGGCGCCACATGAGGCCGGTCTGCGGGCCTGCGAATGTTTTGGCGGTCAGCCGAAGACCGACCAGCCCGTGGCTTCGGCCAAGCGCTCCATCGCCAGCGCCCCCAACTTGGAATTGCCCTGAGCATTCAGGCCCGGGGACCAGACTGCAATGCTGGCCCGCGTCGGCGCGATAGAGAGGATGCCACCGCCCACCCCGGATTTGCCCGGCAGGCCAACCTGATAGGCAAAATCGCCCGAGGCGTCGTAATGGCCGCAGGTCAGCATCAGCGCATTGATCCGGCGCACCCGCGACGGCGACACCAGACGCGGCGCATTGGCAAAACCCGCCAGAAACCTCCCGGCGCGGGCCAGTTGCACGCAGGTCATGTCCACCGCGCATTGGTGGCAATAGGTGCCGATGGTCAGCGCCGTCGGGTTTTGCAGATTGCCATGCGAGGCCATGAATTCCGCCATGGCGATGTTGCGATGCGCATGGGCGAGTTCCGACAAGGCGACGTCCTTGTCGATATGGATGTCGTCATCCTCGGCCGCCGTGCGCAGGAACTGCAAGAGCTCTGCCAGCACATCGCGCGGTTGCAACCCGTGCAGGATGGCGTCGGTGACCGCGATGGCACCGGGGTTGACAAATGGATTGCGTGGAATGCCGTTGTTGTGCTCCAGCGCCACGATAGAGTTGAAGGCCAGCCCCGAAGGTTCACGCCCGACGCGGGCCCAGAGACTGTCGCCCAGACGGCCAAGTGCGATGGCAAGGGTAAAGACCTTGGAGATCGACTGGATCGAGAACGGCGTGGTCGCATCGCCCGCCTGCAGAGTTTCCCCACCGGGCAGGCAAAGGGCGATGCCGAACTGGCCGGGATCGACGCTGCCCAGTTCGGGGATATAGATTGCAGGCTCACCCCGGTCGGTCGCCGACGCCATATCATGTGCGATATCATCAAGGATCGGCTGAAGCTCCGCTGGGCTTATGGCTTCCATTGCAGGAAATTCGCAATTAGGCGCAGGCCGGCGCTTTGGGATTTTTCCGGGTGGAACTGGGTGCCGACCATGGTACCGCGCCCGATGATGGCTGTGACATCACCGGCGTAATCGACATGGGCCAGCCGATGGGCCGGGTCAGCGACCCGGAAGTGGTAGGAGTGGACGAAATAGGCGTGATCGCCGGTTTCAATCCCCGCCAGCACCGGATGGGGGTGGTCGATCACCAGATCGTTCCAGCCCATATGCGGGACTTTCAACGCGTCGTCAGCCGGGGTGATACGCACAACCTCACCGCCCACCCAATCGAAGCCGCGCGTATCAGAGTATTCCCGGCCCCAGCTGGCCATCATCTGCATGCCGACGCAGATGCCAAGGAAGGGCCGGGCCTTGTGGGTGACCGCCTCTTCAATCGCCTCGAACAGGCCGCCCACATCGCCCAGCGCGCGGCGGCAGGCGGGGAAAGCGCCGTCGCCGGGCAGCACGATGCGGTCGGCGCGGGCAACATCCTCGGGGCGGCTGGTCACAAGGACATCGCCGCCGCCGGTTTCCGCCGCCATGCGCTGGAACGCCTTTTCGGCAGAGTGCAGGTTGCCGCTGTCATAGTCGACGAGGACGGTGAGCATGGTCTTGACCCTTGCACCCGGCGGAGGTGTGGGAGCCTCCGGCGGGGATATTTGGAAACAGATGAAAGGCTTAGAGCGCGCCTTTGGTGGACGGGAGCTGGCCTGCCATACGAGAGTCGGGTTCGACCGCCATGCGCAGGGCGCGGGCGGTCGCTTTGAACGCGGCCTCGGCGATGTGGTGGCTGTTCAGGCCGTGGACACGGTCGACGTGAAGAGTGATGCCGCCGTGGGTGGCAAAGCCCTGAAAGAACTCGCGCACCAGTTCGGTGTCAAACGTTCCGATCTTTGCCGTCGGAAAATCGACGTTCCACAGAAGGAAGGGCCGCGCACAGAGATCGAGCGCGCAGGTGATCTGGGTGTCGTCCATGGCAAGGGCGAAGTGGCCGTAACGGCGGATACCGGTCTTGTCGCCCAGTGCCTTGGTCAGGGCCTGACCCAGTGCGATGCCGCAGTCTTCAACCGTGTGGTGGTCGTCGATATGCAGGTCACCCTTGGCGCGCAGAGTGATGTCGATCAGGGAATGACGGGCGAGCTGGTCGAGCATGTGGTCGAAGAAACCGACGCCGGTTTTCACGTCATACTGGCCGGTGCCGTCGAGGTTGATCGCGACCGCAATCTCGGTCTCGGCAGTTTTGCGGGTGATTTCGGCGGTGCGCATCGGCGTGCCCTTTTGGCTTGGGGATCGCGGCTTTATAGGGCCGCACGGGCGCGATGGGAAGCGATCAGCGCAGACCCGGCAAGCATGAGGCCGGAGACCGTGGCGATCATGCCAGAGGCCGAGAGAGTGAAGGGCAACCCCACCCACAGGGGAGCATAGCCGGCAAGGATGTAACCGCAAAGCGCCGAGGCGACGGCGAAGCCGAGCGAGGCCGCGAGTTGCGCAGGCAAAGTGCGGGTCAGCAGCCGGGCCGAGGCGGCGGGGCAGATCAGCATGGCAATGGTCAGAATGGAGCCGACCGCCTGAAATGCGGCCACGGCGGCAAGGGCGGTGGCGGCGGTGAGGCCAGCGCGCAGCCAGGCTACGGGGATGCCTTGCGTCTGCGCGAACACCGGGTCGAAGGTGGCGAGCACAAGCGGGCGCCAGACCAGCCGCAGCGCGAAGGCAAGGACCGCCGCGATCAGGGACAGGCGCAGCAATTCGGGCGGGGGGGCGCCCAGCCAGATCAGGCTTTCCAGATTGCCGTACAGCGCGTGTTCGACATCAAGGTGCACTCCGGATGTGCCGGTGGTTTCCAGCAGCACCACGCCAAGCGCGAACATGGTGGTGAAGACCACGGCCATCGCCGCCCCCGGCTCCAGCTGCGCGCGGCGGGTTACCCATTCGATCAGCAGGGCCGACAATCCCGCGGCAACCAGCGCCCCTGCCCCCATCACCACACCACTGCCCGATCCGGTCAGCAGGAAAGCGGCGACGATGCCGGGCAGGACCACATGGCTCATGGCATCGCCCAGCATGGCGCGGCGCGAGAGCAGCAGGAAGTTGCCGGGCAGCACACAAGCGATGGCGGCAAGCGAGGCGATCATCATCGGCGGCAGCGAAAACAGCAGGAATTCATCCATCGCGCTGTCCCCGGATCAGCAGCGTGAGTGCGAAGACGGCCGCCGCCAGCAGCACGATCACCGGGCCGGTGGGCAGGTCGGGCACCCCGGCCGAGATGGCAGCCCCGGTATAGCCGCAGACCGCCCCGATCAGTGCCGAGAGCATGGCGGTGCCGATAACGGTCGTGCTCCACATCCTTGCCGTCACGGCGGGCGTGACCAGCAGCGCCACGATCAGGATCAGCCCTGTCACGTTCAGCCCGACCAGCACCACGGCCAGCACCAGCGCCATCAGGGCCGCATCCATCCGGCGCGGGCTCACGCCCATCATCCGGGCGTGCAGCGGATCGAAGGCCACCATCGCCAGCGGGCGGCGCAGCGCCCAGAGCGCGCAGGTCACCGCCAGACCGCCAAAGCCGATCACCAGCGCGTCGGCGCGCAGCATCCCGGCGGTTGAGCCAAGAAGCACGGTTTCCAACCCCGCCGGGCGGCCAGTGCCAAGGCCTTGGATCAGCGTCAGAATAACAATGCCCGCACCGTAAAAGCTGGCCAGCACCGCCCCCGTGGCCGCATCTTCGTGCATCTGGCGGGCAAGGCGTTGCACCGCCCAAAGGCCTGCGGCTGCGGTCAGGGCCGCGCCCAGCATCAGCCCGGGCAGAAAGCGGCCATCGCCGCCAAGCGCCACCATCGCCAGAAAAGCGAGGCCAATGCCTGGCAGCGTGGCATGCGCCATCGCATCCGACATCAGCGCCCGGCGGCGCAGGGTCAGAAACGCACCCGCCGCCCCGGCAGCAGCGCCCAGCAGGGCGGCCCCAAGGCTGACCAGCGCGGCATTGTAACCGGCTTGCAGCATAAGGGCCTGCCAGATCATGCGGCAGGTCTTTCGGAGGGCTCTTCGCCGAGCTTCCCGGTCGGGTCCAGCATCAGGGCGGGACCATAGGCCTGGGCAAGCGCTGCACGGGTAAAGGTTGCGGCGACCGGGCCTTCGGCAACGGTCCGGCGGTTCATCAAAAGCACCCTGTCGAAATAGGCGGCCACGGTTGTCAGGTCGTGATGCACGGCGACAATCGTCGCGCCATCATTGCGCAAGGACTTCAGCACCGAGATGATTGCGGCTTCGGTCGCGGCATCAACCCCGGCGAAGGGTTCGTCGAGCAGGAACAGATCCGCCCCCTGCGCCAGCGCCCGAGCCAAAAACACCCGCTGCTGCTGGCCGCCCGACAGCGCACCGATCTGGCGGCGGGCAAAATCCTGCATGCCGACCCGCGCCAGCGCCGCCATGGCATGCGCCGTCATACGGCGGTCGATCCGGCCCAGAAGCCCGGTCTTGCGGTAGCACCCCATCAGCACCACGTCGATCACCCGGACCGGAAAGCTCCAGTCAACCGCCGCGCGCTGCGGCACATAGGCGATGCGCGCCATGGCCTGTGCCACCGGCCCGTCAAAGGCCAAAACCGTGCCCTCTGCCGCGACCAGACCGAGCACGGATTTCAGAAAGGTCGACTTGCCCGCGCCATTGGGGCCGATGATGGCCGTCATGCTGCCGATGGGGAACTGCGCCGAGGCACCGTCCAGCGCCAGCACATCATTGTAACGCAGGGTCAGGCCCTGCACCATGAGCGCGGTCTGGTCTTTGGCCTGTACCGGCCGGTTGCCTGCGCCATCATCAGCCATGGGCGGCCAACGCCCCTGATGCCCCACGCTCTGGCGCGGTGCCGCCCAGCGCGCGGGCGATGGTCGTGGCGTTATGATCCATCATGCCGACCCAGGTGCCTTCATAACTGCCCTCCGAACCCATGGCATCCGAGAACAATTCGCCCCCGATCCGCACGGTGTGGCCCCGGGCCCCAGCCCCCTCAATCAGCGCACGCAGGGCACGGTCAGAGACCGAACTTTCGACAAACACTGCGGGCACCTGCCGGTCGACAAGAAGATCGACCAGATCTGCAATGCGCGATAGCCCGGCCTCGGAATCGGTGGAAATACCCTGCACACCTTCAACCTCCAGCCCGAAGGCCTGACCGAAATAGGCAAACGCGTCATGCGCGGTGACCAGCAGGCGTGATGAGGCCGGAATGGTGTCCAGCACCTCTTTGGCATACCGCGCGATAGCGTCGACTTCGGCGCGGTATTGCTCCCCCCGGGCCGCCACGTCAGGCGCGAGGGCGGCAAGCGTCGGCTCCATGGCTTCGGTCGCCTGCGACCAGAGCACGGGATCAAACCAGATATGCGGGTCAGGGCGGTCAGGATAGGCCGGATCGGTCAGCAGCAGATCGGCCGGCAGGGTTTCCGCCACAGCCAGTACGGTGGTCTTTTGCGACAGGCCCGCCATCAGCGTGGCAAACTGCGCCTCAAGATTCAGCCCGTGCCACAGCACCAGATCGGCGCGCGACAGCGTCAGAATATCATTGCGGGTGGGCCGGTGGCCATGCGGGTCCATCCCCGGCCCGATAAGGGCCGTGACAGGCAGGCCGGTCAGCGCGCGGGCGGCATCGGCTATCATGCCGGTGGTGGCCACAATGCTGGGCGCGTCCGGCGTACTGGCAAGGGCGAAGCGGGGGGCAAGGGCCAAACCGGGGGCCAGGACCCCTGCCATCAGCCCTAGAAATCTGCGTCGCGCCAGCATGAAAGGTGTCCTGTCCAGGTGCTTTTTTGTGAATTGAAATATATGCGAATTATTCTCAATGTCAATAGTTTTGCGAACCATTCGCAATATCGGAACCCGTCACAGATCGCGCACCTGTCCGGGGCAGGCTTTCCCAGATCTGCAAACCCCGTTAGACACAGGAAAAGCTGCCTGCGGTGCAGGCAATGCAGTCTTTGGAAACCCCGATGCCCGACCCCGACCCCGACCCGATGCAGCGACAGGCTTACACCGTCATGGCCATCGGTCAGGCCGGGCGGCTGCAATATGAGGCGATCCTGCTGGCAGGGTCGCTGCGGCTGACCAACCCGGGGTTTGCGGGCCGCTTGGTGATCTGCGAGCCGCAGCCGGGGCCGCTGTGGCAGACCGATCCAAGAATGACCGCCGGGGCGCGCGCGGTGCTGGAAGGGTTGGGCGCGACCATTCTGCCGTTCGAGTCGCGGGTCTTCGGGCAGGACTACCCCTATGGCAACAAGATCGAGGCGCTGGCCGCCCTGCCCGATGCGCCCTTCCTGTTTCTGGACACAGATACGCTGATCACCGGTGATCTGGCCCGGCTGGAGTTCGACTTTACCTGCCCCTCCGCCAGCATGCGGCGGGAAGGGACATGGCCAAAGATCGAGCTGTACGGGCCGGGCTACGGCGCAATCTGGAAATCGCTGTATGACCGCTTCGGGCTGAACTTTGCCACATCGCTGGACCGGAGCCAGCCCGATGAATACTGGCGGCGCTATCTGTATTTCAACGCCGGCTGGTTCTTTCACGACAGCCCGCGCAGGTTTGGCACAAGGTTCCTGACCTATGCCAAGTCGATCCGCGATGACCCGCCGCCAGAGCTGGCGTTGCAAGAGCTTGACCCCTGGCTGGATCAGGTGGCGCTGCCGCTGGTGATCCATTCCTTTGGCGGCGGTCGGCCCGGTTTGGGACTTGCGGGACTTGATGGCGCTGTGACCTGCCACTATCGCACCTTGCCGCTGCTTTACGCCCGTGAAAGCGACCGCGCGGTTGAAGTGCTGGAGGCGGTGGCCAAAGACCCCCCGCTGCGCCGGGTGCTGCGTGACCATCCGCCGGTCAAGGCGATGGTGCTGCAAAATCAGGGCCGCCGGGCGCGGGCGCTGTTTGACCGCGCCAATTTGCCCCACCGCGAACAGGTGATCCGCAATACGCTGAAACGTGAAGGGTTGTGGCTGCGCTGAACGAGGCTGCGTCAAAGCTGCAGGATGGGCCAGAGCGATGCCACCAGCAGCACCGCCATGGTCCAGTTGAACACCTGCAACCGGCGGTTGGTGGTCAGCCAGCGCCGCAACTGCTGGCCAGCAACCGTCCAGACCGAGACCGAGGGCAGGTTGACCAGCGCAAAGACCACGGCCACCGTCAGCATCGCCCACGCCCCCTGCCCGGCCGCGTATACGGTCACCGCCGTCAGCGCCATGGCCCAGGCCTTGGGGTTGACCCATTGGAATGCCGCCGCCTGCAGAAAGCTGAACGGATGCCCGCCCACGACCCCCTCTTTCGGGGCGGCAGCATGGGCGATCTTCCACGCCAGCCACAGCATATAGACGACAGAGGCGATCTTCAGTGCCAGCCCCAGCGATGGCAGGATCACAAACACCTGCGCCAGCCCCAGACCCAGCAGCAAGACCATCAGCGCATGGCCCAGGCTGATCCCCAGCATATGCGGCAGGCTGCGACGAAAGCCGAAGTTTGCACCCGACGCCAGCAGCATCATGTTGTTCGGCCCCGGCGTGACCGAGGTGACAAAGGCAAAGCCGACAAGTGCGGTAAGAAGATCATATGTCATGGCGCGACACTGCCATGTTGCCCACAGCATGAAATTGCAATGTGCGGCGTCCTCTGCCAAGTTGTGCAACAAATGACGAAGATAGATCAGACAGACCAAAAGATATTGCGCGAATTGACCCGCGATGGCCGACAATCCAATCTGGACCTTGCCGCCCGCATCAGCCTATCGCCTTCCGCCACGCTGCGCCGGGTGCAAGAACTGGAACGGCGCGGCATCATCAAAGGATACCGCGCGGTGCTGGACCCGACGGCCATGGGGGTGGGGTTCATCGCTTATGTCACGGTCGGGTTGAATGCCCATTCCAAGGCCGCGCAGGAATCCTTCGAACGCGCCGTCATCCGTGCCCCACAGGTCACCGAATGCCATAACGTGACCGGCACCGTCGAATACCTGCTGCGGGTCGAGGCGGCGGATCTGGCAGGATACAAGCACTGGCATACCGAGGTGCTGGGCACCCTGCCCCAGGTTCAGTCGATCACCACGTTCGTGGTGATGGGCAGCGCAAAGGATCAACGGGCATGACAGAAGTGCCAGCCCGTTCCGGACGGTTCCGGAAACAGCGGCAGTTGATGGGCGCATCAATCGCGGCTAGTTTCCGCGCAGATTTCCGAGGGGGGACAGCAGATGACTGACACAACCAGCTATGGCTTTGACACTTTGGCCATTCACGCGGGGGCCGAACCGGACCCGGCGACCGGCGCGCGGCAGGTGCCGATCTACCAGACCACGGCCTATGTGTTCCGCGATGCGGATCATGCGGCCAAACTGTTCAACCTGCAGGAGGTCGGGTACATCTACTCACGCCTGACCAACCCCACCGTGTCGGCGCTGGCAAACCGGGTCTGCGCGCTTGAAGGCGGGGCCGGGGCGGTTTGCTGTTCATCGGGGCATGCGGCGCAGATCATGGCGCTGTTTCCGCTGATGGGGCCGGGGCTGAACATCGTGGCCTCTACCCGGCTGTATGGCGGAACGCTCACGCAGTTCAGCCAGACCATCAAACGCTTTGGCTGGTCAGCAAAATTCGTCGATTTCGACGATCTGGCGGCGGTTGAGGCGGCGGTGGATGACAACACCCGCGCGATTTTCTGCGAAACGATTGCCAATCCGGGCGGTTATATCACCGATCTGGATGCGATTGCCGCCATTGCCGACAAGGTCGGCCTGCCGCTGATCGTGGATAACACCACGGCCACACCCTACCTGTGCAAACCCATCGAGCATGGTGCGACGCTGGTGGTGCATTCGGCCACCAAATACCTGACCGGCAATGGCACGGTCACCGGCGGCGTGGTGGTCGATTCGGGCAAGTTCGACTGGTCGGCCAGCGGCAAGTTCCCATCGCTGTCGGAGCCAGAGCCCGCCTATCACGGGCTGGCCTTCCATCCGGCGCTTGGGGCGATGGCCTTCACCTTCCACTCTATCGCCGTTGGCCTGCGCGATCTGGGGATGACGATGAACCCACAAGGCGCACATTACACGCTGATGGGGATCGAAACGCTGGCGCTGCGGATGCAGCGGCATGTTGAAAATGCCGTGGCCGTGGCCCGCTGGCTGGAGGCTGATCCTCGTGTGGAAACGGTCACCTATGCCGGGCTGGACAGCAACCCCTATGCCGACCGCATCCCGCGGATCTGCCCAAAAGGCGCTGGTGCCCTGTTCACCTTTGGGCTGAAGGGCGGCTATGACGCCTGCGTCAAGCTGATCGACAACATGAAACTGTTCAGCCATGTCGCCAATCTGGGCGATACGCGCAGCCTGATCATCCACCCGGCCTCTACCACGCACCGCCAGTTGGCCGAGGCGGATCAGATCAAGGCAGGTGCCGGGCCCAATGTGGTGCGGGTGTCGATAGGGATCGAGGATCTAGCCGATATCATTGCCGATCTGGATCAGGCGATGACGGCAGCCACTGCCTGAGCTTTGGCTCACAACATGATGATCCTAAGTCATTCTGCCGGGCGCACCAAAAGGATCGCCCGGCAGGGCACGATGCGCGCCTACTGCGCGATCTCGAACACGATGGTGACCGAGGCGGTGGTGGCGACTTCGCCCGCCGCCACCGGCACCGCGCCGGCAGAATCAGCAGACTGGCGGAACATCGGCTGTGGTGGCATGTAACCACCGCCTTCGGTGATCGACACGATGGGGCCTAGGCTGGCCCCGGCGGCTTCGACCAGCAGCGTCGCGCGGGCGCGGGCATCTTCCACCGCCGCCTTGCGCGCGGCATCCATCGCAGGGCGCGGTTCGGACAGGCCAAAACTCAGCCCGTTCAGGGTGTTGGCCCCATCCTGAATGGCGGCGTCAAGCACAGCGCCAAGACCCTCCAGTTCGCGGATGCGCACTGTCAGCTGGTTCGAGGCGGTGTAGCCGTCGATGCGTTGACGCGCGCCATTGTCATAGCCGGTCCAGTTCGGATTGATCGACAGGTTGGTGGTCTGCATGTCGCGGTCAGCAATCCCTGCCGCTTTCAGCCGGGCCATCACGGCAGTCAGCGCTTCGGTATTGCTGGCCATGGCGGCTGCCGCCGTCTCGCCCATCGTGGTGACACCCAGCGACAGGGTGGCGATGTCGGGAATGCCGTCGACAACGCCTTCACCGGTCACGGTAATCTGCGCGGCGGTCGTAGGGGCGGTCTGGGCCTGAACCGCTGTCAGCGCGGTGGCCGACAGCAGGGTGGCGACAAGAACGGCGTGCAGGATGCGCATGGGGTCTTCTCCTTCGGATGCAATCAGTTTCCGGCTATGAAACGCAGGGCGCAAGGCGATCCTTGGCGCATCACGGGGCTTTTTCTTTCTTTCGGCGGAAAGCTGCTGTAGGAAAGACTTAGCCAGCAAGAGGCGGTATCCGCAGCTTGTATCCTCATGCTAGACGCCGAACATGACACCCAGTTTTGCCCTGAATCTGACTGAAGACAGCATCACGCTCCTGCACCGGACTTCCCGGGGGTGGCGCGATGTGGGGACTGTGGCCTTTGACACCCCCGATCTGTCGGCGGCGCTAAGCGATTTGCGCGCCACGGCTGAGGGGTTGTCCCCCAAGGGCATTGCCACCAAGCTGATCATCCCCGAGTCGCAGATCCTGTATCTGCAGATCGAGGCATCTGGCCCGGATGAGGCCAGCCGCCGCACGCAGATCGAAGCGGCGTTGGACGGGCGCACGCCCTATGCGCTGGACGAACTGATCTATGACTGGTCGGGCACCGGCCCGGTCGTGACCGTGGCCGTGGTGGCCCGCGAGACATTGAGCGAGGCAGAAGGTTTTGCGACCGAGCACAAGTTCAATCCGGTCGCCTTTGTCGCCAGCCCGGATACCGGCTTTGACAAAGAGCCGTTTTTTGGCCCCTCGGCCCTGGCCCCCAGCCTGTTGAAGGCGGGTGAGCAGGTCGAGCCGGATGCGGTGCCCGTCAAGATCATCAAACAGGAAAAGCCGCGCGCCGACGTGGCAGCTTTTGCCGAAGAAGCGGCGGACTTTGCAGCCGCCCCTGTGCGGCCGATGCCGGTTGAACCGGTGTTCACACAGACTCCGGCACCGGATACGCCAGTCGCGGACACAGCGCTGCTGGCGGCTCCGGATCTGCCAGGGCCAGAGATGCCGGGCCCCACCGCGCCAGAGCCGGAGATGCCAGACCCCGGCCTGCCGGAACCCGACCCGGTGCCGACACCCGAGCCCTTGCCCGGCCCTGCGCCAGAGCCTGATCTGCCGCCGTCGCAACCCGTGACGCCCCCCGTGACCCCGCCAGACATGCCGGTGACCGAGCCGGACCTGCCGCCGCTTCCTCCGGCAGGCCCCGATTTTGCGCGCTCAGAGCAGGCTGCAAGAGTTTCCCCGGACGCACCGCCAGCGTCAACTGCCCCCGCTACGCCGGAACAACAAAGCCATCGGGGCGACGTGTTGGCAAAGGCCACGGCAGATGAGCCCGAGGCCCCGATGGCGGTGGACGTGCCAGCCGAGGACGGGGTGGATGACGTGCCACCGATGCCGCCTGGTGTGCGATCCTCGTCGCTGGCGTCCCGGACGCCCCCTGCCGACGACCTGCCGCCGCCCCCTTCGGCAGCGGCGCTGACGGCCTTTGCCAGCCGCAGACAAGAAGGCCTGCCACGCCCTTTGGGGGCGGCAACCGGGTCTGACGCGGGCACGGCACGGCCGATGGAACCGGCAGCCCCGCGCCCCGCTGCACCGCCAAAGCCGGTTGTAGAGCGGCCCGCCGCCGCCCGCCCTGCCCCGAAGTTCAGCTATGACGATCCGGTGCCGCCACCCCCCCGGCTTCCCGGCGACCCGCCGATGCCTTCGGCGGCTGTGGCAGGCAAAACCGGCAAGGGGTTTCGCGGCCTTGGCGGGCTTGTCACCGCCCCCAGCATTCCCGGCACCCGCAAGAAAAAGCCTGCGCTGAATGGTGCGGCACCCGGCGCGGTCCGGCCTGCGGGTTTGTCCACAGGGTCGACCCTGGCAGCACCGCTTGACGGATCTGCCGCCACGGTCCGGGCGGCATCACAATCGCTGGCGCGCCAGCAGCCGGTGTCGCCGGATGCGATTGCCAAGGGTCTGAGCGCGCGGGCGATGCCACAGCGGGGCAAGCCAAAGTATCTGGGGCTGATCCTGACCGCTGTGCTTTTGTTGCTGCTGGCGCTGGTTGCGGCCTGGTCGTCCTTCATCATCGCCGCTGGCGATGATCCGGCGACCGAAGTGCAGTTTGCCGCGGTCGACGACGAAGCGCTTGCGGATGGTCAACTGCCGGATGCAGAGGCCGAGATGCTGGCCGATCTGCAGGAACCTGCGGATCTGCCGGTGGATGTCGATCTGACCGCGACCGAAGAGGCGGTTGATGTCGCGCCCACCGCAGAAGTGGAAGCGGTTGTGGCCGAAACTGCGCCTGCCGAGGAGGTTGCCGCTGCTGATCCCGTCGTCGCGGAACCCGCGCCGCAGACCGGCATGCAGGATGTGGTGGCCGAGGCGATCCAGCCCGACCCGGCCAATCAGGACGAGATTTTTCTGGCCGGCATGGATGCGCCGCCCGCGCTGAGCGATCCGCTGGTGTTGCCCGCGCCCGCCGCGCAGGGCGATGCGCCACCCGCAGCCCAGATGCCACCGCCGCCGTTCGGCACGGTGTATCAGTTCGACGCCGATGGCCGCATCGTGCCGACCGCCGAGGGGATCATGACCCCCGAAGGGGTGCGGCTGGTAGCAGGCAGACCGGCCCTTGTGCCGCCGCCGCGCCCCGCTGCGGCAGCGGCTTTGATCGAGACAGCGACGGCCGTCGTTGCCCCGGCCGAGGCAGCGAATGCTTCGGCAGCCGCAATCACCGGGGCCGTTGCCGAAGCAACAGCCCCAGCTCCAAACGGCGATCTGCTGCCCGTCGAAACCTTTGCCGCTGACCCCACGCTGGCAACGGCACGCCCGCGCTCCCGCCCCGAAGGACTTGCTCCGCAAGCCTCGGGTGAGGATGATGCCTCGCTTGCCCCGGCCGAGGACAGCCGGTTTGCCAGTCTGCGCCCGCGTTTGCGCCCCGCGGCGATTCTCGCCGCAGGTGAGGCGGCGCGGCAGGCCTCTGAGTCGGCGTCGCTGGCGGTGCAGATGGCCATAGCCGAGGCGGCCAGTGACGGGAGCATCAGCCCGCTGGCCGTATCGGTGTCGCGCGTGCCCGCCCCGCGCCCGCGCGATCTGAGCCGCGCCGTCGAGGCGGCGGTGGCCGCAGCGACCCGCCGGGCCGCGCCGGATGCCTTGGCCTCTGCCTCAACGGCGGCCCCTGCGGCCCGCTCGGGCCCCTCTGCGGATGAGGCCGATGACGAGCCGGAAGTCGCTGCCGCCGTCCCGCGTATTCCGACTCGCGCGAATGTCGCCAAGCAGGCTACCTTTGTGAATGCGATCAACCTGTCGAAGATCAATCTGATCGGCGTTTATGGCACGCAATCCAAGCGCTATGCCTTGGTGCGTCAGGCAAATGGCCGATACCGCAAGGTCAGTGTCGGCGACAATCTTGATGGTGGCCGGGTGCAGGCAATCACCGCATCGGAAGTGCGGTATCAAAAGGGCGGACGGATGTTGGCCCTTGCAATGCCCAAGGGCTGAAGTCTGGCCAACGGGGCTCAGGCCCCGCTGACCCCCGCCTCGGCAAAGGTGGCCATGCCGGAATGGCAGGCGACCGCGCCCTGAACGATCCCCAAGGCTAAGGCCGCGCCCGAACCTTCGCCAAGGCGCAGGCCAAGGTTCAGCAGCGGTTGTTTGTCCAGCGCTGCAAGCAGGCGGCCATGGCCCGCCTCGGCGCTGACATGGCCAGCAAGGCAGTGGTCCAGCGCACCCGACCGCGCCCGCTGCAGGACCAACGCCGCCGCGCAGCAGATAAAGCCATCCAGCACCACCGCAATCCGCTCGGCCCGCGCGCGGGCGATGGCCCCCGCCATGGCGGCAATCTCGTGCCCTCCAAGGCAGCGCAACACCTGCAACGGATCTGACAGGAGGGCCGCATGGGTGGCAA
This sequence comes from Pseudotabrizicola sediminis, assembly GCF_004745575.1. Taxonomy (GTDB): domain Bacteria; phylum Pseudomonadota; class Alphaproteobacteria; order Rhodobacterales; family Rhodobacteraceae; genus Pseudotabrizicola; species Pseudotabrizicola sediminis. The sequence continues at coordinate 214,441 of NZ_RPEM01000005.1, read as the reverse complement.
GCCCGGCGTGGACAGCCGCTGCCTTGCGGGCAAGGCCATGGTCATCCACGCCCGTGCCCCGGCCCACCCAATCTTCTGCGGCACCACCCAGCAGGGCAGCGACGATGGCGGCGGCAGAGGTGGTGTTGCCGATGCCCATCTCGCCCGTCACCAGCAGATCGGCCTGCGGGTCCACCGCGTTCCAACCCGTGGTCAGGGCTTTTGTCAACTCTGCCTCGGTCATCGCCGGGCTTTGGGTGAAGTCGGCGGTGGGGTGGTCAAGGTCAAGCGCATGAACGGTCATCGCAGCACCAAAGGCTTTCGACAGCTGGTTGATGGCGGCCCCGCCGTGGCGGAAGTTGGCAACCATCTGTGCCGTCACCTCGGGCGGAAAGGCCGACACGCCGCGCGCGGCAACGCCGTGATTGCCAGCAAAGATCACCACCTGTGGCGCATCGGCCTTTGGCTTCTCGCGCCCCTGCCAACCGGCCAGCCAGATCGCCAGATCTTCCAACCGCCCCAAAGCGCCGGGCGGTTTGGTCAACTGGCCATTGCGCGCCGCCGCTGCTGTGCGGGCAGACGTGTCGACGTCGGGTTGCGCGGCCAGAACGGCGCGGAAGCTGTCGAGCGAGGTGAAGGGCGGGGTCATGTTGGGGTCCTGCGTTGCAAGGGGCTGGGTCCTTGGCTACAGACAGCTGCAGCAACATTCCAGCCGGGAAGGGACAGGGTGAACACCGAACGCGACAGACCTGTGTGGATTCTGGCCGACGTGGCCTCGGCCTTCGGGCTACTGAGCCGTCTGCCCTTTCCACAAACCCGGCATCACCGACCAGCGGCCTGCTGGGCCTGGCCGTTGGTGGGGCTGGTGGTGGGCGCGATGGCAGCGGTGGCGGGCTGGGGGGCGATGGCGATTGGCCTGCCTGTCGGGCTGGCGGCGGCGCTGGTGCTGGCGGTGGGCGCGATGACCACCGGCGCACTGCACGAGGACGGGCTGGCCGATACCGCCGACGGGCTGTTCGGCGGCTGGACGCGTGACCGGCGGCTGGAGATCATGAAGGACAGCCATATCGGCAGCTATGGCACGCTGGCCCTGCTGCTGGTAACGCTGGCGGCGTGGTCGGCGCTGACAGCTTTGCTGGCGGCAGGGGCGTTCCCTGCGATCGTGGCGGCAGCGGTGATGTCACGCGCGCCGATGGCGGTCATCATGGCTGTCCTGCCCCACGCAAGGGCGGATGGATTATCGCGCACCGTGGGGCGGCCATCGGGGCTGGCGGCGCTGTGTGCAGTGGCTGTGGCAATGCTGATCACAGGGCCGCTCGGGCTGGTGGCCGGGGTGATGAGCGGGGCCGCCGCGGTTGCGGCATTAATGGTTGCCCTCTTTGCAAAGGCGCGGATCGGCGGACAGACCGGCGATATTCTGGGGGCCAGTCAGCAAATGGCGGGTCTGGCAGCGCTTTCCGCTGCAGCAGCCATGCTGGCATGAAAAAAGGCGGCCCGGTGGGGCCGCCTTTTGTGTCAGGGCACATTGAAATCAGGCAGCCCGGCTGACAAGAACGTCATCGACGGTCTTGGCCGCAGATCCTGCATCGACGCCGGAAACGGCAGCGACTTCGCGGGTCAGGCGTTCGAGTGCCGCTTCATACAGCTGACGCTCGGAATAGGATTGTTCGCGCTGATCATCGCTGCGGTGCAGGTCGCGCACCACTTCGGCAATGGCCATCAGATCGCCGGAGTTGATCTTTTGCTCATATTCCTGTGCGCGGCGTGACCACATGGCCCGCTTGACCTTGGCCTTGCCTTTCAGCGTATCCAGCGCCTTGGACACCACATCGGGTGCCGACAGGGCGCGCATACCGATTTCGGTGGCCTTGTGGGTGGGAACCCGCAGCGTCATCTTGTCCTTCTCGAAGGTGATGACGAACAGCTCCAGCTTGAACCCGGCAATTTCCTGCTCTTCGATGGACATGATCTTGCCCACGCCATGGGCGGGATATACAACGAATTCATTCGGGCGGAACTCGGGTCGTTTGGACTTGGTCATTCAGTCGCTTCCTAACAGCGGAGGCCCTCTGGCGACAAAAGAACCGCCCGGACCTGAAAAGGCCCGGCGATGCGGTGGCAGATGTCACAAGAATGTCCACCTCAGGCGAGCAGCGCCGAGCGGATGTCAGGCGTCCATGGTTGTTTGTCACATATGTATAGCACAAAATTCACCTGATTCCAACTGCCGCGAATTGGGGCAAGCCCGGCACCTGGCATTGAAATCACTGGTTTTTTTATGGCTACGCCGAATCTAGATCCCGATGTTGCCGAATCAATCTTTGTCAGGGCGGTGCTGTAACGCCCCTGTCAGCTTCTGCCGCCTCAGCTGCCTTCGCCGGGGGCTTCGGAGAAATACTTCTCGCGCTTGTCCTTTTCGCCATCCCGCGCCTCGGCATCGGGCAGCGGATCGCGGCGGACGGTGATCACTGGCCACATCTCGGAATACTTGCGGTTGAAGGACACCCAGGCATCCATATCCGGTTCAGTGTCCGGACGGATCGCGTCAGCGGGGCATTCAGGTTCGCACACGCCACAGTCGATGCATTCGTCAGGGTGAATGACCAGCATGTTTTCACCTTCGTAAAAGCAGTCCACCGGACAGACTTCGACGCAATCGGTGTATTTGCAGGCGATGCAGTTATCAATCACCACATAAGTCATCAGATCAGGCCTTTGGCTGGGTCGGGTCACTAGCTAGAGCAAGCCGGGGGATCATTCAAGCGCCTCTGGCAACGGTTGCGGGTCAAGGTCGAGATAAAGCGCCTGCGCCTCGGCGGCCGGGCCGCGCCGCAGGCCAAGCGCCAGAACCTTTATCACCCGGACCTGCTGGCCTTGCACAAAGGTCAGCACATCACCGATGCAGATACCGTGGCCGGGTTTGCGGGTGCGCTGACCGTTCACGCGGCAATGGCCGCTTTCGATCACCTCTGCGGACAGGGCGCGCGATTTGAAAAACCGCGCCTGCCACAGCCATTTGTCCAGCCGCAGACGCGGCCGGGTGTCGGGCGCGGGCTTGGCACCCGGCCCCGCCAAGCCTCAGACCTTGCCCTTCAGCGCCAGCAGCGCGGCAAAGGGGTTGTCAGGGTCGATCGGTTTGTCAGCGCGCTGCGGGCGGGCCTCAAACTGACGCGGCTTGTTGCTGTCGTTGCGGTCAGGACGGTCGCCCTTGCCCTTGCCACGATCGCCCTTCCCGTAAGGTTTGCCGTCACCCTGCGGACGCGGCCCCCGATCGCCCTGCGGTTTGTCACCGCGTGGACGATCAGACTTTGGCCGGTCGCTCTTCGGGCGGTCACCCTGTGGCCGTTCGCCCTGAGGACGCTCGCCTTGCGGACGCTCGCCTTGCGGACGCTCGCCTTGCGGACGGTCGCCCTGTGGCCGGTCACGCCGTTCGCCCTGCGGACGAGGGCCGCGTTCGGGACGGGCGTTGCGCGGTTTCGGAGCCCAGGTGAAGGTGTAGAACGACTCCATCTCGGGCGCTGCGGGTTCTGCGTCAGGCTCCACCGGTTCGGCCTCTGGCACCGGGGCAAGCACCGAGACCTCTTCCGGGATCGGGTTTTGCGGCACGTCGGGATCAACGGCGGGCAGTACCGCTACCGGCTCTGCTGCCTTGACCTTGGCGCGTTCCGCCTTTTCGCCCTTGTAGCCCAGACCGGCCATCAGGTCGCCAAACTGGTCCAGAGTCATACCGGTGATCGACAACATGTCGGGCGTTGCCTCAAACCCGGCGCGGCTGTCTTTCTGGCGCAAGATATCGGCCAGACGCTCCAGCATGTCGATGCGGATCGCACGGCTGCCGGCGGGATGGTAGCCCGCCAGCGTGTAATGCGCTTTAGGCACTTCGACCACATTGGGGATGGTCACCAGACCGGGCGGCGGACTTTCGGGAAATTCGTCCAACCCGTTCCACAGCGACCACAAGACCAGACGCAAGCGGGTGGGCGAGGGTTTCAGCAGCAGCGGCAGGAAGATCGTGAACTGGCCAAAACGCACGCCATGCTTGCGCAAGGCACCGCGCGCCTCCTGGTCAAGCTCTTTCACATCATTGGCCACCACGTCGCGCGGCAGGACGCCCAGACCTTCGACCAGCCGGAAGGCAAAGCCACGCGCCAGCCCGGTCAGCGTCTCGTCCCGGCTCATCGCGGCCAGCGGTTCGAACTGCGCGGCCACCTTGCGGTCGATGAAATGCTGCAACCGGCGGCGGACCTTTTCCACCACTTCGAACCCGGCTTCGTCATCGACAAAAGCCTCGACCGAAGGGCGCAGGGCCTCGGCTCCCTTGATCAGCTTGCCGACAGCGGTGGTGCCCCACATCAGGCCCCCCTGCTCGGTGAAATCCATCTCGGTGTCGGGCGCGTTGTAGAAACGGTCCGCCCGCAGGTGGAATTCGGGCTTGAGCGCCTGAACGGCGGCCTGCGCCATCACCTTCGCCTCGTCAGGTGACGTGCTGGCATCCTGCCGAAACCGGAATCCCTCCAGCTTGCCGACAAACTCGCCCTCTACCGTCACTTCGCCTTTGTCATTCACCTCGGCCACGAGGGTCTCCTTCTGCTTCAACCGGCGAAGCAACACACTTGTCCGCCGGTCTACAAATCTTTGCGTCAGTCGTGCGTGTAACGCATCTGACAGGCGGTCTTCTACAGCGCGCGTCTCGTCGCGCCAATGGCTTTCGTCATCGACCCAGCCTTTGCGCTGCGCAATATAGGTCCAGGTGCGAATAAAAGCCAATCTCTTGGAAATGGCATCAATATCGCCATCGGTCCGGTCGATGCGGGAAACGGCCTTGCCGATCCAATCCGAAGGCACCCTGCCCCCGCCCAGACCCCGGCCACACAAGTACTCGAATATTCGCGCCAGCAGCCCCGCATGGTCGCTGTCACTTGACCCGCGGAAATCGGGGATGCGACAGACATCCCACAGCAATTGCACGCGTTTGGGGCTGGTCAGGCGGTCGCGCACTTCTGCCATATCCACCAGCGCCTTGAGGGCGAGCACATCATCGGCATCGCGGGCGCGGGTCAGCCACTCGTTGGACGTATGTTCCTCAAGGCTGCGGATCAGCCGGTCCACAGTGCCGAAATCCAGTGCATGGTTGCGCCACATCAGTTTGCGCACCGGGGCGAACTGGTGGTTTTCGATCGCCTCGATGATTTCCTCATCAAAGGGCCGCGCTTCTCCTGTTACACCGAAAGTGCCGTTTTCGGTGTGCCGTCCGGCCCGGCCCGCGATCTGCGCCAGTTCCTGCGGATATAGGGCGCGCATCCGGCGGCCGTCGAATTTGGCGGTGGCGGAAAAGGCGATGTGCTTGATATCAAGGTTCAGGCCCATGCCAATGGCATCAGTCGCCACCAGATAGTCAACATCGCCATTCTGATACAGCGCCACCTGCGCATTGCGGGTGCGGGGGGAAAGCGCGCCCATGACGACCGCGCAGCCGCCCTTTTGCCTGCGGATCAGCTCGGCGATGGCATAGACGTTTTCAACCGAAAACCCGACAATAGCGCTACGCGGCGGCATTCGGCTTATCTTTTTCGAACCTGTGTAGGTCAGAGTGCTGAACCGTTCGCGCTTGAGGAAACTGACCCCCGGCACCAGCCCGGCAATCGCCGGGCGCATGGTTTCGGCCCCAAGGAACAGCGTCTCGACAAGGCCGCGCGCGCGCAGAAGCCTGTCGGTAAAGACATGGCCACGGTCGGGGTCGGCGCATAGCTGGATCTCGTCGATCGCCACGAAATCGGCGCCGATTTCCAAAGGCATCGCTTCCACCGTGCAGACCCAATATTGCGTACGGTCGGGCACGATGCGCTCTTCACCCGTCACCAGCGCCACCACGGATGGACCGCGCAGCGCAACGATCCGGTCATACACCTCACGCGCAAGCAGGCGAAGGGGCAAGCCAATGACCCCGGTGCGGTGGCCCAGCATCCGGTCAATGGCGTAATGCGTCTTTCCGGTGTTGGTCGGCCCAAGGACCGCCGTGACCCGGCCGGTGGTCGCGCTCATGCTTTAGGTGCCTTTACGCCCTGCCGTTACAGATCCGTGCCTGCGACCTTTGCCTCCAGCCGCTCCACCGCCACTGATACGCCGCGCAGGTTGGGATGTATAGCAAGTGCTGCACGATACACCTCCAGCGCCTTTTGCGGATTGTCCAGTTCTTCATACATGGCGCCAAGCCCTGCCATTGCCCCGAAATGCCGGTCATTCAGGGTGAGCGCACGCGCAATATCCGAGATCGAGGGGCCGAACTGACCCGCCTGATAGTAGGCGGTGGCCCGCGCATTCCAGCCTTCGGCAAAATCGGGGGCGTGATCGGTCAGCGCTGTCAAATGGTTGATCGCTTCGCCAGTGTTGCCTGCGGCGAGGGCATCACGCCCGCGCTGCAACAAAAGATCCATCGCCGGCGAACCGCTTTTTGACCATTCATTCCAGATTTCCCGCTCCAACCGCGCGGCGGCGCGGGCATCGGCAGATTTCAGCTTGTCGAACAGCCCATCAAGCGGTTCGTCCGCGACAGCTGGCGTCGCCAGCAGAAAAACTGCGACAAGTGCCGCTACGGTAGGATTGAGAAACCGACGATGAACTTTCATATGATGATGGTAGCGCATTGTCGCAAGAACACCATATCCAAGCCGTCACAAGGCAGAGAGGACGTTACATGAGCGACGTGGTAGCAGAAGCCGTCGAAGTGCTGTCGAAAAAGCTGTCTGGCGGCTTTGACGGTGTCGCGAAATTCGTGATCGAAGGCGAAGGTGCGATCATGCTGGACCCGACCGGCGTGCGCGCAGGCGACGAACCGGCTGAGGTGACGATGACCGCCAGTGCCGATGTGTTCAAACGCATCCTGGACGGCGATCTGAACCCGACGATGGCCTTCATGCAGGGCAAACTGGCTGTGGATGGCAGCATGGGTCTGGCCATGAAGCTGGGATCGGTTCTGGGGTGACAGAGGCACCGCTTCTTACCGCACCCTTCTATGCCGACCTCGCCCTTGGCCCCGAGGGCGGGGAGGCGTTCTGGCTGACCACCGAAGACAGGCTGCGCATTCGCGCCGGTGTCTGGCCGGTAGGGGCAAAAGGCACCGTGCTGCTGTTTCCCGGCCGCACCGAATATGTCGAGAAATACGGGCTGGCAGCCGCGGATCTGCAGGCGCGCGGGTATGCAACCGTGGCAATCGACTGGCGCGGGCAAGGGCTTGCCGACCGGTTGCTGCCCGACCGCATGCTGGGCCATGTCGTCCAGTTTCAGGATTATCAGTTGGATGTGCAGGCGGTTCTGGCGCTGGTCCGGCGGCTGGAGTTGCCCGAACCCTTGTATCTGCTGTCGCATTCTATGGGCGGAGCCATCGCCTTGCGGTCCCTGATGCGCGGCCTGCCGGTCAAGGCCGCCTCGTTTTCGGCCCCGATGTGGGGCATTGCCATGGCTGCCTGGATGCGGCCCTTTGCGCAGCCGATGGCGCAGATATCGGGTTGGTTCGGTCAGTCCCACCGGCTTGCGCCCAGCACATCGGACAAAAGCTATGTGGCAGAGGCGGACTTTGGCGGCAATGTGCTGACCACTGATCCCGACATGTGGCGCTATATGAAGCGGCAGGTGGTCGAGCGTCCGGAACTGGCGCTGGCCGGGCCCAGCATGGGCTGGCTGCAGACCGCACTGGCCGAGTGCCGTGATATGTCGCTGGCACCCGCCCCCGATTGTCCGGCGCTGACGGCTTTGGGCACGGCGGAAAAGGTGGTGGACCTGGCCCCGGTGCATCTGCGGATGGCCGGATGGCGCGGCGGGCGGCTGGAAATGTTTACCGGCGCAGAGCATGAGATCCCGATGGAAACCCCAGAGCGGCGGCAGCGGTTCTTTGACCTTACGGCAGAGCTGTTCGACGCCAATCGCTGAAACAGCAAGGCGCGCAGGTCAGATCGAAATCTGGCTGAACCCGTCGCGCAGGGCGTGGGACCAGGCGTCGCTCATGGCACGGAAGGATTCGTCCCCCGCCTCGATCCGGCGCAGGGTGTCGATGCGGAATTCATCGCGGTTAACGACGCACAGATCCAGCGGCATTCCGACCGAGAGGTTAGAGCGCAGGGTGGAATCCATCGACAACAGCACCGCTTTTTGCGCATCGCTCAGCGAAGTGGTGGGTTTCACCACCCGGTCAAGAATGGGCTTGCCATATTTGTGCTCGCCGATCTGAAGAAACGGCGTGTCTTCGGTGGCCTCAATGAAGTTGCCTTCCGGATAGATCAGGAACATCCGCATGCCGCCGCCCTTGCGCTGGCCCGCGACAATCATGGTGGCGCTGGCCCCCTGAGCCATCGACAATTTCTCGTCGATGTCGCGCCGGACCTGTGCCAGCACATCGCCGATGATTTCGGCCACAGCCAGCATGGTCGGTGCCAGCAGGACCGAAGTTTGTGGGGTGGCATCGGGGCTGTCGATGGCATCGCGCAGGCGCGCGATGGTGGTCTGGGTGACCGACAGGCTGCCTGCGGTCAGCACCGTGATGATCCGCTCGCCCGGGTTCTCAAAATGGAACATCTTGCGATAGGTGGCGATGTTGTCGAGACCGGCGTTGGTGCGCGTATCTGACAGCAGCACCATCCCTTCATTCAGCAACAGGCCGACACAATAGGTCATTTCAAAGTCCCCATGACATTCCGGGTGCACGCTAGCGCCGGGGCGCGGGGATGGAAAGGGGCGATGATGCTGCGCGCCGTTACGGCACGCGGGTCACAGGCTGGCGATGACGGTCAGGGCCGGGCCGCTGACCATCTGCATGGCCCCAAGCACCAGAACGGCGGCAGCACCGATGCGGAAAAAGCGGCCTTGCCAGAATTTGCGGCGGGTCGGGATCGTGGGGGCCACTGGCGAGGCATCGGCAAAGGGCTCGGTTTCGAACAGGGGTGGCAAAGCGCGCTGGCGGGGAACAACCGGGCCGGCGCTTTGATCGGTGTTCTGGTCTTGCACCACTGCGTCTGCGCCAGACATATCGACCGGCTGGGACTCATCCAATGCCTGCAGAAAGGCGCCCAGACGAAACACATCGCCACCTTCGGCGGTGTCTTCGGGCCGGGGCAAGGCAAAGCGATGGGCATTTTCGGCAAGCCGCTGGATCAGGTCCAGCCGCGCCGCTTCATCGCTGGCCGGATAGAGACCAGCGGGAGCACCCGATGAATAGGTGTTCAGCCCGAAGCCAGAGTCCAGCAGATAGCTGCGCAGGCCTGACGGCGCGCGGCGCAGCGCCCCTGCGGTGCGCGGGTCACGAAACAAGGCAACCGTTGCGGCCTCATGCTGCTCTGCGAAACTCACATCCTTCAGAAGCCCGGCAAGCCCCGGGTCTGATGGTCCGAAATCAGGCACTATCCTGAAAATGTCAAAGTCATAGGCCAAGGCCATGGTTCACCCCTCGCGATCCCCTCGCTGACGGGACGCTGCCCAAAGGATGTGGCAAGACCACGGCAAAATAAGGGAATTTACTGCAAAGCCGCTGCTATTGCTGCGTCTGCGACTGGGTTTGCGACGCCTGCACCGTGACCGAGACATCAAGGCTTTCCTCGCCCTGCCCGCGCGCGATGCCCCGGATCATCGCTGCATGCGGCGAATCAAGACCTGACCCAAGCCGGATGTAGCGGTCGTCCGGGCAGCAGCGGTTGGCAGGATCGAACCCCACCCAGCCAAGTCCGGAGATGAACACCTCGGCCCAAGCATGGGCGGCCTCGGCAGCGGCACCATCGACACCAACCAGCAGATAGCCCGAGACATAGCGCGCCGGCAGGCCGATGTGGCGCGCAATGGCGATCACCGCATGGGCCTGATCCTGACACACGCCAGTGCCCTGTGCCAAGGCTTCGGCGGCAGTGGTATGGGCGTTGGTGGTATCGGAGGTGTAGACAATCGCATCCGACACCCGCGCCGAAATATCATGGGCCGCCGCCAGCGCATCCTGCGCAGGCGTCAGGCCATCCGCCAGCGCGGCAAGGGCCGCATCGGCCTCGGTGGGGTGGGTGCTGCGCAGATAGGCCTCGGGCGGCGTCAGTTCCTTGTGGCCGCGCAGGACGCCGGCCATATCGACCGTCTCGATCTGGCCGGTCACCCGCACCGTGATTTCATTCACCGGGCCAAGCACGGTCCAGCCCTGCACCCAATCGCCAGCACCATCGCGGAACCCGCCGCCCATCTGGCCATCGCTGACGCTGACCTTCCAGGTCACCAGCTTTTGCCCGGCGCATTGCGACGGCATCAGCCGGTGGCTTTGAACCACGCCGCGCACCGGCTGGTCATAGAAATAGCGGGTGACATGATCCACACTCAGCAACATCAGCGCACATCCCCATTCAGATAACAGTCGCGGATGACCGAGCCCGCCCGTGCCATATCCCCGATGAAGCGGCTGAGAAACTCGTGCAGCCCCTCTTCAAAAATATCCTCGACCCGCAATTCAGCAAGTTCGGCCTGAATGCCGCGCGCTTTTTCCTGCGCCAGCGTCTTGCGCTGATAGCCGCGCGCCAGCCGGTCCAGGTGGTTGGTCATGCCTTCGACACAGGTGATCAGGCTGCGCGGGCATTGCGGGTTCAGAATCAGGAAATGCGCGATCTTGGGGGCCGTCACCTCGCCGCCATAGGCCCAATGAAAGGCCCGGTGCGACGACATGGCGCGCAAGAGCGTGGTCCATTGGTAATTGTCCAGCCCCGAGCCGACAAATTCGATCTTGGGCAGCAGGACATAGTATTTCACATCCATCAGCCGGGCGGTGTTGTCGGCGCGTTCCAGATAATAACCAAGGTTCAGGAAATCCCAGCCATCATTGCGCAGAAGCGTGGCATCAATGGACCCGCGCACCAACGCTGTGTTGCGCATAGTCCAGTCGGTCAGCAGTGACAGGTCCAGTTCGGATCGCGGGCGGCGTTCCAGCTGGCGCAATTCCTGAAAGGCGGAGTTCAGCGCATCCCAGACCTGCGTGGTCAGCGCGGTGCGCACGATGCGCCCATTCTCGCGCGCCGCCGTGATGCAGGACATGACGGATGACGCATTGTCGGCATCGAAAAAGAACCAGCTTTCCAGATTGCGCTGCACGGCGTCGCCGTATTTTTTGGCGAACCCGTTGGCGGTGCCGCTGGCATGGAGCAGCGATTCCCATTCATTGCGATAGCCCGCGGCGGAAGGCATCAACGCGATGCGCGCGCCAACCTCCAAGAGCCGGGCCGAAGTTTCGGCGCGCTCCAGATAGCGGGCAAGCCAGAAAAGATTGTCTGCGGTTCTGCTCAGCATGTTCCGGTCACTCCGCCAGCACCCAGGTATCCTTGACCCCGCCGCCCTGCGACGAGTTCACCACCAGCGACCCTTCGGTCAGGGCCACGCGGGTGAGGCCCCCCGGCACCAGCTCGATGCGTTCGCCCACAAGGCAATAGGGCCGCAGGTCAACATGGCGGGGGGCGACGCCTTCCGCCACAAAGGTCGGCGTAGTGGACAGCGCCAGCGTGGGCTGGGCGATATAATTGTGCGGGTTGGCGGTGATGCGGGCGCGGAACATCTCCACCTGATCCGCCGAAGCCTTGGGCCCCACCAGCATGCCATAGCCGCCCGAGCCGTGGACTTCTTTCACCACCAGATCCTTGAGGTTCGACAGCACATATTTGCAGTCATCCTCCTTGCCGCATTGCCAGGTTGGCACGTTTTTCAGGATCGGTTCCTCGCCCAGATAGAACCGGATCATCTCGGGCACATAGGTATAGACCGCCTTGTCATCGGCCACCCCGGCCCCCGGCGCCGAACAGATACTGACCCCCCCGGAACGGTAAACGTCCATCAGCCCTGGAATTCCCAGCATGGAATCGGGGCGGAAGCAAAGCGGGTCGATATAGGCGTCGTCTAGACGGCGGTAGATCACATCCACCCGGCGCGGGCCTTCGGTGGTGCGCATGAAGACAAACTCGCCCTCAACAAACAGATCCTGCCCTTCGACCAGTTCCACGCCCATCAGGTCGGCAAGGAAAGAATGTTCATAGTAGGCGGAATTGAAATGCCCGGGCGTCAGGATCACCACGGTGGGATCGCGGTCACATTTGGCGGGGGCCACCGACGCCAGCGTGCGGCGCAGGATTTCGGGGTAGCTGTCCACCGGCTCGATCCGGTTTTCGCGGAACAGGTCGGGGAACATCCGCATCATGATTTCGCGGTTTTCCAGCATGTAGCTGACGCCAGATGGGGTGCGGCAATTGTCTTCCAGCACGAAAAACTCGTCCGGCCCGGTGCGGACAAGGTCGATGCCGACGATGTGGGAATACACGCCTTTTGGCGGAACAAAGCCCACCACTGATTTTTCATAGGCCTCGTTCAAATAGACCAACCGGCCCGGAATGCGCCCTGCACGCACGATTTCCCCCCGGCCATAGACGTCGACAAGAAAGGCATTCAGCGCCCGCGCGCGCTGCTTGATACCACGGTCCAGCTTTGCCCATTCCGCCCCGGAAAACACGCGCGGAAACATGTCGAACGGGATCAGCCGGTCCGGATCGCCGCCCTCACCATACACGGCAAAGGTGATGCCGATGCGGCGAAACAGTGCCTCGGCCTCGGCCTGTTTCATCTGCCGCAGTTCGGCAGGCATGGCAGTCATCCAGTCCTGCAAACGCGCATAGGGCGCGCGCACGGCGCTGCCCTGATACATCTCATTGAAGTAACTTGTCACAAACGGCCCCCGTGCCCTCGTTCTTAAGGGCCAGTTAATCAGCCCATTTCCAACTGCGAAAGGGGGAGCCTGCATTTCCTGCCCGTATTCCCCCCATTCGCCCGTATTTTGTGCGCAGCGAATGTGTCCTATGACCCTTTCCCCATGGACGGGGCGTGCTAGGCTCTGCTCATGTCCGCAGAATTGCTCAGTTTTACCGATCGCGGCATCTATTGCGCCGAAGGCGGATTCTACATCGACCCGTGGCGCCCGGTCGACCGGGCGCTGATCACCCATGGCCACAGTGATCATGCCAGATGGGGCCATGGCCACTATCTGTCTACCAAGCAGGCGCTGCCGGTGATGCGGCACCGGCTGGGCGATATCTTCGCCGAGGGTATCGCCTATGGTGAACCCCGGCAGATCGGCGGGGTGCAGGTCAGCTTTCACCCGGCCGGCCATGTGCCGGGTTCGGCGCAGATCAGGGTCGAACGCGGCGGCGAGGTCTGGGTGGTCTCGGGCGACTACAAGGTCGAGGATGACGGGTTGTCCGAGGCCTTTGTTCCGGTGCCCTGCCATACATTTATCACCGAATGCACCTTCGGTCTGCCATTGTTTCGCTGGCAGCCACAGGCGGTGATAGCGCAGCAATTGGCTGCATGGTGGGTGGCGAATGCCGCCGAGGGGCGGTCGACCATCTTGGCCGCCTATGGTCTGGGCAAGGCGCAGCGTCTGATGACGCTGCTGCCCGATGCCGGCCCGATCCTGACGCATGGCGCGGTAGAAGAGACGACCCGCATCCTGCGCGATCAGGGCTACAATTTGCCGCCGACAATTCGCGTAACCGCCGGTGTAGATGCAAAATCCCACCCCGGCGCGCTGATTATCGCGCCGCCATCGGCGCTTGGCACGCCTTGGGCGCGCCGCTTCGGCCCGTCGGCCGAGGCTTTTGCCAGCGGCTGGATGGCGCTGCGCGGCATCCGCCGCCGCCGGGGGCTGGACACCGGATTCGTGATCTCGGACCACGCCGACTGGCCCGGCCTGAACACGGCGATCCGCGCCACCGGGGCCGAACGGGTGTTTGTCACGCATGGCTACACCACCCCTTTCCGCCGCTGGCTGGAGGAACAGGGCTATGACGCCGGGATTGTCCAGACCGAATTCGGCGGCGATGAGGCGGATACGGATACCGAAGCAGAGCCGGACTCCGCAGCCGAGAGTGAAGCCGTAGTGGAGAGCAAGCTTTTATGATCTTGCAGCTTTCCCAAATACTCTCGGGGGCGCGGACCGCAGGCGCCAGCGGCCAGACAGTCCCCCCGGCGACGACAGCCACGGGGCCGCACGCATGAAACGCTTCGCCGCCCTGTTCAATGCGCTCGACGCCACCACGAAAACCGGCGAGAAAACCGCCGCGCTGACCCAATATTTCCGCACTGCGCCAGAGGCAGACCGGGTCTGGACCATCGCCCTGCTGTCGGGCCGTCGCCCGAAGCGGGCCGTCAATGCCACCGAACTGCGGACCTGGGCGGCAGAGGCAGCGGGGGTTCCGCTGTGGCTGTTTGAGGAATCCTACAACGTCGCAGGCGATCTGGCCGAAACCATTGCCCGCCTGCTGCCCTTGCCAACCCATGAAACCGACCCGTCGCTGGACGCGACCATCCGCGCGCTGATCGCTCTGACCGGACGCCACGAAGCCGAGCGCCGGGCGTTTGTCAGCGCGTCCTGGGCGGCTTTGGGGCCGGATGAGCGGTTCCTGTTCAACAAGCTGCTGACCGGCGGGTTCCGCATGGGGGTCAGCCGGGGATTGATGACCCGCGCGCTGGCACAGGCGACCGGGGTGGAAGAGGCGGTGATGGCGCACCGGCTGATGGGGGATTGGGACCCCGCCCGCACCCGCTTTGCCGACCTGACGCAAGAGGGTGGATCGGAAGGCGCTGCGCGGCCCTATCCCTTTGCACTGGCCAGCCCGCTTGAGGCCGCGCCCGAAAGTCTGGGCCCGGCGACAGACTGGCTGGCCGAGTGGAAATGGGATGGCATTCGCGGCCAGATCATCGCCCGCAGCGGAGCCTTCGCGATCTGGAGCCGGGGCGAAGATCTGATCACCGACCGCTTCCCCGAATTTGCGCCGCTGCAGGACCATCTGCCCCCCGGAACGGTGCTGGATGGCGAGATCGTCGCCTGGGGCGGCACGGCCCCCCTGCCCTTCGCCGATCTGCAAAAGCGCATCGGCCGCAAGACCGTGCCGAAAAAGCTGCTGGCCGAGGCCCCGGGGCACTTTCTGGCCTATGATCTGTTGGAATCCGATGGGATCGATCTGCGCGACACCCCGCTGGCGCAGCGCCGCGTCCGGCTGGAGGCACTTCTGGCCGCCTTGCCGCCTGGGTTGCCACTGTCGCCCTCGCCGGTGGCACTGGGGGATTGGACGGCCCTGACATCCCTTCGCGCCGGCGCGCGCGACCGGATGGCCGAGGGATTGATGCTCAAACGTCTGTCCTCGCCCTATCACACCGGGCGCAAGCGGGGGGACTGGTGGAAATGGAAGCTGGACCCGTTCACGGTGGACGCGGTGATGCTTTATGCACAGGCGGGCCATGGGCGGCGCGCAAACCTGTTCACCGACTTCACCTTTGCGGTGCGCGACGGCAATGATCTGGTGCCCTTCACCAAAGCCTATTCCGGCCTGACTGACGCAGAGTTTGCCGAAATCACCCGCTGGGTCGGCAAGCATACGCTGGAACGCTTCGGACCGGTGCGCCGCGTGGTGCCGGAACTGGTGTTCGAGATCGGGTTTGAAGGCATTCAGGCCAGCCCCCGCCACAAATCCGGCATCGCGCTGCGCTTTCCGCGCATGCTGCGCTGGCGGCAAGACAAGGCCGTGGACGAGATCGATACGCTGGACGGCTTGCGCGATCTGCTGCGGCAGGTGTCCGGGGCGGCCGATGTGCCTGCCGATGAAGGAAGGACGGGGGCTTTGCCCCCGGACCCCCAGGATATTTGAGAACAGATGAAGGGGGGCGGGTTGCCTTTTTGGTAGGGCCACCCCTATTTGAGAGGAAAGATATTCTGGAAGGATGGCCGATGACCCTGCCGATGCCCCGCCCCGTATTTGATGCAAATGCCACTTCTGGCGGATTTGGCAATCTGCCTGAATGGGATTTGCGCGATCTCTATCCGTCGTCAGATTCGTCGGAGTTCGCTGCCGATATGGCCTGGCTGGAAACAGCCTGTGCGGAATTCGCGGTAAGCTATGAAGGCAAGCTGGCCGGGCTGGACGCGGGCGCGATGCTTGCCTGCGTGCTGGCCTATGAGAAGATCGACATCGTCGCGGGGCGGCTGATGTCGTTTGCCGGGCTGCGCTATTACCAGAACACCATGGACAGCGACCGCGCAAAGTTCATGGCCGATGCGCAGGACAAGATCACCACCTTCACCACACCGCTGGTGTTTTTCAGCCTTGAGTTCAACCGGTTGGAAGACGCGCGCCTCGACGCCCTGATTGCCGCGAACGCAGATCTGGCCCGCTACAAGCCGGTCTTTGACCGGATGCGCGCGATGCGGCCGCATCAGCTGTCGGACGAGCTGGAAAAGTTCCTGCATGACGAATCGGTCGTGGGGGCCAGTGCGTGGAACAAGCTGTTCGACGAGACCATGGCCGGGCTGATGTTCGCGGTGGAGGGTGAAGAGGAAGAGCTGAACCTTGAAGCAACGCTGAACCTGCTGACTGATCCAAACCGCACAAAGCGCGAAGCGGCGGCGCGGGCGCTGGCGGCGGTCTTTGACAAGCATATCAAGCTCTTTGCCCGGGTTCACAACACCCTTGCGAAGGAAAAGGAAATCCATGACCGCTGGCGCAAGATGCCCAGCCCGCAGCATGGTCGGCACCTGTCGAACCATGTCGAGCCCGAAGTGGTCGAGGCGCTGCGCAATGCGGTGGTCGCCGCCTATCCGAAACTGAGCCACCGCTATTACCGGCTGAAGGCCAAGTGGATGGGGCTGGAGCGGCTGCAGGTCTGGGACCGCAACGCACCGCTGGCGCTGGAAACGCCGCGTGTTGTGGGCTGGGATGAGGCGACCAAGACGGTTCTGGACGCTTACGGTGCCTTTGCACCCGAGATGGCCGAGATTGCCAAGCCGTTCTTTGAAAAGGGCTGGATTGATGCCGGGGTGAAACCCGGCAAAGCGCCGGGGGCCTTTGCGCATCCGACCGTTTCCACCGTTCATCCCTATGTGATGCTGAACTATCTGGGCAAGCCGCGCGATGTGATGACACTGGCGCATGAGCTGGGGCATGGCGTGCATCAGGTGCTGGCGGCGGGTCAGGGCGAGTTGCTGTCATCGACCCCGCTGACGCTGGCGGAAACCGCAAGCGTGTTCGGCGAGATGCTGACCTTCCGCAAGCTGCTGGATCAGGCCAAGACGAAGGCCGAGCGCAAGACACTGCTGGCGGGCAAGGTCGAAGACATGATCAACACCGTCGTCCGCCAGATCGCGTTCTACGACTTTGAATGCAAGCTGCACGCGGCGCGGGCGGAAGGTGAGCTGACCCCGGATGACATCAACGCCCTGTGGATGAGCGTGCAGGCAGAATCGCTTGGCGATGCCTTTGATTACATGGACGGCTACGAAACCTTCTGGGCCTATATCCCGCATTTCGTGCATTCGCCGTTCTACGTCTATGCCTATGCCTTTGGCGACGGGTTGGTGAACGCGCTTTACGCGGCCTATGAAGGCGGCCTGCCGGAGTTTGAAGCGAAGTATTTCGAGATGCTGAAAGCAGGCGGATCGAAGCACCACAAAGACCTGTTGGCACCCTTTGGGCTGGATGCGTCAGACCCGAAATTCTGGGACAAGGGCCTGTCGATGATTGCAGGCTTTATTGACGAGCTGGAGGCTATGGAGGACTGACCTTGATCGCAGAAGCCCTTTCCGCGCGTTACATGCGGTTTGACCGGCGCTCTACAAGGCTGGCAAGGTGGGCGAGCATCAACTGCTCGGCCGCGTCTGCGGAATTGGCAACGGCATCGGCACCGGTCAGGTCCAGCAGATCAGGTTCCTGCGTGGTGATCGCCCCGCCGATCATGACCCACACGCCGGGAATATGGGCCCGCAGCGCCACCACAAGCCGGGTCAGCGGCAGGGTCATTTCAGGCGAGGTCGCGCCAAGCGCCACCCGCATCGGCGCGCGGCGTTCGATGTCAGTGATCAGGCCGTCATGATCATCATTTGACACCAGTTCGATTTCCCAGCCACGACGCCGAAGGTCATCGGCTGTCATGGTCAGGCCGATCATATGGCCTTCCTGCGGACAGGGGGCAAAGACCGCGTGCTGTCCGGGCTTGCGGTCAGAGATCTGCACGAACACATCGCGCAGATCGTTCATGATCCGCCACACCCGATGCGAGGTACGCAACATGGAAGGCATCGCAATCCCGTCACGCGCCCACGTGTTTCCGACCTGCTGCACCGCGCCGGCCAGCAGACCATAATACAAGGTATCAGCGGTCATCCCCCCCAGCCGCGCGTCGCGCACAAAATCCGCCGCCGAGGCATCGTTGTCGGACAACAGGGCCTTGCTCAGCAGGGCGATCTTCGGGGCCGTCGCCTCGACCCGGTCACGACGGGCCTGTGCCGCGACGCGCAGGATCACCTCTTCGGCAAAAGAATGGAGACTGGCTGTCGGAGCCCCGGTGCGCTTGCCGTCGGAACGGAATGCGCGGTCGGCATCAGCCGATGACGCTGGAAAACGTGTTGCCATGTCTGGTCACTTTGATCTTGAGCCGCGCGCTGATTAGGCCGATGGGGCCTTGTGACGCGGGGCGGTCCCCCCGGACGATTCCTGTCCTTGGGTCAATTGTTGTCGAAAAGTGTCAACCTGTCCAGACAAGTTTTGCAGAAATCTGCGCCGCATCAGGATGCTGCGGCGCAGAAATGATTGGGTTTTTCGCCCTAAAGCGCAATTTCCTGTGCCGTATCAAGGGCGCGGTCCATCATCGCCTGCGTCCCGCGCACAAATTCAAGCGGGCACGGATAAGCAGCCCCGGTGCGGATGCTGCGGCCAAAAGCTTCGACCTGCAGCTTGTAATGGTTATCGGTCGGGAAACGGTCAGTGATCACCCGCTGACCGGGCAGGTGCAGTTCAGCCTCGGCCACGTCGTGCACATTGGCGTTGAATGGGGCAGAGCCTAGGCGGATCATGCCTTTGTCACCCTGAAACACCACCTCTTGCCGGTTCGCCAGCCGCATTGAGGTCATCGAGCGATAGGTGAACCGCCCCGTCGGGCCCTGCATCATGGCATTCACATCGGCAAACACCTCAACCTCGGCGTCGATGATGACCCGTGCCGCCACATCCACAGGTTCGGCCCCGGTGACAAAGCGCATGGAGCCAAGGGTATAGACCCCGATGTCGCGCAAGGACCCGCCGCCGGTGTCGGGGCGGTTGCGGATATTGCCCGGCTCTGCCGCGTTGTTGTAGCTGAAGGCAGCATCGACATGGCGCAGTTGGCCGATCTTGCCCTCTGCCAGCCACTCTTTGGCGCGTTGCCACTGCGGATGGTGCACGATCATGAACGCCTCGGCCGCCAGCAAGCCGCTGGCATCGCGTGCCGCAATGATCTGGTCGATCTCGGCTGCGCGCAGGGCGATGGGCTTTTCGGTCAGCACGTGTTTACCTGCCGCCAGCGCCTTGAGCGTCCATTCCACATGCAGATGGTTGGGCAGCGGCACATAGACCGCATCAATCGACGGATCGGCGAGCAGCGCGTCATAGCTGGAATGCAGCTGCAGACCGGGGCAAAACGCACGGAAGCCATCGGCCTTGGCAGGGTCTGACGTGGCCAGAGCCGCAAGTTCGGCCCCCGCGGCGGCGTGGATGGCGGGGGCCATATGCTCACGTGCGAATTTGGCCGCGCCGAGCACGCCCCAACGAACTGGTTTCATCTGCTGTCTCTCCCTGTTAGCGCAATCAGCCTAACGGCTTGGGGCGACAGGGGGAAGCCACTTCGACGCCGGTGTCAGTCCTTGCGAAACCGCATCAGGGTCATCATGCCAAACGGCGGCAAGGCCACCTCTTCGATGAGGGTCAGCCCGCGCGTGTCGGTGACGGTACTGCGGCGGAAATCGGAATGCCAGCCCAGCCGGTCGGCAAAGGGCGCAAACACCCGCTCCAGCCAGGGCAGCGCGCCCTTGTCCTGCGGGTCGCGGGCAAAGTGGTTGACCATGACAATGGTGCCACCGTGACGCAGAACACGGGTCATTTCCGCCATCACCCGTTCTGGCTCTGGCACGACCGACATGATGTGCAAGGCAGAGATGTGGTCAAAGCTGTTGTCGGGAAATTCCAGCGCCCGCGCATCCATCAGGCGCAGCGCCTCGACATTCGTCAGGCCAAGTTCGTTCACCTTGCCTTGGGCCTTCTCCAGCATCTCGGCACTGGCGTCGACGCCGGTGACCGACACCTCGGGCCGGTAGGCAGGCAGCGACAGGCCGGTGCCGACCCCCACCTCCAGCACCCGGCCGCCAAGGCCGTTCAGCACTGATACCGCGCGCCGCCGCCCGACCCTCGTGATGGCCCCAAAGGTCGCGTCATAGATCGGGGCCCAGCGGGCATAGGATTTGCGGACGGCACGGATATCCATGTCAGACAACACTCCTCAGAGACCGGGCGCTTTTGCGCCAAAGAAGCAGGATGGCTGCCAGATAGACCACATCCATCAACAGCAATGTGACCCAAGGATATGTGAGCAAGGCCGCGATCAGCGCCACCGAGCCCACCAGGATGAAGCGGGCATTTTCGGCGTAGATCCTGACCCCTTTGAAAGAGGGCGTCGGCATCCGCGAAATCATCAGTGCGCCAACAAAGACCATCCAGATCGCGACTGCCCATGGCGGCAAGCGCAGGGCGTTGTCAAAGCCATAGGCAAGATAGATCGGCAACAGCGCCAGCATCGCCCCGGCAGGGGAAGGCACACCGACAAACCCCTTGGGCTTGTCCGCAGCCTCCGGCTCACGGTTGCCGACATTGAACCGCGCCAGACGCAGCATGCAGCACACGGCGTAGATCAGCACTGCAATCCAGCCCAGCGAGGTATCGGCGCGCATGCCCCAGAAATACAGCACCAAAGCCGGCGTGACACCGAAGTTCACCAGATCGCACAGGCTGTCCAGTTCGGCCCCGATGGCACTTTCGGTCTTAAGCATCCGCGCCAGCCGGCCATCAATTCCATCCAGCGCAGCGGCAAGGCCAATCAGCGCAACCGCCCAGCCAAAACGACCTTCGACCGCCATGCGGATCGCGGTCAGTCCGGCGCAAAGAGCAAGGATGGAAATCAGGTTCGGCAGCAGATGCAGAATGTGCATCCGACGCCGCAGCAGCGGTTTCGGCTCTTCGGTCATTCCACACGGGCCATAGTTTGCGGCAGGTCACGCCCCAGCACCGCCAGCACGGTTTCGCCCGCCACCATGGTCTGGCCAATGGCGACTTGCGGGCTGACCCCTTCGGGCAGGTAGACATCAACCCGGCTGCCAAAGCGGATCAGGCCAAAGCGTTCGCCCGTGCGCATCCCCTGCCCTTCGGCCACCCACCACATGATGCGGCGCGCAACCAGACCAGCGATCTGCACCACGGCGATTTGGCGGCCATCGGCGAGGTCGATGCGCAGCGAGTTGCGCTCGTTGTCCACCGATGCCTTGTCAAGCGAGGCGTTCAGGAACTTGCCGGGCCGGTAGCTCATCGCCCCGATGGTGCCGGCAATCGGCGCGCGGTTCACGTGGCAGTTGAACACGTTCATGAAGACCGACACCCGCATCAAGGCCACTGGCCCCATGCCCAGCTCCGGCGGCGGCACGGCGCGTTCGATCAGGCTGATGACGCCATCGGCGGGGGAAACCAGAATGCCCGCGCCCTGTGGCACCGACCGCTTGGGGTCGCGGAAGAAGTAATAGCACCAGACCGTCAACCCGACGCCGATCCAGCCCAAAGGCTCCCACAGCCAGAACAGCACAAGGGTGATCGCGGCAAAGATCGCCACGAATTTGTACCCCTCGGGGTGCATCGGCTTCAGAAATGTCCCCAGCATGGTCATGGTTGGTCCGATCCTTTCAACCAATGGCCGAGGACGTAGCCTGCCCGCCGGATGGGGGCAAACAAAAACGACACATCAGCCAACAAATACGTCATATCTTCGACGGATGCCCGCCACCTCTGCACGCAGTCCTATCGGTCTGCAGGGCGAAGGCCAAGGGCCGACAGACAGGCAAAAGCCAGTATGCAAAAGGCGGCCCACGCCGGGGCCGCCTTCCAGTGTCGGACCGGGCGCGGTCAGCCGGGAACCACCATGCCCTTGCCCTTGGCCAGTTCGCGCATCTTGGCCTGCAGCTTTTCAAACGCCCGCACCTCGATCTGGCGGATACGCTCGCGGCTGACCGAGTGCTTTTCCGACAGGGTTTCGAGCGTCACCGGCTCATCCGCCAGCCGGCGTTGCATCAGGATTTCCTTTTCCCGGTCGTTCAGCACCGACATCGCCTTTACCAGAAGGCCACGGCGGATCAACAATTCGTCGCTTTCGGCATAAGCCTCGGCCTGATCGCTGTTTTCATCTTCCAGCCAGTCCTGCCACTGCGCGCCGCCCTCCTCGGACCCGACGGTCGCGTTCAGCGACGCATCGGCCCCCGCCATCCGGCGGTTCATGGCAATGACCTCGTCTTCGGTCACCGACAGGTCTTTGGCGATTTGGGCCACGTTTTCCGGGCGCAGGTCGCCCTCTTCCAGCGCGCCGAGCTTGGCCTTGGCCTTGCGCAGGTTGAAGAACAGCTTTTTCTGCGCGGAGGTGGTGCCCAGTTTCACAAGGCTCCATGACCGCAGGATGTATTCCTGAATGCTGGCGCGAATCCACCACATGGCATAGGTCGCAAGCCGGAAGCCCCGTTCCGGATCAAAGCGTTTGACCGCCTGCATCAGCCCGACATTCGCTTCCGAAATCACCTCGGCCTGCGGCAGCCCATAGCCGCGATAGCCCATGGCGATCTTGGCGGCCAGTCGCAGGTGGCTGGTTACCAGCTTGTGCGCCGATGCGCTGTCCTGCCGGTCGACCCAGGCCTTGGCCAGCATGTATTCTTCTTCCGGTTCCAGCAGCGGGAACTTACGGATTTCCTGCATATACCGGTTCAGGCCCTGTTCCGGGCTTGGTGCGGGTAGGTTGGTATAGGTGCTCATCTTTCGCCCCCTGTTAGCCCCGGTGCCATCAGCCCCCGAGGGACCACATTACCTAAGGTCTGTGTGCCGCTCCTGCAAGGACACGGCCTATCATGCCTTAATAAACGCCAAGTGAAGGCATTTCCGTTCCTTAAAGGAAGGGATGTGACCGGGTTTTCACGTGAATGTCACTCCTGAGGGATGCGCATTGCATCCAGCAGCGCGGCCATGTCTTCCGGCAACGGCGAGGTGAATTCCAGCCATTCATCGGTCACCGGATGGGTAAAGCCCAGCGTGGCCGCATGCAGCGCCTGCCGGGGAAAGCTGTTTCCCGTATCGGCCGCCAGCGGCGTCAGTGCCTTGGGCGACAGTTTGCGTTTGCCGCCATAGGTCTGGTCACCCAGCAATCCGTGCCCGGCATGGGCCATATGCACCCGGATCTGATGGGTACGCCCGGTTTCCAGCCAGCATTCCACCAATGCGGCCTGATCGGCAAAGGCTTCCAGCACCCGCACCCGCGTGACCGCGTGGCGGCCATCGTGCCAGACCACGGCCTGCCGCTGGCGGTCGGTCTTGTGGCGGGCCAGCAGGGTGGCAATCTTGATGATGCCGCCGGTTTCAAAGGTGACACCCTTGATCCCACGCAGGCGGGGATCGGCTGCCGATGGCACAGCATGGACCAGTGCCAGATAGCGGCGGTTCACATCATGGCGTTCGAACTGCGTGGCCAGCCCGTGATGCGCCTTGTCGGATTTCGCCACCACCAGCAGGCCAGAGGTGTCCTTGTCGATCCGGTGCACAATTCCGGGGCGGCGTTCGCCGCCGATGCCCGACAGCGTATCACCACAATGCGCCAGCAACGCATTGACCAGCGTGCCCGAGGGCGTACCGGGCGCCGGATGCACCACCATGCCGACCGGCTTGTCGACGACGATCAGATGATCATCCTCATAGATCACGGTCAGCGGAATGTCTTCGGCCAGCGTATCCACACTGACCGGCGGGTCGAGGAACAGGGTGATCACATCACCGTCCTCGGCGCGGGTCTTGGGGTCGGTCAGCGCCTCGCCCCCGCGCCAGACCGCCCCTTCGGCGATCATCTTCATCAGCCTTGTGCGCGACAACGCCGCTTCCTCTGGCACTGACCGCGCCAGCGCCTTATCAAGGCGATCAGCGCAGCCATCGGCAATCGTCACCTGCAGGGTGATATCTTCGTCTTCCGATGCATCGGCAAAAGGGCCTGACATGAACAACACTCCTGAAACCGAAGCGCTTCCGCCTTCGCTGAGACTTCTGAAATGGCTGGTGATCATTCTTACCGCCACGATGATTGTCGGTGTCATAACCGTGGTCGGTCTGCTTGTCACCCGTATGCCGGATATCTCACCGCTTGCAACGCCGGATCAGCTGGCCCTGCCCGAAGGCACGCGGGCGGCGGCGGTGACGATGGGACGCGACTTCATCGCTGTGGTTACGGAAGATGACCGCATTCTGATCTTCGGGCGCGATGGCGTGTTGCGTCAAGAAATTGACGTGGTTCCTGCACAACCCTGAGGATCAGACGCGCTTGAGCCGGATCACCACATCGACACGCGAAATCTCGGTCCCTTCAGGGGCATCGGGCAAGCCGCTGATCTCCAGCTGATCTTTGGGCGCATCGGTCAGCTCTGCGGTGTCTTCCCAGTAGAAATGTGGGTGGTCATCCATCCGGGTGTCGAAGTAGCTTTTCGACCCGTCCACCACCACTTCGTTCATCAGCCCTGCCTCGCAAAAGGCGCGCAAGGTGTTGTAAACCGTGGCAAGACTGACCCGGTCGCCCGACTGCACCGACAGCGCAAACAGGCTTTCCGCCGTGACATGACGGTCAAGCCCGTCGCCGACCAGCAGGCTGGCAAGCGACAAGCGCTGTCGCGTCGGGCGCAATCCGCCCTGCGCCAGCCATTCCGTAGACCGTTCCTGTGCCGTCATCCGCATGTGTCATCCTGTCGTTACGCCTATATAAAGCGCCTGACGCCCCGATTTCAATGGAAAACAGGGAGATTGCCCGCCGGGCGGCGCGCGCGGCACCCTTGCCTCTGACTCGCAGCAAGTGTTACAGCGTTGAAACGAATGACACGAAAACGGGGGAACAATCGGCGATGGGTCACTTTCCGTCCAGCTTTGACAAAGACGCACTTCTGGCCTGCGCGCGCGGTGAATTGTTCGGCCCCGGCAATGCCCAGCTTCCTGCGCCGCCGATGCTGATGATGGACCGCATCACCGAGATTTCCGAAGATGGCGGAGAATTCGGGAAGGGCCATGTGGTCGCCGAATTCGACATCACCCCCGACCTGTGGTTTTTCGACTGCCATTTCCCCGGCAACCCGATCATGCCCGGCTGCCTTGGCCTTGACGGGTTGTGGCAGCTGACCGGCTTCAACCTTGGCTGGCGTGGCTGGCAGGGGCGCGGCTATGCGCTGGGGGTGGGTGAGGTGAAGCTGACCGGCATGGTGCGGCCTGACCGCAGGATGCTGCGCTATTTCGTCGATTTCACCAAGGCACTGTCCACCCGCCGCCTGACGATGGGCGTGGCCAATGGCCGGGTGGAAGCCGATGGCGAAGTGATTTACCAAGTGACCGATATGAAAGTGGCCCTCTCGGCCAACTGATCCCCAACGAAGGAGGCGCCCATGCGTCGTGTTGTCATTACCGGCATCGGCATCGTTTCCCCCATCGGCAACTCCGCCGCTGAGGTTGAAGCATCCCTGAGGGCCGGGAAGTCCGGCATCGTTTTCGCGCCCGAATACGCCGAGCGCGGGTTCCGCAGCCAGGTCCACGGCCAGCCACAGATCGTGCTGGAAGACAATATCGACAAGCGCGACCTGCGCTTCATGGGTGATGGCGCGGCCTATAACTTCATCGCCATGCGGCAGGCGATCGAAGATTCGGGGCTGGAGGCATCCGACATCTCGAACGACCGGACCGGCATCATCGTCGGCTCCGGCGGCCCATCGACCAAATCCTTCTTCAAGGCCCACAATATTGTGCGCGACTCGGGCAGCCCAAAGCGGATCGGTCCGTTCGGTGTGACCAAGGGCATGTCCTCGACGAATTCCGCCTGCCTTGCGACGCCGTTCAAGATCAAGGGCGTGAACTATTCGATCACCTCGGCCTGCTCCACCTCGGCCCATTGCATCGGCAATGGCACCGAGCTGATCCAGTTCGGCAAGCAGGATATCGTGTTTGCCGGCGGTGGTGAAGAACTGGACTGGACCCTGTCCTGCCTGTTCGACGCCATGGGCGCAATGTCTTCGAAGTACAACGATGCGCCTGAAACCGCATCGCGCGCCTTTGACGCCACCCGTGATGGCTTTGTCATCGCAGGCGGCGGTGGCGTGGTGGTGCTGGAAGAGTTGAACCACGCTCTGGCGCGCGGGGCAAAGATCTATGCCGAAGTCACCGGCTACGGTGCCACATCCGACGGCCATGACATGGTCGCCCCGAGTGGTGAGGGCGGTGAGCGGTCGATGCGGCAGGCGATTGCCACCCTGCCCGAAGGCCGCAAGATCAGCTATATCAACGCCCATGGCACCAGCACGCCCGCAGGCGATGTGACCGAAGTGAAAGCCGTGCGCCGGGTGTTCGGTGACGGATCGGTGCCGCCGATCTCGTCGACCAAATCACTGACCGGCCACAGCCTTGGGGCCACCGGCGTGCATGAGGCGATCTATTCCCTGCTGATGCTGCAGGGCAATTTCATCACCGCCTCTGCCAATGTCACCCAGCTTGACCCTGAGCTGAAGCCCGAAGAAATCGCCACCACCTATCGCGAGGGTGTGGAGATGGATTCCGTTCTGTCCAACAGCTTTGGCTTTGGCGGCACCAATGCGACATTGGTGATGAGCAAGTATCGCGCATAAGGACAGATCATGGCCGGTTGGATGAAGGGCAAGCGCGGGCTTGTCATGGGGGTGGCGAACGAACGCTCCATCGCCTGGGGGATTGCGAAAACGCTGGCCGAAGAAGGCGCAGAGCTGGCGTTTTCCTATCAGGGCGACGCTTTTGGCAAGCGGGTGCAGCCACTGGCGGCATCCGTCGGGTCTGACCTGCTGGTCGATGTCGATGTCACAAATGACGCCAGCATGGACGCTTGCTTCGCCACGCTAAAGGACCGCTGGGGCACGATGGATTTCCTGATCCACGCCATCGCATTCTCCGACAAGACCGAGCTGACGGGGCGCTTCATCAACACCTCGCGCGGGAATTTCCAGAACTCGCTGACCATTTCGTGCTTTTCCTTCATCGACGTTGCGCGCCGCGCATCCGAGATGATGCCGGATGGTGGCACCCTGATCACACTGACCTTCCAGGGCTCGAACCGCGTTTCGCCCAATTACAACGTGATGGGCGTGGCTAAGGCGGCGCTGGAATCAGCCACGCGCTATCTGGCCAATGATCTGGGGCCGCAAAAGGTGCGCGTGAATGCCATTTCGCCCGGTCCGATGAAAACCCTTGCGGGTGCGGCCATTGGGGGCGCCCGCGCCACCTATCGTCATACCGAAGAAAATGCCCCCCTGCGCGCGAACGCAACGCTGGAGGCCATCGGCGGCACCGCCGCCTGGCTGTGTTCGGACTTTGGCGCCGCCACCACGGGCGAGGTCATCCATGTCGATGGCGGCTATCATGTGCTAGGCTTTCCGCAACCCGCAAACATGTAAACGCTGTGCCTTTGCCAAAAAGCCCGGCAGTCTGGCCGGGCTTTTTCATGTCTACACCGTGTGCAGATACAGGTCGAAATCGACCTCTGACACCGTGCGCATCACCCGCGCATATTCTGCGGCCTTTATGGCAGTGAAGGTGCGATGCATATCATCCCCCAAAGCATCTTTCAGAAAGGCCGAGGCCTTTGCTGCCTCGATCGCCTGCCGCCAGTCCAACGGAATGGCGGGCGCATCCTGCCCCGCCTCATAGCCATTGCCCACCGTTTCCGGCCCAGGGTCGATCTTGTGCTGCAAGCCGTGGCGGATGCCTGCCAGCACGGTCGCCGCCACCAGATAAGGGTTCGCATCTACCCCCGCCGGGCGATGTTCAATCCGCCGCGCCTTGATATCGCCAGCCGGAATACGCAACGCGACAGACCGGTTGTTCACCCCCCAGGTCGGGCTGACCGGCGCATAGCTTTGGGCCGCAAAGCGCCGCCAGGAATTGGCATGGGGCGCAAAGACCAGCATCGATTCCCCCATCGTCGCACGCAGGCCCCCAAGTGCGTGCAGAATGGTCGGGTTCCACACCCCCTCTTCTGCCTCGACAAAGACGTTCGTGCCCTTGGCATCCATCATCGAGACGTGGAAATGCATGCCCGATCCGGCGTAATCCTCATTCGGCTTGGCCATGAAACAGGCGGTCACCCCATGCGCCCGGGCCTGCGCCCGGACGATGCGCTTCAGGCGCATCAGATCATCAGCCGCCTGCATCACATCAGTGCGGTAATGCAGGGTCAGCTCATACTGGCCGGGGGCGTATTCGGAAATCATCGTCTCGGCAGTGATCCCCGCCTTGGCCGCACCGGCATAGATATCGGAAAACAGCGGCAGCATGCCATGCAGATGATCTACCGAATAGACCTCGGTCTTCGACGATTTGCGCCCATCAAGCACATCGCGCGCGGGCTGCATCTTGCCATCCGGCCCACGCTCGTTGGCCAGCAGGAAAAACTCCAGCTCAAACGCCCCCGCCGGAAACAGCCCCTCGGTGGCCAGCGCATCGACCTGACGCTTCAGCGCGTGGCGCGGGTCTGACGGCATAGGTTTGCCGTCCAGATCATACATCGACATCAGCACCTCTCCGCGCGGGGGGTTGGTGTTGTGCAAGGCCACAAGACTGCCCGGGATCGGCCAGGCCCGCAGATCGCCATCGCCCTGATCCCAGATCAAGCCGGTTTCATGCACATCCTCGCCGCAGATATCCAGGCCAAGGATGGAAATCGGCAAATGCCGTCCGTTCTTGTAAAAGGACAACACCTCGTGCCGCCGGATGATCTTGCCCCGGCCAATGCCGTTGGAATCGTGCAAGACGATGTCAAAGGCCTCGATCTCCGGATGGGCGGCAAGGAAGGCTTCGGCCTCGGCAACGGTCGAGCCGGAGGGGCTGTGCAATGCGGTCATGGGACACTCAGGCAAAAAGTTCGGACAGGATTTCGTCAAACGCCAGACCCAGACGGTCAATCTGGCGCGGTCGGGTGGCGGGGCTGACCAGCATCATGTTGTGAAACGGTGCAATCAGGCAGCCCCGGTTCAGCAGCGCGGTATGCACAGCCGCTTCAACCTGCGGCTGGTGGGCGGTGGCGGCCTCTGTGCCGTTGTGCAGCGGACCGGGGGCACAGATGAACTCCACCCGCGCGCCGACCCGCACCACATGCCAGGGCGCGCCATGCGCAGTGATCGCGGCCTGCAATAGCGCGGCAAGCCGCTCCGCGCCTTTTTCCATATGGGCATAGGCGTCTTTGGTCATCACCAGAGACAGGGTCGCCACCAGACAGGCAAACTGCATCGGATTTGCCGACAAAGTGGTGCCCATGCCGGAATGGCCCGCCGGTCGCGTGGCGTCATAGGCGTTGAAACGCGCGGCCACATCTTCGGTCATCCCCCAGACCGCCGTCGGCATGCCGCCCGCCACACATTTGCCCACCACGAACATGTCAGGCGACAGCCCGTGCACACGGGTATAGCCGCCAAGCCCGGTAGACAGTGTATGGGTTTCATCCATGATCAACAGCGCGCCATAGCGTTGCGCCAACGCGCGCAGGCCGTCATGGAAGCCGTCCGCAGGCAGGACCATGCAAGAATTGGTCATCACCGGCTCGGTCAGAATGGCCGCCACGTCGCCTTTTGCCAGTGCCGCCTCGACCCCTGCCAGATCGTTGAACTCGCAAACCACGGCCCCGAGGCTCAGATCATGCACCTGCCCCACCAGCCCGGGCCGGTTGACCGTGTGGCCGCCGTCAAGTGTCACCATCGTGTCATCCAGCGTGCCATGGTAACAGCCGTGGAACACCAACACCTTTGGCCGCCCGGTCACCGCCCGCGCCACGCGCAGGGCAAAGCGGTTTGCATCAGTGGCCGTAGTGGCGATCTGCCAGCGGAATGCGCCGAAACGGTCGGTCAGCAAACGACCCGCCTCCATCGCGGCCATCGTGGGCAGCATATAGGTCAGCCCGTGGCGCGCCTGCTTGCGGATGGCGTCGGCCACCGGTTTTGGCGAATGACCAAACATGCTGCCAGTGTCGCCCAGACAGAAATCATCAATCCCGTAGCCGTCGATATCGGTGATCCTCGCGCCTTTGGCCTTTGCTACCAGCGGCAAATGCGGCATCGGCCAATCGCGCATCCAATGCATCGGCACGCCGTTCAGAAACGCCCCTGCCCCATCGGCCAGCGCCTTGGCCGATTTCGGCCGTGACCGCGCATAGCGCTGCGCCTCACGCGCGGCAAAGGCGGTCAGGCGGTCGGTGGGCACTCCGGCAATCGTTGGCTGTGACATGGGTATCCCTCTGGTTGCCGCAGTATTGCCGGGAATTTGATCAAATTCAAGAGCGGGGAATTGAGCTGCCTGGCGGACCGCTGGGCGGTGGAACCGGTGCCAGAATGAGAATTCGGAAAAGGTGCAATTGGTAGCGGCAAAGCCAGTCTGAGTCAGAGCCAGTCTGCGCGGCCGGTTCCGCTTGCTGCCGCAACCGTGCTGAACCCGTCGCGGGCGAGCAGCGCATCCAGGCCATGGGCGATGCGGGCGGCAATGCCGATGCCTTCATAGACCATCGCCGTATAAAGCTGCACCGCCGAGGCCCCGGCGCGGATCTTGGCATAGGCCTGTTCGGCGCTGCCGATGCCACCCACACCGATCAGGGGCAGCCGCCCCTCGGTCGCCAGCGACAGTTGCGCCAATGCGCGCGTAGACTTTTCGAACAATGGCGCGCCGGAAAGCCCCCCCAATTCGCTGCGGGCTGCACTTTTCAAGCCATCCCGCGCGACCGTTGTGTTGGTGGCGATGATCCCCGCCAGCCCTGCGCCAAGGGCAATCGCGCCGATCTCGGCGATCTCATCCGGGGTCAGGTCGGGGGCTATTTTCAAAAACACCGGAATCTTCGTTTCCAGCGCAGCCTGTACCTCCATCACCCGCGCCAGAAGCGCCGCCAGGGCCGCAGGGCCTTGCAGGTCGCGCAGTTTTTCGGTGTTGGGCGAGCTGACGTTGACGGTCGCAAAATCCACATGCAGCCCACACGTCGCAAGCACCTGCGCGAAATCTGCCGCACGGTCGGGCGAGGTTTTGTTGGCCCCCAGATTGAGGCCAATGGGCAGGGTGCGAGGACGCAGCCGCAGCCGGGCCGCAATCGCCTCCATCCCGTCATTGTTGAAGCCAAACCGGTTGATCGCGGCGCGGTCTTCGGTCAGGCGGAACAGGCGTGGCTTTGGATTGCCGGGCTGCGGCAACGGTGTGGCGGCCCCCACCTCCAGAAAGCCGAAGCCCGCGCGGGCCAAGGCGCCCAGCGCAGTTGCGTTCTTGTCAAACCCGGCAGCCAGCCCGACCGGGTTGGCAAGCGGCATCCCCGCCAGCGTGCAGGCCAGACGCGGCGATGTCACCACCCCCGGCAAGGGCACCAGCCCGCTGTTCAGCGCCCGAAGCGACAGGCCATGCGCCACTTCGGGATCCAGCCGGTGCAAAACCGCCAGACCGGCCCGTTCGACCAGGCTCACCACACACCTTCAGGAAAAATATGCCCAGTGGCCCCCAGCGGCAGCGATTTGTCCCACACCACATCAGACAGCCGCAGCGCACGGTACAGATGCGGGAACAGATCCCCCCCGCGCGAAGGTTCCCATTTCAGATCTGCCCCCAAAGCGCTGCTGCGAAACGCCACCAGCACCAGATCGCTTTCGGTGCCGAAATGGCGCGCGGCCGTGTCGGCAACCTGTGCGGCGGTCGAGAAATGGATGAACCCATCCGCCAGATCGACAGGAGCCCCGGCAGTTTCACCGGCGGCACGGAACGCATCCCATTCGGAGCGGCGGAAGATCTTGTAAATCAGCATGACGTTCCATGCACATTGCAAGAGGCTTGGTCAATGGGAACTGCGGGAAAACTGCCGCCCCCTGTCACCGCGCCGTTGCATGCCTGACGCAAGGTCAGGGTCGATCCGGGGCAGGACACGGGTTTGACACCGCCGCTTGCGCGAGTCACGCTTGCCCCATCAACCAACAAGGGAGCTACTTGGTGAAAAACCGTTTGCTTGGGTCCGCTGCGGCGATTGCGCTGACGGCGGGGGCGGCGCAGGCCGATTACACGCTGCATGTCTTGCATATCAACGACTTCCACAGCCGGATCGAGGCTGTGAACGCGTTCGATTCCACCTGTTCAGCCGAAGACGCCGCCGAGAACAAGTGCTTTGGCGGCATCGCCCGGGTTGCGACAGCGGTCAACGAGCTGCGCGACAGCCTGACGGCCGATGGTCAGAATGTGATCTTTGTCGATGCCGGTGATCAGTTTCAGGGCAGCCTGATGTACACCACCTATAAGGGTGCTGTTGAGGCCGAGTTCATGGAGCAGCTCCAGCCCGATGCCATGGTGCTGGGGAATCACGAATTCGACGACGGCCCCGAGGGGCTGGCGAGCTTTCTCGACAAGGTGACCTTCCCGGTCATCTCCGGCAACCTTGATGTCAGCCAATCGAATGTGCTGGCGGGCCGGGTGCAGAATCATGTTGTGCTGGAGGTGGGCGGCGAAATGATCGGGATCATCTCGGTGCTGGCGACGGATACGGTTGAAACCTCCAGCCCCGGCCCATCGGTGATTTTTCAGGATGAGATCGACAGCCTGAAGGCCGATGTGGCGACGCTGGAAGCCGAAGGCGTGACCAAGATCATCGCCGTTACCCATGTGGGCTTTACCCGCGATCTGGAAATTGCCGCCGCCGTGCCGGGGATTGACGCGGTGGTGGGCGGGCACAGCCACACCTATCTTTCCGCCACCGACCCGGACCGGGCCGGGGCCTATCCGACCTGGGTCAGCCAAGAGTCTGGGGCCATGGTGCCGGTGGTGCAGGCCTATGCCTATTCAAAATACCTTGGCCATCTGGAACTGACTTTTGCCGATGACGGGTCGCTGATCCATGCGGGCGGCGATACGATTCTTCTCGACGCCAGTGTCACCCCCGACCCGGCCATCGAAGCCCGCGTCGCCGAGCTTGCCGGGCCGATCGAAGAACTGAAAGCGACGATCATCGGTGAGACAACCGAGGCGATCGATGGCAGCCGGGAAACCTGCCGTCAGGGCGAATGCCAGATGGGCAATCTGGTGACCGATGCGATGCTGGACCGGGTCAAGGATCAGGGCGTGACCATTGCCATCACCAACGGCGGCGGCCTTCGCAGCTCTATTGACGCCGGAGAGGTCACGATGGGCGAGGCGCTGAGCGTGCTGCCGTTCCAGAACACGCTGTCGACCTTTACCGTGACCGGAGAGGTGCTGGTGGCCGCACTGGAAAACGGGGTCAGCGGGCTGGAAGACGGCGCGGGCCGCTTTGCACAGGTTGCGGGCATGAAATACACCTTTGATCCGGCACAACCGGTGGGCAGCCGGGTGTCAGAAGTGATGATTGTGGTCGGCGGCGACGCCTGGGCGCCGATTGATCCGGCGACGGAGTACATGGTGGTGTCGAACAACTACATGCGCGGCGGCGGCGATGGATATCGCATGTTTGTGGATGCCAGCAACGCCTATGACTTCGGCCCCGATCTGGCCGATGTGATGGCGGAGCATCTGGCCAAGGCCCAGCCCTATACTCCCTATCTCGACGGGCGCATCACCCGTAAATAACGGCATCTGCCCCCTTGGGGCCGCTGGCAGCAGCGGCCCCCTCTTTTGAGACCGCAGTGCGTAACACGCTGCAAAGTGCCCCTTGCTTGCCCTCAAAGCCCATACTTGCAAGATTGGCCAGTTAGGCGCATAGACTCGCCCCTACGGGTGACCGGGCCCCTCTGGCAGGACTTTGCGGCAATCCTGCGATGTCGGCACCTGAACCGCCACATGCCGCGCGGTCACCTTCTTATGTCATCAACAGATGCACCCCAGCGCTCGTCCCTGTCTTATTTTACATGGGCCTTCATCGTCACGGCAATCGGCCTTGGCCTTGGCCTCTGGCTGGGCTTTTCCACCGAACATACCTTTGCCGGTGCCATGAAGGTGTTCTTCATCGTGTCGGTGCTGGCGGTGCTGGAAATCTCGCTGTCCTTTGACAATGCAATCGTCAATGCCAACAAGCTCAAAGACATGACCCCGGTCTGGCAACAGCGGTTCCTGACCTGGGGCATCCTGATTGCGGTCTTCGGCATGCGGATTGTATTCCCGCTGCTGATCGTGGTGATCGCCGCCAATGTCGGCCCATGGTCGGCGCTGGTGATGGCCGCCAGCCAGCCCGAGGAATACAGCCGCATCATGATGGAGGCGCATCTGCCGATTGCGGCCTTTGGCGGCACCTTCCTGATGATGGTGGCGCTGTCGTTCTTTTTCGACCATGAAAAAGATGTGCACTGGGTTCGCTGGCTGGAAGAAAAAGTGTCCACCTATTCTTCGGTCAAGGGCATCGAGATTGCCTTTGTGCTGGTGGTGATGCTGGCGTTTTCCAAGGTGATCGAAGGCCAGAAGGGTGCAGCCTATGCAACGACCTTCTTTCATGCAGCAATCTGGGGCCTGCTGACATTTTTGCTGGTAGAGGTGCTGGGCGGCGTGCTGGACCGCAGCCAGCAAACGCTGACGGGGGCTGCGCAGGGCGGTCTGGGGGCATTCCTGTATCTGGAAGTGCTGGATGCCAGCTTCAGCTTTGACGGCGTGATCGGGGCCTTTGCCCTGTCGTCCAACCTGTTCATCATTGCCATCGGGCTGGGCATCGGGGCCATGTATGTGCGGTCGATGACCATCATGCTGGTCGAACGCGGCACGTTGGCGCAATACCGGTATCTGGAGCACGGCGCGTTCTATGCGATCCTGATCCTGTCTGTGATCATGTATGTGCAGACGCTGTTCCACATTCCCGAAGTGATCACGGGCCTGGGCGGCGCAACCCTGATCGGGATCGCGCTGTGGTCGTCCAATCGCTGGAACAGGACCAACGCGGCAGAACAATCGGTGGGAGAGTGACTGGAGCGGGCGGCGGGAATCGAACCCGCGTCTTTAGCTTGGAAGGCTAAGGTCTTACCATTACACAACGCCCGCGCTCTGTTGTGGGAAATAGAGGATCGCAGTGTCAGGGTCAACCGGGGCCGTGCAGGGGGCGGGGAAGAAATTCGTCCCGCCGCCTGCCTTCGCCCGGCCTCTGGCCTTTCCCCCCCCAGCCCCGCGGTCAGGGCCGGATCATCCCGGCGTTGCGCGCGATCATGGCGGCATGGGTGCGGTTCCGCGCGCCCAGTTTGCGCGCCAATGTCTTGACGTGCAGCTTGATCGTCACTTCCTGAACATCCAGATCGCGGGCGATTTCCTTGTTGGATTTGCCGTCGCAGATCCCCTCCAGCACCTCGCGCTCACGCCGGGTCAGATCTTCCAGGACGGCGTTGGGGGGCGGCGGGTCTTCCAGCATCGACATCGGGGCAAAAATCTCACCCGTTGCCATCCGCTTGATGGCGGCGATCAACGCCTTGATGCCCAGGGTTTTCGGCACAAAGCCGACAGCGCCACAGGCAAGTGCCTCTTGCGCCAGATCGCGGCGGATGGTTCCCGACATCACCGCAACGGGCACCGTCGGCGCAGCAGCGCGGATCTTTTTCAATCCTTCAAGACCGTCCATCCCCGGCATCTGGTAATCCAGCAACACCAGATCAAAAGACTGTTGTGCCAGACTGTCGAGGGCGGTCTGCACCCCGGCGACCGATACAACCACAATGCCGCCATCCGCCCCCACCATCGCCGAGACCGATTCACGGAACAGATCATGATCATCAGCCAAAAGCATCCGCACGGGGGCATTTTCCTTTTCTGCAGCGGACAGCCGCATTTTCATGGGCGTCACTTTGCCATCAAAGTGTACTAGAATGTATCCTAGCCTGACTTTGGCCCACAGATGCAAGGGTTGCGATGACAATTTCACCATTCACTCCGCTCAGGCCGGTGTTCGCGTCGCTGCGCACCCTGGCGATTGCAGGCCTCGTGCTGGGGTTGCTGGCCATCATCGGCGCGCTTGCGCTGGATGTGCGCCACCGGCTGGATGACCTTGATCTGGCCGACAGTGACAATGGCCAATGGGTCATGATGCAGACCGAAGTAGAGGTGTTGCGGCTGCAAAGCACCCTCGTCAAGGCGCGCGCTGGACAGGCAAGCCTTGCGGAGGTGCGGCGTTGGTTCAACGTGATTTACAGCCGCCTGCAGATGCTGGAACGAAGCCCGCTCTACGCCTGGTTCATCCAGCGGCCCGAGAACCTGAGCCGGCTGAATGCCATGCAGGCCTATGCCGATCAGTGGGTCAGCACGATTGACGCCGATGATACGACGCTTTCTGCGGCCCTGCCAGAAATGGAGGCGCAAAGCGACCGGGTGCAGCAGCTGGCGCGGGATCTGTCGCTCGACTCGCTGCTGATGTTTTCGGCAAACACGGATGCGTCACGCGCGGCGGTCCAGAGAACCCTGACGCTTCTGGCCACGGCCATCGCGGGCACCATCCTGCTGCTGGTCTTGCTGGCTGTCATGGCAACCCGCCTGTTCCGCGTGACCCAGCAACAGGCGCGCGAAAACCAGATCGCGGGCGAACGGCTTCAACTGATCATCGCCACCTCTCCCGACGCCATTGTGGTGACAAACCGGGGCGGCTGGGTGGTCGAGTTCAACCATGTGGCCGAGGCGATGTTCGGCCTGTCACGCGGTCAGGTTCTGGGCCGACAGATCGTGCCCATCCTGTTTGCGCCAGAGCATCACGAGGCCTATCAGGCGCGTCTGCGTGATATCACGACTGCTGCGGCCAGCTCCGGCCCGCAACGCTTTGAAATGACCGCCCGCCGCGCAGATGGCAAAGCCATTCCGCTGGAGGCGTCGCTGGCCATCCGTGACCTGAACCGGGGGGCTTTGATCGTCAGCTTCCTGCGCGATATTTCACAGCGGCTGGAAGACCGGCAGGCGCTGGAAGAGGCCCTGACCCGGGCGCAGGCGGGCGAAAAGGCCAAGGCCGACTTTCTGGCCGTGATGAGCCACGAGATGCGCACCCCGCTGAACGGGCTGATCGGGTCGATGGAGCTGATGAACGACACAGCTCTTGACGACAATCAGCGGGAACTGCTGCGGATCATGGAAGTGTCGGGCACCATCCTGCTGGGTCATGTCGATTCCGTGCTGGACCTGTCGCGCACCGCTGCCGGTCAGGTCCGGCTGTCTGACACGCCCTTTGCGCTGGATCAGTTGATCGAGGATTGTCTGGCCAATCAGGCAGGTGTCGCCCGCACCGGCGGCAACAGCCTGCGCCACGTGCAGTTGTCTGGCCCGCTTGGCACCGTACGGGGTGATCCGGGGCGGTTGCAGCAGATATTGCTGAACCTGATCGGCAATGCGGTCAAGTTCACCCGCAACGGCACCATTACTGTGGAAAGCGAACGCCTGTTCAAACGGGCAGGCAATACTGTGACGCAGATGATCGAATTCCGGGTCATTGATACCGGCATCGGCATACCCCAGGCCGATCTGGGCCGGGTGTTTGACGATTTTGCCACCGTCGATTCCTCGTTTGGCCGCGAAGCGGGCGGCACCGGGCTTGGGCTGGGCATCGCGCGGCGGCTTGCGCAGGCCATGGGAGGCACTATCGGTGCCGAAAGCGAACCCGGCGAAGGCAGCCTGTTCTGGCTGCGCCTGCCGCTGCCCGCCGCCGACCCGGCCCCGCTGCCGGCACAGACCCCGCGCGAACCTGTCCTTCAATTGCCATCCGCCCAACAGGGCATGGATATCCTGCTGATTGAGGATAACGAGATCAACCGCTTTCTGTTGCGCCGCACCTTGAGCGATCTGAACCACCGGGTCACCGAGGCGACGGATGGCATCGAAGGCGTTGCCCTCGCGGCAAAGATCCGGTTTGACGTGATCATCACCGATATCTCGATGCCCCGACTTGACGGGGTCGAGGCCGCCCGCCGCATCCGCGCCGGCGGCGCATCGATGCAGGCCCGGATCATCGCGCTGACCGCCCATGCCCTGCCCGAAGATGTCGAGGCGTTCCGCCAAGCGGGGCTGGACGTCTGCCTGACCAAACCGGTCAGCCGTGAACGGCTGCTGGCACAGTTGTCTGGCGATACACAAGTGCCAGAAAACGGGGTGGGTGCTGCGATTGAACAGACCGATCTGGACGCACTTGCCGAAGGCGTGGGAAAACCCTTTGCGGCCTCTCTGATCGACCGGATGCTGGCCGAAGGCGATGAAACAATGGTCGCGATCAGCGCGCAGCCCAGGCCCGATGCCGAAACCGCCCGGATCGCTCACCATCTGGCAGGCAGTTGCACCATCTTTGGCGCGATCGCCCTGCGTGATGCGCTATCGGGTCTGGAACGGGCAATCAGCAGTGCCGATCATGACGAGGCTGTGCGGCTGGCTGCAACCCTGCCCGCGCTCTGGGCAGAGACCCGGCAGGCCCTGGCCGCACGCAGCGGATCACTGGTCGCCTGATCCCTGTGCCGCACGGCGCAAGGCACCTGCAATCAGCCCCGGCACCCGCGCATCGCGCCCCAGTGCTGGCAGGACACGGCCCACAAACCCCGCCTCTGTCAGGGCTGCGGGCAGGTCGTCGGTCACATGCTCGCCCTCCGCCGCAAAAAAGGGTAGGCAGACCGCGTCAGCGCGATAGCCGCTTGCCTCGGCCAGTCGCGGGTGCTGGTCGATAAAGGCGGTGTCACATCGGGCCAGCAAAAGGCCTTCCTTCAACCGCCCGGCAACCGCATTGGCCACATCCGACGGGGCCGAACTGCGACCCGAGCCATGGGCCGCCAACAAAACCTCGCCCCCCGGCGGCACCCCGGCCTCATGCAGCACCCGCAGCGCCAGATTCTGGACGTCAGGGTCAAGGCCGAAGGGGGGCAGGCAGCGCCAGCGTGCGCATCCCGCCGCGCCGCCGCAGCCGATCCGGTCACAGTGCCCCGTGTCAAACAGGGCCGCAGCACAGGCCTTGGCAAGCCGTTCCGGCAGATGCTGACGGGTAAACCAGCCATCGGCCATGAACATCGGGTAGACCAGCCCGCCCGCATCGCCAGCGCGCAGCAGAGCTGCCGCAAGCCTGCCCTCGGCCGCCAGCGTAGCCGACCCCACCTGCCAGCCCGGCAGATGCCCGGCAACATCAGCGGCAAGCGCGGCCAGCGCTGCCTCGGCGGGTTCGGGGTCGGAAGGCTGGCCGTGGGCCACGATCAGGGCGGTTTGTGTCATGGGCGTGATCTAGGCGCGCGTTTTCGCGTTGCAAGGATTATCGGAGCCACAGCCTGACACGCGGGCCGCATCACAGCTCATACGGCCATGTCGCTTGCGAAAACACCCCGCCATCGACCCAGATCGTCTGCCCGGTGACAAAACTGGCGGCATCCGAGCACAAGAACAGCAACGGCCCCGCAAGATCATCGGGCGTGCCAACCCGGCGCAGCGGCGTGACCTTGGACCAGGTGGCCGCGTAATCGCCCGCCTCTGCCGCCGTGCGTTCGGTCGCGATGGCACCAGGCGCAATGCAGTTGACGCGGATGCCATGCGGCCCCAGTTCCACGGCCGCCGATTTGGTAAACTGCTCGATCCCGCCCTTGCTGGCGGTGTAGTCCACCAGTTTCGGAAAGGCGAGCTTGTTGCAGCCCGAGCCAAGGGTAACGATGCTGCCACCCTTGCGCGCCGCGACCATGGCGCGCCCCGCCGCCTGCGTGTTGAGGAACGTGCCGCGCAGATTGGTATGCATCACCGCGTCCCACTGATCGGCCCGCAGATCCAGCAGGCCCGCCCAGGTCTGGATGCCCGCATTGTTCACCAGCACATCAGGCGCGTCCCCGGCCCAGTCGGCCGCCTCGGCGTGCATGCGGTGCACAGCCCCCTCATCGCCCGCATCCGATTCCCACGCATGGGCACGACGCCCCAGCGCCTGCACCTGAGCCACCAGATCGGCGGCGGCGTCGGCTGCATTCAGATGGGTGAAGGCCACATCATACCCGGCCCCGGCCAGCGCCGTGACCAGCCTGCGCCCGATGGCCGATGGCCCGGCTGTGACAATGGCAAACATTTTGATTCCTCCCGTTCCCCAATGCTTCGCGCGCGAAACATCTGACGGCAAGGGGGCAGATGGCGGTTTCAGGCACTGGGACGGCGGATCAGCGGCGCCGCGTCAATGACCAGCGGTCGCAAACCCGCGCCCCCCGCGTCCAGCATGTCAAACAATTGCCGCCGCATGCGCGGCTCCCAGAAGTCGTTGATATGGCTGGCCAGCCCTTCCCGTCCCTCGGCATATGGCTTGCTTTCCATGAAGCGCGCGATCTGGTTGGCCATGGTGACCAGCTTGTCCTGTGGCGAAGAACGGGCGGGATGGGTTTCAAGCGACATGCGCCACCTCTTTGCAATCGGTCAGACGATGGGGGTGGGTATAGCAGTCAAACCCGTCCGGACGGGCATTGGCAATCAGCGTCAGACCCGCCCCATCGGCCATCTGCACCGCCGCCGCCGTCGGGGCCGAGGCGGCGATCAGCACCGGAAACCCCGCCGTGCATGCCTTTTGCACCAGATCAATCGACACCCGGCTGGTCAGGATCAGCGCAGCCCCCTGCGCCGGTTGCGCCATCGCGCCGACCAGCTTGTCGACCGCATTGTGCCGCCCCACGTCTTCCCGCGACAGCGCAATACTGCCGCGCGTCCACAGCGCCGCACAATGCGCGGCACGGGTCAGGTCATGCAGGGGCTGGTGCTGTGGCAAAGCAGCCACCGCCGCCATCACCTGCGCGGGAGACATCCGCAGCGTGCCCTGCACCGCCGGCGCGTCACGCACCGCCTCTTCCAGACTGTCCAGCCCGCACAGCCCGCACCCTATTGGCCCAGCCATGCTGCGCCGCCGCTGCTGTTGGCGTGCCGCGGCGCCCTCCGTCAGCCAGATCTGCAGATCGACACCCAGCGCAGTTTCCACCACATCAATTCGCTCGATTTCCTCCAGCGCCGCGAGCCCTTCTGCCAGCGTAAACCCGCGCGCGAAATCGGTCAGGTCGGCGGGGGTGGCCATCATCACCGCATGGGTAGACGCGTTATAGGACAGCGCCACCGCCACTTCCGCAGGCAATACCCGCTGGCTTTCCCGCGCGACGCCTCCTGAAAATGACAGGCGCGGAAAGGACGCATGATCTTGCATCATTCCGCCGCTGGCAGAATACGCCGGGCAAGGGCTGCTTGCCCGGCATAGTCTTCCTGCCATTCCGAAGGCCCGTTCGACGGGCTGACCTGTACCGCCGTCACCTTGTATTCCGGGCAATTCGTCGCCCAGTCGCTGAAATCGGTGGTGATGACATTGGCCTGCGTTTCGGGGTGATGGAAGGTGGTGTAGACCACGCCGGGCGACACCTTGTCGGTGATCTCTGCCCGCAACGTCGTCTCGCCCGAGCGCGAGGCCAGCCGCACCCAGTCGCCATCGCGGATGCCCCGCACCTCGGCGTCGTGCGGGTGCACTTCCAGCACATCCTCGGCATGCCAGATCACATTGGCTGTGCGCCGGGTCTGCGCGCCGACGTTGTATTGCGACAGTATCCGCCCGGTGGTCAGCAGCAGCGGAAAGCGCGGGCCGGTTTTCTCATCCGTCGCCACATATTCGGTGCGAATGAACCGCCCCTTGCCGCGTACAAAGCCATCCACGTGCATCAAGGGCGTACCCTCGGGGTTGGCCTCATTGCAGGGCCATTGCACCGATCCCAGCGTTTCCAGCCGTTCATAAGACACCCCGGCAAAGCTGGGCGTGGTCAGGGCGATTTCGTCCATGATATGGCTTGGGTGGGTGTAGCCCCACGTCGCGCCGCCCGTCTTTGCCAGCATCGCATTGGCGAAAAGCTGCGTCACCTCCCAATCGGCATAGCCCTGCTTGGGGGCCATCACCTTGCGCACGCGGTTGATGCGGCGTTCGGCATTGGTAAAAGTGCCGTCTTTCTCAAGAAACGTGCTGCCGGGAAAGAACACATGCGCGTAATTCGCAGTTTCGTTCAGGAACAGGTCGTGCACGATCACGCAGTCCATCGCGGCAAGCCCCGCCGCCACGTGTTTGGTATCGGGGTCCGATTGCAGGATGTCTTCGCCCTGACAATACAGCCCCTTGAACGTGCCCTCGACCGCCGCATCCAGCATGTTGGGAATGCGCAATCCGGGTTCATTGTCGATCTGCACGCCCCAGACCCGTTCAAACACCGCGCGGGCGTCATCCAGTTTCACATGGCGATAGCCCGGCAGTTCATGCGGGAACGACCCCATGTCGCAGGACCCCTGCACATTGTTCTGCCCGCGCAGCGGGTTCACCCCCACGCCGGGCCGCCCGATATTGCCGGTCAGCATGGCAAGGTTAGCAATGGCAATCACCGTGGTCGAGCCTTGGGAATGTTCCGTCACCCCCAGCCCGTAGTAGATCGCGCCATTGCCGCCCTTGGCAAACAACCGCGCCGCCGCGCGCACCTCTGCCGCTGGAACGCCGGTCAGCAGTTCCACCGCCTCGGGGGCGTGATGGGGGGCGGCGATGAACTCGGCATAATCCTGAAACGCATCCCAGTCACACCGCGCACGGATGAACGCCTCATCCATCAGCCCTTCCGTCACGATCACATGCGCCATGGCCGAGACAATGGCGACATTGGTGCCGGGCTTCAGTGCCAGATGATGGCAGGCCTTGTAATGCGGCCCTTCCACCATCTCGGTCCGGCGCGGGTCGATCACGATCAGCTTCGCGCCCTGCCGCAGGCGTTTGCGCAACCGGCTGGCAAAGACCGGGTGGCCATTCACCGGGTTCGCGCCGATCACGATCACCACATCGGTTTCCTCGACCGAGTCGAAATCCTGCGTGCCCGCAGAGGTGCCAAAGGTCTGCCCCAGACCGTACCCGGTGGGCGAATGGCACACCCGCGCGCAGGTGTCGGTGTTGTTGTTCAGAAACACCGCCCGCGTCAGCTTCTGCACCAGATAGGCTTCTTCGTTGGTGCAGCGGCTTGACGTGATAACCCCCACCGACTGCCGCCCGTATTGCTCCTGAATGCCCCTCATCCGATTGGCGGCAAATTCCATCGCCTCGCCCCACGATACCTCGCGCCACGGATCGGTGATCGCCTCGCGGATCATGGGTTTCAGGATGCGATCCTTGTGGGTGGCATAACCATAGGCAAAGCGGCCCTTGACGCAAGAATGCCCCCGGTTCGCCTTGCCGTGCTTATAGGGCACCATCCGCACCAGCTCGTCGCCGCGCATTTCCGCCTTGAAGCTGCACCCCACCCCGCAATAGGCGCAGGTCGTGATGACTGATCGTTCCGGCGTGCCGATGTCTATGATGGAGTTTTCCTGCAAGGTCGCGGTCGGGCAGGCCTGCACGCAGGCCCCGCAGGACACGCAATCGCTGGTCAGCGCGGTATCGGTCTTGGCCCCGAACGACA
Organism: Pseudotabrizicola sediminis; assembly: GCF_004745575.1. GTDB lineage: Bacteria > Pseudomonadota > Alphaproteobacteria > Rhodobacterales > Rhodobacteraceae > Pseudotabrizicola > Pseudotabrizicola sediminis. The sequence goes on along the minus strand of NZ_RPEM01000005.1, from coordinate 170,958 downwards.
CCCGGCTGTCAAATCCCCGCCCTTCAATCGTCAGCGCGAAGGTGCCCTGCACTTCCTCGCAGGCCCGCACGCAGCGGCTGCAGACGATGCATTTGGCCGGGTCATAGGTGAAATAGGGGTTGGAATCGTCTTTCGGCACCCAGTGCGGATTGTCCTCTCCGCTGGTGTTCTTGGCGCGGAAATGGGTCTCCACAGCCTCATAGCGCACATCGCGCAGACCCACCGCCCCCGCCATATCCTGCAACTCGCAATCGCCATTGGCCGAACAGGTCAGGCAATCCAGCGGATGGTCGCTGATATACAGCTCCATCACCCCGCGCCGCAGCTTTTTCAGCCGGTCGTTCTGGGTAGAAACCTTCAGCCCCGCCGCCACCGGCGTGGTGCAGCTGGCGGGCGTGCCACTGCGCCCCTCGATCTCCACCAGACACAACCGGCACGACCCAAAGGCGTCCACCGAGTCGGTGGCGCAGAGCTTTGGCACCGAAATCCCCGCCTCTGCCGCCGCCCGCATGATGCTGGTACCTTCGGGCACTGTCACATCAAACCCGTCAATCGTCAGCGTGACCATCACCTTCGACTTCGCCGCAGGCGTACCGAAGTCGCGGTCGGGAATGATGAAATCCTTCATTCGGCAGCCTCTCTTGCACAGGCGAAATCACCCGGGAAATGGGTCAGCGCCGACAGCACCGGGTAGGGCGTAAAGCCCCCCAGCGCACACAGCGACCCGGCCTTCATCGTATCGCACAGGTCCGTCAGCAACGGGATGGCACTGGCGTCGCCGCGTGCAATCCGGTCCACGGTTTCCACCCCGCGCACCGCCCCGATACGGCACGGCGTGCACTTGCCACAGGATTCCACCGCGCAGAATTCAAAGGCAAAGCGCGCCTGCGCCAGCATGTCGGCAGTGTCGTCAAACACCACGATTCCGGCATGGCCGATCAACCCGCCCTGCCCGGCATAGTCTTCGTAGCCAAAGGGCACATCGAACAACGCGCGCGGGAAGTAAGCCCCCAGCGGACCACCGACCTGCACCGCCTTCACCGGCCGCCCGGTCGCCGTGCCACCGGCCAACCCGTCCACAATCCCCCCCAGCGACATGCCAAAGGCCGCCTCGAACAACCCGCCCCGCGCCACGTTCCCGGCGATCTGCAACGGGATCGTCCCACGCGACCGCCCGATCCCAAGCGCCGCATAGGCGGCAGCCCCGCGTTCAAAGATCACCGGTATGGTCGCAAGGCTGATCACGTTGTTCACGACCGTAGGCTTGCCCATGAAGCCTTCCAGCGCCGGCAGTGGCGGCTTGGCGCGCACCACACCGCGCTTGCCCTCAAGGCTGTTGAGCAGGCTCGTCTCCTCGCCGCAGACATAGGCCCCCGCGCCCACCCGGATTTCCATATCGAACGCCAGCCCCGACCCAATGACCGACGGCCCCAGCATCCCCGCCGTGCGCGCCACCAGGACTGCCCGGTTCATCATGGCAATCGCATCGGGGTATTCACTGCGCAGGTAAACAAAGCCCTTCGTGGCCCCCACCGTGATCCCGGCAATCACCATGCCCTCGATCAGCGACAGCGGATCGCCTTCCATGATCATCCGGTCGGCAAAGGTGCCGCTGTCGCCCTCGTCGGCGTTGCAGACGATATATTTGCGGTCCGCCACAGCCCCCGCCACCGTGCGCCACTTGATGCCCGTGGGAAACCCCGCCCCGCCCCGCCCGCGCAGACCCGATGCGGTCACTTCCGCCAGCCGCCCTTCCACATCCATGCCCAGCGCGCGCATCAGCCCGGCGCAGCCGCCATGCGCGCGGTAATCGTCAACCGACAGCGGATCAATCACCCCGCAGCGCGCAAATGTCAGCCGGGTCTGCGCCTTCATCCACGGCAGATCTTCCACCGGCCCCAGCGATAACGGCCCGCCATCGAACACCTGTGCCACCGATGCCGCATCCATCGGGCCGAACCCCACACGCCCGTCCGGTGTCTCCACCTCGACCAATGGCTCCAGCCAGACCATCCCCCGGCTGCCATTGCGCACCAGCGTCAACTCAATCCCGCGCCGCGCGGCCTCGGTCTGCAAGGCCGCCACAACTTCATCCGCCCCAAGCGCCCGGGCAGCGGCGTCCAGCGGCACAAAGACCTTCATGCCTGCCCCCCGGCCACAGCCGCCATAACCCGCGCCGCATCTGCCCGCCCGATCAGCCGCCCGTTCACCTGTGCCGCAGGCGCGCAGGCGCACAACCCAAGGCAGAACACCGGCTCCAGCGTCACCGCGCCATCGGCGCTGGTCTCGTGCCAGTCCAGCCCCAGCCGCGCCTGCACCTGCGCCGCTACCCTGTCGCCGCCCATCGCCTGACAGGCCTCGGCCCGGCACAGGCGCACCATCACCTGCCCGGCCGGCACCTCGCGGAAATCGTGATAAAAGCTGACAACCCCGTGCAATTCCGCCCGCGTCACCCCTGCCGCGTCGGCCAGCGCTGGCATCGCCGCTTGCGGCACATGACCAAACTCTGCCTGCACGGCATGCAACATCGGCAAAAGCGCACCCTCAACACCCTGATGCGCCTGAACAATTTCCGTCGCGCGCGAAAGGATGGCCTGATCGTCCAGCATGGCTTCTCCTGTGGCTTTGCTCCACGAGAGTGTCTACCCGGCATGACAGGCAAATCAATATCGATTTCCCGTCAAGTGATAGACAAAACCTATCACACCTGATCTTCCGCCATCCGCCGTGCCGCTTCAAGCAGCGCCTCGATCAGCGGCGTCGGCGGATCACGCCGCGCTGCGATCAGCCCGACCAGATGCTCGGCCTCCGGTTCCACAATCGGCACCGCCCGCACCGCGCCCGATTGGGCGAACAGATCAGCCAGGGCCTTGGGCAGGACCGACACCCACTGCCCGGTGACAACATGCGCCAGCAGGGCAATGGTGGAATTGCTCTCGATCCCCGGTGCCGTGCGCACCCCGGCCTCGGCCAGATGCTGGTTCACGATGCGCCGGTTCTGCATGTCGCCGGTCAGCAGACACAGCGGCAAACCCGCCAGATCGGCCCAGCGCACCTGCGCCCGGTCCGCCATTGCGGTCCCCGGCGCACAGATCAGCCGGTAGAACTCGGCATACAGCGGCAGGCTCAGCACCCGCCCCAACGGCTCATTGTCCAGATAGGTGATGCCCGCATCCAGCTCCAGCCGCTCGATCCCGGTCAGGATCTCGGCACTGGTGCGCGACAGAATGGTGACCGACACCGCCGGATGCCGCCGGATCAGCGGCGTCGTCACCTGCGCCACCATCGGCAAGGCGGTCGGGATCACGCCGATCCGCAGCTTGCCCGCCAGCCCCTTGCGGACCGAGCGCATTTCGTCGCGCAGCACCCGCACCTCGGCAACAATCCCTTGGGCGCGGTCCAGCACGCGCTGCCCCTCGGGCGTCAGCCCCTGATAGCGCGCACCGCGAAACACCAGCTGCACCCCCAGCTGCTCCTCCAGCTGTTTGATCGCCGCCGACAGCGAGGGTTGCGTCACCCCGCAGGCCTCCGCCGCCCGCCCGAAATGCCCGGCGCGGGCGAGGGCGATGAACATCTCCAGCTTGTCAATCACTGGCCCGGGACCATGACTTGCACCTTTGCCAAATACTCCCGCCGGAGGCCCCGGCCAGCCGCCCGCGCGGCGCCCGGCACCCTTCCGCGGCAGCGCGGCCGAGCGGGGGCTCGATGCCCCCCGAGGCCGCCCCCGCCCCAGATCACGGCATCACCTCGAAACGGTCCACATCCACCATCCCCATATCGGTGATCTTCAGATGCGGAATCACCGGCAGGCACAAAAAGGCCAGTTGCAGGAACGGCTCTTCCAGCGCGACCCCCAGCCCCTTCGCCGCCGCACGCAAGCCGATCAGCGCATCCCGCACCACCTCGAATGGCTCAAGGCTCATCAGCCCTGCCACCGGCAGCGCCAGCTCGGCCAGCACCTTGCCGTCACAAACCACCACGAACCCGCCCTCGATCTCGCCCAGCCGGTTGGCCGCCAGCGCCATATCGGCATAATCCGCACCGACCACGGCAATGTTGTGATGGTCATGGCACACGGTCGAGGCTATGGCCCCGCGCTGCAGCCCAAAGCCTTTCACAAAGCCGGTGGCCATGTTGCCATTCACCCCGTGCCGCTCGATCACCGCGATCTTGACCAGATCGCGGTCCATGTCCGGGCGCTTGTCGCCATCGACAGGGGCGATCTGATACGTCAGATGTTCGGTGATGATCTTGCCCGGCAGGATACCGATCACCGGCGTCTCAATCCGGTTGCCGCCGGTGCGGAAATCCTGCGCCGCAACCCGCCGCGCCTTGACAGACTGTCGCGCCACAGGCTCAACCGTGCCACGCGCGGCAAAAGCCGCCGCGTCGGCCACCACGCCGCCCGCCAGCACCATGCTGGCATTGCAACCCTCCAGCGTATCAATCACTGCAATATCGGCGCGTTTGCCCGGCGCGATCAACCCGCGATCCTTCAACCCGAACGCTTCTGCCGCCGACAGGCTTGCCGCGCGGTAAACGGCCAGCGGCGGGCAGCCAAGGGCGATCAGGGTGCGGATCATGTAGTCCAGATGGCCATGTTCGGCGATGTCCAGCGGGTTGCGGTCATCGGTGCACAGGCACAGATAGGGTGCGTGGCGTTCGGTCAGCAGCGGGGCCAGCGCGTGCAGATCCTTGCTGACCGATCCTTCGCGTATCAGCACCCGCATGCCCTTGCGCAGCTTTTCCAGCCCCTCTTCGGCCGTGGTCGCCTCATGTTCGGTGCGGATTCCGGCGCTGATATAGCCGTTCAGGTCATTGCCGCGCAGCAGCGGTGCATGCCCGTCGATATGGCGGCCCTGCCACGCTTGCAGCTTGGCCATCACCCCCGCATCCTGCATCAGCACACCGGGAAAGTTCATGAACTCCGCCAGCCCGATCCCGCGCGGATGGTCGATCAGCGGCAACAGGTCCGCCGCCTCAAGCCGAGCGCCGGCCGTTTCCATATGGGTAGACGGCACGCAGGACGACAGCTGCACCCTGATGTCCATCAGGCAATGCAGCGATGCTTCAAGAAAGTAATTCACCCCGGCAATGCCACAGACATTGCCAATCTCATGCGGATCGCAGATCGCCGTCGTCACCCCGCGCGGGGTGACGCAGCGGTCGAATTCAAACGGGGTCACCAGCGAGGATTCGATGTGCAGATGGGTGTCGATAAATCCCGGCACCAGAATCTTGCCCGCAACACCAATCTCCCGCTTCCCGCTGTACTCACCAAACACGCCCACAATCGTATCGCCGCAGATCGCCACATCGGTCTCGACCAGATCGCCGGTGATCAGGTCAAACACCCGCCCCCCCTTCAGCACCAGATCGGCAGGCTGCTGACCCCGGCCTTGGGTGATCCGGTCTGACAGTGGGGCTTTGGGGGCGATGTGCGGCATGGGACGACTCCTTTCGTGTCAGCAAATCAGACCTGCCGCCGACAGGGAAGCCACGATTGCGCCCGGCTCGATTGTGCCGGGGACAATCGCGCCCCTTGCGGCGCTGGGCCATCGCCGCCACCATGCCCGCATCATGAACCCGTTGCGCGGCATTGCCCTCAAACTCATCTCGGTCCTCTTGTTCATCACGATGTCGGCGATGATCAAGGCCACCTCGGCCCATGTTCCTCCGGGCGAGGCGGTGTTTTTCAGGTCTTTCTTTGCCATTCCGGTCATCCTGATCTGGCTTGCCTGGCGGCGTGAACTGTCGACCGGCCTGCGCACCGGCAACCCGTTCGGCCATTTCTGGCGCGGCCTGATGGGCACCACGGCCATGGGCCTGGGCTTTGCCGCCCTGGCCTACCTGCCGCTGCCCGAAGTGACGGCCATCGGCTACACCGCCCCTTTGCTGACCGTCATCTTTGCCGCCATGTTTCTGGGCGAAGAGGTGCGCGCCTTTCGGATCAGCTGTGTCATCCTGGGGATGGTCGGGGTGCTGATCGTCGTCTCACCGCGGCTGAGCGTGCTGAACGGGGGCGCCAACCCGACCGAGGCGCTGGGGGCAATGATGGTGCTGGGCAGTGCCGTCTTTGCCGCCTTGGCGCAGGTGTTCGTGCGCAAACTGGTGCAGGCCGAACAGACCGGAACCATCGTGTTCTGGTTTTCGGTCACCGCCACGCTGCTGTCCCTGATCACCCTGCCCTATGGCTGGGTCATTCCAACCGGGGCCGAGGCGGCCCTTCTGGTAACCGCGGGTCTGCTCGGCGGGCTTGGCCAGATTTTCCTGACCTCGTCCTACCGCAGTGCCGATGCGTCGGTAGTAGCACCCTTCGATTACGCGTCGATGCTGTTTGCCCTGCTGTTCGGCTGGTTCTTCTTTTCCGAGGTGCCGACCGTGACCATGCTGGCCGGGGCCGCGCTGGTGATCAGCGCCGGGGTGCTGATCATCTGGCGCGAGCGCAAACTGGGCATCGAACGCGCCCGCCAACGCAAGGCGATGCCACCGGGGTCATAACCGGTCTGCCCCGCACAGCGCGCCGGTCGCGGAAACATAGCCCACTTCAGGCTGGTCTAAAGCCAGCGGATCGCGACATCCGCCGGACGTGACCTTGCGATGGTGCGGCGGATGTTGGGCATGTCATTGCCGTCAATCCAGGCCCGCGCGGCTTCGGGCGTTTTGCCATGGTGCAACCAGCGCTGCATCAGGCGCCGGTCCAGTTCCGCTTCGGGCACATCGATCCACACCGTCAGGTCAAAGGCCGGGGCAAGGGCCGACCATGGCGGATCGTTCAGGAGCAGGTAGTTGCCCTCGATCACCAGAAACTGGTCATCCGCCAGCACCATATCGGCGGCGGCCCGCGACAGTTCCATGCTGCGGTCAAAGACCGGGATCGCAACCTCGTCTTCTTCGCGCAGACGGTGGATCAGATGGGCAAAGCCCGCCACGTCGAATGTTTCCGGCGCACCCTTGCGGGCGCGCAGGCCCATCCGGTCAAGCACTGCATCGTCCAGATGAAAGCCATCCATCGGCACCACGCGCGCCCCGGCCCCAAGCGCCGCGACAACCGCTTCGGCAAGGGTCGATTTCCCCGCGCCGGGGGGGCCGGCAAGGGCGGTCAGAAACCTACCCTGCCCCTCTGCGCGCTGACGGATCAGATCGGCCAGCCTGTCGGGTGTCATACCGGTTCCGCCACACCTTCGGGCAGCTTTGCCCCGGTCATATAGGCCACCGCATCCGACATCGAATGCTCGCCCGGCTTGATCACGCACAACCGTTTGCCCAAGCGGTGGATGTGGATACGGTCCGCCACTTCAAACACATGCGGCATGTTGTGGCTGATCAGGATGATCGGAATCCCCCGGGCGCGCACGTCGCGGATCAGCTCCAGCACCCGGCGCGACTCCTTCACGCCCAGCGCGGCGGTGGGTTCATCCAGGATCACCACCTTCGACCCGAACGCCGCCGCCCGCGCCACCGCGACCCCCTGACGCTGACCACCGGACAGGGTTTCCACCGCCTGATTGATGTTCTGGATCGTCATCAGGCCAAGCTCGTTCAGCTTTTCGCGGGCGAACTTCTCCATCCGGGGGCGGTCCAGCTTGCGAAACACCGACCCCATGATGCCGGGCGCGCGCAATTCGCGGCCCATGAACATGTTGTCGGCAATCGACAGGGCGGGCGACATGGCAAGGGTCTGGTACACCGTTTCGATCCCCGCCGCCCGCGCCTCGATTGGGTTGGAAAACCGGATCGGCTTGCCTTCCAGCGTGATCTCTCCCTCATCCGGGATGACCGCGCCGGAAATCGCCTTGATCAGCGTGGATTTGCCTGCGCCATTGTCGCCGATCACCGCCAGAATTTCGCCGGGGTACAGATCGAAGTCGCAATGGTCCAGCGCGGTCACCTTGCCATAGCGCTTGACGAGGTTTGTGCCTTTCAGAAGCGGTTCCATCAGCTTGCCACCTTTCTGATCCACTGGTCCACGGCAACTGCAAAGATGATCAGCACGCCGATCAGGAAGAACGTCCATTGCGGATCTGTCCCCACCAGCCGCAGACCCATTTCAAACACGCCCACGATCAGCGCGCCAAAGAACATACCGACAACCGACCCGCGCCCGCCGAAAAGCGAGATGCCCCCGATCACCACAGCCGTAATCGACTGGATATTGCCCAGCTGCCCGGTCGATGCCGTGGGCGAGACTGACCCGAAACGCCCGATCATCACCCAGCCCGCCACAGCACAGAAAAACCCGGCCAGCGCATAGACCTGTATCAACACCTTGCCAGTCGGCACCCCGGCCAGTTCCGCCGCCTGCGGGTCATCACCGGTCGCATAGACATGCCGGCCCCAGGCGGTGGAGCGCAGGACATAGGACATGATGGCGACCAGCGCGATCATCAGGAACACCGCATACAGAATCTTGATCCCGCCCGGCTGGATCGACCCGCCCCAGAACTGCAGGGCGGCCGCGCGTTCGGCGATATCAGAGGACCGGATGGTTTCGTTCGCAGAAAAAATGAAATTGGCCGACAGCAAAATCTGCCAGGTGCCCAGCGTGGCGATGAAGGGAGGCAGTTTCATCTTGGCGATCAGCAGCCCGTTCATCGCCCCCATGGCGGTGCCAAGGATCAGGCCGATCACGATAGCCAGTTCTGCCGGGACGCCATAGCGGAACGTCGCCTGCCCCATCAACACCGACGAAAACACCGCGATTGCGCCGACCGACAGGTCGATGCCTGCGGTCAGGATCACGATGCTTTGCGCGCAGCCCAGAATGCCAACGATGGCGATCTGCTGCAGAACCACCGACAGGGTTCCCGCCTTGAAGAAATTCTCGGCCAGCACGCCGAACACCAGCAGCGCCACCATCAGAACAATCAGCGGCACCGCCGAAGGTGTCTGGTGCAGCCAGTGCTGCAGCCTTTTCAGAAAGCTCTGTTCTTCGTGAAACTCGGCCACCTTTTCCGAGGCGCCTTTCAGGCCCTCTTCAAAGCTGGACGCCGTCTTTGCATCTGATGCCATGTCGTTCCCCTCCCCGGCGCAGCGGTCGTGGCTGTGCGATGGTTATGACAAGGGCGGCGCGATGGCCGCCCTTGCGCTAGTCTTTGGTCAAGCAACCCCGCAAATCAACAGCGGTGTTCCGTCATGCTGGGATCAGCCCCAGCACAGTTCCATGCCTTTGGTGGTGTCGAGCGATTCGACGCCATCGACCGGCTTGTCGGTGATCAGCGCCACGCCGGTGTCAAAGAACGCCTTGCCTTCGGTCGGGGCGGGCTTGGTGCCATCTGCCGCGAATTGTGCAATCGCCTCGACCCCCAAAGCCGCCATCTGCAGCGGATATTGCTGGCTGGTCGCACCGATCACGCCGTCCTTGACGTCCTGCACACCCGGGCAGCCGCCGTCGACCGACACGATCAGCACGCCTTCCTTGCCCGCCGCTTTCAGCGCCTCGAACGCGCCGGCAGCCGATGGCTCGTTTATGGTATAGACTAGGTTGATATCCGAGTCTTTGGCCAGCAGCGATTCCATCGCCTTCAGGCCGCCTTCTTCGTTGCCCGAGGTGACTTCGTTGCCCACGATGCGCGGGTCGGTTTCATCACCCCATTTGTTCGGGTCGGCCAGATCAATGCCCATGCCCTGCAAAAAGCCCTGATCGCGCAGAACATCAACCGACGGCTGTGAAATCGACAGATCCAGCAGCGCAATCTTGGCATTGGCGGCTTCTGCCCCCAGCGTGGCATTCGCCCACTGCCCGATCAGCAGACCGGCCTGAAAGTTGTCGGTCGCAAAGGTCGCGTCAGCAGCGTCAATCGGGTCAAGTGGGGTATCCAGCGCGATGACCAGCACACCTGCGGCACGCGCGGCTGCAACCGAATCCACAATCGCCTTGGTGTCCGACGCGGCAATCATAATGCCCTTGGCACCATCAGCCACGCAGGCCTCTACCGCAGCGACCTGGCTTTCATGGTCGCCATCAATCCGACCGGCATAGGATTTCAGGGTCACACCCAGTTCGGCCGCCTTGGCTTCGGCACCTTCCTTCATCTTCACAAAGAACGGATTGGTATCGGTTTTGGTGATCAGGCAGGCGCTGGTCTGTGCGGTGGCGGTGGTCGCCATCAGCGCAAGCGCAGCCGAGCCCATAAGGACTGTCAATGAGTGTTTCATGCGGTTCCTCCCAAGGATGGCAGGGGATTTGCCCCTGCTGCAATCATATTTCGCAGCCGTTCCTCCTGCTGCGGTGAGGGCACAAAACCCGATTCGGGACTTCGCGTCAATATAAATAAATAAGAGTGATTTAATATTGACAGACTGGCGGAATCGCCGTCAACCTGAACCTGGGGAGGAAGCGCTCCGGCCCGGTGCCGGGGGGCGACACACGACATGCTGATCGGTATTCCATCCATTCTGGGACCAGAGCTTCTGGCCACCCTGCGCGCCATGGGGCATGGCGATGAAATCGCCATTGTCGATGGCAATTATCCCGCACAAGACCATGCCCGCCGCCTGGTGCGCGCCGATGGCCACGGGCTTTTGCCGCTGTTGCAGGCGATCCTGACCGTGCTGCCACTCGATGACGACGCGCCCTTCGCAATCGGCCGCGCCAGCCTGCACAACGATCCGGACCAAACCGGCGAAATCCATCACCAGATCGAGGCGCTCTGTGGCTCCATGAAGCCGGGCTATGCCGTGCAGGCGATGGCAGGCGATGATCTGTATCCGCGCATCCGCGCTGCACATACCATCATTGCCAGCAGTGAAACTGCACTCTATGCCAATGTCATTCTGCGTAAAGGTGTGATCAGGGGCGACGGATGATACCACTGAGCGAAGGCGCAGCCGTTGCAGACCGTGGCAGCACCGATGATCCGGTCCTGCGGGGCACCAACCAGTCCGGCATGCGCGCCCAGAATGAACGGCTGGTTCTGACGCTGGTGCGCCAGCACGGGGCGTTGGCAAAATCCGACATTGCCCGCATCACCGGCCTGTCGGCGCAGACCGTGTCGGTCATCATGCGCGCGCTGGAACAGGATGGGTTGCTCGCACGTGGCACGCCGCAGCGTGGCCGCATCGGGCAGCCGTCTATCCCGATGTCGCTGGCCCCTGACGGCGCGCTTTTCTTCGGGCTCAAGATCGGGCGCCGCTCTGCCGATCTGACGCTGGTGAATTTCCTTGGCCAGGTGCAGCGGCTGGAACGGCAGGTCTACCGCTATCCCACGCCGGGTGCCGTGGTGGATTTCGTCTCAGCCACCCTGCCCCGGATGATCGCAGATCTGCCAGCCCCCTTGCGCGGGCGCATCGGGGGACTGGGCGTAGCCATGCCCTTTCAGCTGTGGAACTGGGTGACCTCGCTCGGCGCGCCGCAGTCCGAGATGGATGCCTGGCGGCACCGCGACATTCAGGCCGAACTGGCCGCGCTGTCCGGGCTGCCGGTGTTTGTGCAGAACGATGCCACCGCCGCCTGCGGGGCAGAACTGGTGTTCGGCACGGGTGAGCGGCCCAAGGATTTTCTCTACTTCTACTTCGGCACCTTCATCGGCGGCGGCTTGGTCCTGAACGGCCAGCTGTTCACCGGGCGCAGCGGCAATGCCGCTGGCGTGGGTCCGATCCCGGTGCCGGGCCCTGATGGCCAGACCCGGCGGCTGCTGGATGTGGCCTCGATGTCGGTGCTGGCCGACGCCATGGAGGCGGCGGGGGAATCGTCGGACCACCTGTGGGCCCAGCATCTGGAATGGCGGGTCAGCCCCGCCGTGCTGGAGGTCTGGATCGACGGGGCCGCGCGCGGGCTGGCCCATGCCATCCTGTCCGCCGCCGCCCTGATCGAGTTGGAGGCGGTGCTGATCGACGGCTGGATGCCCGTCGGCATCCGGGCCGAACTGACAGCGCGCACCCATGCAGCACTGCACGCGCTGGATCTGGCCGGGATCGATCCGCCCGCCATCCGTCAGGGCACGGTCGGAGCCAATGCGCGCGTGCTTGGCGCGGCGGCGATCCCGCTGTCTCAACGGTATCTTATCGACCAGAATGCGTCGGGCCGCGACGCCTAGCCGCGTTTTTGCGGGTTTCGGGGGATCTGAGTACCGAAAATGCTTTCCGTCACCGGTTCTGGGCCCTAAAGGTCTTGAAAATGTTTTCGCAAGATCTTTGATCGGCAAAAACCCGCCGCGACGATAACGACGCAAAAACGCCACGCCACGACGAGGGAACGCCCGTTTCATGTCACTCGCCCTGATTGCTGCGCTGCCTTTTCTTGGTGCGCTTCTTCCCGGTCTGATGATCCGCGCAGGCAAGAATGCCTGTGCCTTGGTGACAGGGTCGGTCACCGCCCTCGCGCTGCTGATGCTGGGCCTGAACGCCCCCGCCGTCCTGCGCGGCGAGGTGGTGCAGACCCGGATCGAATGGATCCCGTCGCTTGGCCTGAACGCCAATTTCTTCCTTGACGGTCTGGGGCTGCTGTTTGCGGGGCTGATCCTTGGCATCGGCCTGCTGATCATCCTGTATGCGCGGTTCTACCTCGCGAAATCGGACCCGATGGGGCAGTTCTACACCTACCTCATGCTGTTTCAGGGTGCGATGGTGGGCATCGTCCTGTCCGACAACATCCTGCTTTTGCTGGTGTTCTGGGAGCTGACCTCGCTATCGTCCTTCCTTTTAATCGGCTATTGGAAACACCTGCCCGAAGGCCGCCAGGGTGCCCGCATGGCGCTGACCGTCACCGGTGGCGGTGGCCTTGCGATGATCGCGGGCATGCTCATTCTGGGCAATATCGTCGGCAGCTATGACCTGTCGGTCATTCTGGAAAACAAAGAGGCGATCCAGTCGTCGGACTGGTATCTGCCCGCGCTGATCCTGATCCTCTTGGGTGCTTTCACCAAATCGGCACAGTTCCCGTTCCACTTCTGGCTGCCGCATGCCATGGCAGCCCCCACACCCGTTTCGGCCTATCTGCATTCGGCCACCATGGTCAAAGCCGGGCTGTTCCTGCTGGCCCGCATGTGGCCGGTGCTGTCGGGCACGCCGGAATGGTTCTACATCGTCGCGACCACCGGTCTGATCACCATGGTCATGGCTGCCAAGATCGCCCTGTTCAAGGATGACCTGAAGGCGCTTTTGGCGTTTTCCACCGTGTCGCATCTGGGCCTGATCACCATGCTGCTGGGCTTTGGAACTGCCGAGGCGGCCACGGTGGCCGTGTTCCACATCATCAACCACGCCACCTTCAAGGCCGCCCTCTTCATGTCGGCAGGCATTGTGGACCATGAGGCGCATACCCGCGATCTGAAACGCCTTGGCGGCCTGCGCACCCTGATGCCAATCACCTTCACCATCGTCACCATCGCGTCGCTGTCGATGGCGGGCATCCCGCCGCTGAACGGGTTCCTGTCAAAGGAACTGATGCTGGAAGAGGCCGCACATACGGCATGGATGGCAAATCCCTGGCTGCTGGGCGTGCTTGCCACCATTGGTGCGCTGTTTTCGGTCGCCTACAGCTTTCGCTTCATCGCGCATGCCTTCCTCGGCCCGGTGCGCACCGATTACCCCGGCAAACCGCATGATCCGGGCTTTGGCCTCTGGGCGGCCCCCGCCCTGCTGGCCTGCCTTGTCATCCTGATCGGCCTGTTCCCGATGCTGACCGCTTCATGGCTGGTGAACGCGGCGGCAAGTGCCGTGACCGGCGAAGTGATCGCGGTCAAGATCACCCATTGGCACGGACTTTATGCGCCTGCCCTGTGGATGTCGCTGGCGGCAATCGGCGGCGGCCTGCTGCTCTTGGGCCTGCACCCGCGCCTGATGGCATTCTGGAACGCCACCCCCCGGCCCGAGGCCAAGCGGATCTTTGACGGCCTGATGGAACCCTTTGCCACGCTGGCCGGGCGCATCGCCAACAGCCTGCATGACGGTGCGCTCACCCGCTATATCGCCATCGGCACACTGGCGATCGCGGCGGCGTCTTATTACGCCTTTGACACCGGCACCCATGCCATCGGCACGCGCGATCTGATGCCCATCCCCCCGGTTCCGGCGCTGGCCTGGCTGTCACTGGTGCTGGCAACCGTGGCCATCGTGATCTTCCACCGCAACCGGCTGCTGACGCTGGTTCTTGTGGGGATCATCGGTCTGATGGTCTCGGTCGCCTTTGCCTACTTCTCGGCCCCCGACCTTGCGCTGACCCAGATCTCTGTCGAGGTGGCGACCATCATCCTGATGCTGCTGGCGCTGAACTTCCTGCCCAAGACCACCCCGATTGAAAGCGCCCCTTTGCGCCGGACGTGGGACGCCGCCATCGCGGTGATCGCCGGTGTCGGCATCGCGGCGCTGGCCTATGCGCTGATGACGCGCAACCCGGCTTTCCAGACGATTTCCGACTTCCACGTCACCAATTCCAAAACCGGCGGCGGCGGCACCAATATCGTCAACGTCATTCTGGTGGATTTCCGGGGCTATGACACCTTTGGCGAGATCATCGTGCTGGGCATTGCCGCACTGGTGATCTTTGCCCTGACCGAAGCCCTGCTGCGTGCGGGCCCGGCCAATGACCGCCTTCTGGCCTGGCGGCCCGACCAGCGCCGCGCGGGCGACCGGCATCCGATGATGCTGGTGGTCGCCACGCGGGTCATGCTGCCGATTGCGATGATGGTGGGCGTGTTCATCTTCCTGCGCGGCCACAACCTTCCCGGTGGCGGGTTCATCTCGGGCCTGATCGTCGCCATCGCGCTGATCATGCAATACATGGCCTCGGGCTTTGCCTGGACGGCGGCGCGGCAAAAGGTAGACTATCACGCGCTGATCGCTGCCGGCGTGCTGATCGCTGCCGCAACCGGCATCGGCGCATGGTTCAACGGCCTGCCCTTCCTGACCTCGGCCTTCGGCTACGTGACCATCTGGCCGCTGGAAGAGTTCGAACTGGCCACCGCCGCCCTGTTCGACCTTGGCGTGTTCCTGACCGTGCTTGGCGCCGTGATGCTGGCTTTGGCCTCGCTGTCGCGGATCGGGCTGCGCGCCGGAGAAACCGTGAACACCCAGCCGTTTGACATCGACCCGTCCGAAGGCCGGACCCTGAAATCCGAGGAGGCCCGCTGATGGAGGCTCTTGTCGCATCCGCAATCGGCATGATGACCGCCGCCGGGGTCTATCTGATGCTGCGTCAGCGCACATTCCCGGTGATTGTCGGGCTGACGCTGCTGACCTATGCGGTCAACGTGTTCCTGTTCACGTCCGGCCGTCTGGCCACCAATGTTCCCGCGATCTATGGCACCGGTGCGCCGGGCTATGCCGATCCGCTGCCACAGGCGCTGGTGCTGACCGCCATCGTCATTTCCTTCGGCATGACAGCGGTGATCGTGATGATGGCGCTGGGGGCGTTTCTCGAAGCAGGCCATGACAAGGTGGATATGAACGACGACGACACCCCGGCCGATGGGGGCCAGAAATGATGTATCACTGGATCGCAGCGCCGGTTCTGCTGCCGGCCATCATCGGTGCGCTGATTGTGCTGCTGATGCGCAACGACCTGTTGTTGCAGCGCGTGTTCTCGCTGCTGGCCAGTTTCGGTCTGCTTGCCGTCAGCATTGCCCTGCTGATCGCCACCAGCTCTGACGCGCCCGAGGTGTACCGCCTTGGCGACTGGCCCGCGCCCTTTGGCATCGTGCTGGTGCTCGACCGGCTGTCGGCGATGATGGTCACCCTGACGGCGGTGCTGGCGGTCTGCGTCCAGCTGTACGTCATCGGCACCAACTGGGATACGCGCGGGCGGCATTTCCATGCGTTGTTCCAGTTTCAGCTGATGGGCATCTGCGGCGCTTTCCTGACCGGTGACGCCTTCAACCTGTTCGTGTTCTTCGAGGTGCTGCTGATTGCGTCCTATGGGTTGATGATCCATTCGGGCGGCCGCGACCGGCTTCGCGCAGGCGTGCAATATGTGGCTTTCAACCTTGTCGGCTCGTCGCTGTTCCTGTTTGCGCTGGCGGCGATCTATTCGATCACCGGCACGCTGAACATCGCCGATCTGGCGGTCAAGGCCGCAGCATTGCCCGAAGGCGACGCCGCCCTGTTCCGCGTGGCCGCCGTGATGCTGATGATGGTCTTTGCCATCAAGGGGGCGCTTGTGCCCTTGCAGTTCTGGCTGCCCGGCACCTATTCCAACGCCCCCGGCCCAGTGGCGGCGCTGTTTGCGGTGATGACCAAGATCGGCGCTTATTCGGTGATCCGCTTTGGCGTGTTGGTGCTGCCGCCGGGTCATCCCATCACCGGCACGCTGATCGCCGATCTGATGCTGCCTGCCGCCCTGCTGACGCTGGTCATCGGCGCGCTGGGTATCCTTGGCGCCACCACCTTGTCGCGGCTGGCGGCCTTTGCCGCCGTGGCCTCGATGGGCACCGCATTCATCGCCATCTCGGCCTTCACCCCGGCGTCCACGGCGGCCGCACTGTATTATATGGTTCATTCCACCCTGGCCGGTGCGGCGCTGTTCCTGATCGTCGATCTGGTGGTCGACCGTCGCGCGCATGACAGCCTGCACATCCCCCTGCCCCCGATTGCGCAGGCCGGGCTGATCTCGGCCCTGTTCATGGTCTCGGCCATCGCCACCGCAGGCATGCCGCCGCTGTCGGGCTTTATCGGCAAGCTTCTGGTGCTTGATGCGCTGCGCGACTCTGCCGCGCTGGTGTGGTCGGTCATCCTTGTGACCTCGCTGATCATGATTATGGGCTTTGCCCGCGCCGGATCGACCCTGTTCTGGAAGGCCCATGCCTCAGCCCCCGACGGCGATGCGCCCAGCCACCCGGCCCAAGCGCTGTCCTTTGTCGCCGTGGGCGGGCTCCTTGCGGGCCTGGTCGGGCTGACGATCTTCGCCGGCCCGGTCATCGCCTGGCTTGAGGTGACATCCGCCGGCCTGTTTGACACCAGCGCCTATATCAATGCCAACCAACTGCCCGAGGTGAAGTAAGATGCTGCGCCGCCTCTTTCCCCACCCGCTGCTGTCGCTTTTGCTGTTTGCGACCTGGATCCTGCTGGTCAACCAGTTCAAGATCGGCAGCTTGGCGATGGCCCTGATCCTGGCCATCGCCATCCCCAAGCTGACCGCGCCCTATTGGCCGAACCGCCCGCCGCTGAAAAACATACCGGCCTTCGCCGCCTATGTCCTTGTGGTGATGTGGGACATCGTCAAAGCCAATATCGAGGTCGCGCGGATCGTCCTGTTCATGCGCAATGAAAACATCCGCTCCGGCTGGATCGCCGTCCCGATCGACCTGAAAACGCCCGAGGCGATCACCGTTCTGGCCGGCACCATCACCATGACCCCGGGCACAGTGACGTCTGACATGTCATCCTGCGGCCGTGTGCTGCTGATCCACGCCCTGCATGCACCAGACCCTGACGCCATCATTCACGACATCAAGACCCGCTACGAAGACCGGCTGAAAAGGATATTCGAATGATCCTGAATTATGCTCTTGATTTCGCCTTCCTGTGCTTTGGCCTCGGGCTGGCGATGAACCTGTACCGCGTGTTCCGCGCCCCCGGCGTGCCCGACCGCATTCTTGCGCTGGATACCATGGTCATCAATGTTCTGGCGTTGATCGTGCTCTACGGGGTCCGCACCGGGTCTGGCGTGAACTTCGAAGCGGCGCTGCTCTTTGCCATGACCGGCTTTGTCTCGACCGTGGCCTATTGCAAATTCGTCCTGCGCGGCGACATCATCGAGTGAATGGCATGGACCTGATTGTCGAATACATTCTTGCAGCCCTGCTGGTCATCGGCGGCGTCTTTGCCATCGTCGGCAGCTTTGGCCTGCTGAAACTGCCCACCACGATGCAGCGCCTGCACGCCCCCACCAAGGCGACCACCATCGGCGTGGGCTCGGCGCTGATTGCATCCATGGCGTACTTCTGGTTTTACGAAGACACGGTCAGCTGGCACGAGCTGATGATCACGCTGTTCCTGTTCCTGACCGCACCGATCACCGCGAATTTCATCGCAAAGGCGCAGCTGCATCTTGCCGTGAAGGCAGAAGACCTGCCGCCCACCGGGGTGGGCACCCAATGGGCAACCTTCGACCCCGAGGTGGAAGCGGTCGGCCCCACCCTGATCCACGACCGCGAGCCGGACTGATTTCTGACCAACAGGTCAAATACGCGCAGCGTCAGACTTGTCCGGTCGCAGTACCCGTGCCACATTACGCGAAATCCTTCGCAGCAAAGGGCTTGCCGTGACCGCGCCTTCCCCCGACGTGCCCCCCACAACCACCCAGCTTGTGCACCTTTCCCCCACACACGCCCCCCATGACCGCAACCCCGGCATGGCGCTGGATCTGGATTGGGTCGCAGGCGTACAGGCCAATACCTCGGCGATCGAGCGGCGCGCGGCGACATTGGGCGGCAGACGGTCGGTCAAAAAGGACTTTCAGGCCGCCTGGCTGCTCAAGGCTATCAGCCTGATCGACCTGACCACCCTGTCGGGCGATGATACCCCCGGCCGCGTCCAGCGGCTGTGCGCCAAGGCCCGCCAGCCCGTGCGGGCAGAAACCCTGCAAGCACTGGGGATGGAGGGGCTGACGGTGGGTGCGGTTTGCGTCTATCACGATATGGTCGAAACCGCCGTCCGCGCGCTGGAAGGCACTGCCATACCCGTCGCCGCCGTTTCAACCGGCTTTCCGGCAGGTCTGTCGCCGTGGCACCTGCGGGTGCAGGAAATCCGCGAAAGCGTCGCCGCCGGCGCGGCCGAAATCGACATCGTCATCTCGCGCCGCCATGTGCTGACCCAGAACTGGCAGGCGCTGTACGACGAGATGCGCGAAATGCGCGCCGCCTGCGGTGATGCCCATGTCAAAGCCATCCTCGCCACCGGCGAGCTTGGCACCTTGCGCAACGTCGCGCGCGCGTCGCTGATCTGCATGATGGCAGGTGCCGATTTCATCAAAACCTCTACTGGCAAGGAAGGCGTGAACGCCACCCTGCCCGTCAGCCTGACCATGATCCGCTGCATCCGCGATTATCAGGACCGTACCGGCATCAAGGTCGGCTACAAACCTGCGGGCGGGATATCAAAGGCCAAGGATGCGCTGCTGTATCTGGCGCTGATGAAGGATGAACTCGGCCACCCCTGGCTGCAACCCGACCTGTTCCGCTTTGGGGCCTCCAGCCTCTTGGGCGATATCGAACGCCAGCTGGATCACCACCTGACCGGCCACTACTCCGCCGCCAACCGCCACGCGATGGGATAAGGCCATGACAATCAAAGAAATCTTCGACACCATGTCCTATGGCCCCGCCCCCGAATCCAATGCCGAAGCGCTGGATTGGCTGGCCCGGCGCGATCGGCGCTTTGGCCACTTCATCAATGGCAGCTTCACCACGCCCGATGCGGTGTTTGACACGAAAAACCCCGCCACCGGCACCCTGCTGGCGCAGGTCAGCCAAGGCTCTGCCGCCACCGTTGATGCGGCTGTCGCCGCTGCCCGCCGCGCGCAGCCCAAATGGGCGCGGCTGCCCGGCCATAAACGCGCGCAATACCTTTATGCCCTCGCCCGACTGGTACAAAAACACGCCCGCCTGCTGGCAGTGCTGGAAACGATGGACAACGGCAAGCCCATCCGCGAATCCCGCGACATCGACCTGCCCCTCGTCGCGCGGCATTTCTACTATCACGCGGGCCTTGCACAGCTCGCCCCGTCTGAGCTGCCGGGGATGGAGCCTTTGGGCGTTTGCGGCGCGGTCATCCCGTGGAACTTCCCGCTGCTGATGCTTGCGTGGAAGGTGGCCCCCGCACTGGCAGCGGGCAATACGGTGGTGCTCAAACCCGCCGAATACACCCCGCTTACCGCATTGCTGTTTGCAGACATCAGCCGTGAGGCGGGCCTGCCCCCCGGCGTGCTGAACATCGTCACCGGCGATGGCGACACCGGGGCGGCACTGGTGGCACACCCGGGCGTCGACAAGATCGCCTTTACCGGGTCCACCGCCGTGGGCAAGGCCATCCGCCGCGCCACCGCCGGAACGGCCAAGGCCCTGACGCTGGAGTTGGGAGGAAAATCCCCCTACATCGTGTTTGACGACGCAGACATCGACTCGGCGGTCGAGGGGCTGGTCGATGCCATCTGGTTCAACGGCGGGCAGGTCTGCTGTGCGGGCAGCCGCTTGCTGGTGCAAGAAGGCGTGGCCGACCGCTTCCACGCACGGCTGAAACGCCGGATGGATGGGTTGCGCATCGGCGATCCGCTCGACAAATGCATCGACGTGGGTGCCGTGGTCGACCCGGTGCAACTGGCCACCATCACCCGGCTGGTCGATGCCTCGGATGGCGAAAAATACACCGCCGACACGCCCCTGCCGCAGGGCTGCTTCTACCCGCCCACCCTGATCACCGGCCTGTCAGCCGCCTCAACCCTGATGCAGGAAGAAATCTTTGGCCCTGTGCTGGTCAGCATGACCTTCCGCACCCCGGCCGAAGCAGTAGAGCTTGCCAACAACACCCGCTATGGCCTTGCCGCCACCGTCTGGACCGAAAATGTGAACCTTGCGCTGGACATCGCGCCCAAGCTGCGGGCCGGGGTGGTCTGGGTGAACGGCACCAATATGTTCGACGCCGCCGCAGGCTTCGGCGGCGTGCGCGAAAGCGGCTTCGGGCGTGAGGGCGGCTGGGAAGGGCTGCTTGCATACCTGCGCCCCAAGGGCAAGGCGGCGGCGCTCAAACCCGTCGCCCCGATGCCCGCACCCAAATCCGCCACGGTCGATACCCTCGACCGCACCGCCAAGCTGTTCATCGGCGGCAAGCAGGCCCGGCCCGATGGCGGTTATTCCACCCCGGTCTACAGCGCCAAAGGCGCGCTGCTGGGCCATGTGGGCCTTGGCAACCGCAAGGACATCCGCAACGCGGTCGAGGCGGCGCAGGCCGCCAAAGGCTGGGCCCGCAGCACCGCCCACACCCGCGCGCAGATCCTGTTCTACATCGCCGAAAACCTGTCAGCCCGCGCCGAAGAATTCGCCGCCCGGATCAAGGCACAAACCGGCAGCTCCGGCACGGCAGAGGTCGAGGCCGCCGTTGCCCGGCTGTTCACCTATGCGGCATGGGCCGACAAATTCGACGGCGCGGTGAAATCCGTACCCCTCCGCGGCGTGGCCCTGGCGATGAACGAACCCTGCGGCGTGATCGGTGCCCTGTGCCCGGATGAGGCCCCGCTGTTGGGCCTGATCTCGGTGATGGCCCCGGCGATCGCCATGGGCAACACCTGCGTGCTGGTGCCATCCCACCCCTTCCCGCTGTCGGCCACCGATTTCTATCAGGTGCTGGAAACCTCTGACCTGCCCGCAGGCGTGGTCAACATCGTCACCGGCCCCCATACCGACCTTGCCAAACCCTTGGCGGGCCACATGGATATCGACGCGGTCTGGAGCTTTTCGTCCTCCGACATCTCGCAGATGATCGAGGCCGAATCCGCCACCAACCTCAAACGCACCTGGGTCAACAACACCCGCGCCCGCGACTGGTTCGCGCCCGATGCCGAGGGCCGCGCTTTTCTGCGCCACGCAACGGCGGTGAAAACCGTCTGGGTGCCCTACGGCGAATAACCTCAGGCATGCCCCGCTGTCGCAGACAGCGTCAGCGGGTCGATGCCAAGCGTTTTCAACGCCTTGACCCACTTCGCACTGTCATCGGCGGCAAAGATCAGATCGGCGGGCGCATCCGCCAGCAACCAGTCATTGCGCGAAATCTCATCCTCCAGCTGCCCCGGCCCCCAGCCGGAATAGCCCAGCGCCAGCAGCGCCGCATCCGGCCCCTCGCCCCGCGCCAGCGATTCCAGAATATCCAGCGTAGCGGTCATCAGAAACCCGCCCGGCACCGCCATCGTCGCAGGCCCGCGCGGATAATCAGGGGAATGCAGCACAAAGCCCCGCCCCCGCTCCACCGGGCCACCAAAATGCACGCGGATGTCGCGCCCTTCCGGCGCGCGCGAAATGTCCAGATGATCCAGCAGCCCGGCAAAGTTCAGATCCGGGGTCGGTTTGTTCACGATCAGCCCCATCGCACCATCGTCGGAATGGGCGCAGATCAGGATGACGCTGCGGTCAAAGCGCGCATCCCCCATGCCGGGCATCGCAATCAACAGTTTGCCGCCAAGATCCATCTTCGCCACTCCCACCTGTCACTCTGTTCAACATGAGCCGGATGCAGCAGTGTCTCAAGAGCCAAGTGCTACAATGCCTTCCCGTCTTTGTGACTTCCCATTCCGGGGCCAGTGCTTATCTTCCGATCCATGATAAAAGCCCTTGCCCTTTGCCTCGCCCTCGCCCCCACCGCCGGTTTCGCGCAGGTGCAATCCGACGTGGTGCGCGGCGAGTTCCGCTCTGGCTGGCAAACCGCGACCGGCACCCATATGGCGGCGCTGCATCTGCAACTGGCCCCCGACTGGAAAACCTATTGGCGCGCGCCGGGCGACGCGGGCATACCGCCGCAGTTTGACTGGACCGGATCGGAAAACGTGGGCTCGGTACGATTTCATTGGCCTGCGCCCGACGTGTTCCGCACCAATGGCATGCAGACCGTCGGCTACCATGACGAGCTGGTGCTGCCGATCGAGGTCACCCCGAAAGACCCGCGCAAGCCGGTCCGGCTGCAGGCGTCGATAGATCTGGGCGTGTGCAAGGACATCTGCATTCCGACCACGCTGCTGCTGGGCAGCGCACTGGCCGCGCCCGGGCAGTCTGACGGCACCATCAACGCCGCCCTGCGCGCCCGCCCCGCCACTGCGGCCGAGGCAGGGCTGACCCGCATCACCTGCCAGATCGAACCGATCCGCGATGGCATGCGCGTCACCGCCCGGATGGAGCTTCCGGTGCAAGGACGCCAGGAGGCGGTGGTGTTCGAATCGGGCATCGCCAATGTCTGGGTGTCAGAAGCACAGGTCAGCCGTGATGGGCGCAGCCTGACGGCCACGGCCGAAATGGTCCCACCCTCGGGCCAGCCCTTCGCGCTGAACCGCTCTGCCATGGTGGTGACCGTGATCGGTGGTCAGGGCCGCGCGGTGGAAATCCGCGGCTGCCCGGCGGGCTGAAGGCGTGTTCCGCTAGCGTTTTGCGGGCACCAGACGGGCCAGCCAGAACGCCGCAAAACTCACCACCGCCGCCCCCAGCGCAAAGAGGCCAAACGCCGTGCCCACCGGCATCGCAGGCAGGGCACCGCCCAACCAGCCATCCAGCAGCGCCGGGGCCAACGTGATCGCAAACAGCACCCCCAGCACCGCCCCCGCCCCCATCAGCACCCCGCGCGGCCCCCGCGACGTATCCGCACGCAAGCCCCGTGACAGCGCCCGGAACATCTTTGCGATATCCGCCTGCACCGCCATCAGCGCGGGCACCATGATCAGCACCAGAAACATGCCAAAGGCCAGTCCGTAAACCAGCGTGATCACCGTAGGTTTCAGGAATTCGGCCTGCGAACTGCCCTCGAACAGCAGCGGCGACAACCCGATCACCGTGGTCAAGGTGGTCAGCAGCACGGCGCGGAACCGCTCTGCCACCCCGTCGACAATCGCCGGGAACAGCCCACGCTTTTCGGAATACTCGTCAATCGTCGACACCAGCACGATAGAATCGTTGATGATGATCCCCGACATCCCGATCAGCCCAACGACCGAGAACAGAGACAGCGGCACCCCCCAGTGGAAATGCCCCCACATCGCCCCGATCAGGCCAAAGGGTATCACCGACATCACCACCAAGGGCCGGGTCCAGCTGGCAAAGATCCAGGCAAGGCACAGGTAAATCCCCAGCAGGCACAGAATAACGGCAGACCCGGCATCACTCAGGAATTCGTTCTGTTGCTGCACCAACCCGCCCTGACGGCTTTCAATCCCGAATTGCTGCTCGATCTCGGGCAGGATCGTTTCGCGGATGGTCGCCTGAATCTCTGCCGCCCGCGCCGGGTCATCTTCGGCCAGATCGCCGGAGACTGACACGATCCGCAACCCGTTCTCGCGGCGGATGGTGGAAAACCCGGCCATCTGTTCCACCGTCACGATATCGGCCAGAGGCACATAGTTGCCGCTGGGGGTGCGCATCAGCGTGGCGTCCAGAAAATCCGCCGTCAGCTCATGGCGGGGCAGTTCCAGCCGGATCGACACCGACCGCAGCCCATCGGGATAGGTGGCCGCCTCGATCCCGTTCAGCCGGTCGCGCAAGGTGCGGCCCAGCTCATCAATCGTGAATCCCAGCGATTGCCCCAGCGGGGTCAGGTTCAGGATCAGCTCTTCCTTGTCATAGGCCAGCGAATCCTCCAGCGCCGACACTTCCGGATAAACCGCCAGCCGGGTTTTCAACGCTTCGGCTGCGGCCTTCAGCTCGCCCGCCTCGGCCCCGAACAGATCAACCGCCAGCGCATCGCCGCCCGGGCCAAAGCGCCCGCCCCGGAACGACAGCTCTTCCATCAACGGATGGCCACGCACCTCTTCCTGCAGGGCCTGCACGAACACATTGCTGGAATAGGGGCGCAAATCCGGGTCGATCAGCTCGATCGAGATGCTGCCCAGCTGGTCGGCATCCTTGCCCTCGGCACTGGCCAGCCCGCGCCCGCCAGACCCGCCGATTTCGGCCATGGCAAAGGTGATCGGGTTCATACCATGTTCGGCCTCAAACCGCGCACCCACCGCCTCCGCCGCGCGCTGCACCTCGCGCATCATCTCCAGCGTATCGCTGCGCGCTGCCCCCGGCAGCATCGAGAAATTGCCGGTGACCGACGCCTGTTCCGGCGCGTTGAAAAACCGGAATGGCAGATCGCCCCGAATGAACAGCGCAGCCGACGCGGCCAGCAGACAAACCGCCCCCGCCAGCACCGGATAGCGCGCCACAAGGATCAGCCGCATCAGCGGTCTGACAGCATGCCGGCCCAACCAGACCATGCCCCGGTTCACCTGCCGCGACGGCCAGTCATACCACTTTTCGACCCGCGCCGCCGCAATGGCATGCGCCATGTGGTTGGGCAAGATCAGAAAACACTCCACCAGCGATGCGATCAGCACCGCAATCACCGTGAATGGAATATCGCTGATCAGATCGCCAAACCGCCCACCAATCGCCACAAGCCCAAAGAACGCGATCACCGTGGTCAGGCTCGACGCCACCACCGGCTGCGCCATCCGCAAAGCTCCGCGTTCGGCGGCAACCACCGGATCTTCGCCCAAGGTCCGGCCGCGATAATCGGCGTGTTCGCCCACCACGATGGCATCATCCACCACGATCCCCAGCATGATGATCAGCGCAAACAGCGACATCATGTTCAGCGTCAGCCCGGCCGCATACATCACCGCCACCGCCGCCAGCATCGCCACCGGAATCCCGGCCGCCACCCACAGCGCCGTCCGCGCGTTCAGGAACAAAAACAGCAGCACCACCACCAGCGCCAGCCCGCTCAGCGCGTTGTCCAAAAGCAGGTACAATCGGTCGGTAATCTGTTCCGCCCGCGCCCGCACCAGATCGACCGTCACCCCCGGTGGCAGCGTCAGCTGCAGTTCATCCGCCACATCCTGGACACTGGCCTGCATGCGGATGGCATCGCCGTCGGCATTGCGGTCCACCCGCACGGTCATCGCCGGGTTCACACCGACAAAACTCGCCCGCCCGGAATCGGCCCCGATGGCGGTAACGGTCGCAATATCGCCGACCGTCAGCTTGGTGCCATCCGGCAGACTGCGCAGCACCACGCTGCCGATCTCGGCCGCCGAGCGTCGTTCCGACCCGGTCCGCACCCGCGCCGACCCGTCGCCGACATTGCCCGCCGGGTTGGTCTGCACCGCCGCGCCAATCGCCGTGGCAATCTCGCGCATGGTGATGTCATGCCGGATCAGCGCGACCGAAGGCACCTCGACCACGGTCTCGGGGTCCGCCATGCCGCGGATCGTGGTGCGCGTCACCCCCGCCTGAAACAGCCGGCCCACGAATTCATCGGCAAACCGTCCCAGCTGATCCACCCCTACCGGCCCCGTGATCACCACATCCGTCACCTGATCGCGCCACTGGCTGCGGCGGATCACCGGCTCTTCGGCCTCATCCGGCAAGTTCGACACCGAATTGACCGCCGTCTGCACATCCTCGACCGCCTGCGCCAAATCCATGCCCGGCTCGAACTCCATCGAAATCCGGGCCGACCCCTCATTCGCGCGGGATTCGATGTCGGCCACGCCATCCACCGTCAGCAGCGCCGATTCCAGCACCTGCACGATGGCGCGGTCCACATCCTCGGCCCCGGCCCCGCTCCAGGCCACCGACACGTCGATCTGGCTGATGATGACATCGGGAAAGTACTGCGCCCGGATGCGCGAGGCCGAAACCAGCCCGGCCACGATCATCAACACCAACAGCAGGTTCGCCAGCGTCCGGTGCCGGGTGAAATAGGAAATCAGACCGCCACCGCTGGCCGGGATAGGCTTTGCCATGCCTCAGCCCCCCATCCGGTCTTCAAGCCGCGTCACCACCTGCGCGGGCACCTGATCCTGCGCCAGCTGCTCCAGCATCCGCGCCTTGGCCTCATCCGGCATCCGGGCATTGCCCTCGACAAAGGCAATCAGCCCGGCCCGCCGTTCGGGGGTAAGCTGGATGGTTTCGGTCAATGCGGCGGGCTGCACCTGCGCGCGGGCATCCGGTGACGCGTCAGTTGCGGTGGACCCCGGGCGGATCGGGTTGATCCTGATCCCCGCCCCCAGCAACGGCGAGCGTTCCACAACCACCTCGCGCCCGGCAATGCCGCGCACATCGACGATCACATCATCACCCTGCCGCCGCAGAACCGGCACCACCTGCACTTCCAGCCGGTCTTCGGCCCCGACCACCAGAATGCCGCCGGTGCTGTCCACCGCCGTGGCAGGCAACAGCGCCACGCCCGCCACCTCGGGCTCGGCAATCGCCACGGTGACAAAATCACCGGGCCGGAAACCACGCGCCGCGTCCAGCGCGGCATAGATCAGCCGCCCCGTTGCGCCTTCGCCCACAGCGGCGCCCACCCGATCGACCCGGCCCACGGCCGCAATTTCGGCCCCCAGCACATCCAGCGACACCGCAACCGGCGCGGCAATCAGGCTGCCCTGATCATCCAGCAGCCGCGAAAACTGCGCGGTCGACAGGCGGAACGACACTTCCAGCCGGTCCGGGTCGATCAGTTCGGCCAGCCGTTCATTGGCCCCGACCAGCCCGCCCGCCACCACGGTCACCCCGTTCAGCCGACCCGTGAAACTGGCGCGGATCACGGTATCATCCAGCGCGCGCTCTGCCTCGGCCAGCGCGATGCGCGCCCGGGTCAGACCGGACGCCGCCTGATCCACCCGCGCCTCGGCCTGCGCCAGCGCAGACCGGCGCGACAAGGTCGCCTGCTCTGCCGATGACAGCGCAAGCGCCGCCGTTTCCACCGCCGCCGCCGATCCCACACCCCGGGCCAGCAGATCCTCCTGCCGGGTCAGCGCCTGACGCCGCAGGTTTGCCTGTGCGTCCGCCGCCGCCAGATCGTCACGCGCCAGCAGCAGGCCTCGGTCGCCGTCGCGCACCTCGGCCTCGGCCTCGCTCACCCCCGCCTGTGCCAGATCGCGGGCCGATGTAGCATCCGCCGGGTCCAGCCGTACCAGCACCTGCCCTTGGGTCACGGTGGCCCCGTCCTCGACCCCGTCCGCTATCTCCAGCACGCGCCCACCCCTTGGCGCACGCAGTTCCAGCGTGCGGCGCGACCGGATCTCGCCAAAGGCCACCGTCTGCGGGGTCAGCACACCCGGCGTCACCGTCTGCACATTGGCGGAAAACACCCGTTCGCGCGCGGGCTGCGCGGGCCGTTCGGTCGACAGCCTTTCCGACAGCGCCCCCGCGATCAGACTGGCCCCAATTGCCAGCAGCCCCAATGTCAGGGCGGCCAGAAACAGGCCGGTCAGGGAACGCGCCAGAAATCGCATGAAAGCTCCGGGTCAAAGGACATTAAAATAGTAACGCGGCAAGGGTTCGCGTCCAGCCACAAGGCTGTTACGCTCCGGGCGGGCCGTTCCGTCGCTATTTCCGGCGCAGATGTTCGTCCAGCCGGGGCATGATCTCGACAAAGTTGCAGGGCCGGTGCCGGATATCCAGCTGCCAGCGCAAAATCTCGTCCCAGGCGTCGCGGCAGGCCCCCGGGCTGCCCGGCAGCGCAAACAGATAGGTGCCGCCCGCCACACCACCACAGGCGCGGCTTTGCACGGCCGAGGTGCCGATCTTTTGCATCGACACGATGGTGAACACCGTGCCGAACGCCTCGATCTCTTTCTCATAGACATCGCGGTGCGCCTCGACCGTCACATCGCGGCCCGTCAGGCCGGTGCCCCCGGTGGTCAGGATGACATCGACAGCCGCATCCGCGATCCAGTCGCGCAACTGCGCCGCAATCAGCGCCCGTTCATCGCTCACAATCCCCCGCGCCGCCAGCACATGCCCCGCGCCCGCGATCCGTTCCACCAGCGTATCGCCCGACCGGTCATCGGCCGCGGTGCGGGTGTCGCTCACGGTCAGCACCGCGATCCGCACCGGGATAAAGTCCTTGGTCTCGTCAATCCGGCTCATTTTACCAACCGCGCCTCCAGCGCCAGCAGATCTTCCCATGCCTCGCGCTTGGCCATGGGCGTGCGCAACAGGCCGTCCGGATGGATCATCGGCAAAACCGCCTTCCCCCCGAACGTCTGCCACTGCCCCCGCAGCCGTGCGATGCCCTGCAAACCCGTAAGCGCAGACAGAGGCGTGTTGCCCATGACCACAATCACTTCCGGGGCCACCAGCTCGATATGACGCATCACAAACGGCCGCATCATGGCAACATCCTCTGCCAAAGGCGCGCCACCCCCCAGACAGCGCCACGGCAGCACATGCGCCAGATACAGCCCCGCCTGCGCATCCTCGGCACTGCGCGACAGGCCGATCGCATCGAACATATCATCCAGCAAAGCCCCGGCACGGCCCACAAAAGGCCGTCCCTCACGGTCTTCCTCCGCCCCCGGTGCCTCGCCTAAAATCATCACCCGCGCGCCGGGTACACCATCGGCAAACACCATGTTGCGCGCGCCCCGCCGCAGCTCGCAATGCTCAAAGCCGGCCATCGCGGCGCGCAAATCGTCCAGCGTCGCCGCCCGCGCGGCCAGTGCCGCAGCTTCGGCCACGGCATCCACCTTCACGGCCTCGGGCAGCACCACCGTGGCGGCCACACGCGCCACCGGGGGGGCCGCCCCCGCCGGGGCCACCATCGGCGCAGGTTTCACGGCCTCGGGCAGGTCATAGCGGTTCAGCGGGTCATCCAGCAGCCATTCGTCAATGCCCAGATCCACCTGCCACAGCAGCGCCGCCTGCGCGGCATGCCAGTCCGACAGAATGTCTTGTGCGATTCCCATGCCGCAAAGGGTAGGCCCGCGCCCCCGCGCCCGCAAGGGACGGATCACCGTTGCCCATTGCGCGCCCCTTTGGCATAAGCACCCCAAACCCGCAGCCAGTCGTAAGGAGACCCTGATGTTCCGCGCACGCCATCTGCTGGGAATCGAGCATCTCTCGCCGCAGGAAATCCTCGCCATCCTCGATCTGGCGGACCGCTATGTCGATCTGAACCGCCGCACCGTCAAACAATCCGACGCGCTGGCGGGCATGACGCAGATCAACATGTTCTTTGAAAACTCCACCCGCACGCAGGCCAGTTTCGAGCTGGCGGGCAAACGGCTGGGGGCAGATGTGATGAACATGTCGGTCGCGCAAAGCAGCGTGAAAAAGGGCGAGACGCTGATCGACACCGCCATGACGCTGAACGCCATGCACCCCGATCTGCTGGTGGTGCGGCACGGGTCTTCCGGCGCGGTCAACCTGCTGGCGTCAAAGGTGAATTGCGCGGTGCTGAACGCAGGCGACGGGCGGCATGAACATCCCACCCAAGCCCTGCTCGACGCCCTCACCATCCGCCGCGCCAAGGGCCGCATCCAGCGCCTGACCGTGGCCATCTGCGGCGATATCGCGCACAGCCGGGTCGCGCGGTCAAACCTGATCCTGCTGGGCAAGATGGAAAACCGCATCCGCCTGATTGCCCCCCCCACCCTGATGCCCGCCGGCGTGGGTGAGTTCGGCTGCGAGCTGTTTGACGACATGCGCAAAGGTCTGGAAGGCGCCGATGTGGTGATGATGCTGCGCCTGCAACGCGAACGGATGGATGGCGGCTTCATCCCGTCGGAACGCGAATACTACCACCGCTATGGCTTGGACGCCGAAAAACTGACCCACGCCAAGCCCGATGCCATCGTCATGCACCCCGGCCCGATGAACCGCGGGGTCGAGATTGACGGCGAACTGGCCGATGACATCAACCGATCGGTCATTCAGGAACAGGTCGAAATGGGCGTCGCCGTGCGCATGGCCTGCATGGACCTTCTGGCCCGCAACCTGCGCGCCGACCGTGGGGCCAAGGCTGCGGGGGTGATGGCATGACCGATACACTCACCATCCCCCCGGGCTTTGAGCGTTGCGTCTGGGTCTTCGCCATCAACCTGCCCGAAAGCGAAGCCGAAGCCTTCGCGCGCGGCCCGCTGGCGGATGCCATGGGCGTCAACGCGGTCGACCCCGCCCACACCGAACTGCTCGACGCCGACGCCTTCACCGAATATGGGCTGTCGCGCTATCTGGCCGAAGGTCAGGGCATCGCCGAGGAAAGCCTCGCCGCCGACGCAGCCACCCTTGATGCCCTGCGCGGCCCGCTGCTGCTGGTCTTCCGCGCCGCGCTTGGCCAGGGCAGCCTGTCGCCCCGCCCGCCCCTGCAACTGATCGGGCGGTATGACGAGGTGCCCTCCCCCGCCCGCATCGGCATGGCCCCCTATAACCCCGAAGCCGACATTCTCCCGGTCCAAACCGCCAAACGCCCCTCTGACGCCGCGATGTCGGGCCGGGTGGCCACGGTGGTGCTGATCCTGCTGGCGATCTTTGTCGCCCTGTTCATCTGGGGGGCCGGATGACAGCGCCTGTCCTCAACGAAGGCGAAACGCTTCTGGCCACCTTCACCCCCGACCGCCTGACCTACTGGCGCGCGCATCTGATCATGGCGGTCGTGCTGGGTGCAGCGGTCGGCCTGTGGCTGCTGTGGCAGGGCAACCCCTATCCGGTCATGGGCCCCATCGGCGCGGCCCTCGCCATCGCCGCCCGCGCCGCCTACGTCGCCTCCGAAGCGCTGACCGATCTGTGGTATCTGACCTCGCACCGCTTGATCGGCCCGCGCGGGCTGACCGTGCCGCGCGTCCAGATCAAGACCGCGCGGCCCTTCTTCGGCTCGGTCCAGGTCACCACCACCACGGGTGACAAGCACCTGATCAAATACCTCGCCTCCCCCGCCGACGATGCGGCCCGCCTGACGGAAGGACTGCGATGACCCCTCTGCTGCACAAAGGCCCGCCGATGACCCTGTTTTTGGAAAACGCCCGCATCATCGACCCCGAAGGCGATACCATCATCTTAGGCAATGTGATCATCGACGCCGGTCAGATCGCCGCCATCGGCGCGGCCTCGGCCCCCAAGGGCGCGCAGGTCATCGACTGCGGCGGGGCCTGCCTTGCCCCAGGCATTATCGACTGGGGCGTAAAGATCGGCGAACCTGGCGAACGGCACAAGGAATCCTTCCGCTCCGCCGGTCTTGCGGCAGCGGCGGGCGGCGTCACGACGATCATCGCCCGCCCCGACACCACGCCCGCCATCGACACGCCCGAGGTGCTGGAATTCGTCACCCGCCGCGCGGCAGAGGCGTCGCCGGTGCGCATCCGCCATATGGCGGCCCTGACCAAGGGGCGCGACGGGCGCGAAATGACCGAGATCGGCTTTCTGCTCGACGCCGGGGCCATCGCCTTCACCGACGCCACCCGCGTCACCACCGACCCCAAGGTGCTGTCGCGCGCCCTCACCTACGCCCGCAGCCTGGGCGCACTGGTCATCGGCCACCCGCAGGAACCGGGGCTGTCGCACGGGGCCGCCGCCACCAGCGGCAAGTTCGCATCATTGCGCGGCATCCCGGCGGTGCATCCGATGGCCGAACGCATCGGGCTGGACCGCGACCTTGGCCTGATCGAGATGACAGGCGCGCGCTACCACGCCGACCAGATCACCACCGCCCGCAGCCTGCCCGCGCTGGAACGCGCCAAGGCCAATGGGCTGGACGTGACCGCAGGCGTGTCGATCCACCATCTGACGCTGAACGAATTCGACGTGGGCGATTACCGCACCTTCTTCAAGCTCACCCCGCCCCTGCGCTCCGAAGATGACCGTCTGGCGATGATCGACGCGGTGGCAAGCGGTCTGATCGACGTGATCGGCAGCTTCCACACGCCCGCAGACGAAGAATCCAAACGCCTGCCGTTTGAAGACGCCGCCAGCGGCGCCGTGGGCCTGCAGACCCTGCTCCCCGCCGCCCTGCGCCTGCTGCACGCGGGCCAACTGTCACTGCCACAACTGTTCCGCGCCCTGTCGCTGAACCCCGCCCGCCGCCTTGGCCTGCCGCAGGGCCGTATGGTGGAGGGTGCCCCTGCTGACCTTGTCCTGTTCAACCCCGACACGCCCTTCGTGCTTGACCGCTTCACCCTCCAGTCGAAATCGAAAAACACGCCCTTTGACGGCACACGGATGGAGGGTAAGGTTCTGGCAACCTTTGTCGCCGGCCATCAGGTTTACGGAGCCTAAAGCGAAATGCCCGACTTCACCTCTGCGCCGTTGGTGCTGGCCCTGACCGCCGCCCTTGCCTATCTGTTGGGCTCGGTGCCCTTTGGCGTGGTCATCACCCGCCTGTTCGGTCTGGGCGATCTGCGCGCCATAGGCTCCGGCAATATCGGGGCCACCAATGTGCTGCGCACCGGCAACAAACCTGCGGCCCTTGCCACCCTGCTGCTGGACGCGGGCAAAGGCGGCATCGCCGTGCTGATCGCCCGCGCGGTGGTGGGGCCGGATGCTGCTCAGGTGGCGGCGTTGTTCAGCTTTCTTGGCCACCTGTTCCCGGTCTGGCTGGGGTTCAAGGGCGGCAAGGGTGTGGCCACCTTCCTCGGCACGCTGCTGGCACTCGCCTGGCCCGTCGGCCTTGCCGCCTGCGCCACCTGGGCGGTGACGGCCGCCATCAGCCGCATCTCGTCGCTTTCGGCACTGGTCGCCGCCGCCCTGGCCCCGGTCTGGCTGGCGGTGCTGGGCTACCCGCAGATGACCTTGCTGTCCATCATCCTGGGTGCGCTGATCTTCGCCCGCCACAGCACCAACATCGCGCGCCTGCGTCGGGGCACCGAGCCAAGGATCGGCAAGAAATAACCCCCTACCGCCGTGCCCGCCTTCGACAGCTGATCCGATAGAGCGGCTGCGCCGCGTTGTTTTTATCTCGTCGCGCGGGCTGCGCCGCGTCTCCTCGGCAATGCGTTCCACACGGGGGGCTGGCCCCCTTCAGAGGCTGGCCGCCTGATAGATCGGGGTCAGTGAGCGATCCCATTCCGTTTCATACAACCGCAGCCAGCGGTCTGCCTGCACTTCGCCCTCAGCCAGCGACCGGTGCAAAGGCCCAAGATAGATCTCTTCGCCAAGCCCACGCGCCACCAGCCCCGCCTGCGACAGCGCCACCGCCGCGCGTGCCAGCGCCTCCAGCCGCACCCCATCCGCCTCGCCCTTCAGGGCAGAGACCGAGGCTGCAACGCGCAAGCCTTCGCGGGTGGCCGCATCAAACCCTTTGACCAGATCCCACGCCGCATCCAGCGCAGACTGGTCATACATCAGCCCCAGCCAGAAGGCGGGCAGCGCGTTGATATGCGCCTCATCCCCGCAATCGGCCCCGCGCATTTCGATGTATTTCTTGACACGCGCCTCGGGGAACACCGTGGTCATATGGTCAGCCCAGTCCGACAGGGTGGGCAATTCGCCCGGCAGCGCCGGCAACTCACCTTTCAGGAAATCGCGGAACGACTGGCCCAAAGCGTTGATGTACGTCCCGTCGCGGTAGACGAAATACATCGGCACATCCAGCACCCAGTCGACATAGGCCTGAAAGCCGAAGCCCTCATCAAAGGCAAACGGCAGCATCCCCGTGCGGCTGTCATCCAGCCCCCGCCAGATCCGGCTGCGCCAGCTGCGGTGGTCATTGGGCTTGCCATCAAAAAACGGGCTGGACGCAAACAGCGCCGTCGCCACCGGCTGCAGCGCAAGCGCCACCCGCAGCTTTTTCACCATATCCGCCTCAGACGCGTAGTCGAGGTTCACCTGCACGGTCGAGGTGCGGTACATCATCTGCGTGCCATGGGTGCCGACGCGGCCCATGTAATCGGTCATCAGCCGGTAGCGGCCCTTGGGCATCACCGGCATTTGCGCATGGGTCCATTCCGGCGCGGCGCCGATCCCCATGAAGCGCACACCCATCGGCCCGGCAATTTCTGCCACCTCGTCCAGATGCAGGCGCAGCTCTGCCGCCGTCTCGTGCATGTCGGACATCATGGCCCCCGACAATTCGAACTGCCCGCCGGGTTCCAGGCTGATATTGGCCCCGTTGCGGTGCAGGCCGATCACATTGCCGGCCTCGCGCACCGGAGTCCAGCCAAAGCGCGCCTCAAGGCCCGCGAACAGGGCCGAGATTGAACGGTCGCCCGCATAAGGCAAGGGCGCATGGCTGCCCTCCAGCCAGCCGAATTTTTCATGCTCGGTGCCGATGCGCCAGTCGGATTTCGGCTTGTTGCCCGATTCCATCAGCTCTGCCAGCTGATGAAAAGACTCGATCTGACCGCCGCCGGATTGTGGAATGGACATGGGCTTCAGGCTCCGGCTGTGGTCACTGGGTTTGCGCCTCACAGGTGTCTTGCGCCGTGGCCCGAGTCAAGACGGCGCGATGCAGCAGCGGCGACATATCACAAAACGTTATTGGTCCGCCGGGCGCGCGCCGCCTTGCGCCACCACCCCGCGCCCGGCCCTGCGCCAGACCACCCGGTTTTCGCCACCCGCCATCACTGCGCGGCTGCCAGTGCCGGGCACTGGGGCCAGCGCCGCCAGCAGATCGGCGCTCGACAACCCCGGCAGGCTGGAAAACGCGTCGAACAGCGCCTCGGCCCCCGCCGCCTCGACCGGAATCAGCAGGGCCTGCCCGTCGGTCTGCTTCAACCGCCACAGCCGCCGCCCGCGCATCGAAATCAGCCGCAGCTCTGCCAGATCGCGCAACGACACAAAGCCGCCCACCTGCGGGCCCATATAGCTGACCTGCCCCTCATCCACCTGCACCACGCCCGGGGCCTCGCCCACCGGCACAAAGCGCAGCCGCCGCCAGGCCAGCACGCCCAGAGCCACGCCGCCCAGGCCCACCGCCGCGCCCAAGGGAAGCAACAGATAGCCCCCCAGCCGCATCAGCCACAGGCCAAAGCCCAGCACCGCCACGCCCACAGCCACCTCGCGCCAGCGCCACAGCGCGGCCTGCGCCTCGGGGCGGATCATCGCCAGTCCCCTGCGGCCATCTGCCACAACACCAGCGCCGCCACCGCCGCTGTCTCGGCACGCAGGATGCGCGGACCCAGGCTGATGGGCCGCACAAAGGGCAGGCCGCGCAGCAGCGCCTTTTCGTCGTCGGAAAACCCACCCTCCGGCCCGATCAGAATCGCGCCTTGGGTACCCGCGTCAACGCCCGTCAGGGCCGCAGCGCCCGTCCCGGACCCCGCCAGCGCCTCATCGGCCCAGATCAGCACCCGCCCCTCGGGCCAGCCCGCCAGCGCGCGCTCCAGCGGCTGCACATCGCCCACCTGTGGTACCGATGTGGCCCCGCATTGCTCGGCCGCCTCGATCGCATGGGCCAGCTGCTTGTCCTGCCGCCAGCGCTCGCTTTGCGTGAACCGCGTGGTCACCGGCATCAGCCGCGACACCCCCAGCTCCACCGCCTTTTCCACGATGAAATTGGTGCGCTCCTTGCGGACCGGCGAAAACAGCAGCCACAGGTCGGGCGGCAACTGCAAGGCCCGGGTCTGCGCTTCGCACACCAGGGCCCCGCGCCGCTTGCCCGCATCCACCACCCGCGCCAGCCATTCGCCATCCCGCCCGTTGAACAGCAACACCCCTGCCCCCACGGCCAGACGCATCACCGCAAACAGATAGGTCGCCTGCTCGGGGCCGACCGCCACGGCTTGCCCCGCGCCCAAGGGCTGATCTACATAGAGTCTGACCTTTGTATCCATAGGCCCCACGCTATGACCCAATTCCCGGAAATGCCAGAGGTGGCGCACAGCCAATCGCCCGGACCATCCTCCGGCCAATCTTCCGGCCCTGTAGCCGACGCGCCAAAGGACAACTGGGTCGACCTCTACGCGCCGCCCCCCACCCGTCCCTACCTTCGGCTCAGCCGCGCGGACCGGCCCATCGGCACCTGGCTCTTGCTGATCCCCTGCTTCTGGGGCATCGCGCTTGCCGCGGCGGTGGATGGCTACCGCCTCTGGGATCTGTGGCTGGCGGTCAGCTGCGGCGCCGGGGCGTTCCTCATGCGCGGCGCGGGCTGCACCTGGAACGACATCACCGACCGCCACATCGACGGGAAAGTGGCCCGCACCCGGTCGCGCCCGATTCCCTCGGGTCAGGTTTCGGTGCGCCAGGCGCT
This sequence comes from Pseudotabrizicola sediminis, assembly GCF_004745575.1. GTDB lineage: Bacteria > Pseudomonadota > Alphaproteobacteria > Rhodobacterales > Rhodobacteraceae > Pseudotabrizicola > Pseudotabrizicola sediminis. The sequence continues at coordinate 134,376 of NZ_RPEM01000005.1, read as the reverse complement.
GATCTGGATGGCGGTGCAGGCGGCCCTCGCCGCGCTCATCCTGTTCAGCTACAACTGGCTGGCCATCGGCCTTGGCATCGCCTCGCTGGCCCTGGTGGCGATCTACCCCTTTGCCAAGCGCTTCACATGGTGGCCGCAGCTGTTTCTGGGGCTCGCGTTCAACTGGGGCGCGGTTCTGGCCTGGGCGGCCCATGCAGGCACGGTGCCGCCGGCGGCAGTGGTGCTCTATGCGTCCGGCATCACATGGACGCTCTATTACGACACGATCTATGCCCATCAGGACCGCGAGGATGATGCCCTGATCGGCGTCAAATCCACCGCCCGGCTGTTTGGCACCCATACGGCGTGGTGGCTGAAGCTGTTCCTGCTCTCCACCGTGGCGCTGATGGCCTTGGCGGTGATCCTCGCCCTTTTGCCCACGCGCGATCCGTTGCAGCTGGCGCTCGCCCTTGGCGGGGTCTGGGCCTTTGGCTGGCATATGGTGCGGCAGATGGCGCGGCTGCGCGTCGATGACCCTGCCTCCTGCCTGACCCAGTTCCGCGCGAACCGCGACGCCGGGCTGATCGTTGCGCTGTTTCTTGCCGCCGCCGCCGCACTTTGATTGATCACGGCGGCTGCGGCTTTTAAACCGGCAAGGGAATCACCGGTCAACTGGCCGCGCCTCCCTGCCCGTCGGCCAAGGCCCGGTCAGGATCTTCAGTCAGGAACCGAGCCTTGCCCAAGCGCCTGCTTCTTCGCACCACCGCCCTGATGTCCACCACGCGGGCGCAGCTTGACAGCGGCCACCTGCCGCATGGCGTCATCGCCCTTGCTGCGGTCTCGGGGGCCGGTGTGGTGGCCGCCTTCGCCGCCTGGGCCTCGGCCCTGTGGATCGAATCCCGCTCGGAACAGCTCGTCACCTCGCGCCTGCTCGATGCTGGCATCACCTGGGCCGCGGCAGAGGCCGACGGTCTGCAACTGCACCTGATCGGCACCGCCCCGAATGAGGCCGCGCGCTTCCGCGCCGTCAATCTGGCGGGCACCGTCATCGACGCCTCGCGCGTGCGCGACATGCTGGATGTCACCCCGGTCAAGGCGATCGAGGCCCCAAAGTTCTCGGTCGAAATGCTGCGCAATGATGATGGCATCCAGCTGATCGGCCTGCTGCCCACCAGCGATTCCGCCGAGGCGCTGCTGACCGAAGCGCGCGCCTTGCGGTCTGACGGCGCCATCTCCGACATGCTGGAAACCGCCGCCTATCCCGCGCCCGAAGGCTGGGACGCAGCCTTTGCCTTCGGGATGGAGGCGGTCAAACGCCTGCCGCGGTCCAAGGTCTCGGTCGCGGCGGGCCGGGTCAGCGTCACTGCCATCGCCACCAGCGCCGAAGAGCAGCGCCGCCTGACGAACGAGCTGAACAACGCCCGGCCCGAAGGGCTGCAGGTGTCCATCGACATCTCGGCCCCGCGTCCGGTGCTGACCCCCTTTACCCTGCGCTTCGTGCTCGATGAACAGGGTGCGCGCTTTGATGCCTGCGCCGCCGACACCGACCGCGCCCGCGCCCGCATCATTGCCGCAGGCATGGCCGCCGGTGTGCCGGGCCGGCCAAGCTGCATCGTCGGCCTTGGCGTCCCCACCCCCAGCTGGGCCGATGCCGTTGCCACCGCCATCACCGCCGTCACGTCGCTTGGTGCCGCGACCATCACCTTTTCCGATGCCGATGTCTCGCTGGTCGCCGCCGACTCTGTGTCACAGTCCGACTTCGACCGCATCGTAGGCGAGCTGGACTCGGCCCTGCCCGAGGTGTTCTCGCTGACCGCCACGCTGGAACGCGCCACCGACGCGGCCCTTGGGCCTGCCGAATTCACCGCCACCTTGTCCGCCGATGGCCGGGTCGAGTTGCGGGGGCGCGTCACGGACGAGTTGCTGCGCAACGCCACCACCAGCTATGCCAAGGCCCGCTTCGGCGTGGGCAAGGTCTATTCCGCCACACGGCTCGACAATGACCTGCCCGATGGCTGGCCGGTCCGCGTGCTGGCCGGGCTCGAGGCTTTGGGCGAACTTGCCGAAGGCCGCCTGCTGGTCCGCGCCGACACGGTCGAGGTCGAAGGCGTCACCGGGTCGCAGATCGCACGCAGCCGCATCTCGCAGGTGCTGTCCGACAAACTGGGGCAGGGCCAGACCTTCAAGGTGTCTGTCCGCTATGATGAAGAGCTTGATCCCCTCGCCGCCCTGCCCACCCCGCAGGAATGTGCCGCCGATGTGACCGCCGTTCTGGCCGCGCGCAAGATCACCTTCCCCCCCGGTTCTGCCGAAATCGACGGCCAGACCGTGGGCATCATGGATGCCCTTGCCGAGGTGCTGGAAGATTGCCCCACCGTGCAGATGGAAATCGCGGGCTATACCGACAGCCAGGGCTCCGACAGCGGCAATCTGGCGCTCAGTCAGGCCCGCGCCGATGCGGTTCTGCTGGCGCTGCAAGGGCGCGGCGTCACAATCGATGCGCTCAAAGCCACCGGTTACGGCGAGGCGAACCCGATTGCCGACAACGCCACCGAGGCGGGGCGCGAAGCGAACCGCCGGATCGAATTCGTGCTGCTCGATCAACCCGGCGCGCCATCCGCTTCAACCGCAGGCAATCCGGCCAGCGCACAGGTCAGCGCCATACCGGGCGTGAACGATGAAGACAGCCCCTCGGTCGCCCCCACAGAAAAGACCCGCCGCCCCCTTGCGCGCCCGGCGCGTGACGGCTAGGCCAAACATGCCAGGCCCTTGCCACCCATGAAGCAGACCGCATGAACCGCACCGAATTCATCATCGTCACGGCGATCATCCTGATGGCTGCCTTCGCGCTGGGGTGGTTCTCGCACTGGATCATGCACCGCTTTGCCCGCGTCCCGGGCGGCGACATGGGCGAGATGGACCGCCTCTCGACCATGCTGCACGATGCCGAAGAAACCCGCGATCAGGCGATCATTTATCTGGAACAGCGCGAAGCCGAGCTGATGAACCAGATCGCCCAGACCGAGGCGGAACTGCGCGCCGCCATGGGGGGCCTTCGCGACGCAAGGCACGAGGCCGAAGAAATGCGCGCCTATATCGAACGGATGAACGCCAACTCCTGACCGGGTTCCTTGCCGCCTACAGCCCATCCAGACAGGCCGCCATCAGCGCAGACTCCGGGTCCGCCAATCCGTCAATCACATCAAAATGATGCCGCCCCGCCTCAACCGTCCACGGGCAGGCCCAGTCTTCAGCCAGCACCCGCGCCTGCCACAAAAACGCGGGCCGCTCCTGCCCGCCGACCCAGACATGGCAGCCCACCCCCGCGCGCGGGCGCAGCAGCGCCGGACTCTCCGCCACAGCCTCCGCGCTGTCCAGCCGCAGCGTGGCATTCATCCCGGTCGCCAGCAGCGGCCGCAGATCGGCCAGCGGCGACACCGGCACCACCCGCGCCACCTTCGGCCCGCCTTCGCAGGCCATCCGCGCCGCCAGATGCCCCCCCGCCGAATGCCCCGTCACCACCACCGGCCCCGCCACCCGCGCGGCCACCGCCCGCACCGCCGCCGCCACCTCGCGCGTCATCTGCGCAATCCGCGCCTCGGGCGCCAGCGTATAGGACGGCACCGCACAGGCCCAGCCCCGCCCCACCGCCCCCGCCGCCAGATGCGACCAGTCCGCCCGGTCAAAATCCATCCAGTAGCCGCCATGCACAAACACCAGCACGCCGCGCGCCGGGCCATCCGGCAGGAACAGGTCCAACCGCTGCCGCGCTCCCGGCCCATACACCAGCCCAAGCTCTCCGCGCATGCCCGCCCGGAACCCAGCCGCAGCCGCGCGCCAGCGCGGCACAAACTGATCAGCGCCCGCAATAAACGCACCATTGGCATAGGCCCGGTCGGCTTCGCTTGCAAATTCCATCCGTTCCGCCCCGATTTGATCAAAATTTCGGCGATGTCCCGCCCTGCCGCCCGACAGAACTGGACAGCCCGCGCCGCGCATGCTTTGCATGGGTCAAACCGAAATGGGAGACCCCACATGCTCGATTCCGTGACCGATCTGGCGTCGCTGTTGAAAGACCCGACGCTGCTCGCATCCAAGGCCTATGTCGCAGGCGACTGGATCGACGCCGATGATGGCGACACCTTCGCCGTGGTGAACCCGGCCCGTGGCGACGAAATCGCGCGCGTGCCCAACCTTGGCCGGGCCGAGACCGCCCGCGCCATCGCCGCCGCCAATGTCGCGATGAAAGACTGGGCCGCCCGCACCGGCAAGGAACGCAGCGTCGTGCTGCGCAAATGGTTCGACCTGATGATGGAAAATCAGGACGATCTGGGCAAGATCCTGACCGCAGAAATGGGCAAACCCCTTGCCGAAGCCAAGGGTGAAGTCGCCTATGGTGCATCCTTCATCGAATGGTTCGGCGAAGAGGCCAAGCGCGTCTACGGCGAAACCGTCCCCGGCCACCAGCGCGACAAGCGCATCACGGTGCTCAAGCAACCCATCGGCGTGGTGGGCTCGATCACCCCATGGAACTTCCCCAACGCCATGATCGCCCGCAAGGCCGGCCCGGCCCTTGCCGCAGGCTGCGGCTTCGTCGCCCGCCCTGCAGCAGAAACCCCGCTCTCCGCCCTCGCCATGGCGGTGCTGGGCGAACGCGCGGGTCTGCCCAAGGGCATCCTGTCGATCATCACCTCAAAGAAATCCTCCGACATCGGCAAGGAGTTCTGCGAAAACCCGGTCGTGCGCAAACTCACCTTCACCGGATCGACCGAGGTGGGCCGCATCCTGCTGCGGCAGGCGGCAGAGCAGGTGATGAAATGCTCGATGGAACTGGGCGGCAACGCGCCTTTCATCGTGTTTGACGATGCCGATCTGGATGCCGCCGTCGCCGGTGCCATGATGTCGAAATTCCGCAACAACGGCCAGACCTGTGTTTGCGCCAACCGCATCTATGTGCAGGCCGGGGTTTACGATGCCTTTGCCGAAAAGCTGCAGGCCGCCGTGGCAAAAACCCGCGTGGGCGATGGCTTGTCCGAAGACGTGCAATTCGGCCCGCTGATCAATGCCGCCGCGATTGACAAGGTCGAGGAACACATCGCCGACGCCACCGCCAAAGGCGCCAAGATCGAAACCGGCGGCAAACGCCACGCGCTGGGCGGCAACTTCTTTGAACCCACCATCCTCACCGGCGTCACCGATGACATGATGGTCACCACCGAAGAAACCTTCGGCCCGCTGGCACCCCTGTTCAAGTTCGACACCGAAGAGGAAGTCGTGGCCAAGGCCAATGACACCATCTTCGGCCTTGCCAGCTATTTCTACAGCCGCGAGATCGGCCGCATCACCCGCGTGCAAGAGGCGCTGGAATACGGCATTGTCGGCGTCAACACCGGCATCATCAGCACGGAAGTCGCCCCCTTTGGCGGCGTCAAGCAATCCGGCCTTGGCCGCGAAGGCAGCCACCACGGCATGGATGACTACATGGAGCTGAAATACGTCTGCCTGTCGATCTGACCGGCAAAGCGAAAGGGCGGCCCGTCAACCGGGCTGCGCCTGCAGTGACAAAAAGGGGGCAAAGCGCCCCCTTTTTCTTCAGCTGCCAACCGACCGCGTTGCCGCTGATCCGCCAAAACCGCCCCGGCTGGCCACGGCGGCCCGGCTCATCGGGGGCTGCCCTGCGGTGGTTGGCCCTTTGGCAAAGGCCGTAGCACCCATCTTGCCGGTCGAGTTCAGCCGTGAAAGCTGGGTGCCGCCCGTCGGCGTCGCATAGCCGCCCCCGGCCTTTGGCACCACGGGTTGCGCCATCGCGCGCCCGCCGCCCAGCGCCTGCCCGATCAGATAGCCAGCCAGCAGCGGCATGAAGATGCTGCCGCCGCCGCCCGACCCGGCCACTGTATCGCCCCCGCAATTCCCGGCCCCGTGCTCTTGCTCGCACAACTCCTGGCTTTCATAACGCGGCGCGGTTTCGGCATGAACGGCCTGCGCGTCGGCAAAGGTGGTTTCGCAATCTTCGCGGGTGAACCAGCCACCCTGCGCCGCCGCCGCCGTGCAGCTTTCGATATCCGGAAAGGCCGCCGCATCGGTCTGTTCTTCCTGCTGGCAGGCGGCCAGCCCAAAGGCCGCTGCCCCCAGAATCCCCAGCGATACCGCGCGTGATCGTTTCATGGCTCTACCCCTCAATGAAATGCGGCTTGAACCGCGACAGGTCTTGCGTGATCAGGGCGCGGTCTTCGCGCACGCCCAGCCCCACGCAGGTTTCCCCGACAACCCAGGCCCCGATCACCGGGCGAAATCCGCCCATCACCGGCAAGGGCGCATAGGCCTGCACGATCATCGGATGCCGGTCGTATTCGCGGTTCGTCGCCCGCTCCAGCACCCGCCCCTGCGTGGTGATCGTCACCGACGCCCCCTCGCGCGAGAAGATAGGCTTGGTCACATGCCCCGCCAGCATCAGATGCGCCGCATCGGCCAGCCCCTTGGTATCATCGGCAAAAAATGATGGCAGCAGGTTCGGATGGCCCGGAAACATCTGCCACAACACCGGCAGGATTGCCTTGTTGGACACCAGCGCCTTCCACGGCGGTTCAATGAACCGGCACTGTGCGCTTGCCAGATGCGCCGAGAATTCATCGGCAAACAGGTCTTCCCACGGATACAGCTTGAACAGCGTGCCGATCACCCGGTCGTCGGCATCGGTGAACTGCCCGTCCTCACTGATCCCGATTTTCTCAAGGTCGGTGTAATGCGCCCCCATCCCAGCCTCGCGCGCGGCCCAGGCCATGGTTTCCACCGTGGCGTAATCCTCGGGCGCGCCGGACATGGCGGCGAAATGCAGATCGGTGTCGGCGGGGAAAATCTCGGCAAACCGCTCCACCAGCGCCTCGTGCAGCCGGTTGAACTGGTCCGACCCCTCGGGCAGCACCCTTGCTGCCAGCTGATCCTCATACCAAAGCCATTGGAAACTGGCACTTTCATACAGCGATGTCGGCGTATCGGCGTTGTATTCCAGCAGCTTGGCCGGGCCCTTGCCATCATAGGCCAGATCGAACCGGCCATAAACCTCCGGCTCCCCCGCCTCCCAACTGTCACGGATGAACTCCCACCGCAGGCGCGGCAGCCCCATCCGCTCCATCAGCGCCTCATCGGCCAGCACTTTGCCCACCGCCTCACGGCACATGGCGTGCAATTCGGTGCAGGGGTCCTCAACCCGGCCCTCGATCTCCTCCAGCGAAAACGCATAGGCCGAGGTTTCGTCCCAATAGGGCTCGCCATGCATATCGGCGAAGGTAAAGCCAAGCTCTGCCGCCTTTGCACGCCAGTCGGGGCGTTCGGGCAAGGTGATACGGTCCAAATCTCTCTCCTCTGGTCGCCATTCATATGGCGGCGCAGTGGCCACAAGGCAACCGCGACTGACGCATCCGTGTCGATATGTCCGGCCAGAACCCGTGGTCAGAACGTCCGGAACGTCATGGTTGTCAGGGTGCGGCTGATGCCCGGAATGTCGAACAGCGCGGTGTTCAGGAACTGGCCCACATCTTCCTCGTCGGGGATATAGACTTTGGCCATCAGGTCATATTCGCCGCTGGTCGAATACATCTCTGACACCACTTCGCGGTCCCAGATGGCACTGGCCACCTCATAGGTCTTGCCGGGGGTGCAGCGGAACTGAACGAATACGCAGCGCATGGGGGCCTCCTGTCGTTGTGCCGCACCCTAGCGCGCGGCACGCCCTTGGAAAAGGGTCAGCCGTCGGTTTGCGTGGTCAACCTCAGCGGCACCGTGGCAGGCTTCAGATCATCCACCACCAGCGGCCCCAAAGGCCGCGCCAACCGCGCCCGCACCACCCAGAACAGCCGCTTTTCCGCCCGCGTGATCGCCACATAGGCCAGCCGCTTCCACAGCGGCAATCCGGCCTCACTCCGCCCCGCTTGGGCTGCCGCAAACAGATCGGGCGCAAACACCTGCACATTCTCCCACTGCGACCCTTGCGCCTTGTGAATGGTCACCGCCGCCCCGTGCAGAAACGCCGCCCCCATCGTGGCCGCCGACGCAATGAACGGCTCATCCTCATCGGGGCGTTCAATCTTGATGATGCTGGCGGCTGACACCTGCGGGTCTTCGGCCCCCACCACATGGATCTTGGCAAAGCCGGGCCGGTTGCCGGGGCCAAGGTAAATCACCTGCGCCCCCTTGATCAGCCCCCGCGCCTCCAGATCAATGCGCTTTTTCCGATGCTTCAGCGGCAGCTCGATCCCGTCGCAGATCAGCGGCTCGCCCGGCAGCAGCGCATCGTCGGGCGCACCATGCGCTGCCCGGAACGCGGTGATCAACCTGATCCGCGTCGCATTGCGCCACACCAGCGCGGGCGAGCGTGCCATCATGTCGGCATCCACCCGCTCCGCCCAGACCACCCGCTCATCGCGTTTTGATGCGTCCTCCACCATCCGCTCGAACGCATCGAACCCGATATCCGGGTCCGCCAAGGCATGCGCCAGATCCAGAATCGGGTTGTCCTGCGCCTGCCGGTGGACCCGGCTCAGCATCAGCTTCTTGGTATCCCCCAGCCGGTCAAACACCATGCTGCCCGACTGCCCCACCGGCGCAAGCTGTGCGGGGTCGCCAAACAGAACCAGCGTCGGAAAAATCTCGCGCAGGTCGTCAAACTGCCGCTCATCCAGCATCGAGGATTCGTCGATGAACCCCACATCCAGCGGCTCTTCGCGCCGCTTCCAACCCTTGATGAAGTCAGACCCGCGCAAGCCCGCTGCGGCCAGGGCCCCCGGAATCGAGGCGATTTGTTGATAAAACGCAAAGGCCCGGTCCAGCGCCAGATCGGGCAGATCCTCGATCACCGGGCGGTCGCCCACCCCGGTCAGCCATTCGGCAATCTTCTCATATTGCGGGTCATAAAGCGGCGTATAGAGGATGCGGTGAATGGTCGTCGCCGGAACCCCGCGCATCCGCAGCACCGACGCCGCCTTGTTGGTCGGTGCCAGCACCGCCAAAGTGCGCCGTTCGCGCCTGCGCTTGCCCTCATAATCGCCCGAGACAATCTCGACGCCCGCGTCGATCATCGCCCGCGTCAACTGCGCCAGCAGCATGGTCTTGCCCGACCCCGCCTTGCCCATCACGGCCAGCACGGTCGATTTCCCTTCCCCCGGCGGCGTCAGCCCACCGTGAACAAGATCAATCCCCGCCGCCAACAGATCAGCCGCCACCCGGTCATGCGCTTCGGCCTGATCGTCGGAAAGGGTCAACAAGGCCGGGGCGCGTGCGAGCGTGTTCATGCGCGCGACCATAAGGCCAAGCCCCGCCCTGCACCAGAGGGCGGGCGGCAAAACTCAGCCCCACCAGAACGCGCGCCCGCCTTCACCAGGCGGTAGGGCGGGGTTCACCCCGCCACACCCCCCAAACACTCCCGCGCAATCCGGGTCTCACCCCGCACCCGCCGTCTCAGCCCCACCAGAACGCGCGCCCGCCTTCACCAGGCGGTAGGGCGGGGTTCACCCCGCCACACCCCCCAAACACCCCCGCGCACCCGCCGTCTCAGCCCCGCCGGCTGGCCTCCAGCGTATCATCAAACGTCCGCAGCCCCGTCACCGGCGCCTGCACCAGCACGGCCATATTGCCCGGCTTGTGCTGGTTGCGCAGCATCTTGGTATGGGCTTTGGGCAGATCGGCCCAGGGGAACACTTCCGACATGCAGGGGTCCAGCCGCCGTTCGACCATCAGCTTGTTGGCCGCCGCCGCCTGTTTCAGATGCGCAAAATGGCTGCCCTGCAAGCGCTTCTGATGCATCCACATATAGCGCACGTCAAAGGTGCAGTTGAACCCGCTGGTGCCCGCGCAGATCACCACCATGCCGCCCTTCTTGCACACAAGGCTGCTGACCGGAAACGTCGCCTCGCCCGGATGCTCGAACACCATGTCGACATTCACACCCTTGCCGGTGATGTCCCAGATTGCCTTGCCAAACCGGCGCGCCTCGGCAAACCACGTGGCGTATTCCGGGCTGCCCACCTTCGGCAACTGACCCCAGCACTTGAAGTCATTGCGGTTGATCACGCCCTTGGCGCCCATCGACATCACGAAGTCGCGCTTGCTTTCGTCGCTGATCACGCCGATCGCATTGGCCCCCGCCGTGTTGATCAGCTGGATCGCATAAGACCCAAGCCCTCCCGACGCCCCCCAGACCAGCACATTCTGCCCGGGCTTCAGGTCATGCGGCTCATGCCCGAACAGCATCCGGTAGGCGGTGGCAAGGGTCAGCGTGTAGCAGGCCGACTCCTCCCATGTCAGGTGCTTGGGCCGCGGCATCAGCTGCTGCGCCTGCACCCGGGTGAACTGTGAGAATGACCCATCCGGCGTCTCATAGCCCCAGATCCGCTGGCTGGTGGAAAACATCGGGTCGCCGCCGTTGCATTCCTCATCATCGCCGTCGTCCTGATTGCAGTGGATCACCACCTCATCGCCAACCTTCCAGCGTTTGACCTTGTCCCCCACCGCCCAGACAATGCCCGACGCGTCCGACCCGGCAATGTGATAGGGCTGCTTGTGGCTGTCAAACGGGCTGATCGGCTGGCCAAGGCCCGCCCAGACGCCGTTGTAATTGATGCCCGCCGCCATCACCAGCACCAGCACCTCGTTGCTGTCGATGGTCCAGGTGTCCACCACCTCCTGCAGCATCGCCACCTCCGGCTCGCCATGCCGTTCGCGGCGGATCGCCCAGGCATACATCTGGCGGGGCACATGGCCCAGGGGCGGCATTTCGCCCATCTCGTACAGGTCTTTCCGTGGCGCCTCATAGGCGGCGATGGCGGGTTGGGTGTCCAGAGCCATTGGGGCCTCCATCCAGGGGTTCAGATATGCCGCACTGCAGAATCGGCGCGGATATGACCCAAGGATTATGAAGCATCGCGCAACATTGCAATAGTCTGATGGCGTTTTTTGTAACTTTATGTCTGCTGCGTCGCAGAAAAACCTAATCAGAGGCCGAAGCCTGCAACCGCTGCCGCACCGGTGCCGCATAAAACGCCAGCAAATCCTGCATCTCCGGCACAACTGCGCCACCGGCGTCCAGAATACCGCGCCTGCGCAGCATGGCCCGTCCCTCCGCCTCGGCCTGCACCGCCCCCGCGGGCGGCAAACGCATCACCGCCCCCACCGCCTCCAGCCGCACCACCAGATCGGCGACCGACACCCCCATGACCAGCGAGGCCGCCACCAGCGGCACCGCCAGCACCGGCACCACCCGCTCCACCTCGCCCATCAGCCGCACGCCTAGGCCCTCCAGATCGCCCCCCGCCGCCTGATGGTCGCGCAAGCTGACCGGCGCGCCAAACCCCGCCGCCGCCGTGCCGAACAGAAACCGGCTGCCGCCCGCGCGCTTCACCCCCACCCGCAGCGCCTCCCACAGCACCCGCAGCAGCGGCGCGCGGAACCGCCGCCCGCCCTCGCGCGCGGCGCGCACCAGCAGCGCATCCTCCAGCACCCGGTCATAGGCCAGCCCCACCGGCACAAACACTACATCGCGCCCGCCTTTTTCGACCCCGGCCGGATCAAACCCCGCCCAGATATACGAAAGCAGCCCCATCCGCGCCGCGCCCACGCAGCCAGTCAGGCTCAGCCGTCCTTCGGGAAACACCGCCTGCGTGGTGCCTTCCGCCGTTGTCATCTGCACATAGCGCGACAGCACCCGGCGATAGAGCGCGTTGTGATTGCCCCGCCGGATGAAATAGGCCCCCATCGCCCGGATCAGGCGGCTCAGCGGCCAGACCCGCGCCCATTCCCCCACCGCATAGGAAATCGCGGCCCGCCCCGACACCAGCCAGGTCACCAGCACGTAATCCATGTTGCTGCGATGGTTCATCACGAAAATCACCGTGGCGCGCGGATCAATCGTGCGCGCGGCCTCGGCCACCACGCCCACCCGCACCCGGAAGAACACTGCCGACAGGGCCCGCGCCGCCCGTGTGGCAAAGCCGAAATAGAACAGCGCCGAAAACCCCGGCACAATCTCGCGCGCATAGTCGCGTGCCTCTTCCAGCGCCACCTCACCCGGCACGCCGGTCGCCGCCGCATGTTCCGCCACCGCCTCCAGCACGGCGGGGTCATACAGCAGCCGCACCACCATATCCTGCCGCCGCATCAGCTTGAACGGCTCGATCTTGCGCTCCAGCCGTGCATTAACCCGTGCCAGCAACCGCTCCAGCCTGCGCCGGAAAAACCAGCGCACCCCCGGCCCGATCACGCGGTCCAGGGCCGCAACTCCGGGCAGCGCAAACAGCACCACCACCAGCCATACAGGGATCTCGATCGTCTGAAACATCCCCCAACCCTACCCAAACCCCGCGCCCGCGCAAATGAATTGCGGCTGTCCGAGCGCACCGCACCGGGCGCGCACCGCGCCCTCCCCTGAAATGCCGCAACGCAGCGAATTGACAACGCCAGAATATTTCCCCTATCTGGCACAAAGCGAAACAATATTGCGCAGATGAGTCGCGCGATGGAGGCCAAAATGACCGCCCAGACCCAAAAAGACGCGCCCTGGCTGTTCCGCACCTATGCCGGGCATTCCACCGCCTCTGCCTCCAACGCGCTCTACCGCAACAACCTGTCCAAGGGGCAGACCGGGCTGTCGGTCGCCTTCGACCTGCCCACGCAAACCGGCTACGACTCCGATCACGAACTGGCCCGCGGCGAGGTTGGCAAGGTCGGCGTCCCCGTCGCGCACCTTGGCGACATGCGCGCGCTGTTCGATGCCATCCCGCTTACCCAAATGAACACCTCGATGACCATCAACGCCACAGCACCCTGGCTGCTGGCGCTCTATATCGCGGTGGCCGAGGAACAGGGGGCCGATGTGGCGGCGCTCAACGGCACCGTGCAGAATGACCTGATCAAGGAATACCTGTCGCGCGGCACCTATATCTGCCCGCCCAAACCGTCGCTCCGCATGATCACCGACGTCGCCGCCTACACGCAGAAGCACCTGCCCAAATGGAACCCGATGAACGTCTGCTCTTACCATCTGCAAGAGGCGGGGGCGACGCCCGAACAGGAACTGGCCTTTGCGCTGGCCACCGCCTGCGCGGTGCTTGATGATCTGAAAGGGAAAGTTTCGGCCGAAGATTTCCCCAATATGGTCGGCAGAATATCGTTTTTTGTCAACGCGGGCATCCGCTTTGTGACCGAGCTGTGCAAGATGCGCGCCTTTGTCGACCTGTGGGACGAGATCACTGAACAGCGATACGGCATCACCGACGCCAAATACCGCCGCTTCCGCTATGGCGTCCAGGTCAACTCGCTGGGCCTCACCGAACCGCAGCCCGAAAACAACGTCTACCGCATCCTGATAGAGATGCTGGCCGTGACCCTGTCGAAAAACGCCCGCGCCCGCGCCGTGCAACTGCCCGCGTGGAACGAAGCGCTGGGCCTGCCCCGCCCGTGGGATCAGCAATGGTCGCTGCGCATGCAGCAGATCCTGGCCTATGAAACCGATCTGCTGGAATATGACGACCTGTTCGACGGCAACCCGGCCATCGACCGCAAGGTGACAGCTCTCAAGGAAGGTGCCCGCGCCGAACTGGCGCAGATCGACGCCATGGGCGGTGCCGTCGCCGCCATCGAGTATATGAAATCCCGTCTGGTCGAGGCCAATGCCGACCGCATCGCCCGCATTGAATCTCAGGAAACCACCGTCGTCGGCGTCAACCGCTTCACCACGACCGAGCCGTCGCCGCTCACCACCGGCGACGGCAGCATCATGGCCGCCGACCCCAAGGCCGAGGCCGACCAGATCGCCCGCCTGCAGGCATGGCGCAGCGCGCGTGATGCCGCCGCCGTCACATCCGCCCTCGCCGCACTGGCCGCCGCCTGCAAAGATGGCACCAACGTCATGCCCGCCTCCATCGAATGCGCCCGCGCCGGCGTCACCACCGGCGAATGGGGCGCGGTGGTGCGCCGGGCCTTTGGCGAATACCGCGCCCCCACCGGCGTCAGCCGCAACCCGTCAAACCGCACCGAAGGGCTGGAGCCGATCCGCGAGGCTGTGGCCACCCTGTCATCAAAACTCGGCCGCCCGCTGAAATTCCTCGTCGGCAAACCGGGCCTCGACGGCCATTCCAACGGCGCCGAACAGATCGCCGCCCGCGCCCGCGATTGCGGGATGGACATCCATTACGAAGGCATCCGCCTGACCCCATCCGAAATCGTCGCCGCCGCTGTGGATCAAGAGGCCCACGTCGTCGGCCTGTCGATCCTGTCGGGCAGCCACATCCCCCTGATCACCGAAACCCTCGCCCTGATGCGGGCAGCGGGCCTTGCGCACATCCCGCTGGTCGTCGGCGGCATCATCCCCGAAGCCGACGCCGCACAGCTCCGCGCGCTGGGCGTGGCGGCGGTCTACACGCCGAAGGATTTCGAGCTGAACCGCATCATGCTCGACATCGTCGGGCTGGTAGATGCCGCCCCCATCGCCGCCGAATAGGGCGCGGCCAGCGCCCGGAACTGGCACATCAGACCCGCACAAACGTCATGACATAAGCCATACACGAACCACACGCGGGCCAGACCAGACACATACCTGAAATACTCCACCTTTTCAGTCCCTTGCCCCCGCAAACACCCCGCCCCCGCCACCTCAGGGAAAGGGAGCGGAAAAGTGGCCCCAAGCGCCGCTCCGCAATCACGCTTGCCCTCGCCAGCCGAACCAAGCACAACTTGGCCAGATGCATCCAAAGGGCCCAACATGACCTTTCACATCGGCGCAAAGCCGGGCGAGATCGCCGAAACCTGCCTCCTGCCCGGCGACCCCTACCGCGCCCGCTGGGCCGCCGAACGGTTTCTGGACGCCCCCCGGCTGGTGTCGGAAACCCGCGGCATGTTGGCCTATACCGGCACCTGGCGGGGCAACCCGGTTACCCTTCACGGCACCGGCATGGGGATGCCCTCGATCTCTATCTACGCCAATGAGCTGATCCGCGATTACAATGTGCAGACCCTGATCCGCGTCGGCTCTTGCGGGGCTATGCAGCCGCATATCGCCCTGCGCGACATCGTCCTGGCACAGGCCGCCTCTACCATCGGCTCACCTTCTTCCAGCATCTTCCGCGAGATGCGCTTTGCCCCCGTTGCCGATTTCGGCCTGCTGTCAAAGGCTTACGCCGCCGCCACTGGTCCGGTGCATGTGGGTGGCATCTTCACCTCCGACACGTTCTACGACGAACGCACCGACCTGAGCGACCAGTTGCAGCGCCACGGCTGCCTCGCGGTAGAGATGGAAACGGCCGAGCTTTACACCCTGGCCGCCCGGTACCAGCGCCGCGCGCTGGCCATCCTCACCGTGTCCGACCACATCCTGACCCGCGCCGCCCTGCCAAGCGCCGAGCGTGAAACCAGCTTTGCCGATATGATCCACATGGCCCTGCACGCAGCCTTTGCCCAAGGATAGCCGATGCCCCACCAAGCCCCCCGCCCCTGGGTGCCGACCGATGCCTATATCCAGTCCCTCGCCGCCCGCGTCGCCGCCCCCTCACCGCAGGTGAACGCGCGGATCGAGGCACTGATCGCGCAGAACCTGCAGATCCACGACGAGGATTGCTTCAACCTCAACCCCGCCACCAATGTGATGAACCCGCGCGCCGAAGCCGCCTTGTCGCGCGGGCTGGGAAGTCGCCCAAGCCTCGGATATCCCGGCGATAAGTACGAAATGGGGCTGGAGGCGATCGAGGAAATAGAGGTCATCGCCGCCGAACTTTCCTGCGAAATCTTCGGGGCCTCCTACGCCGAAATCCGCGTCGGGTCGGGCGCGCTGGCCAACCTCTACGGCTTCATGGCACTGGCCAAACCCGGCGATTGCATCATCGCGCCACCCGGCAGCATCGGCGGCCACGTCACCCACCATGCCGCCGGCTGCGCGGGCCTTTATGGCCTGACAACCCATCCCGCCCCGGTCAACCCCGATGGCTATACCATTGATCTGGCTGGCTTGCGCACCCTCGCCCAACAGACCCGCCCCAGAATCATCACCATCGGCGGCAGCCTCAACCTGTTCCCCCACCCTGTCGCCGAAATCCGCGCCATCGCCGATGAGGTCGGCGCATACGTCCTGTTCGACGCCGCCCATCAATGCGGCATCATCGCCGGGGGCACCTGGGGCAATCCATTGCACATGGGCGCGCATCTGATGACGATGAGCACCTATAAATCCCTCGGCGGCCCGGCGGGCGGCCTGATCGTCACCAATGATGCCGCCATCGCCCAACGTCTTGAACAGATTGCCTTTCCCGGCATGACTGCCAATTTTGACGCCGCCAAATCAGCCGCCCTCGCGATCACTCTTCTCGACTGGCGCGACCATGGCGCAGCCTATGCCCAAGCCATGGTCGCCCTGTCGCAAGCCCTCGCCCGCGACCTGGCCGCCCTCGGCCTGCCGGTCTTTGCCGCCGACCGGGGGGCCACGCAAACCCACCAGTTCGCGATTGAAGCCGCAGGCTTCGGCGGCGGGCAGGCAGCCTCAAAGACACTGCGCAAGGCCGGGTTCCTCGCCTGTGGCATCGGCCTGCCGATTGCAGATGTCCCCGGTGACATGAACGGGTTGCGCATCGGCACGCCGGAACTGGTGCGCCGGGGCGTCACCCCCGCCGACGCCCCGGCGCTGGCCGCCCTGATCGCGGACGCCTTGCGCTCCAACGCGCCCGAAACCCTCGCCCCGCGCACCAGGGCGCTGCGGGCCCGCTTTACCGGGCTGCACTACATCACCCCCTGACCGGAGACCGCCATGAAACACCGCCACCTTGGGGCCAATGGCCCCCGTGTCTCTGCAATCGGTCTGGGCTGCCTGTCCTTTGGCGGGATCTTCGGGGGCACCACCACTGACGCCTCCCTCGCCTGCCTTGATGCCGCCTGGGACCATGGCATCACCTTCCTCGACGTCGCCAACATCTATGGCAACGGCGTGTCGGAAAGCGTGATCGGTGAGTGGCTTGGCACCCGCAAACACCGCCCGGTGATCGCGACCAAAGCCGCCATTGTTCAGGGCGAAACCCGTGGCATCAACAATAGCGCAGCCCACCTGCGCGCCGAGCTTGAAGGCTCGCTCAAACGGCTGGGCGTCGACCATGTCGACCTGTTCTACCTGCATCGCCACGACCCCGGCACGCCGATCGAAGAGGTGGCGCAGACCATGGCGACACTGATGACTGAGGGCAAGATCGGTGGCTATGGCCTGTCCGAAGTTGCGCCCTACACCCTGCGCCGCGCCCATGCGGTGCATCCGGTGATGGCGGTGCAGAACGAATACTCGCTCTGGACCCGCCAGCCCGAACTGGGGATGATCCAGACCTGCGCCGACCTCGGCGTGTCCTTCATCCCGTTCTCGCCGCTGGCGCGCGGGGCGTTCGGCACCCCGATGGCAGACCCCGACCAATGCGACCTTGGCCCGTTCCGCAGCCAGATCCCCCGGTTCAGCCCGGAATACTGGCCGCTGAACAAACCAAAACTGCTGGCCTTCCAACAGCTTGCCGCCGACATGCGCCATAACCCCGCGGCGCTGGCCTTGGCATGGTGCCTGCACAAGGGCGATCACCTGATCCCGATCCCCGGCACCCGCACCGCCTCCCACCTCGCCGCGTGGGCGCAGGCCCCCGACATCACGCTCTCCGCCGCCGATCTGCACCAGATCGAAACCACGCTCCCCGTCGGCTGGGCCGCCGGCGACCGCTACAACGACGCGATGGCATCCTCGGTCGAGCGGTATAGCTGATCCATCATCTGTTCAGAAATATCCTCGGGGGGGCGCGGCACGCGCGGGGGGCAGACAGCCCCCCTCACCGGTTACAGCCCGTGTGTCCGGTCATAGCCATTCGCCGCACTCACCTGCCAGCCCAGCAGCGCGGTATGCGGCTTGAACACCTGCACCAGCAGCGGATAACACGCGGCCCGGTCCGACGAATGAACAGTCGAACAATCCCCACCCGGACAGGCTGACAACCCGCCCAAAAGGTCCATCCCGGCAAAGAATTCAATGAAATCACCCGGCCGCACCGGGCTGGCCTTCATGAAATACTGCCCGGTATCGCGGGTAAACCCGGTGCACATGAACACGTTCAGCACATCATGCACATGCAACTCTGCCTCGGCCAGCGGCATCCCCATCCGCTCCGCCAAGGCACGCGTCAGGTTGGAATGGCAGCAATGGTGGTACTGCCCGCCCGCCAGAAGGTTGTGCGTATAGGGGTCGCAGCGGGTGCCGATCACATCATGCACCCCACCGCCGAAATCATCAAAGCCGTACCAGTCCAGCGTATCCTCGGTGATCAGCGCCATTTCCCGCAGGTACGGCAGGTTTGACCACATCCTGTCCCCCGCGCTCAGATGCGTGCCGTGCAAAGCCCTTGTTTTGCCGCTGTAAAACCGCTCATGCAGATCATGCGCGTTCCACAGGTTCAGATCGCCGACCTGCGGCCCTTCCACGCTTGTGATGCGAAAGAAATGCCCCGCAGGCACATCAAAGCACCGCGCCTCGCGCGCGGGCACCAGCACCTCGGCCACCATCTCCCACCCGTCGCGCGCCGCGATATAGGGGCCAAGGCCGGGTGCGGGCAACCCCTCCACCGGATAGCAGATCACCGGCTTCACCGCCCGGCGCGCGGCGGCATCTTCGGGGGCCGCATGGGCGGGCAGGTCTGGTTTCACACGAAAGCTCCTGAAAAAGGCACGTCAGCCGCGCCCGTGCGGCGCAGTGTAATCCAGCACCGGATTGATCGGAATGATCCGGTTCGGATTGATGGTGTCATGGCTGTAATGATAATGCCGCACGAAATGATCGACCCGCACAGTATCGGCCACGCCTGGCACCTGATACAGCTCACGCGTGAACCCCAACAGGTTCGGGTAGTCAATGATCCGACGACGATTGCATTTGAAATGCAGGTGATACACCGGATCAAACCGGATCAGCGTCGGAAACAGCCGCCAGTCGGCCTCGGTCAGCCTGTCGCCCATCAGGTACCGGTTGGCCCCCAGATGCGCCTCCAGCCAGTCAAGGCTGTCAAACAGCGCCCCCACGCCCTTGTCATAGGCATGTTGCGTGGTGGCGAACCCGGCCTTGTAGACCCCGTTGTTCACCGTGTCGTACACGCGGGCATTGATCGCCTCGATCCCGTCACGCAGCGCTTCGGGCCAGTAGTCATCGGCATTTCCGGTCACCTCGTCAAAGGCGGAATTGAACATGCGGATGATCTCGGCAGATTCGTTGCTGACAATCCGGCCCGTCTGCGTGTCCCACAGCACCGGCACTGTCACCCGTCCCGACATATCGGGCGTGTCGCGCAGATAGACATCGCGCAGGAAAGGCAATTCAAACTGCCGGTCCCCGGTGGTGCCGGGAAAATCGGTATCAAAGGTCCAGCCATCCGACAGCATGTCGGGGTGCACCACGGAAACCGGGATATGGTCGCTCAGCCCCTTCAGCGCGCGAAAGATCAGCGTGCGATGCGCCCAAGGACAGGCAAGCGAGACATACAGATGATAGCGCCCACTTTCCGCCCTGAACCCGCCGGTCCCCGATGGCCCGGCCGAACCATCCGCCGTCACCCAGTTGCGAAACCGCGATTCATTGCGCTCGAACGCGCCGCCGGTCTTGGCCGTATCATACCACTCGTCATGCCAGACCCCGTCAACCAACTGTCCCATACCACTCCCTTTATGTCTGCTCCGGACGCAAATGCTAACACCCCCGGCCCCGTGCGGCCACGCGTTATCCGGGCTCTGGCCCTGCGCTGACGCACAAGACCTTGCACGAAGCCGGGCACGGTGGCGTCTATGCCTTTGGCCGCAGGCAATCGCGTGGCTCCACTGCACCCGGCACCACAGCCCCACAGGCAACACAACGCCACTGGCCCGCCGATTGTTCCTGCCGCCACCTGCAGGCACGCGTCAGCGTCGAGGTGCGCCTTGTGATCCACATGTAGGCCAGAACCGACAGCAGCAGGATCAGCAGCAGCAGCGGCACGCCTCAACCCACCAGTTGCGCAAACACCGCCAGCACCGCTGCCTCATCCGCGCGCTCGGGCACCCCATCCGCGACCTCTTCGCGCGACCAGATCAGGCTGGTCGCCGGGTCGTCCTTCATCGCCCAGCCTGCGAACATGCGCTGATCATCCGCGATCACCCGGCACAGCAATTCGCGCACCTCAAGATGCCGGTCATCCTTGCGGATGCGCGCATAGGCCGCCTCGACCAACGGAGCCGGACCTTCGAGCAATTGCAAGAACACATCGTCCCGGCAGATCAGCGCGCCGGTAATGTCATCGCGCGTGTTGCAGCGCCGGGCATCGAACAGAATGGCGGTCAGCGTCGGCTGGTCAAAGCCAAAGGGCCGCGAGGCATAGACAAGTTGTAACAGCGGCATGGAGCGTTCCTTGTATCTTTGCACGGATGCTAGCCGGATGATTGTGCGAGAACCAGAGCGAAGGCACCCGGGCCGACGCCGTTTACGGATCCTTCATATCTTGCCTGCAGCATTTGGTATCTTGCCCGCAGCGCTGAGTGGAAAGGAAAGGACCATGCTGCCAAAAATTTCATTGCCCCCTCCCACAATTTCCATGCGTTCGGCTGTCATGCTGTTGCAAACACAGGTCGCGGCGGCCAAGGTTCCGCCAGACGCCAAAAGTATCGCGGTTGAACAGTCCCAGGCTGCAAAAGGGCTGGAAAAGCTGCTGCATTATGCCCGCACCGCAGAGGCGCTCGCCACCCGCACCACGCCGTCGGCAGGTGACAGTGGTGGCCGGTCGGCGATCATGCCAGATGCCCACATCTCTCTCGCACAGGCCAGCGCCCTTTCGGCGCTTGGGGCCACGTCTGTGGTGCGCCTCTCCCCGCCCGATGGACCGGATACCACTTTCCACCGCATGGTCACCGAAATGCAAAACGGCCCCGGATCTACCGGGGCCGTTTTGCAATCAGCGTGGGTCACACCACCCGTTCGACCATCATCTTCTTGATCTCGGCAATCGCCTTGGCCGGGTTCAGCCCCTTGGGGCAGGTCTTGGCGCAGTTCATGATGGTGTGGCACCGGTACAGCTTGAACGGATCTTCCAGATCATCCAGACGCTCGCCCGTCGCCTCATCCCGGCTGTCGATGATCCAGCGATAGGCGTGCAGCAAGGCCGCAGGCCCCAGATACTTGTCGCCGTTCCACCAATACGATGGGCAAGACGTGCTGCACGACGCGCACATCACGCATTCGTACAAACCGTCCAGCTTTTCGCGGTCTTCGATCGACTGGCGCCACTCTTTCGCGGGCCGGTTGGTCTTGGTTTCCAGCCAGGGCATGATGCTGGCATGCTGGGCATAGAAATGCGTCAGATCGGGGATCAGATCCTTGATCACCGGCAGATGCGGCAACGGATAGATCTTCACATCGCCCTTCACCTCGTCCAGGCCATAGATGCAGGCGAGGGTGTTGATGCCATCGATGTTCATCGCGCAAGATCCGCAGATCCCCTCACGGCACGACCGGCGGAAGGTCAGCGTTGGGTCAATCTCGGTCTTGATCTTGATCAGCGCGTCCAGAATCATCGGGCCGCAGCTGTCCATATCGACGAAATAGGTGTCGACCTGCGGGTTTTTCCCGTCATCCGGGTTCCAGCGGTAAATCTGGAATTTCCGCACATTCTTGCCCTCCGGCTTCGGCCAGGTCTTGCCGGTGCGGATGGTGCTGTTTTTGGGAAGCGTGAATTGAACCATGGTTTATCCCTTCCATTCGGGAAATGAATAGAGCGGGCGGCTGGGGGCCTGCCCGGATTTCTGATAGACGCAAGAGTCGTAAACCGCAGACGGATCACGCCCCATGATAAAATCGGACGTGACCTCCAGCTTGATGCGCCCGACGGCCCTCCCGCCAGTGCCGACACCCGCCGCAACCTCACCACGCGGCTGTTGCGCCAGCCGGGCGCGCTGAAGACACTCCCGCTCGGCCTGCGGCAAAGGGACTGGCCCACAGGCCAGCAGCATGAGCGGCAGCCCCATAACCAGCACGCGCCTCATGTCCGCACCTGTGGCACGCCGTTGGCGGCAAAACAGGCACCGGCCTCGGGGCGCAAGGCGATGCCGCGGATCGTGGCCTTGGTCGACGACCCCGCCACCACCGCCACATCCCGCGCCAGGGCCTGCACCTCTGCCGCCGTTGCATTGCGCACGATGCAATCGGTGGCCCGCTGCGCCAGCGGTGTCGGCATGTCCAGCTGCACCACCGGCAACACCACCGTGGCGGCAAGGCGCCGCCCGGCCTGATCGGCCACCTGCTGCGGATCGCAGGCTGCCAGCAGCATCAAAGACGACAATACAATCCAACGCATCTGCACCACCCTTTGCACGTTTCCGCGCACAGGATGACGCAAGGGCCCCGCCACGCCAGCCCCCGGCGCCGCACATTTGCGTGCAGCGGCGGAAACGGGCCGATGTGCCGGGCGCTGGTGCATCAGAACTTCCGCTCTGCCGGGGCGATTTTCTTGAGGCTGATGCCGCCTTCGGCTTCCGTCGTCAGCGGGTCGGTGTGCACGGCCCGATAGCTCATCCTCACCGATGCGCCATCGACATGCGCAAGGCTGTGCTTGCGCCAGTTGGCATCATCGCGCGTCGGATAATCCTCATGCGCATGGGCGCCGCGGCTTTCGGTCCGGGCATGCGCGCCATAGATGGTGGCCAGCGCATTCGGCATCAGGTTGGTCAGTTCCAGCGTCTCCATCAGGTCGCTGTTCCAGATCAGGCTGCGGTCGGTGACCTTCAGATCCGCCACACGACCGGCGATTTCGGTCATCTTGCGCTCGCCTTCCGCAAGGGTCTTGTCGGTGCGGAACACCGCTGCATCGGCCTGCATGGTCTTTTGCATGTCCAGCCGCAGTTCGGCCGTGCCGATCGCGCCGTTCGCGTGGCGCAACCCGTCAAAGCGCGACAGCGCCCGGTCCACTTCGGCCACGTTGGTCGCCGGTGTCGCCGCCTCCGGGTCCACCACCTTGCCGGCACGGATGGCCGCCGCGCGGCCAAACACCACAAGGTCGATCAGGCTGTTCGACCCCAGCCGGTTCGCGCCATGAACGCTTGCACAGCCCGCCTCGCCCACGGCCATCAGGCCGGGGAAGATCGCATCGGGGTTATCCGCAGTGGGGTTCAGCACCTCACCCCAGTAATTCGTCGGGATGCCGCCCATGTTGTAGTGCACGGTCGGCAGCACCGGGATCGGTTCCTTGGTCAGGTCAACGCCGGCAAAGATGCGCGCGCTTTCGGAAATCCCCGGCAGGCGCAGATCCAGCGTTTCCTTCGGCAGGTGGTTCAGGTGCAGGCTGATATGGTCGCCATTCGCCCCCACGCCCCGGCCTTCGCGAATCTCCAGCGTCATGCAGCGCGACACGTAATCGCGCGGTGCCAGATCCTTGTAATGCGGGGCATAGCGTTCCATGAATCGCTCGCCTTCGGAATTGGTCAGATACCCGCCCTCGCCGCGGGCACCTTCGGTGATCAGACAGCCGGAGCCATAGATGCCGGTCGGGTGGAACTGCACGAATTCCATATCCTGCAGCGGCAGACCCGCCCGCGCCACCATGCCACCACCGTCACCGGTGCAAGTGTGTGCGCTCGTCGCAGAAAAATACGCCCGGCCGTAGCCACCCGTGGCCAGCACCACCATCTTGGCGTTGAACACATGCATGGTGCCGTCATCCAGCTTCCACGCCACCACGCCGGTGCAGCGACCATCGGTGATGATCAGGTCCAGCGCGAAATATTCGATATAGAATTCCGCATTGTTCTTGAGCGATTGCCCATACAGCGTGTGCAGGATCGCATGCCCCGTGCGGTCAGCCGCCGCACAGGTGCGCTGCACCGGCGGGCCTTCGCCATACTCGGTCGTATGGCCGCCGAACGGGCGCTGATAGATCTTGCCCTCTTCGGTGCGCGAAAACGGCACGCCGTAATGTTCAAGCTCGTACACGGCCTTGGGGGCTTCGCGCGCCAGATATTCCATCGCATCGGTATCGCCCAGCCAGTCCGAACCCTTGACGGTATCGTACATGTGCCATTGCCAACTGTCCGGGCCCATATTGCCCAAAGACGCGGCGATGCCGCCCTGTGCGGCGACCGTGTGGCTGCGGGTCGGGAACACCTTGGTCACGCAGGCCGTACGCAGCCCCTGCTCTGCCATGCCCAGCGTGGCGCGCAAGCCAGCACCACCCGCGCCCACCACAACCACATCATAGTCGTGCACTTCATAAGGATAAGCCGTCATGTTCTTTCCTTCACAACGCCATGCGCGCCAGGGCAAACAGCCCCGTCGCCGCCACGACCCACGCCAGACAGGTCACCAGAATGACCGCCACTTTCCGCGCAGTCCCCTGGGCGTAATCTTCAATCATCATCTGCGCGCCACTGGCAAAGTGCTTCATCCCCGCCACCAGCAACAGCGCCGTCAGGATCGCCGGGAACGGGCGCGAGAAGGTGGCCACCACCTCTGCCTGCGTGCCGCCAAGCGCCGAGCCGAACACATACAGCCAGACCGGCATCAGCAGCGCCAGCCCCACCGCCGACACCTGCATCGCCCAATGATGCTCGGTCCCGGTGCCCGAAGCCCCCTTGCCAACGGCCCGCTTACGATCGGTCAAATACCGCATCTGCTTCGCCCCTTACTGAACCAGTATAATTGTGATCACGGTCAGCACGACCGACCCACCGATGACACCCCAGCCCAGCTTTTCCGCTGTCGGTATGTCCAGGCCCTTGCCCGCATCGAAATACAGATGCCGCAGACCCGCCAGATAGTGATACCACACCGCCCAGAGCGATCCGGTAAACACCAGATCCCCGAACCAGCTGGTCGCCACCGCATCTGCCGTTGCAAACATGTCTGCAGAGGTTGCCGCCGCCAACAGCCACCACACCGCCAGCATCGTGCCCACAATCAGCGCGTTTCCGGTGATCCGCGTCAGGATCGAGGTGATAGAGGTCAGTTGCGGCCGGTAAATCTGCAAATGCGGGGAAAGCGGCCGCTTGGCCTGCTTGACGTTCGCCATCTCGGTTTCCTTCGTCGCTGGCTGGTCCCGGGTCCGTCAACTGGTCCGGTCCGGGGCGCGCTTCGGTTGATCACTTACTGAATAGCGCTTTTTTCCGGCCTGTCACGTCTTGCAATGCCGCATCCGCAGCATTTTAGCGATAACATCGGAAATATTCCGGCTTTGTGATCACGAATTTTCCAGCTGTGATCACAACACGCCCCTACCGCGGCATCAGCGCCCAATAGTCCAGATCCAGCAGCACCTCGGGCATATACTTGCCATCCGCACCGCGCAGGTCAAAGGCCGCCCCGCGCGTCGCCACCAGCCGCAACCGCACCGCGCCCACGCCGGGGGCGCTGGTTTCCGCGCGGTCCAATACCTCGGACCAGGCCCGCACCGTATCGCCTGCAAAACAAGGGTTGGCATGGGCACCTGCATTCAGCGCCACGATCATCTGCGCATTGGCCAACCCGTTGAACGACAGCGCCCGCGCCAGACTGATGATATGCCCGCCATAGATCAGCCGCTTGCCATCGGTCCGCACCGTCGCATCGAAATGCACCTTGGCGGTGTTCTGCCACAGCCGCGTGGCCAGCATATGCTCGGCCTCTTCCACCGTCACGCCGTCCACATGGTCGATCTGCTCGCCCACCGTGTAATCGCCCCAACGGTGCCGCTCGCCGGCCAGTGCGAAATCATAGCGGGTGAAATCCAGCCCCTTTGGCAGCACCAGATCCTCTGGTACCACCACCGGCGCCAGCTGCGGCACCACCGCCGTCGGCGCGGGCGCGTCCAGCCGGCCTTTGCGCACCATCACCCAGCGTACATAGTCCAGCACCGGCGCGTCATCTTGATTGAAGCCGCGCGTGCGCACCCAGACCACGCCCGATGTCCCGCTGGAGTTTTCCTTCAGCCCGATCACCGTGCTCTGCGCCCGCAGGGTATCGCCCGGATACACCGGCTGCAGCCAGCGCCCCTCGGCATAGCCCAGATTGGCAATCGCGTTCAGGCTGATATCGGGCACGGTCTTGCCGAACACCGTATGGAACGCCGCCAGATCATCCATGGGCGACGCGGGCAGCCCGCAGCCTTGCGCAAACTGATCCGACGAATAAACCGCATGCCGCGCCGGATAGAGCGCGTGATACACCGCCCGCTCGCCGCCCGACAGGGTGCGCGGCACCGCATGGGCAATGGTTTCACCCAGCCGGTAATCCTCGAAAAAGCGCCCCGGGTTGGTTTTCACGGCCATCTCCTTCATCTGTTCAAACATATCGCGGGGGGCCGCCACCGGATAAGCCACCGGTCCGAAAAGCCGGCGGCGGCGGGGCTCGCCCCCCGGTTCGATGGGTCCCGTTGGCGCAGACGCAGGCTAATGATCGCCCAGCTTCGTCTCGGGCGTGTATTCCCCCAGCGACTCCTTCACCACCGCCTGCCCGCAGCGCATCACGCCGCGCGCGGCGTCAAAGGCATAGGTCGGCGCGCCATGCAGCACCCAACCTTTGTTCAGCGCCGCCGTCACCTTGTGGCAGAACACCGACGTGTCATCATCCGTCAAAAACCGGTACAGTTTCATTGCCTTGCCCCCCTCAGCCCCAGGGCTGCACACCCAGCCAGTTGTGGATCAGCATCACCACCAGCGTCACCACAACCGTCGCCCCGATCGCCACGAATTCCTTGACCACCGGGCGCGGCGCGGGCGGCACCCATTCCGGTTGCGCCCGGTTGATCACGATCACCGACACAACCGCCCAGGCCAGCAAGCCGCCAAACAGCACAAAGCTGCGCAGATCGCCGTTCACCAGCAAATGCGCCACGGCCCACAGCTTGAACCCGGTCAGCTGCGGGTGCCGCACCTTGCGCGCCAGCCAGGTTTTCGACCCCGACACCGCGTAGAAATAGATCGCCAGCACCATCAACAGGTTGTTGATGCCCACCAGTGCAGCCGACCGCCCCCACCAGACCGGCCCCTCGGCCAGACCATACCCCCAGTACATCAGCGCGACACTGATCACCAAGGCAACGGCCACCGCACCCTTGCCCGCCTCGCCCATACGGGCGCGTGCTTCGGGGGCCAGCCGTTTGAAGAAATGCGCGCCCCACCAGAGCGCCACACCAAGGATAAGGATTGTCATGGGTCACCTCCGGTTGCCTGGCCGTACCATGGCCTCAAACGACGAGACCCGCAATCGCATCTGCCCGCGCCAGTGTGGCCTTGGCGGTCACAATGTGCAGGTTCTCCACGATCCTGCCATCCACCACCGCCACCGCCTGCCCTTCTGCCAGCGCCGCGTCAAAGGCCGCAATCTGGCGGCGGGCAAGATCAAGCTCGGCCTCACTCGGCGCAAAGGCGGCGTTGGCGATCTCCAGTTGCAACGGGTGGATCAGCGTCTTGCCGTCAAAACCCATATCGCGGCCCTGTTCGCATTCCGCCCGCAACCCGTCATCATCCTTGAAGGCGTTATAGACGCCATCCACAATCACCCGGTCATGCGCCTTGGCGGCGAGGAGGCACAGCCCCAGCCCCGCCATCATCGGCAGCCGGTCGGCACGCGTGCGCGCACCCAGCTCACGCGCCAGATCATTGGTGCCCATCACCATGCCCTGCAACGCCGGATGCGCCGCAATCGCTGCCGCATTCAGCATCCCCAGCGCGGTTTCCATCATCGCCCACAGCGGCTTTCCCGGCACAATCTCCGCCACCGCATCCAGATCGGCGCGTGTGCTGACCTTGGGGATCAGCACCGCATCCACCCCCGGATGGCCCGCAAACACTGCCGCATCCTCGCGGCCCCAGCCGGTATCAAACCCGTTGATCCGCACGATCCGCGCCCTTGGCCCATAATCAGCCCGCAAGGCCTGCGCCAGCACCGCGCGCGCGCGCGCCTTTTCCTCAGGCGCCACCGCATCTTCCAGATCAAAGATGATCGCATCTGCAGCCAGCCCTTGCGCCTTTTCCAGCGCCCGCTCTTTCGAGCCGGGGATATACAAGACAGAGCGGAAGGGGCGGGCGGGCTTCGGCATTGATTCGACCTCAAGCAATAATCTTGCGCCAGAAGCTCCGACTTCGTCACAAATCGCAAGCATAAATTTGCCGCATCGCAGCATCCGCACGGCTGCAGCGCGCGCCGTTAATCAATTCTACGCACTCCGGGCGCAGCCTTTCTGGCAAGTTCCCGACCCGCCAAAATGCAACCCCCACCGGAAAGGCACGCCATGACCCAGACGTTTCTCGCATTCTCGCTCGGCGCCGCCGGGCTCCTCCTCGCCGCCAGCCAGACGCACGCTGCCCCGCAATGCGGCACCCGCGCCCTGGTGCTTGGTCAACTGACGGAAAAATACGGCGAAACCCTGCATGGCATGGGCATGGCCAACAACAACAGCGTGATGGAGGTGTATGCCTCCCCCAGCTCTGGCAGCTGGACCATCACCGTAACCCTGCCCGACGGCCGCATGTGCCTTGTCGCCTCCGGTCAGGGCTACCAGGCCTCGACCACTGAATTGCCGGCCAAGGGGCAAAAGATCTGACGCCATCCGATTATTTCTGCAACCGCATGGAACCACCCGCCCAAAGCCCGCGTTGGATACTCATACGACGTCACACTTATGGAGGGAATGAACCATGAGCAGCACGACAGACAAGGCTAAAGGCATGGCCAACGAAGCCGCTGGCAACGTGAAACAAGCCGTCGGCAAAGCGACCGACAACCCCAAACTGCAAGGCGAAGGCTTCGTACAAGAGCGCAAGGGCGAAGCCCAGCAAGCTCTTGGCGATGCCAAGGCCGCAGTAAAGAAGACCGTCGACAAAGCATAACGTCGACGTTCGAAAGGCTTTCCTCAAGGCCGGAAAAGGGTGCCCTCGTGGCACCCTTTTCTTATGCGCACGCCCCTATGCGCCAACCCCGCCCGACACCCCATCCCACACCAGCTTGACCGACAAGATCAGCAGCGCCCAGGTGACAAAGCGGAAAAACGCGGCCTCCGGCAACCATTTCACCAGTTTCACCCCGGCATACACCGCCAATGCCGCCGCCGGCATCAGCACCACCGCCACCTTCAGGTTGGCCGGGCTCAGCTGCCCCAGATGCCAGTAGGGCACCAGCTTCACCGCATTCAGGATCGCGAAGGCGATGGTCGACGTACCCGCAAACACCACCTTCGTCATCCCCAAAGGCAGGGTGTACACCTGATAGGGCGGCGCGCCCGAATGGCTGACGAAGCTGGTGAACCCGGTCACCGCCCCCCAGAACAGCCCCGGCCCCACCCGGGCTGCGCGCGGCTGCACCGGCCCGCGCCGCCGCAGCAGCAGGTTCAGCGCGAACACCACCCCGATCGCCCCCACCAACGCCGTCACCGCCCATGTGGGCACCAGCGTGGCCGTGGCCCAGCCAAACACCACACCGGCAACCATGCCCGGCACCAGAATTGCCAGCACCCGGCGGTCAAAGGCATGGCGATAGGCATACAGCCCGAACATGTCCGACAGCACATAAACCGGCAGCAGCAATCCCGCCGCCGTCACCGGGTTAATCACCAGCGCAAGCACCGGCACCCCCAGCATGCCCACCGCAGGCAGGCCGCCCTTGCCCATCCCCACCAGCATCGAGGCGGTCACCGCCGCCACCCAGAACGCCCAACCTTCCACGCACGCCTCCCCTTTGCGCCAACTGCTAGCGCAAACACCACTGTCTCGCCATCCAAACGGCACACAATCGCATACAATCAGCGCCAAGCAGCGCTTGCCAGACTCGCCGCAAGGGGCTACCCCATGGCGCGACTCATCACCAGACGGGAGAATACCCATGGCACGACCCAAGATCGCCCTCATCGGCGCCGGACAGATCGGCGGCACGCTCGCCCACCTCGCCGCGATCAAGGAACTCGGCGACATCACCGTGTTCGACATCGCCGAAGGCACCCCGCAGGGCAAAGCGCTCGACATCGCGCAGTCCGGCCCGTCCGAAGGCTTTGACGCCGTGATGAAGGGCACCAACACCTACGCCGATATCGCCGGGGCCGATGTCTGCATCGTCACCGCAGGCGTGCCGCGCAAGCCGGGCATGTCGCGCGACGACCTGCTGGGCATCAACCTCAAGGTGATGAAATCGGTCGGCGAAGGCATCAAGCAGCACGCCCCCGACGCCTTCGTGATCTGCATCACCAACCCGCTTGACGCGATGGTCTGGGCCTTGCGCGAGTTTTCGGGCCTGCCGCACCACAAGGTGGTCGGCATGGCAGGCGTGCTCGACTCTGCCCGCTTCCGCCATTTCCTGTCGGTGGAATTCGAAGTGTCGATGCGCGACGTCACCGCCTTCGTGCTGGGCGGCCACGGCGACACGATGGTGCCGCTGACCCGCTATTCCACCGTAGGCGGCGTGCCGCTGCCGGATCTGGTGCAGATGGGCTGGACCACGCAGGAAAAGCTCGACGCCATCGTGCAGCGCACCCGCGATGGCGGTGCCGAGATCGTGGGCCTCCTGAAAACCGGCTCCGCCTTCTACGCGCCCGCCACCTCGGCGATTGAAATGGCCGAAGCCTACCTGAAAGACCAGAAACGCCTCCTGCCCTGCGCAGCCTACGTTGACGGCGCGCTCGGCCTGAACGGCATGTACGTCGGCGTCCCCACCGTCATCGGTGCCGGCGGGGTGGAGCGTGTGGTCAACATCACGCTGAACAAGGACGAACAAGCGATGTTCGACAAATCGGTCGACGCGGTGAAAGGTCTGGTCGAGGCCTGCAAGGCGATTGATCCGTCGCTGGCGTGATCGACTGAAAAAATCTGATAAAAACGCGCGTCCCCAAGTGGGGCGCGCGTTTTGCATTCATGCATTCCATTTTCTTCTATAAATCAAACCCACCAGCCAAATCTCATTTGGCCCGGACTAAAAGCGCGAAGCGCCGCCGGGCCGCGCCCCGCCGCCCGCCATGCGATTGTCCTTCACAATCGCCGAGAGGGGACCTCCCCCCCGGGAGGGCGCTTTGCAACATCTGCGCCTAGAACTCCGGGGGGAGGTGCTGAACCAAAAACCGCCCGGAACCAGCGTCGGCGCGCCATCCCAAGGTCGGGCGCGGTCCTGTGCGGTGAAAAACCGAGCGTAAACAGAGGAAATAATCGAACGCCTGTGGTTGGCGATCGCCAGGCGATCAGTGCTCCTGCAAATTTCAGCAAAGTGCTCCTTTTCAGAAATAGCGAGTAAAGACTATCCTGAGGATTTTATGATCAACGCGTCTCGACCCTTGCCAACCCCTCAATCCCACCCCCCCTAACCCACTGATTTCCCTGACCCCACCCCCTTGCAACACAGTGGATACCCTTCCCTCCCTTGACTTCCCCCCGCAGGTCTTGCCAACTCCGCCAGACCCCCAAGGAAGCCAAAGATGACCCTTTTCGATGCCGAGCTGGAAACCCGACTGACCCGCTACGCCACCCTCGACAGCCAGAGCGACGCCGCTTCCCCCACCGGCCCCTCCACTCAAATCCAGTGGCAAATCCTGCGCCTGCTGGCCGACGAGTTGACCGCCATCGGCGCGGCCGAGGTTACCCTGACCGACTACGGCACCGTGCTGGCCACCATCCCGGCAACAGTGGCAGGCCCCACCATAGGCTTTCTCGCCCACGTCGACACCGCCCCGCAGTTCAACGCCACCGGCGTCAAACCCCGCACGATTCCCGGCTACAACGGCGGCGACATCACCTTTCCAGACGCGCCCGGCCTCGTCCTGTCGCCGTCCGAGTTCCCCTACCTCGCCACCAAACAGGGCCACACGATCATCACCGCCTCGGGCACCACCCTGCTGGGCGCCGATGACAAGGCCGGCGTCGCCATCATCATGACCGCCGCCCGGCACCTGCTGGAAAACCCCGACATCCCCCACGGCCCCATCCGCATCGCCTTCACCCCTGATGAAGAAATCGGCCGCGGCGTCGACGCGCGCCTGCCCGCAGATCTGGCCGCCGACTTCGCCTATACCTTCGACGGCGGTGCGGTGGGCGAGGTGGAATTTGAAAGCTTCTCCGCCGATGGCGCGGTCGTCACGGTCAAGGGCGTGTCGATCCACCCCGGTGCCGCCACCGGCAGGCTGGTCAACGCGATCACCCTCGCGTCCAAGATCATCACCGCCCTGCCACAAGCCACGATGACGCCTGAAACCACATCAGGCCGCGATGGCTTCATCCACGCCACCGACATGACCGGCGGCGCGTCGGAAATGACGCTGCACTTCATCCTGCGCGACTTTGAACGCGACGGGCTGGCGCAAAAGGGCGAGATCCTGCGCCGGGTCTGCGAGGCCGTGCAGGCCACCGACCCCCGCGCCGAGATCACCTGCACCATCACCCCCCAGTACCGCAACATGCGCTACTGGCTGGAAAATGACATGACCCCGGTCGACCTCGCCCGCCGCGCCTGCGCGCGGATCGGTGTGGAATCGGTGTCGGTGCCCATCCGCGGCGGCACCGATGGCTCGCGGCTGACTGAAATGGGCGTGCCCTGCCCCAACCTGTTCACCGGCATGCAGAACATCCATGGCCCGCTGGAATGGGTCTCGGTGCAGGATATGGCGCAGGCGACCGGCCTGCTGCTTGCGCTGGTGCAGGAAGCGGCGGCCCCCAAGCCATGACCCGCGCGCGCAAGGCCTGAGCGGCATGGCCCACCCCGTCTCCCCATACCTCAAGCCCGGGTTCTACGATACCGCTCTGGCCAAAGGCCGCCACCGCGACATCGTCGGCGGGCGGTGGGACGAAACCGGGCGCATCCAGATGCAGATCCTGCAAGGCGCGGGGCTGCAGCCGCACCACCGCCTGCTCGACATCGGGGCCGGCAGCCTGCGGCTGGGCTGCAAGGCGGTGCCCTTCCTTGATCCCGGCCACTATTGGGCCACCGATGCCAGCCGCGCGCTGATGCTGCGGGGCCGCGCGGTGGAACTGCCCGAGCCGGAGCGTCTGCCCGAGGATCACCTGATCGAGGACAGCACCTTCGCCCTGCCCGGCGTGCCGGATGACATTGATTTTGCCATCGCCTTCGGCGTCTTCACCCACCTGCCGCTGCCGGTGCTCACTGCCGCTCTGAAGCATCTGCGCCCCCGTCTGGCATCGGTCCAGTGCTTCTTCTTTACCGTGTTCCTCGCACCGGAAGGCCCGGTCCGGCCCTTTCGTCAGGCCGATGGCGTGGTCACCCATCCTGACCGCCCGCCCTATCATTTCTACCAGACCGACATCGACCGCACCTGCCGCGAGACGGGTTGGACGGCAACACAGTCAGACCTCATGCTGCCCAGAGGACAGGTGCTTTTCAGGGCAACGCCAGCCGGTTCCGACGCCGCGAATCACCCGTGATCCGGTCGGCAAGCCCGTGATTCCGGGGAAACCAAGGCTGCGTGATCACTGCCCGGATTTCTGTGATCACACGGTTGAAGAGTGTGATCACAAATGCCGGAATTTACCGACATTTTGCGCTAACACACACAAACGCGTTTGGTTACCGCCCCCATTCGTGGCATGACGCGTCAAAATTCACGACCCAGAGGACGCTGCTCATGAACATCCACGAATACCAGGCCAAGTCCCTTCTGCGGGCCTACGGGGTTCCCGTTTCAGACGGGCGCATTGTGTTGCGTGCCGAAGAGGCGAAGACCGCTGCCAGTGAAATGGACGGCCCGCTCTGGGTGGTCAAGGCGCAGATCCACGCAGGGGGTCGCGGCAAAGGGTCATTCAAAGAGGCCGAGGCCGGTGAAAAGGGCGGCGTCCGCCTGGCCCGCTCGGTTGAAGAGGCCGCTGAATTCGCCCGCCAGATGCTGGGCCGCACCCTTGTGACAGTGCAGACCGGCGAAGAAGGCAAGCAGGTCAACCGCATCTACATCGAAGACGGTTCCGACATCGAACGCGAACTGTATCTTGCCCTGCTGATCGACCGTCAGTCCAGCCGCATTTCCATCGTCTGCTCGACCGAAGGCGGGATGAGCATCGAAGACGTGGCGCATGATACGCCAGAAAAGATCCTGTCCTTCACCGTTGATCCCGCAGCCGGCTATTCCGATTACCACGGCCGCCGCGTCGCCTTTGCCCTGGGCCTCACCGGCAACCAGATCAAGCAGTGCGGCCAGATCGTCAAGAACCTGTACCGGCTGTTCGTCGACAAGGACATGGACATGCTGGAAATCAACCCGCTTGTCGTCATGAAAGACGGCAACATGAAGCTCTTGGATGCCAAGATGGCCTTCGACGGCAACGCCATGTACCGCCACCCCGACATCGCCGCCCTGCGCGACGAGTCCGAGGAAGACCCCAAGGAACTGGCCGCGTCGAAGTTCGACCTGAACTACATCGCGCTGGATGGTGAAATCGGCTGCATGGTCAACGGCGCGGGCCTCGCGATGGCCACGATGGACATTATCAAGCTCTACGGTGCCGAACCCGCGAACTTCCTTGATGTCGGCGGCGGCGCCACCAAGGAAAAGGTGACCGAGGCGTTCAAGATTATCACCTCTGACCCGAACGTCAAAGGCATCCTCGTCAACATCTTCGGCGGCATCATGCGCTGCGACATCATCGCCGAAGGCGTGATCGCGGCGGTGAAAGAGGTTGGCCTGAAGGTGCCGCTGGTGGTGCGTCTGGAAGGCACCAATGTGGAGCTTGGCAAGGACATCATCCGCAACTCGGGCCTGAACGTCATCGCGGCGGACGACCTGAAAGACGGTGCCCAGAAGATCGTGAAAGCGGTCAAGGGCTGAGGGCGCAGGACAGGTCCGGGCCATGACAGGGGGGGCGAAAAGATGCGTTTGACCCGAAAACTGCAGATCTGCGCAGGGGTTCTACTTCTGCTTGCAGCCCCCCCTGCCCATGCCCAGACCATGACCGAGGCGGCTTGGGCCAACATGGCCGTGGCCGTGCAGCTGTGCGAGACCCGGACGAACGACATGACCGCGAAGGCGCAGACCTTCCGCGACACCGGCTTTTCCGAATGGGTGGAGCGCAGCAGCACCAACAGCGACACCACCCATTATTTCACCGCCCCCGCGGACTCCGTGGTGGTGGAGCTGTATTACGGCGAGATGCCGGAAGACTGCCGGGTCACATCCGCCCACCTGGGCGTGACCCTCGCCTCGCAGCTTCTCGATGACCTCATCCCGAAACTCTATCCGACCTACGTCCGCAAGGTCGAAATTGGGCCCATCGGCCCGTCGGGCCAACCCGCAACCTGCGTGCGCTATGAAGACCCGTCCAACGAGATTGGACATGTTGTCGGTGCCTCCACCGAACAGGGCTGTGTCGACAATGGCACCAGCCTGATCTTCAGCAGCTCCCGCGTTTAAGAAAAGAAGGACCACCATGGCCATCCTCGTCAACGAAAACACCAAAGTGATCTGCCAGGGCTTCACCGGAAGCCAGGGCACGTTCCATTCCGAACAGGCAATCGCTTACGGCACCAAGATGGTCGGCGGTGTGACCCCCGGCAAAGGCGGCACCAGCCACCTTAACCTCCCGGTCTTCAATTCGGTGCATGAAGCGAAAGCCATGACCGAAGCAAACGCCTCTGTGATCTATGTGCCGCCACCCTTTGCCGCCGACTCGATCCTCGAGGCGATTGATGCCGAGATCGAGCTGATCATCTGCATCACCGAAGGCATCCCGGTGCTGGACATGATGAAGGTCAAACGTGCGCTGCAAGGGTCGAAATCGCGGCTGATCGGGCCGAACTGCCCCGGCGTGATCACGCCTGATGCCTGCAAGATCGGCATCATGCCGGGCCACATCCACCGTCGCGGAAGCGTCGGCGTCGTCTCGCGCTCGGGCACCCTGACCTATGAGGCTGTGAAGCAGACTTCCGACCTCGGCCTTGGCCAGTCCACCGCCGTCGGCATCGGCGGCGACCCGATCAAGGGCACCGAACACCTCGACGTGCTGGAAATGTTCCTGGCCGATCCCGAAACCCACTCGATCATCATGATCGGCGAAATCGGTGGTTCGGCCGAAGAAGAGGCAGCACAGTTCCTGGCCGATGAGAAAAAGCGTGGCCGCTGGAAGCCGACCGCCGGTTTCATCGCCGGGCGCACCGCCCCTCCGGGCCGTCGCATGGGCCATGCCGGGGCAATTGTCGCGGGCGGCAAGGGCGACGCGGAATCCAAGATCGAAGCCATGCGCAGCGCCGGCATCATCGTGGCCGACAGCCCGGCCACGCTGGGCGAGGCCGTGATGAAAGCCATCGGCAAATAACAGACCCGGGGCTGCGGGTCGTCCCGCAGCCCCCAACACAGGAACGCGCCCGAAATGGGACTGACACAGGCCAATCGCACCGATGTGACCGGAAGCCCCCGCTTCCCGGGCACCGTTTTGCGGTTGGGCCTGTTGTTTTTCAACGACCTGCCGGTTTCATCCGGCGCCGCAGCCTCCATATCAGGGATGCGTCTCGTCCCCTCTGACCGCTCTGCCAACCGATACGGTCCCAACCCAGATGAGGTTACCCCATGACCGAGCAATCCCCCAACAGCCAGTTCCGCGCAGGCTCTTTCCTTGACGGGGCCAATGCCGATTACATCGACCAGTTGCAGGCCCGCCATGCCAACGACCCTGCGTCGGTAGATGCGCAATGGGCCGCATTTTTTCGCGACCTTGGCGAAAGCGAAACCGATGCCAAGGCAGCGGCTGCAGGCCCAAGTTGGGCACGCGCCGACTGGCCGCCCCAGCCCGTCGATGATCTGACAGCCGCGCTGACCGGTGAATGGCCGGTCGCAGCCCCGGCAAAGGAAGGCCGCGCGGCGGCGGCAAAAATCGCCGCCAAGGCCGAAGAAAAAGGCGTGTCGCTGTCCGACACGCAGGTGCAGCGCGCCGTCTTGGACAGTATCCGCGCCCTGATGATCATCCGCGCCTACCGCATCCGGGGCCACCTGATCGCCGATGTCGATCCGCTGAACATGCGCGACAAGACCCCGCACCCCGAGCTTGACCCGCGCTCTTACGGCTTTACCGAAGCCGATATGGACCGCCCGATCTTCATCGACAATGTGCTGGGCCTGCAGGTCGCGTCGATGCGGCAGATCATGGAACTCGTGAAACGCACCTATTGCGGCACCTTCGCGCTGCAATACATGCATATTTCCGACCCGGAGCAAGCCAGCTGGCTGAAAGAACGGATCGAAGGCTACGGCAAGGAAATCCAGTTCACCCGCGAAGGCCGCCGCGCCATCCTGAACAAGCTGGTCGAGGCCGAGGGTTTCGAGAAATTCCTGCACGTCAAATACATGGGCACCAAGCGGTTCGGCCTTGATGGCGGCGAAGCGCTGATCCCGGCGATGGAGGCGATCATCAAGCGTGGCGGCCAGCTGGGCCTGCAGGATGTGGTGATCGGCATGCCGCACCGGGGCCGTCTGTCGGTGCTGGCCAATGTGATGGGCAAACCCTACCGCGCGATTTTCCACGAATTTCAGGGCGGGTCGTACAAGCCCGAAGATGTCGATGGTTCGGGCGACGTGAAGTACCACCTTGGTGCCTCGTCTGACCGCGAGTTTGACGGCAACAAGGTCCACCTGTCGCTGACCGCGAACCCCTCGCACCTTGAGGCGGTCAATCCGGTGGTGCTGGGCAAGGTCCGCGCCAAGCAGGACCAGCTGAGCGACGCCGACCGCACCAAGGTTCTGCCCGTGCTGCTGCACGGCGACGCGGCCTTTGCGGGCCAAGGCGTTGTGGCCGAATGCTTCGGCCTGTCGGGGCTGAAAGGCCACCGCACCGGCGGCACCATCCATATCGTGGTGAACAACCAGATCGGTTTCACCACCGCGCCATCGTTCTCGCGCAGCAGCCCCTACCCCACCGACATCGCCCTGATGGTCGAAGCGCCGATCTTCCACGTAAACGGCGATGACCCCGAGGCTGTGGTGCATGCCGCCAAGGTCGCCATCGAATTCCGCCAGAAGTTCCACAAGGATGTGGTGCTCGACATCTTCTGCTACCGCCGCTTTGGTCACAACGAAGGCGACGAGCCGATGTTCACCAACCCGGCGATGTATACCGAGATCAAGAAGCACAAGACCACTTTGCAGCTGTATACCGAGCGTCTGGTCAAGGACGGGCTGATCCCGGAAGGCGAGATCGAAGACATGAAGGCCGCCTTCCAGGCCCGCCTGAATGAGGAGTTCGACGCAGGCCGCAGCTTCAAGCCCAACAAGGCCGACTGGCTCGATGGCCGCTGGTCGGGGTTCGAACGTGAGCGCGATGAGTATCAGGCCGGCGAGACCGCGATCAAACCGGAAACCATGGCCGACATCGGGGCGGCGCTCAGCCGCGCGCCGGACAATTTCGACCTACACAAAACGGTTGGTCGCCTGCTGGACAACAAGGCCAAAATGTTTGCCGACGGCAAAGGCTTTGACTGGGCCACGGCTGAGGCGCTGGCCTTCGGCAGCCTTGTGACCGAAGGCACCCCGGTGCGTCTGTCCGGGCAGGATTGTACCCGCGGCACCTTCAGCCACCGCCACTCGGGCCTCGTCGATCAGTCGACCGAGGAACGCTACTACCCGCTGAACCACATCCGCGCAGGCCAGGCGCGGTATGAGGTGATCGACTCGATGCTGTCGGAATATGCAGTGCTCGGGTTCGAATATGGCTATTCGCTGTCTGAACCCAACGCGCTGACCCTGTGGGAAGCGCAGTTCGGCGATTTCGCCAATGGCGCGCAGATCATGTTCGACCAGTTCATCAACTCGGGCGAATCCAAATGGTTGCGCATGTCGGGCCTCGTCTGCCTGCTGCCGCATGGCTATGAAGGTCAGGGGCCGGAACACTCCTCGGCCCGGCCCGAACGGTTCCTGCAAATGTCGGCAAATGACAACTGGATCATTGCCAACGTCTCGACCCCGGCGAACTATTTCCACATCCTGCGCCGTCAGATCCACCGCAGTTTCCGCAAACCGCTGATCCTGATGACGCCGAAATCGCTGCTGCGTCACCCGATGGCGGTGTCGGATGCGGCCGATTTCACCACCGGGTCCTACTTCCACCGCGTGCTCTGGGATGATGCGCAAAAGGGCCATTCGGACCTGGTGCTGAAGCCCGACGCCGACATCAAGCGCGTCGTGCTGTGCTCGGGCAAGGTCTACTACGACCTGCTGGCCGAACGCGACAAGCGTGGTGCCGATGACATTTACCTGTTGCGGCTGGAACAGTTCTACCCTTTCCCGGTTCAATCCATGTCCAAGGAACTGGAACGCTTCAAGGGGGCCGAAATCATCTGGTGTCAGGAAGAGCCGAAGAATCAGGGTTACTGGACCTTTGTCGAACCCAACATCGAATGGGTGCTGAGCAAGATCGGCGCCACCCAGTCGCGCCCGCGCTATGTCGGCCGGTCCGCCTCGGCTTCGCCCGCCACGGGTCTGGCCAGCCGGCACAAGGTGGAACAAGAGGCGCTGGTCTCCGAAGCGCTGACACTCTGACCGCAACATTCTGACCGCCGCGGGGCCGCCAACCGGCCCCGCCCGCCCCTGACACATACGCCCCAAGCGGCGTGGAGGAAGACGAAGATGACTGACGTAATGGTTCCCGCCCTTGGTGAATCGGTCTCCGAGGCCACCGTTTCGACCTGGTTCAAAAAGGTCGGCGATGTGGTGAAGCAGGATGAGATGCTGTGCGAGCTTGAAACCGACAAGGTGTCGGTAGAGGTTCCCGCCCCGGCCTCCGGCGTGCTGGCCGAAATTCTGGTTCAGGAAGGCGAAACCGTCGCCGCCAACGCCCGGCTTGGCATCATCACCGAAGGCGCCGCCGCCCCCGCCACCAAAGACGAACCCAAGGCCGCAAAGGCCGAGGCGGTAAACTCCCCCGGTGCCGGGCCAGAGACGCTGACCGAGCGCAAGGATGTCGAAGATGCGCCGTCCGCCAAGAAAGCCATGGCCGAAGCGGGCCTCACGCGCGATCAGGTTCAGGGCTCCGGCCGCGATGGCCGCGTGATGAAGGAAGACGTGGCCAAGGCCCCTGCGCCCGCCGCCACCGCCCCGGCCCCCGCCGCCATGCCGCGCGGCCCGGTCAGCACCGATGACGCCAGCCGCGAAGAGCGCGTCAAGATGACCCGCCTGCGCGCCACAATCGCGCGCCGTTTGAAAGACGCGCAGAACACCGCCGCCATGCTGACCACCTATAACGAGGTGGACATGTCGGGCATCATGGGCCTGCGCAACGAATACAAAGACGCGTTCGAAAAAAAGCACGGCGTCAAGTTGGGCTTCATGTCGTTCTTCGTCAAAGCCTGCACCCATGCGCTGAAAGAAGTGCCCGAGGTCAATGCCGAGATTGACGGCGGCGATGTGATCTACAAGCATTACGTCCACATGGGCGTGGCCGTGGGCACCCCCAACGGGCTGGTGGTTCCGGTGGTGCGCGACGCCGACCAGATGGGCTTTGCCCAGATCGAGAAGAAAATCGCCGAACTTGGTCTGCGCGCCCGCGACGGCAAGCTGAGCATGGCGGAAATGCAGGGCGGGTCGTTCACCATCTCCAACGGCGGCGTCTATGGCTCGCTGATGTCGTCACCCATTCTGAACCCGCCGCAATCGGGCATCCTTGGCATGCACAAGATTCAGGACCGCCCCGTGGTGGTGAACGGCCAGATCGTCATCCGCCCGATGATGTATCTGGCGCTCAGCTACGACCACCGGATCGTGGACGGTAAAGGTGCGGTGACCTTCCTCGTCCGCGTCAAGGAAGCGCTGGAAGACCCGCGCCGGTTGCTGATGGATCTGTGATGCGCGGCGGGGTGAACCCCGCCCTACACCCGGTCGAGTCGTTGTGTGTAGGGCGGGGTTCACCCCGCCACCCTTTCGGAGTGCTGACACCATGACCCCCGAACTCACCGTCCTCGCCCTCGCGGGCCTCTTGCAAGCCGTGCAGTTCCTCTTCTTCGCGGTCCCCGCGAATATGGAGCTCGGCACCGGCTACACCTCGTCCGCCCGCGACAAGCCGCCATCGCGCCAGCTCTC
This sequence comes from Pseudotabrizicola sediminis, assembly GCF_004745575.1. Classification (GTDB taxonomy): domain Bacteria; phylum Pseudomonadota; class Alphaproteobacteria; order Rhodobacterales; family Rhodobacteraceae; genus Pseudotabrizicola; species Pseudotabrizicola sediminis. The sequence goes on along the minus strand of NZ_RPEM01000005.1, from coordinate 93,388 downwards.
CACCCGCACCGCCCGGATGCAGCGCGCGCTGAACAACCATTTCGAGGGACTGATCCTCTTCACCCTCGCCGTCGTGGTCGTCACCCTCGGCCAGCAATCCACCCCGGTCACGCAGACCGCCGCCTGGGTCTATCTGGCCGCCCGCGTCCTCTATATCCCCGCCTATGCCCTTGGCCTGCGCCCCTGGCGCTCGGTCGTCTGGGGCATCGGTTTCGCCGCCACCATCACGATGATTGTGGCTGCACTGACGTAGGGCTGTAAGCCATACGTCAGCCATACATGAACCATACGCGGGCCAGACCCGCGATTGCCGAAAGGAAAGACCGTGGCAGAGTTTGACGTGATCATCATTGGCGCAGGCCCCGGCGGCTATGTCTGTGCGATCCGCGCGGCACAGCTGGGGCTGAAAGTGGCCTGTGTCGAGGGGCGCGGCGCGCTTGGCGGCACCTGTCTGAACGTGGGCTGCATCCCGTCCAAGGCGCTGCTGAACGCCACGCATCACCTGCACGAAGTCCATGAAAACTTTGAGAAAATGGGCCTGATGGGCGCGAACCCCACGGTCGATTGGGCCAAGATGCTGGCCTACAAGGATGATGTCATCAACGGCAACACCAAGGGCATCGAATTCCTGTTCAAAAAGAACAAGGTCACCTGGCTGAAAGGCTGGGCCACCATCCCGGCCGCCGGTCAGGTCAAGGTGGGTGACGAGGCTCACACCGCAAAAAACATAGTGATTGCAACGGGTTCCGAGCCGTCCTCGCTGCCCGGTGTGACCGTGGACGAGCAGATTATCGTCACCTCCACCGGCGCGCTGACGCTGGGGGCGGTGCCCAAGTCGATGGTGGTCATCGGTGCGGGTGTGATCGGGCTGGAAATGGGATCGGTCTACGCCCGCCTTGGCACGCAGGTGACGGTGGTGGAATATCTGGATGCCATCACCCCCGGCATGGATGCCGAGGTGGCGAAAGCGTTCCAGAAAATCCTGACGAAACAAGGCATTAAGTTCATTCTGGGCGCCGCCGTGCAGGGGGCCGAGGCTGGCAAATCCGGCGCAAAGGTTGCCTACAAGCTGCGCAAGGACGACTCGGCGCATGAGATCGAGGCCGATGTGGTTCTGGTCGCCACCGGGCGCAAACCCTATGTAAACGGTCTGGGGCTGGAGGCGCTGGGGGTCGAGATGCTGCCGCGCGGGCAGGTCAAGACCGATGATCATTTCGCCACCAATATCAAAGGCTTGTACGCCATCGGCGATGCGATCATCGGCCCGATGCTGGCCCACAAGGCCGAGGATGAAGGCATGGCACTGGCCGAAATCATGGCCGGAAAGCATGGCCATGTGAACTACGGCGTGATCCCCGGCGTGGTCTACACCACCCCCGAAGTCGCCTCGGTCGGGGCGACGGAAGAGCAGTTGAAGGAAAAGGGCCACGCCTACAAGGTCGGCAAGTTCAGCTTCATGGGCAACGCCCGCGCCAAGGCGGTGTTCCAGGCCGAAGGCTTTGTGAAGATCCTCGCTGACAAGGACACCGACCGCATTCTGGGCGCGCATATCATCGGCCCCATGGCCGGCGATCTGATCCACGAGGTCTGCGTCGCGATGGAATTCGGGGCATCAGCGCAGGATCTGGCGCTGACGTGTCACGCACACCCGACATATAGTGAAGCTGTGCGCGAAGCTGCCCTCGCCTGCGGCGACGGTGCCATCCACGCCTGACCCCTTCTGGCGGGGGCTTTACCCCGCCAGATGCCGCAACCCTTGCGTCACATCCGTGCGCACCGCCAGCCGCAACCCCGGCTCGTCGCCCGCTTTCAGGGCGGCGAGGATCAGACGGTGGTATTGCGGCGGCTCTTTTCGGCGCAGCCTTGAATAAAGCGCGCGCATCGTCGGCCCCAGCTGCAGCCAGACCGTCTCGCAGATCGCCAGCATCGCCGGGGCCTGCGCGCGCAGATAAAGTGTGCGGTGAAATTCCAGATTGGTCCGCACATAGGCAACCGCATCCTGCCGCTGCACCGCTTCGGCATTCAACGCATTGATCGCAGCCAGCCGGTCGATCAGCGCGAAATGCGCGCGCGGCAGCGCGCGGGCCGCCATCTCGGGTTCCAGCAGAGCACGGATCGCGGCCAACTCCTCAATCCGCTCCGGCGTCAGTTCAGGCGTCGAGACACGGCCAGAGCTGGATATGGTCAGCGCCCCCTCGGCCACCAGCCGCCGGATCGCTTCGCGCGCCGGGGTCATCGACACGCCATAGTCCTTGGCCAGCCCGCGCAGGGTCATCGGCTGACCAGGCGGCACCTCGCCATGCATCACCTGTTGGCGCAGGCTGCGGTACAGCCGCTCGTGCGCGGCAGCGTTCGGGTCAGTCAGGCGGGGTGTGATCGGCATGATGCCCAGCCAAGCACCGCTTTTGCGCCGGGGTCAATCCCCGCTTTGCGGGCCAAAGACATAGCCATGCAGCGCTTGGCCCTCGGCATGCAGCCAGCCGCGCTGTACCTGCCAGCGGGGAAACAGCTGATCGACCACCGCCCAGAAGGCGGGCGAGTGGTTCATCTGGGCCAGATGCGCAACCTCATGGGCGGCCACGTAATCCAGCACCGGCACCGGTGCCATGATCAGCCGCCAGGAAAACATCAGCGCGCCATCATGCGCACAAGACCCCCAGCGCGACCGCGTATCGCGCAGCGTCAGCCGGGTGTAGGGTCGGCCAAGGCGCGATGCGTGGCGGTCGCAGGCGGCGGCCAGACGGTCCCGCGCCATCAGCTTGAGGAAGGCCCCTGCCCGCACCCCCGCCTGCGCCGGATCACCCGGCACGCAAAGCGAATCGCCCTCCAGCCGCACAGACCGCCCGCTGCCCGCCACCAGCAGCCGCATCTGCCCTTCAACCGGAATCACATCGCCCAAACCCACCACCCGCCGCCCCGGCATCTGCGCCAGCGTCTGACGGATCCAGCCCTCTTGTTCCGCCGCAAACCGCAACGCCTCGGACTCGCGCGCGCGCAGCGGCATCGACAGGGTCACCCGCCCGTCAAGCCGTGACACCCGCAAGGAAAACCGCCGCGTGCGGGCGGACCGGCGCAGGGTGATGTCAACGGGCGGAGAACCGGGAAGCTGGGGCATTTGTCGCTCTTGCAGGGCCGTTACAGCATAGCCACCTTGACAATGGCCGCAATGGGGCCAAAAGCCTTTGACAGACGCGGGCCCTTGTGGCAAGCGACGCCGTCACTGCATTTCCACAGCCTTAAGGGAACCACCATGCCCAAGGAAGAATGGGGTACGAAGCGTATTTGCCCGACCACCGGCAAACGCTTCTATGACCTGAACCGCTCCCCGATCGTCAGCCCCTACACGGGCGAGGTCGTGGATATCGAATCTGCCCGCCGCAAGATGGCGGCATCGGTCATCGCCCGCGTCGTGCCTGAAAAGGACGAAGAGGTTCTGGTCGATGATCTGGAAGCCGATGACGATCTGCTGGAAACCGCGACCGATGACGCGGATCTGGACGATGATCTGCTGGAAGATGACGCAGATGACAACGTCTCGCTGGACGAACTGGCCGATGTGGCCGGGGATGAAGACGAGGCCTGAGACTCTGCGGCCCGAGAATTTGCGGGGGCGCGGGACAGGGTGCAAAAAACCACTTGCACCCCCCCACGCCCTCGCCTAAATACCGGCCATCGAAGCGGAAACGCTTGGGTACCCGGTGGGGTCATAGCTCAGATGGGAGAGCGCTTGAATGGCATTCAAGAGGTCCGCGGTTCGATCCCGCGTGGCTCCACCACTTCAACAAAGCCGCCCTCGGGCGGCTTTTTGTTTGCGCTCAGTTCAAATCCTTCAGCAACCGCCCGTGGCGGCGCACTTCCGACAGAACCGCGCCAAAGGTGGCAAAACCACGGCCCTGCACCATCGGCAACAGTTTCAGGAACGCCTCGGCCGTGGCAATGGTGTCGCCAATGGCCGTGTGCCGCGCCTCTTCGGGAATGGTGATGCCTAGCCGGTGCGACAGCGCGTCCAGGCTGTGCACCTCGTGCTGGCCATATACCACGGCGGACAGCAGGACGGTGTCGAACACCGGGTTGTCGAACTGCAAGCCGATTGCGGGCTCAAGCCGGCGCAGGAAGGCCATGTCAAACGGTGCATTATGCGCCACCAGCACCGCACCTTCGGCAAATTTGTGGAAGCGGATGGCGATCTCTTCGACATGGGGCGCATCCTGCACCATGGCGTCGGTGATGCCATGCACCTCGGTCGAACTCAGCGGGATCGGGCGGCGCGGGTTGACCAGCGTGTTGAACACCTCGCCTTCGACCCGACGGCCATTGACGATCCGCACGGCGGCGATCTGCACGATCTCGTCACCCTGCCCCGGCAACAGCCCGGTGGTTTCGGTGTCGAACACCACATAGGTCAGGTCCAGCAGCCGCGCATCCTGAACTGCGGCGCTGCGTGCCTTGGACAAAAGATCGAAGTCATAAACCACAGGCCGCGCAATCGGGGCCGGGCGGCGCACCACGCGGCGGGCCTGCGGGATCGGCATGCACAGACTGTGCGCGCCCATCCCGACCGCCTCGGGCCAGATGTCGGTGCCATGCGTGGCCAGCACAGACCGGCGCGGTGCCGAGGTGATGCCCGGCTCCAGCGGCGCATCCAGCCAGTGCTCCAAGCGCGCCACCGGCAGCGCGGCCCCTTGCCAGACCAGCCGGATCAGCGCGCCGGTGCCTTCTTCCTCGATCTGCAGCCGGAAGCTGCGCGCGATGCCCTCGCGCGCCATGGCCTCGGTCAGGCCCGCCAGCAGCGCGATCACCTCAAACCCGTTGCAGCCCAGCAGCATGGCATCTGCCGTGGTCTCGGCGGCAAGACCCTCGCCCTCCATGCGGGCGCGCAGACCGTCCAGCAGGTCGGATGCGCGGGTCATGGTCAGCGACCAGCCTTCCCGGCCTGCGTCATGCCGCTGGCTCAGGTCGGTGACGGCGGCGGCCAGGGCCGCCACCTCTTCGCGCAAGGCTGTGTCCAGCTTGCCGGGGGCGGCAGCACCCTCGGGAATGGCCGCCATCAGCGTGCTCAGATTGGCGGCAGGGCGGCGCACGCGGTCAAACACTTCGGCCAGCAACGCCTCGCGCCGGGTGTGGGTGGCGTGGTCGGCGGTCACGTCGCGCAGGGTCAGCACATAGCCGGGCACAGAGCCGTTATCTGCCGCCATCAGCCGCATCCGGGCCGACAGGACCCTGCTTCCCGTCAGCGTCGCACACAGCAGGTCTGACGCGGCGTCGCGGTCGCCGGTGGCAATCAGGCGCGCGTGGGCCAGCAGAATCGGGCCTTCACGCAGGTAGTCGAACAGGCGGCGGTCCAGCCCCGGCGCGGCCATGCCCGCCCCCATCAGATCAACCGCCTGCCCGTTGTAGAACGCCAGCGTGTGATCACCCGAGCACAGGATCACCCCGGCATCGACGTCAGACAACAGGGCCTCCAGCCGCGATTTTTCAACCGTCAGCCGGGTGGTTTCGCGCGCCACCGCTTCGGCCAGGGCATTGCGGGTTTCGGACAGAGATGCCGCAGCCGCCGTCGCGGCGGGGGCAAGATCCCCCAGGTAGCTCGCGATTTTTCCGTCAATGCCGCCGGTCACATCGGCATGCGCCCGCGCCCGCAACGCCCCGGCCAGCGCGTCTATGGGACGCGCCACGTTCACATCGAACAGATACCAGACCCAGGCCACCACCCCCAGAATGACAAAACCGGCGATAACGCCGCCCTGCACAAAGGCATTCAGCGTCTGGGGGTCACCCAGACGCTGATACCCCAGCCATAGCCCGGCCGTGACGGCCCCCATCGCAGCCGCTGCCAGCGCTGCAAACAGCAGAAAGATCCGCAACCGCAGCGACAGCCTCAGCAGCACCCCTAGCCCTCCGCAATCAGAAGACGGCGCACCTCGTCGCGCAATTCCTTCAGCTCGAAGGGCTTCGAGATGAACCCGTCCGCCCCCAGCGCCAGCCCCTTGCGCCGTTCAATTGCCGATCCGCGCGCAGTCATCATCAGGATTTTCACATGATCAAGGCTTGGGTCCTGCCGGACGCCCTGACAGATTTCATACCCCGACACCTCTGGCAGCATCACATCCAGCAGCACCAGATCGGGGTGCGTGTGGCGGATGCGCGACAAGGCATCGGCCCCGTTGGCGATGCGGTCATGGTCATAGCCTTCGCGGGTCATCAGATAATCCAGCGCAATGGCAATATTGTCCTCATCCTCGACCACGAGGACGCGGTGCCGTCTCCCCCCTTCGGCCGTCATCACAGTCCCTCCTCAGGCGGCCGCGCAGGCCGCTGCTTGAAAACCGTCCCCATCCGTTGCGCTGACCCATTCCGCCCCTTGCAGACTGCCGTCAGCTGAAATCGCGACACCTTCCGCCACCAGAACCTGCCTGCGTTGCGCACAATCAAAAACCATCAGCGCATCGGTCATCGGCTGCCAGCGGGCAAAGTTGAACAGCTTGGCCATCCGCAGATCGGCGTTGTTTGGGTGCTGGGCGATGTCGCGCGTGTCCATCGCGACAAAGCGGGTGGTGATCGGCGTGATCATGGTCCAGGGCCGCAGGGCCATGACCTCTTCGGCATGCCACACCACCCGGACCCCGTCGGGCAATTCGGCGCTGACGCGGTTGAACCAGTCGTATTCCAGCCAGATCGTCGTGCCGATCAGGCCGGCGGCGGCCGCGGCCATCACCGTCCATCTGGGCAGGATCGACCCGGTCACCCGGCGAAGCAGATGCACCATGGCACCAAAGGCGACAGCTGCGATCAGGGCGGCAAGAAGTTCAAAGGCCATTCATCAACTCCGGGCGCCGCGGGTTTGTCCCACGGCTGATTGCATGGTGCGCACCACGACGAAAGCGTCGCGCAGGTGGCTTCGTTCGAAATCGGACATATCCGACGGGGCCAGGAAGTTGTCGGGCTTGCGCCCTGAGCGCACCAGCCGGGCCTGACTTTCCAGCCGGGTCTGTGCGATCAGGTCATAGGCCTCCATCAGATCGCGGGCGCCAGACACGCTGATCACCCCCGCGCCTTCCGCAGCCTCCAGCCGGGCGCGGGTGTTCACCGGTTCCAGTTGGCCGATCAGCGCATAGATGCGGCCAAGGTCCACCACCGGCACCACCCCGTTCAGCTTCATGTCGATATGGTTCTTGTAATCGCCCGAGCGGATGGTGGCAAAGCCGCGCAACAGGCCAAGGGGGGGCGTGTGCTTCAGGCTATTGCTGATCATATGGGCGACGAAAATGGAATTCCGCGACGCCATTTCCAGCGTTTCCTGCTGCAGATCCCTGAACAGGCTGGCCTGCCCGCCAATCGGGCGCAGGTCGAACATCACGCTTGCCAGCATCTGCGCCATCGGGTCCGGGGTCTGCACCCATTTGCGGAAATAGCTGCGCCAGACCCCCACCCTTTGGCACCATTGCGGGTTGGTCGCCATCATGTCACCGGGGCAATAGACATAGCCGCAGGCATCCAGCCCGTCGGACACGATCTTTGCCAGGGCCTGGAAATACGCCATGTCGTCATCGGTTGCGCCGTCGTCGATCATCAGGCAGTTGTCCTGATCCGACACCCCGGTCTGTTCCTGCCGTCCCTGGCTTCCGCAGGCAAGCCAGAGGTAAGGCACCGGCGCAGGGCCAAGCTGTGCCTCGGCCATCGCCAGCAGGCGGCGGGTGACGGTATCGGCGATGTCGGTGATCAGGCGGGTCACCACCTCATGCGCGTTGTGGCCGCCCACCAACTGCACCAGCAGGCGCGGGATGCGGGCGGTGACCGCCGCCATCTCGGCCACCGAATCGGCAGTGGCGGCATCGCGCACCAGCTGCGCCGAGCTGACGGCCTGAAACCGGGTCAGGTCGGTCTGGGTGATCATGCCCACCAATGTGTTGCCCTCGACCACCGGCAGATGCCCGATCCGGTGTTCCAGCATGATGTGCAAAATATCCGACCCCAGCGACTCGGGCCGCAGGCTGATCGGGTCCGGCGTCATCACCTCGGCCACCCCGGTTGACGGGTCAAGCCCATCGGCCAGCACCCGGTTTGTCATGTCGCGCGTGGTGACAATGCCCAGAAAGCGCCCGTCCTCGACCACGCCCAGCGAGGACACCCTGGCATCGCGCATCAGCCGCGCCGCCGCCCGGACCGTTTCGTGCGGGCCGACGACCACCGGCTTGCGCGCCATCAGATCGCCGACCTTTTGCGTGGTCAGATCGGCACCGCGCGTGTCATGCCCGCGTCCGCGGCTGAAAAAGCGTTCAAAGGCGGGGAAGGTCGCAATCAGCCAGCGAAATTCCGGCACCGGCAGCAGCAGCAGCACGGACTCCTCGGTCACCCGTGCAGATGTCACCGCCAGCCCGTCGCGCGCCAGACCCCGTTCGCCAAAGCTGTTGCGGGGGCCAAGCAGCGAGATCACCTGACCCGAAGGTTCCTGCACCTCGACCGAGCCGCGCTTGATCAGGTAAAGGCCGCGAAGCGGTTCGCCAGAGTGATACACCTCTTCGCCGGCGGCATATTCTCTGCGGCTGAAGGAAGTGGCGACACGCGCCAACTCGTCCTGCGGCAGGGTATCGTAAGGGTGGACCGATTGCAGAAAGCCGATGATCGCCTCGATCGGGTGGTCCATGACTGTTGCCCCTGTTAGGGCACGCGCCCCCGGATGACCCGGGGGCGCGTGCGATTGGCTTAGTGGGCCTGCGCCGCGCCTGCACCTTTCGGCACACGGATCGACTGGATCAGATCCTGCACGTCCTGTGGCGGGGCTTTCGTCATCATCGAAACCAGATAGGCGGTCACGAAGTTCAGAAGGGCGCCAATTGGACCAAACGCCGCCGGAGAGATTCCCATCCAATGTGCCGCCGGCGTGTTCGGCAACCAGTTGGTGCCGGGCACGAAGAAGAACCCAAGGTAGATGAAGATATACAGGGCGGTCGAAACCAGACCGACCAGCATGCCCACAATCGCACCCTCTTTGGTCACAAAGGTCGAGAAGATCCCCATCATCAGCACCGGGAAGATCGTGGCAGCCGCCAGACCGAAGGCCAGTGCCACCACCTGCGCGGCAAAGCCGGGCGGGTTCAGACCAAGCCAGGTCGCCAGCACGATGGCAAAGGCCATCGAGATGCGGGCTGCCAGCAGCTCGCCCTTTTCGCTGATGTCCGGACGCAGGGCGCCCTTGATCAGGTCGTGGCTGATGGCCGAAGAAATGGCCAGCAGCAGGCCCGCAGCGGTGGACAGCGCGGCAGCAAGACCGCCTGCAGCCACAAGGGCAATCACCCAACCCGGCAGAGCCGCGATTTCAGGGTTCGCAAGAACCATGATGTCGTTGTTGACGGTTGTCAGTTCGTTGCCGACAAAGCCCTGTTCAGCCAAGGAACGGCCACCCAGCATGGTCTCGGCCAGAACCGCGTCGCGCGCGGTGATGGCGGCGGCAACAGCAGCTTCCAGCGGTGCCTTGTCGGCATCGGCGGCAGCGGCGGTCAGGGCGGCATTTGCATCTGTCACGGCCTTGTTGGCGGCAGCCACAGGTGCAGGCTCATTGAAGTACTGGATCAGGCCATCCCCGTTGCGGTCAGAGAACGACAGCAGTCCGGTCTTTTCCCAGTTCCGGATCCAGGCCAGATCAGGATTGCTGTCGATTTCAGCGATCGACAGGGCTGGCTGGCTGAACGTTTCGCCCTGAACAGCGCCAGGCCAGAAGGTGGTGGTGATGTTCAGACGCGCCATCGACCCGACTGCCGGAGCAACCGTGTAAAGCAGCGCGATGAACACCAGCGCCCAGCCAGCGGAGATGCGGGCATCGGACACTTTGGCCACGGTAAAGAAGCGGATGATCACATGCGGCAGACCCGCGGTGCCGATCATCAGCGACATGGTCACAAGGAACATGTTGAGCATGTTCGTCGTGTCTGCAGTATAGGCGGCAAAGCCGAGATCCGTCACAACCTGGTCAAGCTTGTCCAGGAAATACGTATCGCCACCGGTTGGGGCATAGCCGCCGATCAGGCCAAGCTGCGGCACGAAGTTGCCGGTCAGGCTGAGCGAGATAAAGATCGCCGGAACCGTATAGGCCGAGATCAGCACCACATACTGCGCCACCTGCGTGTAGGTGATGCCCTTCATGCCGCCGAACACGGCATAAGCGAACACCACTGCCGAACCGATCAGAAGGCCGGTTGTGGTCGACACTTCCAGAAAGCGGGCAAAGGTCACGCCCACGCCAACCATCTGCCCGATCACATAGGTGATCGAGATCACCAGAAGGCAGATCACGGCAACCATGCGGGCCGACGTCGAGTAGAAGCGGTCGCCCACGAATTCCGGCACGGTGAACTTGCCGAATTTGCGCAGATAAGGGGCAAGAAGAAGCGCCAGCAGCACATAGCCGCCGGTCCAGCCCATCAGGAAGACCGAGTTGTTGTAGCCGCCAAAGGCGATCAGACCGGCCATCGAAATGAACGATGCCGCCGACATCCAGTCAGCCGCCGTTGCCATGCCGTTGACCACGGGGCCAACGCCCTGGCCAGCCGCATAGAATTCTGCGGTTGTTCCGGCGCGAGCCCAGAAGGCGATCCCGAAATAAAGGCAGAACGACAGGCCGATGACGATAAGGTTGAGAGTAAACTGATCCATTTGCCCCCCCTTATTCTTCTACGCCGTGGTCGCGGTCGATCTTGTTCATTTTTGCCGCATAGACAAAAATCAACACGAGGAACACGTAGATCGACCCGTTCTGGGCGAACCAGAAACCAAGGTCGGCGCCGCCGATCGAAATGCCCGAAAGGGCTGGCCGCAGCAGGATGCCAATGCCGAACGAGCAGATGAACCAGATTGCGAGCGAAATATAAATCACCCGCAGGTTTGCTGCCCAATAGGCGCTGGACGAAGATTTGTCCGCCATGAAAGCTACTCCCTGAGTTTTTTCTCCACACCCGCACCCCGTCCGGGATGCAAGCCCCCCTTAATGCGCTGACACACCTGCCACGATGCCGCCCAGTGTCTGCCGGATGGCCGCGATGTCACCCATCGCGTCGATCCGTTGCAGAACGCCTTTGCCCTCGTAATAGGTGATCAGCGGTGCCGTCTGCGCGTGGTAGGCTTTCAGCCGTTCCCGCACAGTTTCGGCGTTGTCGTCAGCCCGGCGCTTGAACGCCGTGCCGCCACATTTGTCGCAAACGCCCGCTGTCGCGGGCTGTTTGAATGTATCGTGATAGCCTTCGCCGCAGCCGCCGCAGGTGTAACGGCCCGCAACACGGCCCACCATCGCCTCGTCATCGACCTCAAGGCTGATGGCGGCGTTGACACGCTGACCCGATGTCGCCAGCAACGCGTCCAGATCGGCGGCCTGCCGGTCGGTGCGCGGAAAGCCGTCGAGGATGATGCCCTTTGCCACATCCGGCTGGTTCATCCGGTCTTTCAGGATGGCCAGAACGATCTCGTCACTGACCAGCCCGCCTGCCTCCATCACCGCGCGGGCCTGCTGGCCCGCGGCACTGCCCGAGGCAACGGCTGAACGCAACAGATCGCCGGTCGACAGCTGCACCAGACCGAAGTCCTCTTCCAGAATGCGGGCCTGCGTGCCTTTGCCCGCGCCCGGGGGCCCAAGCAGGATCAGAACGGTCGGGGTTGTCATGTCGCGCATGCCCCCTCAGCCCCGGTTCATCCGGTTGTCGATCAGATCATCGACCACCGAAGGATCGGCCAGCGTGCTGGTATCGCCAAGGGCTGCGAAATCGTTCTCGGCAATCTTGCGCAGGATACGGCGCATGATCTTGCCCGACCGCGTCTTCGGCAGGCCCGGTGCCCATTGGATCAGATCGGGCTTGGCAATCGGGCCAATCTCGGTGCGGACCCAGACCTCCAGCTCCTTGCGCAGGGCATCGGTCGGATCGACCCCGTTCATCAGCGTGACATAGGCATAGATGCCCTGCCCCTTGATGTCATGCGGGTAGCCCACCACCGCCGCCTCGGCCACCGCTTCATGCGCCACCAGCGCCGATTCCACTTCCGCGGTGCCCATCCGGTGGCCGCTGACGTTGATCACGTCATCGACTCGCCCGGTGATCCAGTAGTCGCCATCCTCGTCCCGGCGGCAACCGTCGCCGGTGAAATAGTACCCCCGGTACTGGCTGAAATACGCCTCTTCAAACCGCGCGTGATCGCCCCACAGGGTGCGCATCATGCCCGGCCAGCTGTCGGTGATGCACAAGACCCCCACGGCAGCCGTCTCTGTCTGTACCTCGGCATTGGCGGGGTCCAGCACCAGCGGCTTGATGCCAAAGAACGGCTTGGTCGCCGCCCCCGGCTTCTGCCCGATGGCCCCCGGCAGCGGCGTGATCAGATGGCCGCCGGTTTCGGTCTGCCAGAACGTATCGACAATCGGGCACTTCCCTTTGCCGACATGGGTGTTGTACCAGTTCCACGCTTCTGGGTTGATCGGCTCGCCCACGGTGCCCAGCAGCTTGAGCGAAGACAGATCGTGCTTTTCCACCCAGTCGGTGCCCATGCCCATCAGGCTGCGGATCGCGGTCGGCGCGGTGTAGAACTGGGTGACCTTGTGCTTGGCACAGACCTCCCAGAACCGCCCGGCATCGGGGAATGTCGGCACGCCCTCGAACATGATCGTGGTCGCGCCATTCGCCAGCGGACCATAGATGATATAGCTGTGCCCGGTCACCCAGCCCACATCGGCGGTGCACCAGAACACATCGCCGTCATGGTAATCGAAGGTGTACTGATGCGTCATCGCCGCATAGACCAGATAGCCGCCCGAGGTGTGCACCACCCCCTTGGGCCGCCCGGTCGAGCCTGATGTGTACAGGATGAACAGCGGGTCTTCGGCACCCACCTCGACATAGGCGCAATAGGGCTTGGCGGCGGCCATCTCGGCCTTCACATCCACGTCGCGCCCCTCGATCCAGGTGGTCTGGTCGCCGGTGTGCTTGACCACCAGACATTTCACCCGGTCCGAGCAATCGAACAGTGCCTTGTCGGTGTTGGATTTCAGCGCCGTCTTCTTGCCGCCGCGCGGGGCGAAATCGGCGGTGATCACCACCTTGGCTTCGGAATCGTTGATCCGGTTGGCCAGAGCATCGGGCGAAAAGCCCGCGAACACCACCGAATGAATGGCCCCGATCCGCGCGCAGGCCAGCATCGCATAGGCCGCTTCCGGGATCATCGGCAGATACAGCACCACCCGGTCGCCCTTGCCCACACCCTGCGCCTTGAGCACATTCGCCATGCGCGAGGTGTTTTCCAGCAGCTGGCGGTAGGTGATGTGCAGCGATGGCGTCGCCGGATTGTCCGGCTCCCAGATGATGGCGGTCTGGTCGGCACGGGTCAGCATGTGGCGGTCAATGCAGCTGGCGCTGACGTTCAGCGTGCCGTCCTCGAACCATTTGATCGACACATTGCCGTAGTCAAAGGTGCTGTTCTTGACCTTGGTGAAAGGCTTGATCCAGTCAATGCGCTGCGCCTGTTCGGCCCAGAAGGCATCCGGATCTGCGACAGATGCTTCATACATCCGTGCATAACCGTCTGCATCAATATGCGCATTTGCGATGAAATCAGCGGATGCGTGATAGACGCCCGGTGCTGAACCCTGATCTGACATGTGGCTTTTCCTCCAATGCGGACAGGCCAATGCCCGCTTCCTGTACCTTGATAGCGACAACGCCGCCTCAAAGACATCTCCAACCCAAGCGGAGTGTAACGCGTGGATAATTTTAATGTAACCCCTTTTGTTGAATGGATTTTTTTGTGAAAAAATTTTCACAACTGCTGTTAATTGTGAAAATTTCCGAAAAGTGGCCAAAATTTGACAAGGTTTTTCAACCGCATGCCTGTTCACGGACCAGTGATCACCCCGGGCCGGATGACCCAAGGGAAATGTGCGGCCGCCCCCGCCCCGCCTGCACAGAGTGCGGGGCGTGCGAATCGCTGGCGCGGCCCACGAATCATGCTTGCGCTAACGTGCGGCCTCTGCCGCGTCGACACCGTCCAGATCAGCGGCGAACTGCACCAAAGGCTCATACGCCCCCTGCGCAAGCAGTGTCAGGCGCACCTCGGGCCGGGTACCGATCAGGTACAGCTGCCCGCCCTTGCGCGCCACCTTGTGCGCCAACAGCTCGAACGACCGGGCACCGCTGGAATCGATGAACGGCACATCGCTGAAATCGACCACAAAGGCGCGCGGGTAATCGGCGATCCGGTCCAGCACTGTCCCAAGCCGCGCCGCCGCCCCAAAGAAATACGGCCCGTGCAGACGGTACACCACCCTGTCACGATCGCCGCCGCCGCGCTCTGGCTGGTCGGGCACAGACGCGGCCTCGACCTCCGCCGCATCCGACATCCGCCGGATGAACACCAACCCGCCCAGCGCAAAGCCCACTACAATGCCTTCGGTCAGGTCGCGGAACACCACCAGCAGGAAGGTGACGATCACCACCATCGCATCGCCCTTCGACGATTTCACCAGCGCCCAGAACTCTTCCTTCTCGGCCATGTTCCACGCCACCACGGCCAGCAACCCGGCCAGCGCCGCCAGCGGAATGAACGCGGCCAGTGGCGCCGCGACCAGCATGAACCCCAGCACGAACAGCGCATGCAGCATGCCAGACACCGGCCCCCGGCTGCCCGCGCGCACGTTGGTGGCGGTGCGCGCAATGGTGCCCGTCACACAAAACCCGCCAAACAGTGCCGACCCCACATTGGCCACGCCTTGCGCCACCAGTTCGATGTTGCTGCGGTGTTGCCGCCCGCTCATCCCGTCGGCCACCACCGCCGACAGCAGCGATTCAATTGCCCCCAGCAGCGTGAAACTGACCGCATAGGGCAGCGCCGCCATCACCGCCCCGGTGCTGATCTGCGGCACTGCGGGAATGGGCGGCAAGCGCGGCAACGCGCCAAAGCGCGACCCGATCGTTTCCACCGGCAGGCCCATCACGGCCACCACCGTTGCCGCCGTCACAATCGCAATCAGCAGATTGGGCCAACCCGGCCGCAGCCGCTTTACCCCCAGGATCAGCCCAATGGTGGCCAGTGCGACCACAAACGCCACCGGCGTCACCGTGCCGCGCGCCGCCCACAGGGCCCCCACCTTGTGCACAATCTCGGCAGGCTCCGGCCCTGCAAGGTTCAACCCGAACAGATCCTTCATCTGGCTGGCAAAAATGATCACCGCGATCCCCGCAGTGAACCCCACCGTCACCGGATAGGGAATGAACTTGATATAAGTGCCAAGCCGCAACGCCCCCGCCACCATCAGAAACAGGCCCGACAAGAACGTCGCCAGAATCAACCCCTCAATCCCGATCTGCATCACACAGGCCGACACCAGCACAATGAACGCTCCCGCCGGCCCGCCGATCTGAAACCGGCTGCCACCAAGCGCCGAGACCAGAAATCCGCCGATGATTGTGGTGTAAAGCCCCCGCTCCGGCCCCACCCCGCTGGCAATCGCAATCGCCATCGACAGCGGCAGGGCAACAATCGCCACGGTCAGCCCCGCCAGCACATCGGCACGCAAATCGCGGCCCGTATAGCCCTCGCGCAGCACCGTCACCAGTTTTGGCATGAATTCGGACGTCTGCCCTGCCGTCTCGGTCTGCATCGTCTTGTCGTTCATTTTTTCGTCCGGCCCCTTGCTTGCTGCATGCAAGCGCCTCACAACCCACCCTGTCAATTGCGTTGGAGCTGAAAATGGCCACAAGACCCGATCCCGTTCTGCCGGTGGACGACGCCGGACGCACGCTGTCGCGCGACCTTTTGGCCACGCCCCATGCCGCGCTGTCTTACCTGGAGGCTGAAACCGCCGCGCCCGGCATCAGCCGCATCGCCTTCGGCCTTGACCCCGATGGCGTGCCGATGACGCTGATCTCAGCGCTCGCACCGCACACCGCAGGCTTGCGCGCAAACCCTGCCTGCGCAGTGTTGCTGGGCGAACCCGGCGCAAAGGGTGACCCCCTGACCCACCCAAGGCTGATGCTGCAGGCCCGGGCGGACTTTGTCGCCCCAGATGCCCCCGATCGCCCCGCCTTGCGCGATCATTGGCTGGCACGGCACCCGAAATCAAAACTCTACATCGACTTTGCCGATTTTGCCTTTGTGCGGCTGCACCCGGTCTCTGCCGTGCTGAACGGCGGCTTTGGGCGGGCCTTCCGGCTGGTGCCCGCCGATCTGGTGTAAACCGGGGCGGCCCGGCAGGCCGCCCCGAACCGTGCCTCAGGTCGGGTTGTCGCAGCGCAGCGTGGCAAGCACCTTGCCCTTCACCGCCACGGGCCAGCGCAGATGCGCCAGATTGCGGTCTGCCCCCTGCTCGTTCTGCACATAGGGCATCACATATTGCGCCACACCCGCCGCATTGGTGATCGCGCCATCGGCCACCAGACTTTGCGTGTTGCGCACCCGCGCCCCGAACGGCATGAACGCCCCGCCATCCACCACCCATGTCGCAGCCTCGGTGTTCTGCGTGTGCAGAATCGTCAGCGGGTTCATCGCGATCTGACTGACGCCGTTGAACGCATTCGACCCGAAACTCACATTGCGGAACCGGCTGAAATCCAGTGTGGCATGGGTGGTATCCACCGCATCTACCCGGTCCACCGCGCCATTGACGGCGCGGAAGGTGTTGTCCGAAATGGTCAGGCCCTGCACGAAATGCCCCGTCCCCTTTGGCGCGATCACGATCCAGCGGAACCACGGCGCGACACCGCTGGCATAGAAATGGTTGCCCGCAATCGACAGGTTGCCAAACCCCAGCCCGGTGGTGAAATCGGGGTCCGCGTCATGTTCGTTCGACCATTCGATAAAGCAGTTGTCGACGTAGTTTCCGGTGAAGGTCACACGCGGATTCGTCTGGGTGATGATCAGTCCCGCACGCCGGATGCCCGAGGGCGCGTTGTCGCCCTGAAAGAAGTGGTTGCCGCTGATCAGATGGCCACCGCCATTCGCCACCATGAAATGCGCAAAGCGCACCACCCGGTTGGACCGGATTTTGGCATCGTTGGCGTTCACGTTCAGCGCAATCGTGGTGCGGTCCTGCGCCAGCATCGGCTGCTCGTTCGACCAGAACTGGCAGCCATCCACGATCAGCCCCTGACAGCCGGTCCCGGTCGAGGTGATGCCGCGATCCTTGGGGCGGTTGAACACGCAATCCTTGATGGTCAGCGTCAGCCCGATGCGGGGCAGCATAACCGCCGAACACAGCCCGTTGCAGTTCAGGTCCAGCCGGTCCAGCTCGAACCGCGACAGATCCTCAAACCCCGAAAAATCCAGCAGATATTTATAGCGGGTAAAGGTCAGCACCCGCGTCCCCGCCCCGCCCCACAGCGGCTGGCTCAGCGTCAGCGTATTGGTGCCGATATTCCTGTCGGTCACATAGACCTCACGCCCCACGCCAGTGCCGCTGACCCGCGCCCCCACCGGAATGGCGGCGATATTGGCCACTGCCGTCAGCGCATTCGGATTGGCCGGGGTATAGGTGGCCCCCGATGTCACCTCCACCGTATCCCATCCCGGCCCGGCAACGGCATTCAGCTGGCCGTTGGTCAGGAACCGGCGCTGCGCGAATGTGGTCAGCCCGGCAATCGCCGCCACATCCAGCGGCTCCACCAGATCAATCCGGCGATCCGACAGGTCCAGCGCCACATGATCGGTAAAATAGAACAACGCCTGCAACGCCTTGCGAAAGCCCAGCAGCTCATTCCCGAAGGCACTGGTATAGGTGTCCAGATCATAGTTCCGCGTCAGCGCCAGCCGCACATTGGCAGGCTGGGTCAGCGTGCCCTGAAACCGGATCGGGTTGTTGATCGTCAGGTTCCCCGCGATCAGATAGGTGCCCGCGGGCACCGTCACCGTGCGCCCCTGCGCCGCCGCATCGGCGGCGGCAAAGGCCGCCGTGTCATCCGCCACCCCATCGCCGCGCGCCCCGAAATCGCGCACATCCACCGCATCGAAAATGTCGCGCAGGTAAATCCCGGTGACATCCTCGATCTCGATATCGTCAATCCGCACCACCCCACCATTCGGCCCGGTCAGGTCCAGCCCGATATGGCCATAGGTCGCACTCGCCCCCCAGGCCATCGTCACGCCACCACGGCCCCCCGCCCCGATGATCGCCGTCACCTCCACCACCTGCCCGTATTGCGTCAGCGCCACCGATGGCCCGGTCTGCACCACCCCCGGCACATTGGTGCCGTTCGACCGCCCCGCCCAGCCCGCGATCCGCACCGAGGGCAAGGCCCCTGAAATCCCCTTGATCCGCACCGTCACCCGCAGATACAGACCCGGCTGCATCGGAATCTGCTGAAAGCAGCGCAGCTTCTGCGTCGCCTGTGTCTTTTGCAGCTCCAGCGCGCCGCCGAAATCCTGATCCGCCGGAACGATAGCCGCGTTGGATTGCCCGGCATAAGACCCCTGCCCCGGCTGCCCGTCTTCGCGCGACCACAGGTTCAACCCCGCAGAGAATGGCGGCGGCATCAGCACCAGCCCGTCGGTAATCGCCTTGTTCATGTTCTAAACCCTCGCTTGGTCCCAGCGGCCAGCGGTTTCCCCCGGCCATGCGAGGGACAGGGCTATCAACAATGGGTTAATGCGGCCTCAGACCACCGTACGCTGCGGCGGCAGACAGGCCGCGAAATGCGCCATGCGGCGGGCGAATTCCGTTTCAAATCCATGGCCTTGCGCAAACGCTAGCCCCGATCGCGCGGCAGCGGTCACAGCCTCGCGCCTGCCCGCCAGCTGCACAATCCGCTCGACCAGCGCACCCCGGTCGCCCAAAGGCACCGCCCAGCCGCCGCCGCTTTCCGCCGCCATCCGTCCCCACATCTCATTGGCGTACCCCAGCACCGGCACCCCGCAACCAAGGCTTTCCAGATAGGTGCAGGACGGGTCCGCCTGCCGGTGACAGCTCAGGAACAGGTCGGCATTTCCCCGCATCCACGGCACCAGCACGGTTTCAAAATCCACCGGATCATGCAGGCGCAACCGTCCGCCCAGTCCCTCGGCCCCCGCGCGCAGTTCCGCCTCCAGCGCACCGGTCCCAAACACATCCAGCGTGAAATCCACCCCACGCGCCACCAACCCGCGCGCCACCGGCACCAGATCCTGCGCGCCCTTCATCGGCTCCAGCCGCCCCGAATGCACCAGTCGCAGCGGGCCACAATGAGCCGCGCGTGACGCCATCTCCTGCGGCGTGGCCATCATCGCCGTGCGCATCCGACCATCCAGATACAGCATGGTCCGTGCATTAAGGCCCGCATAGGCGTCAAACGCCGGATAGCCATTGCACTGCACCCCCGCCGCCCGCCGGAACGCCGCCCGCCGCCGCGCCTCCACCGCCAGATTCCACAGCGCAGACCAGCCCTTGCGCAAAAGCCCCCGGTCGCGGTCCAGCGCCACGATGCGCAGCCGCGTGCCAATCGTGTATTCCACCACAAACACCACCGGCACCGGCCCGCCCGCAAGCGCCAGGACTCCGGCCATATCGGCAGGCGCCGCAATCAGATCGGCCCCCGCCACAGGCACCAGTGCCCCCGCAGGCAGCACCGTCAGGTCAAACCCCAGATCCTCCGGCGCATAATCGGCCCCAAAGGGCACCGCCCCGGCGCCTTCCCAGACCACCGCCGACACCGCCCCGTCCCACAGCGCGTCATGCGCCCGCATGCCCTCGACATACTTCACATCCAGCCGCAGCCGCCCACCTTTCAGGCGGATCACAGGCGCGGGCGCAAGCATCAGCAAATGGGCCATCAAACCTCCGGCAACCGCGCTTTCATCCCCCGGCTTTCCGGCCAGATCAAGGCCGGACAAAGAAAAAGGGGCGGCCCTTGCGGACCGCCCCTCGTTTCCTGACGGAAACGACGTGTCAGATGATGGAAGCCGCAGCTTACATCATGCCGTCCATGCCGCCCATTCCGCCCATGCCGCCGCCGCCGCCAGCCGATTCCTTGGTGGGTTTGTCAGCGATCATGGCTTCGGTGGTGATCAGAAGCGACGCAACCGAAGCTGCATCTTCCAGAGCGGTCCGCGTCACCTTGGCCGGGTCGATCACACCAAATGCGAACATGTCGCCATATTCTTCGGTCTGAGCGTTGAAGCCAAAGGTCACGTCGTTGGATTCGCGGATCTTGCCAGCCACGACAGCGCCATCGACGCCAGCGTTTTCAGCAATCTGGCGCAGCGGGGCTTCCAGCGCGCGGCGCACGATGGCGATACCGGCGTTCTGGTCGCTGTTTGCACCGGTCAGGCCTTCAAGAACCTTGCCAGCCTGGATCAGCGCCACACCGCCGCCAACCACGATGCCTTCTTGGACGGCAGCGCGGGTTGCGTTCAGCGCGTCGTCAACGCGGTCCTTGCGCTCTTTGACTTCGACTTCGGTCATGCCGCCAACCTTGATCACGGCAACACCGCCAGCCAGTTTGGCCACGCGCTCTTGCAGCTTCTCACGGTCGTAGTCCGAGGTGGTTTCCTCGATCTGCGCACGGATCTGGGCCACGCGGGCTTCGATCTCGGCCTTGTCGCCAGCACCATCAACGATGGTGGTGTTGTCTTTGTTGATCGTGACTTTCTTGGCACGGCCCAGCATGTCGATGCCGACATTTTCCAGCTTCATGCCCAGATCGTCGGAAATCACCTGACCACCGGTCAGAATGGCGATGTCCTGCAGCATCGCCTTGCGGCGATCGCCAAAGCCCGGGGCTTTGACAGCAGCGATCTTCAGACCGCCGCGCAGCTTGTTCACGACCAGCGTGGCAAGGGCTTCGCCTTCAACATCTTCCGCGATGATGATCAGCGGGCGCTGCGACTGGATCACGGCTTCCAGCAAAGGCACCATCGGCTGCAGCGACGAGAGTTTCTTCTCGTGCAGCAGGATGTAGGCGTCTTCCAGATCGGCGATCATTTTGTCAGCGTTGGTGACAAAGTAAGGCGACAGGTAGCCACGGTCGAACTGCATGCCTTCGACAACGGTGGTTTCCGTTTCCAGACCCTTGTTCTCTTCGACGGTGATCACACCCTCGTTGCCGACTTTCTGCATCGCATCAGCGATCTGGCGACCGATTTCCGCTTCGCCATTGGCCGAGATGGTGCCGACCTGAGCGACTTCGGCGCTGTCCTTGACGGGACGCGAAGCAGCCTTGATCGCCGCCACAACCTTGACAACAGCCAGGTCGATGCCGCGCTTCAGATCCATCGGGTTCATACCGGCGGCAACGGCTTTCAGGCCGTCCTTGATGATGGCTTGTGCCAGCACGGTCGCGGTGGTGGTGCCGTCGCCAGCCTCGTCATTGGTGCGGGAAGCGACTTCCTTCACCATCTGGGCGCCCATGTTCTCGAACTTGTCAGCCAGTTCGATTTCCTTGGCAACCGTCACACCGTCCTTGGTGATGCGGGGCGAGCCGAAGGATTTGTCGATCACCACGTTGCGGCCTTTGGGGCCCAGCGTGACTTTCACAGCGTCAGCAAGGATGTTCACGCCGCGCAGCATGCGGTCGCGGGCATCGGTGTCAAAACGTACGTCTTTAGCAGCCATTTTGTAGCTCCTTCAATGGGTTGAACAGATAAGCGGTAGGGCGGGGTTCACCCCGCCACCCATCCCTCAGGCGATGATGCCGAGGATGTCGCTTTCTTTCATGATCAGCAGTTCTTCGCCTTCCAGCGTCACTTCGGTGCCCGACCATTTGCCGAACAGGATGCGGTCGCCAGCCTTGACGGACGGTGCGATCAGCTCGCCCGAATCCTTGCGCGCGCCTTCACCAACCGAGACGATTTCGCCCTCAGCTGGTTTTTCCTTGGCGGTATCCGGGATGATCAGGCCGCCTTTGGTCTTGTCTTCGCCTTGGATGCGACGGACGAGCACGCGGTCATGCAGCGGTTTGAAAGCCATCTGGTAACACTCCCTTTAGGTTCCAGGTTAAATCGTTTAGCACTCACTCAAGGCGAGTGCTAACGACGTCTATCTAGGGGGAACCGCGCCGCCTGTCAACCACAGCGCGCCCGCCCGATGCCCGCATTTTTACTTGGCATCCCCGTCCCCGCCTGCCACCCTTTGGCCAAATCCGAAGGAAAGATCATGCGTATCCTACTGACCTTGCTGTGCCTTCTGGCCGCGCCCCTCGCCCTGCCCGCCCATGCCGCGTGCAACGGCACCAACCTGCTTGCGCAAATGCCCGCCGAAGACCGCAGCCGTCTGGAACAGGCCGCAGCCCTTCAGCCCTTCCATCAGGGCAACCTGTTCCGCGCCACCAAGGGCGACCAGCAGATCACCCTTGTCGGCACCTATCACCTTGGCGACCCGCGCCATGACCAGATGCTCGCCGCCATCACCCCCCATCTCGACACCGCCACCACCCTGCTGGTCGAAGCCGGACCCGAAGAAGAGGCCGCCCTGATGGCCGCAGTGGCCCAGGACCCCAGCCTGTTCATCATGCAAGACAGCACCCTGCCCGAACTGATGGAGCCTGCCGAATGGGATGCCCTGTCCACGGCCATGACCCGGCGCGGCATGCCCGGCTTCATGGCGGCAAAGTTCCAGCCGTGGTACATCAGCGTCCTCTTGGCCGTGCCCCCGTGCATGATGGCCGAGGTGCAGGCGCAAACCAGCCTCGGGCTCGACAAACTGATCATCGCCGCCGCAGAACAGCGCGGTATCCCGGTGCAGGGTCTGGAACCCCATGACACCGTCTTCACCCTGTTCGACACCTTTTCGCGCGCCGATCAGATCGCCATGCTGCGCGCCTCGCTCGCCATCGAGGATCAGGCCGAAGATTACATCACCACCCTCGCCGACACCTATTTCGCAGGCGAATCGCGGCTGATCTGGGAGCTGATGCGCGACATCTCGCTGCAGATGCCCGGCTACACCCCCGAACAGGTCGATGCGGATCTGGCCAGAATGGAACAGGCCCTGCTGATCACCCGCAACCAGAACTGGATTGCGGTGATCGAGGCCGCCGCCGCCCGCGGCCCCACCCTCGCCGCCTTCGGCGCGCTGCACCTGCCGGGGCAACACGGCATCCCCTTTCTGCTGGAGAAACAAGGCTGGACCGTGACCCCGATCCGGTAGCGGTAGGGCGGGGTTCACCCCGCCATTCTTCACGCACAAGGCGGGGTGAACCCCGCCCTACCCAAGCCCCCGATCAGACACGCACCCCAGACCGTCAACCCCGTGACAACCCGTGCGCAGCCCCCTATAAGCCGCCCCAACTCCATGCGCATAGGTGCCCCATGACCACGCTCGTTTTCGGCCACAAATCCCCCGACACCGATTCCACCGGCTCGCCCATCATCTGGGCGTGGTATCTGTCCAACGTGCAGAATACCCCGGCCAAACCGGTTCTGCTGGGCGAACCCAATACCGAAGCCGCCTTCATGCTGACCCATTGGAACCTGACCAAGCCCGAAATCATCGCCGATGTCACCGCCGCCGACAAAGTGGTGATCGTCGACACCAACAACCCCGCCGAACTGCCGCCCTCGATCAATGACGCGCAGATCATCGGCATCATCGACCACCACATGCTGGTCGGCGGCCTGAAGACCAAATCCCCGATCGACATCACCATCCGCCCGCTGGCCTGCACCGCAACCATCCTGCACGACCTGATGGGCGACGCGGTCGCCTCGGCCCCGCGCGAGATCAAGGGCGCGATGCTGTCGTGCATCCTGTCCGACACGCTGGAATTCCGCTCGCCCACCACCACCGCGCATGACCGCGCCGTGGCCGAGGCGCTGGCCGCCGATCTGGGCGTGTCGATCTCTGACCTCGCCACCGCGATGTTCGAAGCCAAATCCGACGTCTCGGCCTTCACCGATGCCGAACTGCTGCGGATGGATTCGAAAGAGTACTCTGTCGCGGGCAAAGAGCTGCGCGTCTCGGTGCTGGAAACCACCGCGCCGAAAATCGTGCTCGACCGCAAGGCCAGCCTGATGGCCGCGATGGAAGGCGTGGCCCGCGAAGACGGCGCCGATCAGGTGCTGCTGTTCGTCGTCGACATCCTGCGCGAAGAAGCCACGCTGCTGGTGCCCAACGATCTGGTCAGCCAGATGGCCGAAGCCTCCTTCGGCTGCACCGTCACCGGCGACACCGTCGTGCTGCCCGGCGTGATGAGCCGCAAAAAACAGATCATTCCGGCGCTCAAGCTCTGAAAATACGTCTGGCAGGCGTCGCGCACACACAGCCCGACGCTTGCCATACGTTTGCCATACGCAAACCAGACGCAGATCATACCTTCGATTCCCCCGGAAAGGCCCCGCCCGAATGACCCAGATCATCCGCTCCCTTGCCGATCTGTCAGGCCGCTACGACGCCCTGTTCTGTGACCTCTGGGGCTGCCTGCACAACGGCGTGACCCCCTTTCCGGCCGCCGTCGCGGCGCTGCAAACCTTCCGCGCGCAGGGCGGCAAGGTCATTCTGGTCACCAACTCGCCCCGGCCAAAATCCAGTGTTCTCAAGCAGATGGACGGCATGGGCCTGCCCCGCGACACCTGGGATGACATCGCCTCTTCCGGCGACGCGACACAGGCCGCGATGCTTTCGGGTGCCGCGGGGCCGCGCGTGCACCACATCGGCGCACCCAGGGATGAACCCTTCTTTACCGATTTCGAAGATGATCTGGCCCATCTGACCGCAACAGCGGACATCACCCGCGTGCCCTTGGACCAGGCCACCGGCATCGTCTGCACCGGGCTGGCCGACGACCTGACCGAGACGCCTGACGATTACCGGGCCAAGCTGCTGATGGCAAAGACAAAAGGGTTGAAAATGCTCTGCGCAAACCCCGATATCATCGTCGATATGGGCGACAAGCGGCTTTATTGCGCAGGCGCTTTGGCGAAAGAATACGAGGAGATGGGGGGCGAGGCGCTCTATTACGGCAAACCCCACCCGCCAATCTACGATCTGGCCCGCAAACGGCTGGGGATGGAAGACGCCCGCATCCTGTGCATCGGCGACGGGGTCCATACCGATGTGCAGGGCGGCTTGGGTGAAGGGCTGGACACGCTATTTGTGACAGGCGGCATCGCCGCGACGGAATTTGGACCTGATTTTCACAATCCGAACGATGACTTGCTGCTGAAATGGTTGGACGGTCACCAGCTTTCCGCCACCTATGCCATCGGCTATCTGCGCTGACACCGCGATCAAGACGGTAACATAATTGCGCCGGATGCGACATAATCGAAAATAACTTGCGCAACGGAATTGCGCTGCACTGCGGCATTTGCTAATGTCATAGCAGCACAATCACGGGAATCGCAAGATGTTGGACAATATGCCCCGCGGCACCATCTGCATCGAAGACCTTGAAATCGGCATGTCCCGCGGCCTTTCAAAGCTGATCACCGACCGCGATATCGAGCTGTTTGCCGAAGTCTCGACCGACCGCAACCCGGTACATCTTGATGATGCCTACGCGCAGGACACCATATTTGCGGGGCGCATCGCCCATGGCATGCTGACTGCCGGGCTGATCTCTGCCGTCATCGGCGAACAGCTTCCAGGCCACGGCACGGTCTATCTGGGCCAGTCCCTGCGCTTCATGGCCCCGGTCCGCCCCGGTGATGTGGTCGACGCGGTGGTCACGGTCACGGCAATCGACCATGCAAAACGCCGGGTGACCCTTGAAACCCATTGCTCTGTGGGTAAAACGGTGGTGCTAAAGGGCGAAGCGCTGGTACTGGCACCAAGCCGCAAGTTCGACTGACGGGGCACCTGCCCCAGACCGGGGTAGAATGCAGATCCACCGATCCTGGCAGGGGCTTCCCCCATCCGCCCGTGGCGCATCTTGTGCCATGGGCAATTTCGATGGCGTACATCTGGGGCATCAGGCGGTGATCGACCTTGCGCGTGGGTCCGCGCCCCTTGGCATCATCACCTTCGAGCCGCACCCGCGTGAGGTGTTTGCCCCCGACGCCCCCCCCTTCCGCCTGATGAACGCCGAGGCGCGGCTGAACCGGCTGGCAAAGCTGGGCGTGCAGCATCTGTATGAACTCCCCTTTGACAAAGCCCTTGCGGCGCTGACCCCCGAGGAATTTGTGCGCGAGGTGCTGGCGCAGGGTCTTGGCATCAGCCATGTCGTTGTGGGCGCCGATTTCTGCTTTGGCAAGGCCCGCGCAGGAATGGCGCGTGATCTGCAAAGCCTTGGCAAAGCTCATGGTTTTGCGACCACCATCGCCGATCTGATCACTAGCGCCGACCAGCCGATCTCTTCCTCGGCCATCCGCACGGCCCTGTCTGACGGCCGCCCGCGCGACGCGGCGGCGATGCTGGGCCACTGGCACCGGATCGAGGGCGAGGTGATCCACGGCGAGAAGCGCGGGCGCGAGCTGGGCTATCCCACCGCCAACATGTCGGTTGCGGGGCTGCACCTGCCCAAACATGGCGTGTATGCGGTGAAGGCAGATGTGCTGTCCGGCCCGCACAAAGGCAGCTATAACGGGGCCGCCAGTCTTGGCATCCGCCCGATGTTCGGCGTAAACCAGCCCAACCTTGAAACCTTCCTTTTTGATTTCAAAGGTGATCTTTACGGCACCCACCTGTCCATCGCCTTTGTCGATTACCTGCGCCCCGAGCTGAAGTTCGACGGCCTGCCCACCCTGATCACCCAGATGGCCGCCGACTGCGATAAGGCCCGCACCATTCTTGCCGCCCTGTAACCCTTTGCCCCAAGGCCCCCCAATGCGTCCGAAGTTCTGGGAAACCATCCCGCTGACGAAAATGACGCCTCAGGAATGGGAGGCGCTGTGTGACGGCTGCGGCAAGTGCTGTCTGAACAAGATCGAATACGAAGACACCGGCGAGGTGGAATACACCCGCGTCGCCTGCCGCCTGCTGGACGGCGAGACCTGCCGCTGCATGCAATACCCGATCCGCAAGCAATTCGTGCCAGACTGTGTGCAACTGTCGCCCAAGACCCTGCCGAAGATCGCCTACTGGATGCCCCGCACCTGCGCCTACCGCCTTCTGCATGAAGGCAAAAACCTGCCCGACTGGCACCCGCTGATCACCGGTGACCCGGAAAGCACGCACACCGCCGGGGCCTCTGTACGGGGCTGGACGATCCCGGAATTCGAGGTGTCGGAGGATGACTGGGAAGATTATACCATCGAGGAAACCCCCTGATGTTTTTTGCCTCGGATAACGGCGCGCCGGTTCACCCGTCGGTCTTTGCCGCGATGGAGCGGGTCAATGCGGGCTATGCGCTGTCCTACGGCAACGACGCCGCGACCCATGCCCTGCGCGACCGCATCCGCGTGCTGTTCGAAGCCCCAGAGGCCGAAGTGCTGTTGCTGACCACCGGCACCGCCGCCAATGCCATTGCCCTGTCGCTGCTGACCCCACCCTGGGCCACCACCTTCTGCCACCGCCACGCCCACATCGCCGAAGACGAATGCGGCGCGCCAGAGTTTTTCTCAGGCGGCGCAAAGCTGACGCTGATTGATGGCCCGCACGGCAAGCTCAGCCCGGATGCGTTGGAACAGGCCATCACCCAGACCGGTGGCTCGGTCCACGTGGCTCAACGAGGCGCGGTCAGCCTGACCAATGTGACCGAGGCCGGCACGCTTTACACCGCCGCCGAGCTTTCTGCCCTGACGGCAGTGGCACGCCGCCACGACCTGCCCACCCATCTGGACGGCGCGCGGTTTGCCAATGCGCTCGCCGCCACAGGGGCCACACCCGCCGAGCTGTCCTGGCGCGCGGGCATTGATGTGCTCAGCCTTGGCGGCACCAAGAACGGGCTGATGGGGGCAGAGGCCGTGGTGCTGTTCAAGCCCAAACACGCGTGGGAAGCCGAACTGCGCCGCAAACGCGCCGGCCATCTGAATTCCAAGCTGCGCTTTGTCGCGGCTCAGTTCGAGGCTTGGTTTCACGATGACCTGTGGCTTGATATGGCCCGCCACGCCAACACCATGTCTGCCCGGCTGGCCAAAGGTCTGGCGCAGCTTCCCGCAGCCGAAATCCTGCACCCAACCCCCGCCAACATGATCTTTTCCCGCTTGCCCGCGGCCGCCCACGCCCGCGCAAAAGCGGCGGGGGCGGTCTACAGCCAGAGTGACGACTCTTTGTGCCGCCTTGTCTGCGCGTGGTCCACGACGACAGGGGATGTCGATGCCCTGCTCGCCGCGTTTCGCGGCTGAGGCGTCAAAGCTTGCCCGAGAGATACAGATCCAGATCGGCCAGCCGGTCCTGCCCCCAGAACGCCTCTTCACCCACCAGATAGAACGGCACGCCAAACACCCCGCGCGCGACCGCCTCTTCCAGATTGGCACCGTAGGTTTCGGCCCCGATCAACAGGCCAGAATCAGCCAGCTTGGGGTCAAACCCGTTGGCACCAAGAATGTCCTTCACCACCGCATCATCGCCGATGTCCCGGTCTTCCGCCCAGACCGCACGACAAAACGCATGCACCAGAGCCCCCACATCCGCACCCGTCGCCGCCGCAGCGATGATCGCATAGGAAGACGGGGCGGCATTCGTCGGAAAATAGGCAGGCTTCAGGTTCAGCGACATTCCCAGCTTGAGCGGCAGCCGCCGCAACTCCTGCAGGCGGTAGGCACGACGGCTTTCATGCCGGTCAGCCAGCACCTGACCGCCTGTGCGCGGCATCAGGGCCATCGGATTGATCGGCTTGTAAGAGATTGTTGCCCCATGACGCGTGGCAATCTCTTCCAGACGGGTTCCGGCAAGATAGCAATATGGCGACATGGTTGCGAAAAAGTAATCGATTTGTGTCATTTGACGAAGTCTTCCCCTGCATCGGTTTGCAAGACCCTAGTCGGGTGATAAGCGGTGTCAACGATCCGATTCCGTGGCCCCGGAGACCAACCATGCCCGCCATCACCGAACCCAAGCTGATTTCCGGCAATGCAAACATGCCGCTTGCCAAATCCATCGCCCGCCGCATGTCTGTGCATCGCGGCATGTCCGTCGGGCTGGTCGACGCCCGGATCGAACGCTTCAATGATCAGGAAATCTTTGTCGAAGTGTTCGAGAATGTGCGTGGCGAGGATATGTATGTCATCCAGCCAACCTCGAACCCGGCCAATGACAACCTGATGGAACTGCTGATCATGGTCGATGCGCTGCGTCGGTCCTCGGCCAGCCGGATCACCGCCGTGATCCCCTATTTCGGATATGCCAGGCAAGACCGTCGCGCCAAGGCCCGCACCCCGATTTCGGCCAAGCTGGTGGCCAACCTGATCGAAAGTGCCGGCGTTGACCGGGTGCTGACGCTTGACCTGCACGCCGCGCAGATTCAGGGGTTTTTCGACATTCCGGTGGACAACCTCTACGCCAGCCCGGTTTTTGCACTGGATATCGAGCATCACTTCAAGGGCCAGATGGATCAGCTGATGGTCATTTCGCCCGACGTGGGCGGTGTGGCCCGCGCCCGCGAACTGGCCAAGCGGATCAACGCGCCGCTGGCCATCGTTGACAAGCGCCGCGAAAAGGCGGGCGAGATTGCGGAAATGAACGTGATCGGTGATGTGACCGGCAAGAAATGTATCATCGTCGACGACATCTGCGACACTGCGGGCACCCTGTGCAAGGCCGCCGAAGTGCTGATGGAAAACGGCGCGACCGAGGTACACAGCTACATTACCCACGGCGTATTGTCGGGCCCAGCGGTGGAGCGGATCAAGAATTCTGTCATGAAATCACTGGTCATCACCGATTCCATCGAGCAAAGCGCCGCTGCAACAGCAGCCTCCAACATCCGCATCGTTCCCACCGCACCCATGTTTGCGCAGGCGATCCTGAACATCTGGAATGGCACCAGTGTGTCCAGCCTGTTCGAGACGGAAACGCTGGTTCCGATCTATGAGGGGATGTACCAGCGCGGTTAACCTCGCCGAAACAGGCATCGGTCAGAGTGCAATCTGCCCCCTGGCCGCGAGGACACCATGGAAACTGCCGCACCTATCAAGGACCGTCCTCCTCTGCCGCCCCTCGATCATCCCGCCCGGCGGGGTGTTGACAAAATCATGGATGAAATGGTCACCGCCTCTGTGCAGCTTGGCCATGACATCGTTGATGTGGTGGGGTTCTTCGACGGCGTCGATGATGCCGCGGCCCAACAAGTCACACGGTTGACAGAAGTGCGCGACAGCGCCCGCAGCGTGTCGCAGGCGTCTGCCTCCATGGTCGGAACGACCGAACGCCTGTCTACGGTGATGGGAAGCCTGATCGACGTGCTGGCGGCATCCACTGCGCAATTGCATCATGCGATCGGGGCAAGCCAGCAGGTCATGGGCTGGGTCAGCGGTGTGGGCGGCCAACTCGCCCGGATTGATGAGGCGATGCGCGCAACACAGGCGTCAAACTCGCGCATCCTCGACATCGCACGCGAAGTGAATATGCTTGCGATGAACGCCAAGAACGAGGCTGCCCGCGCCGGCGACCGGGGGCGCGGCTTTGCCGTGGTGGCAGATGCGGTCAATGCACTCTCGGCACAAACCACAAATGCCGCGCGGGTGATTTCGGAAACGGTGGGATCTCTGGCCAGTGAAATCGCCGCCTTACGGGCCGAGGCCGACGGTGTTGTCGGTCAGACCGAAACCGGATTGCGTGACCTTGCCTCGGCCGGATCGGCGCTGGAGCATCTTGGCACACAGGCCAGCGTGGCGGGATCGGAACTTGCCGCAATGGGCAATGGTGTACAACAGATGCGCAGCGTCATGCAGGGATTCGGCCCAACGTTCCTGTCGCTTTACAAAGGTGTCATCGACCAGACCCAGATGATAAATGACGCGCGCCACCGCGTGTCAAACCTGATCACGCTGAGCGAGCGCATGGTGCAACACATGTTCGAACTGGGCGGTTCCTCGGAAGACCGTCCGCTGATCGACGCGGTAATGGTGGCTGCAACCCGCCTGGGCGAGGTCTTGGAACACGCCGTGGACGGTGGCGAGATCAGTCAACAAATGCTGTTTTCGTCTGACTATCGGCCAATCCTCGGCAGCAACCCGACCCAGGTCATGGCCCCCTACACCAGTCTGACCGACCGGTTGTTCCCCCCCGTGCAAGAATCGATGTTGACGCTAGACCCAAGGGTCGTCTTTTGCGCAGCGGTGGCGCGTGACGGCTATCTGCCAACCCACAACCGGAAATTTTCGGCCCCTCAGGGCAATGATCCGGTCTGGAATGCCGCGAATTGCCGCAATCGACGCATTTTCGATGACCGCGTAGGTCTGGGGGCCGGGACGTCCACGGCACCTTTCCTGATGCAGATTTACCGGCGTGATATGGGTGGGGGCAACTTCGTGATGATGAAAGATGTTTCTGCCCCGATCAGCGTCAAAGGTCGCCACTGGGGCGGGCTTCGGCTGGCCTATCGGTTCTAGGCGCACCGATCAGTCAATCTCCCAGTCGTCGTCATCGCGCACCTGACCAATCGCCATCCAATCCGCCCGGATCCGCGCGACCCGCGTGTTCCCCCAGGTTTTGAAAACCAGATCAAAACCGGCAAGGCAGATATTTTCGGCGGTCAGATCAGCGCGGGCATTGGTCTGGTGATCCGTGTCCCACATCGAAATGCTGACCTGAACGGCCGGGGGCAGCCGAAACTCTTGTGGAAACGCCACAGAATGGCGGCTTTCCCGGTCTCCCTCCCCTGTCCACATCACGCCACCATCGGCAAAATCGGAAAACAGCACGCAAGACCCCTGAGCGATACCGATACTGCCGGATGGAAACCGTTTCATGCAAATGGCCTTTCTGACGCGCGCAAACCCTGAAAAAATGCCACTGAAAGCGGAACAGGCCCCAGCTTACGCCGGGGCCTGTTCAGAATTCAACGGGGGTCGACGCGCTATTGCCCGATGGCGCTGCGCGCTGCCATCATGTCAGCAACGGCCTTGTCGACGGCATCCTTGTCGTCAGAAGCGCCAGCGGCCACGCGGACTTCAGCCATCAGGCTTTCCATCACGGCGGGCGTTGCCTCTTCCACCGGGACCGCGCGTTCGGCAAGAACCGAAACGCCGGTCGCCGTGATTTCGGCAAAGCCACCGGTCACGACAAAGGCTTTGGTGCCATCAGCGGCGACCGCCTTCAGAATGCCGGGGCGCAAGGTGGTGATGGTGGGGGCGTGCCCCTCCATCGCCGTCAGGTCACCTTCGGCACCCGGGATCTGCACCTCGGTGGCGTTCGCCGAAGCAAGGCGCCGCTCCGGGCTGACGAGGTCGAACTGGAATGCCATGATCCCCCCCTTACGCCGCAGCGGCAGCGAGTTTGGCGGCCTTGGCTTTCACGTCTTCGATGTCGCCGACCATGTAGAAGGCGGCTTCCGGCAGGTGGTCATATTCACCGGCAACCACGGCCTTGAAGGACGCGATGGTCTTTTCCAGCGGAACCTGCACACCATCAGACCCGGTGAATACTTTCGCCACGTCGAACGGCTGCGACAGGAAACGCTCCAGCTTGCGCGCACGAGCGACGGCCAGCTTGTCGTCCTCCGACAGTTCGTCCATGCCAAGAATGGCGATGATGTCCTGCAGCGACTTGTAGCGCTGCAGCACCTTCTGCACGTCGGTCGCCACGGTGTAATGCTCGTCGCCGATGATCAGCGGGTCCAGCAGACGCGACGTGGAACCCAGCGGGTCCACAGCCGGATAAATCCCTTTTTCCGAGATCGAGCGGTCAAGAACCGTCGTCGCGTCAAGGTGGGCAAAGGACGTGGCTGGCGCAGGGTCGGTCAAGTCATCGGCAGGCACGTAAACGGCCTGCACGGACGTGATCGAGCCGTTTTTGGTCGAGGTGATGCGCTCCTGCATCGCGCCCATGTCGGTGGCCAGCGTTGGCTGATAGCCCACGGCAGACGGGATCCGGCCCAGCAGAGCCGACACTTCGGAACCGGCCTGGGTAAAGCGGAAGATGTTGTCGACGAAGAACAAAACGTCTGCGCCGGTTTCATCGCGGAACTGTTCGGCCATGGTCAGACCCGACAGGGCGATCCGCATCCGCGCGCCCGGAGGCTCGTTCATCTGGCCATAAACCAGTGCGATTTTCGATTTGGTCAGGTCTTCCAGATCGATAACGCCCGACTCGATCATCTCGTGATAAAGATCGTTGCCCTCACGGGTCCGCTCACCCACACCGGCGAACACCGACACACCCGAGTGCACTTTTGCGATGTTGTTGATCAGTTCCATGATCAGAACGGTCTTGCCCACGCCGGCACCGCCGAACAGACCGATTTTCCCGCCCTTGGTATAGGGGGCCAGAAGGTCGATCACCTTGATGCCGGTCACCAGGATCTGGCTCTCGGTGGCCTGTTCCGCAAAGGTCGGGGCGGGCTGGTGGATCGACCGGGTTTCGGCCGCATTGACCGGGCCACGTTCGTCAACCGGCTCGCCGATCACGTTCATGATGCGGCCCAGCGTCGCCGGGCCGACCGGAACCTGAATCGGCTTGCCGGTGTCGGACACGGGGGCACCGCGCACCAGACCTTCGGTCGCGTCCATTGCGACGGCGCGAACCGTGCTTTCGCCAAGATGCTGTGCCACTTCCAGAACCAGCGGCTTGCCATTGTTGTCGGTGATCAGCGCGTTCAGAATTGCGGGAAGTTCGCCTTCGAACTGCACGTCCACGACGGCGCCGATAACTTGCGTCACCTTGCCCGCCGCGGCAGCTGCTTTCGGTGCTTGTGCCATGTCGTTTCTCCAGTTCCTCAGAGCGCTTCAGCGCCCGAAATGATTTCGATAAGCTCTTTGGTGATCGCAGCCTGACGCGAGCGGTTGTAGATCGTGGTGTACTTCTTGATCATATCGCCTGCGTTGCGCGTTGCGTTATCCATCGCGCTCATCCGCGCCCCCTGTTCCGAGGCACCGTTTTCCAGCAGAGCGGTAAAGATCTGCGTTGCAACACCCCGGGGCAGCAGGTCAGCCAGAATGGCTTCCTCACTCGGCTCATAGTCGTACAGGGCACCGGTGGTGGCCCCTTCGAACTTGGCCGGAATGATCTGCTGTGCCGTCGGCACCTGGCTGATCACCGACTGGAACCGGTTGTAGAAGATCGTCGCGACGTCGAATTCACCCGCGTCAAACCGGGCCAGCACGTCGCGCGCAATACCTTGGGCATTGGCATAGCCGACGCGCTTCACATCGCTCAGGTCGATGTGGCCCACCATGTTGCTTTCCAGATCGCGACGCAGCTGTTCGCGACCCTTTTTGCCGACCGTCAGGATTTTGACCGTCTTGCCTTGCGCCAACAGCTCGTTCGCCCGCACGCGGGCAAGCCGCGCGATGGTCGAGTTGAAGCCGCCGCACAAGCCGCGTTCCGCTGTCATCACGACCAGCAGATGCACCTGATCACGGCCCGTCCCGGCCAACAGCCGGGGCGCGCCTTCCGATGTGCCCACCGATGCGGACAGACCTGCCATGACGGCATTCATCCGCTCGGCATAGGGCCGTGCCGCTTCGGCAGCGTCCTGGGCCCGGCGAAGCTTTGCCGCCGAGACCATTTGCATCGCCTTGGTGATCTTGCGCGTGTTCTTCACGCTCGCGATCTTGTTTTTCAAGTCCTTAAGGCTGGGCATATCCCTGTCCTTTCAGACGCTTAAGCGAAGGTTTTGGCGAATTCAGCGATAGCGTCTTTCAGCTTTTGCTCATCTGCGCCTTTGATTTTCGGGTCAGCCGTGGTGATCCAGTCCAGGATATCCTTGCGCTGGTTGCGCAGGAAGGACAGCAGGCTGGCTTCAAACCGGCCCACATCCTTGACCGCAACCTTGTCGAGGAAGCCTGCAGTGCCTGCATAGATCACGCAGACGATTTCCGCGTTGGTCAGCGGCGAGTACTGGTTCTGCTTCATCAGCTCGGTCAGGCGCGCGCCACGGGCCAGCAGCTGCTGGGTCGAGGCGTCGAGGTCGGACCCGAACTGCGCGAAGGCCGCCATCTCGCGGTACTGCGCCAGCGACAGCTTCACAGGGCCAGCCACGGTCTTCATCGAGTTGGTCTGTGCCGAAGAGCCAACGCGCGACACCGACAGACCGGTGTTCACAGCCGGGCGAATGCCCTGGTAGAACAGTTCGGTCTCAAGGAAGATCTGGCCATCGGTGATCGAGATCACGTTCGTCGGAATAAAGGCTGACACGTCGCCGCCTTGGGTTTCGATGATCGGCAGCGCCGTCAGCGAGCCCGAACCGAAATCGGCGTTGAGCTTCGAGGACCGCTCCAGCAGGCGGGAGTGCAGGTAGAACACGTCGCCCGGATAGGCTTCACGGCCTGGCGGGCGGCGCAGCAAGAGCGACATCTGACGGTAGGCAACAGCCTGCTTCGACAAATCATCATAGATGATCAGCGCATGACGGCCGTTGTCGCGGAAGAACTCGGCCATCGCGGTTGCCGAATAGGGTGCCAGGAACTGCATCGGGGCCGGGTCAGACGCGGTGGCAGCCACCACGATGGTGTATTCAATCGCGCCGGTTTCTTCCAGCTTCTTCACCAACTGCGCCACGGTCGAGCGTTTCTGGCCGATGGCAACGTAGATGCAGTACAGCTTCTTCGACTCGTCGTCGCCAGCCGCCTCGTTGTAGGACTTCTGGTTCAGAATGGTGTCCAGCGCCACAGCAGTCTTGCCGGTCTGACGGTCACCGATGATCAGCTCACGCTGACCGCGACCAACCGGGATCATGGCGTCAACGGCCTTCAGACCGGTTGCCATCGGCTCGTGCACCGACTGGCGGGGGATGATGCCGGGGGCCTTGACGTCGGCGATCCGACGCTCGGTTGCCGCGATCGGGCCTTTGCCGTCGATCGGGTTGCCCAGACCATCCACGACACGGCCCAGCAGGGCATTGCCCGCAGGCACGTCCACGATGGACTTGGTGCGCTTGACGGTATCGCCTTCCTTGATGTCCTGGTCAGACCCGAAGATCACCACACCGACGTTGTCGACTTCAAGGTTCAGCGCCATCCCGCGGATACCACCGGGGAATTCCACCATTTCGCCAGCCTGGACATTGTCCAACCCATGCACACGGGCAATCCCGTCACCTACCGAAAGAACCCGGCCCACTTCGGCCACTTCGGCATCCATGCCAAAGTTCTTGATCTGCTCTTTCAGGATCGCAGAGATCTCAGCAGCCTGAATTCCCATCACCCAACCTCTTTCATTGCATTCTGGAGAGCTGCGAGCTTTGCCTTGACCGAGGTGTCGATCATGGTGGAGCCGAGCTTGACGACAAGACCGCCGATGAGACTTTCATCGACAGCGGTTTTCAATTTCACATCCTTGCCCACGCGCGCTTTCAGCGTGGCGGCAAGGGTATTTGCCTGTTCATCGGACAGGGCGGTGGCCGAGGTAACCTCTGCCGTCACTTCACCCTTTTCTTCCGCGATCATGGCCGCGAGCCGCGACAGAACATGCGGCAACACGAACAGCCGGCGCTTGGCCGCCATCAGTTGCAGCGTCTTGGCGGTCAGGTCCGACAGTCCCATCTTGGCGGCAATCGCAGCAATGGACCGGGCCTGATCTTCACGCGTAATCACGGGCGACGAAATCAACGTCCCGAAATCGGCGCTGCTGGACAGTGCGGCAGTCAGCGCGTCTGCGTCGGATTCCAGAGCCACCAGGGCCCCCGTTTCCTTTGCCAGCTCGAACAGAGCGGTGGCGTAGCGCGCGGCGATGCCGGAGGAGATCGAAGCTGGTTCGGACACGTCATCCCTTCCGTTGTCTTTGGCCCCACCCTGCGCTCGGCAGATCAGAGGCCGCCAATGGCGCACACTAGGCGTATGCGTCTTGATTTTGCGCGTCTCTAGCAGAGCCTTTGCAACCCCGCAACCGTGTTGGTCGCCACTTTGTGATCCATCGCTGCAGGTTTCCGATATGTTTACGCTGCACCTGCACACCTGCGACTCTTTGGCACCGCAGGCCACAGGCTGTCTGGTTAAAATCGCGCCATCCCAGCCGTTCGGATGCCACGATCTGTCATAGAATAAAACGCCGCACGAATCTCTTTGCGAGTAAGTAGGTGCGCGGCTTTTGGGACGCGAGGGCCGCTGCCACCCCCGCGTCACTGCCCGGCGCTGTTGGGCGCGCCTTTGCAAGGGGTCGGCACCGGCTGGCCCACGCCTTCCAGCACCCGCAGCGGACGGCGCACCGCCGCCGCCAGCCCGCCTTGCGTAGGCGCATAGACCTGCTTTGTCACCTCGACCATCAGCACCCCGCCCACCAGCCAGGGCGCGCGCTTGCCGATCCGCTCCCAGAACTCGGCCGTGCGCAGCCAGAAGCGCCCGGTAGAGGGTGGCGCGAACAGGGCTGCCACCGCGCGGTCCGGGGTAAAGCCGTGGCGTTTCAGCTGCGCCTCCAGCTGGCTGACGCTGTAGGGTCGCCCGAAGCCGAACGGCGTGCCATCGCGCCGCGCCCACAGGCCAGACCGGTTCGGCACGATGAACAGCGCCCGCCCCCCCGGCCCCAGCACCCGGTGCGCCTCTTCCAGCACCGCCGTCGGATGTTCCGATGTTTCCAGCCCATGCATCAGCACCAGCCGGTCCACCAGCCCGGTTGACAGCGGCCAGGCGGTTTCCTCGCACAGCACCGACACATTGAGCATGCCCGCAGGCCAAGGCATCACCCCCTGCGGCCCCGGCATCAGCCCGATCACCCGGCGCGATTTTGGCAGATAGGGCCGCAACAGCGGCACCGCAAAACCGAAGCCCGCCACCGTCTGCCCCGCCGCCGGCGGCCAGAACTGCACCACCTGATCCCGGATGGCCCGCTGCGCCACGCGCCCAAGCTGGGTGCGATAGTAAAAGTTGCGCAGATCTAGCACATCAAGATGCATTGCGGACCATCCTTGTTCCGGGCCATGCTGGCCATTCTCGACACAGTCAACCGACAGGACAACCATGCCCCTTGATCTTGTGACGATCCCTTGCCTGAAAGACAACTATGCCTTTCTGATCCACGATCCAGCCACTGGTGCCACTGCCGTGATCGACGTGCCCGAGTCTGCGCCGATCGTCGCCGCGTTGGAAAGCCGCGGCTGGCAGCTGTCCGACATCCTGATCACCCATCACCACGATGACCATATCGCCGGTGTTGCCGCCCTGCGCGACGCCACGGGCGCCAAGGTTTGGGGTGCACAAGCCGACGCTCACCGCCTGCCCCGGCTCGACACTGCGCTGCGTGAAGGGGGCACCGTCACCATCGGATCTGAAACCGGCACGGTCATCGACGTCTCCGGCCACACCATGGGCCACATCGCCTTTCACTTCCCCGACTCTGCTTTGGTGTTCACTGCCGACAGTTTGATGGCCGCCGGCTGCGGACGCCTGTTTGAAGGCACCCCGGAAACCATGTGGGCCAGCCTGTCGAAACTCGCCGCCCTGCCACCGGAAACACTGGTCTGTTCGGGCCATGAATACACCACATCGAACATCCGCTTCGCCTTGTCCCTTGAACCGGGCAATCCTGCGCTTATCTCACGTGCATCGAAGGCTGCTGCGGCGCGCGAGGATGTTCGCCCCACAGTTCCCTCGACCCTGTCCGAAGAACTCGCGACAAACCCTTTCCTGCGTGCCGCTTTGCCAGATCTCAAGGCTGCCGTAGGAATGCCCGGATCGTCCGATGTGGATGCCTTCGCCGAAATTCGCAAGCGCAAGGACAGGTTCTGAAGCTGAAACGCCCAACGGCTGATCACATTTGATGTGACAAATGTCACCAATGCCCAAAGCGTAAATATTCTGCTTGAAGTACGGCAAATAAAACCGAACTTTAAGAGTATGAGGCAACGGTTGGTAAGGGCGGAACTTCGCCTGAACCTGCCCCGAGGAACAGGAGCACGCAGCAAGTGCCTTCGTTTTCAACCACTCTCGAGCAAGCCATCCACGGTGCCTTGGCCTTGGCCAACGCCCGTCGCCACGAACTCGCAACGCTGGAGCATCTGCTTCTGGCCCTTCTCGATGAACCCGACGCCGCCCGCGTGATGCAGGCCTGCTCGGTCAATCTGGACGACCTGCGCAAAACCCTGATGGAATTCGTCGACGATGACCTGTCCACTCTGGTCACCGATGTCGAAGGATCAGAAGCCGTGCCAACGGCTGCGTTCCAGCGCGTGATCCAGCGCGCGGCCATCCATGTGCAGTCTTCGGGCCGGAATGAGGTGACGGGGGCCAATGTGCTCGTCGCCATCTTTGCCGAGCGCGAAAGCAATGCGGCCTATTTCCTGCAGGAACAGGACATGACCCGCTATGACGCGGTCAACTTCATCGCCCATGGCGTGGCAAAAGACCCGTCCTTTGGCGAAAGCCGCCCGGTTCAGGGTGCCGAAGAACACCACGAAACCCCCAAGGCCGAAGCCGGGGAAGCCAAGGAGTCGGCGCTGTCGAAGTATTGCGTCGATCTGAACGTCAAGGCGCGCAAAGGCGATGTCGATCCGCTGATCGGACGCGATGCCGAGGTGGAGCGGTGCATTCAGGTGCTCTGCCGCCGCCGCAAGAACAACCCACTTCTGGTGGGCGACCCCGGCGTGGGCAAAACCGCCATCGCCGAAGGTCTGGCGTGGAAGATCATCAACAAGCAGGTGCCCGACGTTCTGGGCGGTGCCACCATCTATTCGCTCGACATGGGCGCATTGCTGGCCGGCACCCGCTATCGCGGCGACTTTGAAGAACGGCTGAAAGCGGTTATGAAAGAGATGGAGGATCATCCCGACGCGATCCTGTTCATCGACGAGATCCACACCGTGATCGGGGCCGGGGCCACCTCCGGCGGTGCGATGGATGCGTCGAACCTGCTCAAGCCCGCATTACAGGGCGGCAAGCTGCGCTGCATGGGCTCCACCACCTACAAGGAGTTCCGTCAACACTTTGAAAAGGACCGCGCCCTGTCACGCCGGTTCCAGAAGATCGACGTGAACGAACCGTCGATCCCTGATGCGATCAAGATCCTGATGGGTCTGAAACCGCATTTTGAATCGCACCACGACCTGCGCTACACCGCTGATGCGATCAAATCGGCGGTCGAACTCGCCAGCCGCTATATCAACGACCGCAAATTGCCCGACTCGGCGATTGACGTCATTGACGAAGCTGGGGCCGCTCAGCATCTGCTGTCCGACTCCAAGCGCCGCAAGGTGATCGGCACCAAGGAGATCGAGGCTGTCGTGGCCAAGATCGCCCGCATCCCACCGAAAAACGTCTCCAAAGATGATGCAGAAACCCTGCGCGATCTGGAAAAGACGCTCAAGCGCGTGGTCTTTGGTCAGGACAAGGCGGTCGAGGCGCTGTGCTCGGCCATCAAACTGGCGCGTGCGGGCCTGCGCGAACCCGAAAAGCCCATCGGCAACTACCTGTTTGCCGGGCCAACGGGTGTGGGCAAGACCGAGGTGGCCAAGCAGCTTGCTTCTAGCCTTGGCGTGGAACTGCTGCGTTTCGACATGTCGGAGTATATGGAAAAACATGCGGTGTCCCGCCTGATCGGCGCGCCTCCGGGCTACGTCGGCTTTGATCAGGGCGGCATGCTGACCGATGGCATCGACCAGCATCCGCATTGCGTGCTGCTGCTCGATGAGATGGAAAAGGCGCATCCGGATGTCTACAACATCCTGCTGCAGGTGATGGACCACGGCAAACTGACCGACCACAACGGCCGGTCCGTCGACTTCCGCAATGTGATCCTGATCATGACCTCGAACGCCGGGGCTGCTGACATGCAGAAAGAAGCCATCGGCTTTGGCCGCGAAAAGCGCACCGGCGAAGACACCGCTGCGATTGAACGGACCTTCACCCCTGAATTCCGCAACCGCCTGGATGCGGTGATCTCCTTCTCGTCCCTTGGCAAAGAGGTGATTTTCCAGGTTGTCGAGAAGTTCGTGATGCAGCTTGAAGCACAGCTGATGGATCGTGGGGTTCACATCGAACTTACGCCCGAAGCGACGACCTGGCTGGGTGACAAGGGTTATGATGACAAAATGGGCGCGCGCCCGCTTGGCCGCGTGATCCAGGAACACATCAAGAAGCCGCTGGCGGAAGAGCTGCTGTTCGGCAAACTCGTCAAGGGTGGAGTGGTTCGTGTGACGGTGAAGGATGACAGCATCGTGCTGGAAATCGACGAGCCGCAAAAGCCGCGGATCACAGGCTCCAAACCACCGCTTCTGACGGCAGAATGATCCGGCACACCTGACATTTGAAAAGGCCCCTGTGAAAGCAGGGGCCTTTTTGATTGCGACGGTGCGACAGCCAATGCGCTCTGATCGCTGAAAACGTCAGTCGTTCACAGGCTGGGGCGCTTTTCCAGCAATGGCAGCACATCCGCCATTTCCGGCCCGTGTTCCTGCCCGGTCAGCGCCTTGCGCAGCGGCATGAACAGGCCCTTGCCCTTGCGGCCCGTGGCCTCTTTCACCGCCATCGTCCACTGGCCCCAGGTGTCGCGCGTCCACGGTTGCGCTGGCAGAAGATCGAAGGCCTGAGCGATGAACTCCCGGTCCTCCTCTGCCACCAGCGGGGTCGCACCGTCGCGGAACAGCGTCCACCAGCCCTCCAGATCCTCCAGCACGGTGATGTTGCCGCGCGCGACGGTCCAGAATCCTTCGGCTTTTTCGGCCGGCACGCCCAGACTGGCGATCCGGTCCTGCACTGCGTCAAACGGCAGGGCCTGCACATAATGCCGGGTCAGCGGGAACAGGTCCTCGGCATCAAATTTGGTGGGGGCAGAGCCAAAGCTACCCACCTCAAACCCGTCGATCAGATCGTCCATCGAACCCATCAGTTCCACCGGCTTTGACGATCCCAGCCGCGCCATCAGGCTCAGCAGCGCCAACGGCTCCACCCCCCGGGCGCGCAGATCACGCAGGGACAAAGTGCCAAGACGTTTGGACAACTCCTCGCCCTTGGCCCCCGTCAGCAGCGAATGGTGCGCGAAATCGGGCGGGGTGCCTCCCATGGCTTCCATAATCTGGATCTGGGTGGCGGTATTGGTCACGTGGTCCGCGCCACGAACGATGAAGGTGACACCCATGTCGATGTCATCGACTGAAGAGGCGAAAGTATACAGAACCTGCCCATCGGCACGGATCAGCACCGGGTCACTGACCGATGCCGCATCAATCGAGACCGGGCCAAGGATGCCATCCGTCCATTCAATGCGGTTCTGGTTCAACAGAAAACGCCAATACCCGGCGCGCCCTTCAGCCCGCAGCCTGGCCTTGTCATCGTCCGACAGGTTCAGCCCGGCGCGATCATAGACCGGCGGCTTGCCCATGTTCAGCTGCTTCTTGCGCTTCAGGTCCAGCTCGACCGGCGACTCGAACACCTCATAGAACCGACCCTTGGCCTTCAGGTCTTCGGCCGCCTCGCGGTAGCGGTCCATGCGCAGCGACTGGCGTTCCACCCGGTCCCAGTGCAGGCCAAGCCAGTCCAGATCGGCCATGATCGCATCGGCATATTCCTGCTTGGACCGTTCCTGATCGGTGTCATCCAGCCGCAGAATGAACTGGCCGCCGGATTTGCGGGCGATCATGTAGTTCATCAGCGCGGTGCGCAGATTGCCGACATGGATATAGCCGGTGGGCGAGGGGGCAAAACGGGTGATGGTAGGGCGGGTCATCGGGCATCTCCTGCAACCGCTTCTCCCTGTCACAGAGCCCGTCGATTGTCCAGTTTGCGCAGGTCCCTTACACCGGCGCACAGTGGCCCCTATATCCGGCCCATGACCCAGACCTCGCCCGGCGCCATTGCCCCCGACCTTACCCTGATCGAACAGCTTGCGCATGACGCAATCGCGGGCCTGCCCGGCCCGTACCGCGCGGCTGCCACGCAGATCCGGCTGCGGATCGAAGACTTCGCCCCGGATGAGATTCTGGAATCGCTGGACATCGACGATCCGTTTGAACTCACGGGGCTGTACGAAGGCGTTCCACTGACCGAAAAATCCATCAGCGACCAGCCGATGCAGCCCGATGTGATCTGGCTGTTCCGCCGCCCGATCCTGGATGAATGGGTGGACCGGGGCGATGTATCCTTGCAAGAGCTGGTGACACATGTGCTGGTGCACGAGCTGGCGCATCATTTCGGGTGGAGTGATGCCGATATCGCCCGGATTGATCCATGGTGGGAATAGGCTGCGTCGCATGCCGTCGCCCTGACATTGCGCGCCTGCGCACGGCTATTATCGCAGCAACGCACAGGCCATGACGGGTCCGTGATTGGCGGGCGCTCAGATCGGGGCTACCTGCCTGCAGGACTGCAACACTGGAGGATTTCCATGACGACGCCCAGACTGACCCGCCGTTCGGCCCTGTTTGCCGCCGCCGCCGTGCCGTTCGCCCCTGCCCTGCTAACCCGCCCCGCACATGCCGCCGCAGAGATGATGGGGGCAACCATGCCCGGCTTCAACCGCTTCAAGCTGGGCGGGTTCGAGGTGACGACCCTGCTGGTGGGCAGCCGCCCGCTGGAAAACCCGCAAGAAACTTTCGGGCTCAATGCGTCGCCCGAAGACTTCGCCGCCCTGGCCGAGGCGAATTTCATTCCGGCGGATATGAGCCAGAATTTCTTTACCCCGACCATCGTGAACACCGGGGCCGAGCTGGTGCTGTTCGACACCGGGCTTGCGACCGAGGCGATCACCGGGGTTCTGGCTGCGGCGGGGTACACGCCTGACCAGATCGACGTGGTGGTGCTGACCCACATGCACGGCGACCACATCGGTGGCCTCGCGGGCGACGCCGGGGCGACATTCCCCAACGCGCGCTATGTGACCGGATCGGTGGAGCATAATCACTGGCTGACGGCAGGGAATGAAGGGTTTGACACCAAGGTTGCCCCGCTGTCCGAACAAATGACCATGCTTGACGACGGTGGGTCGGTCGTGTCCGGCGTCACCGCGATGGCCGCCTTTGGCCACAGCCCCGGCC
This sequence comes from Pseudotabrizicola sediminis, assembly GCF_004745575.1. Taxonomy (GTDB): domain Bacteria; phylum Pseudomonadota; class Alphaproteobacteria; order Rhodobacterales; family Rhodobacteraceae; genus Pseudotabrizicola; species Pseudotabrizicola sediminis. The sequence continues at coordinate 49,520 of NZ_RPEM01000005.1, read as the reverse complement.
ATATGGCCTATATGCTGGAAAGTGACGGGCAAAGCCTGCTGCTGGCCGCCGATACCGCCAACCACTACGTCTGGTCGCTGCAAAAACCGGATTGGGAGGTGCGGTTTGACATGGACAAGGCAGCGGCGGCGGCGACCCGCAAGGCGGTCTTCGGCATGCTGGCGGCAGACCGGGTGCCGTTTGTCGGCTACCACATGCCCTTCCCCGGTGTAGGCTATGTAGAGGCAGTGGACGACGGCTTCCGTTATGTGCCGGTCAGCTATCAGATGATGCTGAACGGCTGATATAAAGCAAAGCCCGGGAAACCCCGGGCTGAAAATCGCAGTAGAGGGGGAGCGGATCACCCGCCCCCCCAATTCAACATCAGCCCTTCAGCTTGGCCGCGATCTCCACCGTGCGTTTGGCCTGATGGCCGATGGACGCCTTGGCCTTGTCGTCGAATTCGGCCCCTTGGGTGTGGCTGTAGCCGTAAGGGTTGCCACCGGTCGCGAACAGGGCCTGATCGGTGTAACCGGGGGCCACGATGACCGAACCCCAGTGCATGAAGGTGGTATAAAGGCCCAGAATGGTGGCCTCCTGCCCTCCATGCGGATTCTGCGCGCTTGTCATGGCGCTGACCGCCTTGTTGGCCAACTTGCCGCTGCCCCATTGCCCGCCCAACGTGTCGATAAAGGCACGCAGCTGACTGGGGGCGGCCCCGAAGCGCGTGGGAGCGGAGAACAGATAGGCATCGGCCCATTCCATATCTCCCGGGGTGGCGACCGCAATATCGGCAACTTTTTCAACCTGTGCTTTCCACGCATCCTGACCGTTCACCACCGCCTCTGGTGCGGTTTCGGCGATGCGCAGCAGCTTGACCTCTGCCCCGGCAGCGCGGGCGGCATCGGCGGCGATTTCCGCCATCTGGTGATTGGTGCCATAGGTGGAATAGAACAGGATCGCGAGCTTGACAGACATGACAGAGCCTCCGGGCTTTGGTTCAATTGAATACAGCCTAGATGTGGACCTCACCTCTGCATATTCCAAGCGAAAGCGCAGACATCGTGTGCAGCCGCACAAAGCGCATAGCTAAAATGCAAGGCAAAGGCACCGCTTCCCGAGGCACGCGGTTGGCGCTACCCTGCCGTCACATCACAAGGACACTGCCATGCAAGCCCCGATCCTGACGCTGACGCTGAACCCCGCGCTGGATATGGCGACCGGGGTGACCAACATCATTCCCGGCCACAAACTGCGCTGCACCGACCCGCATCTGGACCCCGGCGGCGGCGGGCTGAATGTCAGCCGGGCGATCAAGGCGCTGGGGGGCGACTCGCTTGCGCTGGTGGCGCTTGGCGGGCTGACCGGCGACCGGCTGGCCGGGCTGATCCGCGCCGAAGGGGTAACCTTCCTGTCCATCCTCGGCCCCGGTGAGACGCGGCAAAGCCTGACGGTGACCGAGGAGTCTTCGGGCAGACAGTTCCGTTTCATGCTGCCCGGCCCGGTCTGGGGCGCGGCAGAGCGGGCGCGGGTGTTTACCCTGCTGTCGGCAACAGCGCGACCCGGGGGCTACAGTGTCATCTCGGGCAGCCAGCCGCCGGGCGTGCCTGCCGACTTCCCCGCACAGCTGGCGGCCAGTATGGAAGGGTCGCTGGTCGTGCTCGACACTTCGGGTGCTGCGCTGACCAAAGCGGTCCAAACCCCCATCCCCCGGCTCGAAGTGCTGCGTATGGATGGCGAAGAAGGGGAAGAGCTGGCCGGGCGCAGGTTGGAAACCCTCACCGATACGGCGGATTTCGCGGCCGAGCTGGTGGCGCGTGGCGTGGCGAAACGGGTGATCATCGCGCGCGGAGCCGAAGGCAATGTGCTGGCCGAAGCCGGACAGCGGCTGTTCTCGCCCGCGCCGAAGGTGCCGGTGAAATCGACGGTGGGTGCCGGCGACAGTTTTGTCGCCGCCTTCGTGCTCAGCCTCGCGCGCGGTCAGGACAGTGCACAGGCGCTCGCCATGGCCTCGGCGGCAGCCGCGGCGGCGGTGATGACCGACGCCACCATGCTCTGCCGCGCCGAAGACGTCATGCGCCTGATTCATGAGGCGGCGGCGCGCAAGATCTGACCGGCTGCGCAGACCCCGTCCCTCCCCCAAAAGGGCGGAGGGACGCATTTTGCCAGCATGACCGCGCGGGCTTAAAGGACAGTCGGCTCCCCTCGCCCTTGTGGGGGTTGGCGGAAACTGCGCCCCGATCTGGCGCTATGCACCGCTGGGGTCGCGCCACCTGTTCGCAATCGGATAGCGGCGGTCCAGCCAGAACGCCTTTTGTGTCAGCCTTGTGCCGGGCGCGGACTGGAAGCGTTTGTATTCGGCGATATACAGCAGGTGTTCGATCTTCTTGACCGTATCGCGGTCAAATCCTTCGGCGACCAGCTCGGCCACCGACGCCTCACGCTCCACCAGCCCTTCAAGGATCGCATCCAGCACGTCATAGGGCGGCAGGCTGTCCTGATCGGTCTGGTCGGGCCGCAGTTCGGCCGACGGGGGCTTGGTGATGATCCGTTCGGGGATCACTTCGCCCGCCGGGCCTTTCATCCAGTCGCGATGGTTTTCGTTCCGCCAGCGGGCGGTCAGGAACATGCGGGTCTTGTACATGTCCTTGACCGGGTTGTAGCCACCGTTCATGTCGCCATAGATCGTGCAATAGCCGACCGCCATTTCCGATTTGTTGCCGGTGGTCAGCAGCATCTCGCCGTATTTGTTGGAAATCGCCATCAGCATCACACCGCGCAGCCGGCTTTGGATGTTCTCTTCGGTGATGCCTTCGTCGGTTCCGGCGAACAAAGGCGCAAGCGTCTCGCCCACCGCCTTTTGCGCGGCGGTGATCGGCACGGTATCCAGACGGCACCCCAGGGCACGCGCGCATTTCTCGGCATCTTCCAGCGAATGAGCACTGGTGAACTCCGATGGCAGCATCACGCAACGCACATTTTCCGGCCCCAGCGCATCGGCGGCGATGGCGGCCACGATGGCCGAATCAATTCCGCCAGACAGGCCGAGCACCGCCTTTGAAAATCCGGTCTTGGCGAAGTAATCGGCCACCGACAGCACGCAGGCACGATAATCCGCCTCACCGATCGGGGGGATCTCGGCAATCTCGCCCGGGTCGGCGCGCCAGCCATCGGAAGTGCGCCGAAAGACAATCTGGGTGACATGTTCGTCAAACTGCGGCAACTGCGCAACCAGATGACCGCCGGGGTTAAGCACCATGCTTGACCCATCAAAAACCTGATCATCCTGCCCGCCGACCATGTTCAGATAAACCAGCGGCAGCCCCGTTTCGACCACGCGGGATATCATCAGGTTCAGCCGCAGGTTCGGCTTGCCCCGGTGGTAGGGGCTGCCATTGGGCACCAGCAAGATCTCGGCCCCGGTTTCCGCCAGCGTCTCGACCACATCCGGATGCCAGGCATCCTCACAGATCGGCGACCCGATCCGCACCCCGTTGATGGTGAAAGGCCCATGCACATCGGCAGAGGTGAACAGGCGCTTTTCATCAAACAGCGAATCGTTGGGCAGATGGTGTTTCTGCACCGTCGCCGTGACCCGCCCGCCGTGCAGGATGTAATAGGCGTTGAAAAGCCGCCCCTCCTGCAGCGCCGGCCCGCCGATGGCCAGTGCCGGACCATCGGCACAGTCGACGGCAAGCTGGTGGATCGCGGCGATGGCCGCCTGCTGGAACGACGGTTTCAGGATCAGGTCCTGGGTCTGATAGCCGGTGATGAACATTTCGGTCAGCGCCACAAGATCGGCCCCCTTGGCCCGCCCCTGTTCCCAGGCGGCCTGCGCCTTTGCGGCATTGCCGCGCAGATCACCGACGGTCGGGTTCAGCTGGGCAAGGGTCAGGCGGAACACATCGGCCATGGCGGCACCTTTTTCGACTGCAGATGCGGTTGTTCTAGCAGGTTGTCCGGCAAGGGAAAGTGATTGCGACAGCAGGACCGCACTGCTTGTCAGGGCCACCCGGCACCGCTAGGCTTTGCCACAAAGATCGGCAGGGGGACGGAATGCGCCACAGGCTATGCACGATGACGGGGGCACTCCTGCTGGGCCTTGCCTTGCCCTGGGGCGCAATGGCGCAGGACGGCGAGATCTTCACCAAGCAATATGACGATGGCTCGTTCTATGAGGGCACCTTCCTGAACGGCCGTCAGCATGGCACCGGCACCTACACGCTGCCCAATGGCTACAGCTACACCGGCGAATGGCAGGCAGGCGAGATCTTGGGGCAAGGCGTTGCACGCTATCCCAACGGGTCGGTCTATGAAGGGCAGTTCGCTGCGGGAAAGCCCGAAGGGCGTGGCAAGATCGCCTATGCCAATGGCGGCAGCTATGAGGGTGACTGGTCCGGCGGCAAGATGACCGGTGAAGGTGTGGCGCGCTATCCCGACGGGTCAGTCTATACCGGCGCGTTTGTCGACGGCAAACACCACGGTCAGGGCGTGCAGGACGGCCCGGGCGGCTATCGGTATGACGGCGGCTGGGCCGAGGGCCTGAAACAGGGCAGCGGCAGAATCACCTATCCCGACGGGGCCGTCTATGACGGGACGCTGGCAGCGGGCGAGCGGCAGGGCACCGGCACGCTGACCATGCCAGACGGGCTGACCTATGTCGGCGACTGGGTGGCCGGCCAGATCAACGGCACCGGCCTGCTGACCCAGCCCAATGGCGACCTCTATGAAGGCGGCTTTGCCGAAGGCCAGCGGCAGGGACAGGGCAAGGCCACCTATGCCAGTGGCGATGTGTTCGAAGGACTGTTTCAGGCCGACCGGCGCAACGGCAAGGGCATTTTTCGCGCCAGCGACGGCACCCTGCTGGACGGCGACTGGGTGGATGGTCGCTTGACCGGAACCGGACGCATCACCTTTCCCGACGGCTCGGTCTATGACGGCGAGGTGCAGGACGATCAGGCCGAAGGCACAGGCAAGATCACCTACGCTGACGGGTCCACCTATGACGGCACCTGGGCGGGTGGCGTGATCGAAGGCACCGGCACCGCCAGCTATGCCAATGGTGCAACCTATACCGGCGGCTTCAAAGCCGCGCGCCCCGACGGAGAGGGGCGGCTGACCCTGACAGATGGCTACAGCTTTGAAGGCACCTTCGTCGACGGCCAGCGGCAGGGAAAAGGTGTCGCCACCTATCCCGACGGGTCGGTCTACGCCGGCGACTTCGTCGCAGGGTTGCGTCAGGGCAACGGCGAAATTACCGGCCCCGACGGCTTTCGCTACTCCGGCGACTGGAGCGCGGGCGAGATCGAAGGCACTGGCACCGCCACCTATCCCAATGGCGATGTCTATGAGGGCAGCTTTGTCAAAGGTCGCCGCGCCGGACCGGGCAAACTGACCTATACCAGCGGCCAGACCGCCGAAGGCTTGTGGGAAAACGGCATCCTGATGGCCCCCACGCCAGCCGAGCCGGATGGGGTCGAAACCGACGCCCCCCCCACAGAGGCTGCGCCTTCACCCTGACCAACCACATCCCGCGCCCCCGCGCGCAACGTCAGACGCGTTTGCCAGACTCCAGCCGATGCAGAAAGGCATCGGCTTCAGACAAGGTGTCCTGCCTGCGGGTCTCATCCATCTTGTCCCAGGTGCGGTACATCTGGGCCATGCGCGGGTTTGCCTGAAACCGGTCGCGATGGCGCAGCAGGAAATGCCAGTACAGCAGGTTGAACGGGCAGGCGTCCGGCCCGGTTTTGTCCTTCACCTTGTAACGGCAGCTGCCGCAATAATCCGACATCCGGTCGATATAGGCCCCCGACGCCGCATAGGGCTTTGACCCCAGCACGCCGCCATCGGCAAACTGGCTCATCCCGATGGTGTTGGGGGCCTCGACCCATTCAAAGGCGTCGATGTACACCGCCAGATACCACTCATGCAGCGCCTGCGGACTGATCCCGGCGATCAGCCCGAACAGGCCGGTGACCATCAACCGCTGGATGTGATGCGCATAGGCCAGATCCCGGGTCTGGGCCACCGCATGGGACAGACAGGCCATGTCGGTCTTTGCCCCCCAGTACAGCGCGGGCAGCGCGCGGTCAGCCCCAAGCACGTTCTGATCTGCATACCCGGGCCCATGCAGCATATAGATCCCACGCACATATTCGCGCCAGCCGATGATCTGGCGGATGAAGCCTTCGACGGCGTTCAACGGTGCCTTGCCTTTGCGATGCGAGGCTTCGGCAGCGGCGCAAACCTCCATCGGCGACAGCAGCCCGATATTGAGATAGGGCGACAACAGCGAATGGCTGAGGATGGGGTCATCCGCTAGCATCGCATCCTGCTCATCGCCGAAGCGTGGCAAAGCGTGATCGATGAACCAGTCCAGCGCGGTCAGCGCATCGGCGCGGGTGACGCCCCAGCCAAAGGGCCGCAGGCGGCCAAAGTGATCGGGATATTGCGCGTCGACCAGATCCAGGACCTCCGCCGTTACGGAATCCGGCACAAAGCGTGGCGGGCGCGGGCGGAACAGATCGGGCTTTGCCGCTTTGCGGTTGTCGTGGTCAAAGTTCCATTTCCCACCAACCGGCTGGTCCCCGTCCATCAGCAATCTGGTCTTGCGCCGCATCTCGCGGTAAAACCACTCCATGCGGAACTGCTTTCGACCCTCGGCCCATGCGGCGAAGTCGGCGTCGGAACACAAGAACCGGTCATCTGCATGCTGTGTCACCGGCAACGGCATCTCATCCAGCGCGGTGATCAGCCGCCATTCGCCCGGACGGGTGGCATGGATCTCGGTGGCCCCAAGCTCTGACGCGCGGCGCAAAAGCTCGCCGGGAATCGTCTGCGTGTTGTCCGGGTCATCAAGCCTTGTATAGGCAACCTCCCACCCGGCATGGCGCAGGTCTGCCGCGAAATGGCGCATGGCGGACAGGATCAGCGCAATCTTTTGCGGATGATGCGGCACATAGGTGCCCTCGCCCCGCACTTCGGCCATCACCACCACATCGCGCGCCGGATCGGCGAAGCGCAGGGCGGCAATATCATGGGCCAGTTGATCCCCCAGGATCAGGACAAGGCGCTTCACCATGGCACCGGCTTGCCTTGCCAGTCAAAGAAGCCGCCACTGTCGGCAGGGGTCAGGCCATCCAGCACCCGCAGCAGGTTCTGTGCCGCCTGATCAGGGGCGATCGTCGCATGGCTGCCTGCATATTTCATCGTAAGTGGCGTGGCCACCGTGCCGGGGTGCAGGCAGACCACAACCGCCTGCGGATGGCTGCGGGCCGCTTCGATTGCGGCGGTGTGGATCAGCTGGTTCAGCGCGGCCTTGGCCGCGCGGTAGCTATGCCATCCGCCCAGACGATTGTCACCGATGCTGCCCACCCGTGCCGACAGGGCAGCAAACCGGCTGGGCCGGTCCTTGGGCAACAGGCGCAGCGCATGCTTCAGCACAAGTGCCGGCCCAATGGCGTTCAACGCGAACTGGGCTGCCATCGCCGCCGGGTCCAGACTGCGCAGCGCCCTCTCGGGGGCGGCCCCGTTCAGCTCCAGCGCGCCGGTGGCGACCACGATGCGGTCAAAGCTGCCGTCAAGCGCTTCCATCCCGCGGGCAATGCTTGCCTCGTCGGTCAGGTCGAACCCGTCGTCACGGCGCGACAGGCCCACCCCATCCGGCGCGCAGGCCGCAAGCAAGGCCGACCCGATGCCACCCGAACTGCCGATCACCAATGTCCGCATTTTCCGCTCCATTTGTCAGGACGTTGCAGATAGGCGAAAGTCGCAGCCCGGCAAGCACCCTGCGCCTGACACTACCTTTATACACACGCCCCTAAAAGAACGTCCCCCCAGAAAACTCGGTCTTGCTCCCGCGATTTCTTCTGCTAATGTCTGCTGTTGAACAGGGGCGCTCCGTACTGCCGGGGCTGAGATGTCGGGGGCTACCCCGCGAACCCTTTAGCTGATCTGGGTAATGCCAGCGGAGCGAGGTAGAGATGTTTTCCGGCGCACAGATATCCCTGTATCCCATGTCCGATGACTTCATCGGCATCATTCTTGGCGCATTGTCGGCGCTTGACCCGTGGCGCGACCAGCTGCGGATTGAAACCGACGATCTGTCGACCCTGCTGGTCGGCCCGCCCGAAATCCTGTTCCCCGCGATGCGCGATCTGTTTGTCGCCGCCGCGCGCGGTGGTGTGCACTGTACCTTGCACGCCACGGTGTCGCGCGGTTGTCCGGGGGAACCGGATGACCCGATTTGCACCCCGCTTGGCGGCTTGCCACCCGGCACGCCCCTGCCCGACCGGATTGCCGCGGCTCAGGCCGGGGTCACTGCCGCCGCGCTGACCGGCCAGACGGTTGCGGCACAGTTCTCGCTCTATCCGCTGGGGCTTGGGCACCATATGGACGAGATCTATGGCTGCATCGACTTTCTGAAATCCTCTGGCACGTTCGAGCGGAGCAAGAATTTCTGCACCAAGCTGCGCGGCGATGCCGGGCCGGTGTTTGAAACCCTGTCGCAGGCCTTCACCGGCTTTGGCGCGCAGGCGGGCCATGTGGCCCTTGATGTGACCTTGTCGGCCAACAGCCCCAGCAAGGTCTGACCCCTTCCTCTGGCGGCTGTCGCCGCTTTCCCCAACCAAAATGAAATGGAGCTTTCCATGCCGAATACGGCTGTCTGGACGTTGCGTGAAACCCTGATCGTGGCCGTGCTCGGCGCGGTGTTCGGGGTGCTTTATCTGGGATGGGTGCAGGTCTGGCTGATCCTGCAGGCCATCTTCGGCGCGGTGACGATGGATGTTGTGATGGGCTTTTGGTTCATCGTCTCGATCATCGCCGCCGCAATCATCCGCAAACCCGGCGTGGCGCTGGTGTCAGAGGTGCTGGCGGCGGCGGTGCAGATCCTGCTGGGCAGTCCGGCAGGGTTGCTGCTGCTGGTGACCGGGCTGGTGCAGGGCGCGGGGGCCGAGGCGGTGTTTGCCGCCACCCGCTATCGCCGCTGGACGTTGCCGGTACTGATGGCGGCGGGTGTGGGGGCGGCGGTGGCGTCCTTTGCCTATACCTGGGTGCGGTTTGACTATGGCAGTCTTGCCCCCGGTCTGCTGATCCTGATGTTCGTGCTGCGCTGCGCCTCGGGCGCGCTGCTGGGCGGGCTGCTGGGGCATCTGATCGTCAAGGCGCTGTATAAGACCGGGGTTCTGTCTGGCCTTGCGATTGAGCGTGATCTGCGAACCGCACATGGCTGATGTGCTGCGCTGCGAAGGGGTGGCGGTGCGCTATCCCTTTGCCAGCCGTGATGCGGTCGGGCCACTGACGCTGTCTGTGGCGCGGGGCGAACGGGTGCTGCTGCTGGGGCCCTCGGGCTGTGGCAAGTCAACGCTGCTGCATGCCCTGACCGGCCTGATCCCCGCCGCCCTTCCGGGTGAGCGGCGGGGACAATTGCATCTGTTCGGTCAGCCGGTGGAAAGTCGCCGTCCGGCAGACTGGGCCGGGCAGGTGGCCTTCCTGTTTCAGGATGCAGAACAGACACTGGCCGGGTTCACCATTGCTGATGAAATCGCCTTCGCACTGGAAAACCGCGCCCTGCCTCCGGCCGAAATAGCGACCCGCGTGGCAGAGGCGATGGCGCAGGCCGGGCTGGCCCCGGGCTGGCAGGGGCGGCGGATTGCAACCCTGTCGGGCGGGCAAAAACAGCTGGTGGCACTGGCCGCTGTGCTGGCGCAGGGTGCAGCGCTGCTGGTGGCCGATGAACCCACCGCCAGCCTTGCACCCGCAGTTGCACAGATCATGGCCGATATGCTGCTTGCACCCGGAAAGACTGTGCTGGTCGTCGATCACCGGCTGGGGCCGATCCTGGACAGGATCGACCGGGTGATCGTTCTGGGCCGGGATGGGCAGCGGCTGGCAGAGGGTCCGCCCGACGCGGTTTTTGCCAGCCACGGCGCGGCTTTGGCGGCGCAAGGGATCTGGACCCCGCTCGCCACCCGCTTGCGACTGGCGCTGCAGGCGCAAGGGGTAACGGTGCCCGATCTGGTGAAGGTGGCGAACCTGGTGGCGCATCTGCCCCCCCATGCCGACCTGGCCCCGCTGCTATTACCCCCGCCCTGCCCCATCGGTGCCGAAACGGTGCGGCTTGACCGGGTGGATTGCGCGCCGCCATTCGGTCCGGTGGTGTTGCGCGATGTCTCGCTGGGCCTGCGGGCGGGCGAGGTGTTGGGCATCCTTGGTCCCAATGGTGCCGGCAAATCGACGCTGGCCGCCTGCCTCGCCGGGTTGATCCCCCCGCGCGCGGGCCAGCGGACCGGGCCGCCCGGGGCCATCGCCTTTCAGAACGCGGAATCGCATTTCACGGCGGAAACCACGCAGGCCGAGTGTCTGGCGATGGGCGTCCCCGCCGCCGATGTCCCTGCCCTGTTGGTCGGGTGGGGGCTGGATCATGTGGCGGGCCAGCACCCCTTCACCCTGTCGGCAGGGCAAAAGCGGCGGCTGGCGTTGGCGTTGCTGACCGCAACCGACCGCTGGCCAGCCCTGGTGCTGGACGAGCCGACGGCGGGCCTTGACCATGCCGGAACGACCCGGATCGCCGGCCACATCCGGCGGCTTGCGGCGGCGGGCAGGGCGCTGGCGGTAGTGACCCATGACGCCGACTTTGCGCTGGCAGTCTGTGACCGGGTGATCGTGCTGGCCGGGGGCGCAGTGCAGGCCGATGGTCCGGCGCGCCCTGTGCTGCGTGACGCGGCCCTGCTTTCACGCTGCGGTCTGGCCCCACCAGAGGCCGCGCCCTTGCTGGACTGGATGGAGCGTGTGACATGCTAAGCACCCTGCATCCGCTGCCGAAACTCGCGCTGTGCCTGATCTGGATCGCGGCGTCGGTTCTGGTCTTTGACCTGCGCTTTCAGCTTGTGACCCTCACGCTGGCCTTTGGGCTATTGTGGGGGGTGCAGCGGGTGGCGCTGTTGAAGCTCTTGGCGCTGATGGTGCCCTTTGCGCTGTTCGGCTTCGGCTTTCTGACCACGTCAGTCCTGTTCAACAAGGAGTCGGGCTTTGCCCTGCAGATGGCGCAGGAAGGGGTCATGGCGGCCCCCGATATCTCGCCCGGTCTGGTGCTGTTCACCCGCGCGCTGGCCTGCGGGATGGTGTCGGCCCTGTTCGCGCTGACCACCGACCCGGGGCAGCTGGTGCGGGCCCTGATGGTGCATCTGCGCCTGCCTGCTTCGGTCGGTTTCGCGCTGATGCAGGCCATGCATCTGGTGCCCGATCTTGGGCGGGAAATGCAGGTGCTGCGCATGGCCCGCGCGATGCGGCTGGGCCGCGCGGTGCGCCGGGTGCCGGGCCCGGGTGAGGTGATGGGGCTGACCATCCCGCTGCTGGCCTTTGCCATCCGCCGCGCCACCCGCGCCGCCCTCGCGATGGAGGCCCGCGGCCTGCGCCCCGGTGCGCCCCGCAGCCAGCGGGAGACGCAGCGGTTTCGGGTGATGGATGGGGTGGCTTTCGGGCTGGGGGTCGGGGTGCTGCTGGCGGTCCTCTGGGCAGTTTAGAAAGCGCCCGGCCCCGCAGAACCTGCGCGCCGCGAGTGCACAAACGTCATGACACAAGCCATACGCCCGCCATACGCGGACCAGACGCCGATCATACCGGCAATATCGTGCCGTTTCAGACCCTTGTTGCCAAATTGCGCGCCACCATGTCCCGAAAGCTCACACCAAACGGCCGCAGGCACATCTGTGCCAACTGCCCCCTTTACATTCCCGACCCAGCGACTATCGTCACGTCCATGACACGGGACACACATATCGCTTGCTGGAACGGGGCCCCTGCCCCCTCGGCCGCCCGTGGTCTGCTTCTCCTTAGCTGCCTCTGAGCGTGCCCCTGGGCGCGACCGCTCGGAGGTGAACAGCGCCCACAGGACAAGCCAAGGACATTTCAAGGAACAGACCCATGACATCTGCAACGGCACCGCAGGACCGCGTTTTCATTTTTGACACCACCTTGCGCGACGGCGAACAAAGCCCCGGCGCAACCATGACCCATGACGAAAAGCTGGAGATTGCCAGCCTGCTGGACGAGATGGGCGTCGATATCATCGAAGCCGGGTTTCCGATTGCATCGGAAGGCGATTTCGCGGCGGTCAGCGAGATTTCAAAACGCGCGAAAAACAGCACGATCTGCGGGCTGGCGCGGGCGAATTTCAAAGACATCGACCGCTGCTGGGAGGCGGTGAAACACGCAAAATCGTCGCGCATTCATACGTTTATCGGCACCTCGCCCCTGCACCGCGCCATTCCCAATCTGGACATGGACCAGATGGCCGAGCGCATCCATGACACCGTGACCCATGCCCGCAACCTGTGTGACAATGTGCAATGGTCGCCGATGGATGCGACGCGCACCGAACATGACTACCTGTGCCGCGTGGTCGAAATCGCCATCAAGGCCGGGGCGACCACAATCAACATTCCCGACACCGTGGGCTATACCGCCCCGCGCGAAAGTGCCGACCTGATCCGCATGTTGCTGGAGCGGGTGCCGGGGGCGGACACGATCATCTTTGCCACCCATTGCCACAATGATCTGGGCATGGCGACGGCCAATTCTTTGGCGGCGGTCGAGGCTGGCGCGCGGCAGATTGAATGCACGATCAACGGCTTGGGCGAACGGGCCGGAAATACGGCGTTGGAAGAAGTCGTGATGGCGATGAAGGTCAGGAATGACATCATGCCCTACCGCACCGGGATTGATACGACCAAGATCATGAATCTGTCGCGGCGGGTGGCGTCTGTTTCGGGCTTTCAGGTGCAGTTCAACAAGGCGATTGTCGGCAAGAACGCGTTTCTGCATGAGTCAGGCATCCATCAGGACGGCGTGCTGAAGAACGTCGAGACGTTCGAGATCATGCGGCCCGAGGATATCGGGTTGGTGCAGAAGAACATCGCCATGGGCAAGCATTCCGGCCGAGCAGCACTGCGCGCCAAGCTCAAAGAGCTGGGCGTGGAACTGGCCGATAACCAGCTGAACGATGTGTTCGTGCGGTTCAAGGCGCTCGCCGACCGCAAGAAAGAGGTCTATGACGAGGATTTGGTGGCTTTGGTCGCCGATGAGCAGACCAATGATGCGCATGAATTCCTGCAACTGAAAAAACTGCGGGTGATCTGCGGCACCGATGGCCCGCAAGAGGCCGATATGGTGATGAGCATTGACGGGGTGGATCACCACATCGACGCCACCGGGGATGGTCCGGTCGATGCGGCATTCAACTGCGTGAAGATGCTGTTCCCGCATTCGGCCCGGCTGGAGGTGTATCAGGTGCATGCGGTAACCGAAGGCACCGATGCACAGGCCACGGTTTCGGTCCGGTTGCAGGAGGACGGGCGGATTGTGACCGGGGCGTCAGCCGATACCGATACGATTGTGGCCAGCACCCGCGCCTATATCAATGCGCTGAACAAGCTGATCGTGCGGCGCCAGAAAACTGCGCCGGGCAATGACACCAAGACGGTCAGCTATCACGGGAAATGACCTGTCGCCCCGGTTCTGATGTCTGACAGGGCCGGGGCTGTGACTGCCTGGATTTTCGTATCTCTGCCAAGATGCCAGCCGTCAGAGAAGTCTGGAGTGGTCACGCGGGTGACCGAGGATCGTCACCTTGTCGCCAAGGTTGGGTGGTGTGTCTTGCACTCATCAGACCGGGAACAGACATATCATGATTCGGATCACTTTCGCGCTGCTGGCGCTGGCGTTGCTGGCGGCATGCGGCGAGCCTGTGTCGCAGGAAAAGGACGCGCGGATTCTGGTGGTGGGGGATTCGATGCTGGCTACCAACCGGGCCAGCCACAAGGCGGTGGCGGATGTGCTGGAAGAAGAGCTGGGGAGCAGTGTGCTGGACCGGTCGGTTTTTGCGGCGCGCTATTTCCATCCGCTGCCACTCTCGGGCGCTGCGGGGTTGCGGCTGACGGCGCAGTACCGCGCGGGAAACTGGGATTGGGTGGTGATGAACGGCGGCGGCAACGACCTTCTGTTCGGCTGCGGCTGCGGCTTTTGTGACGGGGTGCTGAACCGGCTGGTCACAAAGGATGGGCGCGGCGGGGCGATCCCGGCCTATGTGGCGCGCATCCGCGAAAGCGGGGCGCGGGTGGTTTATGCAGGCTATCTGCGCAACCCCGGCATGGGGACGCCGGTCAAGCATTGCGGCCCGGCAGGCAATGAGCTGGACCGGCGGCTGGCGCTGATGGCCGGGTTTGACGCGGGGGTAACCTTTGTGCCGATGGCCGATCTTGTGCCGTATCGTGACACCAGTTTCCACGGCTTTGACCGCATTCACCCTTCGGTCAAGGGCAGCCAGGAGATGGCAAAGCGCATGGCCACCGTCATCAAAACGGCGCCGGACCCAAAGGTGACTGCATCCACGCGCCGGTCTTTACCAAGGTGATTCGGCTACCGGCGGGTGCTGCGGAACTGAGGGCAGGTTGCCCGCCCCAGACGCGCAAAACCGGGCATATCCGCGCATAATTGCAAAGGTGCAAGCCCCATGGCCCATCGTGGCATGATGCGCGGTCAAAAGTTGAAATCTGACAATTTTTGCGGTGTCACAGCGGATTGACGCCACGGCGATCCTTTGCTCTTTCGCCTGTGTACACTGAGCCTTATATGAACTCGCCCCTATCGGAATCCCGAGTCGAGGGGTCGTCGCCGTATAAAAAGGACACCATCAGCATGTCGATCCTCTCGAACCTGTTTTCCTCGGATATGGCGATCGACCTCGGCACAGCGAACACGCTGGTCTATATCCGTGGCAAGGGGATCGTGCTGAACGAGCCCTCTGTCGTGGCCTATCACAGCAAGGACGGCAAGAAGCAGGTTCTGGCAGTGGGTGAAGATGCCAAACTGATGCTGGGCCGCACGCCCGGAAGCATCGAGGCGATCCGCCCGATGCGTGACGGGGTGATTGCGGACTTCGAGGCGGCGGAAGAGATGATCAAGCATTTCATCCGCAAGGTCCACAAGCGCACGACATTTTCCAAACCCAAGATCATCGTCTGCGTGCCGCATGGCGCGACCCCGGTCGAAAAGCGCGCGATCCGGCAGTCGGTGCTGTCGGCGGGCGCGCGCCGGGCGGGGCTGATTGCGGAACCGATTGCGGCGGCGATTGGCGCGGGCATGCCGATCACCGACCCCACCGGCAACATGGTGGTGGATATCGGCGGCGGCACAACAGAGGTGGCGGTGCTATCCTTGGGCGATATCGTCTACGCGCGGTCCGTCCGCGTGGGCGGCGACCGGATGGATGAGGCAATCATCAACTATCTGCGCCGCCACCAGAACCTGCTGATCGGTGAATCGACGGCAGAGCGGATCAAGACCAGCATCGGCACCGCGCGGATGCCCGATGATGGCCGGGGTGCATCCATGACCATTCGCGGGCGTGACCTGCTGAACGGGGTGCCGAAAGAAACCGAGATCAATCAGGCGCAGGTGGCGGAAGCCCTGGCCGAACCCGTGCAGCAGATCTGCGACGCGGTGATGCAGGCGCTGGAAGCAACACCGCCCGACCTGGCGGCCGACATTGTTGACCGGGGCGTGATGCTGACCGGGGGCGGCGCACTGCTGGGCGATCTGGACCTGTCCTTGCGCGAACAGACCGGGCTGTCGATTTCGGTGGCCAACGAGTCACTCAATTGTGTGGCGCTGGGCACCGGCAAGGCGCTGGAATACGAAAAACAGCTGCGGCATGTGATTGATTACGACAGCTGATCCGGGTCTGATGACCGGAACGGATGACGCGGCGCTGCGGGGCCGGGCGTATGAATTGGACGTAGCAGACCGGCATGGCAAAGACACGGACAGACCCGGAAGACTTCTCCCGCCCGCTGCGGCGGGTGTTGGTGGGGATTCTGGTCTTGTCGTTGTTGGGGCTGTTCCTGCTGTGGCGGATTGACAGCCCCCGGGTGGAGCGGTTCCGTGCTGCGTTGATCGACCGGGTGGTGCCGTCGTTCGACTGGGTGATGACACCGATCACCACGGCCGCCGATATGGTGGAACAGTTCCAGAGCTACGCCAGCCTGCATGCGCAAAATCAGGATCTGCGCCGCGAATTGCAGCAGATGAAAGCATGGAAAGAGGCGGCGCTGCAGCTGGAACAGCAGAACGCGCGCCTGTTGGACCTGAATCAGGTGCGGTTAGACCCCAAGCTGACCCATGTGACCGGCCAGGTTCTGGCCGACAGCGGCAGCCCGTTCCGGCAATCGGTGCTGATCAACGTGGGGGCCCGCGACGGCATTTTGGACGGCTGGGCCACCATGGATGGCATCGGCGTGGTCGGGCGCATTTCCGGCGTGGGCGAGCGGACCAGCCGGGTGATCCTGTTGACGGATACCAACAGCCGGGTGCCGGTGACGGTGCAGCCTTCGGGGCAGAAGGCCCTGCTGTCGGGCGACAACACCGCCCTGCCCCCGCTGGAGTTTCTGGAACAGTCCGATGTGGTCCGTCCCGGTGACCGGGTGATCAGCTCTGGCGATGGCGGGATGTTTCCGGCCGGGTTACTGGTGGGTCAGGTGGTGCTGGGCAATGACCGGCGGCTGCGGGTCAGTCTGAGCGCGGATTACCAGCGGCTGGAATTCCTGCGCGTGCTGCGCAGCCATCAGCTGGTGCCGATCACCGATGCGGGCGCGCTGATTGCGCCGCCGGTGCTGCCTGCAGGGCCGGACACCAGCGAGGCGCTGAACACCGACGCCTTGCCCACCCGGGGCAACCAGCCCGAGGCGATGCCGGCAGCCGATGCGAGCACCGAGACGGATGGCAGCGGTGGGTGATGCGTGGCGGTCCAGCGCCTGGTTCTATCGCGGGCTGTTTGTCGGCATCGCGCTGCTGATGCTTTACGTGCGGCTGCTGCCTTTGGGGTCCGAGGCGGGCGACTGGCCGGGGCCGGACCTGCTCTTGTGCCTGATCTTTGCCTGGGCGACCCGGCGGCCGGATTACCTGCCGGTCTGGCTACTGGCCGGGGTGCTGCTGCTGGAAGACATGGTGCTGCTGCGCCCGCCGGGATTGTGGACCGCGCTGGTGGTGATCGCGGTGGAATTCGTGCGCAACCGGGTGGCGCTGACGCGCGAACTGACGCTGGTGGCGGAATGGGCCATGGTGGCCGGGCTGATGATAGGGTGCCTGCTGGCCTACCGGCTGGTGTTCACGCTATCGTTTTTGCCGCAGCCGGCATTCGGCTTTGCCTTGATGCAGGTTTTGTGGTCGATCCTGTGCTATCCTGTCGTTGTGGGGGCCAGCCGCCTGGCCTTTGACCTGCGCAAGCCTGCGACAGGCGAAGTTGACAGTTACGGACGCCGTTTGTGAGGGGCAGGACGTGAGACGCAGCCCGAAGGAAACCGAAGACGCTGCCCGCGGCACGCACCGGCGTGCGCTGTTGTTGGGTGGCGGAATGACAGCGATGTTCGCGGTGCTTGGCGCGCGGATGCACTATCTTTCGGTCGATCAGGCCGATCAATTCAAGCTGCTGGCCGAAGAAAACCGGATCTCGATTCGGCTGATCCCGCCCGCGCGCGGGGTGATCCATGACCGCAACGGCAAGGTGCTGGCGGGAAATGAACAGAATTACCGGGTGGTCATCACGCGCGAGGATGCAGGTGATGTCGATGCGGTGCTGGCCAAACTGGCGCATATCATCCCGCTGACCGCCGATGATCTGGACCGCACTGCCAAGGAAATGAACCGCACCAGCCCATTTGCGCCGATTACGGTGGCGGACCGGCTGAGTTGGGAAGATTTGTCGAAGGTGGCGCTGAATGCGCCGTCGCTGCCCGGTGTGTCGCCCGAAGTGGGGTTGAGCCGGCAATACCCGCGCGACACCGATTTCGCCCATGTGCTGGGCTATGTCGGGCCGGTGTCCGAGCGCGATCTGGAGGCGCTGGACAGCCCTGACCCGCTGTTGCGCATTCCCAAGTTCCAGATCGGCAAGATCGGGGTTGAACGTTGGCTGGAAGACCAACTGCGCGGCCGGGCGGGCACGCGGCGGATCGAGGTGAACGCCGTGGGCCGGGTGATGCGCGAGCTGGAGCGTGAAGAGGGCGATCCGGGGTCAGATGTACGGTTGACCATCAACGCAGATGTGCAGAATTTCGTGCAGGCGCGGCTGGGCGATGAATCAGCGGCGGCGGTGGTGATGGATGTGACCAATGGTGATCTGATTGCCATCGTGTCCTCGCCGTCGTTTGACCCGAACCTGTTTGTGCGCGGGATCAGCCATACCGATTACAACGGGCTGATGGAAAACGACCATCGCCCGCTGGCCAACAAGACCGTGCAGGGCGTGTACCCGCCAGGATCGACCTTCAAGATGATCACGGCCTTGGCCGCCCTTGAGGCGGGGATGATCACGGTGAACACCTCTGTCCGCTGCCCCGGCTATCTGGAATTCGGCGGGCGGCGGTTTCATTGCTGGAAGCGTGCCGGGCATGGCGCCGTGGATCTGGAAAAGTCGCTGTCTGAAAGCTGCGATGTCTATTACTACGACATCGCCCAGCGGGTCGGGATCGAAAAGATCGCCGAGATGGGCAAACGCTTTGGCCTTGGCATCCGCCACGATCTGCCGATGTCGGCGATCGCCGAAGGGATCATGCCGAACCGCGCGTGGAAGCAGGAACGGCAGCAGGAGGATTGGCGGATCGGCGACACGATCAACGCCAGCATCGGTCAAGGCTATGTCCTGACCTCGCCGCTGCAACTGGCGGTGATGACGGCGCGGATTGCGACGGGCCGCGCGGTGGTGCCGCGGCTGGTGCGGTCGGTTGATGGCAAGGAGGTGCCGGTGGAAGAGGCGCCCAGCATCGGCATCTCGGAAGAGATCCTGCGCAAGATCCGGTCGGGCATGTATGCGGTGATGAATGCCGAACGCGGCACGGCGAAATCATCGCGCATCGCCGACGAGGCGCTGTTGATGGCGGGCAAAACCGGCACCAGCCAGGTGCGCAACATCACCGCGGCCGAACGGGCGCGCGGGGTGATTTCCAACGATCAGCTGCCGTGGAACAGGCGCGACCATGCGCTGTTCGTGGGATATGCGCCCTATACCAACCCGCGCTATGCGGTGTCTGTGGTGGTGGAGCATGGCGGCGGCGGGTCCACGGCAGCCGCCCCCGTCGGGCGGGACGCCATCCTGAGCGCGCTGACCGGCGGGATTCCGCCCCTGTCGGCCTATCCGTCCAGCCAGCGCAACCGGATTGAATCGATGCTGGAAAAGCTGCCCTTGCGCGATGCCGAAGGCCGCGCCCCCGACTCCAGCCGCGCATAGGGGGCCGGGCATGAGCTTTCTGGAATACCGCGTCAAATTCGTGCCCACCGGTCTGCGCAAGGTGCTGCACCTGAACTGGCCGCTGATCGTGCTTGTGACGGCGGTATCGGCTGTAGGCTGGCTGGCACTGTATTCTATTGCTGGCGGGCGTCTGGATGTCTGGGCCGGGCGGCAGATGCAGGTCTTTGCGCTTGGCGCGGTCTTGATGTTCATCATCGCTTTCGTGCCGATCTGGTTCTGGCGCAACATGTCGCTGATTGCCTATGTCGTCTCGATTCTGCTGCTGCTGGTGGTGGAATTTTTCGGGGTCACCGGCATGGGCGCACAACGCTGGCTCGACATCGGCGGCTTCCGGTTGCAGCCATCGGAAATGGCCAAGATCACGCTGGTGATGATGCTGGCCGCCTATTACGACTGGCTGGATGTCAAAAAGACGTCGCGCCTGTTCTGGGTGTTGATCCCTGTGGTGCTGACGGTGATCCCGACGGTGCTGGTGCTGATGCAGCCCAACCTTGGCACCGCGCTGATCCTGCTGATGATCGGCGGCACGGTGATGCTGCTGGCTGGCGTCAGCTGGTGGTATTTCGGCGCTGTCATCAGCGCGGTCGGAGCCACGATCTGGGCGGTGATGGCCAGCCGGGGCACCGACTGGCAATTGCTTCACGACTATCAGTTCCGCCGGATCGACACGTTCCTTGACCCGACCTCTGACCCGCTGGGGGCAGGGTACAACATCATTCAGGCGCAGATCGCCCTTGGCTCGGGTGGCTGGGGCGGCAAGGGGTTTATGCAAGGCACGCAGAGCCGGCTGAACTTTTTGCCCGAAAAGCACACCGATTTCATCTTTACCACGCTGGGCGAAGAATTCGGTTTTGTCGGCGTGTTCAGCCTGCTGGTGCTGTACGGGCTGATCCTGCTGTTCTGTTATGTCTCGGCGATGCAGAACAAAGACCGGTTTTCCGTGCTGTTGATCCTTGGCATTGCCGCGAACTTCTTCTTTTATCTGGCGGTCAATCTGTCGATGGTGATGGGGCTGGCCCCTGTGGTTGGCATTCCGCTGCCGTTCCTGTCCTATGGCGGATCGGCGATGCTGGTGCTTTTGGTGGCCTTCGGCCTGATCCAGAGCGCCCATGTTCACAGACCGAGGTAGATGATGCTCACTGTCCTGTTCGCCGCCCCCGATCTTTGGGGCCAATATCGCGGTGTGCTGCCAGCGGCGCTGGACGCCGCCGGGATCAAGGCGCAGGTGGTGCAAAAGGCGGCACCGGGGACGGTGGACTACATCATCTACGCCCCAAGTGCCCCGTTGCAGGATTTCACCCCCTTTGTGCGGACCAAGGCCGTGCTGTCGCTTTGGGCCGGGGTGGAGCGGATCGTCGGCAATGCCACGCTGACGCAACCCCTTTGCCGGATGGTGGACCCAAGCCTGACCGAAAGCATGGTCGAATGGGTTGTGGGCCACGCCCTGCGGCATCATCTGGGGATGGATGCGCATATCGTGAACCCGGGCCATGTGTGGACCCCCGTGGTGCCGCCCTTGGCGCGCAACCGGCCCGTTACGGTGCTGGGGCTGGGGGCATTGGGCACGGCTTGTGCACAGGCGCTGGCGGGCCTGAACTTCCCGGTCACCGGGTGGAGCCGGACGCAGAAATCGGTGCCGGGGGTGCAGTGCCTGTCGGGTGAGGATGGGTTGCGGCAGGCGCTGAGCGGGGCACAGATCGTGGTGACCCTTCTGCCACGCACGCCGGAAACCGAGAACACGCTGAACGCCACGACACTGGCGCTGCCTGCGCGCGGGGCGGTGATCCTGAACCCCGGTCGCGGGCCGCTGATCGACGACGCGGCCCTGCTGGACGCGCTGGATTCTGGCCAGATCGGCCACGCCACGCTGGATGTGTTCCGGGTGGAACCCCTGCCGCAGGATCACGCCTTCTGGGCGCATCCGCGCGTGACCGTTACCCCGCACATCGCCGCCGACACCCGCCCCGAAAGTGCCTCAGGCGTGATCGCCGAAAACATCCGCCGGGCCGAAGCGGGCGAGCCCCTGCTGCACCGGGTGGATCGCGCTTTGGGCTACTGACCCGGCGCGCTGCCTGCGACGCCTCTCGCGTCGCGGACAGAACAGACGCCCCGCCCTGCCCTGCCTTTGATGGCAATGGGACACAGGGGGCGGGCATGCCATATTCAACCGGGGTGAAACTGGTGCTGCTGGCGGCGCTGCTGTGGTCGCTCAATGGTCTGCTGATCCGGCAGATTGATCAGGCAGGCACCTGGGCCGTGCTGTTCTGGCGCTCTGCCGGGATGATCCCGGTGCTGCTGGCGGTGATCTGGTGGCGCTCGGGCCAGGTGGTGGCACCGTTGCGCCGGGTGGGATGGTCGGGTCTTGTGGGAGGGCTTGGCCTTGTGCTGGCCTTTGGCGGCGCGATCTTTGCCTTTCAGGCGACCACGGTGGCCAATGCGGTGTTCCTGTTTTCCGCCTCGCCGTTTCTGGCGGCGCTGATGGGTTGGCTGATCCTGCGTGAAACCGTGCGTCCGGCGACATGGGGCGCGATTGCTCTGGCCGCGGTGGGCATGTTTCTGATGGTGCGCGAAGGGCTGGCGTCAGGGGCGCTGGCAGGGAACGTGGCGGCCCTGCTGTCAGCTTTGGGGTTTGCCAGCTTCACCATCGCCCTGCGCTGGGGCAAGCTGGCAGACATGCTGCCTGCGGTGGTGATCGGCGGGGTGCTGTCGATGCTGGCCGCGGGGCTGGTTCTGGCAGCGCAAGGCGATACACTCTGGGTACCGGGGCGCGACATCGCGATATCGCTGTCGATGGGCGCGGCCATTCTGGCCACCGGCATGGCGCTTTATACCGCAGGCAGCCGGGTGATCCCAGCGGCGGAACTGACGCTGCTGTCGATGGTCGAGGTGCTGCTGGCCCCGGTCTGGGTGTTTCTGGCGCTGGGCGAAACTGCCTCGGCAGGCACCTTCACCGGCGGAGCGGTGCTGATGGCGGCGGTGGCCTTCAATGCGCTGTCGGGTGCCCGCCGCCGCCCGCCCGCCCCGGTGCTGGGTGTGGGCAACTGACACGCCACCCTTTACCGCAGCCCTCCGCTGCCGTTAAGGATTGGGCGGCACAAGGGTGGGGACAGGGATGACAGGCAAGGTTCTGATCACGGGGGCAGCCGGCTTCATCGGCTTTCACCTGTCCCGGCGGATGCTGACGGATGGCTGGCAGGTCACCGGCTTTGACGGGATGACGACCTGTTACGACCCGGCCCTGAAACAGGCCCGGCTGGAAATACTGCAGGCCCAGCCCCGGTTTGCCTTCGAGCAGGGGATGCTGGAGAACGAAGGTCGCCTGACCGAACTGACCGCCCGCCTGCGCCCCGATGTGATCATCCACCTGGCCGCAAAGGCGGGGGTGCGCCAGTCGATCGACACCCCACGGGCCTATGTGCAGTCAAACCTGATCGGCACGCATGAAGTGCTGGAGGCCGCGCGCGCCCATCCGCCCCGGCATTTGCTGATCGCCTCCACGTCTTCAGCTTACGGCGCCAATACCAATATGCCCTATGCCGAGACCGACCAGGCCACCCATCCGATGAGCTTTTACGCCGCCACCAAGATCGCGACGGAGGCGATGGCCCACAGCTATGCCCATCTGTTCGGTCTGCCGACCACGATGTTCCGCTTCTTCACCGTCTACGGCCCCTGGGGGCGCCCCGACATGGCCCTGTTCAAATTCACCCGCGCGATCCTGAACGACGAGGCAATCGAGGTCTACAACCACGGTGACATGCGTCGGGATTTCACTTACGTCGACGATCTGGTCGAAGGCATCGCGCGCCTGATCACCGCCGTGCCCGGCACCACCCCGGCCGGTCCGATGGACAGCCTGTCGCCCGTGGCCCCGTTCCGCGTCGTCAATATCGGCAATGGCACGACCGAACAGCTGAGTGATTTCATCAAGGCCATCGAGACGGCAACCGGGCGCCGCGCCCGGCAAACCCTGCTGCCGATGCAACCGGGCGACGTACCCGCCACCTGGGCCGACGCCAGCCTGATCGAAGCGCTGGTCGGCTCCCTGCCCCGCACCAGTATCCGCGACGGCGTGGCGCGGTTCGTCGACTGGTATCGCGGCTGGAACGCGCGCAACTAGGCGTATCGCGCAGCCGCTCGATTTTCTGAAAGTTACAGCTGGCCCGGCACCACCTGATCCGGGGGGCGGTGGCCGTCGGCGAAGGTCTTGATGTTGATGATGACCTTTTCACCCATCTCGATACGCCCCTCCAGCGTCGCGCTGCCCATATGCGGCAGCAGCACCACGTTGGGCAGTTCACGCAGGCGCGGGTTCACCTCATGCCCGTGTTCGAACACGTCAAGGCCCGCGCCGCCCAGCTCGCCCGCCCGCAGGCCGCGGGTCAGGGCATTTTCGTCAATCACTTCGCCGCGCGAGGTGTTCACGATCACGGCGGTGGGTTTCATCAGTTTCAGCCGCCGCGCGTTCATCAGGTGATAGGTCGAGGGCGTGTACGGGCAGTTGATCGACAGGATGTCCATCCGGCTGACCATCTGGTCCAGGCTTTCCCACCAGGTCGCATCCAGCTCGGCCTCAAGTTCCGGGCGAAGGCGTTTGCGGTTGTTGTAATGCACCTGCATGCCAAAGGCGCGGGCGCGCCGCGCCACGGCCTGCCCGATCCGCCCCATGCCAAGGATTCCAAGCCGCTTGCCGCCCAACCGCCCACCCATAAAGGCGGTCGGGGCCCAGCCCCGCCATTCGCCGGCCTGCATCACCTGCAGCCCTTCTGGAATGCGCCGGGTCACCGCCATGATCAATGCCAGTGTCATATCGGCAGTGTCTTCGGTCACCACGCCGGGGGTGTTCGACACCAGAATGCCACGCTGACGGGCGGTGGCCACGTCGATGTGGTCCACCCCCGCACCATAATTGGCGATCAGCTTCAGCTTGTCACCGGCTTGCGCGATCAGGGCAGCATCCACCTGATCGGTCACACAGGGCACCAGCACATCGGCGCGGCGCATCGCACTGGCCAGATCCTCGCGGGTCATCTTTGTGTCCGGGTCGCGCAGCTCGACATCGAACAATTCCTTCATCCGGGTCTCGACCGGTTCGGGCAACCGTCGCGTGACTACAACACTCAACCGCTGTGCGGGCATCTTGGGCCTCCGTGGACTTGATCTTGGCGCGCGCCTCAGGGCAAAGTGACGACAACCGGGACGGGGCACAAGACCCTAAGCGATCAGCCCCGGAGTCTTGAGGGATTGCGGCCCTTTGCCGGGCCGTAGCGATGGGCGGAACCAACAGACCGGGGGCACACCCGGCCACAGGCGGATGGTGAACAACATGCTGAAGGCATTGGTGACGGGTATTGCCCTGATGGCGGGGGCGGGGCCTGCGCTGTCGGAGGTTGTACGGCCCAGACCGAACCCGGCGCTGATGCAGGTGCCGGCCTCGGCTGAGGCAGCGCCGCTGGCACCGACCACCGCAAGCGCGGCTGCGCCCGCAACATCCCCACAGCCCGCGATGCGCCCTTTGGGGCCGCCAGCACCATCTGCGGCAAAGCCGGCGGCGGTGCCGCGCGACCCGAACAAGGGGGCGGTGACCAACCTGCCCTTGCCGCGCTATGTCTCGCTCAAGTCAAACGAAGGCAATGCCCGGCGAGGGCCGGGGTTGTCGCACCGGATCGACTGGGTGTTCACCCGGGTCGGCATGCCGTTGAAGGTCACCGCCGAGCATGGCCATTGGCGCCGGGTCGAAGATGCCGAAGGCGTCGGCGGCTGGGTGCATTATGCGCTGGTCTCGGGGGTGCGGTCGGTGATGGTGAACGAGGATATGGCCACGTTCTTCAACCGCCCCGACACCACCTCGCTGGCCGCGTTCCAGGCCCAACGCGGCGTGGTGGCCCGGCTGACCGAATGCGCGGACGGCTGGTGCCGCGTCACGATCGACGGGCAAAAGGGCTGGGCCCCGGTCAGCAGCCTGTGGGGCGTGACGGCGGACGAGGTGATTGACTGAGTCAATTCTCTCACAGGGAACAGGGGCCTGATCCAATGTCAGGCAAGACACCGGAGAGAGGGCCCGTCTGCCGATCACCCACCTTGCGCTTGACCGCAAGGTTGGGGTAGCGCATGCCCCTTCTGACGCGAGGCTTGGGGGCGCACATGGCATCCGAACAGACACGGCTGAATTTGTCGGCGGGCGTTGCCTCGGTTTCGGTTGCCGGGGTGCTGGTGATCCTCAAGCTCTGGGCACTGGGCCAGACCGGGTCTTTGTCGGTGGCGGCGTCGCTGGCCGACAGTGCGATGGATCTGATGGTCAGCCTGATGGCGATGGCGGCGATTCTGTATGCGGCCAAGCCTGCGGATGAAGACCATGCCTTTGGCCATACCTCGGCGGAAGATCTGGCCTCGCTGGGGCAGGCGATGTTCATTCTGGTCTCAGCGGGGGTGATCGGGGTTGCGGCGGTGCAGCGCTTGCTGGCACCCGAGCCGGAAACCCTGTCGCGCGAAGGCGTGGGCATGGGGGTGATGGCGGTGTCCATCCTGCTGACGCTGGGGCTGGTCATCTGGCAGGGCCGCGTGGCGCGGCGCACCGGCAACAAGGTGGTGGCGGCAGACCGGCTGCATTATCTGGGCGATCTGTTGCCGAACATCGGGGCGATTGCCTCGCTTTGGGCGTCGCGCGCCTTTGGCCTGACCTCGGTCGATTCGGTGGTGGCGCTGGCGGCGGCGGGGATGCTCGCGCTTGGTGCGGTGCGGATCGGGCGCGAGGCATTCCACGCGCTGATGGACCGGCGGGCCGACCCGGTGGTGATTGCCGGGATCGCCGCCCTGGCGCGCGATTGGCCGGGGGTGCAGGGTTACCATGACATCAAGACCCGGACCGCTGGCAGCCGGATCTTTGTGCAGATCCATATCGAGCTGGATGGCGACCAGCCCTTGCGCGCGGCGCATGCCATCGGGGCCGGGCTGCGACGCGCAATCCTGCAGGCCTATCCGCAGGCCGATGTGATCGTGCACAAGGATGTGTCAGCGGCCCCCGGCCCACTGGCCACACTCCCCGCGCCGGACTGACACAGCCGACGAAGGCGCTCTTTTCACACAAGGCTCTGCAGGTCTCGCCCGGTCAAAACCACATGTCATTGCGGCTTGGAATCCTGTGCGCTTCCTGCTAATTATACAAATGTATAATAAGGATGCCCCATGGCCGAGGACCGCCGCCCCTATCGCCGGGAAACGCAGGAACATCGCCGTGAGGCGCTGATCACGGCGGCGCTGGAGCTGATGGCCGAAGGCGGCCCGCAGGCGGCGACGGTGCGGGCGATTGCCGCACGGGCAGGCATCACGGCGGGGCTGATCCGGCATTACTTCCAGTCCAAGGATGATCTGACGCGCGCCGCATATGCCACGCTGATGGAGCGGATGACCGCGGAAAGTCTGGCCGCCAGCTGCGCCACCGACGACCCGGCGGCGCAGCTGGCGGCCTTTGTCGCGGCCAGCCTGCGCCCCCCGGTGATGGATGGCGAACGGGTGCGGCTTTGGGCCGGGTTCCTGCATCATGTGCGGCGTGACCCAAAGATGCATGCGGTGCATGAGGCAACCTATCTGAACTATCGCGACCGTTTGCAGGCCCTGATTCAGGCGCTGCCCGGCAAGGGCGACCCGGCCAAGGCGCGGGTGCTGTCGATTGCCTGCAATGCGGTGATCGACGGGCTGTGGATGGAAGGCGGTACGCTGTCCGACAGCTTTGCCGCCGGAGAGATGGAGCAGATCGGCCTGTCCGCCATCGCCGCAATCCTCAACGTGCCGCTGCCACCCCCACCCCCTGCCCCCAACTCAGCCGAGGTTCCATGAAATACGCTTCTGTTCTTGATGATCTGGCCGGTCTGGGCGGTGCCAAATGGGGGGTCCATATCCGCGCGCGGGCGATGCAGGCCGAAGGCCGGCCGGTGCTGGAGCTGACCATCGGCGAGCCGGACACACCGCCCCCCGCCCGTCTGCTGGATGTTGCGGCAGCGGCGCTGACCTCGGGGCGCACCGGCTATTCCAACGGGCGCGGCGAGGCCGGGCTGCTGCGGGCACTGGCCGACCGCTACACACAGCGGCGCGGGCGGCGGTTTGAAACCGATCAGTTCCTGTGCCTGCCGGGCACGCAGACCGTGCTTTACATGGTGCTGCGCGCCTTGGCGGGTGCCGGGGATGAGGTGCTGGTGGGCGATCCGATGTATGCCACCTATGAAGGCGTCATCCGGGCCAGCGGGGCCACGATGGTGCCGGTGCCCTTGCGTGCCGAACATGGCTTTCGCATGCAGGCGGCGGATGTGGCGGCGCGGATCACGCCCCGCAGCCGGGTGCTCTTTCTGAACACGCCGCACAACCCGACCGGCGCAGTGCTGCGCGACGCCGATATCGCGGCCTTGGGTGAGGTGGCGCGCGCACATGATCTGTGGATCGTGTCGGATGAGGTGTATGAAGAGCTGGTGTTCGATGGCACTGAGTTTGTCTCACCCCTTTCGCATCCGGGTCTGGCAGACAGGGTGATCGCGGCCTCTTCCATTTCCAAATCCCATGCGGCACCGGGGTTCCGGTCAGGCTGGTGTGTGGGCCCGGGCGACTTCATCAGCCGCGCCTTGCCGCTGGCCGAAACCATGCTGTTCGGCAACCAGCCGTTTCTGGCCGATGCAACGGCAGATGCAATTGCCGCCCCCTCGCCCGTGGCCCGGGGCATGGCTGCGCGGTACGCGGCGCGGGCGCAGATGCTGGCCGAAGTGCTGGACGGTGTGGCGGGGCTGCGGGTGCATCGCCCCGATGCGGGCATGTTCGCGCTGCTGGATGTGCGGGCGACCGGACTGAGCGGCGAGGCGTTTGCGCTGGCCCTGCTGGAGGCGGAAGGCGTGGCCTGTATGCCGGGGGAAAGCTTTGGCGACGGGCTGGCGGGCTGGCTGCGGATCAGCCTGACGCAGCCCGATACGGTGATCGACGAAGCGGCGGCGCGGATCGCCCGCTTTGCACGGCAGGGGGCGTAAGCGATGGCAACGGTGGGAATGCGTCTGGTCGAGGGGCTGGCGGCGCGCGGGGTCAAAGTGGTGTTCGGCATTCCCGGTGTCCACACGGTCGAGCTGTACCGGGGGCTGGCCGGATCACCTGTGCGCCATGTGACCGCGCGGCATGAACAGGGCGCGGCCTTCATGGCCGATGGCTATGCCCGGGTGACCGGGCAGCCGGGGGTGGCCTTTGTGATTACCGGGCCGGGGCTGACCAATGCGCTGACCGCGATGGCACAGGCGCGCGCCGATTCTGTGCCGATGCTGGTGGTGTCGGGGGTAAACCGGCGCGATTCCCTGGGACAAGGTCTTGGCCTGCTGCACGAACTGCCCGATCAGGCCGGGATGGTGCGGGCGCTGTGCCCGACGCTGCGGGTGACTGCGCCCGAGACCTTGGGCCCGGTGCTGGACCGGGCCTTTGCGCTGATGCTGGGCGCGCGGCCCGGCCCGGTGCATATCGAAGTGCCGACCGATGTGATGGCGCTGGAGGCAGCGGCTTTGCCGCCTGCCATGCCGCTTGCGCTGTGCGCGCCGGATTCGGCGACGCTGGCCGATGCGGCGGCACTGCTGAACGCCGCGCAGCGGGTGGTCATTCTGGCCGGGGGTGGTGCCAGGGCAGCGGCGGGTCCGCTGCGCGCGCTGGCCGAGGCGCTCGATGCGCCGGTGGTGCAGACGGTGAACGCACGCGGCGTGATGTTCGGGCACGCCTTGGGCGTGCCCGCATCGCCCAGCCTTGATGCGGTGCGCGCGCTGATTGCCGGGGCCGATCAGGTGCTGGCCGTGGGCACTGAACTGGGGCCAACGGATTACGACATGTATGTGCGCGGCGGCTTTCCTGATCTGACGGGGATGATCCGGGTGGATGTCTGCGCCGAACAGCTGGCGCGGCACCGGGCCACGCTGCGCATACAGGCAGATGCCGGGCTGACGCTGGACGCGTTGGCGCAAACGGTGGTCGCGCGGCAGGCCGATGGTCCGGCACGAGCCGAGGCCGCACGCCGCGCCGCGCGGGCCGAACTGGCGGGGCTGCATCCGGCGATGCAGGCACAGCTGGCCATCGTCGAGGCGATCCGCGACGCGCAGCCCGGCGCGATCATCGCAGGCGACAGCACCCAGCCGGTCTATGCCGCCAACCTGTTCTACGATCACGACCGCCCAGGCGGCTGGTTCAACGCCGCCACCGGTTACGGCGCGCTTGGCTTTGGCCCGGGCGCGGCTATCGGTGCCGCGCTTGGCGCGCCCGGAACGCCGGTGGTCTGCCTGATCGGCGACGGTGGGTTGCAGTTCAGCGCTGCCGAGCTGCGCACTGCCCGGGACGAAGGCCTGCCCATCACCTTCATCGTCTGGAACAACCAAGGCTACCGCGAGATTGCCGAGGCGATGGCAGGCGCGGGCACCCAAGTGATCGGGTGCGATCCGTCGCCGCTGGATCTTGGCCCCTTTGCCGAAGCCTGCGGGCTGCCCTTTGCCAGCCTGCTTCCCGACCCCGATGCCCTGCGCGACGCGCTGCAGCAGCAGTGTAACGGTCCACGGCTGATCGAACTGCGGGCACCCTGAAATCCTCGCAATCACAAGTCATTGATTTCAAAGGCGCTATCCCATAGCACTGCGGCGTTTTTGCCTAGCGCGGCCTGTCTGCGCATATCCTTTCCCATCACAGCGGCGCTCTGCTCAGCCCCGCGATACCTGGGAAAGGAAACCCGATGTTTAAAAATGTGAAAACTGCCGCCATCGCTGCTGTCACCGCATTGTCCATCGCTGTCACCGCCGCTGCCCCGGCGCAGGCGCTTGGCAAGAACGAGCGCAACTTCCTGAAAGGCGTCGCCGCCACCGTGATCATCGGCGCGCTGATCAATGATGCGCAGGCCCGTGCGCCACAGGCCCAGCCGCAGCCGGTGTACCGGCCACAACCGCACCGGCAGCCGCAGCCGCAGTACCACCACCGCGACGACTACAACCAGCAGTATCGCCCGCGCAACGATTACAGCCAACAATACCGCCCGCGTAACGATCACCATCAAAGCACCAGCGGCCGGGTGATCGGGTCGAACAATTCCGTGCATGCCACGGTCGCGGCGCAGACCTTCAACACCTATTCCGCAGCGCAGCGCCGCGCGATCCAAAGCCGGCTGCGCGCCTTTGGCTATTACACCGGAGGCATTGACGCGTCTTTCGGCCCCGGCACCTACCGGGCCGTGGTGGCCTATGCCCGCGACAGCGGCGGCGAGCGTCAGTTGCAGACCCGCGCCGGCAGCTACGGCATCTATGACAGCCTGATCTACTGATCAGCCCACGGTTTTCCGCGTCTTGCCTGCGTGTCCCCAATGGCAAGGCGCACCCGGCACCCCGGCCTTCCCCGGGTCGGGGTGCTTATTTCGCGAAAAGTAATTTTAACCCTCGTCTTGCCCTGGTCCGGGGCAAGGCGGGACCTGCGCCCCGGCCGCTCTCGGGTCGGGGCGCAGGATTTTTTCCTTCTGTACTGCATTGAGCCTTCCCATGATCTTGCCAAACCGCCTTGCTGTTGTCCCCCAATGCAAGGTGCGTCCGGTGCCCCGGCCTTCCCCGGGTCGGGGCACCTATTTAAACCGCAATTTACCCTCCATCTGCCAAAGCGACCGCCAAGGATTGCCCCCCGGCGCGCGTCTGACCTACAGTGATGCTGATGGACACTTCTGATGAAACGCTTGCCCAAGCCGCAGCCTGCGGCGACCACGCCGCCTTTGCGGCGCTGGTGACCCGGCATTATGACCGGATTTTCGGGCTTGGCTGGCGGTTGACCGGCAGCCGCGCCGAAGCCGAAGATCTGGCGCAGGACATCTGCGCCGCCCTGCCCCACCGGTTGCGCGGCTGGCGGGCCGAAGCGCGGTTCACCACTTGGCTTTACCGTGTGGTGGTCAACGCCGCGCATGACGCCCGCCGCCGCGCCGCCGTGCGCGAGCGGGCGGCGACGGGTTGGGGGGATTGGGAAATCGCCCGGCAAGAGGCGATGGCCCAAGACCGCGCGGCACAAGACTGGCTGGCGGACGCCATGACGCGCCTGCCGGTGGAACTGCGCGACACCGTGGCGCTGGTGCTGGGCGAAGACATGACCCAGGCCGAGGCAGGGGCGATCCTGGACCTGTCCGAAGGCACGATTGCCTGGCGGATGTCCGAGGTGAAGAAACGGCTGCGCGTCCTGGCCACCGAAGAGGCAAAGGCATGACCCGCGATCCGGAACTCGACAAGCTGCGCGCCGCCCTGCAGACAGCACCCACCAGCGACCCCACCGCCCGGGCCGAGGCGTTGAACCGGGCGATGGCGGCCTATGAGGATTCGGCCCTGTCGCGCCAAGGATCGACGCCGCCGCTGCGTCCCACTGCTGACCGCGCCCCGACGGCGGGGTTTGCCAGCGGAGTGCGCAAGATGCTGAAAGCCCTGACCCTGAAACCCCTGCTGACCGCGACCACCTCTGCCGCAGCACTGGCAGTCGGGCTGGTGGTGCTGCTGCCGCAGGCCGAGGCGCCGACGGTCAGGATGGCTGCGCCAGAATCGGCGCAGGCCCCACCCGCTGCGGCCCCGGCAGAGATGGCCCCGGCAGAGCTGACAAGGTCCGCCCCCGGGCCGATGATGACCCGCAAGGCCGCCCCCGCCGAAGCCCCGACTGCGTCACAGGCAGGTGCGGCAGATCTGTCGCTGGAAGTGGCCCCGCAAACCATGGCCGCGCCGGAAGCCAACCTGATGGCCCCCGCGCCTGGCGCCGACGAAGAGGTCTTTGCCAACGCAGGTGCCAACCCGGTGCAGGTGACGGCAGAGGCGCCGGTGTCTGCCTTTTCCGCCGATGTCGACACCGCATCCTACGCCCTTGTGCGCAGCAGCCTGATGGCCGGTGCCTTGCCCGCCCCCGATGCGGTGCGGGTTGAAGAAATGGTGAACTACTTCCCCTACGCCTACCCCGCCCCCGAAGCCGGAGAGCCGCCGTTCCGCGCAAACGTGACCGTGATGCAAACCCCGTGGAATGCCGGTACCCGGCTGGTGCACATCGGCCTGCAAGGGCGGTTGCCCGAGGTGGCGGCGCGGCCACCGCTGAACCTTGTGCTGCTGATAGACACCTCAGGCTCGATGAATGAGCCGGGCAAATTGCCTCTGCTCAAACAATCGATGGGGCTGATGCTAGCCGAACTGCGGCCCGAGGATCAGGTGGCCATCGTCGCCTATGCCGGATCGGCGGGCGAGGTGCTGGCTCCCACCCCGGCCAGTGAACGCGCCACCATTCTGGCGGCGCTGGACCGGCTGGATGCCGGCGGCGCGACGGCGGGGGCCGCCGGGCTGACGCTGGCCTACACCCTTGCCGAAGGTATGACAGCGGCGGGCGAAGTCAGCCGCATTCTGCTTGCCACCGATGGTGATTTCAACCTCGGCGTCGATGATCCCGAAGGGCTGGAGGCGTTTGTCGCCCGCAAGCGCAAGACCGGCGTCTACCTGTCGGTGCTGGGCTTTGGCCGGGGCACTCTGAATGACGCGGTGATGCAATCACTGGCGCAGAACGGCAACGGCATGGCCGCCTACATCGACACCCTGCTGGAAGCGCGCAAGGTGCTGGTGGAACAGCTGACCGGGGCGCTGTTTCCGATTGCCGATGATGTGAAGCTGCAAATCGAATGGAACCCGGCCCAAGTCGCGGAATACCGGCTGATCGGATATGAGACCC
Organism: Pseudotabrizicola sediminis; assembly: GCF_004745575.1. Classification (GTDB taxonomy): domain Bacteria; phylum Pseudomonadota; class Alphaproteobacteria; order Rhodobacterales; family Rhodobacteraceae; genus Pseudotabrizicola; species Pseudotabrizicola sediminis. The sequence goes on along the minus strand of NZ_RPEM01000005.1, from coordinate 16,528 downwards.
GCGCCCTGCGGCGCGAGGAGTTCAACAATGATGCCGTGGACGCGGGCGAAATCGGGGCGGGCCATCAGGTGACGGCGATCTACGAGGTGACAGCGCCCGGCAGCCCCGCCCTGCGGAACGACCCGCTGCGCTATGGCACGGCGGTTTCCGATGCGATGGCCGATGAAGCCGCAATCGGGGACATTGTGGCCGATGCGCCAGAGCTTGGCTTTCTGCGCCTGCGCTACAAGGCCCCGGGCGAGTCCGTCAGCGCCCTGATAGAAGCGCCTATCGTGGCGGGCACCGAGGCTGACCCCGACGCACGCTTTGCCGCAGCCATCGCCGGCTTTGGCCAGCTGCTGCGCGGATCGGTCTATCTGGAGGCCTGGGGTTGGGATGAGGCCATCACGCTGGCAGAGGCGAACCAGGGCGAGGACCGCTTTGGCTATCGGGGCGAGGCGGTCAGCCTGATGCGGCTGGCGCAATCCTTGGCGCAGTAGGCAGAGCGACCCCAAAAAAAGCCCGCCGGACCATGTCCGGCGGGCGATTGATCCAGCGTCAGACCGTTATCAGACCGCAGTGCCTTCCAGCGCCTTGGCCTGCACGTCAGACGCGCGGCCAATCTCTATCCGGCGGGGCTTCAACGCTTCGGGCGTTTCGCGGACCAGGTCGATGTGCAGCATGCCGTGTTCATGCACGGCCCCGGTCACGCGGACATGGTCGGCAAGGGCAAAGCGACGTTCAAACGCGCGGGTAGCGATGCCACGGTGCAGAAAGGTTTTCCCCTCTGCCTCGGGGGCCTTGCGGGCGGTGACATGCAAAGCACCTTCCTTCACCTCGACCGACAATTCATCCGGGGTGAAACCAGCCACGGCAACCGAGATGCGATAGGCATCCTGATCCGTCTTTTCGATGTTGTAGGGCGGGTAGGTTGGTTGCGCCACATCGGTCGTCAGGGCGCGATCCACCAGATCGGCAATGCGGTCAAAACCGACGGTGGCACGATAGAGCGGGGCAAGATCAAAATTACGCATGGGTCATCCTTTTCAAAAGCGATGCAGTGGGAAGGCCCCCCGGTCAGGGGCGGCCAGTCAAGGGTCCGGGCCCATTGTGGCACCCGGATGATGGAAAGGTAGGAAGCGCAAAACCCGGTTTCAAGGGCATCCGGGCCACGGGCAACTGCCCGGCCCGGCGCGCTCAGGGCTGAACGAATTTTCCGCCCGACCCGCCCGACAAAACCCGCACATTGGCCGGGCGCAACCGCGACCCGCCCTCGGCCAGCTTGCTTTGCAGAAAGGCGATGTGGTCGGCCAGTGGCGTGCCAAGCGAGACCTTCCGGCCATCCACCTCGGCCTTGGCGGAAATCACCGAAACAATGCGCAAGGTGCCGTCGCGCAGCGAAAACACCGGCGCGCCCGACGACCCGAAATCGACATCACAAGACAGAACCAGCGTATCCAGCCCGTCGCCGATGGGTTTCAGCACCACCCCGGCCCGCAGCATGGATTGCCGCCCCAGCACATGGCAGACCTGTTGCAGCGACGGGGCCTCGGCCCGGTCCTGCGCATAAGACACCACACCCACCTCATCCCCCGTGGCGGGCCGTGCGTCGGTGGAATAGGGCCGGATCGACGGCAGGCGGATGGGCTGATCCAATTGCAAAAGCGCCACATCAAACGGCACCCGCTGCATGTTGTCGCCGCCACCATAGACATATTCCGGATGTGCCAGCGCGCGGCGCACCCCGCGATACGCCGCCGCCCGCCCGTTGCGCCAGCCGGCCAGAAACTGGATTGTTGATGCATCAATGCTGATGCCGGTTTCCTTGTCGAACAGGCAATGCGCCGCCGTCAGCACCAGATCCTCGGCAATCAGCGCCCCGGTGCAAAAGCCCCGGTCGCCCAGATCAAGCCGCCCCACCGCCTCCCAGCCGCGTGAATCGTCGCCGGTCTGCAGCGACCGCAAGCCATTGCCCTGCGCCAGTGCCGCACCTGTACCCCACAGGGCCAGCACCAGAAAAAGGGTGCCAATGGCTTGACCGAACCGCATAAACCCTCCGATGCCGGTAATTCGCCCAGCCTGCTTTTGCCGCGCCCGTCTTTGCGCAGTGCCTGCCCAATCAGGCCGATTTATGTCCGTGTCTGGCGCAAAAAGCCACAGCTGTCACCAAAGACTTGGCCACAGCCCCAACCCCGCGCCCCATGCTTGCCCGGAACCGTGCTTCGGGTTACATTGCCCACAATAAAAATAAACTCAGAGGCGAGCAAATGACCAACCGATTTTTGACACCCCTACCCCTGATCCTGGCTCTGGCCACCCCGGTCGCGGCTGACCCGACCGTGGGCCTTGGCCTGAGCTTCACCTGGGGCGGCGGATCGCAAGGCGATACCGGCGTCGGCCTGCGGGTGTTCTCGGATGATGAACGCAAGAAATTCGCCGGCACGGTCGGGGTCGATTTCATGCTGGGATCACAGACGATCCGCCCGAATGTCGGCATCGCCTATCTGGCGCGCGACAGCTATGTCGGCGCGGATGTCGGCTTTGGCCTTGACGGCAGCGGCGCGAATGTCGGCATTGGCCTGGGTCTGGCGGCGGATACCAAGTAACCGCCGATCCGGCAGGGATTATCCTCCCTGCCGCAAGGCGCTGCCCCTGTGATCACTTCGGCCCTGACGCGCCAAGCGCCCGGGGCCGGGGCCCACCGGTTGCCCAGTCCAGCAGCTCCACCGTATGCACGACCGGCACGCCGGTGGCCGACCCGATCTGCATCATGCAGCCGATATTGCCCGCCGCGATGATGTCGGGCACCTTTGCCTCCAACGTCTTCACTTTGCGTGCCTTCAGCTGCTGGCTGATCTCGGGTTGCAGCAGATTGTAGGTGCCTGCCGAACCGCAGCACAAATGGCTGTCCGCCGGCTCAACCACCGTGAACCCCGCGCGTTTGAGCAGGTCCTTGGGCAGGGTCTTGATCTTCTGGCCATGCTGCAGGCTGCAAGCGGCGTGATAGGCCACCTTGATGCCCTTGGGCGCACCTTCGGGCAAGGTGAGCTTGGTCAGCACCTCCGACACATCCATTGCCAGCCCGGCGATCGTGGTCGCGTCCTGCGCCAGCGGGTCTGTGCGGAACATATGGCCGTAATCCTTGATCGTGGTGCCGCAGCCGCTGGTGTTGATCACGATGGCATCCAAGCCAGCGCCAGCCTTCTCTGCCATCCACGCCCGAATGTTGGCGGCAGCCGAGGCATGCGACTGGTCGGTCTTGCCCATGTGGTGGGTCAGCGCCCCGCAACACCCTGCCCCCTTGGCCACCACCACTTCGGCCCCCAGCCGGCGCAGCAGGCGGATGGTGGCATCGTTGATATCGGTGTTCAGCGCCTTTTGCGCGCAACCGGTCATCAGCGCCACCCGCATCCGTTTGGGGGCCATGGGCGCAAACACCTGCGGGTCATCATTGCGGCTGACCGGCGGGATCGGCACCGCCGCCATGTCCAGCATCGCCCGCAGCCGCGCATCAGGCACCAGCGCGCGGAACGGCCGCGCCAGTTTCGCCCCCAGCATCGCCACCCGGAACCGCATCGGATGCGGGATGATCCAGGCCAGCACCGCGCGCAGCATCCGGTCCATGAACGGGCGCTTGTAGGTCGCCTCAATGTAATCGCGCGCGTGATCGACCAGATGCATGTAATGCACCCCCGATGGGCAGGTCGTCATGCAGGCAAGGCACGACAGGCACCGGTCGATATGCTTGACCGTCTGCGCATCCGCAGGGCGGCCCTGTTCCAGCATATCCTTGATCAGGTAGATCCGCCCGCGCGGGCTGTCCAGCTCATCACCCAGCACCTGATAGGTCGGGCAGGTCGCGGTGCAAAATCCGCAATGCACGCAGGACCGCAGCACCTCATTGGCGCGGGCAATGCCGGGATCTTTCAACTGATCAGGGGTAAAGGTGGTCTGCATGTCATGCCCCCATCAGGCCAGCGTTCAAAAACCCGCGCGGATCGAACTTCGCCCGCAAGCCACGCGTCAGCGCCGCCACGCCGGGCGGTTCGGGCTGGAACGCGCCCGGTCCCGCGCCGCGCACCCGCGTGGCATGGCCCTGAAACGCTCCCAACTGCGCCCGCAGATCGGCCCCCGGCACCATCAGCGCCCAGATCAGCCCGCCGCCCCAGTCATAAAGCACTTCGGCATCCCCCATCCGCGCCACCAGCCCCGGCGCGTCCGACGGCTTGACCGAGATGCGCCAGACATCGCCTTCGCGTCCGTGAAATGGCACCACATCGCGGATGGCGTCCCATCGGGCCGTGCCCTCTTCCATCTCCACTGTACCAAAGGCTGCCAGATGCCGCTGAAGCTGCGTCGCGCGGTACGCGACCGAAGCCGCAAACCCCTCGATCCGCAGGAACGTCCCCTGCCCCGGCCAATGCGCGGCCCCGTTCACCTCAAACGGTGACCCCAGCGCCGACGCCATCGCCTGCACCGCTTGGGCATCGGACAGACCCCGAATGACAAGCGTAGCCCCCGCCTCTGGCACCGGCAACAGCTTGAAGCTGACCTCGCTCAACACCCCCAAAGTGCCCCATGACCCGGCCATCAGCTTGACCAGATCATAGCCGGTGACATTCTTCATCACCCGCCCGCCGTTCTTGATCACCGTGCCTGCGCCATCGACAAACCGCACCCCGATCAGGCTGTCGCGGCACCCCCCCGCCTGCACCCGGCGCGGGCCGCTGGCATTGGCCGCCACCACCCCGCCCAAAGTGCTGTCGCCCAACCGCCCCAGCAGCCCGCGCATGTCGGGCACCTCGAACGGCAACCGCTGTCCTTCGACAGCCAGCAGCGCCTCCACCTCGGCCAAAGGCGTCCCCGCCCCCGCCACCAGCGTCAACGCCCCCGGCTCATACAGCGCGACACCCGACAGACCGCCAGTCTCCAGCACCTCACCTGTGCACGCCCCAACCGTCCGCGTGCCACCACCGCGCACCAGCACCGGCCCGTTGGCTGCGCGGATCGCCTCGGCCAGCTCGGCCTCATTCGCAGGACGCATTCCCTGCCCTTTCATCTGTTCAAAAATATCCTAGGGGGGAACTCAGCGGTTTCGCCATCGGTTCAAGAAACCGCTGAGCTTGGGGGGGGCAGACAGCCCCCCGGCGGTTCAGGCAGCGCGACGGCTGGCCGTGACAGCCAGCGGAAACACCTTGGCCGGATTAAGCAACCAGCGTGGATCAAACACATCCTTGACCCACAGCTGTGCCTCCAGATCGTCGGGCGCGAATTGCACGCCCATCAGGTCGCGCTTCTCGATCCCCACGCCGTGTTCCCCGGTCAGACAGCCGCCCACCTCGACACACAGCCGCAAAATGTCGGCCCCCAACGCCTCGCATCTTTCCAGATCGCCGGGCTTGTTGGCATCGAACAGGATCAGCGGGTGCATGTTGCCGTCACCTGCGTGGAACACATTGGCCACATCCAGCCCGATGGCTTTCGACATCTCGCCAATCCGGCGCAGTACGTAAGGCAGCGATGACACCGGGATCGTGCCGTCCAGACACATGTAATCGTTGATCTGCCCCATCGCGCCAAAGGCCGATTTGCGGCCCAGCCAGATGCGCTTGGCCTGATCCTCATCCGCCGCCTCGCGGAATTCGACCGGGTTGTGGCGCAGGGCGATGGCCTTGATCAACGCCAGCTGTTCGTCAATCTCGGCGGGGCTGCCCTCGACCTCGATGATCAGCAGGGCCTCGCAATCGGGATAGCCAGCCTTGGCAAAGGCCTCGGTCGCCTCGATGCAAGGCCGGTCCATGAATTCGATCGCCACCGGCAGCACACCCGCCTTGATGATGTCAGACACGCATTCGCCTGCCACTTCGTTGCTGTCGAACCCCACCAGCACCGGCCGTGCACCCTCTGGCTTGGGCAGGATGCGCAGGGTGGCCTCGGTCACCACGCCAAGCTGTCCTTCGGACCCGCAGATCACGCCCAGAAGGTCTAACCCGCCCGAGTCCATATGCGCGCCGCCGATTTCCAGCACCGTGCCATCCATCTGTACCAGCGTGACACCCAGCAGGTTGTTGGTCGTCACCCCGTATTTCAGGCAATGCGCCCCGCCGGAATTCATCGCGATATTGCCCGCAATGGCGCAGGCCAGCTGGCTTGACGGGTCGGGCGCGTAAAAGAATCCGTCCTGCTCCACCGCGCCGGTCACGCTCAGGTTGGTGCGGCCCGACTGCACCCTGATAAAGCGGTTGTCGTAGTCCGTTTCGAGCACCGCATTCATCCGTGCCACGCCCAGAATAACGCAATCCGCCGTCGGCAACGCCCCCCCGGCCAGCGATGTGCCAGACCCGCGCGGCACCACCGGCACGCCCGCCTCGTGGCAGATGCGCAGCACATCCGACACCTCTGCCGTGGTGCGCGGCAGCACCACCGCCAGCGGCGGGCAGCGATAGGCCGTCAACGCATCGCATTCATAGGCGCGGGTTTCCGCCGCATCCTCGATCACCGCATCTGGGGGAAGCACCGTGCGCAACCGGGCCACGATCTGCGGCTTGGCAGACAAAACCATGCTGTTCGGCGCGGGCATTTCCATTGGCGTTCCCCTGACAAAGTGGTGACACTAATCCAAGCAATAAGCTTAACCCAAGGATTGGTAAAATGAAATCACCAATTTTGGCGTGGGAAAGCGTTTGGGCTTTGGCTACAGTCCGCGCATGACATCATTGTTCGCCACATTCTCGCTGGACGCGCTGGACGGAATCGCTCTTGCGGTCCTGATCCTTACATGGGCGGTCACGGGCTGGCTGGCCGAACACCCGCCAGCATCGCGGCCTTCGGTCTCGGCCCTGATGGCCGGATACCGCCGCGAATGGATGCGCCAGTTCGTCACCCGCTCGCCCCGCATCTTCGACGCCAATATCATCGACTCTCTGCGCCAAAGCACAGCCTTTTTCGCCTCGGCCTCGATGATCGCCATCGGCGGCGGCGTGGCGCTGATTGGCAATGTGACCACTCTGGAAGGGCTGGCCCATGACCTGACGCTAGAGGCGGCGGGGGTCCGGGTCGAGCTGAAGATCATCCTCGTGCTGGTGTTTCTGGCCAATGCGCTGCTGAAATTTGTCTGGGCTCACAGGCTGTTCGGCTATTGCGCGATCCTGATGGCCTCGGTGCCGAATGATGTGGCTGATCCGCAAGCCTATCCGCGCGCCGATCAGGCCGCAGAGATCAACATCACTGCCGCCAAAAGTTTCAACCGCGGGCTACAATCGATCTATTTCGCCCTTGCTGCCATCACATGGCTGCTTGGGCCATGGGCGTTGATCGGGGCCACAGTGATCACCTGCTTCGTGCTGCTGCGGCGTGAATTCGCCTCGCTCTCGCGCGAGGTGATGCTGGCCCGCTGACCCGGTGGTCAACTTGCCCGGCGTGCGCCCTTGCGGCCCTCGATCAGCCAGGCGGTGATCGCAAAGCCTGCCACCAGCATCAACCAGGCCCAGCCCGGCAGCAATGCCGCCACCCGTACATCCTGCGTCACATAAGCCCCGCGCGGGGTGATCCCGATCCAGCCACGCCCCGAGGCAGGCCGGCCGTCACGCACCGTGCGCACATCCGGCGCGCCATCCGACAGGCGCAACACGCCGCCATTGGTGGCGGCCACAGCGTCGGCCAGCGGCGCGCCCGAGGCGATGGTTTCCACAAATTCGCGCGGTGAGGACGGGCCAATGGCCACCACGCGGCTCAGACCACCTTGTTCCATCCGGTAGAGGCCCACACTGGGGGCCTCGAACACGCCCTCATGCCGGCCGGGCGATACCTCATCCAGCGTCAACGCCGTTTCTGTGCCATCAGGCTCGGTGATCGTCACATCCCCCGGCGGGGTCTCTTCGATGCTGCGGCGGATCACGGTCAGCATCTGGCCCGACACCGTGCCGGTCAGGGTTTCTTCCTCCAGCTCCGGCTCTTTCAGCATCCAGTGGGCCAACCGGCGCAGCAGTTCCAGCTGCGGCCCGCCGCCTTCATAGCCGCGGCCCCAGAGCCACGCATGATCCGACGCAAGGATCGCCACGCGCCCTTCCTCTACCCGGTTCAAGATCAGCAATGGCCGCCCCTCCGGCCCTTCCATCACCACCTGGCCCGCGCGCGGGATCACATCGACCATGCGAAACCAGCGGCCCCAGCCACCCTCAGGGGCCAGATCTTCCAGCCCTTCGGTCACCGGATGGCGGCGGCCAAGGTCGGTCAGCGCAGGCTGAAACCCGCCCTCGATCACCCGCGCCGTCGGATCGGCAGGCAGGATCTCGGCAAGGGGCGACCGCCACAAACTGTCCACCGCGCCATATTCCGGGCCCGCGGCCACCAGAACCGTACCGCCCCCGCGCACATAATTCACGATGTTTTCCATGTAGGACATCGGCAGGATGCCCCGCATCGAATAGCGGTCGAACACGATCAGATCGAATTCCTCGATCTTTTCCACGAACAATTCGCGCGTGGGAAAGGCGATCAGCGACAGTTCTGATACCGGAATGCCATCCTGCTTTTCCGGCGGGCGCAGGATGGTGAAATGCACCAGATCCACGCTCGCATCCGATTTCAGCAGGTTGCGCCAGACCCGTTCGCCGGCATGCGGCTCACCCGACACCAACAGCACGCGCAGCCGGTCCCGCACGCCGTTGATCTGCACCACGGCGGCGTTGTTGCGGTCGGTCAACTCGCCCTCGGCGGCGGCGACGGTGAATTGCAGCACGTTCATGCCGCCATGCGGCAGCGTCACCGGCAGTTCCAGATCCTCACCCACCGGCACGCTATAGGTCTGCGGCGCATCGGCATCCACCGCGATGGTCAGTTCCGCCATCGGGCTGACGCTGGCAGGCACCGCGCCCTGATCCTCGATCCGCAGGGTCAGCATCACCTCTTCGCCTAAGATGGCAAAGGCGGGGGCATTCTTCACGATCAAGCGCCGGTCCCAATCTTCCGGCTCACCGGTCAACAAAAGATGCAGCGGCGCGGGCAGGTTCGGCGCGATGTCAAGGTCATGCACCTGCCCGTCGCTGATGATCACCGCACCCGCCACCCGCGCGCGCGGCTCTTCGGCCAGCGCCTCTGCCAGCGCCGTCATCGCCAGAGTGCCCGCATCCTCCGGTCCGTCGCCCACGCGCGTCACGCGCAGTTCGGTGTTGTCCAGCGCCGCGACCTCAGCCTCCAAAGCCGCCAACGCGCGTGCCGTCTGACCTGGGCGATCCGACAACTGCTGGCTGGCACTGTCATCGACCACCGCAATCACGATGTCGGACTGCGGCGCACGGTCCTCTTCCTGCAACGCCGGATTGGCCAGTGCCAGCAGCACCAGCCCCGCCGCCACCGCCCGCAACCCCCAGCCCGACAGCCCGCGCATCACCGCCAGCGCCAACAGCACCACGGCAAAGGCCATGGCCCCCCAGATCATCGGCCACGGAGTCAGCGGCGCGAACACAAGGCTTTGCATCATTGGCCAAGCCTTTCCAGCAGGGCAGGCACATGGACCTGATCGGATTTGTAGTTCCCCGTCAGCACATGCATGATCAGGTTGACGCCAAAGCGATACGCCAGCTCGCGCTGCCGCTCTCCGGCAAAGCCGCGCCCCACCGGCAACATGGGCGCGCCATTGGCCCCCACCGCCCAGGCCGAGGCCCAGTCATTGCCGCCGATCACCACCGGCGTCACCCCGTCATTCAGGTTGCGGAACGGCATCCCGTCGACCTGTTCAGCATCGGGCGGGGCTGCCTCCACCCACAGCGGGCTGCGCTGATGGCGACCCGGAAAATCCTGCAACAGATAGAAGGTGCGGGTCAGCACATGATCGGCCGGGATCTGCTCTAGCGGCGGGATGTTCAGCCCGGCGGCAAGGCGTTGCAGGTGCTGGCCCTCGGGCGAGGTGCCGCCCGCCAGATCTGCATCGCGGGTGTCGAAGAGGATCATCCCGCCAGTGCGCAGATAATCGTTCAGCCTGGAGTAGGCAGTGGCCGACGGCAGCGGCTGCGCGGTAGACACCGGCCAGTACAGGAACGGAAAGAACGCCAGTTCGTCGGTTTCGATATTCACCCCCACCGGCGGGTCCGGCTCGATCGAGGTGCGCTGCCACAGGATCTCTCCCAGACCCAGCAGCCCCGCCGCCGCCGTTTCATCCAGCCGCGCATCGCCCGTCAGCACATGGGCCAGCACAAGGCCCGTTGTCGCCTCCAGCGCCTTGGCGTCATCGGTCATGTCCTGCGCCCCGGATTGCGCCTGTGCTTGCGGCACCATCAGCACCAGCGCCGCCAACGCCGCCGCCCCGCGCGCAAAGCCGCCCAGACGGCCAGATACCCAAAGTGCCGCAAGAATATCCAGCATCAACAGCATCAACCCACCCGACAGGAACGCGCCCTTCAGCGCCTGTTCGGGGGGCGTGTCCAAGCCTTCTATCAGCGTGCCCTGTGGCCATGTGGCGGCGGCCAGCGTGGACTCGGACGTGATCACGTTCAGCGCCACCCGCCGGTCCGCCCCGGCATACAGCCCCGGTGGCTGATCAGGACCGGGGCCTGTGGCCATGGCCCGCGCCAGCACGTCGCCCGGTTGGCCGGGCAGATCGCCCGCCTCCTGCGGCTGGCCGTAGGCGTCCAGCACCACCTCTGGCACCCAGATCTGGCCGACCAGATCGGCAGCCTCGGGTGCCACGGGGCGGGTGGAAACGGCCATCCGCTCCAGCATCGACATGAACAACCCCGACAGCGGCAGGGTGGACCATTCGGCATTCGCCGTTACATGCACCAGCACCACCTGCCCCTGCCCCACCGCCTTGCGGGTGACCAGTGGCGTGCCATCTGCCAGCGCCGCAATCGTGCGGTCTGCCAGTTCCGGGTCGGGCTGCGCCAGCACCTGCGAGGTGATAGTCACATCCCCCGGCAACGGCAGCCCGTGGAATGGCGAGTCTTCAGGAAAGGGTGCAAGCGTCTTCGGCTCACCCCAGCTCATGGCGCCGCCCACCGACCGCCCGCCTTCACGCAGCCGCACCGGCAGCAGTGGGTCTTCCACCGTGCGGCTGATGTCCGACGCCGCCATCTGCGGCCCGGCAAAGCGCAAGAGCAGGCCGCCAGTGTCCAGCCAGTCCAGCAGCGCATCGGTGTCAGACTGCGACAGCCGCGCCACATCGGCCATGATCACCACATCGGGCGAGGCCAGCAGCAAGTCGGTCAATGACCCTTCCATCAGGTCGGCCACCGGCTCCAGCGCCTGCCGCAGGTAATGCAGTGGCGACAACAGTTGCAGCCCCTCGCGGTCCGCGCCACCACCGATCAGCGCGACCTTGCGCCGTTTCAGGCTGTCATCAGTCAGGCTGACCGCACCCGCTGACCGCAAGCCAGCAATCTCGAACCGGGTGATCCGGTTGCGCAGTTCCGGCGGCAGCGACAGCGCCGCCTCGGCCCGTTCGGCCCCCAGCCCGAAATCCAGCGCAATCCGCGCCAACTCCCGCTCCACCCCCGACGGATCGGGGCCGCGCGCCGACACCTCGACCGATACGGGGTCGGCCGCAGGCAGGCGGGTGGCGGCAAGCTGGATCGCCCCTTCGTCATACATCGCCGGATGCAGCGCAAACACCGGGCGCGGGCTTTCGAACACGGTCACCGTGCCCTTGGCCTCGAACGCATCCATCAGCGCGCCGCGCGCCGGGTGGTCAAGTCCATCCGACAGCCAGAACGTGTCAAACCCGCCCTCGGGCAGCGCGCCCGCCCATCCGGCCAGATCGCGTGGGCTCCATGCCTGCGGCGTCACCCCGGCCAACCGCGTCGCCACGGCATCGGCGGCCTGAAACGCCACCTCGCCCGGCGCATCGCTCAGCCGGATCAGCGCCACCGGGCGGCCATCACGCGCCGCTTCGTCCAGCAGCGCCGATGTCCGGTCCAGCCTTCGCGGCCAGTCGCGCGCATCGGCCCATGTCGCATCCATGGCAATCAGCAGCGGGCCAGTGCCCGCCTGCCGTTCAACCGGGTTCAGCACCGGCCCGGCAAAGGCGATGATCGCCGCCGCAATCGCCGCCATGCGCAGCAGCAGCAACCACCACGGCGTCTTGTCGGCCTCGGCCTCGTCATCCTGCAACCCCAGCAGCAGCGCCACCCCCGGAAAACGTCGCCGGATCGGCGCGGGCGGCACCGCGCGCAAAAGCAGCCACAGCACGGGCAGCGCCAGCAGCCCCAACAGCAGCATGGGCGTGGCAAAGCCGATGGGGCCCAGCATGAACATCAGCGCCCCCCCTGCAAGGCAGAATAGATCCAAAGCAATCCCGCCTGCGCGGGTTGCCCGGTGTGATGCGTGGTCACATGCCAACCCACCGCGCGGGCAAGCGTGGCCAGCCGGTCCTTGCGTTCCGCCAACCGCGCGAGATAGCGGTCCCGCAGATCGCCCGCCTGCTGGGTTTCGTGCCGCACGCCCCCGCCCATTGATTCAAACACTGTCCGACCCGAGAACGGAAATTCCTCCTCTGCCGGGTCCAGCACCTGCACCAGCGCGCCCCGCACGCCCCGGTCGGCGGCGGCGGTCAGGGCCGCCTCCAACGCGTTAAGATCGCCAAAGAAATCCGACAGGAACAGCGCACGGCCATGACTGACCATGCCGGTGGCGGACGGCGTGCCGTATTCGCCGCCCTCCTCTGCCCCCGACAGCACCGCCGCCAGCTTCACGATTTGCGACCGTCCGGGGCGCGGAGGCGCCGCGTCGCCCGCAAGCCCGACGCGTTCGCCCGCCCGCAACAGCAGCACCGCTGTGGCCAGCGCCAACACCTTGGCGCGGTCAGCCTTGGGCGCGCGGGATTTATCGCCCGAAAACGCCATCGACTTCGCCGGATCGACCCAAAGCGTCACCGATTGCGCCGATTGCCATTCCCGCTCGCGCACGAAATGCGCATCCCCCCGCGCCGACCGGCGCCAGTCGATCAGCCGCGCCGAATCACCCGCATTCACGGGGCGGTATTGCCAGAATTCATCCCCCTGCCCCGCGCGCCGGCGCCCGTGTTCCCCCATCATCACCGTGGCGGCCAGCAATTCGGCCTCCGCCAGCAGGGGTGGCAACGACTGGCCAAGCGCCTCGGCGCGGGACTGAAGGTCAAGGCTCACGCAGCGGCCTCAAGGCGCAGGGTGCGGCTGGTCACGCGGTCAATGATGCCCGCCAGCGTCTCGCCCCGTGCCCGCGCCGCAAAAGACAGCGCCATCCGATGCGTCAGCACCGCCCGGCTCATCGCCGCCACATCCGAAACCGACGGCGCCAGGCGTCCGTCCAGCAACGCGCGTGCCCGCACCGTCAGCATCAGGGCCTGCGCCGCACGCGGGCCGGGGCCCCAGCTCAGGCTGCCCTCCAGATCGCGCCCCTCGGCCTCACCCGGACGGCAGGCGCGGACCAGATCAAGGATCGCTTCCACCACGGCCTCACCTACCGGCATCCGCCGCAGCACCGCTTGCGCAGCCAGCAGCTCATCGGCGGCAAACACCTGCGTCGATTCCGCTTCCTCGGCCCCGGTCGTCGCAATCAGGATATCCCGCTCGGTCGCGCGCGTGGGATATTCCACATCGACCTGCACCAGAAACCGGTCCAGCTGCGCTTCGGGCAGCGGATAGGTGCCTTCCTGTTCAATCGGGTTCTGCGTCGCCAGCACGTGGAACGGACGGCCCAGCTTGCGGTGCTGGCCCGCGATGGTCACTTCCTTTTCCTGCATCGCCTGCAACAGCGCCGATTGCGTGCGCGGGCTGGCGCGGTTGATCTCATCCGCCATCAGCAACTGGCAAAAGATCGGCCCTTCGATGAACCGGAACGCCCGCGCCCCGCCATCTGCGGTTTCCAGCACTTCAGACCCCAGAATATCGGCAGGCATCAGGTCGGGCGTGAACTGGATGCGGTTGGCAGACAGCCCCATCACCGTGCCCAGCGTATCAACCAGCCGCGTCTTGCCCAACCCCGGCAAGCCCACCAGCAGCGCATGCCCGCCGCACAGCATCGACGCCAGCACCAGATCGACCACCTTCTCCTGCCCGATGAAGCGCCGGTTGATCGAGGCCTTGGCCTGCCCCAGCCGGTCGCCCAGCCGCTCAATAGCCTCCACCAGATCGGTTTCGGGGGGGGATATGGCCATGTCGACGCCTCCATTGGGGTTACCGGGTCTCATTAGAGCGAGTTATGCCGCAAGGCACAAATGGCAAAAGCCGGTAAGGGACAAATGATCGTGAGATGGGGCAGAGCACAGGCCGGGAAGGCCGCAGGGCTGCCCAAAGGCTGACCATATCCAATACGGTCAATCGCAGGGCACCAGCGATCACGCCCGCTTTATCGGCTTTCGCAAGACGGCCAGACGCAGTAGGCACCCTCAACCTCAAGAGGGCGGAACAATCATGGCGCAGAATGCCACCATCTACAAAGTCGAGCTTTCTGTGTCCGACATGGACCGCCACTATTACGAGACGCACAAGCTGACCGTGGCCAGGCACCCGTCTGAAACCGAAGAGCGCCTGATGGTGCGCATCATCGCCTTTGCGCTGAACGCGCATGAGAATCTTGAGATGACCAAGGGCATTTCAACCGACGACGAGCCCGACATCTGGCAAAAAAGCCTGAGCGGCGAGCTGGATGTCTGGGTGGCACTCGGGCTGCCGAGCGAAAAGGTGATGCGGCAATCGTGCAGCAAGGCCGGCAAGGTGGTGGTCTACCCCTATGGCGGACGAACCGCCGAGATGTGGTGGGACAAGATCAAAACCAGCACCACCCGCTTTGCAAACCTGCACGTCATCGGACTGTCCGAAAAGGACACCGGCGCATTGGCAGCCCTCGCCAGCCGCGCGATGAAGCTTCAGGTGAATATTCAGGATGGCGATGTGATGGTCAGCGTCGGCGACAGCATCGTGAACATCACCCCGCTCATGTGGAAGAGTGCGGCATAGAACGCAGATCCCTGTAAAACGGGCAGGCCGGGCGCAGCTTCTCGGCTGGCTGGCAGGGGCAGAACGGCCCGATGTCCCGGCTGGAACCGTGCTGCGGGTCGCCACAGGGGCCACCATGCGCCAAGCCTGCACCGCTGCAGGCATCGACCCTGACGCCCCCCTTTGGGCATCCCCGCAACCGCCGTCTGACGATCGTCCACAGGGCCACTATGGAAGCTGCCTGCCCCCCGTTGCCGCAAGGTTTCGGGGGATCTTTTTTTTCGTTGCATGTTCGAAATGTCCGGGTAGCTATATCGGTATGATAAAAGAAACCTACGCCGAAGTCCCGAACCGCAGTAAGCCCGCAGCCTTCATAGGCGGCGCAGCCATCGGAACCCTTGGCGGTTTGATCGGACTTGGCGGAGCCGAATTTCGGCTTCCGATTTTGATCGGTATGTTTCGCTTCGCCGCGCTTGAAGCCGTGATTTTGAACAAGGCAATGAGCCTTGTCGTCGTCGCAACGGCGTTACCGTTCCGGGCCGGGACCGTTCCCTTTTCCGAAATTGCTTCGCATTGGCCGATTGTTGTGAACCTGCTTGCCGGAAGCCTTGCAGGGGCCTGGTTTGGCGCAGGATGGGCAACCCGGCTAAAGTCGGAAACGCTCTACAAGGTTCTTGCCGTTTTGTTAGTCGCAATCGCCGCCGTTCTTCTGTTCGGACATGAACCTTCTTCGACTGGCGCAATTCTCACGGGCACCGCGCAGATGGTCGCAGGCGTCGTCGCAGGCTTCGGAATTGGTGTTGTTGCATCGCTTATGGGCGTTGCCGGAGGCGAACTGCTTATCCCCACATTGGTTTTGCTGTTCGGGGCCGACGTGAAACTAGCCGGGTCGTTGTCGCTCGCGGTCAGCCTTCCGACGATGATTGTAGGCTTTACCCGCTACAGTCGCGACCAGAGCTTTGCCGTTCTTGGGCGCAACCGGGCATTTCTGTTGGTCATGGCTGCAGGTTCCGTCGTCGGCACGTTCATCGGAGGGCTTCTATTGGGCGTGATCCCTGACGGGGTCTTGCTTCCCGCGCTTGCCGCAATCCTGTTGATTTCTGCCGTGAAGGTCTGGCGTCACGCCTAGGGCGATCAACTTTGCCGTAACATCGCCAACCTGGTCTTTATCTGTAGGGTGCTTTTCGGGCACCATTTTGTCATGCTTGGGTTGTCAGTGAAGGCTCTGGACCCTGCGGATTATCGGAAAAATCATCATCTTACAGGGATAAGTGGCAGCCCGTAGGGGAGTGCCAGATGCCGAAGAAACCCAATGAATTATAACCAATGTGGACCACGGGGGTCACGAAGAGGGTTCATGAGGATCAATGGGTTATGATGCAGATGGACCACGGCTTCGGCGATAGATCTGTCATTCGCCGCGGGTGCTCGGCAAGACGTTGTCGAGTATCAACTTAGGCCCGTCCACAAGGAACAGTCGGTCCCTTCACAAAGGGCGGGGGCTGTGTGAGAACTCGGTGACAAGGGGGGCGACGGGCGCGGTTTTGGTCTGCGCGCGGATTCTGGCTCGGATCGGGCGCAAACTTGGTTGTGGACGCGTCTGGGGGCTCGAAAAGAAGCCTTGAAGCACGCCGAACCGT
>NZ_RPEM01000049.1 GCF_004745575.1 Pseudotabrizicola sediminis | reverse complement strand
AGAAAAGATCGCACCATCAAAACCTGGGATCAAACACCTAGTTTGGTCATTCAACTTTCTGTCGATCAGAACGGCACCAATGTTCTGTAAGGTGCGCGCTGGCGAGGTCACCAGTCTGTGCGAAGCTGGAGTGGACGCGGACCTTGGCCGCTGTCGGCCGATCTTCCGCCATGCGGGCCGGGCGCTGCGGCTGACCGTAAATGCAGGCGGCGAGGTGCTGACGCGGGCTATGTTTCCCGTCGGCGTCGCCAAGGCCATTCGCACCCTACCAGCCGATTGAATGCGACGGCTTCGGTCCGTCCACCGAACGAAGCCACTCGGCCTTGTGGGCATCAGACGTGCGGTGATCCAGGCGGTGTCTTGCGCCAAATGTGGATCGCAATGCCGATGTTCGAAGCTGACATTCTTTGTCTGGAGGCGCTTGACCGGCTTTCCCGGGGTGACTTTAAGGCGGCAGGCAAGATACTTGACCATGGAATGCACGTTTGCGCGATGGGCAGTTTCGGGGCGGCAAGACTGGACATTGCCCGCTTGAGCCTGGGCCTTTCCGTAGCCGGTAATGCCTTCAATCAGAACGAATTCGAGGCCGCCTTCCGCGTCATTCTGATGTGCTCCAGCGATGAGGAGACCGTTCGTCCTTCGTCATCTGCAACTGATAGGCCCGCAGATCCTCTGGCGTGGCTGTATCCGGAGATCGCCCCGGGAAAGACGCGAAATGCTTCGCCGGGTGTCTGCGCGAGGTTCGAGGTCGGAAAAGAAAGGAGAGCAACGACCGCATAACGTGAAATGACGCCCCCGGACGATGCAGCGACGCTTTGAATTGCGTCAGGGTGGAAGAGACGAGAGGCATTTCTGTCTTCCTTTAAGGTTGCGTGGGGCCCGAACGGAACACTCGACCACGAGCTGAGCAGCACGAGTTCCGCGGCGAACAAGACTGCCCCGGATGCGGCGGCAATTACGGTGGCAGGACAGGACAAACGAAGGGCATCTGGCAGCTGCGCCTGGACGTTCAGCTTCGCGCGGCAGGCGGCGGGCCCCGGTCAGGTGAGCTACTCCCCAACTCTTGGACAGATTTCCGGCTGATT
>NZ_RPEM01000048.1 GCF_004745575.1 Pseudotabrizicola sediminis | reverse complement strand
TTGAAGTAGACCACGGCGGGCGGTTGACCGCCATGGGCGGCGTGGGGCCGCTGGTGGTTGTAGAAAGTGATCCAGCGTCCGACGCCAGCCCGGGCCTTTGATCCGGTTTCCCAGGCGTGCAGATAGACGCATTCGTATTTCAGGGACCGCCATAGGCGTTCAATGAAGATGTTGTCGAGGTAGCGGGCTTTGCCATCCATCGATATCTTGGTCTTTGCCCGTTTCAGCCGGTCGGTCCAGTCGAAGGACGTGAACTGCGACCCTTGGTCGGTATTCATTATCTCAGGCGGCCCGAACTTGTGGATTGCCTCGTTCAAGGCCGCGACGCAGAACTCTGCCTCCAGCGTGTTGGAGATGCGCCAGGCCAGAACCTTGCGCGTGAACCAGTCCATGATGGCGACCAGATAGAGGAAGCCTTTTCGCATGGGCAAGTAGGTGATGTCGGCGCACCAGACCTGATTGGGCCGGTCGATCCGTAGGCCGCCCAACAGGTAGGGGTAGGTCTTGTGCCCCTTCGCGGGCTTGCTGGTGTTCGGCTTCTGGTAGATCGGCATCAGTCGCATAAGGCGCATCAGCCGCCGGATGCGCTTTTCGTTCACGGCATGCCCCTCGTTCTGCAAGTGCCACGTCATCTGCCGGACGCCGTAAAACGGGGTGTCCAAAAACTGCTTGTCGATCAGCAACATGAGGTCGAGGTTCATCGTCGTCTCGCCCTGCGGCACGTAATAAAACGACGACCGCGAGATCGACAGCAACTGGCACTGCGCCCCGACCGACAGCTTGGGATGGGTCCGTTCAATCATGCCCCGCCTCACTTCCCGATCCAGGGTTTGAGCTTTCGTGACAAAAAATCGTTGGCGACGGCCAGCTCTCCTATCTTAGCATGCAGATCACGGACCGTTTCCTCGGCAATCTCGGCGGTGGCCGCTGCCTGACCGCCACGCTCGAAGATGCCAGCGGCCCCCTCCAGCAGAGCCTTCTTCCACTGGTGGATCATCGTCGGATGGACCTCGTAGGCGGTCGCCAATTCCGACACCGTGCGCTCGCCCTTCAGCGCCTCCAACGCAACACGCGCCTTGAACGCCGCGTCATGGTTCCTGCGTTTCGACATGTTCTGATCTCCTCGTCTTGGGGATCAGCAGACCTCAGATCGTAGCTTCCGTCACTGT
>NZ_RPEM01000047.1 GCF_004745575.1 Pseudotabrizicola sediminis | reverse complement strand
GCCCTGCGATCCCCGCCTCGGGGCTGCATCTTCCACAGCGATCGCGGCAGCCAATACTGTTCGCATGACTATCAGAGGGTCCTGCGCGAGCATGGGTTCAAGGTGTCGATGAACGGCAAGGGCAATTGCTAGGATAACGCCGCCGTTGAGACCTTCTTCAAGACGATCAAGGCCGAACTGATCTGGCACCGCACGTGGGAGACCCGACGCCAGGCCGAAACCGCCATCTTCCAACACATCAACGGCTTCCATAACCCGCGCCGTCGGCACTCAACATTCGGGAAAAAGCCTCTTGGCCTTCGAACGCCAAGTGGCCTAAATGAGCACTGGGGGCGGCACAAATACGTGACAGGTCCATCATGCCTTTTGCATCTAAACCGGGCTAACCATGCCCTCGGCGGCTGGCTCTCGGCGCTTGAGGCGCGAACGCACCGCAACAAGGCCGTGGTCGCCTTGGCCAACAAGCTGACCCGGATCGTCTGGGCCATCCTGACCAGGCCCGGCACTGTCTATTTGCAGTCGAAAGGCACAGCGACAAGCTAACCCCTTCACCGCAAAACAGATTGCAGGGGACGTGATGACCAAACGGTTGATCGACCACGGGTAAGCCACGCGCAAAAAAACGGGACACGATCCCGCGCCACTAATCTGGAACCCGAGGGGCGGATCTCATCAAGGCCTTGTCGCCAAAAGCGGCTGACTGATCAGAGGCCGGATACATTTACGCAAGCCGGTGCGTCACCCACGAAAACCTTGCAATAGCTGGGCGGACCATACATTTTTCCAAGGGCTTCCTTGAGCAAATCCGCCTGCATGCTGAGGTCAGCATACATCCGCTTCAGCCTGCGGTTCTCGTCCTCAATGGCCTTCATCTGGCTGATCAGGGACGCATCCATGCCGCCATACTTCGCCCGCCATTTGTAGAAGGACGCGTTGCTCATGCCATGCTCGCGGCACAGCTCGGCCACCGGCACACCGCCTTCGGCCTGCCGCAGGATCGCGATGATCTGCGCCTCGGTGTATCTGTTTGTCTTCATTCAGAATCTCCTCGTTCATCTTGCCGAGAAAATTCTACTTATGAAGCCCCTTACTTTCGGGGAGGATTACCAAAGGGAAAGCGTTCCAACTCGCTAACTAATTCCGCAACCTGTTCTCATGATCGCTGTCAACCCCTTGTTTCATAGCAAATAAT
>NZ_RPEM01000046.1 GCF_004745575.1 Pseudotabrizicola sediminis | reverse complement strand
CTAGGCGTGGTTCCCGAAGATCAGGCGACTGGTAACAGTGTGGGCAATTTGAATGCAAATGTTGTGGTGCCATCTTTGCACGTCACGTCGATCCGACCGCTGTGAGCTTTGGCGATGGAAAAAGCAATATAGAGGCCAAGACTCAGCCCTTCTCCGGCCGCATGTGTGCCGCGCCGAAAAGGTTGGAACAAATCACGCAGCAACTCGTCAGGTATAGCCTGACCATGGTTGGCGACGTTTATCTCAAGCTCACTTGCGGTCAACAGCCCATACACATGAATTGGCGCACCACGTGTTCCGTGGCGGACGGCGTTCGACAAAAGGTTCCCAACCGCCTGCGCGATACGTAGCGCATCGCACCTGATGGGCCGGTCGAACGACAGATCAAGTGTGATTTCATGGTCCGGCCACGCAGCGCGGACTTCTTGAACGACTTGCGTCAAGGCCTCGGTTAATGGCGCGTCCCTCACTGCAGAAATGCGGATGCCGCCGCCTAACCGAGCCTTTGCATGCAGCATCATGTTTTCTATCATATCGGTCATGCGGTAGAGCGAGGACCGCATCAATGGCAGGATTATCTGCGCCCTGTCAGTCATAGACTCTTTGCCCAACTGCCGGAAGCCAGCATCAAGCGCCGCCACAGGATTGCGCAGGTCATGCGCAAGAACAGCGACAAACTCTTCCTGGATGCGAGCCAGTTCACGCTCGTGCGCGACCATAAGCTCCTGTGCATTCAGCCGCTCTTCTGTCTCGAGACCCTGGCCGATGATGTCGGCAAACATCTCCAGCATCGCTATCGCGCGTGGATGCTTTACGTCGCGCGGCTCGGTGTCGATGACGCAGAGCGTGCCAAAAAAGCTGCCATCGCGTCGACGGATGGGGATCGAGGCGTAGCTTCCGATGCCGAACTTTACCGCAATAGGATGCCCGCCGTAATCTTCATCGGTGGCCGAGTCGTTAAATATGACGTTGTTTGATGTCTCTCGAACGGACTGGCAGAATGTTGATTGAATCTCGATCTCATCGCCCGCTGCCAAGCCAAAATTGACTTCGTCTATCGTGCGGCAGGCTACCCAGCGATCCTTTGTTACCCGCGCGACTGCTGCAAAGCGCATGTCTGTGGCAAGCATAATTGTTTCGAGTATCGTGCCGATAAGACTGCTCTCTGCAAGCAAGGTGATATCAGCTTGGAAGTCGTGTGTTCCCTGCATAAACGCAGCGTGGTCCTGAATGAGG
>NZ_RPEM01000045.1 GCF_004745575.1 Pseudotabrizicola sediminis | reverse complement strand
GTCTTTTGAGAGCAATACTCGCCATCAAGGAGACCGGATATGGCAGCGATACACGGCGACGAGTTCAAGCGGGATGCAGTTCGCATCGCGACAACCAGCGGCCTGACGAGGGGTCAGGTTGCGTCTGATTTGGGGGTTGGGCTTTCGACCCTGAACAAATGGGCGAAGATGGTTTCTGACGAGACCGGGCCACCCGACCCCGACCAGAACCTTCTGCGCGAGAACGAACGGCTTCGGCGTGAGAACCGGATTCTCAAGGAGGAGAGGGAGCTGCTAAAAAACCGTCACGGGCCACAGCCCGCCTGTGCGCGGTATAAACAGCTTGTGCTACCCTCGGCTGCCTGAAGGGCAGTTGCCGATCGCTTATTGGAGGGTCAGACCCCGTTAAAAAACGTGGCACATGGGCTGATGCGCATTTGAGAGTGGTGACGCTGTTCTGCAGCGATCCCGGTTAGGAAGATGACGGACTTGCATGGCCCACGCCCTTCTTCCCTGTCGGAGGAGAAGCCATGACGAAGATTGCGACCGGTGGCCACCCGGACCTGAAGATGGTCAATCCCGCGGCGGCGGCGATCGATATCGGATCGACCATGCATATGGCTGCGGTGAACCCCGATGCCTGCGACACGCCCGTCAGGGCTTTTGGCACGTTTACCCAAGACCTGCACGACCTTGCCGAATGGTTCGAAGCATGCGGAGTGACGAGCGTGGCGATGGAATCCACCGGCGTCTACTGGATCCCGGCGTTCGAAGTTCTGGAAGCGCGGGGCTTTCAAGTGATCTTGGTGAATGCGCGCTACGCCAAGAATGTGCCGGGGCGCAAAACTGACGTCAGCGATGCGGGCTGGCTACGACAACTGCATTCCTATGGCCTTTTGCGCGGCAGCTTCCGTGCCGCTGACGCAGATCGCCACCTTGCGTGCCTATATGCGTCAGCGCGAGCGGCTGGTCGAATATGCCGCCGCCCATATTCAGCACATGCAAAAGGCCCTGATGGAGATGAACCTGCAGCTGCACCATGTCGTGTCGGATATCACCGGTGCGACCGGCATGCGGATCATCCGTGCCATTGTCGCCGGGGAGCGTGACCCCGAAGTGCTGGCCGCATTCCGTGACATCCGCTGCCATTCCTCCATCGAAGTGATCAAGGCAGCCCTCGTCGGCAACGACCGTGCTGAACATATCTTCGCCCTGACCCAGTCACTCGATCTTTACGACTTCTACCAGACCAAGATCGAGGACTGTGATCGTAAGCTGGAGGCCGCAGTTGCGGCACTGACCGTCAGGGCCGATGGGGATGTTCCGGCCCTGCCCAAGGCACGGACCAAACGCAAGCAGGTCAACGCGCCTTCGTTCGATGTGCGTGCCGCTCTCTTTGGCGTTCTGGGCACGGACCTCACCCAGATTCATGGGCTTGGCCCTGCACTGGCGCTGAAGCTGGTCGCCGAATGCGGCACGGACCTGCGGGCATGGAAAAGCGCCAAGCACTTCACCTCGTGGCTCTGTCTGGCACCGGGCAACAAGATATCGGGCGGCAAGCTGTTATCATCGCGCACCCGGCGCTCATCCAGTCGGGCTGCCGCGCTCTTGCGATTGGCGGCCACGACCATCGGGCGTAGTGATACGGCTTTGGGGGCTTTCTATCGGCGCCTGTCCTCCCGGATCGGCAAACAAAAGGCGGTGACAGCGACGGCGCGCAAGATCGCCGTCCTGTTCTACAACGCGATCCGCTTCGGCATGTCCTATCACGATCCGGGTGCCGCAGCCTATGAAGAGCGCCATCGAACCCGCGTCGTCGCAAACCTCCAACGCCGAGCAAAGATACTGGGTTTTGAATTGGCACCCATTCCTGCAACCGAGGCTGTTTCTTAGGAAGGCCACCCAGTTCTTCGCGAGCCAAAAGCCGTGAGGTT
>NZ_RPEM01000044.1 GCF_004745575.1 Pseudotabrizicola sediminis | reverse complement strand
GCGCCCCTTGTTGCCGAGTTTTCACACAGTCTCCGCCCTCAGCCACCTTTCCGTCCTTCGCGTCGATGATGCAGCAGCCGCGAACGTTTTCTGAGCAGGTGGAGCGTGCAGCAGTCGGTCGGCGTGGCGGTGGTCAGTCTGGACAAAAGCCCCTCGCCACAAAGGGGTGGTCAAATACGGTGGATTCTGGCCCGGTCACAACTCTGCTCCAAACTCTCTTGAATGTGCTGTCTAGACGGACGGTTCATCATCTGTTTTCATACCGTTAGGTAATAAAAGATGTGTGGCGGCTAATCCATGAAACCAACCCACGCGCAGCGAGAGTTCACCGCGACCCGTCAATTTACAGACCGGGATGATGAGCGAAACCTGTTCCTCGGGGTACTACGCGAACGGCAGGCACTGGACACCTACCGAGTGTTGTCGTGGTACGGGGTCGGCGGTCAAGGTAAGTCGGCGTTGTCACGTGAGTTCATGCGCCTCGCGGCAGAGCAAGGCGACAAGGTCGCGGCAGCACGCATCAACCTAGACGATCTGAAGATGCGGCGCGTCGAGGACGCTCTTCTGTCGATCCGACTCCAGCTCTCCCAGTCATTCGGACATCGATTTGGGGCGTTCGATACGGCCTTCGCGCGGCATTTTGTTCTCACGAACCCTGGCGTCAACATTCGGCAAAGGCATCCAGAGCTCTTCAGAGGCGAGAATCCTCTTCTCGACGATTTGATCGATTGGTCCGAGGCAGGGGTTGATGCCCTCGTCGAAGGCGTTACCCTAGCTGTTCCCGGCCTCAATCTTCTTTATAAGTATCTCAGTCGCCTTTCGTCACGCACCCGCGAGTGGTATGAACGCCGAGGTAAGGTGGTCCTGCGTGGTCTCGACGATTTCACCGCGGACGAGTTGCTTGATCGGCTTCCTAGCTACCTAGGGTCAGACATTTGCGATCTCCTTGAGCGGCGGCCACACCGTTGCCTTGTGGTCGTCGATACTCACGAAGCGCTCTGGCAGGGGCACACGAGCAAGGACCCCAACGAAGGTGGCCGCGCTGACGCTTGGCTTAGACTGTTCGTGCAGGACGCCCCTGGGGTTCTCTTTACGATCTTCGGCCGCGACAAGCTGAAATGGAGCGACATCGATTCTGACTGGAGTGAGATCGTCGAGAGCCACCTTCTCGGTGGGCTTTCCAAGGAGGACGCCGATAGCTTCTTGCGGGCCGTACCGATCTCGTCGGCAACGGTCAGGCGGTCCATCGTTGATGGCGCAAAAGGATTGCCCTTCTACCTAGATATCCAGGTCGACCTTTTTGAGCGGTTGATGATGGGAGAGAGTTACCCTGACCCACAACTGTTCGGCGGAGCGCATCCTGACATCCTCCGCCGGTTCCTTGATCATATCGGGGACGGCGAGCGAAAGGCTCTCCGGCTGGCTTCGTACCCCACGCGCCTGACCGAGGCCGTGATAAACGGTTTGGCGCAAGAGTTCTTGGGAGGGATTGGGCACGTGAACTGGGGTCAGCTTACACGCTTCAGCTTCATGCGTTCTGACGGTCAGGAGGCAGTCCTGATGCACGACGTGATGCGGGAAGACCTGCAGGCTCGCGAGCGTGAGGAGCGGCCAGAAATGTTCAGGACGGTTCATAACCATTTATTTGAACGCAACTACGCTGTGTTCCGAGATAAGCGGCCTAATGAGATTCGTTCTGAGCATGAAGAGGCCTTAGAAGCTTCACTGCATCATTGGATAGCGGCTGATCTCGATGTCGATGATGACTTTTTTTCTGCGGGGTTCAAGTCATTCATTGATGCACATAGATATGGCTGTTTAGAACGCACTTACCGATTGCTATCGAAACATCAAGCCGGGGAAACGCAACACAAGACCCTCCCGATGCGCTGGCTCCTCGCGCAGCAGATCGGCAACCAAGGTCGATACCGGGAAGCAGAAGAAGAGTTTCGCGCCATCTGGGAGAT
>NZ_RPEM01000043.1 GCF_004745575.1 Pseudotabrizicola sediminis | reverse complement strand
GTGCCACGGCAACACTCAACGGGTGGCAAGCAGCGTCTCGGAGCCACGACCAAGATGGGCGAGCGCTCCTTGCGACGGCTGCTGATAATCGGGGCCAACAGCGTCATCATCGAGAGGCATGTCCATGCCGCGGCCCGGCCGGGCACCTGGCTGGGTGGGATGCTGACGCGCAAGGCGCCGATGCTGGTGCGAGTGGCGCTGGCGAACAAGATGGCGCGGATCGTTTGGGCCCTGATGGCCCGGGGCGGCGTCTACCAGTCTCCGGCCGCGGCGGCGTAAGCCGACCGTCGGTCGAGAGGGCGTCGGAGCGGAAGAGGGCTAGGAGTAGTTTGGCGCAACGGTCGTGAGACGGGATCAGAGGAACCAGCCTGCAACAAAGTGCCATCGAGCACGCGGCGTTGATTTGGGACCTGATCCGCGAACACCATACGGGCCGGCGGCATGACGATGGCCGCAACGGAGGCCGGATACATGTCAGCACCCGACAGCGCGCGAAACTGATCCAGAAACCCTCTTGCGCATGGGGCGGTTATACATGTTGCACAAATCGGGTGACAGACGGATCTCCCCTTTCCCTGGACAGACTCATCCCACGGCTTCAGTGACGGGTATACCGAGCGCCGTGAAGCCGTTCACTACGGCTACACGGACCTGAAACTCGGCGACCTGACGGTCAAAGTCCCGCGCCATGAGGCGCTGACCCAGCAGTTTGACACAGTGCATCTTCGT
Source organism: Pseudotabrizicola sediminis (assembly GCF_004745575.1). Taxonomy (GTDB): domain Bacteria; phylum Pseudomonadota; class Alphaproteobacteria; order Rhodobacterales; family Rhodobacteraceae; genus Pseudotabrizicola; species Pseudotabrizicola sediminis. The sequence continues at coordinate 1,453 of NZ_RPEM01000043.1, read as the reverse complement.
CTCGACGCGGCTTCGGCGGTGATAACCGCTCCATCGTCGCCAGATGGTTCGGCCGAAGCGTTTCGACGCGCGTAGGGCTTCGTTGCGGGCGACCGCCCCGGGGGTGTCGGGTTTCCAGGGCTTGCCATTCCTCCGAGGCGGAATGATCGCAGCAGCGCCGCGGGCAGCGATGGCGTCATGGCACTTGCGGGTGTCGAATGCGCCATCCGTTGCCCGGCAACGGTTTGCTTGCAAACCGTGAGAGGGGGCGGCGACGCTGGCGATCTCCTGATCGGGCGGGATCTGGTCGAGCAGTTCAGGCAGGATGGGCGCGTCACCGACATCGCTGGTGGTGAACTCGGCTGCGCGGATTTCCAGTGTTTGCTCATCAATTCCCCCTCTCGGCGAATGTCCCATTCGCCTGCCGGGCAGCGGATGTGGATCTTGCGCCAGACGCGCCGTTTGGAACCGCCGTGCTTGCGCGCGTTCCACTCGCCTTCGCCCTCGACCTTGATCCCGGTGCTGTCGATCAAGAGGTGCAGCGGGCCCTGCGAGGCGCGGTAGGGGATGTTAACCTTCAGGCACTTTTGGCGGCGGCTGAGGGTGCTGAAGTTCGGCACAGCCCAGTCCAGGTCGATCAGCCGCAGCAAGCTCTCGACGAACCCAGTCGTCTGGCGGAGCGCCATGCCGAAAAGAACTTTCATCGTCAGACATGTCTGGATAGCGGCATCGCTATAGTCAGGCTGCCGGCCACGTTTTCCGGTGGGCTCCGCCTCCCAGGTCATGGCGGGATCGAACCAGATCGACAGCGAACCGCGGCGCTTGAGGGCTGCGTTGTAGTCAGGCCAGTTCCGGGTCTTGTAGGCGGGGGGTATGGGTCTGCTCATGCCGTCCAGCTACCACGCTGGATTCACAAGATGAATCCCTCACGGGATTTGTGCATGTGTAACCGCCCCTTGCGCAAGAGGTATTTTCGAAGCTGATTTTGGCGCGCCATCGGGTGCTGACATGTGTCCGGCCTCATGATGCGGCGTCTCACATGCCGCAGGCCCGTATGGTGTTCGAAGGTCGGGTCCAGATCAAAGCCGCGTGCTCGAAGGCACTCTGTTGCACACTGGTTCTCCCGATCCCGTCTCACGACGATTGCGCCAAACTGCTCTTTGCCCTCTTTCGCTCCGACGTTCTCGCGACCGACGGTCGGCTTACGCCNTTCGCTCCGACGTTCTCGCGACCGACGGTCGGCTTACGCCGCCGCGGCCGGAGACTGGTAGACGCCGCCCCGGGCCATCAGGGCCCAGACGATCCGCGCCATCTTGTTGGCCATCGCCACCCGCACCAGCATTGCTGGCTTGCGTGTCAGCATCCCGCCCAGCCAGGTGCCAGGTCGGGCCGCGGCATGAACGTGCCGCTTGATGATGACGCTGTTGGCCCCGATGATCAGAAGCCGCCTGAGGGAGCGTTCGCCCATCTTCGT
>NZ_RPEM01000042.1 GCF_004745575.1 Pseudotabrizicola sediminis | reverse complement strand
CACATCGATGCCGTCGGGGGGCGGTCACATCATCAGAGCCCTTCGAATGCGGCAATGCCGTATCCCTGAATCGGCCAGAGTGTCTTGCTTAAACACCTCTTCATGGGCAAATCTTGGAAGGGTAGGCAAGGTGCCAAAGCTGGTCCAACCTTTATGAAGCGTTTCAGGCAGAGCGGCATCCGCTGCTTGCAGCGGCTTGCTTATTCGTGTCAGCTGAGTCTAACAAAATTCAGGACCCCAACCAAATGCCAACCAGATACGCGCAACGAATGGCAAAGGTTCAGCCCTCGGCCATTGGTGAGTTGTTGGCTTTGGGCGCGGATCCTTCGATCATCTCTTTTGGCGGCGGCTATCCCGATGCAACGCTGTTCCCAGCGGCACAGTTGGACGCCGTTTTTCACGAGATTATCCAAAAACCCGGCGGAGCCTCGATGCAATACGCCCCCTCCAACGGCCTGCCGCGTCTGCGCGACCAGATCGCGGGGCTGATGACGGCGGATGGTATGTCCTGCACCGCGGACGATGTCCTGATCCTGCAAGGGTCGCAGCAGGGGCTTGATTTTGCGGCACGAATGCTGATTGACCCCGGCGATGTGATCATCACCGAAGACCCTACCTTTCTGGGCGCGCTGATCGCGTTTGAGCCCAGCCAACCGCGCTATGCCGTCGTTCCGGTCGATGCCGAGGGCATGCAGACGGATCGTCTGGAGGCGATCCTGACTGCCAACCCTCGGGCGAAGATGATCTACACCGTGCCGGATTTCCAGAACCCGACCGGCGTGACCCTGTCTTTGGCGCGGCGCAAGCAATTGATTGCGCTGGCCAATCGTTATGATCTTATCGTTCTGGAGGATACGCCCTACCGCCATATCCGCTTTACTGGTGAGAACTTGCCGACACTCAAATCGCTGGATACCGAAGGTCGGGTCATCCATCTGTGCAGCTTCTCGAAAGTGTTGGTGCCCGGTCTGCGGATCGGTTGGGCTGTGGCCTCGCCAGATATTCTTGCTTGCATGGGGCTCTTGAAGGTCGCCGCTGATACGCAGACCTCGACCCTGAACATGGCCGCCGCCAGCCTGTTTCTGGACCGCTATGACCTTGCGGCCCATATTGCCACCCTGCGTGCGGCTTATTCGGCCAAGAAAGAGGCGATGCTGGACGCGATCCGCCAGCATCTTCCACAAGACATCACCGCCACCGACCCCGAGGGCGGGCTATTCACTTGGCTTACCTTTTCCGAGGGCTTCGATACCACGGACTTCATGCGCCGCGTGGCCTTGCCGCAAGCACGGGTGGCCTATGTGCCGGGGGCGACTTTCTTTCCCCTGACCCCGCGCGCCAATCATGCCCGGCTGAATTTCTCATCCCCGTCGCTGGACGCCATCCGGACCGGGATTGCCGCTTTGGGCAAAGCTCTGTACGCCAACCACTGACCCCGAGGTTCCATGCCAGTCACGTTGCACACCCCCGCTTTTGAACTGACCGCGGCCGAGATCGACCGCTGGAGCGCCATTCCCGTGGCGATTGCCGTTGATCTGGTCTGCGAGGCGGGGCAGATCGACCCCGCCCTTCGCCCCTTGCGCCCAGCTGGGCAGCAGCCAAGGCTTTTTGGTCAGGCCGTCACCGTCCGCTGCGAAGCCCCCGATTTCGGCGCGGTCTTGCTGGCGCTGGACGTAATCGAGCGCGGCCAGGTTCTGGTGATCGACGCGGGCGGATACCGAGAGGCCGCCATGATCGGCGACATCTTGTCCGGGCATTTGCGCGCAAAGGGAGCAGCCGGCCTTATCTGCGACGGTGCTGTGCGCGACTTGGGAACAGTCGGGGGTTGGGATGATTTCCCGGTCTTTGCGCGCTGGATCAATCCGCGCGGGCCCACAGGGGCAGATCGTGGCGCCATCAACCTGCCCGTCACGATCGGCGGAACCAGCGTTGCCCCCGGTGATCTGATGATCGGCGACGATGACGGTCTGGTGTCGCTGTCGCCGATACAAGTCAGAACCCTTATCGCCGATGCCGAAGCCAAACTCACGCGCGAGACCACTTGGACCAAGGCTCTGGCCGCCGGGAAATCAGCGGCCGAAGTCTTTGGCCTTGCAGCGCCGATCCGGGGCTGAGGTTTCCGCACGGTCGAATCCCGGCTTCGTTCTGGGCCTTCGGTCCAAACGGCGCGTCTCGACCCACAGTCAGATCGAGCCCAAGCGTCATCCAACAAAGCCCTCTGCGCCTTTGGACTCTATGCATCCGACCAAGGTCTAGGCAACGCTCTCTATCCAACACCAGAGCGAACAAAGCACATCGTGCCCGGCCCTTAGCAGTCTCTCAGTGAACTTCGTGATTTCACGGCTTGCTCT
>NZ_RPEM01000041.1 GCF_004745575.1 Pseudotabrizicola sediminis | reverse complement strand
GGGCGTCCATTGCTTTCAGCCGCGGAATGGCCGTGCTGCTATTTGGGACATCTGTTTCGCTGCTGATGCTTTAGGCTTCAAAGGCCACAATTGAACGACGAACGATGAACGCCTGTCGGAGACCGCCGCTATTCTCCGTTACTATCCCGGGGATCGGCCCGGTTGCCAGTTCAATGCTGGTCGCAGAAATGCCCGAGATTGGCACCATCACCGGCGAAGAGGCCGCAGCGCTCACTGGATTGGCCCCGGTTGCGCACGACAGCGGAACCCTTCGCGGAAAATAGGCCATCGCCGGTGGTCGTCGTGCCCTGCAACACGTGATGTTTCAAGCGGCTTTGGTCGCGGCACATCACAACCCGAGCCTGAAGTCTTTCGCAGATCGCCTTCGCAAGGCCGGAAAACCGCACAAGGTCATCATCACCGCCGTCGCCAGAAAGCTAGTCACCGTCGCGAACGCCCTGTGCAAAAGCCGTCAGAAATGGACCGCCACAACGTCCTGACAGATACAGTTGCTAGAGTCAGGACCCATAAATCTGCTTGATCGATGGCGGGTTGCATGATTCACACTTCCAACTTGGGGAGGGATCATGAGCGAACTTTACTGGCTGACAGACGTGCAGATGGATCGGTTGCGGCCGTTCTTTCCAAAGTCCCGGGGCAAGCCTCGGGTCGATGACAGACGAGTGCTGAGCGGGATTATCTTCATTCAGCGCAATGGGTTGATGTGGAAGCATGCGCCCTCGGCCTACGGCCCGCCCAAGACACTCTACAACCGCTGGAAGCGGTGGAGCCGGATGGGCGTGTTCGCCACGATCATGACCGAATTGGCGGCCAGGTCGCAGGACACCGGGATCGTGATGATCGACGCGACCCATGCGAAGGCGCACAGGACCGCGTCGAGCCTTGCGGTTCAAAAGGGGGGCGCGGACGGCTGATCGGGCGGACGAAGGGTGGTCTGAACTCGAAACTGCACGTTGTGGCCGATGCCAAGGGCCGCCCGATCCGGATGTTCCTGTCGGCGGGTCATACCTCGGATTACATCGGGGCGCGGGCGCTCCTGTCCTCGATTCCGCAAGCGACGGCCCTGCTCGGAGACCGTGGATACGACGCTGATTGGTTCCGCAACGCTCTGATCGACATGGGGATTTCGCCGTGTATTCCCTCCCGTGCCGGTCGCAAAGTCCCGATCCCGCACAATACCGACCTTTACCGTCTGCGCCACCGGATCGAGAACATGTTCGCTCGCATCAAGGACTGGCGCCGCATCGCAACCCGATACGACAGGTGCCCGATCCTGTTCCTCTCAGCCTGCGCCTTGGCCGCTACCGTCATCTATTGGTTGTGAGTCCTGACTCTAAGGTGTTCCCCATCACCTGATGCTTTGTTCAGAGCGAACTAACGATGTCCTGATTCTAACGATAGGGCATCTGTCGGACATAGGATCTGCGCAATCGTTCAATATTTCCCTCTAATTCGCGGCCTCGAGGGGTATCTTTCTCTATAGACATTGCCCAATCTGCATACGCAACAAGTTTCATCCGCACTGTATAATCATTTGGAATCCGAATTTTTTCATTTTTGGAGGGATCTGGGTGATTTTTAAACATCTCTTTAGTCGATATACCAATGTGATCAAAAATATCCCTTGTTCGTCGACACTTCAAGCAATGTCCACAATTTGACCCAGTGGACGTATCGACCCAACACACCGATAGTTTATTTATAAGTTCAGTGCTATAGTTTGAAATAAATTTCGCCCGCTCTGCACGATGCATCAGATTACCATAGGCCCGCAAGGGTAAGGCCTTGAGAGAAAATAGGTGCATTAACGCAAAACAATTCCCCCATGGATGTTGAATAATTTCATTGATCGGTGGAGCATCAAGGGCGTAAGACCCTTCAGAAAATAAATCCGAGTGGTAATGCAGCGACATTGCCAGTAGAAAGCTATGATGAAGCTCCCAATCAAGAGACATCATAGTTCGAAAGTTAGTCTCAACCACTACTAAATCTAGGCCAATTATTTTGCAAATAGCGTCAACACGATCTTGAAGCTCTATAAAACCCTGATGTTCCGCTGATGGGTAGTCGGCACCAGCGATCAGAAGTCCGTGAGTGTAGTTGCTCTCAGCTTTTGCAGCAATAGCCGAGGACACACTATCAACCCCACCAGATAAACAAATTACCTTTTTTTGGTGGCCACTATCCTCGACAACTGGATCGGGAACAATATTGGTTAACTCTAATCTGGGAGGCGAAATGGATGCCAGACTCCACAACCAAAATGTATAATTAATACGAGAGATCGCGTCAACTGCAGATGCGCTTACCGGCTGATCAAAACGAATGGTACGGTTTGTTCTGGATGATATAGCAGCTAG
>NZ_RPEM01000040.1 GCF_004745575.1 Pseudotabrizicola sediminis | reverse complement strand
GTGGAGTCCTTCACGCCCTTCGCGAGCCAAAGACGCATAATGAAGTTGGTTTTAACCCGTGAGCGATGTCCCGATTCGAGGATCGGCATATCCGGCCCTCTTTCGCCGTTCATCGTCTGCAGCTTGCTGCATCGCGGCTTCACTGAACCGGCCGTTCGTGGTGGCCGCAGCATTTTCAGTCTAGCTGTCGCTGATGCGGGACAGAACTACAGATCGACATGGGCACTATAATCCCGTGGCAATTGCCGTGATTTTGAAGGTAACGCATGGTCTCAGGACATGTAGTGAGAGTTCACCAGCTCGCTTGGCAAAACTTCGACTGCAAGAGAAAGCGCTTTGGTCCTATTCCTTTGAGCCGAAACGATTTGCTGGAATTTCCCTTCCACTGATCAGGGTGTTGATATGTTCCCTCGAAATTGCGACGGCATAGACGGTGCCATTGCCATCCAACCAGACCTCACCCCTGCGGACGATACCGTCGACATACTTGTGAACTGCCCCAGAGCGATCAACGCCCACGGCCTGACAACGACCGTTTACGCGAACATGAACTGTCTCGGTTCCTCGATCAGAATCGTCGTCTTCAAGAACGCAGATTTCGGCGGCCACCGGAGCATTTGACCGAACGAGCTTGCCGCGTTTCCAGATATAGCGCATCGAAACCATCCCGCCGTAGGCAAGTCCAGCGCCGGCCGCAAACATGATGACACGGATGGGAAATGGTGGAGCTTCGGCGAAAAGCTCGGGCCTAACGGCAAACCACACGAACACCACGCCGATGCCAAGTGCCATGATGCCGCGATAGCTTACTCTGCCCAATCTCTTGTTTCCAGGCATCGTTCGCCTCTATCGCATGAAGGGTTGCTGAAACCGAACAAAACGCCAAGGTGCAGTTGGGTTATTCTAGGGACCAATCTCCTGCGTTTAGATTCGTCTGAACCAGAGGATCGGTCAAGCAGGAGAGATCACGAGCGCCTTGCATCGATCCAGACCGAGGAACGATCGTTCGCAAAAGGCTCCTTGGAGCCTTGCGGCGGTGCAGCATCCCCGCTGACCCTTCGTGGTTTGCCAGCAACTTGTTCGGCCCGCTGCGGACCTTGACCTTCGTTTCAACAGAGATTGGGAGCCGGCGCACTCCGGGCATCCGCCAATAACCGGCAACAGGACATTTTGGATATGCCTCAGATCGATCCACCACCCAGTCGCCTTGCTTGCCCAGCGCGCACGATCGCCGCCTCGACGTCGGCAGCGGCGACGTTGAAAAGATCAAGACCGCCAAGCTTTCCGAGGCGCACACTGAAGTGCCCGGTTCCGCGATAGGGAAAAGCTCTTCTCATGGCCCCGATCAATTCGTCGTCGCTGCCCAGTGAAAGATCGTAACGGATCAAGCCCTCGGTCCTCCGAGCGCCGTGAATGACAATGGCCAAGCGAGAGGCGACCAAACCCAGATCCTGCTCCAACCCTTCCGCGAGTTTCAGAAGGAGCAAGCGAAATTCCGGGCAAAGCTCGTACGGAGGCAGCAGGTCACATCCCCGATATGTTGGTGTTGCCCTGTTAATATGCCCGGCGAAGGATAAGCTGGCAAGACGAGCGCTGACTGAGAGATCGTGCCCAATCCATTCCCACAGACGACTGTGGTCGCTCCATCGTAGAAATCAACAGATCGGTTCGCTGCGCCTTTCATAGGTGACTGCTACCTTGGTCTCGCTGCAGTCGCCATGCCGCAGCACCGTCGGTCTCCTCTCCGCCCTATGCGAAGGCGACGGCAGCGTCGACGCGCGCGGCCCAAAACGGCCAGTAGGGGCAATCTCGACGCCGCATTGCGGCTTTGCCAAACCGGTCGCTGGTGCTCTCCGCGGCGAGATTGACCGTGTAGTGTCTGCAGTGCGGGACCTTTCAGACCTTCGCTTTGAACGCCCGATTGTCGCTGCACTTGCGACGCTGCACGGAATGGTGTTGAGGAACCAATGGGCCCCGCCCGAACACCGCCACCATGTCGCCGATGCGAACCTTGCCAATCTCGGCACCGCCGAAGCTGGCGGACATGACGTCGGGGCACATCAACACCTGTTCGTCGCTCAGGGCATCCGCACCGGCGCAAGGTTGGCCATCGCGTCCTAAACCAGGATATATTCGGCTTTTGCACCGTTGATGGTTTTGCTGAACTTCCAGCCACCCAGTGGCTTACAGCCGTGCTTCGTGCCCGCTCCGTCCGGCGAACAGCGCCCAGATTGGCAGGCGTTCGACCACATTGAGGGGGTGATCACGCCGGCGATGACCCGCTGCTCTTCGGCAAAGGCTTGCACGGCCGAGGACAGCATCACGATCCCGCCTACCGGCCCGTGGCCGATCAAAAATACTTCGAGATCGGATACTAGCCTTCAGTCAGTTCACGTCCGCCCAACAGTTCGCAGTCGTGGTAACGTTGGATCCAACATCTAAAATCTTGCCCATTCGTTGGGGTTAAGATACTGTTCGGCTC